>JAEZKQ010000003.1 GCA_023436115.1 Bacillota bacterium | reverse complement strand
CCTCGCAGGATGCCAAGGACAGCATCAAAGCAAAGGTGGATGTGTCGGAAATGATGGGCAGCGAGATGTACCTGCATGTGGCCGTAAACGAGCAGGACGTTGTGATTCGTGTTCAGATATCGGATGTGAACAGCTATGCGTTTGAGCGCGGCAGAGACAACTATTTAGGCTTCACGATTCCCGAACCCGCTATCCATTTGTTTGACGTGGAAACGGAAAAGAATATGCTGTATTCTTCCCCCTTGTGTTAAACCTCATATCAGCAATGGCTGATAGTGGTTTTCATACAAAGTGCACATACTGCAGATCCCCGATGAGTGTTCTCATCGGGGATCTGTAATTTTGGCGTAAATACCAGATGTTAAGGAGATGGATTAAGCTTTTAAGGTTGTGTACATATGAGCCCTTAAAAGACTGTTGTATAAAATGCAGGTAAGTTTATAAAGAAATTAACATTAAAAAATTGCATCAAACCCACTTAATAAACCAGCACTTTGCCCAATGAATGGAAACGAACGATTTGACCGAGGACAATGTTGATAATAATCAAATAATCCGTGTTAAACCATAGCTATAGAAAGGCAAAATGCCGGAGGAATCGCATTATGCAGACATTAATTTCCGGGTGTGGATGACGACGATGCATTGGAGCGTTTGGCTTATCACGCTGAGCTTTAAAACACACTCTTTTTGCCTGCTTTTAAGAATCTGGGTGTTTGCACGCGAAAAACATCTTTTTTTAATAAAGGATACGAAAAGCGCAATCATTGAGACAGCATAAGGCACCGCCAATTCGGGGCTGCCCGGGTTTTCACGGTTGATTCTCAGATTCATATTAAATAATTTAATTCGGAATGCGGCTGAGCTGATACCATGTCTGGAGCATGAATGTGAATGTATACGATCCATCGCTCATGAAATGAAGGATGGCCTTTATCCCTTTGCAATAGGTTAGTTCTGCACGGATATAAAATAGTTGGCAATCATACGCTTGAAAATAGGGTTTCTTATGGTGGTTTTGTACAAATATGCTTGGTATAATTCGGAAGGGTTTTAAACGGTCAATCATGAAGTTACTCTTCATAGCAAAACGTATTCGATACGATTGATGGAAAAAATAAAAAAAGGATGTAAATTGGATTACCTACATCCTTTGGCATAGCTTCATGGCCACGCCCCCACGTTCTTTTTGACTATCTCGACAGTTAACATTCAATTATCAACTTGCACTTTTTAATGTTCTTTTTCAGCTTGACTTTTTATAGCTGGTCTTCTTTTTAAACGGGCCAACACGCCGCAGACGTATAAACACAATACTAGATACGAGAACGATGCAGAATATTGGAATCAGAATCATCCATAACGTCGTATTGTCTTTTGGCGGCGCTAGCGGAATACCGGCATCATCCAAGACATTCGCAACTATGGAATCGCCAATGGGAGAGCCGGTCACAAAATAGCTTGAACAGCTGTAAATATCAAAGCTGACATAACCGTTTTCATCCACAACGGCAGCTTGTTTGTACTCGACCTTGCCGGACATATTGGAGTAATAATAAAGATAAACCTCGTCGCCGGGGTTGTTATGAGCCGCCTTAAAGCGATATACGAAACGACCGGGAAGCTCACCGTTGTGGCTAAAATGCAGCTGATATATATCAAAGCCGTCTGCGGCATCGGAGAGAGCCGGGTCGGTCAGCATAGACATGTCAAGGCTAAGGGCATCGGCGCCGTCAGGCAGGTGAAAGAGTTCATCTCCCCGTATGATACATATATAGTCGCCAAGGCTAAGTTCCAGCGTGCATTGTTTAGCTTTGAGTGCTTTAAGCAGGGTATACGGGATCATTTTTGATTCGGGTGCGGTCATGCGCAGCGCTCCTCCCGCGGGCAGCGTATCGAGCTGTGCGCCAAGCTGCAGCCATTCGGCGTTATATGCGGAAGGTGTAGGCGCAGGCGTTTCTGTGGGGTTAGGTGTTGGGGAGGGGGCTTGTGAAGGCGGAGTTAATTCCAAAAGGGGCTGCGCAATCTTGGTTTCTTTTGGAGCGGCAGCGGATACCGGCGATTGTGTGGGCTGCTCTGAAGGAGCAGGCGAATCGTCGGGCATCGGCGTTACCTGCGGAACAGGCACAGGCGGCGGCGTGGGTGACTTAGAGGGCGTAGGCGACAAAGAAGGCGCGGGTGTGGCTTTGGGCAGGGGAACGGATGCCCGAAAAGGCGAGCAGCCTATAGGCACCGTTGGGAAGTTGTCTCCCTGCTTATAGATATATGTTCCGCTGATAGACAGCGTACCCGTATCTCCCGGCTTCGCGCTGCTCTTTACGGATACTTTAATAGTTCCTTCCACAACACCCGTGATATTAACAAAAGCGCTATTCTCAAAAAAAGGTGCTTTATTGCCTTGCAGATTTTCAAAAATCCCGTCTGCGTGAATTTCAACAAAGCCCTGACATGCATCGGTATAAGACAGTTTATATGTATATGTATATGTTTGACCCGGCTCGACATCGGTTTCGCCTGAGAATGTAAGACGGGCATCGCTGGCAAAGGCGGTAGGTAAACTTAAAGTGCTGATGATTATTATGGCTGCAATAAAAATAACGGAAAATCTTTTCATGAGCGTTGTTCTCCAAAATAATATGTTTTATCATACGTTAGGACTGCCAAAGATGAAATGATAGGTATAGACTATGTGTCAAGCTATTATGCCTAGTATATATTTTACTGACAAGGATATACAAATGTCAACATATACCTATAGAGATCGACAGGAATTTGGTGAAAAGAAGTGCAATTGACAAAAGAGATATGGCGATTTATACACTTATGGGAGGAATTTTGAGGCTAAAATAAAAAGCCCCGGTAAGCCGGGGCTTAAGAACTCATTTATTCAGCGTGTCTGCTTCTCTTTTTGAACGGGCCGGCTTTCACGATCGCCAAGGTCACAATAATGGCGAGGAGCGCTGCTCCGGACCCAACTGCAATCAAAACAGGCAGTGAGAAGCCTGTCTCTATCAGGTCTGCAGCTACTTCCTTCACAGGCTCTTCTGAGGGAGCGGGCGTGGGCTCCGGTGTCGGTTCCGGCGTGAGAGAAGAGGTCGGCTCGGGAGCCGCGACAATGCCCGCAGCGCCTTCAATCAGCGCACCCGATACGAAATAGCTTGAGCAGTGATAAATATCAAATGTCACATAACCGCTGGCATCGACGACCGCAGACTGTTTGCCTTCGGTCACGCCCGAGCCGCTGCGGTAATAGTAGAGGTAAACCGTATCTCCGGGGCTGCTTTTGTCTGCTTTGAACGTAAAGCTGATCTTTCCGGGGAATTCACCCTCATGAGAAAAATGCAGCTGGTAGACATCAGCGCCGCCGACGGCTGCGGACAAATCAGGATCAGCCTCCAGCGACAGGCCTAAGTTGAGCTTTTTGGCTTCTTCGTCCAGCTCACCCAATACCGCGCCGTTTAGCGTACAGGTATAAGTTCCGAAATTGAGCGTAACCACGCCTTGCTTTTCACGTATCGCGTTGAAAAGCGAAGCGGGTATCGTGCGATCTTCGCCTGTAATATCGATGCTCAGAATACCGCCCTGAGTCAGGCCATCTACCTGACCTGCGGCCAGATCCCACTCCGTGGGCGTTGGCGTGGCTTTAGGTTTATCATCGTGGTCATCCTTGTCATTGTTGTTTGACGATGGGGATGAGGTTTTCTTCACCACAGTGATGGTTTTGCTTTTAGAGTAGTTAGATTCTCCGACATTGGTTCCGTCGAAGGTAGATATTTGACCTGATACTTTAATGGTACAGGTTGAGCCTTCGGGTGTTCCGGCAGGCACTTTAATAGTAATTGACTTTGATGCGGTGATATTCTCGTTCATACCGCTTTTTGAATCTGCCCAAAAGGTATCGCTGCCACTGTCGAAACCGCTCCAAGAGATTGAACCGCCAATAGTGGAGGCACTGCCTGAGACGGAAATTGTATATGTATAAGATTTGCCTGCAACAACCTCACTGCTGCCTTTGATACCCGCAGAGGCGGTCATCGTGCCTATGGCGGAAACCAGTAATACCATAATCAATAAAACAGGGACTATTTTTTTCTTCATGCCGTTCTCCTTTTATCACATTGGTTTAAGGCTTAATATAGGATGCCTAGGTTATCATATTGTATTGTCAGCAGCATTGCGTAAAGCGTCAGCAACTCATTCTATAGCGCAGAGTTATCCGTTAGGCGTAGCGGTGATTAGCGTCGCCGGTTTATGCGCTTGGGCAGTCGGTATAAACGTAAAGCTGAAGCTTAAGAGCATAAGCAGTATAAGCAATATAAGCAGTACCAATCGTATAGGGTTTTGCTTCTTTTTGTTCTTACTCATAGGTCTCCTTAAGTTCAATACTGATACCGAAAAAAATCGGCGTCCTAGAAGACGTAACAGAAACACATAACAATCACCCTTATATCAGTATTAACGAGTTATAACTAGAGGTTTATTATAATATTGCCACATAGCTCGCGCTCACATATCCGACATTACCGCCATAGTTAAAACCATACCAGTAACCGTCTGAGGCGAGAACCGTTGATTTCAATTTAATACGTGTTCCTTTCGGAAGTTTACCGATCACAGGATTGGTGGTCCCCGCACCACTGCGAATATTCACGCTGTCAGTGCAATTGTCAATTGTTGCATTCGCATTCAGATAAGCAATAGAGGTAGCTGCCGGTAACGTAAAGTCTGACAATGGAGTCATGGGCAAATCCGCAAAGGTTGTATTCGGGTAATAGAACGTAAGTATATCCACGTAACTTCTGCCTTCATTGGCTTGCTGCTGAGCACCTCGCTGGCTCATGCCGATACCATGACCGTAACGGCGATGGTAAATGTACCAGTTTGCCTCATCTTGTTCGACACAGAACAGCTCCAGACTGGAGTTAAAGAACGAGCGATACGGACTGGTCACTGAATCAAATTTGGTCATGTTGATTGTGAACTTTACGGTAGTTTGCTCCTGTACAAGCCCATTGTCGGTTCTGGCTGTGATGGGTTTAAGCTCTAAAATGTGAAGTCGAATATTCGTATAGTCGGAGATTGAAATACTGCCGTTTCTGTCTGTGTCGGCAATTGTAAAACTGTCCCCTGTTAAAGGTTTAATACCTAGAATATGCAGACGTACTAATGTATAATCGGAGACGCTGATGGAACCATTCATATCAACATCGCCTAATAAATAACCGTCGCCTTCCTCTGGTGTCGCATAACGGTTAGCCAGCACATTCATGGTCACGTCAGCTTTTAAATAGTCTGCGTTCAGGTTAACACCGTCATATCCCGGTTTGTTCGGGTCTGAACTCGTACCCGTCTGCAGCGTATGCGGCACAATTTTGGAAACCCCGACGATTTCGATGTCCCCGGAAACGTTGGCGATATAGCCTTTAGCTGCCACAACAGGCAGCGCGCACAGACGCAAGTAAATAGATGCATTGGTAGCTGCAGTGGAACTATTGCCATTCGTAATCATATTTCCTTTTTCACGAATCTTATACTGTATGGGATTTTTGGCGGTTATTGTCCGCGGAAAGACCAAGACTTCCTGTGGGCTTGATGGATTAGCCAAATCATAAGGGTCAGATTTCATAATGTGATAAGGCATCACAGTGTTTGTTCCGCTCCATCTGTGCTGCGGAATATCAACCCAGCCTCCATTGGTTGCGCCGTAAAAAAATTGCACATTTTCGGAGCCGCACTTTAATATTTTACCCGAAGTTTCTGTCACAGCCTGTATAACTTTTGTATCATTTGGATCGTAGCCCTTATAGACCTGATCACTGGATGTATCAACAAGATCAAACAAATCTTTAGTCCCACCTTTTTTATGATTGGCTGCGTAAACACGCGCCGCGACAGCCTGTGCTTTAAGGGCTTCAAGCGGGAAACCGTTGCTCATTTCGTTGCCTACAACACCCCAGAGATATTGCTCAAGATGTACCCGGTTGATGAGCGTTAAAGTGGTGCCGTTAGTGCTGAATGTTAAATCGCCAAGATATCGGCAGTATCCATGCTCTGCATTGTTGAGCCAAATAAAATTGTTAAGTCCATCAGTAGCGGCATGTTGAGTGAGCGTGATCGACGTTGCGCCGCCTGCAACGACAGTACTACCATAATAAATATTGATAACGCCGCTCTCAACCTTTGCGGTATAAAGCTGGCGTGTGATAGTATCTCCGCTGCCGTTTATGCTGTAGTTACCGTCTGCGTAGAACGAAAGCGACGTGGGATTCCCAATAGAAAGCAAGACGCGTATATAGGAATAATCGGTTATATCTGCAAGCGCCACAGTGGATGAGCTGATCAGTAAGCTCAGAAGCATCACAAGGCACATCAAAATTCCGACCATTTTTTTCTTCATAGATTGTTCTCCAGTCATACAATAAAACGCTTTAATCTAAGCTCGCAATTCTAAAATGATTTCGTAATAATAAAGAAATAGAAGAGTAATAATTGCTCTTATATCACTTATAACATATATCACGCGAAAAGTATAGAAATAAACACCGATTTTTCGAAAATCTCTTTATTTTATACGACAGAATAATATTAACAATATTCCATTAAGCATTGTCTGTTAAAAAACGTTATGGCTCACGACAGCGAGTTCGAATTAATGTCTTAAATGTTTCTTCCAATTGTTTGACGCAAAGAATCTTATTTATTAAAACAAAAAAGAAGAATGACATTCTTTTGTAAAGAAAAAGCATAATTTTTAGTATATTAACAGCGAGAATTCCTTATAATGGGGTTGAATGTGATATAATATGTAAAATTTATTCATAATCTACGAATTGACTTATAAACCGCTGCATGTTAATATTTGCCCAAAGTTATTTGGTTAGCAGTACTAACCTTAGCCATTATACATATGTTTATAAGAAATGTGAAAGAGGAAATATGGACATCGATAAGATTTTTAGTTTGATGGACAAAGCGGAAAAATCGTCATTCAGCAGAATAGAAATTCAATCACAGGATTTAAAGATTTGTCTGGAAAGGCAGCTCACCGCATCGGCCGCCGTTGTGCCGGTATCTGTTACTGCGATGCATGACACCGACAAGGTTCCTGCCGCGCAGGAACAAAAAAAGGACAGCACACAAAACGATGATCTGCTTCTGGCACCCATTTCCGGTGTGTTTTACGTCGCCAAAGAGCCGGGTGCAACGCCCTTTGTGAAGGAAGGGCAGAGCGTTCGCAAGGGTGATCCCGTCTGCATTATCGAAGCTATGAAAATGATGAATGAGATCTGCGCGCCAAAATCCGGTGTGATCGAGCAGGTCTTTGTGAAGGACAGCCAGGCGATTTCCGCGGGCGATGTCCTGTTTGCGTATGCAAAGGAAAACTGATATGAAGACGGTACTTGTAGCCGCGCGCGGTGAGATTGCTGTTCGCATTATTCGCACATGCAAGAAACTAGGGCTGTGTACGGTCGCGGTCTATTCGGAAAACGATGAGGGAAGCATGCATACCCGCATTGCTGACGAAAGCGTCTGCATCGGGCCGAGGCAGGCTGAGAAAAGCTATTTAAACATCGAGAGCATCATAGCCGCCGCAAGGGCATACCACGCCGATTTGATTCATCCGGGCGTTGGGTTTTTGTCGGAAAGCGCGGCTTTCCGGCTGGCCTGCGAAGAGGAGGGTATAAGCTTTGTGGGGCCGGACGCGGAGGCCATGCGATTGCTGGGTGACAAGCAGCGGGCGCGTCAGACGATGATCGAGAACGGTTTTCCCGTTGTGCCGGGCTCTGAAGGCACAGTCTGCGGTCTTGCCAGTGCGTTGGAGAATGCTGAAAAGATAGGCTTTCCGCTTATGATTAAGGCCGCAAAGGGCGGCGGCGGCAAAGGCATACGTATCATACGCAGCGCAGCGGAGCTTGAACATGAATTCCCGCTTGTCTGCCGCGAAGCTGAGCTGGCGTTTGGCGACGGCAGCGTCTACATGGAGGCGTATCTGCCGGACGCAAGGCATATCGAAGTGCAGATTCTCGCTGACGAGCATGGTAACACAAGGCATTTCGGTACACGCGAATGCAGCCTGCAAAGAAAGAATCAAAAGCTGCTGGAGGAAGCGCCGGCTGTCAATGTGGATGAAAAGGTGCTTGCCGATATTCAGGATACGGCTGTGCGTATTGCCCAGTGCGTGGGATACAAGAATGCGGGGACTGTGGAATTTTTGCTGGCTAACGATAACCGCTTTTATTTCATGGAAATGAATACGCGCATACAGGTCGAGCACCCGGTCACCGAAAGCATATACGGTGTTGATTTGATCAAAGCCCAGATACAGGTGGCGCTGGGGCATCATTTGTGTATACCGCAGGAGGAAATTACGGCAAAAGGCCACTGCATCGAATGCCGTATCAATGCCGAAAACGTGCATGAGAATTTTCGGCCGTCACCGGGCAGGATCATATCCATGAGCCTTCCGGGAGGCAACGGCGTGCGCATCGATACGGGCTACGCATCGGGTGACGAGATATCGCCGTTCTATGATTCAATGATTATGAAGCTGATCTGTTATGGCGATGACAGACAGGAAGCCATTGCTCTAAGCATTGCGGCGCTCGATGAACTGAGAATAGAAGGCGTGTCTCATAACGCGGCTTTTGCCAAAGCGATGCTTTGCGACAATGATTTCGTATCGGGCCGAGTGCATACCAAATGGATCGAGAAGGTATTCTTGAGCCGTTTTAATCAGGAGAAGTCATGAAACTTTTTTCAGAAAAGATAGATAATGATATAGCCGCTAAGCGGCCGGAAAATTCGCACATAGAAAAGCTGCACTGCAACGGCTGCGGCAAGGATATGATTGCCGGAATCGCGCATGCGAACGATTCCATCTGTCCGTATTGCGGTGCGCTGTTCCGTCAGCCTGCCTACAAAAGGATCGAGATGATCGTGGATTCGGGCAGCTTTATTGAGATAGAGCGCGAAGCGGAAAGCAAGGACCCGCTGTCATTTCCGGGCTACAAAACGAAGATCGCCAATGAAAAATCTAAGTCCAACGTGCAGGAAGGCGTGATTATCGGCAAAGCAACAATCAAGGGCGTGCGTACCGCGCTGGCTGTCATGGATTCGTATTTTATGATGGGCAGCATGGGCACCGTCGTAGGTGAAAAAATCGTTATCATCACCGAGTTTGCGACGCTGAATCAGCTGCCGCTTGTGATTTTTTGCGCGTCTGGCGGCGCGCGCATGCAGGAAGGCATTCATTCGCTGCTTCAGATGTCGCGCACGACCATTGCGCTTGCCAAGCACAGCGAGCAGCAGCTTTTGCATGTCAATGTGCTCACGCATCCCACAACGGGCGGTGTGACGGCGAGCTTTGCGATGCAAGGCGATATTACCATCGCGGAGCCCGGTGCACTGATCGGCTTTGCGGGCCCGCGTGTCATACAGCAGACGGTGAAAGACAAACTGCCGGAAGGATTCCAGACAGCCGAATACCTATATGAACATGGCCTGATCGACCGTATCGTGGACAGAAAAGACCTGCGAGACACACTGGCGGCGATATTGGCGCTGCATGACAAAAGTGACGGCATATATAAATCTCTGATAAAGGAAGATGCGGACAATGTCATATAATGAAGCGCATAATACGGCTGAGAAGCCGTGGGATAAGGTGAGAAATGCCCGTAAAGAGAACCGGCCCCAGTCGAGAGATTATATCAATAAGCTGTTTACCGGCGTTTTTGAGGTGAAGGGAGACCGCGTTTACGGCGATGATGATTCGATCGTCACAGCCATTGCCTGGTTTGAGGGATGGGCCGTGACGGTGATCGGGCAGCAAAAGGGCCATACGTTGGAAGAGCGCATGCGTTGTAACTTTGGCATGCCGCATCCGGAAGGCTATCGCAAATCCATGCGTGCATTGGCGCAGGCCGAGAAATTCGGCAGGCCGGTGATTTGCTTTGTGGATACGCCGGGCGCATTTTGCGGGGTGGAAGCCGAGGAGCGCGGGCAGGGGCTTGTGATCGCGGAGCATTTGAAGGCCATGGCGACCGTTAAAACGCCTGTGATCTCCATCATTATCGGAGAGGGCGGCAGCGGCGGCGCGCTGGCATTGTCGCTGGGAGACAGGCTGATTATGATGGAAAACAGTTATTTTTCAGTGATATCACCAGAGGGATGTGCATCGATATTGTTCAAGGACAGCTCGATGGCGCAGGAAGCGGCGGAGAACTTGAAGCTCACAGCGGAGGATTTGAAACGGTTCAACATCGTAGACAGCGTGATTAAGGAGCCTGAGGGCTTTGACCGTTTTAACATGGACGAGAGCGTCAGTGCCATACGGCGCGAGATCTCGGAAAGCCTCAGCCGTTTAACGCGTATCCCGTCTGACAGTATTTTGGAAAAGCGGCGTGAGAAATTCTTAGGGATGAGAGGACTATAAATTGATTGCATCAGTTGAGATAGCAGGCGTATCCAAGGTTGTACCCGAAAAAATTGTCACAAATCTGGATTTAAAAAAGCTGGTGGATACCAGTGACGAGTGGATTGTCAAACGTACAGGTATTCATACACGCCATATCGCGGTGGAAGAAACGGCAGTTGATATGGCTTTTGAGGCGGCACAAAAGGCTCTTGACCATGCGGGTATGGATAAAAAGGACATCGGACTGATCGTTGTCAGCACCGTCACGAGCGAATATGTCACCCCGTCTATGGCTGATTACATCAAGAAACGGCTGGATATCGATACGGTGGGTATGGATGTCGGCGCGGGTTGTTCGGGCTTTGTGTATGCGCTGATCACAGCGGCCAGTCTTATGGACACGCTGCATATCGACAACGCGCTGGTGGTCGCGGGTGAAACGCTAAGCAAATACGCTGACTGGACGGACAGAAGCACCTGTGTGCTGTTCGGAGACGGCGCGGGGGCCGTGGTGCTGAAAAAAAGCGACAAGCCCTGCATACACCATGCCATCATGGAGGGAACGGCCGACAGAGACGATGTGATAGTGGGCCTAAGAGAAAAACGCAGCACACCGTTTTGTGAAGTTTCAGACATCAAAACGCAGCACCTTCATATGAAGGGGGCGGATGTGTTTACCTATGCGGTAAGCGTCATCGAAGGTGTTTTAAGAAAACTTTTGCAGAAGTGCGGCGATAAGCCTTATAATAAGATCATACCGCATCAGGCCAATGAGAAAATTATCGATTATGTCATACGAAAAATGGACATGGCCAATGAGCAATATTTTATAAACATCGGCGAGTATGCCAATACGTCATCCGCTACAATCCCCATTGCCATATTTGACGCCTATGAAAAGGGCTGGCTGAAAAAAGGTGACCGAGTCGCCTTGGTCGGCTTTGGCGCGGGGTTATCCTGCGGAGGAGTGGTGATAGATTGGACATTGTAAAAAATCTTATATGGAGGATAAGGAAATGGAAGAACTCATTATCAAAAATTTAATGGAGCAGCTTGACCTGAAAAGAGAAGACATCACACCCGAATCCAACTTCGTGGACGATTTCGAAATGGACTCACTCGATATGGTGGAAATGCTGATCGATCTGGAAAAGGAAACGGGAATCAAGATCCCCAATGAAGAAGTGAAGGACTTAAAAACGGTCGGCGCGCTTGTGAGTTATTTGGATGGGAAGAAAAATGCTTAAAGGCACCATTTGTGACTTGCTGGGCATAGACTATCCTGTCATTCAGGGCGGCATGGCGTGGGTTTCCAATGCGAACCTCGCCGCCGCCGTGTCGATGGCAGGCGGTCTGGGCGTGATTGCCGCAGGAAATGCACCGCCCGAGTGGGTCAGAGAGCAGATTCAACTAGTCAGACAAAAGACGGACAAGCCTTTTGGTCTTAATGTGATGCTGCTAAGCCCGCATGTGGAAGCGGTCGCGAAGATCGTAGCCGAGGAGCATGTACCAGTGGTCATCACGGGTGCGGGAAACCCGGCGGAATACGTAAAATCGTGGAAGGAAGCCGGGTGCATTGTCGCGCCTGTTGTGGCAAGCCGAGCACTCGCGATTATGATGCAGCGCATGGGCGCAGATTTCTTGATTGCCGAAGGCTGCGAAGCAGGCGGCCATATCGGAGAGCTGACCACAATGGTATTGATGCCGGACATCGTACGCAGCGTGGACATCCCCGTGGTGGCGGCAGGCGGCATATTCGATGCAGATACCGTGGCGGCGGCTTTTTGCCTTGGCGCTTCCGGCGTTCAGGTGGGTACACGCTTTATTCTTGCCGAGGAGTGTACCGCGCATGACGAATATAAGCGCCGCGTGATGAAGGCCAAGGATATCGACATCAAGGTGACGGGACGTGTGACCGGTCATCCTGTTCGTGTTTTAAGAAGCCCACTTGTACGCGAGCTTGCCCGCGTGGAGTATGAGGAAAACGCTGTTCAGAAGTTGGAGAAGATGGGTGAAGGGTCGCTGCAAAAAGCTGTGATTCACGGCGACGCGGAAGGCGGCTCGTTTATGGCCGGGCAATGCGCGTGCATGCTCGACAAAACACAGAGCGCAGCGGACATCATCAAAGAGCTTTTCGACACAAAACGCCTGCAGGAAGTATGTCAAAATGTATGCGGCCGGCTTTCGGTGAAGCTATGAAGACGGCATTTTTATTTCCCGGTCAGGGTGCGCAAACCATTGGCATGGGATCGGACTTATATAATAATTATATTGATTACAGGCATACGTTTGACGCATGCGCGCAGGCCGCGGGGCTTGATTTAAAAGCGGCATGCTTCGAAGGACAGGATATGGACAAAGGCGAAACGGCGCAGAGCGCGATATTTGCGCACACCGTGTCGTTGTTGCAGCTTGTTAAAAACGCTTTGATAGCCGCTGATTGTTATGCGGGGCTGTCGCTGGGGGAATACAGCGCACTTTGCGCGGCAGGTGTGATCGGCGCGGCGCAGGGCACGGCGCTGGTGCGCCAAAGAGGCCGCATTATGGACGGCGCGTTTGCGCCGGGCGAAGGCGGCATGCTCTCGGTGATCGGCTTTAGTGTGGAAGACGTGGAAGCGGCGATTGCGGATGTGTCGGATGCGTATGTGGCGAACCACTTATCGGACAAGCAGACGGTTGTGGCGGGACGCATGGCGCAGCTGCACATGCTCAAAGAGAAATTTGAGCAGATGGGGGCCAAGATGGTTTCGCTTTTAAGTGTGGCGGGGCCGTCTCACGCGCCGCTGCTAAGCAGTGCTTCCGAAGCGTTTTTAGGTGTGCTGCAAGGCGAAGCGTTTGGCAGCATGAGCGGCATCGTTTATTCCAACGCACTGGGCGCACCGTATGAAAGCGGCAGCGATGTAAAAGCGCTGCTCGCACAGCAGATGAGAAGCCGTGTGCGCTGGCACGACTGTATAGAGCACATGATCGCAAGCGGCGTAGACCGCTTTGTGGAGATTGGCCCGTCTAACGTACTTTCCAAGATGTTAAAGCGCCGTGTGGAAAAAGGTACAACGGTTGTTTCGGTGCGTGACGCGGCCACACTCGAAGATTTTAAAAAAGCAAATGAGGTGCAAGAATGAGTCAGGTTGCTTTGGTAACGGGGGCTTCAGGGGGCATCGGACAGGGTATTTGTACACAGCTGGCAGCAGACGGATTCGACATCGCGATACATTACAACAGCAATGAAGCCAAGGCCGCGATGGTGGCCGAGGCGGTAAAAGAACTGGGCCGGAACGCCGTGATTTTAAAGGCGGACTTAAGCAGCAGCGAAGGCTGTAAGCAGCTGATCGCGCAGTGCGTGGAAAGCCTGGGCGGGTTGTTTGCGCTGGTGAACAACGCAGGCATCACGGACGACGGCTTGCTCATGCGCATGAGCGATGAGCAGTACAGCGGCGTGATGCGTGCCAATATCGACAGCTGTTTTTACTGCACACGCGAGGCCTCAGCTTACATGATAAAAGCACGCAAGGGGCGCATCGTGAATATCACATCGGTTGTGGGGATCATGGGCAACGCGGGGCAGGCCAATTACGCAGCATCGAAAGCGGCGATGATCGGCCTCACAAAAGCCTGCGCAAAAGAACTGGGGGGACGCGGCATCTGCGTAAACGCGGTAGCGCCCGGTTTTATCGAAACGGCTATGACGCATGGTTTAAGCGACGACTTGAAGGACAAAATGAAGTCGTCTATTGCGTTAAAACGTTTTGGTGCCCCTGAGGATGTCGCCAACCTGGTGGGATTTTTGTGCAGTGACCGCGCCGCTTATATCACCGGACAGGTGATGGTCGTGGATGGCGGCATGGTGATTTAAAGCTTAATTGGAGGTCATATGAGAAATAAAGTCTATATTACCGGTTTGGGCGCGGTGTCGCCTATCGGTTTGGATGCGGCCTCGTCGTTTCGCGCCGCGGTGGACGGTGTATGCGGTATCAGCCTGCCCGAACGCTTTGACGCGCAGCTGACAGGTATTTATGTGGCGGGACAGGTCAAGGACTTTGATCCATCGCAATACATAACCAAACGGGAAGCGAAACGCATGGATCTCTTCACGCAATACGCGGTGGTGGCGGCCATGCAGGCATGGGAACAAAGCGGCCTTAAGGAAGGCGAATTTAACGACGAGCGTGTGGGTGTGATACTGGGCAGCGGTATGGGCGGCCTTGATACCATATGCGAGCAATACGATGAACTCAAGGAAAACGGCCCGCGCAGCGTGTCGTCTTTGTTCATTCCCAAGTGCATTATCAACACCACGGCGGGGCAGATCAGTATGCGGCTGGGGCTGCATGGTATCTGTCTGGCTGTCGTGACGGCATGCGCTACGGGTACCGACGCAATCGGACAAGCGTATTACGCGGTGCGCGAAGGGCGTATGGACGCGATACTCGTGGGCGGCTCGGAATCCGTGATGGCAGCGCTGGCCGTTCAGGGGTTCCACCAGATGCAAGCGCTGTCGGAAAGCACCGACCCCAAGCGCGCGAGCATACCGTTTGACAAGGACAGAACGGGCTTTGTCATGGGCGAGGGTGCGGCGTTTATGCTGATCGAGAGCGAAGCACATGCACAAAAACGCGGTGCGACGATACTGGGTGAAGTGGCGGGCTACGCGCAGACATGCGACGCGTACCACGTTACCGCGCCGCAGCCGGAAGGCAAATATGCTTGCCGGGCGATGGAGCTTGCGATTGAGGATGCCGGGATTGATAAAGCGCAGGTTGGCTATGTGAACGCGCACGGTACAAGCACGCAGCTTAACGACGTGAGCGAAAGCGCAGCCATCGAGAAGTGCTTCGGCGACCACGCGAAGCAGCTGCTGGTCAGCTCCACAAAGTCTATGACGGGGCACATGCTGGGCGCGGCGGGCGCGTTTGAAGCGGTGATTACCGTGATGGCGCTGTCGGAGGGCATAGCGCCGCCGACGATCGGCCTAGAAACCGAAGGCGAGGGCTGCAACCTTGATTATGTGAAGGGCAGCGCCAAGCCGCTGGATTCGGTTTACGGCATATCCAATTCGTTCGGTTTCGGCGGGCATAACAGTTGTGTGGTGCTCAAGGGAAACAGGGCATAAAGGAGAGGTAAATGCTGAATATAGAACAGATCAAACAGATATTGCCGCACAGAGAACCGTTTTTGATGGTGGACAGGGTGGACGAGCTGACCCCTGGTGTGATAGCGAAGGGTGCGAAAGCCGTGAGCGGAAACGAGTGGTTCTTCATGGGACACTTTTCGGATAAGAAGGTGATGCCCGGTGTGCTGATCGTGGAAGCTATTGCGCAGATGGGCGGTATCGCGCTGCTGAGCATGGATGAAATGAAAGGCAAGCTGGCATTTCTAGGACGCATCAAAAACGCGCGTTTTCGTGAAAAGGTGGTGCCGGGAGACATGCTGATGCTGGAAGCCACGCTGGAAACTGTGAAGGAGAGCATCGGCCTCGGGAGCGGCAAAGCGTATGTGAACGGCAAGCTGGCGGCGAGCTGCGAGCTCACGTTTGCCATCGGTGACCCGGATTAAGGAAATATTAAAGTATAAACAACCATCCGACAAGGTGGTTGTTTTTCTATATGTCAGTCGTCACGCTTTGAACAGGACACAATATCTGTTCTATGATAAAATAATGGTAATGTGACAAAGCGGAGGAAGTAATGGAGCTATTTGAAGCGTATTATGCAAAAGCGGACAAAGAGAAAGCGGCGGATATGGCGGCGTATCTTAAGAACCAGTTCGCCTTTCTGGGCATACAAAAGCCGCAGCGCGCGGAATTGAGCCGCGAGATATTAAAACAAAAGAAGAAAGACAAGACGGCAGACTGGGATTTTATTTTCCTCATGTTTGACCAGCCCGAAAGGGAATTTCAGTACCTCGCAGTGGATTATTTAATCGCTGCGAAGGGACTGTTGACAGCAGATGACTTAATTCACGTGGAAAAGCTGATCGTGACCAAGTCGTGGTGGGACACAGTGGACTTAATCGCGTCGACTGTGGTCGGAGATATCTGCGCGCGCCACCCCGAAGCAAAGGAGACGGTGGTGGCGGGATGGATTCACAGCGATAACATGTGGCTTAAGCGCGTGTCGATATTGTTTCAGCTCAAATACAAGGACAAGACAGACACAGCGTTTTTGAGCCGCGCGATACAGAGCAACTGCGGTACGAAAGAGTTTTTCCTCAACAAAGCCATCGGCTGGGCGCTTCGGGAATATTCCAAAACGAATCCGGAGTGGGTTCGAGATTTTCTCGCGGAAAATAAGCTGAGCACGCTGAGTGTGAAGGAAGCGAGTAAGTATATATAGAGGTATGCTTCGGGTAATTAGCAGATTTAACCGATTACTGCAAAGGTCACCCCTAAATATGGCGAACAACAGATGATGAATCTAGATAATGATATGTTTGATATGGCACCACAACAAAATATATAAAAAGGGGAACTCAATATTGAATTCCCCTTTAAAACGCGGATTGCTGGCAGGGCGGCGTATCCTGCATACCTTTTAACCACTAGGGCGTGTCGGGCACCTTTTCCGATCCTCAACAATCCGTAAAAGATTATACTGTTTTCTTGTTGATATTATACATCTATAATTCACATTTGTCAAATAATTGACATAGTTTACCAGAATGCCGTTTTCTATCAAGTTTTGCTTCTTCTATATTATATAAGCTTGAAACGTACAAATAACCATTATTCATATCAAGATTAACAGATAGTAGAATTATGTCTGAATATCGTTTAATAAATTCAATACTATTTGGTATCTTACTATTAACACTTATGTAATCGGGATTATTAATTATTTCTTTAATTTTGTCTATGTAGCATAGGCAGTTTTTATGTTTTTTTGCCACATGTTTTTCAAATCCCGGGTATTGCCATATCTCTGTCGTAGGCAAATTGATACCAAGTAGTTGATTATATAGTTCTGAATAGACACCCAACAGTGTTCTGTCTTTCATTCATCACTCCAACAAAAGTATAGCTTATTATATCACATAATTGGATATAGTGTTATATTATGTTGAAGCTTCTATATGTTATGTCGTTATTTAACTAAATACATTTTGTATATGTTTACAGTACTTTATCCAGAGAACCAAAATCGATCAACTTATTATCTGCATTTTTCTATGACATCGCCAAATATATTAAGGAATCGGATTATCATAACCTTCCTTTATGATATCCTCATAGTTTGGGGGCAGCTTATAGCTTTTTATATGTTCATACTTCTCAACTTTCACATTTCCGGAGCCATCTACAGTCAAAGTGATCTCATCAAGACCGACACTGATATGCGGCCCTATATAAGACTTAACCTGAAGCTTTAGTCTAAAACAGAATGTCCGATATCCGTTTGGTCTTGCGGTGCTCAGCACAGTAACTGTATAAGGAGCAACCATAGGGGGCTCTGTGAGGTATTGCGAATAGTATTGGTCAACTTCGTTCTGGATGTATGGCAGCAGCAACGAAATAAAAATATCTTGATATAGTTTTTCTCTTGATTGTTCCGGTGGTTGATAGGGTTTAGCTGACGGATACAGCACAACACATAATAACAAATGAAGCCCCAATATTAGAATAATGAGCATGACAATCGGTTGAAATGCTTTTCTCATGGCCTCATTTCCTTTTTATGCGTTCCTTTGCGAATAGCGCGACTCTTCACGTTAAAACGTTCAGAGTGACCGTCAGAGGCTTTCAGGCTAACCTTATGCCATATTCATGCCCACGAAGCGGGAGAGATCGGAATTGAACTTGTCGCGCTGTTCGTAAAACAGGCCGTGACCGCTTTGTTCATAGGGAACCATTACAGAGCTGCCGATGAAATGATGTTGCGCTTCACCGATCGCAAACGGACAGACACGGTCGTGTACGCCGTGGAGTATCAGCGTGGGCACGCGAATCTTGGCAAGGTCACCAAACAGGGTGCTGTCGCGCAGTGTGACGAGACAAGCCGCCGTGGCCCAGCCTGCGGCTTTAAGGCCCATATAGAAGAACCATTCCGAAAGCGGTGTGGAAATATACTGATGAAAGAACATGTCGTTGAATTTTCGCAGCAGATCTGGGCGGTTGCTACGCGTCTGGGCAATCAGTTCGGTCACATCATCCTGCTTCATGCCGTGAGGGAAATCGGTCCGGAAAGTAAAGCTCGGGGCTGCAGCGCCAAACAAGGCAAGCTTGGTTACGCCATAGGCATCGTGGCGTCCTATATATCGTATGGCGATGGCGCCGCCCATAGAGTGCCCGGCTAGTGTGATGTTTCTGAGGCCCAGCGTGTCGATCACGGCACGCACATCATCCGCGAGACGGTTGTAATCGTAGCCGTGCCATGGACGGTCGGATTGACCGAAACCGCGTGTATCCATGCCGATGCATCGGATGCCCAGCTTGGGGAGCTGGTCAAACTGGTATTCAAAAGCGTTGTGATCCAGCGGCCAACCGTGCAGCAGCAGCAATGTATGTGCACCTGAAGGATTTACATCTTCCACATAAACTTTCACGCCCTCTTCAACGGCAACATAGTAACCCATCGTCATCCCTCCGAATACTTTCTGATAAAAGTTTATTCGGACGCTTGCCCGGACATGAGCGGTTGCAGTACCGGCAAGACACGGCAGGAAGAAAACTAAAGGTTTTTCGCCAAGTAAAAAAGGCGCAGCATTTGCTGCGCCTTTTGACTTAGTTCTTAGAAGAGGTTTCCGAAAATAGATATTGAGCTGAAAAGCACCGCTGTCAGGTTGGCAACCAGCGTGACAACAGTAATCTGCGTGTTGATCGAGGGGCCGGCTGTATCCTTGAAAGGATCGCCAACGGTGTCGCCGATAACAGCAGCTTTGTGCGCGTTGCTTCCCTTGCCACCGAAGTTTCCGGCTTCGATGTACTTCTTGGCATTGTCCCATGTGCCGCCGGAGTTGGACATGAACAGAGCCAGCAGCAGACCGGACACGATATTGCCGGTGAGGAAGCCGCCGATCGCCTGAATGCCGCCTAAGAAGCCGATTACAAGCGTGACGACGATAGCCATTAAACCGGCCGGTATGAGCTCGCGGATAGCGCCTTTGGTGGCGATATCGATGCACTTTTCATACTCGGGATAAGCGCCGGGCTTGCCTTCCTTTAACCCGGGTATTTCATCAAACTGCCTGTGTATTTCAGTAACCATGCGCTGAGCGTTTCTGTCAACACCCATAATCAGCATGGCAGAGAATAGAGCGGGGATAGCCACACCGGCCAGCAGCCCGAAGAACACGATCGGATTCATGATATCAAAGCCTGTGATATCCGGGTTGTAAACCTTCGCGATTTCGAGGAACGAAGCCAGAAGAGCGATAACCGTAAGGCCGGCAGCGCTGATAGCAAAGCCTTTGGTGATGGCTTTAACGGTGTTGCCCGCTGAGTCGAGCTCGTCTGTGATCTTGATGACGTCTTCGCCGAGTCCGCCCATTTCAGCCAGACCGCGGGAGTTGTCCACAATAGGACCAAACGCGTCATTGGACACAATCATGCCAACGATGGACAGCATGCCCAAAGCGGCCATAGAAATTCCAAACATCGCATACTGCGTGCACAGCGCGGGGTCGTTTCCGCCCAGCGGATAGCAAATGAAGTAAGCAGCAGCTGCCGAAATACCGATACCGAGCAAAGCCGGGAATGCGCTTCTGAAGCCGGAGGCCACGCCGCTCAGTATGGTGAATGCGGGGCCGGATTGGCTCGACTTAGCAACATGCTGCACAGGCTTTTTCGCATCGTTTGTAAAGTAGTCCGTAGCAAGACCGATCACAACGCCCACGAGGAGGCCGACGAATGTGGCGCCCCAGAAGCGGAAGTCGTATTTGAAGAGGATCGAAGCGCCCGCAGTCAGTATCGCGTAAAGCGCGGTCGTGATGTATGTACCTCTGTTGAGTGCTTTTCCGGGATCGTTGCTCTTGCCCATTTTAGAGAGCAGAACGCCGATAATGGAAGCCAAAAGACCCATAGCTGTGTAGCAGAGCACCATGTCCACTCTGTTGAGTATCATACCGATGATCGTGGCTGCGGCAAACGCGGCAACGTTCGAGTCGAACAGGTCTGCGCCCATACCGGCAACGTCACCCACGTTGTCGCCGACGTTGTCTGCGATAACGGCAGGGTTTCTCGGATCGTCTTCTTCAAAGCCAAGCTCTACCTTGCCGACAAGGTCAGCAGAGATATCCGCTGTTTTGGTGAAGATACCGCCGCCTGCTTTTGCAAACAAGGCCAGCGTGGAAGCGCCGAAGGAGAATCCTAAAACGGCTGTGTCATCGTTCGTGATGAGCAGCAGCAGTGAGCAGCCCAGAAGCGCGGAACCCACAACCGCCATACCCATGACAGCGCCGCCTCTAAAAGCCGTAGAGAACGCTTTGGCAATGCCGGTCTTCGCTGCAACGGCAGACCGTACGTTTGCGATGGTCGCCACTTCGATACCAATCTTTCCGGCTAATGCCGAGAAAACGGAACCGGCGATATACGCAACTGTCATCGCGATATTTTCGAGTATATTCACATTCTCGGCCCATATAGGTGTTGGCAGAAGCACGAAAATAATGACTGCAGCCACCAAGACAAACCAAGCAAGAGTCTTATACTCTCTTCTCAAAAAAGCCCGGGAGCCCTTTTTAATCATCATGCCGATATGTTCCATGTCTGCTGTGCCTTTGGGCAGCTTCTTGATCCAAAGATAGAAGTATAACGCAACAGCAAAGGCCAGCAATGAGATAACAACACCAACAATTTCAAACAAGAGTAAATTATCCATATTGTCCTTCCTTTTAGTTAGAAAAATTTAAAATTTAAATTTTCCCGCATTTTAAAATAAATAATTATAGCTTTATAACAAGGCAAGAAATGAAAGACTTTTGACTTATGCGACTGACTGTCATTATTATAACCATTTATTAATAAAAACCTCCTTTATCCATAATCAGGCAGTCAGAATTCATAACAAGCATACAAGCTTGGTTATTCAATCGGGCACAAGTATTCAATTTGACTCTCTTACCTTTAAGAAATAGATAGGTGCTCGTGGCAGACAAAACGAACGAGCTTTGGTCTGCTGAGCAAGGAACACTTTCTATGTGACAGGCAGATGCGCTTTGCAAACCAAACACCCGAAAATAGGCCGCAGCCTGACATTGCCGTAAGCTGCTCCAAATAAAGTGTTATGATTGGCATTGGCTATTGCCGTCAACGAAAAGTGGTCTGATATGAGAAAAGGAAGTAAAAACATGGGTCGGGACTGCTTTTTGATGAGAAATATAGCGGGTAAAAGCCCGATAACAGGACCAAAACCGTTTTGCCATAACAAGTTTGAAAATCCCTTAAGCAGTTCTCCCATAATACTTTCCCTAAAATAAAATGATTATTTATCACGGCCATACACGTTATTTTAATTGATAATGTCACGATGTATGGCACTGAAAAAAGAATTCAAATCCTCAACCAAGTTACAGTATATATTGATATTTGTAAATGTCAAGAGTTATATGAATTCGTGAGGAAAATGGCGTATAAACAAACGAATAAAGGAATTTATTTATTGTTCTACATTTGTCTAAAGTATTCCGAATATCTATTGGTTATGTACATCACTTTATTATAAAATGAATAGTATTATAAGCAAAAATAAAATAATAGAGTATTGACAATAGTGTGCGGCACACAGTATAATCGGAATGAGGTGAGGAGCTTGGAAGATTACAACGCAATTATGACCAATTTGGAGCAGGAGCTGCGCCGCGGGACCGTGACGCTGTGTGTGCTGAGCCGTTTGAAAACGCCTAAATACGGCTACGCGCTCGTGGAAGAACTCTCGGGTGCTGGCATGAGCATTGAGCCCGGAACGCTGTATCCGCTGCTAAGACGCCTGGAAACGCAAGGATTGCTCTCAAGCGAGTGGGAAACGTCCGGCCCGAAGCCACGCAAGTATTATCTGCTCAGTGACGCAGGCAAAAGGATTTATCATTTTTTATGCAGTGAATGGGATGAATTGACCCAAAGCATTAACAGGCTCATTCATGAGGAGGGAAAACAATGAGCGATTACAAAGTCAAAGATCTGATTGACAGGTATGTGTATGATGTAACGCGGAGGCTGCCCCAGGATCAGCGCGTCGATATTGAAAAGGAATTAAGAAGCCTGATCGACGATATGCTGCAAGCACGTACGGGCGGCATGCCGCCCGCAGTGGAGGATGTGACCGCTGTACTCAAAGAACTGGGGCGCCCCTGGGACTTGGCTGCGAAGTATCGCGGCAGTAAAAGATATTTGATCGGGCCGAACTATTTCGACATCTATTTGCTGGTGCTCAAAATCGTGCTCGCGGCGACAGGGTTCGCTCTTGTCGTGGCGCTCATCGTGAGCAGCGTAGCCACACCACCGCAGCATGCCATCAGCGCAGTGGCGCATACGTTTGGATCGATCATCAGCGGGCTTGTTCAGGCGTTTGCCTATGTGACGCTGGCATTTGCACTGGCCGAGCATTTCGGCAAGAATGCACCGTGGAAGAATGAGAACTGGAATCCAAAAGATCTGCCGCCCGTACCATCGGCGAATAAGAAAGACACGCTGACGATAAAACGCAGCGAGCCCATTGTGGGGCTTGTGTTTGGCGTACTGGGTCTGGTGATATTCAACGCGATACCTTGGATATTGGGATATGTGGTGGCTACGGACGGGATGGTTTCCGTACCAGTGTTCAACCTTGAGATGCTGCGTTCGCTGCTGCTGCTGATTAATGTGATGATTTGCCTTGGCATGCTTAAAGATTTGCTGCGGCTCATTGCGGGGCGCTATACACTGCCGATAAGTCTTTCCATCGTAGCTATCAACATTGCGATGCTGATTCTCAACATCGTGATATTCCTGCCGCCCGCGATCTGGAACCAAAGCTTTCTGCCCGATCTTCATGCCGCAACGGGAATCGAACTGTTTGCGAGCCAAGGAGCGCTGGCATTTTGGAAGCTGCTGCCCACAGTCATCGTCATACTCTCAACCATAGGGTATGTGTCGGATACGGGTGTGACGCTTTACCGCGGCATAAAGGGTTCTTTAAAAAGCGAAACAATATAAGTCTCTTATAAGGCATGAATGCGGGAAAACGTCCCCGTATTCATGCCTGACGAAAAACCGAAGGTTTTCAGAGCAAGCTGGATCGATACGCTTTGCCGTATCGTTTTTTTATACGCATGATTATCCGATCGGCGACCTGCTTTGATAATACTCCGCGCATTTTTCCGCGGCTCTTCTGACTGTGGGGTCGTTAATATATTCATGTCGGCAGGCATCGATAAACCATCTGGCAAACTGATCGAATACATTTTCAGAAATAATCTCCTCAACGTTAAAGGAATAGATAACGCCAAACCGTGAGTAGTACAGGCCAAGCCTGCTTATGGGCACGTCGGTATCGCAGCTCAGGCTCTGAGAGCAAAGCCCGCCAATACGGTATAAAGTATAGTAGACGGCAAGCCGGCGAAACGACTTGGTGTCAAAGACTAGTCGCGTCGAGTTGTCCATATAGAAAAGCAGGTCGTCAAACACAGTATCACACGCAGGGCTCTCTACCAGATAACCGGCCTCGTTAAAACCCGGGTCGAGTATGACACGCTGGGCCCCAATCCATTTTTCTTTTTCCAGAAGGTTGATTAAGTGCTTAAGATCGGATAGATCCTTCGCAGATATCGGCGGCAGCTTCAATTCGCCGTTTCTATAATAGCTGTCGACCATACCAAGCCGGAAGAGCGCTTTTATGTCCGGTTCCGTCAGCTCGCCTGTTTTCATGAAGTTCTCATAAGCGTTTTTTGCCGCTGCAATCATATCGAGTATTTTTGTGTAATCGGCTTTTGGTGTCAGTACTTTAAATAATGGGTTTTCAAGTATGCTGTCTGCAATCCAGGCCGATGAAAACACTTTGTCTTTATTCCAATATGCCAGATAGAACTTGAAAACATAGCAGAACGCGGAATCGACGAGCGGTGCGTGGCGTTTGACCACGGGAAAAAGGTGGTGTTTGGGAGCGAAGTCCGGCTTTATGAAGCATTCGTCAATCTTGTCTTTGAACCGGGGTATATCAACAAGACATTCAACACTCATTTGCAGTAACCTCCTTATAATGATTTATGTGAAATGCTTCATACATTTATTAGCCATAATAAAGATTTTACGCTTAATTCTCTGTAAATATACCGTCTTGAATCGGTCGGGGAACAAAAGCCCGATACGAGTTCTGGCGGTGATAAACAGCGGTTTTTACGCCTCGTGATTTTTGCGGTTACCAAGAAAACAGGTTTATCTTTTGATTCAATACGCAGATTTAAAAGTTAGACTATAAGCAAGCCCGCTTCATCATGTCAGAGATGCTGCAAAAAGGTCTGCACCGTGAAGAGATTCTTAAGGCGCGCCTAAGCTTTTGTGGTTGATTTAGACGCTAAAAATTTACTTGATGTTCTATATAAACCATACCATAAAAAACCATGGCAATCAATGGAAATAAAAGAGAGTAAGGAAAGGATTAGGAGTGCAGGTAGTGTAATCCAAAAAAGCGTTTGGAGTAAGGACTTCTTACGAGGGGTAAACTTTTACTTCTGCCGAAAGTGAATCTGTATTTACACAGCCCTTTTCTAATTAATAATTTTATTGTTGTTTTAATATAAGCAATCGTTCCATCTTAAACAAATATTATAGCAGCATCGCAAAAAACGAAACGGACACCACGGTTAAGAGACCCGCAACGGCGATGGACAGGCTGCTCATCGCGCCCTGAACCTCGCCCAGCTCCAGCGCCTTGGCGGTGCCTATCGCGTGGGACGAGACACCCAGCGCAAGGCCCATCGCCACCGGATGCGTGATGCGAAACAGCTTGAAAACGCCCTCTGCGATGATGTTCCCTAAGATTCCCGTGATGATGATAGCCGCGACGGTGATGGTTTGTATACCGCCCAGCTCGGCCGACACGCCGATGCCGATGGCGGTGGTGATGGATTTGGGCAGCAGCGTGACATATTGCTGGTGGTTAAGCCCAAAGAGGTAAGCCAGCGCCAGTATGCTGCCCGCGCTGCTTAAAACACCCGCTAATATGCTTAAGATGACCGCTTTCTTGTGCCTTTTTAGCAGATGGAGCTGCTGATAGAGCGGTATCGCGAGGCAGACGGTGGCGGGGGTCAGAAAATATGAGATGTATTGGCCGCCTATGTTGTAGGTACCGTAATCAATGCCCAACAGCAGCAGCGCACCGATAACGAATATCACTGATATGAGCAACGGATTGACAAAGCTGCGTTTTAGCTTCTTTCGAAGAAACATGCCCAGCGCATAGCCCGCGATGCTGATAACGACGCCGAAGAAGGCGGATTCAAAAAGAGCCTGTTTCATTTGTCGTCATCCTTCCTGAGCATAAACTGGGCGGTTTTGCCCGTGACCACCATGACAATGACTGTGGTCAGCGCGGTGATGGCTAGCAAGGGCAACAGTATGGGGGCCAGCGCGCTCCATGATGCGATCAGCCCGACCGCCGCAGGGACGAACAGCAGCGGCATGATTTCAAGCAGAAAGCCGCCCGCTTTATCCACGTGCTCTATTTTTATTATTTTCGTGATCAGGCACACAAGCATAAGAAGCAGGCCGTATATACTGGCCGGAATGGGCAGCGGAATGAGCAGACGCAGCGCTTCACCGACGAACGATATAAGCAGTATGATGCACAGTTGGAACACGAACTTCATAAAACCACCTAAGATGCGTTAATGAATCTATTATACATGAAAGACGGATGCCGTACAGCCATAAAAAGGTGTTTAAGGTGTGTGATATACGGGCGGGCATAGGAAACCCGCCCCTACGGGATGCGGTAACGGGCGGGCATTGAAATTCGCCCCTACGGGGAATGTCGCCGAGTTGTAGGGGATGGGCTCTACAGATGTAAAGAGTAATATGGACAAAAAACAGCAAATATGTTAAGGGTTTGAAATAATACGGGTTTGAAATAATACGGGCTGCATTGAGTTGTCAGACAATGGGTGCAGGCGTATAATAGCCTTTGAATAAAAGTTTTTAATATCGGACGGGGAGTACTATGGAGAAAAGCAGTTTAAAGCACTTTGTATCGTATTACCGCCGCCACTGGCGGCTTTTTGCATTGGACATGGTTTGCGCGCTGATGATCGCGGCGGTGGATTTGGCGTTCCCGCTGGTTTCGCGGTACGCCATGAACACGCTGCTGCCCGCGAAGCTTTTTGACACGTTCTTTATCATCATGGGTGCGTTGGTGGCGGCGTATCTGCTGCGCGCGGTGTTTATGTATATCGTGACGTACTGGGGGCACACGCTGGGGGTGCGTATGGAGGCGGATATGCGCCGCGACGTGTTTACGCACATGCAAAAGCTCTCGTTTAAATTTTACGACAAGAACAGAACGGGGCAGTTGATGTCCCACGTGACCACGGATTTGTTTGACATCACCGAGCTGGCACACCACGGCCCGGAAGACCTGTTTATATCGCTGATCACCATCATCGGCGCGTTCATCGTGATGCTGTCTGTCAACGTGAAGCTGGCTTTGGTGCTGATTATCTTAGTGCCTGTGGGCTTAGGGTTTACGCTGCTGCAACGAAAGCGCATGATGAGCGCGTCTAGGCGCGTGAAGGAACGCACAGCAGGCATCAACGCGGGGCTTGAATCCAGCATATCGGGTGCGCGCGTGGCCAAGGCGTTTACCAACGAAGCGTATGAAGTGGATAAGTTCATGGAGAGCAACGAACGCTTTAAGCGCTCTAAGGGCGAGTTTTATTCGGCAATGGGCATTTTTGTGAGCGGTGTGGATTTCTTCACGAGTCTTTTTAGCGTGGCGGTGATCGCTTTCGGCGGCTGGCTGATTATGCAGGGCGAGCTGGATTATGTGGGACTCATCACGTTCTCGCTGTATGTGGGTACGTTTTTGCAGCCCATACGCAAGCTCTCTCAGTTTATGGAGCAGTTTACGAGCGGTATGGCGGGTTTTCACCGCTTTCGGGAGCTGCTTTTTGAGCAACCCGATATCACCGACGCACGGGACGCCAAGGAGCTAAAAGACGTAAAAGGCGACATCGCGTTTGAGGACGTGAGCTTTTCGTATAACGACAAAACAACGGTATTAGAGCACCTGAACTTAAAGATTGACGCCGGGAAGACGCTGGCATTGGTGGGGCCGTCGGGCGGCGGCAAGACCACGCTGTGCCATCTGATACCGCGCTTTTACGAGGCCAGCGGCGGGCGCATCACGATCGACGGGCACGACATAAAAGACGTAACGCTGCTCTCCTTAAGGCAGAACATCGGCATCGTATCTCAGGATGTGTTTTTGTTTGCGGGCTCGATACGCGAGAACATACGCTACGGGCGCATCGACGCGACGGACGCGGAGATAGTCGAGGCGGCCAAGCGCGCCGAGATACATGAGATGATCGCCGATATGGAAAACGGCTACGACACGCAGGTGGGCGAGCGGGGCATACGACTTTCGGGCGGGCAGAAGCAGCGCATATCCATTGCGCGCATATTCCTTAAGAACCCGCCGATACTCATACTCGACGAAGCGACCTCCGCGCTTGACAGCGTGACCGAGGCCAAGATA
The DNA here is from genome assembly GCA_023436115.1 of Bacillota bacterium. GTDB lineage: Bacteria > Bacillota > Clostridia > Christensenellales > SZUA-584 > SZUA-584. Next base: position 77,851 of record JAEZKQ010000003.1, on the reverse strand, counting down.
CAGGCGGCGTTTGAGGAACTTTCCAAAGGACGCACGACGCTGGTGATTGCGCACCGGCTTTCTACCGTACGCAATGCGGACGAGATTATCGTGATCGGGGACGAGGGCGTGGCCGAGCGCGGCACGCACGAGGCGCTTTTGGCACGGGGCGGCGAGTACGCGAAATTGTACAACAGCCAGTTCAGGGAGTGAAAGATATGCAGGAGCGCAAGCTGACAAACGAACAGGCGCGTCGTTTCATGCTGCTAAAGCAGGGGCTTTTGGGCGGCTACAAATTCTCGGGCAAGCGGGGCGTTTGCGATTTTGTGCGGCAGGCGGGCTGTGTGCAGTTTGACCCGATCGATGTATGCGGCAAGAACGCGGAGCTGGTGCTGCAGTCACGCGTAAAGGGCTTTACCAAGGCCATGTTGTATGAGCTTTTGTATGAGGACAGGCGGCTCATTGACTATTTTGACAAGAACATGAGCCTGTGGCTCATGCAGGACTGGCCGTATTTTAAGCGCTTTCGGCAATGGCACAGCGAGCAGGGCGCGAGCCGCACGCATGTGGACGAAATAAGCGAGCAGCTAAAGCGGCAGATTAAGCAGCAGGGCTTTGCGTGCTCCAAGGATTTTGAGCATAAGACAACGGTGGACTGGTATTGGAGCCCCACGACGCTCTCGCGCGCGGCGCTGGAAACACTGTATTTTCGGGGCGAGCTGATTATTCACCATAAGAAGGGCAGCATCAAATATTACGCGCTGGCCGAGGATTACTTAGGCCCTGAGCTGCTGCAAGAAAAAGACCCGAACCCGACGGACGATGAGTATTTGGCTTGGCAGGTGAAGCGGCGCATCGGCGCGGTGGGGCTGCTTTGGAACAGGCCTTCCGACGCGTGGCTGGGCATCGGCGGTATGAAAAGCGACGAAAGAAACCGCGCTTTTGCGGCGCTGCTGGAACGCGGCGATATTTATCAGTGCAGCGTAGACGGCATACCCGATACGCTTTACTATTTGGCGCAGGACGACGCGCTCATGGACGAGCTGCACAAACCGCACAAGAAGCGGCTGGAGTTTCTGGCGCCTCTGGATAACATGCTTTGGGACAGGCGGCTGATCAAAGCGCTTTTCGGTTTTGATTACAAATGGGAGATATACACGCCCGCTGCACAGCGCAAATACGGCTATTATGTGCTGCCTGTGCTTTATGGCAGCGGCTTTGCGGGGCGTGCCGAGATCGTAAAAGAGGGGGATGCGCTTGTTTTGCGGCGGTTCTGGCCCGAGGGCAAGACGGACAGCGCATTGAAAGGCAAGCTGGAGGACGCGCTGACGCGGTTTGCGGCGTTCAACGGATGCGGGGAAGTGAGAGAGACGGTATGACGGTTGATTTTTGGGGGTAACAAAAACTGCGCCGCGATGGGCGCAGGGGGAGTATGTGTGACTGAATAATTTGATTTTCTAAATAGCTACTTCAATATCCTTGAATCCTAGATATCCCAATAATGCCAGAACCCTCTTCTTTCTTGAATGTTTGTATTTGCTTGCTGATTGCATTGATTTTGAGTATACTTCAACAAATTGATTATTTGAATGGTTTCGCAATAGAGTATAAAACTCATTCAGATTATCCTTTATAGCACTATCAACTTCAATAGAATGACTATTTAAATATAGTGCTAAATATAATAGAGCAAAAGTGTGGCTAGTTCCTTCAATTTTATATTTTTCTAAATTAAGCCCAAAGCTGTTGAAACAATTTATTGTTTTTATAACCTCTTCTTTTATTCTACCACCTTCTTCCATATCAATTTCTTCGACGAGTTTCTCGAAGAGTTCATCAATATCTTTTTCAACGCCATTAATAACTGACTTTGTTTTAATTAACAGAAAGATTTCGGTTAAAAAGCTAATATGTTGTAACCTAACTCTATCTAGATGTTTTAATAACTTATTAGTACAACTTTCCTTTGCCAGATCCTCAATACAAATATATAGAGCAGTATCATAGTATTTCGCTTTTCTTAATTCAGCAGGATTTAATCTTTCACCTCCCCGATTTAATCTATCAAAAATATTATCAACTATTCTATCATCAGGTTTTTCTATATACTCGATATTAATTATATAGCTCCAAAAGATATCGACATACTCAGAAATTTCATCATCTTTTTCAGCTAAACTCAAAACTTCTTTAAAATACTTTCCATTAAGTTTTGAATTTCCATAAATATCGTCGCCAAAATCTTTTGGAAGTGGTAACTTATTATTAATAAAATCTACGATTGCATTTAACCTTTGCTTTCCATCGATAACATCATAAAATGTCTTTCCCTTAACTATTTTTTGTTCTAAAAAAACCGGAGGCATCGGGAAATTTTTATAGATAGTATCAATGAGAAACGATTTTTGGTCAATATCCCAAACATTATAATCTCTTTGATACTCTGGGTCGTAATTAAATTTTTTTAAACAATGCTGTTCGTAAAAATTTGATATTGTTATATTTGTACTAAAGCGCTTATATTTTTTTTTATTCATACTATACTCCTAATAAGCATTCTCCAGATTTAAGCTGTGTATAATTTTTAAATATACTACTCAGCACTGAGTCAAAAGTTGAAGACGGATAAGGATTCACATAAATAGCATTTACATCTGAATTAATCTCGGTAATAATTTCATCAATTTCGACTCTATCAACATGATCGTATGATGTACCATATATAATTAAACTATCCTTATCAGATGAAGATTTTACTTCCTTCATGAGAGTAGTTCTTATATATTTTACCCATCCTCGAGCAAGCCTATTAGCATCACCGGCAGGAGGAATAATAGCATTAATTAATGATCTGTCCTCCATTAAATTATAATCTAGCTTTAAATCACTAATATTCATCTCAATACTATCAAATGTGTCCTTAATAGTAAAGTTTTTGCCAGATGGAGTCTGACTTTTTGTTACGAAACTTATTGATCCATGGGGCTTAAAGAGCTTTATACTTTTGTTTATAGTATTATTAAAGCCTATAAGACCAAATGGGACTTTTTTTATCCGTAATAGCCTTTCTAAAAAAATGTCATAATTATAAGAAATAACAATCACTTCATCGCCGCACGATATAATATTCTGAATATAGTTGATTAATGGCAATTTATCTATAATTCCTTGGAGAGCTTTTGTTGAGACTAATGAATTATAGTGGATAAATAAATGTTTTAAATATGTAGATAATTCATTATGTGCTTCTCTATATATATTCGTTGTATTTTGTCTAAAGTCGGGATTTTTAATACTAGCAGTATTAAAGACATTTAGGCATGTTATTAAGTTGGAAATAAAATTAATGCTCTCCTCAGTTCTCATTGTTGGCCGGGCTCCTAAAGTCCACAGGTTTTCACAAAATTTCCTTGACAGAAAGCCTTTATCGTGGCTAAATGGCCAAACAACTTCATCTCCTTTTGTAAATAAATTACGAAGATCAATTTTATCGTTTAATTTTATTGATTCAATAAGACTAATTGAAAAGCCATTGCCAAGAATAATAAAAGTTTTGTTTGCCATATTGGCTATCCTCGAAAATATTGATTTCAAAAATATAATTAACTATAACATAATAAACTACAATTATCTACCAATATACATAAGATAATTCCAATAATCTACAAAAAGCGGGAAATATCATATTTTTGGTATAATGGGTGAAACTTATCGGTCGGTGGCGGAAGGTGGGCGGCTATAAGCCGCCCCTACGGGATGCGTTAACGGCCGGGCATTGAAACCCGCCCCTACGGGGTGCGTACCGTATACACTTCAATGGGCTTACCTATTTTTTTCGCATAGTCGATGGAGGATTTCGTGCCAGTGGATTGCCCGTCCCAAACGGCGACAACGTAGTCCGCAATTTCGATCATTACCTTGTTGCGGCGCAAAGGGGCGCTTTTGCCGTATTTTTCGTAATCAGGCCGGATAATCAGCTTGGGGATATAGCGCTCGTCTGCCCAGCGCTCCGCAAGGCTGTCGATGCCATGTGCGCCGCCCGATATGATCTCCGTGGCTTCGGGGGGAATGTACTTTGATATATCCACCTTCAAGCTTCTTGACCCGATGACTAATACTCTCATAAAACACCTCATAAATGGAATGCGTCAAAACTGCGTCATAATTCCTATAAGAGTATATATTGACGCTATTATTATGTCAATACTAAGCTAATGAGGTGTCAGTATGAAGGATAGTCTGTCGCGGTTTACGCTGAGAGTTCAGCCGTATTTGTTGGAGAAGCTTGCTTACGTGGCTGAGTCGGAAGGACGCACAAAAAACAGAGAGATTGAACAGCTTATCAAAAAGCGCATTGCCGAGTTTGAAAACGAGCATGGAGAGATACAGCTTGATAAAATGAAATAAGGCCATGGCGGTCGGTGGCGGAAGGCGGGCGACCATACCCTAAAGGGCACACGGCGGAAACCCGCCTCTACGGGGAACGAAAAAGCCTTCGGTGGTTACCGAAGGCTTGATGTATTGTTCGTTATTTATTTTTCATCATCCGTGGAAATAACCTGTTCTGGCGTTCACACCCACATAGGGGACTTCTTCGCCGTCGATGGTGACGTAAACCTGATAATATTCATTTTCTAAAGCTTCATACCGGCTGGGCATCACGTCATATTGCGCCAGCAAATCGGCCTCAAACAGCTCTTTCCAGTTGTCAGAAACGGGCGCGTTTTAAGTAAGATATTGCGCAAAGCTTAAAACGTCGTCGGCTTTTCCGCCTCCGGCTATGTATTCATCATAAACAGCCTGAATGTCCACCTGATTTAAGAACACTTCATTCCAATGCAGTTTTTCAGCTTCAATTTTATCTTCTTGACCATGCAACAAATAGTCTTTTGTGTCAGAAATGACTGCCGGAGCTTCTGTGCTTGTTGCCGCCGGGGTCGTTTCGGTCGGTTCGCTCGTCGCCACCGGTGTGGCCTCCTCAACGGCGGGCGCAGAAGATTCAGCGGCAGCGGTTTGCGTTGCTGACGGCTCGACGACGTTCGCCACAGGGATGGCTGCGTTGCATGCGGTCAGTAGCATAACGATAACCATAATGCCTGTCAAGATCAGTGAGGTTTTTCTCATTTCCTTTTATGCCTTTCATGTTGTATTTCTCAGCCAGTATACTCTTATGAGATAATATGTCAATAGTATGAAAATAATCACAAGCGGTTTTGCGAATCGAAAAGATGGGCTGTGCCCCATACGGTGAGCGCTATTCATGTATCGTTAATGTGGTATTCGTTAAGCTCCCATTTTAATGGGTTGGTGTCAATGTATTGCCAAACGTCGCGGTATTCGGCTTCATTGCGTATGATATGGTCATAGAAGGAACGCTGCCAAAGGGAAAAACCTGCCTGCTTTGACACAGCGCCTTTAAACTGCTGAACGATACGGGACACCGTAGGGGCGACCTTAGGTCGCCCGACATCATTCTGCAATGTGATAATCATATGGATGTGATTGGGCATCACAACATATTTCTCGATAACGACACCTTGATAATATCCAGCGATGCGATTGATTTCCTGATCGGCGATCATACCGATGTTGGATAATCCGGGCATACATGGCGGGCGGCCACAGGCCGCCCCTACGTCATTCCAAAAGAAATTGCGCCGCTCGTGTGTGCAAATGGTCACAAAATAAGCGCCGTTTTGCGCGTAATCATATTCCTTTAGACGGTTGTTTTTGCGTGTGGGCTGCGTCAACGAAATCACCGCTCTTTTTGAAAGGTTACTCGCCGCTGGTTCTTCGCAGCATGTCGATGAACTGACGCGCCATACGCGGCGAACGCCCGGCGCTCGCAAAACGCTCGGCTTCAAGGTCAAGCTGCGCGTCGTCCATCTGTATGCCGTATTCGTCTTTGAGCGCGTGAACGATATCCAGATACGCCTTTTTGTCCGGCTTGAAAAAGCCCACGGTAAGCCCGAAACGATGAGAGAGGGAGGTAAGCTCCTGTATGGTCTCGTTGCGGTGAATGTCGTCGCCCTCGCGGTCGGAGAACAGCTCCTTGACCATGTGCCGCCGGTTGCTGGTGGCATAGATGACGATGTTGGTGGCCTTGGCGGAAACCGAGCCCTCCAGCACGGCCTTGAGCGCGTTGAAATCGTCGTTCTGCTGTGTGAACGATAAGTCGTCGATGAAGAGTATGAATTTGAGCGGATTGGTGCTCAGCGTTTCGGCGACGGCGGGGATGTCGCCAAAGCGGCTTTTGGGTATCTCGACGAGCCGGAGGCCACTTGCGTAATACTCGTTGACAATGGCCTTGACCGTGGACGATTTGCCTGTACCCGCATCGCCGTAAAGCAGCGCGTTGGCCGCGGGCTGACCGCGCAGCAGCGCCAGCGTGTTGCCTACGATCAGCTTTTTTTGCCGTTCGTATCCTTTAAGGTCGGCAAGGCGTACAGGGTCGGGATATTTGACGGGCACGATCGCGCCGTTGTGAACGCGCAGCATACGGTTTTTGGCATAAATGCCGTAGCCGTCTGTGGCAAGGTTGTCTAAATGGCGCGCATACGCGGCGGAAAAGTCTATCGTGCTGTTCTGCCAATCGGGCAGGTAGCCTTCGTAGCCGATATGCGCTTTAAGCCGGGAAGAAGTCAGCAAAGACAGCTCTTGCAGAGCGCGAAGCTCGTGCTCAAGGCATTCGGTCAGCGTTTTGTCGATGGAAAGCCTTTGGGCACATTTTTGCACATAGATGTTATCATCTTCGGCCACGCGCTCCCACACGTAGTCGGTCAGGCTGCCGCCATGTGCAAACAGCGCCGCCGCAAAGTCAGCATAGCGTGAAACCTTGTCGGTCAGCGGCAGGGCATCTGAATCCAGCAGCTCGGATAGTCTGATAAACACATCGTCGCGCAGCAACCCGCGAAATATCACGAGCGATTGCAGCGACAGCTTCATTTTCTCAATCAAGGCGGTTTCCTTTCTATGGCGCCACGGTGACGGCGGCGACCTCGCAGGGCACGATGCGTATCAGGTCTTCGGGTGGCAGCTCGATCTGCATGCCGATCTTGCCTGCGCTGAATATCACGGTATCGTGCAGATAACATGTTTCGTCGATCACCGTGCGAAACGTCTTTTTCATGCCGATGGGCGAACATCCGCCGCGTATGTATCCCGTGACTTTGGTGATATCAGCCACCTTGATCATCTCCACCGACTTTTCGCCCACGGCTTTGGCGGCGGCTTTTAAGTCCAGCTCTTCAGCCACGGGTATGATGAACACATAATAATCGCGGCTGGTGCCTTGAGCCACCAGGGTTTTAAATACCTGCGCGGGGTCTTTGCCGATTTTATGCGCGACGGAAACGCCGTCTAAAAAACCGTTGCTCTCGTAGCTGAGCTGACCATAGGAGACTCCGGTGCTGTCGAGTATGCGCATGGCGTTGGTCTTAGGAATGGCCATGTTCCTTCCTCCGATTTGAAACTTTCTTAGCTAATTATACACGACATGCGTGAAAATGGACAAGAAAAGAGCGCCATCACTGACGCTCTTGTAGAGCTTTGTCGAAAAACCTTCAGTTTTCCGCCAGTTTACAGGTTTTGTTCGCTTCGCCTTGTTCCTCGCCATGCTCGAAACTGCGCAAAACCGCAAAGTGTGGGCTTCGCGGGGATGGGGTCCCCTAAAAGTGATGCTTTTTGGGGTAATCATAGCCCGTCTTGCCCACGAATTATTTAACACTCTCCATTAATGGCTAAACGTAGAAATCTCTCTTGCGGTAAAGGATGTAGGTCACGGCGGCGGAAACAGCCATGATGAGCACGGCTATCAGCACATTGAGACCGTCGATGCCGCTTGCCACGATGTTATTGGGCTGAAAGTAATTCATGGGGGAGACCCATTTTAAGAAATCCAGCACGCCTGTGAACTTAGGAATACTGCCGATGATGTATGTGCCGAAGAACAGCATCACGGCAAGCGAAGCGGCGTGTTTGGCGCGCCGCAGCAGCACCGAAACCAGAAAGCCTAAGAACAGATACGTAAATCCGGCCAGCATACCGCCCAGCACCACGGATTTAACCGCCGTGATCATTTCATTAAGGTCGAGATTCTCGGGACGCACGGCCATGCCCGCAATCACACTGAAGAGACCGATCACCGCAAAGTAGCATAAGTATCCCGCAAACGCTGCGGATAGCTTGGCCGTCACGATCTGAGGGCGGCTTGTCGGTTTGGCGTAAAGGAACTCGATGGTGCCTTCGCTCTCTTCCTTAGTCAGCGCGGTGAGGCCCGTCTGTGCGCCGTAAATGCAGGCGGCCATCAGCACAAACTGGAAGAAGTAGGCAAAGAAGCTGGGGAAATAGCGGATATCCTCGCCCGAGAGGTTAAAAGACTCCACAAGCTCTTTGGGCAAAGCCGCAATTTTCGCGTTCATGAGCGCCAGCATATCCGAATTTATCATGCTGGGGTACAGCAGCGTTAATAACACGGTGATGGCGGCGCTGACGGCAGACCATATCAGCAGCGATTTAAGATTGCGCCGAAACTCCATTTTGAAAATGTTCATACCGCACCTCCTTCATTGTAGTACGACATAAAAATATCCGAAAGTTTAATATCCTCCACCAAAAAATCGTCCGCGTTCATGGCCTGAAGCTGCCGCAAAAGCGCACCCATGTCGGTGCTGTGGTAGGTAAACACAATGTGGTTGCGGCTGTGGGACACGATTTTATACGCATCGCTGTTAAACTGCTCGGGCAGCGCAGTGCCCACCACTGTCACCTTCTTGGCTTTTTCCGATGAAAGCTCGCCCAACGTTTTCACGTCGATGATTTTGCCTTCGCGTATGATGGCCACACGGTCGCATAAGCTTTGCACCTCATCCAAGTTGTGGCTGGAGAGAAACACGGTACATCCGGCGGCTTGCTGCTCCCGCAGGGCATCAAACAGCGTTTGGCGCATCAGCGGATCGAGGCCGTTTGTGGGTTCGTCGAGTATCAGCAGCCTGGGACGGGCTGCCAGCGCGGCCACCAGAGCCACTTTCTTTTTGTTGCCCGACGACAGCTCACGTATTTTCTTTTTGGGTTCCAGTTCAAAACGCTGCATCCAGCCTTGCGTATAGGCCTTGTCGGCCTGCGCATAGAAGCTGTCCGAGTAGTCGAGCAACGCCTGTACGGTGAGCTCGTCATAGTAGTTGACCTCGCAGGGCACATAGGCTGTTTGCGTCTTGATCTGGCGTGAGTCTTTCACGCAGTCCTGACCGAATACCGTCGCGCTGCCGCCGGTGGGGAAAAGCAGATTGAGCAGCGTTTTGATCATGGTGGATTTGCCCGCGCCGTTGGGGCCGATGAAGCCATACACCTCACCTGCGTTCACCGAGATGTTGACATCGCTGATACCTCTGTTTTTGCCGTAGCTTTTTGTCAGATTCGTCGTTTGAATCACCACAGACATGATGGACACCTCCTTTAATATTTTTTATATAGAATAAATGTGGTTGTTTTAAATGTGCCGCCGATGATTACCGTATACCCAAACACGAGATATCCGGCTACCTGCGAAAAGATACAGGAAAGCAGCAGCAGGAAGGGTATTAAGGACAGCGAGACTAGGCCCGTGAGCGCGAAGGCTTTGAGCAGCACCATCTGCTCCAGTTCGTCACTGGCAGTGGCATTGTCTTTTTTGAGCCAACGGTAGAAGAGATACGTGATAACGGGTATGAAGACAACACCGATAATCCCAAAGATCTGTATGATGGACCGGAGCGTATCCGGCGCGATGTAGGCCGAGCCGATAATGAAAGAAATACAGAACAGCTCCCCGATGATGATCCAGTATGCCGCGTAGACTTTGCGCAGATTATTCCTTTTGATCATTTTTGTCACCCTCTTCAAACAAAAATATTTCTTCAATGGATTTCTTAAATACCTTGGAGAGCGCATACGCCAGCCATATGGATGGGTCGTATTTGCCTGTTTCAATGGCGTTGATGGCTTGACGCGATACGCCTGTCAAGGCGGCCAGCTGAGCCTGCGTGAGCGCCATTTCTTCGCGCAAGGCACGGACACGGTTTTGCAAATGCCATCCTCTCCCTTCTACCTGTATGTCAAGTTAACCTTACACGTATTATATTCAAGTCTATGCGAAATGTCAAGTTAACCTGACACGAAAAGACGGTTATTCACTGTTTAAGATGAAAATAATCTCTCCCTAAAAAATAAATTAAGGAACGGGCGGGCTTAGAAACCCGCCCCTACAGTGCTGTGCAAAAGCAACGATAACAGTTGCCTCCCTCTTGAGAAGGTGGCGCAGGTAGGCGACGGAGGGTTAAAATATTGCTGAAAGGAATGGAAAATCGTGATATAATGAGCGGTAGAATAAATTGACTTTTGTGTGATATCAGGAGGAGATCAATGGCGGACATAACAAAAACCATTGCGGTGATCGGCGGGGGCGCAATCGGCGGCATTACGGCGGCGTACCTAAGCAAGGCGGGCTATGATGTAGAACTGGTCTGCAAGTATCAGGAAAAGGCCGATCAAGTGAAAAGTGAGGGGCTGCATATAACAGGTGTGCGCGGAGAGCACTTTGTGAAGATGAAGGCCGTGGCCGAAGTGGAGCAGCTTTCCGGAGAAAAGGACATCGTACTGATCGTCACCAAAGCGTATGATATGCCGGATGCGGCGCGGCGCGTGCTGCCGTTCTTAAAAGAGGACAGCTTTGTGGTGTCTATGCAAAACGGTATATGCGTGGAAGCGCTGGCCGAGGTTATTGGTAAAGAGCGGGCAGTAGGCTGCGTGGTGGGCTGGGGTTCAACCATGCTGCCGGACGGCACACTCAATATGACATCCGAAGGGGATTTTGTGATCGGCGGGCTGGAAGGCAAGGATGTGGCGGTGCTTAAAGACGTGCTGGATGCCATGATGCCCACAAGAATATCCGACAACATCATTGCCGACCTATATTCCAAGATGATTGTAAACTCGTGCATCACGTCGCTGGGCGTTTTAAGCGGCCTTTATTTAGGACAAATCTTAAAGCAAAAGCGCGCCCGAGATATATTTATCGGTATTATCAGCGAGGCGGTGGATGTGGCGAATGCTATGAAGCTCGTCATCAAGCCGTTTGGCGGCAAGCTGGACTATTACAAGCTGGTGGCTGGAGACAGCGCCCTTGCGAGTTTAAAACGCCATATCATGATTCGTATCATCGGATTTAAGTACAGAAGGCTTAAAAGCTCGAGCTTGCAGTCTTTGGGGCGCGGCAAACCGACTGAAGTCGATTATTACAACAACTATATCGCCAAGAAAGGTGCGGAATTTGGCGTGAAGACGCCGGTGAACACGCGTGTCGTGGAAATGATCAAGGAGATCGAATCTAAGAAGAGACCGATAGACCCTGTGAATTTTGACGACCCGGGACTCAAAAGAAGGTAAGAAAAAAGCGTTAAGCTTTAAGGAGGTTTTATATGGGACATGTTTTGGAAGCTTCTGTAGTTTTGAAAAACGGAAGGATGCTGTTTGAGGGCGAGTCCGGCGGACATACGGTGATGACGGATTACGTACCGCCGTACGGCGACGGGCAGGGCTTTACATCGCTTCAGCTGTTTTTGGTCAGCTTGTCTTCGTGCCTTGGCGGCACCATCACGTTTCTTGCCAAAAGCATGGGCAAAGAGGTGAAGGAACTGACTATCGGCGCGACGGGAACACGACGGGAGCAGCATCCGCTGTGCTTTGATATGATAGCGCTCAACGTGCGTGTGGTATCGGCGGACATGGACGACGAGACGATGCAAAAAATTCTGGCATCAGCCGAGGAAAAGATATGCCCGGTGATGGCCATGATCAAAGGCAACGTTACTGTGAACACCACCTATCAGATATTTCAGGATTAACGATTCAGGATTAAAACCGGTTTATCCCGCCGCTTATAATTAGGCAGCGGGATTTTTTGTCTGTATATCTTGTCATTGATTATATATTGTGGTATGTTTTGCAGGTGCAAAAATTGAATTTTATGCCACAGGGGAGCAACCATGGACATTATTCAAGTGAAGGATTTATCGCGTTCATTTTCCTATTATAAAAAAGAGCCCGGGCTTAAAAATTCGGTTAAAAATGTGTTCCATAGAAAAAAGCTTGTGAAGGATGCCGTGAAAAGCATCAGCTTTGATATAAGCGAGGGCGAAATGGTGGGCTTTTTGGGGCCCAATGGTGCGGGAAAAACCACAACACTCAAAATGCTTTCCGGCATTCTTTTTCCGACGTCGGGAAAAGCGTCGGTTTTAGGTTATACACCGTGGGAGCGCAAAAAGGAGTTTAAAAAGCAGATCGCCATCGTGATGGGGCAAAAGAGCCAGTTGCTTTGGGATCTGCCCGCGAACGAATCGCTGCTGCTCAACCGCTATATCTATGAGCTCAGTGAAAAACAGTATCAGGCCACGCTGGACGAGCTTACGGAGCTGCTGGATATAAAGCCGCTGCTGGGCGTACAGGTGCGCAGGTTGTCGCTTGGGGAGCGCATGAAGCTGGAGCTGATCACGGCGCTGATCCATAAGCCCAAGGTGATGTTTTTAGACGAACCCACCATCGGGCTGGATTTGATTTCGCAAAAGAAGATACAGGACTTTTTGAAGTATTACAACGAGCAGAGCAAGACCACGGTGCTGCTCACGAGCCACTATATGAGCGATATCGAGAACCTTTGCCGTCGCGCGATATTGATTAATCAAGGCGAGCTTAAGTATGACGGTGAGCTTTCGGGCGTGAATGAGCTCTTTAGCGACAGAAAGCGTGTGAAGCTGGTTTTGGGTGAACCCGTGCAGCGCGAAGAGATAGAGCCGTTTGGAAAGATCATGGCGTTTGACGGGTATAGCACACAGATCGAGGTGAGCCGTAGGGTGCTCAAATCCACGCTGGCGCATATACTCGAAACGCTGCCTGTGGTAGATTTTAATATCGAGGATGTTCCGATCGAGGAAGGCATATTAAGATTGTATCAAAAGGAGAGCCGCGCTTGAATCCACTGAGCAAGTACAAAAAATCGTTCATATTGGGTATGCAAAGCATCATGGAATACCGCGCGGACTTTATCATGAATCTGGTCAGCGCCGCGTGGCCGATGATTATACAGTTATTTATGTGGAGCAGCATTTACGGCGGCTCGGGCAAAGAAGTGATGTTTGGATATACTTATGCCCAGATGATTACGTATACCGTGATCGCAAATATTGTGCAGCGGCTGCTGCGTACCTATTTTGAATATGAAATCAACGACGATATCAAAAACGGCGGACTTGATAAATTCATTGTGCGGCCAATCAACTATTTTCAGTTCCGCATGTTCATGTTTATGGGCGGCAAGCTTGTGGAATCCGTGTTTATCTACGGCGTGCTGATCGGTGCGATATTGATACTCAACGCTTCGTTTGGCGGCATCGCGACCTTGACCAGTGTCGTTTGGTTCACAGCGGTGCTGGTTTTGGCTGCTGTGCTCAACTATGTCATATTCTTCTGCGTGGGCATGTTCGCGTTCTGGCTGTCTGAGATCGGCTTTTTCTTTGAGGCCGTGCGCATCGTGTTCATCGCGTGCAGCGGGGGCATATTCCCGCTCGAGGTGCTGGGGAGCGGCGTGGTTAAGGTCATGAACTGGCTGCCGTTCAAATACACGGTAAACTTTCCGGTGGATGTGCTGTGCGGCCGCATACCCGGCTCAGAAGTGCTAGGCGGACTTTTGGTGATGGGCATATGGGCGATGCTTCTTTGGCTGCTGTCGCGTGTGCTGTGGCGAAGCGGACTCAAACGCTATATCGCGGCGGGGGGCTGACATGAAAACGTTGATCAAAGAATTAAAGAAGCATGTTTTTATATGGTGGCTGTTTGTGAAAAACGGGCTCATCACTCAGCTGGAATACCGCGTCAACTTTTTCACGGGGCTTGCGATGGAACTGGGGTATCTCGTCGTGAAGCTTTTGTATGTGATCGTGATCTATAACGCAGGCGTGGAAATAAGCGGCTTATCACCCGACGAGATACTCGTTTATGTGGGGACGTTTGTGACCATCACAGGATTTTACGCGGGCTTTATCATGTCGAATCATTACGCGCTGAGCGAGCACATACGCAAGGGAACGCTGGACTTTTATATCACAAAGCCCGTTTCTTTGCAGTTTATGGCGACGCTGCGCCACAGCGATATCGCGTTGTTTCTGACGGATTTTATCGCGGGCGTGGTGCTGGTGGCGGTGGGGCTTGGCAGGCTGGGAACTTCCGTAGACGTGCTGAGCCTGCTGGGGTTTGTGGGGTTCATGCTCAGCGGCGTGATCGTTAGCTACTCCTTGTTTTTGTTCCCCGTATGCTTCACGTTCTGGTTTATCAAAGCGGAATCGCTCGTTTTCATGACGGATTCGCTCTGGGATTTTAACAACATGCCCATGAACATATACGGTAAGCTGGTGCAGCGCCTTGGCATATTCCTGATACCCATTTTTGTGATTGTCAACTTTCCTGCGCTTTTTATACTTGGCAAGCTGGAGCCTGTCTATGCCATATGGGGGATAGCGGCGCCTGTGCTGTGCTTTACCGCGACGCGACTGCTATGGAAGGTCGCTATCAAACGCTACAGCAGCGCGAGCAGCTAACAATATTAGTGCCGCCGTCTGGTTTCTTTTGTTAAAGCAATTCGTACGAAAGTTATCATTCAGTGGTTCATGAACGGGCAGCTTAAGGCCGGCTTCCGCAGCCATTTTAGCGCAAATATGGCTGATGAAATTCTATATCTTCGACAACCGATGCGATGCCCATCGGCTTTATTATAAATGGCAATATACTATGAGACGTTGTTTCTAACAGAAGCATCATGACAAAAAAGATGACATAAATCGCAGCGAAGGCGAGAACCCCTCTTAATGCCGGACGTATAGGCCTGCTTGTCTGATAAGCCACGACTTTTGTGCCTGCTTGTTTTTATTTTTCTGAGCTGACGATATGCAGATCAAACAGCCTTTTTCCAAGGCTTATGCCGAAAACATCCTTGAGGGCAAAGGCTGTAAAAGCGGTAAGCATAAAGATCGGAAACACAGAGAAAAGATGCTGACTCATGCCAAAGATCATAAAACGGAAAAATGACTGCCATAGAAAAGCATGGCATGGTCAACGATAAACGCAATGGCGAGCCTGCGATTGATGATATCTATCGTAAGCTTCTTGTTTTCCATGACACACCACCAAAAGGAAGTTGTAATATATGCATAGTATCATCATGATACGCCTTAAATGTCAACGACATGCATTTTAAGACGGATGCCGTATTAGAAATGGACCGATATCGCTAAAATTAAGGCATATTGACGCAACAAGTTAACAAATTGTTATAAAATCGCTATAATTGTCGTTGACACGGGGTATATCGGCATGACATAATCTTGCTAACATTTCTTTATGAATCACAAGAAAACTAAAAAAGGTAGGATTTGCAGTATGGAAGGAACAGGAAAATATTATAGCCGGCTCATACCTGTGCTGGCCGGTATCGCCATACAGCTCTGTCTGGGCACGGCGTATATCTGGGGTGTGTTTCAGCCCGAAGTGGTGAATACATTAGGCTGGTCGCAAAGCGACGCGGCGTTGACATTCTCGCTGCTGCTCGGCGTGCTGACATTCGGCAGCATGGTTGGTGGCGCGATTCAGGACAAGCTGTCGCCGCGGCCTGTGATTATTATCGGCGGCGTTATTTTGGCGGCCGGATTCTTTGCGGCCGGTTTTGCGACGCAGGAAACGCCCTGGATGCTCTGGATCACGTATGGCGTGGTGGGCGGCTTTGGCATGGGCATGACGTATACCACGACGATTGCGGTTTGCCAGAAATGGTTCCCCGATAAACGCGGATTTATCACAGGCATTATCGTATCGGCGCTGGGCTTTGGCGGCCTTGTGTTTACGCCTGTGGCGAACGCGCTGATTGCGACTGTGGGCGTGATGCAGACGTTCCAATGGTTTGCCGGGATATTCCTTGTTGTGACGGTGGTCGGCGGCTTGATGATCAAGAACCCGCCGCAGGGATTTGCGCCAGCGGGATGGACGCCGAGTGTTAAAGTAGCGGCACAGAATTATTCGCCCAAAGAGGTGCTCAAAACGCCGCAGTATTATATGATTACGTTCGCAATGCTGCTGGCGTGCGCGGCGGGGCTTATGGTTATACCGTTTGCCAAAGTTTTAGGCATCGACAGCGGGCTGGATCCCGAGGTGGCCACGATAGGCGTGATGGTGATAACCGGGTTCAACTCGTTCGGACGTTTGTTCTGGGGCTGGGTATCGGACAAACTGGGGCGTAAGCGCACATTGCTGCTTCTTATGATCGTGGCGGCGGTGGCCATACCGTTCGCAGCGGTGGTTCAGGGATATCTGGTATTTGTGCTGATTGCCATTGTCGGCTTCTCGTACGGTGGTTTCTTGGGCGTGTTCCCGGCAATTACAGCGGATTATTTCGGCACAAAGTCGATGGGCGTCAACTATGGTATGGTGCTATTGGGTTTTGGTGTCGGCGCGGTGGCTGCATCGTATATCGCAGGCTACTTTAAAGAAATTTCGGGCGGATTCTTAATACCGTTCCTCGTGGCATCGGGTGCGGCGCTGGTCGCGGCGGTGCTGACGGCTTTCTTAAAGCTGCCCAAGGAAAAGACTGAAAAATAATATGATAGCGAAAAGAGCGGCGGGCAGACAAGCTTCGCCGCCTTTTTTAATGTTTAAGGTAAGGGCGATTTGTGAGGGCGCTGTCCTCATGCTCCCGCCAAAGTGACGCGTCCCTTATGTTGATATAGATTAATTCTTATTACTAAGCGTGCGGCCAATACCATAAAGGACACACGGCAACCGCCTGTTGATAGAACGAGGATTATCCGATTGCTTTTTGCAGCTCATCGTAGATCTCTTTCGTATCTTCAATCGTATCAGCGTTTAAGTAAAAGACGGTGTCGCCTTGCGTGAACCGAACGTATGCCGGGACTTCGTCGTTTAGATACAGACGGGCTTGACTGCCGTCTGCAAATTCATATTCGCCCTTGTGCATACGGCCTATGCTTGCACCGTTTGTCTTAGTAGCGATCTTCGGCAATTCTTCGGTAAACGTCAAGTCTGAGATTTCATCGAGCGGTACGGTCACGCCAAACGAGCAACTGATAACGAGCGCATCGTCCTTGATCTTAATAGCAGCGGCTTTGCTGTCGGAGGTCATCATCACACCCACGACAACAGCTACTGCGACGATAATCACCACAGCCGCAATGATAGCTATTTTGTTTCTCATATTCCCATCTCCCTTTTTGCATCCTTAAAAGAATGAATTTATCTCGAATTATACTATATGGATACAGTATGGGCAATATTGGCTATATGTGACATATTTATGATTTAAACAGCTTGAGCCAGTTTATTTCTATAATAAGGAGATATCTTGATACAAAGATAAGACATAGAGGAGCATTTTATGCATCAAGCCAGTACACAGCCGGGCAGAAGCGGATGACTGACATGAGCTGCTTATATATCCCTGTTCAGATTTCTAATTAGTGCGTCATTATGCATGACGGTGAGCGGCTATACACCCAACGGCAATAAGTACAGATAAGCGGGAAACGGCTAAAGATAAACAGCAGCAGGGGGATACGTGTATGGACGAGAATGTGAATGACCTTTAGTTGCAGGGGTTGGTGTATATTGAGCTGAAGGAATATGATCTGGCTGTGGCAAGCTTAACTGAAGCGGCGGCCTGGTTTCATCCCGACGCGCAATATCGGCTGGCGTTTTGTTATGAGTGGGGATTGGGCGTTAAGGAAGATATAACAAAAGCGGCGGTATGGTACAAACGTGCGGCGCAGCTCGGGCATGTGAAGGCGTTGCTTTGGCTGGGCGACAGGTATTCAAGCGGTGAGGGTGCGGATGAGAAAGCAAGGGCTTGGCGTGAACAGGCGCACGAGCCCAGTTAGCGAGCGGGATTGCTGATCACGAAGGACGGCCTATGAGCACCTCACAGTATACCCCAAGGCACTAAGCGATGTGATGATTCGTGGCGCGAAAGTGGGCAAGAAGCTTAAAGGTGCGCTGGTGAAGCGGATGGCCAGGGTATAGCTAAAAGCAACAAATGAGACAAGTTGATTCATTAACCAAATTTTAAACAGCAATAGCCATTTTCATGTTTAGCTGATAAGCATGCTTTTTTATATGGACGTAAAGTGCTAGTATATAAAAATAGAGACTAAATTATACAATCGGGTATTATACACGGATGAAACGTAAGGGGGCAAATAAGTGAAGCGCGATTTTAGCAAGAAGGCATTTTTTAAGATGAGCGTAAAAAAACATCGTCGATTTTGGCCATCGGCTTTACATTGAAGGCCATATAGAAGCGGTATAAGTATTGGAAGATGAAAAGTATAAGTATAGGCGCAAAAGGTGTAAATAACTTTATATTGAGGGTTACTTTGATAATTTGAACGGTATCATGTCTGCGCTAGACAGCATTCGCATGGAAGGTCAAGGTATACCCAACAAGGTTTAATGCATGAGAAGGCGAACGTTAATTAAGGTGATAATTTATCTGCAAGCCCTCTCTGTACCCGTTAGGGTAAGTATATATTAGTTTCTGCCGATCAAATGTGGGGTTCGTCTCATGTATAATGCTATGGTGATCTGGGCAGACAATAAGCTGGTTATTGGCATCATTATTTAGACTATTCACGAAATAGTCAATATGATGTGATTCAGCGCAAAGAGCGCCATAAAGCTTTCCAACAGACTGTCCACAGATTTGACATTTATAGCTATAAAGAAGCTTGAGGTTATCACCAATTTTTCTGTTAAGCTTTCTTATTTTTACAGTGCGCGAATCTTCAAAAATGTTTGCAGATTTATCTTCATCCCTGTAATTGAAGCTAGACTCTATGGCACGTTCAGGCTTGTCTTGGACGATCTGCTTTAGATAATGAACATCATTGACTTGTATAGTATCAAGAATATAAGCATCTTCATATTCTGTTGTATAAATTGCGATGTATTCTTTAAAGTTAGCAGGCAGCTTTATCATTGCCCTGTTCCCATCATGCAACAGTTCTCTTTGAATTTTTATATAATCATAACTCACACAAAATATTGTTTGCAACGCCTTTGCTAGTTCGCCATTTCGAGAATACCTGATTTGCAAAGTATCCTTTTTTCTATTAAATTTGCTGTCAAAATTGACATTGCGAATCGTTGCGCTATAACCTTTTCCATTAAGGTATAAAGTGATTTGCTTTGATTCTCCCCTTTGAAGAAATCTACCCATATTTCGAGAAAAGACGACTTGTGTTTTAACTGGTAAGGTTAACCCCTCAGTGAGTATTGACCAATTCACCTCAGATTGATAGACGTAGTTTTCATTTGTATCCATATCAGTTCCTCAAATCTGTTAAATCTTGAGTAGAGCTACCATGCTTCGGATAGCTCTACTCATTGTTTAATGTGCTAATTCGACGAATGGGGGATGAAAGGGATGAGCTGCTTGGCGAAGCCGGGGAGGGTCATGGTTTGTAGCCAGACGCGTCCGGGTCCGGTCAGCGTGGTGAGGAAGAGGCCTTCGCCGCCGAAGAGTATGTTTTTAAAGCCCTTGATCATTTCGGTGTGGTACCCCACGGTGTCGTCAAAAGCGGCGACGTTGCCCGTATCTACCTTGATGGTTTGGCCGGGAGCGAGTGTGCGTGCCACAAGGCTGCCGTCGATTTCAAGGAACACCTTGCCAAAGCCGGACAGACGCTGGAGTATGAAGCCTTCGCCGCCGAACAGGCCCGCCCCGATACCGCGCGTGACAAAAGCACTCAGTGTGACGTCGGGCTGGGCGCAAAGGAACGCGGATTTCTGAGCGATGATGGAATTGCCGTTTAGATCAAGATCGAGTATGGCACCGGGGAAGGTGCTGGCAACGGCTAGTTCCTGATGGGGAGCGGCAGAGGTATAGGTGGCCATAAAAAGCGAATCGCCCGAGAACATGCGACCCAAACCCTTCATAAGGCCGCCTTTCATGTTGGTTTCCATGGTGATACCCGCGTCCATCCAGACCATGCCGCCCGACTGGGTGTAGATGCTTTCGCCGGGGTCTAAGAAGATAGACACAGCCGGAAGATTACCGCCGAAGATGTTGTATTTTAGTTGTTTTGGCGTATTGGATGCATTGGTGAAAGCTGTGCCGCAAGCGTTGCAGAATTTAGCGCCGTCAGCTATGGCAGCGCCGCATTTTGGACAGAACATTTTTAATGGCCTCCTTGAATTATATTTGTGCAAATCATTATATGTATAGTCTAAATATAGCATAACAGGATCAGTGTATATACCGCAATTTTGGAAATCAGAATCAAGAAGTCTAATTTGTTGTGGATCTTACTGGACGTTATGAACGATATCCAAGGTGGTTTCCCGCATATTCTTGCCTGCCTAAAGTTTCGCTTAAAATACCTTGAAAGCACACAGCACAGACCCGCCTCCTATGGTGCGCCGATGGGATTAAATGCGAAAAATGACGTGAGCGCCGCTGAGGGCATTAGGCGGGTGACTGTGGAGAGCCGCCATTAATAATTATAGGTATGTGAGGGGCGATCGCTAAAAATTCTATTGACACACAACTGTATTATACGTATAATACAGATTGAGAGGTGGAAAACATTGGTTGATTTTTCAATGATAAAACTTAATGGAAAAGAGCCGGTTTATATACAGCTTGTGAACTTTGTGAAACGGTGCATACTGCGCGGCGATGCGGCGGACGGAGACGCTTTGCCGTCAAGGCGTGAAGTGGCTGCGGTGCTGGGCATAAATCCGAATACGGTGCAAAAGGCGTTCAAACAGATGGAGGATGAGAGGTTCGTGGAGACACCGCGCAACGCGATATCGTTGCTGCGCGTAACGCCGGAGGTTTTAAAAAGCATCGAGACCGAGCTGACACAAGTTTTTGTACGAGAATTCGTGGCTCAGGCGCGCGAGAGCAGACTGTCCTGCGAGCGGGTGGTAGAGCTGATCAGACAATATTGGGAGGACGAAGAATGAAGCGTTTTTTTGAGAGCGGCTATTATAAGCTGACGCGTCAGGTGTTTAAAGGGGTGTTTTTGCGCGTCATGGTGATGTGCGCGGCGCTTATCGTGTTGACGTTCGCAAAGCTGATAGGCAGCGTAAACCTTGAAAGCTTTACACAGCCGTACGAGGCATTGATAAGCGCGAGCGGTATCGCGACTGTGTTTTTCGGAGCTGTCGGCGTATTTATGCTTCTCTTAATATTACAGATTTTTATGGATATCCATCGTAACAAAGGCTATGCGGTGGTGATGATGCTGCCCATGCCGCGGCGGCACGTGCTCTTCGCCTACTGTACAGCAGGGGTCATCGGCATACTGATGCTTTGGGCGGTGCAGACGCTGGCGCTGATACTGGCTTACGGGCCTGTGACGGCGGCCTGTGAAAGCACGGCTGTGGAATATGAAAGGGTATACAAAACAGTGCTGCCGTTTGCTATGGCGCGGACAAACGGATTATTTTTAGCGGTGGTGCGCGGCGATCTGTTTCACATATTGCTGCCCATGGGCATACCTGAGGCATTAAGCTCGCTGCTGCTGATATTCACAGCGGGCTGCCTGCCGGCTTATGGGCTGCTGGGTGAGAAAAAACATATCGCGGTTGTGACAATGCTGCTCACATTTGTTTTGCTGATTTTTGTGGTCACCCAGAGAATGAACAGCATGTGGGGGATTGAGCTGAATGGGTTTGTTTGGCGAACGGTACTGATGGGGCTGGCGCTGGTATATATGTTGGCTGTGAGTGTTTACCGTTTAAACCGCAGTGCCAATGTCGTGTGACGGGAGGGATAAGATGAAAGCTTTTATTGCAAGGTATGAGGTAGTCATCAGCGCTTTGCTGTGCCTGCTGGTGATAGCGGGGGCATGGCTGGGCATTCGGCTGAGCGCGGATGCAGGCACATACGCACTTAAAGATATTGCGGGGGACGCTTCACAGCTTGATGATCTGGTGATACAGATGACGCTGAGCGACGGTGCACATACGCAGCATATAACCGTGGACGAGGGAGAGCTTAACCATACATTCGAATATCTGCCGCCCATTAAGAGCTACTATCCTGAAAAAACGAGAAGCTTCTCTCAGTATTATACGGAGCACGAGGATGCGGATGTTGTGATGGAGATGGATACCCGGCTCGAGGATGTATATGAGAAGTACGAGTCTTGGGTGACGCATATGAGAAGAGCGGCGGATTTTGTTCGTGTATCAGCCGAAATAAGCCGTAATACCATTGAAAGCATCTATAGTGACCGCGTACAGGTGATGACTGATGTCACGGTATATGATGAAAGCCATCCGTTCGTATTTAAATACGAAAGCTATAAAGACGTTTATAAGCAGAATTTATCAGCGCAGGGAGAGGCACGGCCGATAGAGCCGGGCGTATCGCCTTATGAATATATGGGTATGGACTATAAGAAGACACAATATACGAATGAGGAATACTACGTTTCTGCTGATTTGTCAACGCAGGATGAGAACGGAACGGTCTATTTCACGCCTGCGCTGAGTCCTCTTTATGGCGGCACCAGCGCGATTTACCGCGTGGACGAATGGGGCAGCTACGTCAACATGATAGAGCCATCGTTGATGGACGGCAAATATGAATATTATAACGATACGCAGGTTCCCTATGGTTCGGTTACTCCGGTGGTGACGTTTCCGGTGGACGGGCACGCGATGCGGACGCTGAGGCTGGATGTGGTGGACGGCAGGCTATGCCTGCTGCTAGTGGCAGACGGTATGCTCAGGCTGCGTGTGTATGATATGGACGGGGCTTTGCTGAACGAGGTGCAGATCGCGAAGATGTCTCCCCAGCGCGAGTTGGTTGGAAATATCTACATAATTGATAGCAAAGGCTCAAAGATGCTTTGCTATCATCTGTCGGACATATATGTCTATGATGAGGAGACCGGGGAAGCCATCCAGTCAGACGAGGAAGATATGCTTTTCTGCATAGAGCTGGGTGAGCAGACGCGGCTGCGATCGGTGCTGGCGGTGCAGCCTTTGCTAAAAGGTTGTGCGTTTGTGGATTCAAGATGGGTGCTGCTGGAAACGGGTCGCAGCGAAGATGAAATACAGGCAGAGCATTTTTATTATCCAAATCATGATTATTTGAGCATACTTGATGAAGAGGGCGCTGTGCTTTACCGGGGCGAGGTAGTCACGGATACGAAAGACGATATCACGCCTTCATATCAATTGACGGAGTTTCAGGATAATAACTATTACGGCAACGTGTGGTCGAGGCAGCTGTGGGTGGCCGAAGAGTTTGTAAAGGAGAAGCAGTCATGATGAAGGCGGAGAAAGTCGGATATATGTTTCGAAGCGGCCATACGGCATTGTATGATGTGAGCCTTGAGTTGCCGCGTGGACAGATCGTGGGGCTGCTGGGCGAGAACGGCGCGGGAAAGACCACGCTGATGCGGTGTTTGCTCGGGCTTTATCAACCTTACAGCGGAGAAGTCACGCTGGACGGGCAAAGCGGCGAGGGGATACGGGAAAAATGCGCGTTTATCAGCGGCGAGGGCGCATCGGTGGGTAAGATGACGCCCATGCAGACGGGGGATTTCCTTGCGGAGTTCTATCCGCGTTTTGACTGGGTGCGCTATAAGAAGCTTCTGCAATTCTTTGAGCTGCCCGACAGGCCAATCCGGCAAATGTCTAAGGGGGAGCGCGCCAAAGCTGAGCTGGCAGCGGGGGTTTGCCGCGGCGTGGACTATGTGTTTATGGATGAGCCGTTTTCGGGCAAGGATCTATTTACGCGGATTGATCTTTTAAAGATCATAGCCGGAGGACTTAAGGAAAATGAGACGATCATGATCTGCACGCATCTTGTGCAGGAGGTGGAGAATTTTATCGACCGGGCGATCGTTCTGCACAAAGGCAGGCTGGTACGCGATGTGGATATGGATGACCTTAAAAGCAAAGGCATCTCGCTGACCGATATGATGCGTGAGGCAACGGGGTATGACGAACGGCGCGCGGCGGCGCTTTTTGCAGATGATGACGTGGGAACCTGAATGCTGCATGATGATTGCGAAGCTGTTGAGAAATCGTCTGTCAGACATAAGGATTAATGAGCGGTTGTGAGAGAGGGATAAAGGAAATATGAAAATATAGTATGGGGTTTCTGTCTGACAATCATTGTGTTAAATGAAATCATGAGCGATTTAGCGAGGACTCATATCGAACAATGGCCATAACGAGACAATGAGCGGTCAAAAACACGATATTAAAGAATTAGAAGGGCGGCCAATACCCGAAAGGGGGCACACGTAGCCGTCCCTGCGGTTTGATGTTGGTATAAGACGGGAGATGCTTCATTGCGCCCAGTATGACGGAACGGACAAATACCGACACTGAGTTGCTGATTATTTCGATTGACAACGAAATGTCCATTCGCGGTGAAGCGAGCCGCAGTCAAATTCAAGAACGGAGCCATCGTGCACATCGACAAATGCCGAGCAGTTCTGAGTAAAATAATCTGGCTCCCAAAACCAACTTTGTTGCCTATTTATAAAATTCTTAGTAATAGGTTTATTATCAACTGTTATGAGAATGGGATCGGGAGAGCCGCTGACAGTGGCATTGAAGTGAGCGTCGAAGGACTGTGTATTATCATAGGGTATGAGGATTTCATCAGCCCCTGAGAAATCACCGGTTACAATACTTTCTTGAACTGAGCTGTCAATGGTGATATATATCGATGACAAACGGATATTGTTATCGATCTGGCTCCTTATAAAGGTTGCGGTATAGCTATTGAGCAACGCGAAAATCAAAAAAACAGAGCCCCCAATTGAGCCATTCTCTTGTTTTGTCATCATATTGAATGATGTCCGTTTCATTAATTTCTTTAAAGGCCGTTTTCAAGTACTGGATTTTATTGATGCTAAAATCAGTTAATGCAGCCAATACGACACAATCCGATACGATGTTGGGCCATCGTTGGTCCCTGGATATAAGTAACTGAAGAAGAGGAATTCCAACAGGAATTATAAACACAAGGCATTTAAAAATGATAGAAAAGATTTTTGAGTTGGTAATCAGGTAACAATAGCCGTTGGCACTTTTGACTATGTTATCCTTTCTGGAATACATGTACTCATTAAAAGTTGGGTGGTAATTCATACGTCCTCAATGCTATTAAGTGTTCAGAATAATCTGGTGTATAACGCCTATAGTGGAAGTATATGAGTGTAATACCATATGTGTCTGCGGTGGTGCAATGACCAATGCAAGCAGTATGAGCGATTTTGAGAGGGGCGATGTGTAAGAATGGCCATAACGAGATATTGGCAAGGGCAAGGAACACTCCTACGGGAGAAGTTAGATAGTATCGGCAGGGCGCAGAGTGGCGCTTTTTTTATTTTCAGCTGGGGAGGGTTTAGCATGGCGGAGATACTGGTTGGTGCGGCGATGGGACTGGCCGTGGTCGTAACGGGCTTGGTTTGTTACAGACAGGGTATAAAGGACGGTGCTGGACAGCGCGGGGACAGACGTATGACAAGCGGCAGGTCGACACAGGAGCAGGATGCGCTGATGAAAAAGTATGAGGCAATACTGGATTATGATCCGTATGGGGAGCGCGTATGAGCAGCACGAAGATTTGGCAGGAGTACGAGCAGGGTATTGACTACAAGGCGCGTATTAATTTGTACCATACGGTGGATATCAATGAGCGGTTTTTCGCGGGCGATCAGTGGGTGGGTATTCCGCATGAGGGGCTGCCCACGCCTGTGGTCAACTTTATACGCTATGCGTCGGCATGGAAGATCGCGGCGGTGACGGACAGGAGGCTCAAGCTTAAGTTCTTCGCGGAGGGTGTAAGCGACGGCGGCGATATCGATATTTACGCACGGCAGATATCGGCTTACTGCGATATGCTATGGGAACGGCTCAAGATGGACTATTTGACCAAGGAGGGGTTGAAGCAGGCCGCGATAACAGGCGACTATGTGCAATATTTTTATTGGGACACGGCACTGGAAACAGGGCAGGCGCTTACCGGGGATATCGCGACACAACTGATCGACAATGTGAACTTTTATCCGGGAAACCCCAATAGTGCAGATGTGCAGTCTCAGCCGTATATCATACTCGCGTTTCGCGAACTGGTCAGCAAGGTGAGGCAGGAAGCGCGGACCAACGGCTGCGAGAATGCGGATGAGATCACGGCGGATGAGGACAACGAGTACACATCAGGCGATCTTGGCAAGGTTGAGCTGGAGGATGCGGGCAAGTGCAACGTGCTGTTGAAAATGTATAAGCAGGACGGCCATGTGTGGTGTGAGAAGAGTGTACGCAACGCAGTGATACAGCCGCCCAAGAATACGCGGCTCACAAGGTATCCGGTGGCGCTGATGAACTGGGACACCCGAAAGAACTCGTGCCATGGCGTGGCTGAGGTGACAGGGCTGATACCCAATCAGGTGTTTGTGAACAAGATACTGGCGCTGTCGCAGCTGAACCAGATGCAGATGAGCTTTCCCAAGGTGGTATTTGACCGCACGCGTATACGTGAATGGAGCAATAGGGTTGCGGGGGCCATTGCCGTGAACGGCGACATTGCGGGGGCGGCGCAATATTTGATGCCGCCCGGCGCGTCTTACGACGCATGGAAAGGTTTGAGCGCTACGTTGGAGACGACGATGCGCATGATGGGCGCCAACGACGTGACGCTGGGAAATCTAAAAAACCCGGACAATACATCGGCTTTTATTGCCACACGCGACGCGGCATTGGTGCCGCTGCAAGCACAGCAGGAGCGGTTTTACGCGTTTGTGGAGGACGTCGGCCTCATATGGCTGGATTTTATCAAGCAGTTTTACCGTACGGGGCGAATGATCCCGATTGAGCAGGAGGGGCGGCGTGTGTATGTGCCGCTGCCGGACGATGTGCTGGACGCTTACATCATGCGGCTTAAGGTGGACGTGGGGCCTTCAACGATGTGGAGCGAAGTCCGGGTGGTGCAGACGCTGGACAACCTGCTTAAAGGCGGCAAAATATCGATGCGTCAGTATCTGGAGCGCATGCCGGACGGGCATATTCCCATGCGCGAGGAGCTGCTTGCCGAGGTTAAGCGTATGGAAAATACAACGGAGCCGTTGTCGGCGGAGGTTCGTGAATACGCACTTCAGGATGCGCTGGAGAGCGGGCTTGTGACAGAACAGGATAAGGTTTCAACTAATGCGAAACAGAGAAGAAAAAGAAAATGACAGGCAGGCGGGTGTATCGGTGGATGCATATAATAATAATGTGACCGTTGCCTTATGGTTACCTAGACAAGAAGGAGGTGAGGGTCACGAAGCAGGATGCACTGGTTTCCCAATGGTCTGAGTTGTCTGAGTTGTCTGAGAAGCTGGGGCTGAAAGCGGAAAGCTGTGATGCTCTCGGCCAAGCAATCAAATATGAAACAGACCGGCTTGAGGAGCGGCAGAGCAAGAGGATCGACAAGCTCGAAGAACAAATGAATCAGGCACGAATTGCGCTTGCCGAAACAGATGGCCGTATTGATAACATCAAGACAAGCATGAAGGGCGAGACAAAGCTGATCTATGAAATGCTCAGTCACGTCAGTGAAAAAATAGAACGTATTGAAAGCAACACGTCTAAGGAACAGATCTCAAGACGGACTTGGCTTATTGCGCTGGTGGCAGCTGTGCCCGGACTGATCTCTGCTCTTATCCGGGTGATTGAAATGACTATCGGCAAATAGCCAAAAGGGGCTGCATAGACGTGCGGCCTCTTACTTATAGACTTATTTTAACGGCATAAAGCCTTTTTTTATATAACGGGAGATGGAGATATGGATAAGTATGAAACGGCCCAACCACAGGCCGATTTGACGGCAAACCAGCCGGATAAGAAAGCTGCCATAAGCGGCTTGCAAGAGGCACAGGAACGGCGTGACGACGCGTTTCTGACAGTGCGCTACAACAGTGAGGAGCTGCCGTTGTCTAAAGAAGCGGTGGTGACCTATGCCCAGAAGGGGCTCAACTACGATAAACTGAGTGACCGTCTTGCCAAAATGGGTGAGAAGCTTAAAACTTATGAAGAACTGGATGCGCTGGCGCATGAGTTTGCGCAGCGCAGCGGGCTGACGGACACCGAGGCGCTGAGTGTGATGAAGCAGCGGCTGGGTATGGAACGTGAGGAGGAGGCCGTGAACGCACGGCTTGATGAGTTTTTGAGCGCTCATCCTGACGTGGACCCCAAGGGGCTGCCCGAGGCGATTCTGGCCGCGTGGAAAGACGGGACACCACTTGTTACGGCATATGCCGATATGCTTAAAACGCAGGAGCAGGCGCAGCAAACCAATGCGCTGAATGCTTTTGCGAGCATGGGCGGGGCGGCGGGAGCGGGTGGGGCCGCACCAAGGCCGATATCCCACGACGCCATAAAGAATATGTCGGGCGCAGATTTAGAGCGCAATCACAGCCGTATCTGGGCGTATTTAACGGGACAAAAGGATTAAGAGAGGAGTAAAGAATGGCATACGAAAGTTTCAGGCCAGAGATTCTGGCCAAAGAGCTGATGGTTGGCAGGGGAAGAGACTGTGTTTTTAAAAACTTAACTTATAAAGGGCCGATACTCGGCGAGATCACGAAAAAGGGCGATGTGCTGCATATCGCGGGCGTAGGCCGTCCGACGGTGCGTGATTACATACCGGGTGAGGACATCACGCTGGAGCAAAAGGCGAGCCATAACCAAGACCTTTACATCACGGAAGCGAAGTACGTGAACGTGGAAGTGGACAGGGTAGACAAGGCACAAGCACAGGGCGAGGTGTTCGGCGTGGAGGTACGGGAAGCCAAGAAGGCGCTCGCGCAGACGCTGGATGAATACATTGCGGGATTCCATACTCAGGCGGGCAATACGATTGAAAACACCAACTGTACGTCGGCGACGATACTATCGACGCTGGCCGAAGCGGAACAGGCGCTGCTGGAGGCGGACGTGCCTTTTGAAGAGGAGCGTTTTTTGGTGATATCACCCGCGATTTATACCAAGCTGGTACTCGGTAAGATCGTATTTCAGCAGGGTAACGCCGATGTGTTCGGCAAGGGTTTTAAGGGCAGTTATTTAAATTTCGGTGTGTATGTGAGCAATTCCATTAAGAGGACAGGCGATGTGCATCATTGCATGGCGTTTACGCGTCAGGCGATTGCGCTGGCCGAGCAGATACCCGCCTCTATGATAGAGAGATATAAGCCGGAGAAGACGTTTGCCGATGCGTTTAAGGTACTGCATCTTTACGGCGGGACGGTGATACGCCCCGCGGAGCTGATCCGTGTGGATCTGACCACGGCTGAAGAGACGGCGATATAAGGAGGATGGGCAATGGCGAATGTGAGCGTGTTTGATATAACGGGCGGAGACAGTGCAGCGCTGACCACGGACGGCATAGCGGCGGCTGCGGCTTTGCAGACCGTGCCGTGCCGCAGGGACGGAAAAATGGTACTGCGTGTGAGTAATATCAACGCGGCGGTTGACGTTGTTGTGCGGCTTTTGACGGGAGATGGTCCAAGAGCGATGCTGGGGCCTAAGGATATCGCTGTGTCGGCGGGAAAGACCGCGTATATCGCGCTGTATGATACTGCGCGGCACAAGCGTTTGTCGGATAATACGGTTAGCGTTGGGCTGCTGGCTGCGGGTGGGGGTGCTTTGTCCTCGGAGGCGTTGGCCGGGGTAACGATAGAGGCGCTGCGGTTATAGAGATATTGTGGCGGGCGACCAACGGTGCGCCTACAGGGAATAAGAGGGCGGGCGTACCCTAAAGGGCACACGGCGGAGACCCGCCCCTACGGGGAATAAGACGGGCATACCCTGAAGGGTACAAGCCCCAATGTACTGGGATCACTAATAAGGAGGGACAAGAGGATGACAGCGGAAGAGGTTTTTGAGCTGGCGCTGGCGCTGATCGATCAGTCGGAAGGTGCGGATACGACGGACTATGCGCAGCGGGCACCCGCGTTGATCGATGTGTTGCAGCGGGAGCTGGCTTTTTATGAGGATGTCACTTTAACGCGCGGCATCAGCACGCTGGACGATACGTTGCAAATCAGCGACGATACGGCAGAGCGCATTATGCCATATGGGCTGGCGGCGAGCTTTGCGCTGGCGGATAAGAACGGTGATATGTACGCGGATTACAGCGCGATGTACCGTGCGCTGATACGAACGATACGCCCGGGCGAAGCTGACATTACGGACGAATACGGTGCGGCGGACGGTATGTATTAGAAGAGATGAGACGAGGTGAGAAAGCATGGCGCAGCCTTATGTGACGCTGGATCAGTTTCTGCGGTTGTCTAAGCGGCTTTCGGACGTGGCGGAGAATGTGAAGGGAGAAATACTGTTTAAGGTGTTTCCCGTGGGCTCCATTTATCTGTCGCTGGCGGACGAGAATCCGTCGGTGCATTTTGGCGGTGAGTGGAAGCGATATGCACAAGGGTGCTGCCTTGTGGGCGTGGATACCCAGGATGACGACTTTGCTCGGGCGGGGCAAAAGACGGGTGTGAAAGAGGTATGCCTCACGGCGGCGCAGAACGGGACGCATACGCATGTGCAAAGCGCGCATACACACACGCAAAGTGCACACACGCATATACAAAACGCCCATACACATACACAGGATGCGCACACGCACGCCTCCAATATCGCTTCCAACAACGGACCGCTGCAAAATGCTGAGTATATCAATATAGGATTGAACAACGGGCAATGCCGCGCGAGGTATTACGCGAACGCGGCGGTGGCCGTGAATCAGTATACGGCTGCGGTGAATCTGGCCGCGACGGCTGTGAACCAGAGCACGGCTGCGGTGAACGAGCCGTCGGGCGCGTCTGCACCGCATACCAATGTTCAGCCGTCTATACCGGTATATATGTGGCTGCGTACAGCGTGAGCGTATGGGAGGAAGAATGCGAGATACGAATATCAAGGAGATTGTACTGCCCGATTTGAACGGCGGACTCAATGTGAACGATCCTGAATATAGCGTGGAAGATCATCAAAGCCCCGATATGCTCAATATGTGGTTTAAGGGCCGCGCGCTTGTGAAGAGAGACGGGCAGACGCTGGCTGTCGGCGGTTTTCATGGCAGTGTACACATGATATCGCCGCTATATAACAATTTTTTTATTGTGCATGCGGGGACACGTCTGTATAAATGGCGCGGTGAGAGGGCCGTGCAGATCAAGTCGGGTATGCCGGATAAGAGCGGGGTGTTCTGCGAATTCGGCGATAGGCTTTATTATCTGGACGGCACGGAAATCTGGGAGATCGCGCCAGATTTTAGGGTGGCGGCGGTGGTACCATACGTGCCTGTTGTGATGATAAACACGCGGCCCGATCTGTCCGGAAACGATTTGGGGGAAGCATATAACCTGATTGGCGCCGGGTTCTCAGTAAAATATAACGCCGATGGCGCGGCGGCTGTGTTTCGGCTTCCTAAGACAGGGCTGGATGCGGCCGCCGTATCGGTGAGCGTTGGTTCGGTGGATTTAACAGAGGGTGTTCATTTTAGCGTGAGCCGCGCGGCGGGCACAGTAAACTTTGCGGGCGGGACAAGCCCATACGGCGCACCGCCTGCCGGAACGAACAATGTATGCATCACAGCGTACAAAACCGTGGCGGGCAGCAAGCTTAAAATTGCGGCTTGCCGTGTGGCGGTGCCTTTCGGTGGTGAGGCTGCGGGGGTTTATGGCGGAACGCGCGTGTTTGTGATGGGCAACGCGGATTATCCCAGAAGCTATTGGCACAGCGATCTGGGGCATCACATGGGCGGTGGTATGCGCTATTTTCCGGACACGGGTGAAGAGTATCTTGACCAGAACAACCAGCCCATAGCCGCTGCGGCAAAAATGGGCGGCGAGCTCGTGATATTCAAGGAAAGCTCCATATTTACCGTGGGGTATTCATTTGACGGGCAGGATGCGTATTATCCTGTGAAGGAATGTCACAGCACGATCGGGTGCGACATGCCGGGGAGCGTACAGCTTATTGATAACCGGCTTGTTTTTGCGCACAGCAAAAAAGGTGTGCATATGCTGGTGTCGACCGATAATGCATTAGAAAACGCGGTGAAGCCTTTAAGCGCAAATATTGATGCACTGCTGCTGGAAGAAGACAGCTTGGCACAGGCGTGTTCGGCGGATTATGGGCGGTATTATTGGCTTTGCGCGGGAGGTCACGCGTATTTGTGGGATTACGAGCAAACGCCGTATTACAACTACGCAGACTACGAGCGGGCTCAGCGGCGGCTTTCTTGGTATCGCTTTGACAATATCAAGGCCCGCGTGTTTTGTGAAGACGGCACTGATTTATGCTATGGAAGCGACAGCGGCATCGTGCGCTTTATCAAGAATCAAAACGACTTCGGTCACGCTTTTGAGGCGTATTACACAAGCAAGGCTTTTGACTTAGGCAAACCGGAAGAGCTGAAGACATTTTTAACGCTGTATCCGAGCTTTGCGTCAGACGGCAATATCAAGGCCACGGTGACGGTGGGAACCGACAAGGTTGATGTGTACCGCAGGCGCGAATATGATATCAAGTCCTTCTCGTGGGACGGCTTCAATTGGGCGGCTTTTACATGGGACGTGTTGCGGTTTACGCGCACGTTTGCGATGCGGCTGAATCTGCGTAAATGCGTTTATATACAGATCCGTGTATCGGGAGCAGAAAAAGACCGCGGTGTCGGGTTCACGGGGCTGCGCATCACGTATATGAGCAACTCAAAAACGAAGAGGTAAAGAGTATGTCTTTTCAAAGGATGGCATTCAGTCCTGCAGACGGGCTGAATAACAAAGTGCATTATCCGTCTGCTCCGGTAAGCGAGGAGCAGGCCCGCGCGCAGGTGCAGGGCATATCCGATCAGATCAAAGCTTATCTGAACGATACGCTGACAGCTCAGCTCGAAAGCACGCAGACGGGGCAAAGCGGCGCGGAGCATATCGGGAGCGCGGCAATCGGCCATGTGGCAGGCGAAACGGTGCATCAACAGATTGCGGATCTAAAAAGCCAGATCGATGATGTGGTATCCGGTTCGGTGTCGGACGGGGCGATTGCGACTGCTAAGCTGGCGGACAGGGCGGTGACAAAGGCGAAGATGCATGAGAATGCGCTTAATTGGACGCTTGTCGCGGACAGCGGTGTGCTGAGCACAGCCGGCACTTTTTCGATACCGTCTCAGGCTGGTAAAAGCGAAATGATGATACAGTTTCGGACAGCGGACGGCGGTACGGCGGGCAGTGTATACGTTGCGCCGTTGGACGCAAGCGGCGTGATAATACCCGCTTCTTTCAGGGCTTATTCATACAACCCGGCTGACTTCAGCGTTGATTACCGTTTGGTAACAATGGCATCGGCTACAAGCTTGACGTATGGCATTTCGCGCGCCGAGAGCACCGGCGGACAGACCAATTTGAAGCGTGTTTATGTGTTTGTCAGGTAATATGATTTTTGGAGGCAAAGGATGAAGATTGCGGCAAAAACACTGACCGTTTACGGCAGCGCAACGGGAAACGCAATCGGCACGCTGCAATGCGGCGATGCCGTTCATGTGATTGAAGAGAATGCATCGGGCATATTGATCGCGTATATCACGGGGTATGTGAAGGACGCGGCAGGCCTTGTAAGCCCCGAAGTGTGGAATGGCGCGGCGGATGAGAAAAGCAAGTTCTTAAATTTCATCGCGTCTCAAGTGGGGGCATTGTATGTGTGGGGCGCGCAGGGACAGGCAATGACACCCGCGCTGATCAAGCGTATGGAGGATTCAGCTAAGAATTATGAGCGTGCGATGGCGGCATATAATAAGCATGTGCAGACGGGTCAGACACTGATTGCGTATGACTGCTCGGGGCTTGTTGTCAAATATTTGCTGGATGCGGGATTGATTTCCTCCGATAGGTCCGCCGACGGGCTGTATAGAGATGTGTGCAGCAGCATTGACAAAATACAGCTCGCGGCGGGCGATCTTGTTTTTAAGAAATACTTAACGAAGGACAAGGTGTATCATGTGGGCGTATACATGGGGGACGGTACGGTGGTACACGCCAAGGGCCGCGACGACGGCGTGGTGCGCGAGGCGCTTTCCAAAGCCGGATGGAACCGTTTCGGGCGGCTAAAATGCTGGGGCGGCGCGCAGAAAGCGGCGGTTTATACGCGGCTCATAAAGCTCACAGCCAAGCCGTATATATCGGGCGACGATGTGCGCGCGGTGCAGCAGGCACTGGAGAACAAGGGCTATCATACAGGCGGTATTGACGGCAGCTATGGTCCCAAGACGCAAGGTGCTGTGAAGGCGTATCAGAAAGCACATGGACTGGAAACGGACGGCATTGTGGGTCCCAAGACATGGGCGGCGCTGATGGGGTAAGAGAAACAAAATAACGGTTGATGCCCGGGGCTTTTATGCCTCGGGTATTTTTTGTTCTTGCGTTTTTAGAAATTGAATTCATAATTATCTCCTTCGCATAACGATGCTTTTTAGGAAGGTTCCCTCTGATGACAACCCCTAAGGGGAGGAACGGAAGCTGTCAGCTTGAGCTGGCTGAGGAAGAGTTTTCTTTTTTGGTTATTGTGGTTAAAACATTTTAAGTGTCTTACGAGACTGAGAACAATCTCCCTGTGTCGCGTATCGGCACCTCCCTCTTGAGGGAAGCTGCTTATAGATCAGACGGCAGGCTTATTGCTTAATGAGCTATGGTGACATATTACAAATAATCAATGATTCATTCGCTTGAACTCTGTTTATGATTAAGTATGGTGAAAGACATATACAACATTTATTCATACCAAAAGGAGACTCATGTTAAAGGAAAAGAGACTGATTCATATATTGGACATGCTGCGCGAGAACGGCGAGGTGCAAATCGGTGAGCTGAGCCGGTATTTTGATGTTACGGAGATGACGGCCCGGCGCGATATCGACGAGCTTGTGCGCGCGGGAAAAGCGATAAGGACGCACGGCGGGGCGATACTGACCCCCAGCCCGATACAGACACAGCGGCCGGCAGTGCAGCAGGATATTGCCAACAAAGACAGCAAGCTTGCCATTGCGAAAAAAGCGCTGGGCTTTTTGAAAGACGGCACCACGGTGTTTTTTGATTCGGGCTCAACGGGGCATGTGCTGGCGAAGTGTCTGCCGGGCAGCGTGCATATCACCGCGCTCACGAACAGTATCGCGATTGCAACCGAGCTGGTCAGCCGTTCGTTCATCTCTGTGATATTAATCGGCGGCGAATTAAAGGCCGATACGCTGGCCTGCCGCGGACCTTCTGCCGAGGATGCGCTGGAACGCTATCGCGTGGATGTGGCTTTTTTGGGCGTGAGCGCTGTAGGACGGCACGGCGAACTGTTTACGGGCAGCGTCGCGGAAGCGGGCTTTAAGAAAAAGATAATCACCACGGCGCAGCAGTGTATTGCGCTTGCGGATTCCACCAAAATAGGCAGGCAGAGCCTTTGTCGGTTCGCGGACGTGCGCGAGATCAGCGCGCTGGTGACGGACGACGGCATCGGCCCGGAGCAGATTGCGATGCTGCAGGACAGCGGAGCGCGCATAGCGTTGGCGAAGACAAAAGATAAACGAAACGAAACCGTCCCGGACACGGAGCAGTGAACGGGAGAAAAGGAGGCACACATGAACAAAATCAGATGGGGCATCGTGGGTACGGGCAATATCTCAGCCCAGTTTGCGCAAGGGCTGCAGCAGCTTGAGGATGCGCATATCGAGGCTGTGGCCTCGCGTGACGCAGCACGAGCAAAAGCCTTTGCAGACAGATTCGGTGCGAATAAAAGCTACGGCAGCTATGAGGACATGGCAAACGACGCAAATGTGGACATCGTGTATATCGGTACGCCGCACACCGAGCATTTGAGCAACGCGCTTTTGTATATGGACGCGGGATATGCGGTGCTGTGTGAAAAGCCTCTGGGTGTGAACGCGCGGGAAACCGAAGCCATGGTGGTCAAGGCGCGTGAGAAAAACGTGTTTTTTATGGAAGGCATGTGGACGCGGTTTTTCCCGGCTTATAAACAGGCGCGCGAATGGGTGCAGTCGGGGCGGATCGGCAAACCCCGAATGATACGTGCGGCGTTTGGCTACGACGGCAGCAGCGACCGCGGGCAGTGGCGCTTTTCACGGGAGATGGCGGGCGGTGCGGTCATGGACGTGGGTATCTATCCGCTGGCGCTCACATTCTCCATGTTTGGCAGCGATCCCGTTGAGGTGACGTCCACGGCGTTTGTGGACAATGGCATCGATGAATATAACTCCTTCACATTCAAGTATGCCGACGGACGTATCGCGGTGCTGAGCAGCGGTATCAGTTTAAAGATGGACAATCAGGTGATTATTAACGGCAGTGAAGGGACTGTGAAGCTCAGAGAGGGCTGGTGGCACACTGACCACGCCGAGCTGTGGCTTTCCGGCAGCCATTGGGCCGATTTTACGGGCGAACGCGAGGTGTTTGACCAGCCTTATGCAGCCACAGGCTTTCAATACGAAGCGCAGGCCGTTCAGGATTACTTTAGGCAGGGTCTTAAAGAAGCCCCCGAGATGCCGCTGGACGAAACAATCAAAATCGCGCATATGCTGGACAGACTGCGTAAGCAGTGGGGCGTTGTTTACGACGCGGACTAAAAACGTCATAAAAAGCAGGTGTTCTTCTGCTTTTTAAAACACCCATAATCAATAAAGGCGCGGAGTATCGAATTGCATCCAAAGTACTCTGTGCCTTTTATATTTTCTCTTGAATTATGGCGATCAAAGCCATTGGCAGTATCTGCGCAAGGCTATTTAAAAGGGCATGTTTCACATGCGGCGTGGGTTCGGGGACGTCTTCGGCGGATAGAGATCAGGATCAAAAGACGGCCAAAGAATTAAGGATTATATTAAAAAGCACCCTGAAACTGAAGTTTGGCCGGGGCAAGGTTTTCCGGAGAACTGGAAAGAATGAGATATTTACCCGGCGGTCAGCAGTTTTTGCCGGCCGCCGGAAATAGCCGTTTATTTGCTGAGTATGTGTGCGCCCAAGCCCTTGTCTACCTTTTTGATATGCAGCGTGAGCCAGGACACCAGCGTGGAACCCATCAGCGAAGCTGTGGCCACCGTAAAGCCGGTTGTTTCGATATCTTTTCGCATTTGTTTGATATCGTTAATAAAATCCGTGTGCAGCTTTTTATGTTCCTTGTAGAGCGGATAACCGCTGCTCAGCTGCAGCTTTTCCTCGTCGCTGAAATGAGATATCACATAGTCTTCCAGAAACGAGATCATCTCGAGCACTCTTTGCTGTTTGTCACCGTTCTTCATCGAATCGAAAAATGCGTTCATACGGTTGATCAGCTCTTTGTGCTGTTCGTCGATCATCCCCACTCCCACGGTCAAATCTGTTGTCCATTCCATTTGCATTGTCCTCCTGATTTTTTATGCTTTTGTGCGTACGAACGCACCGATTTCCTTATCGGCTTTTCTGATATGCAGCGTGAGCCAGGAAACCAGTGTGGTGGCAATCAGCGCATTGGTGGCGGCGGTAAAGCCGGTTTTCTCCAAGTCGGAACGCATTTGTTTCACGTCGCCTATAAAATCCTGATGCATTTTGCGGTGCTCGTCGAATTTCGGATATCCGCAGCGCTGCTGAAATGCTTCCTCATCCCGAAAATGCGTGACGACGTATTCCGATAGAAAATCCAGCATCTTATAAATTTCCTGCTCTTTGTTCGTGTTCTTCATGGCGTCGAAAAAATTGTTCATACGCCGAATCAGCTCTTTATGCTGTTCGTCAATTTCCGCAACTCCTACCGACAGATCCTGTGTCCATTCCATTGCCTGCCTCCTAAAAATATGCCTTTCATGTAATATCGGTCATCTGTGCCGTAAGGTTTAACATAATATGAGTAAAAGGGGTGATATAATCTAAATGCGTTTGTATGGTATAATAAAGCAAACGTGAACAAGGAGAAGCATATGAGCCTTTCATTTATCTGTTATCCGCGCTGCACCACCTGCCGCAGAGCGCAGGCCTGGCTGGACGCGCACAGTATTGCTTATACGCTGCGCGATATCAAAACCGACAACCCGACCAAAGCCGAGCTTAAGGAATGGCACGGTAAAAGCGGCTTGCCTTTAAAACGCTTCTTTAATACCAGCGGCCAGCGTTACCGCTCAATGGCCCTATCTTCGCGACTTAGCGGCATGAGCGACGATGAGCAAATATCCCTGCTGGCTTCGGACGGCATGCTGGTGAAGCGCCCCATCGTGGCGGCCGGGGACAAGGTGCTGGTGGGGTTTAACGAGCAGGAATGGGGAAAGGCGCTACTGTAATTGTAACAATAAAAAAGGACTGCTTCAAACACGTATCTTTGAAACAGTCCACTTTTCATTAACGTTTCTGCGGCGGGTAGCCCATTTCATTTCTCGATGTTCCTCTTCATCTTGAGCAGCACCAGCCCCATTGCAATTGCCAACACAAACAAAAACGCGGTTTCTATGCCAAGCTCGAGCCGTTTGGCATCAGGCAGCTGTGCGAATACGGTAGCGCCCAGTGAGGCCAGCGCACCCAGTGTGAACAAGATAAATGACACGCTGGCCGCGCCAATGAAACGCTTGTTGCGGTCTCGTCGGCTTGCCGCGTCGCTGAAGGATTCGGGGCGTTCATCTGTGTATTCGCGCCGCCAAACCATCATGCTCGCCATCTGCCCCACGAACTCCCAGCCGAATTCCTCATAGATCTGGCGATAGTCCTTTTTGGGCATGGGCTGTATATCCGCCACGTAGCGGTAGGTTTTGGGCGTACCCTTTTCAAAATGCATGGCAATACTGCTCCACTGGCCCACCTTGACCGGATGCCAGCCATCTGCCGCCATGTGCTCGAACCAGTTCTCGTAATCGGCGGGGACGACGTATCGAAATGCCGTCAGCCAACGTGTTTTCCTTTCTGTTTTCATAACAGTTCCTCCAAATGGTGATAAACTTCCTTGATTCGTGCCGCTTCCTCTTGCAGTATCGTAAGCCCCA
Source organism: Bacillota bacterium (assembly GCA_023436115.1). Taxonomy (GTDB): domain Bacteria; phylum Bacillota; class Clostridia; order Christensenellales; family SZUA-584; genus SZUA-584. The sequence goes on along the minus strand of JAEZKQ010000003.1, from coordinate 38,769 downwards.
GTGCTGTTATGGTATAATATTTCTTACGGTCTTCCTCGCGTCCGGCATGTATCAGGCCGTCGCCTTCCAGCTTGCCGATGCTCTGGTATATCGTGCCGGCGCCCAGTACGATGCGGCCATTGGTGAGCGCTTTCACGTGCTGCATGATGCCGTAGCCGTGGCGCTCCTCACGCAGTGAAAGCAGTATATACAGCATAGTCTCGCTCATCGGAATGTAGCGGTTTCTCGCTTTTGAGATATCCATGTGCACCTCCTGTATCACGCCTAAATATATTACGGCGTGATATATATAGCGTACATCACGATGTGATATATGTCAAGCATTTTTTAGTTTATTGAGCAAAGGATATCATAATGGTAGAATGCAAATGATATTGTCGAAAAACCGCAAAGAATGGGCTTCGCGAGGGGTAAATCATAGCCTCGTCTTGCCCAAGAATGAATATTGAATAGTTTATTGACACTTTGTGAGAAATTGAATAGAAAGGGAAAATGAGTTTTTGTTGGTGTACGGTGCATGTGAAGGATATTGATGCATCGATCAAGTTTTATGAGGAAATTGTGGGTTTAAAGGTAGCGCAGCGCTTTGGCGCGGGGGCGATGGAGATCGCTTTTTTGGGCAGCGGTGAAACAAAGCTGGAATTGATCGGCGGGGGCGGCGGCGAGGTCTATCAGGGCCAAGGTATTTCAATCGGTTTCACGGTGGACGATCTGGACGCTCAGCTTAAGTTTGTGAAGGAGAAGGGAATCGCGATATACAGAGAGCCGATGTCGCCCAATCCCAAAACCCGCTTTTTCTTCGTGCAGGATCCGGACGGGCTGTCTGTGCAGTTCGTCGAACTAAAATAAAAGATAAGAGGTCGCAAAAATGGGTCTTATACTCAAGGAGATTGAAAGAAAAGACTTGCCGCAGGCGGCGGCTATATGGAACGCAGTGGTGGAAGCCGGAGACAGTTTCCCGGGCGACGCGATATTGAGCGAGCAGCAGGCATGGGACATGTTCTGCGCACAGACCAAAACGGTTTGCGCGCATAGCGGCGATGAGGTGGTGGGGGTGTATATTCTGCACCCCAACAATATAGGCCGCTGCGCGCATATCGCCAACGCGTCGTATGCGGTCAAGGAAGGCTGCCGCGGCATGGGTATCGGCCGCGCGCTGGTGGAAGACTGCATCGCTCGTGCCAAGCAAGCAGGTTTTCGGGGCTTACAGTTCAACGCCGTGGTGGCAACCAATACCACAGCCATCGCGCTGTATTTAAAGCTGGGGTTTGCGGTGCTGGGCACCGTGCCCGGGGGTTACCGCGACAAAGACGGCCATTACTCAGATACGCTGATATTCTTGAAAACATGGCATAATAACATGAAATAAGCAAGATGTGGGGAAATCTCTCCTCTGCCAACTGCCTAAACAAAAGCATTTTTGTCGGTGTTTGCATACAGACAATATTTCCCGCCCCATATTTTGCGTAAGCAACCCGAGATTCGCTTCTTTTATCAAAGATAAATAAGACTTTTTCACATATCTATTTATAAAACAGCCTTTGGGCTGTTTTTTTGTTGAGCCCGCACTAGTTTTATACCCTGCCACATATTCTTTTCACTCTATGCATATAGATTAAAGTCGCTCTGTGAATAAAAACAGGGCTTATAGCCATACTTAATGTCACCTAAAAAGACAAGGATAAGGAGACACAAGTGCAAGGTTGGCAGAACATTAGCCGCCCGATAAAAAAAGAATTTACCCAATTGAAAACGGTACTGCGGGCGAAAACGAAAGGGAACAGCGTAACCATGACAAAGATCGGCATCGCCATAGGGTCTTTTGTGATAGGCTTCGTCGTTTTTCTGACGGTGGTGTATGGCATTATTCCGACCGCGATTGCGGACATGTCCACACAGATGGAGTCGGAGTATGCCACGGAGCTGTTTAACCGTACCGTAAAGAACGAAGAACCGCCGGGAGAGGCCGCCGCTTTTGAACAAGGCGAGTCAGTTGTGGAGTTTCCGCGCGATTGCTTTGTGCCGGTTCTCAAGGAAAACCCGGATATCGTAGGCCGCGTCAGCATTGATTCCATGGATATCGGATATCTCGTTGCACAGTCCATCGACAACGACTATTACTTAAAACACGGTTACGACCGCAAGGAATCAAAGAGCGGCGCAGTATTTTTGGATTACCGCTGCAACGCTGAGTCGCAGCCGCTCAAAGGCCATTATATACTCTACGGACACAATATGAAAAACGGCTCCATGTTTCATAACCTGAACAAATATGCGGATGCCGATTTCTTCGAAAAAAACCGCATGATACGTTTTGACACGCTCTATAAAGACTACGAGTGGGAAGTGTTTAGCACTTATGTGACAAGCACCGACTTTTACTATATCGACACCACGTTTAAAGACGATACCGAGTGGCTTGATTTTTTGCATCAGATACAGCAAAAAAGCCTGCACCAGACGGACATTGAGCTACAGACTGACGATGTGGTGCTCACCTTAAGCACCTGCGACTACTCTTTCGAAAACGCGCGCTTCGTGGTTCATGCGCGTCTGGTAACAAAAGATTAATCTTTTATATAATCACAGCCGCTTTTCTTTTTTTATAGCATCGTTATTATTTGGTTATCCGAAATTAGTCGAGAAAAATCATCAGCGCCCCAATTCGGAGCGCTGATCGTTTAAAATATCTTTTTATAAACTGGCGTAAAACCAAAGGTTATACCAAACCGCCGTATAGATCAATATTTACCAAAATCTTTGTCGCTGAGAACAATCTCTTTTTTGGCTTCCGTGCCGATGGCTTTCACGTTTTCACGGCCGCCAATGTAGGCTTCGCCTTTGCTTCTGAGTTGGAAACCGGATACCATGTCGCGCAGCATCTCGGCCTGGCTTGAAAGCTCCTCGCTCGCGGCTGCCGTCTCTTCGGAGGTTGCCGAATTGGTCTGTACAACACGCATCATCCCGTCAATACTGTTGTTGATCTGCGTGATGCCGATCACCTGCTCGTTGGACGCCACGGCGATCTGCGCCACGAGCTCCGCCGCTTTATCCACACCGTTCACAATGCTTTGCAGCGCATCGGCAGTCTGATCCGCAATCTTGGTGCCCGATTCGACGATCGAGATGGAATTTTCGATCAGCTCGGTCGTTTCTTTGGCGGCCTGTGCGCTTCTTGCCGCGAGATTTCTTACTTCGTCCGCCACCACAGCAAAGCCTTTACCATGCATACCGGCCCGCGCTGCTTCCACCGCCGCGTTCAGCGCCAGTATATTCGTCTGGAAGGCGATATCGTCGATGACTTTGATAATCTTGCTGATGCTTTCGGAGGCCGTTTTGATCTCATCCATCGCGTTTTGCATCTTCTCCATTTGGCTGTTGCCGATGGAGGCATCCGTCTTGGCGGCTTTCACAAGCTCGTTTGCGTTGTTTGCGTTCTGTGCATTCTGGCCCGCCTGCGCCGCGATTTCGGTGATCGTTGATGTGAGCTGGTCAATTTCTGCCGCTTGTTCTGTCGCGCCCTGAGAAATCGTTTGGCTGCTGTCTGAAACCTGTCTGGAACCGGAAGCCACCTGCGTCGCCGCTGTATCGATCTCGGTCAGTACATCGTTGAATGCGACAACGCTCTTGTTGATCGAATCCTTGAGTTTGGTGAAATCACCCTTGTATTCAGAAATGATATTAACCGTCATATCTCCGCGCGCGACATGCTCTAAGATATTCGCCACTTCATCAATATAGCGTTTCACGGTCTCAACCGTTGAGTTGAGCGCATTCTTAATCAGTGAATAATCGCCCTTAAAGTCTCCCGATACACCCACATTGAGATTGCCGCCTGCAAGCTCTGAGAGCACTTCGGTCGATTCCTTGATAGGCACAACCGTTGCGTCCAGCGTTTGGTTGAAGCCGTCAACGATATCGCGGTATATACCCTGATGCTTGTCTACATCCGCACGCACATTCAAATCGCCTTCCTTGGCCGCACCAATGAGCATAGACGTGTCGATTTCCAGCTCCTTGATCGATTTGGTGATCGTCCCGATTGCTTCGCGCATCTGTCCGATTTCATCTTTTCTCGGATAGACCGAAAGCGTGATATCGGTATCGCCCAAAGCAAGCCGCTTCACATGCTGCGTGAGTCTCTTGATCGGTTGGCTGAAGCCTCTGGCAATCAGCACACCAATCAGTACCGACAGAATCAGCACAATCCCCGTGGCACCGATGGTGACGTTCATGGCTCCCCACGATGCTTTTTTCGTTTGCGTATCCTGATTGGTGGAGTTTTCTGTAATGACGTACTTTAAGGTGTTCAGCGTACTTGTAACCTTGCCTTCCGCCTTTTTCAGATCACCCAAATTCATAATGTCATTGTAGACTTCGTCTTTTTGCCCATTTTTAATTTTCTCGATTGCTTCTTTAAACAGTGCGATATAGATATCGAACTCAGATTTCATTGACTGATAATCGTCGATAACAGCCTTGGATATCTTGCTTTCAAGAAGCGACAGCGTTGATGTATACGTCTTGCTGTCTGTTTCAAGCTGCAATATATAAGTATCCAGGTCATCATCATCGCTCATTAACGCCTGTCTCAAATCGACGCAGCCTTTATTAAACAGGTCGGAGAGTGACGCGACCGATTGTACAGGCATCAGCATGTTCGCATACATGTTATTTGCCGCGTCGCTGATCGACATCATATTCAAAACAGCGAAGCCGCCCATAGCTGCAGCCAGCAGCGCGATAACAAGAAATCCGAGCAGCAGTTTGGGTGCAATTTTCATGTTGCCCAAAAAAGACGATGTGCGAATTTTGGAACCGTTCTTTTTAGGCTTTTTCTTCTTGGATTTTTGCCGTATCAGGCCATCCTGTTCATCATCCGATTCAACTGGTTCCGCCATGACTTCAAGCTGTTCGCCGTTGTCATTGCCTTGTTTCGTTTGCTTATTTTTCTTGCGCTTCATGACTGGCAATTCCTCCGTTTTATTAGTTGGGTTATTATTTATTGGTAACGCAAAAATGCCAAATATATAGTCGCTGTTATTATTCGGGAAGATTATCGTCTGCCTTATTTATAAACTAAAAAACAAAATAAAAACTTATTATTGAATAAAAAACATAAAAATCCCTATTAATATAATATTTTAGTTAAACAAACTATAAGACAAGTTAATTTTAATAAATACTATAGTTATTAGGATAAATAAGGGCAAAAAAAGTTGCAGAAAAAACGACCTATGGCGTATGGACAAGAACTGTTTGGTCTTTTAAGGGGATATAAATATCAAGCTGCGATCCGGGATGGTCGCTCCCTAGGAAACGCCCGTCGTCAAGCTCAATCTTCGGAACCGTCAAGCCGTGCTTTACTGGCAAGCGCCAAGTGCCGTATACTTTTTAAGCTGCCCGTATGCGTGAATACTATTGTCTTACGCATTCACAGACGCCAAAGCTGCGGCCCGAGGGGCTTGCGTGTGGGATGGCATGCGACATGGTTGCCAAAGCTCCATGCACACATCACCCAAATGGTTTTCGATATACGTGATGGCCATTTCAATCGGCTTTAAGCTGTTCAAGGTTCAACTCCTAATCAGTTCAAAGAATTCTGGCCTAAACCTTTGCTTCTTTATAGGTTGCCGACGGGCTTCAAGCGGCTTAGCCGCATCGTAGTACTGCCAGCCGTTATCCACAAGACCGCCCCCGCAAACAGACAGCGTGCCGTCGGTTTTATTCGTGCCGCAGCGCCTCAACGGGGTCCAGCTTGGAGGCTTTATACGCGGGCATGAGCCCAAAAACGATGCCGACTGTCGCTGAGAACAGCACGCTGAGCGTGGCCGCCGAAGCCGACACCTCTGCCTGGATGCCCAGAATGCCGCCTGCCGCCTTGGTCAGCAAAACGCCGACGATAATCCCCAAGAAACCGCCCAGCATGGCGTAAAACAACGCTTCGGCAAGAAACTGTCCGAGTATATGGTGCTCGCCAGCGCCCAGCGCCTTGCGTATACCAATCTCGCGCGTGCGTTCCTTTATGGTGACCAGCATAATGTTCATGATGCCGATACCGCCCACGACCAGCGCAATGGCCGCCACCGCGCCCACCACCGTTTTGAATATATCCAGTATATTTTGCGCGTTTTGCAGCTCTTTTGTTAAGTTGATGATTTTGATCGTGCCCTCTCCGTATTTGCCGAGCAGCCGCGACACACAGTCTTCGATCACACCGTCCAGCACATCGGTGTTCAACACCGAAACGGAGATTTCGTCCAGATAGTTGTTGGAGAACATGGCCGTGAACGTGGTCACGGGTATGTAGCACTTGCCCGAAAAAAACGACGAGTAAATCGACTGGTCTTCCTTTTCCACACCCACGACGGTATATTTCTGGCCATTGATGCTGACCTTTTCGCCCTCGGCTTTTTTGTCTCCGAAAAGCTCTTCCTTGGCTTCCTGGCTCAAAACCACCACCTGCCGCGCGTATTCGATATCCTTGTCGGTGAGGCCGCGCCCTTCAAGAAACGTCATCTGTTCCATGTCAAAAAGCGCCGTGGTGGTGCCCACCACGTCCGAAGCGATTTTTTTACGATCGGTGGACAGATAGCTTTTTTCATATGCGCTGGGCGCTACTTCATTGATGCCCGTTATGCCCTGAAGCATTGTGACATCGCTCATCACGAGGATATCGTTGGGTCCGCGCAAATCGTTGGGGAAGAACCAAACGCGATTGATGCCGAATTTGGAAAGCTCGGCGTTTATCATTTTCTGACCGCCGTTGCCCACGGATATCACGGTGATCATTGAAGCGATACCAATCATGATACCCAAAACAGTGAGCGCAGTACGCAGCCTGTTTTTCTTGATCTGATGGCCCGCAATGCTTAAATAATCGCTAAATTTCATGAGCACTCAGCCTCGCTCACTATGCGGCCGTCTTTTAGCACAATCAGCTCTTTTGCGCACTGCGCCACGGCTTTTTCGTGCGTGATGAGCATGATTGTTGCACCCTGCAGGTTCAGATCGATCAGCATGCGCATGATATCGTTGCCGGTGCGGCTGTCCAAATTGCCTGTTGGCTCGTCGGCAAGAATCAGGCTGGGGGAATTGACGAGCGCACGCGCAATGGCCACACGCTGGCGCTGTCCGCCAGAAAGCTCGCTGGGCAAATGTGAGGCACGGCTGGTCAGGCCCGTGAGCTCCAAAAGCTCGGATGATTTTTTGCGTCGTTCTTTGACCGGTATGCCCGAATATACCATAGGCAGCTCGATATTCTGCCTGGCAGTCAGCGTGGGCAGCAGATAAAAAGACTGAAATATAAAGCCGATGCGTCTGTTTCGCAAAAACACCTTGCTTTGCTTGTTGAGCCGCTTGACGTTGGTGCCAGCGAATAGGTAATCGCCCTGCGACTGCGTATCGATGCAGCCTAATATATTCATCAACGTGGTCTTGCCGGAGCCGGACGGCCCCATGACGGCCAGGAATCCGCCTTGGCAGATTTTCAGCGATATGCCCTGCAATGCGTGAACGCGGGCTTCACCGCGGCCATAGGTTTTATATAGATTGTTAACCTCTATCATAATTGACCTTCTGACCCTCCTTTATGTCGTTCGGAGACGCGATGACTTTATCTCCGGCATTGAGCCCACCAATAACTTCAATGTTTTGGCTGTCCTCAAAGCCGGTGATGATAGCGCGCTTTTCCGCCACGTCATTTTCACCCAGCACAAAAACGCAATTGTCATCTGTCAGGCAATCAAGCGGGATGCTCAGCACATCCTCCTTGCGGCTTAAAACGATTTTCAGATCAACCACGGCCCCGATCATTTTTTTAAACTTGCCATCAGGCGTGATCTGCACCTTGGCCATCGTATCAAAAGCGGTTGCGTTGCCCACATCCGTTGCGGCACTGCCGATGCTTGTCAGCTTACCTTTAAACTTGCCTTCGTCGGTTAAAATCGTGGCATCTATACCTACTTTTAAGTCGGCTAAGTCCTTTTCGTATACATAACCGGTAATGATCGTGTTATCGGTATCGGCAATGACCATGGCGGGTATGCCCGGAGAGAGCACCTCGCCAAGATGGATATTCATAGACACCACTGTGCCGCTGATGAGGCTTTTGTATGTCATGCGTTGAATGGCGTTTTTGAGCTGCTGAACCGACAGCTCGGCCAGTTCTATCTGGCTGCCCAAATCGGTAACAGCGCCTGCGAGTGAATTTGCGGCGGATAATGAGTTCAGGCTTTGCGAGAGCGATGAACCAGTTTGGCTGACGGCCTGCGCCGCTTTGCTGCCAAACGCTTCGTTTAAAGATTCGTAGTCGTAGCCCGTCGTTTGAGAAAGCGCCAGAGCCACCTTGGCCTTTTGCTCCATGATAGTATCTGAGCCGGGCTGTGCCATTGTCATTTGTGCCTGTGAATCTAACAGCGCTTCATATTGAAGCTGAGCCTGCTTAAGCTGTGCCTGAACCTTAGAGTCATCAAGCTGAAAAAGCGTATCACCCTTGCTGACGCGGCTGCCCTCGGATACCGCCATCGATTCAATCGTTCCTCCTGTTTCACTCATTACGCTGTATATTTTTGTGGGTGATACTTCACCCGAAAATTCCAGCGTATTGGAAAGATCGGCCGCCTTTACCTCGTAAAGACTTACAAAGGCGATAGAATCGCCCTCGTTAAAGTACAAAAACCAGCCAACCGCGATAACGGCAAGCACGGACAGTAATAGTATCACTTTTCTCATACGAACGCCCCCTTTAAAGCCTGTGATGTTGATTCTAGTTTGGCAGAAATGCTACGCGGTTATTCCCAAAAAAGATGTTGCATTTTTATGCATTTTAACGTATATTTATAAATAGTTAAATTAAGGAGGATCTCTTTCGTGGTCAACGTGAGTGTGATTGGTGCAACAGGATATGCAGGCGCGGAGCTGATGCGTTTGCTGAGCACCCATGCGCAGGTCAGCATACAGCATGCCGTATCTAAAAGCTTTGCGGGGCAGCGTATGAGCAGCATTTACCCCAGCTTTACAAAGCGCGATTATATACTGGAAGAAATGAATTTAGAAACAATCGCGAAAGACAGCGATATTGTGCTGACTTGTCTGCCGCACGGCGCTTCGGCTGCGGCCGTTCCTGAACTTTTAAAAAACGGCACAAAAGTGATCGATCTGTCGGGCGATTTTCGATACACGGACGCAAGCGTTTATGAGACATGGTATAAGCTGCCTCACACGGCCAAGGAACTGCTGACGCAAAGCGTTTACGGCATGCCGGAGCTTTACCGCAAGAACATCGCGGCCACGAAACTCGTGGGAAATCCGGGCTGCTACACCACCTGCTCTATACTTGCGCTGTATCCGCTGCTTAAGAGCAGCGTGATCGATAGCTGCGGCATTATTATTGATGCAAAGTCGGGCGTGAGCGGCGCGGGGCGCAGCGAAAAGCTGGCCAACGCCTTTTGCGAGGTAGACGAATCGGTTAAAGCGTATGGCGTGGGTACGCACCGCCACACCTCGGAAATCGAGCAGGAACTAAGCCTTGCCGCGGACACAGACGTGACGGTCTCATTTACGCCGCATCTGCTGCCCATCAAGCGCGGCATTATCTCGACGATATACGCAACGCCCAAACAGGGCATCAGCGAAAAAGATATCGCTGACGCTTATGCAATGTATAAAAACGAACCCTTTGTGCATATATTTGAAGGCTCTCTGCCTGAAATCAAGCATGTGACGGGCAGCAATACCTGCGCGATCGGCTTCGTGCTGGATAAGCGCGTGAATCGGCTCGTCATCGTCTCCTGCCTTGACAACCTCATCAAAGGCGCGGCGGGGCAAGCTGTACAGAATATGAACATCATGTGCGGTTTCGATGAAACTGCCGGACTTAACGAAACGGGATGGTATTTATAATGATGGATAAGTTATTTGAAAAAGCCAATATACTCATAGAAGCGCTGCCTTATATACGGCGGCTGTCCGGCAAAACGGTGGTCATCAAATACGGCGGCGCGGCCATGCTGACTGCCGAGCTGTCTGAAAAAATCATGCAGGACATCACGCTGCTCAAATACGTCGGTATGAACCCCATCGTGGTGCACGGCGGCGGGGGCGATATCAACAAAATGCTCAAATTGTATGAGATCGAGCCTGAGTTTCATAACGGCCTGCGCGTGACCGACCCGGCCACCATGGAGGTGGTGCAGATGGTGCTCACAGGCAAAATCAATAAGGATATCGTATCTCAGCTGGGCATGGCAGGCGCTAAGGCCATCGGGCTTTGCGGCAAGGACGCGGGGCTTATCAAGGCCGAGAAGATGCTCGCGGACGACGGCTACGATTTGGGGCGGGTAGGCAAAATCACCGAAATCAACACGAAGCTGCTTAATACGCTCGCTATGGATGAATATATCCCGGTTATCGCGCCCATTGGCGTGGGTGAGAGCGGCGAAAGCTTCAATATCAACGCGGACACCGTGGCGGGAGAGATCGCCGCGGCGCTCAGCGCAGAGAAGCTCATGTTCTTAACCGACATCGACGGTATCCGAACCGTGCCAAACGACCCGTCCACGCTGATCTATGAAATATCCATCGATGAAATCTACAAATATATCAACACTGGCGTGATCACCGGCGGCATGCTGCCCAAGGTGGAGGGCTGCATCAAAGCCATACAAAGCGGCGTAAAACGCACGCATATACTCAACGGCACGATACCGCATCCGATATTGCTTGAGATATTCACAGACACCGGCATCGGCACAATGGTGAGGGAGTAAATAATGAATATAGATCAAATCTCACAGCTTGATCAAAAGTATTACAGCCCCGTGTTTGGCAAACGGCTACCCGTCAGTTTTGTGAGGGGCGAGGATGTCTATCTTTTCGACAACGAGGGCAAGCGGTACACCGATTTTCTTTCAGGCATCGCTGTCAACTGTCTTGGCTATTCGGACGAGGGCTTTAAAAAGGCGCTTTGTGACACGGTGAACAGCCTAATGCACACCGGAAACTACTTTTATAGCGAAACACAGGCGAAGCTGGCCCAAAAGCTTTGCGAGGCGACCGGATACGCCAACATGTTTCTGGCCAACAGCGGCACGGAAGCCATCGAAGGCGCGCTGAAGGTCGCGCGCAAGTACCATTATGCCGCGGGAAAACCGCGTACTCAGGTGGTCACGATGAAGGGCAGCTTCCACGGGCGCACATTGGCGGCGCTGGCCGCTACAGGGCAGCGCAGGTTCCATGAAGCGTTTGAGCCTTTGATCGAATCGTTTAGTTATGTGGCGCCGAATGACGTTTCGGCATTGGAAGCGGCGGTGAGCGAGGGGACAGCGGCTGTGCTTATTGAGCCCATATTGGGTGAAGGCGGTGTGATTCCCATCACGAGCGATTATTATCAGGCGGTGAGGCGCGTGTGTGATAAAGTGGGCGCGCTCATGATCGCCGACGAGATACAGACGGGCATGGGGCGCACGGGTGAGCTGCTCGCGTCTCCCGCACTGGGCGCTAAGCCCGATGTGGTGGTGCTGGCCAAGGCCTTGGGTTCGGGCGTGCCTATCGGCGCGTTTCTCACATGCGGCGAAGCCGCGAAGGCTTTTGCCCCGGGCGACCACGGCTCCACATTCGGCGGCAACTATCTGGCCTGCGCGGCGGCGTATTACGTGACAAACAAGCTGCTGGATACGGACATATTGGCGCATGTCAAGCAGACAGGTGCATATTTTATGGAGAAGCTGCTCTCGCTCAAAGAGAAATGCACCGTGATACGCGAGGTGCGCGGACGCGGCTTGATGCTGGGCCTTGATCTGGACCCATCCGTATCGGCGCTGGAGATGAAAAAGACGCTGCTGGGTCTGGGGTTTGTCACAGCCACGGCGGGCACGAATGTACTGCGGTTCCTGCCGCCGTACGTGATACAGAAAACGCATATCGACAGTCTTTTGGAAACGCTTGAAAAGACGCTCTTACATTAAACAGGAGGAGCTTACATGCCCAAAAGAGAGGACCTAACCAAGATACTCGTGATCGGCTCCGGGCCGATCGTCATCGGGCAGGCTGCCGAATTCGATTATTCGGGCACACAGGCCTGCAAGGCTTTACGTGAAGAGAACTACGAGGTCGTGCTCATCAACTCGAACCCCGCCACCATCATGACGGACGAGGAGATGGCTGACCGTGTGTATATCGAACCCATCACGCTGGACACAGTGAGCGCCATACTGCGTCAGGAGCGCCCTCAGGGCATTATTGCGACGTTGGGCGGACAGACGGGCCTTAACATGGCGGTGGAGCTGGCCGAAAGCGGCATACTCGACGAGCTGGGAATTGAGCTGCTGGGAACGTCGCTTGAATCCATCAAGCTCGCCGAAGACCGGGAGCTGTTCAAAGCCACGATGGAGCGTATCGGCGAAAAGATCGCGCGCAGCGTGATCGCCAGCTCTATCACGGAGGCAGTCGCGTTCGCGGAGGTAGCGGGTTTCCCGATCATTATCCGCCCCGCCTACACACTGGGCGGTACGGGCGGCGGTATCGCTTACAACATGGAAGAGCTCAAAAACATCACGGCACAGGGGCTTAGCTTTTCTATGATCGCACAGGTGCTGCTGGAGCAGAGCGTCGCGGGGTATAAGGAAATCGAGTATGAAGTCATGCGCGACGCCAACGATAACTGCATCGTGGTGTGTAACATGGAGAACTTTGACCCTGTGGGCATCCACACGGGCGACAGTATCGTGCTTGCGCCTTCACAGACGCTTTCCGATAAGGAATATCAGATGCTGCGCAGCGCGTCCATCAAGATCATACGCGCGCTTAAAATCAAAGGCGGCTGCAACATACAGTTCGCACTCAATCCCGACAACTACGATTATGTGGTCATCGAGGTGAACCCGCGCGTGAGCCGGTCTTCCGCGCTGGCCTCCAAGGCAACGGGCTACCCGATCGCAAGGGCGGCCGCAAAGATCGCGGTAGGATACGGACTCGATGAAATCACCAACCCCATCACGGGAGAAACGTGCGCCTGCTTTGAACCCGCCCTGGATTACGTGGTTACCAAGGTGCCGCGTTGGCCGTTTGACAAATTTGTGACCGCCACGCGAACACTGGGCACACAGATGAAAGCGACGGGCGAGGTGATGGCGATAGGTCGCAACATCGAGGAATCGCTGCTCAAAGCCATCGACAGTCTAGACGTAAAGCTGGATTATCAGCTGGGTATGAAGAGCATCGCGCTTTGGACAAATGAGGAACTGGAAAACTCCCTTAAAAATCCGGATGACGAGCGCATATTCGTGATATCCGAAGCGCTGGACCGTGGCTATACGATCGACCAGATATTTGAGATGACGAGAATCGATAAGTTCTTTATCAGCAAGCTAAAGAACATCGTAGACATCGCGCGGGAGCTCAAAAGCTGCACGATCGATACGCTTCCGGTGGCGCTGCTTAAAAAATGCAAACGCTACGGCTTTGGCGACAGCTATATCGCCAACCTTTTGGGGTCGCAGGAGGCTGCCATCAAAGCGCTGCGCATCGCGCTGGCGATCAAGCCTACATATAAAATGGTGGATACCTGTGCGGGCGAGTTCGAAGCCAAAACACCGTATTATTATTCATGCTACGACACAGCCGACGAGTCACGAGACAGCGGACGGAAAAAAGTGGTTGTATTGGGCTCAGGTCCGATCCGTATCGGGCAAGGTATCGAGTTTGACTATTGCTCGGTTCATTCCGTACTTGCGCTTAAAAAGCTGGGGTATGAGTCCATCATCATCAACTCAAACCCCGAAACGGTATCGACCGACTTTGACACCTCCGATAAGCTCTATTTTGAGCCTTTGACACGCGAATGCGTGCTGGACGTGATACAGCACGAAAACCCCGAGGGCGTGATCGTGCAGTTCGGCGGACAGACGGCCATCAATCTGGCCGCGCCGCTGGCCAAGGTGGGCGTCAAAATCTTAGGAACCTCCGTGGACGGTATCGACCGCGCGGAAGACAGAGACCGCTTCTTAAAGGCGCTCGAAAAGCTGGGCATACCGCTTCCGGCGGGCGCAACGGCGTTCTCACTCGCGGATGCCAAGGATATCGCTGAGAGCATCGGTTTCCCCGTGCTGGTGCGCCCTTCATATGTGCTGGGCGGCCGCGCGATGGAGATCGTGTATAACACCAAGGAACTGAAGGATTACATGACCGCGGCAGCCAAGATTTCGCCCGAGCATCCGGTGCTGATCGATAAATACGTGATGGGCAAAGAGGTGGAGATCGATGGCATTAGCGACGGCGCCGATGCACTGATCGTGGGCGTGATGGAGCATATCGAGCGCGCGGGCGTGCATTCGGGAGACAGCTTTGCGGTGTATCCGCCCCAGACGCTCAGCCCCGATACCAAGAGCACCATCGTAGACTACGCGATACGCATCGGCAAGGAGCTGGGCATCAAAGGGCTTTACAACATACAGTTTGTCATCGACCCGACGGGCAAGGTTTATGTGCTTGAGGTAAACCCCAGAGCCAGCCGCACAGTGCCCATACTTTCCAAGGTAACGGGCGTGCCCATGGTGGCTCTGGCTACGCGCATTATGATGGGCGAGACACTGGCCGGTATGGGCTATGCAACGGGGCTGTATAAGGAGAGCAAGCTGATCACGGTCAAAGCGCCTGTGTTCTCATTTTCCAAGCTGACCACGGTCGATATATTCTTAGGGCCCGAGATGAAATCCACGGGCGAGGTGATGGGCACGGACGAATCGTACCTCGCCGCGCTGAAAAAAGCGTTCGTGGCATCCGGCGTAAAGCCTCCGCGGGCCGATCTGCCCATACTGTTCTCCATCACTGAACGCGACAAAAAAGAAGCGATAGCTTCTGCCCGGCAGATGAAAGATATGGGCTTTGCCATCGCCTGCACAGACCACACATACGATTATTTTTCCAAGCAGGGCCTGGATTGCACGCTGGTGTCCAAAGACCATGTGATTATGGCGCTCAAAGACAGGCAAATATCCATGGTGATCAACACGCCCACACGCGGCAAGCTTTTAGACCGTCTCGGGTTTATACTCAGGCGTACCGCGATGGAATTCAACGTGCCTTGCATCACCTCGATGGATACATTAAAGGCGCTGCTGTCCGTGATGAGCGCGGACAATATCCAAGAGCATCATATCCCCTTGGGCGATTATTTGAAATATTAGAAAAGGAGTCCGTCATGATTGATCTATTGAGTTATAAGCCGCAAAAAGAGTTCGCGCAGAAGCATCTGCTGCGCCTCTCCGACTATAGTAGCGATGAGATATTGCAGGTTTTAAGCCTTGCGCTGACGCTCAAAAACCAGCTCAAAGAGGGCGTACGCCCGCAACTGCTGGCAGGCAAGATTCTGGCGATGATATTCACCAAAAGCTCTACGCGCACGCGTGTGTCGTTTGAAGCGGGCATCTATCAGCTGGGCGGCACCGCGCAGTTTTTAAGCAGCAACGATATTCAGCTGGGCCGCGGCGAGCCGATCAGCGACACGGCGCAGGTGCTTTCGCGCATGGTAGACGGCATCATGATCCGCACATTCAAGCAAAGCGACGTGGAGGATCTCGCTAAGTACGGCACGATCCCCGTCATAAACGGCTTAACTGACATGCTGCATCCGTGCCAGATACTGGCCGACCTGCTCACGTATTACGAACACAAGGGCAGTTTGACGGGCAAGATGACGTTTATCGGCGATGGCAACAACGTGGCCAACTCGCTGCTTGTGGGCTGCGCCAAATTAGGGCTTGATATCAGCGTGGGGTGTCCGCAGGGGTTCGAGCCGGACGCGGATGTATTGACTGCGGCGAAAGAAGCCGCACAGCTCAGCGGCGCGGAAATTGTGATCACGCACGACCCCGTTGAGGCCGCTCAGGATGCCGACGCGGTGTATACCGACGTATGGGCCAGCATGGGGCAGGAGAGTGGCGCTTCGGACAAATACAAGCATTTCACGGCTTTTCAGGTGAACGAAGCACTGACGGCGCACTGCAAAAAGGATTATATATTCCTGCACTGTCTGCCCGCGCACCGCGGCGAGGAAGTCACAGCCGACATCATCGACGGGCCGCACAGCGTTGTCTTTGACGAAGCCGAGAACCGTCTGCATGCGCAGAAGGCCGTTATGGCGCTGCTCATGGGCCGTTAGGATTTTTTACGAGGGCTCTGCCCTCGCGCTCCCCGTTCTTTTCTTGAAGAATAGAACTAAAAGACAAGAGAAAAGGCCATAGACATGGCCTTTTTTAAAAGGGATTCCAAAGGGATAAGTTCCTTTGGCGGAGGTTTGGAGGCAGAGCCTCCAATGAATGATAGGTGTTTTATGATGGAAAGTATCGTATTTAAAAAGGCAGGCGATGCCGATGTCGCCGATATCAAACGTGTGACGCGCAAGGCGTTTACCGACTACGCGCGCGAGATACGCCGCGAGAACAACGTGGCGGCGCTGCATGAGACGGACGATGCCATATTAAGCGATATACAAAGCAAACACGTTTATCTTTGCGAGGTAGACGGCAAAGCGGCGGGTTCGGTGCGCTTTGAGGTGCTGGAGCAGGATATCGCGTATCTGTCGCGGCTGGCCGTTGACCCTGAGTACCAGTCGCTGGGCATCGGCGGGCTGCTGCTGGAAAAGGTAAAGAGAGAATGTACGACGCTTGGGGTGCGCGCCATCGCGCTGCATACCGCCAGCCGGATGCGCTCTGCCGTGGCTTTTTATTTGAAGAACGGCTACTATATCCATTCCATCACGCGAGACAAAGAATATATCCGCGCCTTCATGGTCAACGAGCTCACCGAAATGGATGAGCTGTTTGACTACGAGAGCATCGTAGGCAAAAGGTGACCGTTCCAACCTAAAAAGACATTTACTTATTCATCTTGATTTCATGATCGTATCAACGTATCATGGTGTTATATGGTTCTGATTTTATCTGTGAGGAACGCATGAGATGAAAATACTCATTGAAGAGCCGGGCATTGGAGAAGAGGATCAGATTGTGATCCGGTGCAGGCAGATGAGCAAAGAGCTTTTGCAGTTTATCAACAATATCAAAACGCATAAACAAACAATTATCGGCCTTGACGGAAACGATATACACCGCCTTGACCCCGACGAGATTTATTACTTTGAAGCGGTGGACAACAAGGTCTTTATCTGCTGCCGCCAAAAGGTTTTTGATTCCAAATACAAGCTGTATGAGATCGAGGAGATTTTTGCCGGCAGCGACTTTATAAGAGTCTCCAAGTCGGTGATATTGAATCTGCAAAGGATTACATTTTTAAGCCCGGCGTACAGCGGGCGTCTTGAAGCCACGCTGGACAACCAGGAAAAGGTGATCATATCAAGACAGTACGTGCCTGATCTAAAAAATAAGCTGATGCTGTAGGAAAGGGGAGTGCAACGTGATAATAAAGCTTAAGGAAATGCTGCTGGATTTTTTATTGATTACCGCAGGTATATCGCTTTCGGCCACCGTTTTCTGTACGATCTTCTATCAAGATGTTCGGTTCGGCATAGAACTGCTATGGCAGGTTGCGGCGCTCTCGTTTTTCTGCACGCTGCCGGGCTTTGTATTCTACTCCAAAAAAGAGCTCATGAAGAAACAAATGCTGACAAGGCAGATCATTCACCTATGTATACTGATTGTGCTTCTCTTGTTCTTTACATACCACTGGAACTGGATTGATTGGCGGAATATCGTTCAGCCTGTCATATTTATTGCGATGTTCGCGCTTGTATACGTGGTTGTTTGTTATTTTACGTATAAACGGGATGAAAAAGTGGCAAGTATGCTTAACGAAAGGCTTGCTGAATACAAACACAAGAATACCGGCTGAATCAGCTTTCTATATTGCAAAGCAGCGGTAAATGAAATTCAATATCATTTTAAGAGAAGTATTATAATCCGTAGGGGCAAGACGGGTGATACCCACCGAAGCCCACACCTTGTGGTTTTGCGCAGTTTCGGGCATGGCGAGGAGCAAGCCGAAGCAGACGAAACCGATAATCTGGGGGAAGGCCGAAGGCTTTTCGCCAAGCTTAAGCGGCGGTGATAAGCAACTCACCGCTGCTTTTTTGCATCTTACGGCATCTATTTGCATCTTGATCTCCGACATATTGTGCGGAAGTGTCCTGGATGTTATCGTGGCCGAAAGGAGATTTGAAATATGAAAAAGATCATTGAGGTGAAAAACTTAAAGAAATCCTACGGCGATGTGCAGGCAGTGAAGGGGATTGATTTTTATGTGGAGCAAGGAAAGCTGTTTTCGTTTTTAGGCCCGAATGGCGCGGGCAAATCCACCACCATCGACATACTCTGTACCCTGCTGGCCTTCGATGAGGGCGACGTGACGGTAGATGCGTACAAGATGGGCCAGGAGGATGAAGCCATCAGGCACAGCATCGGCGTGGTGTTTCAGGACAGCGTGCTGGATTCGCTGCTCACGGTAGGGGAGAACCTGCGCATTAGGGCGGGTTTTTATTTTAAGGACAAAATCAAGATAGAGCAGGCGGTGCGAAGCGCGGCAGTCGCGACAGATGTCATGGGCTTTATAGACCGCCCCTACGGCAAGCTCTCGGGCGGCCAGCGGCGCAGGGCGGATATCGCGCGGGCGCTGATACACACACCCAAAATACTCTTCCTTGATGAGCCCACAACAGGGCTTGATCCGCAAACGCGCAAAAGCGTCTGGAACATGATTCAAGAGCTCAAAGAAAAAACAGGCATGACAGTGTTTTTAACCACGCATTACATGGAGGAAGCCGCCCACTCCGACTATGTGATCGTGATCGATCACGGCAGTATTGTGGCCAAGGGAACACCCGCCGAGCTCAAAATGCAGTTCGCGAACGATCTGCTGCGGCTGGTCTGCAAGGATGAGCAACGGTTGCGTGATGTGCTCGATGAAGCGGGCTGCAGCTATTCTCAGGTGGCCGACCAGATAATCGTGAAGCTGCAAGACACCATGTCGGCGCTGCCCTTGCTGGAGCGGTGCAAGGCATATATTTATGGCTTTGAAGTGCTTCGGGGAACCATGGACGATGCGTTTATCGCCATCACAGGAAAGGAGTTAAGAGAATGAGCACATTTATTAAACGGAACGTCAAACTTTATTTTCGAGACAAAAGCGCGGTGTTCTTTTCATTGCTTGCCGTATTTATTATCATCGGCCTGTACGCGCTATTTCTGGGCGACGTATGGCTGGGCGAACTGCCCCAAATGGACGGGGCCAGATTTCTCATGGACAGCTGGCTGATCGCAGGTCTGCTCGCAGTCACGTCTGTCACCACTACACTGGGCGCGTTTGGCATCATGGTGGAGGACAAAACAAAGAAAATCGCCAAGGATTTTTATTCCGCGCCCATTAAAAGAAGCCGCATCACGGCGGGATATCTCTTGAGTGTGTTTATTATCGGCGTCATCATGAGCGTTGTGGCGCTGGTGCTGTCTGAAGTCTATGTGATATTAAACGGGGGCGAGCTGCTGGGCGCTTTGGCGGCACTGAAAGTGTTCGGTGTCATTCTGCTCGCAACGCTCTCCAATACGGCGCTTATGTGCTTTGTCGTGTCGTTCTTTAAGAGCCAGAACGCCTATACCACCGCCAGCACGATCATCGGCACGCTGATCGGTTTTATCGCGGGCATCTATCTGCCCATCGGCAACTTGCCCGAAGCGGTGCAGACGGTTGTGAAGGTTTTCCCGGTCTCACACGCGGCGTCGCTGATGCGTCAGACCGTGATGAGCGCGCCTATCGACGCGTCGTTTGCGGGTGCGCCGCAGCAGGCGCTGGACAGATTTAACAGCATGATGGGTGTATCGTACCAGTTTGGGGACTTTACCGTCACGCCGCTCATGAGCATCGCGTTTCTTATCGTCACCGGCCTGCTCTTCTACGGCCTCGCGATGATGAATATGGCGAAAAAGAGGGCCTTATAAGTTTGGAAAATAATCTCGCTATAAAAAAAGTCAGCGGTTTGCTGACTTTTTGCTTTTGCTAAGATATGTCACGCCTGCCTTATGAGCCGCGCGCCCAGCTCAAACGCCTTTTCGCAGTCCTGCGGGAACACGGTCTTGTGCCGCTCGGCCTTATCCTGCGCGTCAAACGCCGATGTCTCATACTTTGCGTAATCGTCGAACTGATAGGTATCGGTGGAGAGCAATGTTTCGCATGAGCCAAACGTTCGGGCCATGGCGGCTCGCATATTCTCAAAATAGACGTTGTAGCCTGCCATGTCCAGATACTCGTTTCGCATGTTCATCGTGAAAATAAAAGCGGTGGGCATCTTCTTCACAAAATCATTGGTGTAGTTGGCATCATAGATAAGGCACTGAAATATCAGCCGCTCCAAGAAGCTGCGCATTTCCCCCGTCACACAGCTATAGTAGATGGGGGAGCCGAGCAGCAGTGCGTCCGCTTCCTCGATCTCTCGCAGAACGCTTTGCAGACCGTCGTTCACGGCGCATCTTAAATAGCTCTTGGAGTCCTTTTGCTTGCACGCAAAGCAGCTTATGCAGCCCTTAAAATCAATATCATAAAGATGGATGAGCTTTGTCTGCGCGCCTTCAGATGCGGCGCCCTCCAGGGCATGAGTAAGCATCGTGGCAGTGTTGGCGTTTTTTCGCGGGCTTGCGTTGATCGCGATAACCTTCATAGAGACCTCCGAATGATAAAATAGAATATATAGAACGATGACCGAGCCTCGAACTAAAGCGGGGCGCTAAACCCACATCTCGGCCGCCAATTGGCCCGGATGGGCGAGCGTCTTCCAGTTGCGCACGGTGGCGGCTTCATCCGGCTTTGTCAGATGACCGGGTAGTTTGCGTATAGCCACTTTGAACATATTTTTGCCGCCCACGCTGATTCCGCGCAGCAGTGCGATAAAGAGCGTCATATTGTTTTACCATTATTCGTCATAAAAAGTCAATGCTATATTGTCAAAAAACAGATTGTCAAGCCGCAAGAAACAGGCCAAATGATTCGTATAATGACGATAACTCAAAATAAAAACCTTTCATGCTTTTCAATACAAAAACGCCCCGCTGACTTCGCTATAGCGCAAGCGGGGCATCTTTTTACAATGTTACTAATATGCTTTGGGAATTACATCACGGTGTGTACCACTTGACCTCCTGCCAAGCTTCGGCGTATTTGGATTCGAACTCGCCAAGGTCGTGGTAAACGGTGCAGCGCTTCACCACATCGTCAGCCGGGTTAAACGCGTTGTTGTTCACATACCATTCGTCGATGTTTTTAAGCACCTCGGTGTTGGGCGTGGAATAGCCGATGTATTCGATGTTGAGCGTTGCGTTTGCGGGGTCCAGCAGGAAGTTGATGAATGTTTCCGCAGCTTCCGCATGCTGGCTGTTCTTGGGTATCACCATGCAGTCGAACCACAGGTTCGAGCCTTCTTCCGGCACCGCATAGCCTAAATCCTCACTTTCCATCATGGAGAACACCGCGTCGCCCGAGTAGGTCACGCAATATGCGCCGCTGCCGTTGATCATGCTGTCGCGCATTTCATCGCCGCCGTAGCTTTGAACAAGGGGCTTTTGCGTCTTGAGCGCTTCCACCGCTTCAGCCAGCTCCGCGTCACTTCTTGTGTTGATATCGTAGCCTAAGTATAGCAGTGAGACAGCAATGGAGTCTCTCATGCTGTCGTACATATAGATCTTCCCGGCGTATTGCTCGTCCCAAAGCACATCCCAGCTCTTAGGCTCTTCCACCATCTTCTTGTTATAGAGTATGCCCACCGTGCCCCATGTATACGGCACGGAATGAACGTTGCCTTCGTCATAAGACTGCGCCAGATTAAAATCGGCCAAATATTTTGCGTTGGGGATATTGTCGTAGTTGATGGGCGCAAGCATGTCTTCGTTGATCAGACGCTCCACCATATAGTCGGACGGGAAAAGCAGGTCAAAATCCGAGCCTTCCGTGGTCACGATGGCATACATCTCTTCGTTGGAAGGAACGGTCACATAGTTGATATCGATCCAGTCGTACTGCTGTTCAAACGTGGTGATCAGCGAGTCTTCCATATAATCGCCCCAGTTCAGGACGTTGAGCGTCACTTTTTCCGTGCCGTCAGATTGGCCGGCGCAGCCGCCCAGCAGAGCGGATACCATCAGCACAACGACGATGAGCACAATGACAGTTTTCTTCATCTCTTTCTCCTTAAATATATAATTATGCCTCTAAGCCGGAACGACCCTTGGTTTTCTTTTGCGCCGCGAGTATATCGGGGCTGCGTTTGTTGATAATGATAAGCAAAACGATCACCACAACAAACATGATAGCCGAGAGCGCATTGATCTTGGGGTTGATGCCCAGCTTTGCCATCGAATAGATATACACCGACAGATTGGGCAGCGCGCCCTGTGTCGAGAAGAAGCTGATCACAAAGTCGTCAAACGAGAGCGTGAATGAAAGTATGAACCCGGTTACCACGCCCGGCATGATATCCGGCAGCACGACTTTGAATATCGCCTGACGCGGCGTTGCGCCCATATCAAGAGCCGCCTCATATAGCGCGGTGTCCATAGCTTTAAGCCGCGGCAGCACCGAGAGCACCACATAAGGCAGACAAAACGTGGTGTGCGCGATCAGCATGGTCACATAGCCGCGCGGAATTTTGAGCAATATGA
The DNA here is from genome assembly GCA_023436115.1 of Bacillota bacterium. Classification (GTDB taxonomy): domain Bacteria; phylum Bacillota; class Clostridia; order Christensenellales; family SZUA-584; genus SZUA-584. Next base: position 16,114 of record JAEZKQ010000003.1, on the reverse strand, counting down.
ACAGCAGCAGCATGGAGACGCCCGTCACGATATCCGCGTTGATCATGGGTATGTAAGTGCCGCTCAAAATCAAAGAGTTAGAGCGCTTTTTCATACTGTTGATGCCAAAGGCCGCCATTGTGCCGATCACAGTGGCCAGCAGCGAAGCGAGCAGCGCGATGGTCAGCGTAACGACAATGGCGTTCAAAATGATGGGGTCAGTGAAAAGCTCACCGTACCATTTTAACGAAAAACCATCCCAACGCGCCATCGTCTTGCTTTCGTTAAACGAAAAAGCGATCAGCGTCATGATGGGCAGGTACAGGAACAGCAATATAAGACCGACGTAAAAGCGTTTGATGAACCGTTTCATAGCATGTACCCCTCGCCATCCTTATCAATGCGCCGCATGATAATCATGCTGACGAGCATCAGCAGGAACATGACCACGGCCAATGCCGAGCCAAAGTTCCAGTCCCGCGCGGTGGTAAACTGAAACTCAATAAGGTCACCATACATAAAGTAATGCCCTCCGCCCAAAAGCTTTGTGACCACGAACGTGGTGATGGCCGGCATAAACACCATGACGATACCGGTTATGATGCCCGGCATACTCAGGGGCAGTATCACGCGTCCGAAGGTTTGCAGCTTGCCCGCACCAAGGTCGCTGGAAGCTTCAATGAGGCCGCTATCCATCTTTTGAATGGCGGTATATATGGGCAGTATCATAAACGGCAGGAAGTTGTATAGCAGGCCCATGATCACAGCGCCCTGCGTGTTAATGAGCTGCTGAGACGGTATGCCGATACTCATAAGCAGCTGGTTGATGATGCCGCTGGGATCCAGCAGCGCCTTCCATGCGTAGGTTCGCAGCAAAAAGTTCATCCACATGGGCATTACCATGAGTATGATGATGAAGCGCGCGGTGGAGGTGCGCAGCCGGGATATGATATAGGCTGCCGGATATCCGATCAGAAGACAGATGCCCGTGACGATCAGCGCGGTGAGCACCGAATCGCCAAACGTAATGATATAGTCGCCCGAAAAGGCCTTGGACAAATTGTCTAGTGTCCATTCGCCCTGTCCAAAAGCATAAAAAAGTGTGATGAGTATCGGGCCGATCACAAATATCAGAATCCATATGATGTAAGGTGCGGAGAATGCCTTGCGTTTCATGAGGCCTCCTTCGGCATCAGATGAATGCAGTCGTTGTCTATAAAGAGATGGGCGCGGTTGCCCTCGCCGGGTGTCTTGGTGGATTGCACGAGCCATTCGTTGCCGTTGTCGTCCCTGATGCGGATATCATAATGCACGCCCATGAATACCGACGACGTGACGATGCCGCTTAGCTGTCCGCCGTCTTTCACAAGCTCAATGTCCTCAGGCCGTACCACGACGTCGACATTGTCACCCGCGGCAAACGGATGGGGGAGGCATGAAAAAGACGCGCCCGCGAATTCCACGCGTTCGTTACCCAAGTACCGCCCGGGCAGAATATTGCTCTCGCCGATAAAATCGGCCACAAAAGCGTTGCTGGGCTCGTTGTAGATATCCTCAGGTGTGCCCACGTGCTGAATGTTACCGTCTTTCATGACCACGATGGTATCCGAAAGCATCATGGCTTCTTCCTGATCGTGCGTCACGTACACAAAGGTAAGCCCGAGCTTTTTATGCATGTTCTTAAGCTCGATCTGCATGGCCTTTCTCAGCTTTAAATCAAGCGCGCCCAAGGGCTCATCCAGCAGCAGCAGCGACGGTTCGCAAACGAGCGCGCGCGCAATGGCGACACGCTGCTTTTCTCCGCCCGAAAGCTTGCTGATATGGCGCTTTTCAAAGCCCTGAAGATTCGTGAGCGCGAGTATGTCCGTCACCTTGGCTTTAATCTCATCCTTGGGCAGCTTTTTGATATTGAGCCCAAAGGCGATGTTATCGTATACATTGAGGTGCGGGAACAACGCAAAATGCTGAAACACCGTGTTGACCTGACGCATATAGGGCGGCAGCGATGTGATGTCCTTACCGTCAAAAAAGACAGAACCGTTCGTGGGCGTTTCAAAACCGCCGATAATGCGCAGAAGCGTGGTTTTGCCGCAGCCCGAAGGCCCCAGCAGCGTTAAAAACTCGCCCTGGCGCACATACAGGTTGATGTCGTTTAAGACCTCGCCCTTTTCAAAGTCTTTACTTATGTTTTTAAGTTCAAGTATCTTTTTCATCGTTGACTCCGGTAGCTTAAAAAGTCGGCGGGGACGACACCCATATCACTTTTGCCGTTTGGCCGCTTGTGTTTTCCAGATAGTGCGTGTGCTTCGGACTGTAGAAGAAGCTTTCGCCGCGTTTTACGCGCAGTTGCTTGTCGCCCAGGTGCAGGGTAATGGTGCCGCTTAGCACATAGCCGAATTCGTCGCCCTCGTGCGGCGGGTCGGGCCACGTCTTGCCGTTCGGCTCCAGGGAAAGCAGTATCGGCTCTAATGAGCAGCCTTGCGCGCCCGGCAGCAGCCAGACGATTTCCGTGCCCTGCTCTAAATCGGTCTTCACATACATATCCTGCTTCTTGTAGACCGTTTTTGGCTGCTCCTGAACCTCGGCAAAGAAGTCCTTCAGCGTGGTACCCAAGCACTCTAAAATCTGCTCAAGCGTGGCAATGGATGGCGAGGTCAAGTCTCTCTCCACTTGGGATATAAATCCCTTGGAGAGCTCCGCTCTGTCGGCCAGATCCTCCTGCGTCAGTCCCAAACGGATGCGCAGATCCTTGACTTTTTTTCCAATTTCCAAAGCAATTTGCCCTTTCGTGCAAGCACACTATATTAAACTTCAAGTTTACTCTTTGTAAACAAACAAATATATTAAAGCATAAATGATATTATGAAGTCAATATAAAGTTAGGCCGAATTTGGCGGTATTTGGCGAAAAAATACGCCCCCTTGAACCATAGGGGCGTCCTGTGGATGCCCGCTCTGATACGCATGTATTGGCGGGGCTTGTACGACCCATAAGGAGTGGAACAGGAGCTGTCAGCGAAAGCTGCCTGAGGTAGAGAAAAAGCTTGCTTTTGGCCACTGCTCCTTCAAATAAAAAGGGGCTCCCCTGCTAAGGGAACCCCCCATGTGTGACCAGTCTTAATACTCGTATACCTTGGTATACCCATCTGCGTCCTTGAATATCGGGGTATATACGCCCATTGTGGAATCATATGTGACGTCGATCACAAACCACTGGCCGCCCAAGAAAACCTCGTTCCAAGCGTGATATACGGTGGGGTTGTAGTCTGCATAACCCTTCACCAGCTTAGTCGGAATGTTGATACTGCGCAGCATCGCGGCCAACAGCGACGAATAGTCGTAGCAAATGCCTTTGCCGTCCCTATACGTCTGCTCGATATCGGGCACATAGTCGTATTCCAAATCGAAAACCTTATTATCGTCGTAGCTGATATTTTTAGCGACGTATTTATACAGATCGTCAGCGCATGCGTCCTTAAGCTCCGCATCTGAGGCAAGCTCCAGCGCGGCGGCGATGATCTTGCGTACATCCTGAATGGGCAACATGTCGTAGTCCCAGTTCACATTTTGTATGGAATGCAGGAAAACCTGCGTTTGGTCACTGATAGAGACTGTAAATGTCTTGGATTCCAACGCGATATAATCATCGCCTTTCACATTCTGCATGATGCGCGCGGTATACTCCCCACTGCCGTATTGCAGCGGAAAATCCTCAATGCTGCCGTCGGCCTTTAAATTATAAACGATCTGCTCGTCATCTTTAAGCACCTGCAGCTTGATCTTAGTATTCGCTTCGCTCTGATAGCAGATACGCAAAAGCCCCTTGTCAGCGTAATCGGTGCAGATAGGTTCATCCGGCTTTTCATCACTAACAAGCTCCGGATTCGTGATACGCTGGGCGTAAGCCAATTTGATCTCATCGTCCGTCAGCGTTAATATTTCTTCATTTTCACTGCCTGAACAGCCCGCAAGAACGAGCACGGTCAACAGCGCAAGCAGCATAAGTGTGAATTTCTTTTTTATCATCAGTTAATATGGTATAGTGCCGTTTTCATTGTATTTGCTGCCACTTGACGATTTTGAGGCTGTCCTTGTCGCCTGTGTCCAGCGCCAAAGTGGCTGATATACCTAACTCGTTCTGCCATGTTTCATATGTGATCAAAAGCTGTCCATCCTGCGTGTCGGTCAGCGTGCCGAATTCCAGTACAGCAAGACGTTCTTCGATGTTCGCGGAAATATCGCCGCCCGCGTCGTATGCTTCATAAACAGCCTTATCGATCTGCGCGTAACGCTGCTGCGCCTGTGCTTCAACGGCGTAGTATTCACCGCCCCACTCCGCGGCTTTTTGCCCCAGACGCAGGCTGGAAAGCGCCGTGGTCAGCGCTGCGATGCCGAAAACGACGAGAACCACGAGCAGCAGTATCACGAGTATGGAGGAGGCCCCTTTGCGGGATGACATTACGCGTTTCATGAGAGCGCCTCCTTGTCGTATTTGGCCGTGGCTATGGCCGCAAGTTCCTTATCGCCGTCCAATGCCCTTAAGTTAATTTGATACAGCGTACCCGGATAGCCGTCGTCGTCCCCTTTGGTAATATCAATCAGTATATCAAGGCCGTCTTTTTCCATCGTGTAGCTGCCCGTTATATCATCTGCTGCATTAAGTCCCAGATAATCAAGCGCTTTTTCAACGGAATCTGATCCCGCAAACACCTCGGCGGCGGAAGTCACATGAAGCTGCGCGGACTGCATACCGCTTGCGTGCTTATTGGTGTCTCCCGCGAGCACAAAAAGACGGAGCAAAACAGCGCATATGATACCCAGCGCTGCGATGGCAATAATCACTTCAACGAGCGTGAAGCCTTTGTTACGGTTTTTTGTTATATTGTTCATGTGCGCAGTCCCACCGTCCCTTCCACGGTCTGTTCGGTATCTCCGTGCTTGCAGACACAGGTGATGGTAATGAGCGCGCCGTTCTTTTTCAGTGAAAAGCCGCTGAGCGTGGTGATCTTGTTGGCAGCGCTCACGGCGGGGTCGTTACCGCTAAGCGTTAAGCATTCATACAGCGCGCCGTCAGAAAAGAAAATATAGGTGCAATACTGTCCGTCTTCGGAATCGATTTTGAGCGTGCTGCCAAACTCGGTATCGACAACGCCGATACTGCCGGCAGAGTCGTTCTGCCGCATTTTCATATTGATATACGAGTAGGCTGTCCGTGCGCTCTGCGTATTTTCCTTGTCGTCGATGATGGTGTTGTATGCGTTGGAACCCGCGCTGATCACGAGAAAAGCCACGAGTGCAAACAGCACCATGACCAGCATGACGGTGATAGACTCGATCGCGAATACCTTGCTTCTTGAATGCATGCTATTTTCCTTTCTCGCCGATCGGAATCACCTTTACGTCCGGATAAACGTTGGACGCAAAGATGCTGTAATGGTAGATATATTTATCCCTATCCAGCACGAGACCGTAGTTATCCTCCAAGTAGGCTAAATCGTCGGGGTATTTGCCTTCCAGTGCATAACACTGCGCCACATAGCTCAGCACCGTGTCGCGTATCTCGGCGAGCTTCTTATCACTGTAGTTGTCGCCAAAGCTGTCGATCGCAACAAAAACCACAGCCACTGCCGAGGCAATGACGAGTATGGATACGATCACAGATATGAAGGACAGATTGATTCTTTTCATATGTTAACCCACAGCGTTCATAATACGGGTGACAGGCAGTATCACAGATATCAGCACGATGCCGACAATGATGGACAATGCAATGATCAGCGCGGGTTCTAAGACTGTGGTCAGCTTGGTCAGCCGTTCATCCAGCTCTTCCTCCATCACATCCGCCGCCTGATCCAGCATGTCGTCTGTATGACCCGTGCTTTCCGCAACAGCGAGTATGCGCAGCAGCAGCCCCGGGAACAGCCCCAAAGACAGCAGCGCCTGCTTCAATGTGCTTCCCTGCTCGATACTGTTCGCCGCTTGCAATATCAGCGCTTTGATGCGCGTATTCATCACGATGTTGCCTGTCATGCGTACGCTCTCGGCCAGCCCGATGCCGCTTCTGATCAGCATAGCCAACGTACGTGCAAAGCGCACCGCCGCCGTGTTTTTCACGATGCCGCGCCGTATAGGCGTTTTAAGCTTGAGAGCGTCCAGCGTTTCGCGGCCCTTTTCCGTCTGGCGCATCACGATTACGGCGATCACTGCCGCCGCTACGATGGCGATGAGTATGTAGAAGTACGTGCTGATAAAGCGTCCGATATCCATGAGCGCCCGCGTGATACCCGGCATCTCTCCGCCTACCGACGAAAGCACCTCGTCGAACATGGGCAGCACTTCGGCCAGCAGCAGCACGATCACGCAGAGCATGAGCACCGTCAATATGATAGGGTAGGTAACGGCCGACATGACCTTGGCCGCTATTTTGGTATCCTTATCATACGAATCGGCGATACGCTCAAGCACCTTGTCCAGATTACCGCTCTGCTCGCCGATGGTAATCGTATGAATATAAAAGTCGGGCAGCAGTTCCGTTTCCTTGGAAAACGCGGCAGCAAGCGAATCGCCTTCGTTGAGCCGCTCCTCAACGCGCGCCAGCAGCTCCTTAACCCGGCCAGATTTGCTTTGCTCGGCAATAAGCTGCATGCCCTCCTGCAGCGACAGGTCGGAATTCACGACAAGCGCCAATTGGCGCGAGAGTGACGATAAATCCGAGCTTGAAAGCTCCTTGGCTTTTTTCATGCGGTATCTCCTTTATTGCTTCGCAAGCGCCAGATACTGCTCAAACAGCTTGACGTCCTGCGCCTTGATCTTGGCGACTTTTTCATCCACGATATCCTTGGCAGCCAGCTCCGCTAAATTCCTCTCCAGAGAGCTCATGCCCTGATCCTTACCGGTCTGTATGATATTGCTGATTTGATAGTGCTTGCCCTCACGTATCAGGTTGCGCACGGCGGGTGTTGCCACCATCACTTCGCTTGCGGCCACAAGTCCGGTGCCGTCCTTGCGCGGCAGCAGCACCTGAGACACGATACCCTCGAGTACCGTAGCGAGCTGACTTCGAATCTGGTTTTGCTGATCCGTGGAGAACGTGTCAAGGATGCGGTCTATCGTTTTCACCGCGCCCACGGTATGCAGCGTGGAGAACACGAGATGCCCCGTTTCGGCCGCAGACAGCGCAATAGCCATTGTCTCCTGATCGCGCATTTCACCCACCATGATCACATCCGGGTCTTGCCGCAATGCGCTGCGCAGCGCGGACGCGAACGATGCCGCGTCTTCGCCGACCTCGCGCTGTGTGACGAGGCTTTTCCCGTGACTGTGCAGGTATTCCACCGGGTCTTCAATGGTCAGTATATGGTATGGGTATTCTTTGTTGATGATATTGATAAGGCTGGCGAGCGTTGTGGATTTGCCGCAGCCCGTCGCGCCCGTCAGCAGCACGAGCCCGTTTGTCTTTTTGGGGAAGCGCAATATGGTGTCCGGCAAGCCCAGCGTTTCAAACGGCGGTATCTGAGGCGGCAGCATGCGCACCGCCATGGCATAGGTGCCGCGCTGCTTGTAGATATTGCAGCGGAAACGCCCAAAGCCGCTGATCGAATAAGAAAAATCGATGACCTTTTTTTCCTTTAACGCGTCTCTTCTCATGGGGTCGAGGCATTCCTCGACAATACACGCCGCGTCATCTGGTGAGAGCACGCACGTACCGGGCACGGTTTGCAGTTTCGCGTTTACGCGCATAAGCGGATAAGAGCCCACGCAAATATGCAGGTCTGTCGCGTTGTGTTGTTTTGATACCTGAAGCAGGTCGTTGAGCATAAGTGTATGCATTTTTGTCTTTTCCGCCTTGTTTGTTCTTAATTTATCGTCAAAATTGTCTCTATGTGGCATGACGAAAAAATACCATATTACATATAAACAACTAATGGCGTTTCGTAACTGTAAAAAATTAAAAAATACAAAAATAGAGTATATAAATTCAGGCGTGCTGCTCTTCCAGCGTGAGCAGAAAGCTCTTTAAATCCAACCCACCGCGGTAAGCGTCTCTGTTCGCAGCCTTGTGAACAACGCGGTGGCAGGGGATGATGAGGGGGAGTTGATTGAGCTTCATGGCCGTGCCCACGGCGCGCATGGCCAAAGGGTGTCCAGCGGCGAGCGCCACATCCGAATATGACGCGGTGCGACCATACGGAATCGCCATAGCCGCGCGGTATACGCTTTGACGAAAAGGCGTGCCGGGTATCAGGACGGGCAGATCAAAGCGGCGGCGCTGCCCCGCAAAATACTCGTTCATCTGGACGGCAAAGGGGAGCGTATCATCAAATTCCATATACAGCGCATTTGCCGTTTCGTCAGGAAACAGCACGCGGCGGATGATACCGTCTTCATACAGCGCTGTGAACACGCCAAGCGGCGTTTTGGCTCTGCAGGCCACGCGCACAGGTGTTGTTTTAGTCGTTTTCATGGGAGTTATCCTTGCTTAAGTGTTTTTTCATATAGCCATATTCGCCGAAAGGCTGGCAGAGCTAGATTATCGCAGCGCGTTGATAAGCCGAGCTTATGGATCTAAAGCTACATGGGTGCTTCCCCATCGCATGTGATCATATATTATCATTGTCACAGGGATGTGGCAAGGTCGGGAGAATGGCAAAACTCTATCTTGTCAGATTCTCAATCGTATACAGCCCTTCATCTATGCCTGACATAAAACCCGACATCGTATCTGAGTAATACATATACAGCTCATGCAAAGCGCGGGTGCAGATCGTATACAGCAGCCTTCTGTCTTCAGGCATAGAATAGTCCGTATCCTCTATGGAATGGACCAGAACAGCATCAAATTCCAAGCCTTTGGCAAGATAAGAGGGGATCGCGACCACGTCGCCGTAATACACTTCATTCTGATTCGAGATCAAACTGATATCCACAGATGAGCGGATCGAATGATAGACAGCCTTGCATGATGATGCGGTTTTACAAATGACTGCGATCAGTTTATAACCTTTCGCTTTTAAATCAATGATATCTTCAGCGATTTTTTGATAAAGGCGGCTATTGCTCACCTGAATGACCTTCGGTTTTGCGCCGTGTCTGTCAAGCTGCTGCGTATCAGCGGGGGATAAGAGCAGCGCTTTACAAAAATCAGCCAGCTCCTTGCTCGAACGGTAGCTTTTTGTGAGCGTGACTCTTCTTAAATTCATCGTATTGAACGTGTCCGGGATTATATCAAAATTCCCGATGTTCATATAGCCATTGACAGTTTGGTTGATGTCCCCCAGAATCGTCATATTAGCGTTTTTAAACACGGTTTTGAAGATCTCATATTGCACGGCGGTGTAGTCCTGCGCTTCATCAATAATGATATGCTTGATGGAAGCCGCCGCGTTTTCACCGTAAAGCATAGTCTTCAGATAAATCATCGGGGCAAGATCCTCATAGCTGACAAATCCCTGCAGTAATTCCTGAAGCGTATAATTAGCATAGCTGCGGTACTCGCCGACGCTGATGTTATCGCCCGTTTGCATGAAAGATTCGATATTTTTAAAGAGATCGATGTATAACGAGAAAATATTAATAGTTGTCATCTTAAAAATAATACTTTTAGCGAGCTGATATTCTGAATCCGATTCCTGTTCCTTGTTAGGGTTTTCTTCAACGAGCGGCTCTTTATCCGAAGCGTTTTCACGCCTCTTTTTCTGATTCTCGTCCAGCAGAGAAAAAAGCCTTTGCCGTATTTTTTGAAAACGGTTGGCGTAGGGCAAACGGTAATCCGCTTTTTTGTATAGCTCTACCATATCATCTGCGGAAAACAGGAGAGAGTTATTATAGAACAGGTCTTTAAACTGCAAAACCATTCCGTTTTCAATATGCGCAGCGTATCTATTAAGCACGGTCAGAAAGAGCGGCGAAGACTTAAACCTGATGCAATCCAGCCTAATATCATTGGGATATGCGTTTAACACATATTCCATCTGCTGATTCATTGTCTCAGTTTGCAGGTTTGCCAAAAAAGCAGCGTTGAAAAAATCCGCGAACGTACTTCGGCGGATATTTTCTTCGCCGAGCTCCGGCAGCACATGCGAAATATAATCCTCAAATACGTGGTTGGGAGAGAAAATAAGTATGTTCTCTGATTTTAAGTTATCCCGGTATTTGTATAATAGATACGCGGCTCTGTGGAGCGCGATTGACGTCTTACCGCTACCGGCAGGGCCTTCAACGATGAGTATTTTATCCTCGCTGTTTCTGATAACTATATTCTGCTCTTTCTGAATACTCGTAACAATGGTTCGCATTCGGATATCCGTGCTTTTGCCGAGTATTTCCTGGAGCATCGCGTCGCCTATATTAAGGCTGCTGTCAAACATATATACAAGCTTAGAGTCTTCGATCTTATACTGTCTTTTCAGCAGTATTTGTCCTTCGATCAAGCCGGCGGGGCAGGAATAACTCGAAGGGCCGATTTCAAAGTCATAAAACATGCCTGAAATGGGTGCCCTCCAATCGTACACGAGAATGTGCATATCATCCGTGATTAAGTTATGCATACCTATATAAATCTTATCGGCTGTCTCTTCGTCCTTTTCCGCAAAATCGATTCTGCAAAAGTAAGGGCTCTTTTGCATCCTCTTTAAGTTGTCAACTTTTTCAGAAGAGAATTTATGAATACTGGCCTTATTGGCTAAGTCCATTTGTATCTGATTGATCTGAGCAACACTCTCTAAATCAAACAAGCTGGAGGGCGTACACTTTGCGTCTTCCCACATGCTCTTTTGCAGCGCTATCGCTTCGCTTTTATATCTGTCGGCGGCATTCATGCCGATATCAATCTGGTTTTTTATTTCGTCGACCACTTTGTCAAGGTATGCATTTTCATATGCCCATATGTCTTTATCTTTAATCACAAGTGCTCCTTTGCTTAAAGCGCCTATTCGTTTACGGTTCTATTTTATGAAATCAGACTTAGGATACACCGTGTAAGCTATAAAAATAAGACTGATATTTAGTTTTTTTGCATGATATAATAAAAGAGGGAGAAACCGATAAAGTCTTTATATAAATGGTCAATAGAAACAAACATGAAGAGCAGTTATATAAATTGAACAGATAAATGAAAAGTCTCCTGCGGTAACCCGCAAGAGACTTTTTTGTGTCGTAACTTATTTCAGTTCTGCTGTTGCGCCAGCTTCTTTGAGCTTCGCGATGATGTTTTCGGCATCTTCCTTCGCTGCAGCTTCCTTCACTGTGGAGGGAGCGCCGTCAACGAGGTCTTTAGCTTCTTTGAGGCCAAGGCCAGTCAGCTCACGGACAACCTTGATAACCTTGATCTTCTCAGCGCCGACATCCTTAAGAACCACGTCGAACTCTGTCTTTTCTTCTTCAGCAGCAGCGGCAGCGGGGCCAGCAGCCGGACCGGCAGCAGCAACAGCCACAGGGGCAGCAGCGCTCACGCCGAATTTGTCTTCGATAGCTTTGATGAGCTCGGACAGCTCGAGTACGCTCATTTTCTCAATGGCTTCTAATATTTCTTGATTGCTCATTTTAATTTCCTCCGTAAATTTTAATTCTTTTTTAGTTTTTTGCGGCGATTACGCCTGTTTTTGATCTTTGACTGCGTTAAGCGCGTAGCCCAGCTTGCAAATGATGCCGGACAACGATCTTGCAAGACCTGTGATCGGGGCATTGAGTGTTCCCGCCAACTGAGCGAGCAGCTGCTCTCTGGAAGGCAGCTGGGCCAGTGCCTGAATGCCATTCAAATCGATGACCTTTGTACCCAGTACGCCGGATTTGATCTCGGTCTTTTTGACCTTCTTGACAAACTCAACCAGCACTTTAGCCGGAGCGACCGGATCGCTGTAACCAAACGCCACAGCTGTGGGGCCGGCGAGGTATTGGTCTAAGCCCTTAATTTCGAGCATATCCGCCGCGCGCTTGAGCATCGAGTTTTTGATAACGTGATACTCCACGCCCGCTTCACGGAATCTGTTGCGAAGCTCTGTGACTTCTTCAACGTTAAGCCCTCTGTAGTCGTAGAAGATGATGCCCTTGCTCTTTTCCATCTTTTCTTTGACTTCAAGAACGATTTGCTTTTTGATTTCTATTGCTTTTTCTCCCAAGTAGTTCACCTCCTTGTTCAACTTGAATCACCCCCAAAAAGCTTTGCTTTTCGGGGATCTCATAACCAAAAACCCTTCTTTGCGTAGGAAAGCCACACAAAAAAGGGTCTCTTTTCGTATCAACTCTCCTCGACAGGATATTAAGCGTTAAAGCACCTGTGTCTTAGGCAGAATAAAGGTTATTCAGTTACCAGCGTATTTTATCAGTATCTTGGCTGATTTGTCAACCTAGCTGATAAATTTTAATGGATTGATCTTCACGCCGGGGCCCATTGTGGACGACACGACAACGCTCTTTAAGTAAGTGCCCTTTGCCGCAGACGGCTTGGCCTTTATCAGGGCTTCCATGAGAGCGCGCAGGTTGTCTTCAAGCTTTTCCTTGCCGAAGCTCTTTTTGCCGATGATAACGTGAACGATGGCCGTTTTGTCAACACGGTATTCAACCTTACCGGCTTTAATATCCGTGATGGCTCTGGCAACATCTTTGGTGACCGTGCCGGATTTCGGGTTCGGCATGAGGCCCTTGGGGCCCAGCACACGACCGATCTTACCGACAACACCCATCATGTCGGGGGTCGCAACGCAGACGTCAAATTCAAACCAGTTTTCGTTTTTGATCTTTTCCACAAACTCGTCTCCGCCGACATAATCCGCACCGGCATCCTGCGCTTCTTTGGCGCTGTCGCCTTTCGCGAATACGAGCACGCGCTGTGTTTTGCCCGTGCCGTGGGGGAGAACGATGGCGCCTCTGACCTGCTGGTCGGCATGGCGCGGGTCTACGCCGAGGCGTACCGAGACTTCGATTGTCTCATCAAATTTGGCCTTAGCGGTATCGATAGACAGCTGCAGCGCTTCAATAGGTTCATACAGCGTGGACTTATCATAAGCCTTCAGGCTCTCAAGATATTTCTTTCCTCTTTTCATATTATCCTCCTTGTGGTTTTGCGGCTTTTATAAGCCTCCCACATTCTCACTAGTCGACAACTTCGACGCCCATGCTTCTTGCCGTTCCGGCAATCATGCTCATGGCAGCTTCGACGCTTGCCGCGTTCAAATCCGGCATTTTCGTTTCAGCGATTTCTTTAAGCTGAGCTTTGGTGATCTTGCCAACCTTCTTTTTGTTGGGCTCACCGCTGCCGCTCTCAATACTGATCGCTTTCTTGATAAGGACGGGTGCCGGGGGCGTTTTCATGATGAACGAGAACGTTCTGTCTGCGTACACCGTGATGACGACGGGGATAATGTAGCCCGCCTGTTTGGCAGTCTTTTCGTTGAACTCTTTACAAAAACCCATGATGTTGACACCGTGCTGACCCAGAGCCGGACCAACCGGCGGGGCAGGCGTTGCCTTACCTGCAGGGATCTGCAGTTTGACGTAACCAGCAATCTTTTTAGCCATGGTTACACCTCCTTGATTCTTTTAATGTGGTACAAGCGGAAAATAATTTATCCTCCCACTTGCTAAAAGAAGTTTCCTTCTTATATCCTTTTTATCTGGACGAAATCGAGATCGACCAGTGTGTCCCGCCCGAACATGGAGACCACAACCTTGACCTTTTGTTTCTCGGGCTGAACCTCTTTGATAACGCCGACGAAGCTTTCAAGCGGCCCCGATGTAACCATCACGTTTTCGCCCACTTCAACGTCGAGCTTGATGGGCACATTCTCTACGCCCATCGCACGCACTTCCTTGTCGGTTAGGGGAATAGGCTTAGAGCCCGGGCCCACGAAACCTGTAACACCGCGCGTGTTGCGCACCACATACCACGTTTCATCGTCAAGTATCATCTTGACCATTACATAGCCGGGGTAACGCTTTTTCATGACATGCTTTTTCTTGCCGTTCTTGACTTCGATGCTTTCTTCCATCGGCACCTTCACTTCAAGAATGACATCTTCAAAGCCACGGTTTGCAATTGCCTTCTCAAGGTTAACCTTCACCTTGTTCTCATAACCGGAATACGTATGAATCACATACCAATAGGGCTTATCCGTCTTTTCCTGCTTGATAAACACGCCCTGAAGCTCAGGTTTTTTAGGCTGTTCTGTTGTTTCCGGCGATTCGAAACCGTCGCCAACCTTTAATTCTTCAGACATTTACTCTAGTGTACCATCCAACATCGTATGATATAGGGGCGGTACGCCTCCTTATTTTTTTAGAACAAGGTCAAACAAAGCGGTCAAGCCTAAGTCCATAAGACCAACGATAATGGCGATAACGATGATGAATGCAATGACAGCGCCCGCATACTTGACCAGGTCTTTGGCTGTCGGCCAAGTGACTTTTTTCAGCTCGGAAATAATATCCTTAAAAAATCTGGCCGGACTCTTTCTTTTTTTCTTGTTCGCTTTTTTTGCAGCTTTCTTTTGCTGCTCCAGCTTTTCCTTACGATCATTTCCGAGTAGTTTTGTTTTTGCCATAGCCCTCACATCCTAAACGTTTAATAAAATACCCAGACCGCACAAGGTTTATACTATTTAGTCTCCTTGTGTGGGGTGTGTTTCTTGCAGAAACGGCAGTATTTGTTCATTTCCAGCCTGTCAGGGTCGTTCTTCTTGTTCTTCATAGTGTCGTAATTTCTTTGCTTGCACTCTGTGCATGCCAGTGTGATTTTGGTACGCATGGCCATCCTCCAACTCTTGTATCAGCGCATTTAAAAAAGGCCCTCAGAGCCTTTTTACAATCGTGCTATTGGTAATCTAACACAAGCTTGCTTGGTTGTCAATGTTTACAGACGTGCAAACCGCCTGCTTTTTATACCCAAAAAAATCGGAATTGATATTGATATCATTAATATTAGTAGTAATTGTTATCAATTCCATCAATACTAGTTATTGACTGCATACGCATTTTTATATATAATAGAACAAAATAATAAATATAATGACATTAACATTTACAGCTTAATACATACAAACATTTAGTGAAAGGCAATCCCGTACGAAAGTCGGGGGCGCAAAGCACGAAGTCTAAAGCGAAAACGCTATGATTGTTCGGCCGCCTCATCTTATTGAGAGCGGCTTTTTTATATAACTTAAGAACAGGAAAAAATTCCAACGTGAAAAGCAAATCCGCGCGAAAGGCGGAGACGCAAAGCATGAAGTCTAAGGTACTAAGTGTACGATGACGGTTCGGCTGCCTCATTATTGAGAGCAGCTTTTTTTGTAAAGTTTCTGCAAAACAAAGCTATGACGCATAATGACGGTTTAAGGTTGGAAAGGAGAAAATGATGAAAAAGAAAAGATGGCTGGCTATCCTACTGACAGTAGCGCTTATTACGACACTGCTTTCGCCCACCGTTCTTGCTCATTCAGGGCAGAAAGCATCCCATGTTCACCCGGCTATGAATCCGGGCGGACAAGAAGTTCCCGACAGGGTTAATATCTCGACCAGTGATGCAGATCGCGGCCTGATCAGCCATGCTGAAAGCGACAGTGTGTTGGGTGTGGGCGACACATGGCACTTTACAGCGGTGGCAAAGGAAGGCTACGTTTTCAGTCATTGGACTTATCCCTCTGGAAGTCATCTTTCAAATGCGGATACATACGGTGATGGCGGGAAGAGTATCGTGATTTCTTTTGATAAGTTCACCGGGAAAAAAACCTGGGCGGTGGCACATTTTATACCGAAAGCACCTCCTGAACCAACATACACTGTTTCCTTTGCACCGGGCAGTAACGGTACTCTTTCAGGCACAACGAGCTTCAGCGGAAAGCACATTGGTGACGCGTTTCCGACAGCGCCCGCTGTGAATGCCGATCCGGGATATACGCATACGGGCTGGTCGCCAAACCTGCCGGATACCGTTACAGGAACACAGGTTTACACAGCTCTGTATACACGGGATGAGTATAAGGTGACATATAATGTTGGAACGAACGGGACAACAAGCGATACTACCGTATTCTCGGGGTTGCATTACAACGATGACACACCCGCTGCGCCCAAGGTTACGGCTAAGGCGGGCTGGACATTTACCGGCTGGTCTCCGGCTGTGGCAGACAAAGTAACGGGCACAG
>JAEZKQ010000014.1 GCA_023436115.1 Bacillota bacterium | reverse complement strand
CTTCAAGCACCAGCTTGAAGTCTATCGATACCGCTCAAACAAGATACCTATGCGCCCGCTCGGTTGGCGATCGCCAACCGAATATCTCGCATCATACACTGTCCAATATGTTTGACAAACCTACAATAGCAATCTGACTAATATATAGCGCTAACCCAATCAATCAACGATAGCCCTTAAGAGGCATATGGTCATCTCTACCTTCATAAAGTTTCTTGCCACGTTAACCTCCATGTATTTAACTTTCAATTATAGACATAATTAAAACTTCACACTGTCATAATTCGCCCTCTTTCCTCAAATTCCTTCATTTTTAGCATAAATAGGCATAGCCGCCCTCTAGCCCTCATCCTCGTTTCACAGCAGCTACACATCAATCTTAAGTGCGGTTTACCCGTATACAGTTTTCTACCCTTGTGATATAATTCATTTCTATGACATCAGGGGGGAACGGGAATATGAACATCAACAAGAAGCAGATCAATATCTACACCGCCGTGGTATTTGGCGCGGTGTTTTTCATGTGTATGTCTAACAACATCGTCGGCCCGCTGCTGGGCAACATCATGACGCATTACGACATCCGCATGGATGGCGGCGGCCTTATGTCGATGTACCAAAACATTGGCGGCACTGCGGCCATCATACTGTTTTCCTTCGTCATGGACAGGTTGAACAAGACTGTTGCTTTCACCGTACCCATGTTTTTCCTCGCATTGTCAATGCTTCTGATCGGCATTGCCCCACCCTACACCATATTCATGCTTATGTTCCTTTTCTTCGGCATATCGTTTAGCACGATGGATATGACAGGCAACGCCCTCGTGTCCGACGTTCAGCAGAAAAAGTCTAACGCAGCGCTAAGCTTGATGCACGGTATCGCATCTATCGGCGCAGTGGCCGCCCCTCTCATCGCAGGCGGTATCACAGAAACCGGGCTGCCCTGGCAAACCGTTTACACTGCGGTGGGATGCTTCATACTCGTTGTTCTGGTTGTCTACATACTTGTATCTGTTTATGCACGCCAGAGCCTGAAAGCCATTAATGCGGTGCATCTGGACAGTAAAGAAAAAGGTGCAGCCAAAAGGTTTCTCACAGACAAAAGAGTCTGGATCGCTGTTCTTTGCACCCTCATGTTCGGCGGTTACCAGAGCGGCATTATCGTTTGGGTGTCACAGTACTTCAAGGAAGTGTTCGATTGCGGACAGCTGGCAGCAGGGCTTGGCCTCACCGCATACTGGCTGGGTGCCGGCATCGTCCGCATTCTGTTCGGTATGGTTCCGCTGTTCCGGAAGCTGGAAACCCGGCCCGTGAATATTTACGGCGGCATACTCGCAGGCGGTGTTCTCGTCATCGGCATCCTCACTCGAAGCTACGCCGTGATGCTGATATGCGTATTTCTCTCGGGCGCGCTCAACGCGCCAATGCTCCCCCGAACAATGGGGCTGGTCAGCGGTTGGTACCGTAAAAACTCCGGCCTCGCAGCCAGCTGTGTGTTTGGCGCGCTGTATCTTGCCTTCTCATTCTTCCCGCTGCTTATGGGTACGTTGGCCTATGCGTGGGGTATGGACATGCTGATGATTGTGCCCGCGGCCTGTACCGTACTGTCGGGCGTGATCTGCCTGCTGCTACCCAGGAAAAGTACAAGTTTGGCGTAGCCCAATAAGGCGCTATTGACATTCTAAATAAGTAAACAAAAACATTTTTAAGTCTAATTCGAGTCCTCGTTTTCATGTAGCAATTATCAAAGCGACTCATTGACAAGGTGAGGCTACAAGCATATAATGAACAATGTTCATTATACGAAAGGATCTTATAGCTGTGCCAAAGAATCTGGAAAACATCAAAGAAGAAATCATACAGGCAACGCGCGAAATGATCTTGGAAAAAGGCTACGAGCGTTTAAATATCCGCGATATCGCCAAAAAGTGCGGCATCGCCACAGGCACGTTCTATAATTATTTTCGTTCCAAACAGGCCATTATTTCGGCGCTGCTCGATGAAGACTGGAGAGCATTCTGCAAGCTTGCGGCAGAGCACAGAAACGAAGACAAGCCCCCCATCGACCAGCTTGAAATATTGTTTGGCGATTTAAGACAGATGCTTCAGGGCGTGCATAAGATATGGAGGGCCGGCTTTCCGAGCGATTTGGTGAGCGGCTCACTCAATAAGGTGCAAACCATCAGGCAGCGTCTGCGCGATGATTTTTCGCAGCATATCGCCTCGATCATTACCGGGCACATCGCGCATGAGCAGGAGGCCTTTGCTGCCGATATTATCACGAGGCTGTTCTTTTCGCTGGCCTATGAACAGAACGTCAGCTTTGAACAGCTGCGATACTACTTAACGAGAATACTGGACTGATTTTTTTAGAATCTTAATGAACAATGTTCATACTATCGAATATGATTTATGGGAGTGATAAAATGGAAGATAAAAAGAACAAAACAAAGCGTTATGGTTTCGTGATGCTGGTTTATCTGCTGGGTATCTTTATCGGCGCGATAGATACCGGCATATTAACACCGGCCCGAACAGTCGTTCAGAATTCGTTCCAGGTGGATGAGCGCATCGGCATATGGATGATCACGGCGTTTACGCTGGCCTATGCCTGCGCGATGCCCATTCTTGGCAAGCTGGCCGACAGAATCGGCAGAAAGCGCGTGTATATGGTGGCGGTGGCGCTGTTTGGCACAGGGTCGCTTCTTTGCGGGCTCTCTAACTTTGGCGGCAGCTTTTCAATGCTGATTATCGGCCGCGTGATTCAAGCCTTCGGCGGAGGCGGTATCATGCCGCTGGCCACAGCCGAATTCGGCACGGGATTCCCGGAAAACAAAAGGGGCATGGCGCTCGGGCTCGTGGGCGGTGTTTACGGCATTGCGAACATACTCGGCGCAACGCTGGGCAGTGCGATACTCGACTTGGTGGGCACGGCCAACTGGCACTGGCTATTCTTTATCAATCTGCCGATTTGCGTGTTTGTCGTGTTAGCGGCGATATTTGTGCTGCCCAAGGGCGAAAAACAGCCTGCGCAAAGGATCGACCTTAAAGGCACGTTTGTGTTGGTCATCATCGTGCTGTCTTTGATGTACAGCCTGAATAACATCGACTTTTTCAACTTCGGCGAAACAATCGGTAATACAGATGTCTATCCGTTCTTGATTGTTTTTGCGCTGATGATTCCGCTGTTTATATTCATCGAAAAACGCGCGGCCGACCCGATATTCAACACGGGCTATTTCAAAAACAGAAACATCGTGATCACGTTCTTTATCGCGTTTATTGTCGGTGTGATGATGATGGGCATGGTGTTCGTTCCGCAGTTTGCAGAAAATGCTTTGAAAACGCCCGAAGGAAGCGGCGGCTATTTCGTGACGATTCTGGGGCTCTTTGCGGGCATCGGCGGGCCCATGGGCGGCAAGCTCGTGGACAAATTCGGCCCCAAGAAGATACTGCTTTGGGGGTTTGGCGTATCGCTCGCGGGCGCACTGTTTCTCGCGCTGTATGCCACAGTGAACGTGAGCACGGTCAGCGTGATTATAAGCTTGGTGCTGATGGGCACAGGCCTTGGGTTTGTGATGGGTACGCCGCTTAACTACATGATGCTCACAAACACGAAAGCAGAAGAATCCAACTCGGCGCTGTCCGCGCTGTCGCTGATGCGTTCCATCGGCACCACGATAGGCCCGATGCTGATGATCGGATTTATCGCCCAGGCGGGTATCACCGCGCAGGATACCATTATGAACCTGATACCGCCCGTGTCGTCCATACAGATACAAGCAGACGAAACGCTGGTAAATTCGGTGAAGGATGATCTGCACGCGGTGGCCGCAAATATTGAGCTTATGGACGATCAAAAAGCGCTGCTGCTCGCTCAAACCGATAAGCTCGAAGACCAAACCGCATCGCTGCAGCAGGCAGCGGATAAAACCAACGCGGACTTGGATGATATCAAAGACGACCCGCAGTTTCGCTCGATGCTTGAGAAGATGGATTTTGAGATGCCGGAAAACATGGAGACGCCTGATTTTTCAGAAATCCGCGATATGTTAGAAGTCGACAGCGGCATGACTGCCTCGGATATTGAAGAAAAGCTCTCGATGCTCGATTTCAAACAGCAGAACATGGATATCGACATGACCGGAGGCGAGCTGCCCGACGACGTGGTGCAAAAACTCAGCAGCTCCAACGTCACAACGATTGTGGACAGTACCGTGTACTTAGTCGACAGGATGTTTGGTATCTACACGCCCGATGTGATACAAAAAATACAAAGCGGCATCGATGAAGGGATTAAGGGTATACAATCGGGTATCAACGGTATGGGCGAAGCGATAGACGGCATTCAGTCGGGGATCGACGGTATGACGAGCGCACAGGATGGGCTGTCCTCCGGCATTGACGGCATCGGCAAAGGGATTGAGGGCATGAACACCGGTCTTGGACAAATGAACAAGGCTGTGTCGGGCATCAAGAGCGGCATCACAGGCATAAGCCAAGGCAAAGCCGATCTGCAGAAAGGGCTCGACGGCGTGACCACCGGCATTACGGGCATGGAGCAGGGGCTTGCCGGTCTCGATGCGCAGATTACCGCCACGCAAAAAGAACTGCAGGAGCAGACAGACGCGGGAGCGCCGCCGTCAGTAACAGGGCCGCTGCAAGGGCAGCTTCAGGGACTGACCGCGGCCAGACAGAAACTTGCGGACGATCTTGGCAAGGCACAGGCTCAGCAGCAGCAGATGCAAGGTGCGATCGGTCAGATGGACGCGCAGATAAAAGAGATGAACGCGTCGATCAGAAAAATCAGAAGCTCGAAGGAGACTCTGAATACGCTGATTGACGATATGCAGCAGGAGCAGGCGATGATGGAAACCATGAAGCAGGACATCGGTGATACGCAGGCGATGATGGTAAAGCTCAAAGATCTGCTTTCGGACTCCAGCGCCAAGATGGCAGATGCCAACGAGGGACTTGCGGCATTGAAGGACGCCATCCCTGCTTATTTCGATGCGGCAGAGCAAAGCTATATCCAGACGATTAAGGCGCAGCGCGGCGACATCGAGAGTGCGTTCCAGAGCGCGATCAACGGTGGTTTTCAGCAGATGTATTACGCGGTATCGGTGTTTGCAGTGGTAGCGGCAGCGGCACTGATATTTTACAGGCATAAGAAGAAAATGAAGCAAGACTAAGAAATTTGAAATGATAGTGAAACAGCACCTTCGACGGAGGGTGCTGTTATTTTTGGCGAAAAACCTTCTATCATTCCGGCGCTACGGATATGCAGCTACGGTTTGAGCACCCGACGTATAAGCGCCGTCTGAAGGCGGGCGGGCAAAGCGTTTAGCAGCAAAAGCAACGGATTGCGGTTAACGTTATACACATACCGCGGGCACCGCGCTTGCAGCGCTTTTTGCACAACACGCGCAATGACCTCCGGCGACACTTTCCGTGCCTCAACGCGCTCCACGATTTTTCGGAATCTTGCCGCGTTGCACGCGTACAGCTTTGTGCTTTCATTGAATGCGCTGAGCCTTTGCGTGGAAATATCGATTATCTGCGTATCGACCGCGCCCGGACGGATCACCGAAACACCGATGCCGAGCAGCTGCAGCTCCATGCGCAGCGAGAAGGCGTACCGCTCCAGCGCTGCCTTGGTGATGCCGTATATGCCTGTGAAAGGCAGCGGATCCAGCGGCGCAAGCTCACTGCTGATCAGCACGATTCGGCTGCCCCGCGTAAGAAGCGGCACAAACGCGCGGTTCACCCGATACGGGCCAAACAGATTCACGCCGAATATCCGCGACCAGTCTGTCTCCGGTATTTCGACAAGCGAATTCAGATCGTACACGCCGGCCATATGAACAATAGCATCAAGGCTGCCCGCTTCCGCAAAAACAGCATCACGTGCCGCCTCCACCGACGCGGCGTCCGTGATATCAGCCCTGATAAAACGCCACGCGTGCTCCCCTTGCGGCTCGGCACGGTCTAGCCCCCACACACGGCAGCCTGCATGGTTCAGAAGCTCGCACGCGGCTTTGCCCATTCCCCCTGCCGCGCCCGTCACCAGCACATTTTTCACTTCCATTTGCGCGTCTCCGATCCGTTTTTATCCATTATAGCATGCAGCTGCGCCCGGAATCCACACGCAGACAAAGCACCGCAGGAACGAAACAGACGCTGAGCGCATTCACAAGAAGCTGTATGGAGGCGCTCAGGTTCTGTGAATCTATCATAAGATTCTACGCAGCTTACATAGTGCAGAACGGCTTACTGAAGCAGCACTGGATTGGATCCGGACGAATTGCTGAGCGCATCCACCACGTATACCCGGATGATATCGCCGGGCGATACGTTGAAGCCGACACCCGCGTTCGAAGACACGTCAAAGTCCGCCTTGACAAAGCTGTAACCGATTTGAACTCCGGCGCGCTGCCGTACAAAAACCACCGTCTCTTCGCCTTCATGGGTTACCACCGGCTCAATCGCAACGTTGAAATACCTAAACCCCGTTACGCCGCTCTTGATTGTAAGCGTTGTAAACCCGTTTGCAGTGCTTACCGTATAAGCGCTGTCGGTGTCCGGCACGATCGTGTACTTGCCTTTTGCCGAAGGCGGGCTAACCACCAGCGAATACGTCTTTGTGGCTTTGCGGCCTTCGCCGTCGTACACCCGCACCTCCACAGAGAATGTACCCGTTACGCCGGGCTTGCCAGATATTATGCCGCTTTTCCACGATATGCCAAGCCCCTTGGGCAGGCCGCTGGCATACCAGCTGTTGCTGCCGTCGCCGCCGCTCGCGCTCAGGCCGCACGTATAGCTTTCGCCGATCGTCGCGGCTAAGATACTGGGCGTGTCCACGGAAAGGCTGGCGTAGCCGATGGTGATATCAAAACCGACCGTCAGTGCCGCGCCCCGGCTGTCGGTCACGGTCACCGATACCGCGCTGGTACCCATAGCCGCAGGAATACCACTGATCTCTCCCGTTGCGCTGTTGATGCTTAAGCCCGTCGGCAGGCCCGTTGCCGTCCACGTATACGGCGATGTGCCTTTGGTAACGGTGGGCGTAAAGCTGTATGCGCTTCCCACCGCTCCCTTCGGGATGATCGGCCCCATGTCTACCACGATCGCATTATCGTTGCTGTCGCCCTGTACGTTTTGTATGGCTATGGTAAACCGACGGTCATAATACAGTCCGCCGGCGTCGGTGACGCGCACACGGATACGATAGACGCTCTTGGTTTCATAATCGAACACCTCTGTAGTTTTTAATTGATCGCCTAAGATCCCGAACGAAAAGTTGTCGTCATCCCCCGGGCCAGATACAAGGCTGTATGTACAACTTTCATACCGATCCGGATCTGACGAGGAAAGGGTTCCCACCACCGTCCCGATGGCCTGCTCTTCCGATACACTATGGTTGCTCAAATCCAAATCCGTCGGCGCACTGTTCAGTCTCATCACCGTCGCCTTCCCGTCCGTGGACCAATCCTGATATGCCACATACGGCGTATCTGCGGCATCAAACGCCAAGGATGTATAATATGCCTCGCCCGCAGAAAAGCCGGCCGTGCCGACAGTCTCCCAACTGATTCCGTTATACTTCATCACCGTGGTTTTCGTGCTGTTTCCGCCATCACAATAAGCCACATACGGCGTACCCGCGGCATCAAGCGCCAAGGATATATACCATACCTCGCCCACAGATAACCCGGCAGTGCCGACATTTTCCCAACTGATTCCGTTATACTTCATTACCGTGGCTTTATAGCCGTTGCCATGATCCCGATATGCCACGTACGGCGTACCCGCGGCATCAAGCGCCAGGGATAAATACGATACCCCGCCCGCAGAAAAGCCCGCCGTGCCGACATTTTCCCAACTGCTTCCGTTATACTTCATTACCGTGGCTTTTTGGCCGATGCTGGCATCCCAATATGCCACATACGGCATATTGTCACTGATCGCCAACGATATATAATATGCAGCACCTGCCGAAAACCCAGCCGTGCCGACCGTCTCCCAACTGCTTCCGTTAAACTTCATTACCGTGGCTTTGCCGGCGTTGCCCCAATCCTGATATGCCACATACGGCGTACCCGCGGCATCAAACGCTAGGGATAAATACGATACCGCGCCCGCAGAAAAGCTGGCCGTGCCGACCGTCTCCCATCTGCTTCCGTTATACTTCATCACTGTGGCTTTATCGCCGTTGCTCCAATCCTCATATGCCACATACGGCGTACCCGCGGCATCAAGCGCCAGGGATAAATACGATACCTCGCCCACAGAAAAGCCGGCCGTGCCGACCGTCTCCCATCTGCTTCCGTTATACTTCATTACCGTAACTTGACCGTTGTCGCGATCTGTATATGCCACATACGGCGTACCCGCGGCATCAAACGCCAAGGATGTAAACTTTGCGTCGCCCGGAGAAAACCCGGCCCTGCCAATCACCGCCCAATTTTGGGTTCCGGCCGCTTTGGCGGTCTGCATCGCGCCGCCCGGGAGCATCGCAGCGATAATTGTCATGAATACGGCGACTATCATTGCTGTGATTTTTCTTTTCATGCATTCCTCCTGATATCTGTTCTCGTTCTTTTATTTGGCGTTAGCCGTCTTGTTCCTGCTTGTTTCTCCGGCGGAGCAGTATCCATAGGACTGCCGCCAGTATGATCAGCCCGAGGGCGACCCATATAGCCACTATCCATCCGTCCATGCGGCTCTCTCCGTTCTTTGCAGGCTCTCCGTTTTCGTCGAGTACGCGGATGCGCGCTTTAGAAAGCGGCATCATATCGCCATTGAGCAGGGTGATCTCGATATCGCCGTCCGCGTTGATATCATCCTTTGTGACTTTAATCGTCAGCACGCCGTTCTTAGCGTCCGATATGTACAGTATTTTACCGTCCGGTGTCTCAATCGCAGCCGTACCTTCCTGCAGGTCGTCCACACGGATAACGACGGTGATGATGCCTGTTTCGTCATCCCACGAGATCTCTTGGGGCGTTATGGCCTGTTCCGCCTTACCACCGTCTGTGACGGTGGCTTTGGGCTCATCCCCGTCCGGGGTTGCGTCCGCTGACGCATTTGCAGATGCCGATGCGCTGGGTAATGCTGACGTGCGCGGTGTTACTGATGCGCTCGGTGATGCTGATGTGTGCGGCGTTGCCGATGCGCTCGGTGATGCTGACGTGCGCGGCGTTGCCGATGCGCTCGGTGATACTAACGCGCTGGCAGACGGCTTGGGTGTCGCCGTCTCAGTTGGTACATTGACAGTGATTATTGTCGTGGCGACGTCATTTCCGCTGCCCGCCGTCACGGTCAGCCTGCCCGCCGCCATATTTGCGGGCACAGTGAATGAGGAGGCGTATCTTCCGCTGGAATCCGCATTTATTGCGTTGAAATATACGATGTTGCCCGCTTCGTCAGTGATCTTAATCACGATGCCCGCATCAGCACCCGACATACCGGATATCGCGACTGTCTCGCCGGGCAGCACAGACGTTTTGTCTGCAGTCATGCTCGTCGAGGTCAGCGCCGCCGGGATAAAAACAAAGAACACAACAACAAAAATACATATTCCGATGATCTTTTTCATAATATCTCCAAACTTTAATCTCAGGTCATGCAAACTTAGATAGGGAATATAAGCAGCGAAGATTCACTGGACTCATACTCGAGCTCCGTGGTTGCCTTAATGATCTACGCATAGATAGACATACCATACTTCGACATAACTTCCCATTATCCTCCTATATTCAGGCTGCGTATCCATTATGTGATTCTATACGCGTGCCAAAAAGCGCACAGCAATAAGGCAACGTGCGCCACCTCAGTATGTAAAAAAGCACAAATTATAATTAGTGGGCAAGACGGACTTTGCCCGCGAAGCCCACACCTTGCGGTTTTGCGCAGTTTCGAGTATGCGAGGAACAAGCAAAACCGGTAAACTGGCGGAAAACCTAAAGTTTTTCGCCAAGCAAAGCAAAAAGGCGGCAATGCCGCCTCCCTGCCGTATCTATATCAACGAGCCGCCAATGCAGCCACGCCTCGGACAAGCGCATCGACATCCTCAAACGTGTTGTACATGCCTAAGGAAGCGCGCGCCGCGCTTTTGAGGCCAAAGTGAGCCAGCGCGGGCTGTGCGCAGTGGTGGCCTGCGCGAATCGCGATGCCCTGCGCGTTAAGCTGCTGGGCAATGGCCGCGGGCTCCGCCGTACGCATCACAAAGGCCGCCACACTCGTCTTGTCCGCGGATGTGCCGATCAGCTTCACGCCCGGTACGCGCGAGAGTTCCTCCATCATATAGTGCGTCAGCTCTCTCTCATACTGGCGAATCCTCACCATGCCGACGTTCATTAAATAGTCGATCGCCGCCGATAAGCCCACCGCTCCCGCGATGTTGCCCGTTCCCGCTTCGAATTTGCCCGGAGTCGGCTGATATTCCGTTTGCTCAAAGCTTACGTTTTGTATCATGCCCCCGCCGCTCTGGTACGGCGGCATCGCCTCCAGCAGCGCCTTTTTGCCGTACAGCACGCCGATTCCGGTGGGCGCGTAAACCTTATGCCCCGAAAGCACGAAGAAATCCGCGTCCATCTCGCGCACATCGATAGGCATGTGCGGCGCAGACTGCGCGCCATCCACAAGTATCAGCGCGCCGTGACGATGTGCCATGTCAGCCATCTCCCGCACGGGATTCACCGTTCCCAAAACGTTGGACACATGCGTGGCCGCAACCAGCTTTGTGCGCGGCGTGAAAAGCTGCTCAAACGCGAACATTTTAAGATCGCCGTTTAAATCCATGGGCGCTGTTTTGATCACGGCACCCGTTTTCTGCGCCAATATCTGCCACGGCACGATGTTGGAATGATGCTCCATCTCGGTGAGTATGATCTCATCGCCCGCCGTCAGATTCGCCATCCCCCAGCTCGCCGCCACGAGGTTGATGGCCTCGGTCGCCCCGCGCACGAACACGATCTCCTCGCGGCTGCCCGCGCCTATAAAGGTACGAACCTTGTCGCGCGCGTCTTCATAACACATTGTGGCCTGCTGCGCGAGCGTATGAGCTCCGCGATGCACGTTGGAGTTGCATTCGCTGTAATAGCGGCTTTGCGCATCGATCACGCTTTGGGGCTTTTGTGTGGTAGCCGCGTTGTCCAGCCAGACGAGCGGCTTGCCGTTCACTTTCTGCTTAAGTATGGGAAAATCGTCCCGCACAAAAAGCGATTGTTTTGCGGGCATCGGCGGCGGAACTTGCGCCTGCGACGGCACAAAGTAATAGGGCGTCATCTGTGCCGCAGGATCAAACGATGTGCACCCCCCGCGGTAAAAGCCCGCGGGTATACCCATTTGCGGCCGTATTTGTGTCATATCCGGCGCAACGCTGAATGGCGGTCGGTTATTTGTAATCATAGTAGCTTCCCACCTCGACATTCTCGAGGACGCCCAGTGCGTCGTCTGCGAGCACGGCAATTGAGAAATACAAACTCAAAATATACGAGGCAATGCCCCGGTTGTCGATACAGCCCAGCTTCAAAGACAGGCTTGGCACTTCGGTCTCGTCGGGAATTCCGGGCTGGTGCAGGCCCACCACGCCCTGCTCTTTTTCACCCACACGTACAAGCAGAATATTGGTAAGTCCCATGGGTGTATGCGTATAGGCATGGTTGCCCACCAGCAGTTTGTCGCACGGTACAAGCGGCACGCCCCGCCATGTGATGAAAGGTGAGCCCATGATATTGACCGCTACTGGCGGGACGCCCCTGCGCGTGCATTCACGCCCAAACGCTGCAATAGCCTTGGGGTGTGCTAAAAAGAACGCGGGCTTTTTCCACACCTTTGTGAGCAGCTCGTCAAGGTCGTCAGGCGTGGGGACGCCATGCCGCGCACGAACGCGCATATCATTGGCCGCAGCGTTGAGCAGGCCAAACTCCGGGTTGTTGATGAGCTCCCATTCCTGCCGCTCTCTCATGGTTTCAATCGTCAGGCGTATCTGTTCGGCCTTTTGGTCTATCGGGCTGTTGAATATGTCCGTCACGTTGGTATTCAGCCGAAGTATGGTTTGTATCATACTGAGCATGTATTCTCTTGGGTCTTCTTCATAATCTGGGTATGTTTCGCTGATGCTTTCCTCATTGATCGGCCTGTGGTTCGCATGGATAAGCTTTTCTCCGTATTCGTTGACAAGCTCATCCATATCATACGCATGTTTAATTCGGTTGACACGGTACACACCGGCTTCCACACTGATCCACGGTAAAAATAACAAAAGCCACCGCGGTGTGATGCTATCCATCATCGGCGGCGTTTTGGTGGTGTTCGAAAGCCGTCTGGCTGTACTCGGGTAAAGGCTCATATGCGTCATTCCCGGGTCATACTGTTTCATTCAAATTCACCTTCTTATATGTGATGACCAACATAGGTCTTCATACACTATATGTATGAGCACCGTTTTAAGTGTCGTCGTGTTGTCGGCGGGATATAAAAAGCCGCTTTTTCGTTCTGCGAAGTGCGGCTTTTTACAAGGAAGGGGAGCGGGCCAAATTGTCTGAATGTAGGGCCCGCCACACTGGCGAGCCTTTCCTTATTCTCCTTGCAGAGCTGACAGATGTTTAGAACCAGCGGCAGTATTTGCAGTAGTGGCAGCAATAACCCCTCTTATGACAGGGCTTAAAAAACTTGCCGCCGCCATCCCACTTCTGAAGACCATCAGCCACGATGGGCTGAAAATCACCACTGCCATCTTCCCAAATAGCTCTGTCATCATCGCGCAAACAACCCTCTTCAAAGCCTTCTTTCGGCCAAGAATTCGGAGAACAGCCATACGACATGAGTCTCACCCCCCTATCTATATATATTCACAGAAAACATCACGTGCGCCGGGCTGAATACCGTACAAAGATTTTTTATTAGACCTCCTGTTTAAGCCCGCCCGCAGAAATGAAAATCGTATCATGCTTAAAACAAATTGCATACGTATTAGCAGACAGAGCGCTGTGTTTTGGGCAGGAACAATAAAAAGAAACCCGCCTGTGTCGCACAACACCTCTGACGGCACCGAAAATTCTGATATACAAAAACCCGTACCAATTGATACGGGCTTTCAACGCTGACTCATTAAATACGCACCAAGCTTATTGAACCGGTCCTTCAATCTGCGGCGGCGTGGCCTGCGGCCCTGCCGGTTGAGCCGATTTGTCGGGCACAAACGCAAAGATGCCGCCAAGAATCAATACAATCATAGACAAAATGCCATAGACAGTAACAGCGCTCATCACACCGCCCACCAGCATAAAGACACCGCCCATCACATTCTTTTTGCGCACGATTATTCCGCCCGCAATGGCCAGCCCTCCGCCGACAATGCTGACAATACCTAAGATAACAATCACTGTGCTCACTGTATTTAAGACAGCCGTCTGCAGCTCGCCTGTGTCGATTTTAACATTGAGATTATCCAATGCGGAATCCTTCAATATAGAGCCTGCCGAAATATCACCGTCGTTGACTATGACCTCGCCATTGTCTATCGTGACGTGGAAATCATCTGCCCAATCCTTATCTTCATCCCAAGCGATGTTAAAGTCGTTGTCGAATGAAATATGGTCTCTATCCACAGAAATATCACCAAAATCCGGTAATGCCGGCCCTATATTGGAAACTAATGCGCCGCTTAAAAAAAAGATGAATGAAAATATGATTGCCAAAGCGCCGCCCACGATACCCAGAGCCATACTTGCTGTTCTCATTAGAATCCTCCTTATCGTTAATATAGACATATTATAATCGTGATAATAGAATATGGCAATAGAATCCGCCTATGGTTCCCATTGCCATACATACGCTTATAAGAGTCTCGATATGCCATTGATAAAAAGGGGGCAAATAGCTCCAAGCCTTTGTGAACAGCACCCAAAAAGCCATCTTTTCGGGAGTCCCGAATGTAAGGCCCGCCCCTTACGGCGAGCCTGAAAGGGCAGCAAAAAAGCCAAGCGCTTCTTATGCAGATACGTTGGTGTTACCAACGCCAGCCGAAACCGCAGCCACAGCCGCGGAAGCCGCAGCCACAACCGTGGAAACCGCAACCGCGGAAGCCGCAGCCACAGCCTCTACCCCAACGAGAAAATCCACAACACATGAGTTTCACCCCCCTATCTACTATTTATATTCAGCAAACAAAAAGCGGTGCCCGTATCTTCTGAATCCCATTATTTGTGAATAATACTTTGAATCTCAGAAATAATAAGAACAATATCTTATTAAAGGAGAATGCCATGTTTCGCTTTTCTTCCGAAAAGAAGCAAAAGATTATAGACGATGCTGTAAAAAATCTCAATCAGGATTTGGGCGATGCTCGTCTTGTACGTTCTCTGGACACGAATTTAGATACCATCAATCAGCTCTTTATGGATGTTGACATCTTAAGAACCAAGATGGTTAAAAACAGGAATAATGAAAGCCTTCGTTTTTGCATTATCTTTTGTGAAGGTGTGGTCGACAACGCCATTATTAACGACAACATTATTAGGCCGCTTATGAATTCCAGCGTATCCATGACAGATAAAGAGTTGATTTCAACAGTTATGGACGAAATTATTCAGATCAGTGACATGCAGCAAACTGACAGTCTGCAAAGTATCAT
This sequence comes from Bacillota bacterium, assembly GCA_023436115.1. Lineage (GTDB taxonomy): Bacteria > Bacillota > Clostridia > Christensenellales > SZUA-584 > SZUA-584. Next base: position 77,784 of record JAEZKQ010000014.1, on the reverse strand, counting down.
CGAAGCCGTGAGCTATGGCAGTACTGTGTTATTTATAGACGGAGAATCCAGCGGGCTGATTCTTGACACCAAATGCTTTACGACCCGCGCCATTTCAGAACCGGAAAATGAACGGACACTGAGCGGCCCGCGAGAAGGTTTTACAGAATCAATGCTAACAAACCTTTCTATGCTGCGGCGGCGTGTGCGTACGAATAAGCTTAAAATGAAATACTATAAGTTCGGGAGACGTACAAAGACCCTAAGCTGTATTTGCTATATGGAGGGTGTCGTCAATACAAAAATACTTGCGGAGCTTTACAGGCGGCTTGACAAAATTGACATCGACGGCACGCTCGACACCAACTACATATCGGAGTTGATTAAAGATAGCCATCTTTCTCCGTTTCGTACCACAGGCTATACCGAGCGCCCCGACATTGTGATCGCCCGGCTGCTGGAAGGGCGTATCGCATTGATGCTGGACGGTAGTCCTACGGTGATTACTTTGCCGTTCTTGTTTATCGAGAATTTTCAGAGCGCCGAAGACTACTACATGAATTTTTATTATACCTCGTTTACGCGCATGCTGCGCATATTTGGCTTTATTCTCACGCTTATTGTCCCGGCCTTTTATATCGCCATTGTGGCTTATCATCATGAAATGCTGCCCACACATCTGTTGATTAATATTACCATCGAGCGGCAGGGTGTACCGTTCCCTGCATCCATTGAAGCGATCTTAATGCTTATCATATTTGATATACTGCGCGAGACGGGCGTGCGTATGCCGTCTAATATCGGCCAGGCCCTCAGTATTGTGGGCGCTCTGGTTATCGGTCAGGCGGCCGTTGAGGCCAAGTTTGTGGCGGCTCCGATGGTAATTATAGTGGCATTAACGGGCATCACCAACCTGCTCGTTCCCAGGCTCAGCGGCCCTGTCATCTTCTTTCGTTACATCTTCCTTTTATCCGCGTCATTTTTTGGCTTATACGGCTTTTTTTTAGCCGTATCAGCCGCCGTTATCCACCTTTTCAATCTGCGCTCGTTTGGCGTACCTCAGGTGATGGCCGCGGGTAATCTGCAATATCAAGAGGTTAAGGACACATTTTTCCGAGGGCCATGGTGGACAATGATTAAAAGACCCCGCATGCTGTCAAAAAACCAGACGCGCCAAAAGACGGATGGTGACAACATGTGATTAAAAAAGTCTTATGCGGTTTGCTGATTTTGCTCGTACCGCTTTGCGGCGGATGTTGGAACTACAGAAGCCTTGACGAATTGTCGCTCATCGCGGGCATCGCCATAGACCGCAACGCACAAAGCAGCGACTATCATATTACTTATCAGACGGTGGATTTGACCGGAGACCTTCAATCGGAAGGCGGCACCGGTAAGCTGATTGAATCCGAAGGCAAAACGCTGTTTGACGCGGCGAGAAATGCCGCAAGGCGGATCATTGGTCAGCTTTATTTCGGCCATACACAAACGGTTATCATCAGCGATGATATCGCGCGAAACGAAGACATACTCAACCTCATTAGCTGGCTGATGAGGGATGCCGAGATACGTGAAACACTTATACTATTTGTATCAGCAGAGGAGACGGCGGCCGATATTTTTAGATACGAGACCATTGTAAGCCCCGTCACAGCACTTGAGATCAGTCGGAATATAGAAACCGACAACAAACTCACGTCGTCATCGGTATACCGGCAGCTTTATCAGGTTTATAACATACTGCATACCGAAGGCATTGAACTCGCGCTGCCTGTTCTTACTAACGTGGTTAACAATGGTGAACTGACTGCCGAACTGTTTGGCTCTGCTGTTTTTAAAGAACATAAATTAGTTGGGTATTTAACACCCGTTGAATCGAAATATTTCTTGATTGCCATTAACGAGGTGGAAGGCGGAATCCTCACCTTTCCCTCTGAGGGGAGCGGCCCCGACAATGTATCTCTTGAAATAAAAAAAAATACAACCAAAACGTCTTTTACAAATAAGGACGGCAAGCTCAAAATTCGTGTTGAGATAGAAATGGATACATCTTTCGCCGAGCGCATGCATGATTTGCATAAGGCTGGTGCTCAGCAGTATGTCAGTCTGGAAAACACAGCAGCTCAAATACTTGCGAACAGAGTCAGCGAGACGATAAAAAAGGTACAGACAGAGTATGGCAGCGATATTTTCGGTTTTGGCAGTTTGATATGTAAAAATAATAACGTGCTGTGGAAACAGCTGCGTGATAACTGGGACACGTTGTTCCCATCGCTTGATGTGGAAGTGCTGGCAAAAGTCAATATTGTCAATTCCGCCTCAATGAAAATCGAATGAAAGAGAGTCGGCATGCTCACCGTCATTGTACTCGCCCTTTTTACGGGGGCCATATTACTTGATTTTCTACCAAAAATCAAGAAGCGGCAGAAAAAAGTCAATATCGTTTATTGCTTACTTCTTGTACTGAGCTTTGGCATACTGATGCTATATAGCTTCGGAGTCAAGGTTCCCAGCCCCACACAAGCGATTGAAGCCGTCGTGAAAATGATTGTGCCTGTCAAGTAATATTAAAGAAGGAAGACATTTATGCAAAAAGAAATGATATCCGCATCTCAGGCAAAGTGCATCATAGCCACGTTTATATTAGGCAGCAGCATGATACTCGGCGGAAGCACGGAAGCCGCACAGGATTCCTGGATCTCCCTGCTGATGGCTGCTGTTTACTTTATCCCGGTCGCTCTCATATATGCACGCATCATGCGGCTTTATCCCGAAAAGGATATATTTTGCATTTTAGAAATACTCTTTGGAAAAATAGCCGGTAAAGCGTTGATCGTGCTTTTTACTTGGTACGCGCTGCATTTGACTTCACTCGTATTAAGTAACTTTACTCAGTTTATAGTAACTACAGCCATGCCCGAGACACCGCCGCTCGCTCTATCTATTATCATGATACTCGTCACTGCTTACATTGCGGTAAGCGGCATAGAAACATTGGGGAAATGGGCGCTTGTGACGCTTCCCATTATTATATTGATTGTGGTTTTTACGATCATAGCGTCTATACAACAAATGGATTTTTCACATATACAGCCCGTCATGGCGCACAGCTTCTCCGACATCTCATCCACGTCCTTCACGATCTTCACATTTCCTTTTGCTGAGTCTGTTCTCTTTTTAGGTGTTGCCGGCTCAATAAAGATAAAAAGCAGCCCTTATAAAACTTATATTTACGGTGTGATGCTCGGTGCACTCTTTCTGCTATTGGCGATGCTGCGCAATATTGAGCTGCTCGGGCCTGCGTTGATTCAGCAGAAATACTTCCCGTCCTTCTCAGCCGCGAGGGTCATCTATATCGGTGATTACTTTGCGCGCATTGAAGGCACTGTCTCTATGAATTATATACTTTCGGGCATCTCAAAAACAGCACTAAGCCTGCTTGTTGCCTCTAAGGGCATCGCTCATCTATTCGGTATCAAGCAATATCGGCTTATCGTGGTCCCCGTCGCGCTGCTCGCGGTCGCCTTAAGAGCGATTCTATTTACCAACGCGATGCAGATGTCTGATTTCGTCAAAGTCTATCAATACTATGCGGTGCCTTTCCAAATAATCATTCCGCTGCTCGTATGGATCGCTGCCGAAATAAAAACACGCAGAAACAAGAAGATTAAGGTGTCTGCCGCATCATAATACTTTCTGCGCGTTTTAGCCGGTACGTACTATCTGACCTGAGCGGATACTGTCACCTCAATATTCCCGCGTGTGGCATTGGAATAAGGGCAAACGGTATGCGCTTCATTTGTTATATCCTGCGCCTCGGTCAACTCGACGCCTGTAAATATGGCCGTGATATCGGCGGTCAGCTCATAGCGGCCATTCTCGTTTCTCCCTATCCCCACCGTGACCTGTACGTCCGGCGCGGCGATTTTAAGTTTGCGCACGCGGATCACATGCTGCAAGGCGCTGCCGAAGCAAGCCGCATATCCGGCTGCAAAAAGCTGTTCGGGGTTTACCCCTGCAGGCTTGCCTCCGCCCATTTCCTTGGGCAGAGCCATCTCAAACGAAAGCGGACTGTTTTCCACCTTCACCTGGCCGTCGCGGCCCCCTGTCGATAAAGCGGTTGTTTTGTATGCAATGTTCATATGTTCTCCCTTTCTTAAATCCGATACGGGGCCAGTGCACTGGCCACAACACCCGAAAAGCTTTTGGATGCACCCCAGTCAAAACGGAAGAAGCCTTCTCCGCCGCCCCCGCTGACGCTGTGAACGCGTGTCCGTCCGGTCAGATCGTCGATAACGACCGTCAGCGTCAAACGGTTTCCGGCTCTGTAATAATGCTTTTCATACACGAGCACCACAAAACCACCACCGCCCGGCGCACCCACTCCGTAATGGTCAATACGTTCACCCGTTATACTGCCCCTGACAACAGCGCCGTCAATGATATTGATGGCTCCCTGAACATCCAGCGAGACAAAAAAAGTATCTTCCATAACAACCTCGCAAAACTGTTTTTTCAGGATGTCGTTATCCACCCCGCATGGCTATTATACCATATGCTCCCATTCTGTTCCATATCAACGGCGTATAATTCTTATTCGACGTAGTCTTCTTCATATCCGATGAATGCCTGCGCTTCATCCTTTGATATTTGTTCGCATGGCCCCAAGCTTTCGCCGCTCGTGTGGCCCAGCCTGTCCAATAGCAGGCGACCCGTGTCAACGACCCACCGGCCCGTGTCGTGATCGAATATATAGACTGTTTTCCCGTCATCCATGGCCACCGTCTCTAAATCCTGAAGCTTGTAATAGACTTCCATGGCTTTGCTCCTTCAGCTGCTTTGACGGTATTGTACCCGCGTCCCAACCGCTTCATGCGCCTAACGGCAATTTGTCAACAGCTCCGGCGATATATCCGTCTGTTTTTGATACGCGTTTAAAACATTCTCGATCTTATTCAGAGCGGATACGCGCAGCCGCCCGCACGTTGCGACGGAGCAGTAAAGCCGCTGTGCCGCCGCCTCAACGCTGCGTCCTTCAAAATAGCGCAGCCGCACATATCCCGCTTCGGGTGCGCTCAGCCCCGCTTTGCCTACCGTCTGCTCAATATGCGAGAGCGTATGCCGTTCATTCTGAAGCCGCTTTTCTATGCTGAGCATCTCGGCATGAAACTGATCTATCGCGATAACAGCCGCACGCTCTACCGCACTTGTGCCGCCTCGGTGCGGCCCGCCCGCTTTCACAAAGCCGCCTGAAACGGGCATGCTGGTCAAGCTCTGTTCATACGCGTGCCTCGCCGCTGACAAATCCAGCATCAGCCGTCCTATACTGCGCGCCGCATACCAATAATCCTTTAAAAATTTCTCAGCCTCTCTCATTTACATCACCCTCTTTTCATATCCAATGATCCAATTTTGCGATATCTCGCTTAGCCATCTGCAAAAACTGTGTCCATGCAAAGCGCCGGGCGCAGCCATCACATATCCGCAGTGTCTCATAGCTGTAATAGCCGCATCCCTGGCAGACCATGCCGCCGCAATAGTCACAGTAAAACGCTGCAGGCGGCTGCTCTGCCTCGCCACAAAAACGTGCAGAGCTCATACCGGCTTCCCTGCTTTTTTTCGTTCTTCCAGCAAATTGATCTCATGCAGTGCAAGCTCGCTTAAAACCAGAGCGGCCATAGCCACAGTGCAATCTTTTGTTTTCACATACGCCTCCCTGACCAAAGTCAGGGCTTCTGATAGCGCGTTTAAACGCGCTGTTCCCCCGTTTGTCTCATCCTGCATACCGATCGCTCCTTTTCTCCTGTCCTTCCGCATAAAAAATACGAAATATCTCTTCCTCTGGAATGCGAAGTACTTGTGCTATACGTACCGCTACATCCGGGGAAGGACACCGTACGCCGCATTCAATATCCGAATAATACCCCTGTGATATGCCCGCGCTTCGTGAGACCTGCATCTGAGTAATGTTTGCTCCTTCTCGCAGCATCGCCAACGCGACTCTCATGACTGCCACCTCCGAAATAATAGCTTTCAGCTATAAACTAACCATAATTCGACAAAATGTCAATAGCTTTAAGCTATACTATACAAATCTATCGCTTAGAGCTATAATCGTATTGAGTTCCTCAACACTCAATCAAACAAAGGAGACTACTTTCCTATGCCAGATCTTTCAACCAGACTCAAGCAGCGGCGAAAACTGCAGGGCCTGACACAAACCCAGCTTGCGGAGCGTATCGGCATAACACAGGCATTTCTAGCCGAGATAGAAAAGGGACGCAAACGCCCGTCTATCGAGGTCCTGGAAAAGCTTTGCGCCGAGCTGGAGTGCTCTGCCGATTACATACTGGGCATTACACAAAGCCGCGATTACTTAAAGCTTGAGCAAAACGACGTCCCGCCGGCGCTTTTAAGCCGAGGCATCACACGTGAGATGCTTCAAGAGGTTGAAAAGCGTAACATCAGCGGCGAGGAATTTCGAATTGCCCTCAAGATTGCACAGACGATGAAGGACGAGAGCGGCAAAAACAACCACCCCACCTAAGGCTCTCGCGAATGGTTTTAGCATACTGTTCCTCCAATTATCGAACATTTGTTCTCATTATACAGAATACAAGTCCATTTTTTTGGATGTTATAACCAAATTGACAATAAATCTAAACCATGCCCTGAAAAGCGGGCCTATCCCCAATGCAAAACCATGCCCTAGCCAGCCAAAATGATTTAAAAAGACATTAAAAAAAGACCGTCGGGCTTTACCGCCACGGTCTTAATGAGTTGCCTTGATTACTTTCCAAACATCCTGCGCGCGATACTGTCCAGTTTTACAGGCGGCATACTTTTTATACGCTGCGTCGGGTCATTCATCTCCACAAACTTTGCGGGACTATATGTCACCCCCCAAAAAAAGAGCCATAAGCAGCGGCGTGATCCACACCGAAGAAAATAAACACAAAACAAAAAGGAGCCAGAGAACATTTCCCCTGGCTCGTTTTCTTATGCCACGAATTTATTTTCGTCTGCAAATCATCAGCACGAAATTCAAATATTTACCCGCGCCCGCGCGCATGGCAGCCCGATCGCCTATCGCGTATGGGTTGTCGCATTGCAGCCAGTCTTCCCAGCATGTTTCAAAGCTGCGCGTTTCCCGAACCTCTAATACGTCAACGAGCTTGGATTCGCTTAACAGGCCATGCCACCATTCACATGAGTGCATGGTTTCCATATCTTTAGCTGACCACGACTTTTTTATCTCCTCGGGCAGCTCACCGTTTAGCTCATGCTTAAGCCCCGGCACGCATATGGCGATAACGCCTCCTTTTTTTACGAGAGGCGCCAGTTTTTCATCCATATACTTAGCATCGCGCCCGAAATAATGATACGAGTCAACGCTGACCACAGCATCGAAAAACTCATCCGCAAACGGCAAGTCTGTGGCATCCGCATGGATCGGTATGATATCCCGGCCGGGTGATACCTGCTTAAACCGGCGGTCGTTCTCCGTCGCCGTTATCCACAGGTCAACCGCAAAAACAGTTGCGCCGCTCTCAGCCAGACACATAGACGTAAGACCTGTTCCGCAGCCCAAGTCCATCACCCGCATCCCGGGCAAAAGCGTCAGTCCTTCGATTGTTTCATACAATAATGTGACCGCGTTGGGGCCCATCATATTTTCTTTCATAAATTGCAGGTCAAATTCCTTTTTCATTTTCGTTCCTTTCTTTTCAATCGCCCTGCAAAACAAACAAAGAAATCCTCAATAAAAAGGCAGGCCAGAGCCTGCTTTACAAAAAAAGCATCTCTTCGGTATCATTCTGCAAGGCATTTTCCAAGGTACAACAAGAAAGGCTCTTGCCGACCTTTAACGACAAAAAATGCTTTTACAGAACAATGGCCAAAAAGACACCACCTTTTCTATTTAATACCTTTATTATAAGTCAAAATGGAAATCTGTCAACTCCCAAGCGGTGTAGTTTAAAAAATAACCGAAGCAAAAAAACAGCCGGGGGCTATGCCCCGGCCCCAAATCCAATCAACAAAAAAAAAACGAAAAGCGTCTGCATACTTTCCATGGATATACAGATCAAGGCTCCCTGACGGCTATTTTCGAAGGCGAATGCCCGTCATGGCCTCAAACTGTGCCGCCGTGATCAGCCGTTTTTCGTAAAGGCTGTATGCCTGCTTAAAAATGCTTTCCTGCTGCCTGCGCGCTGTCTGCTGCTGGTCCAGATCATAATTCGCCTGCCACCGGCTCTGGCTAATCAAGGCTTTATTGCGCTGCTCAGCCGTCTTGGACTCTGCATTGGCGATATCCGCGCTGTACTGCTTATCAAGGTTCGCGAGCTCATTGTTCACCTTTTCCACATACCCCTGCTGCTGCTGCGCCGCGTCGTCCAGCTGCTTATGCAGCCTGCCCGTGTTGCGCTTCTCCAACATTTGAGCTGTTCCGCCCGCGCCCGACAATCCCATGTTGGCCATACTTTCCTTACGCGCCTGCTCCTCAAGTGCGTTTTGCACATAAGCATCGTTTGCCAGCGTCTGATACTGCTTGGCTGATTCCATAAGTTTTTGTTGGTAAGCAGCGGTTTTCTGTTCGTGCTGTGTCTGAAGCTGCGCTTTTTTGGCCGCCAGCATCTGCTCATATTGGTCGGCAATCAGTTTTGCCCAGTTCGTGCCCACTTATCTGCCCTCCTTGAGGCAAAGCAGCCGTGCTTCCAAAAGATTGCCCACGTAAGCGCCAATGTCATTAGCGTTGTTTTCTATCAAAGCCAATGACCTTGCCGATAAATCGCTTAGAAACATCTCCAGCGCCATCTTCGCCACCTCCTGAGCCTCCTCAGGGCGAAGCTTGCCGTCGGCATTTTTAGCTTTAAGACCTTCCACCACACGCTGTTGTAAGCTTGCCACCACGTTGTCTGCCACTGCCCGAGCTTCGTCCAGCGCTGTGCGCAGCGCTTCATTCTGTGTTTTCCCTTTAAGCCAGCTAAACGCCGCCTTTACAAGCGGCACGATCACTGCCGAGAACAACAACCCTATCAATGCAATCAAAATCTGCGTCCAATCCATCCGCATCCGTCTCCTTTCCGCTAAGGCTTTACGCCCCGCGCTGCTAGGATAGTACACAAATACTCTCACAGACGCTCACTTGGCATTGCTGCTCTGAGTCATAAAAAAAGATGCTCTGAAAAATCCAAAGCATCTTTTACAAACCTGTTATTTTCTTACGGAGTTTTGTTCTGAGCGTTACCGTTTAGATTGTTGGTCGCTGATGTTCCCGGTGATGCCGATGTACTCGGTGCCGATGTTCCCGGCGAAACACCAACCGAAGCATTAGGCGATGCCGAGACATTGGGTGTTACAATCGGGCTGACCAGCGGTGACTGATTTGCATTGTTATTCGGTGCTGGGCTTGTTACGACCGGCGACACCTGGCCTGAGGTCATTGGTGATGGGGTCGCATTGTTTTTGCCATTGTTTGTACATCCCGCCATAACAGAAGCAAAGAGTACCACAACGATGATTGCAATCAACAGTTTTTTCATTCAATCCGCCTCCTTTGCATTTATTTTTTGCAAAAACGAAGGCTTTATGAAAAAAAGCTTAAGTAAAATTTTCCAAATAAAATCAGCCGATAAATTCACGAAGCAAGCTCGTCTGTGGCACGATATTCTCATCGCCATAGCTTAAAAAATAATTTAAGAATTTCAACAGATCAAGCGCCTGCGGGTAATGCGGCATATCGGGTGTAAACCGGCGTAAATCGCTGTAAGCATGCTTTTTTAGCATCAGCGGTTCATAAAACAGTGTCGAGTTGAACATCACGTCGGCCGTATGCTGATAAGGCAGTATGTATTTGAACTCACCGCGCCGCACCGACTCCCATATGTCAAACGTCTGCGCGAACGAATAGCCGCGTGTGCGCTTGTCGCGAACGAGCCGTCTTAAAAGCCTTAGATCCTCCGGCATCACCACACTATGGCTGTCAATGTTAAGCGTTGTGAGGGGCGATATGAAAATCTTAAACTTGTTTTTTGCGGCAACAGTCATGGTCAGCGCGTCGTTTAGCCCGTGTATGCCTTCGATCACAAGTATATCATCGTCAATACGCATAGGCACAGTTTCCGGAAAGCGCGAACCCGTCAAAAAGTTAAAGCGCGGCATCTGTGCTTCCTGACCATTAAGCAGCAGCTGCAAATCCTCGCCGAGCTTTAAGGTGTCCAGCGCATCTATGCTCTCAAAGTCCGGCACGCCATTTTCATCGCAGGGGATGTCTTCCCTGTTCTTATAATAATCATCCACAGATATCGGGCGGCAGCGCTTACCCAGCGCCTTTAAGTGTACCGAAAGCCGCGACGCAAACGTGGTCTTGCCGGAAGACGACGGCCCCGCCACCAGAACGATACGTATCTGCTCGTTTTGAGCAATAGTACGCGCGATATCCGCGATCGTTCTTTCATGCATGGCTTCGTTGACGCGCACAAAATCAGCCAGATTGCCTGTACGGAACATGTTATTGATATCGGCGACATTGGCGACCGACAGCTCCTTGGCCCAGCGCTCTGCCTGCTCAAACACCTCACCGTATTTGGGCTGATTGATTATGGAGACCTCCGCCTCCACATACGGCGTGGGTATTTTGAGTATCATGCCCTCTGCGTAAGCATAAATGCGAGCATTTTTGACATACCCCGCGCTTTTGGGCATAATACCGTGAAAGTAGTTATGCAGTCCGCCGTAGGTATAAAGCCGATAATAGTCAAATGGACGGTAGCTCAAAAGCTCGGCTTTATCAAAAAGCCCTTCATCCATCATGACTTTTTTGGCTTCGTCCACATTCATCATGTGCAGCACAAAATCTTCATCAGCAGCAGTCAGTTCATCCATTTTTTCAGACAGAGCCTTAATATCCTCTGCCGTGAGCATATCCAGTTTACAATAAGCGGCGCCGCAAAGCATATATTCCACAACAAGCCGCCGCTTCGGGAAAAGCTCACGCGCGGCACGGTACAGCACAAACGTTGCGCCGCGCAGGAACACGCGCGAGGCGTGCTCATGCTCACAAGGCGATAAAAACCGCACCAGGGCATCCGCTTCGGGTGTTTCCGCCAGCGATACGATACGGCCGTTCATCAGCGCACAAATAGCGTCAGAAAATCCGTAATCCCTAGCAATTTGCCAAAGCTGCGATTGCGCTGTCACCGTCACGATTCGTTCGGATGATTGAGGCGTTGCGATCCGGCAGGTATACTCCATAAAAACTCGTCCCCCTTTATGCTTGTCAACAGTATAATCCAATACTGTTTTGTTTGCCACTATTAAACATCATTTGCATCGGATGCTGATAAAAACGCTGTATATCCTCCCAGAATATGATATAATTGTGCGAATGCGAACGAGAGGAGATATGTTTTTTGAAGAAAACCATGACAAAAACGGAGAGTGCCTTTACCGCGGAGGTATGCTTCGTTTAACCGTCTCATACCTCCATAAGCTTTTTTTAAAGAAATTTAGGAGGATATGATATTGAATCAATTAGACCAATACGGATTCACCGAGAGGTTTCGTACACTGGCCGGGATGTACCCGGAATTTGTGCCAGCCCGCGTGCTCTCACAATATAAAGACCTTTACCGCGTCGTCACGCAAGACGGCGAGCTGTTGGCCGAAGTTTCGGGCAAGTTTCGTTACGATACCCGGCACCTTTGCGATTTTCCCGCAGTCGGGGATTTCGTGATGATCGACCGCTCTGTCGGAAGCGGCGGAAACGGCATCATCCACCAAGTGCTGCCGCGCAAAAGCCTTTTCGAACGACGTGCGGCGGGCACCAGGGACGAAACGCAGGTCGTGGCGGCCAATATGGATGTTGTGTTTATATGCATGTCGCTAAACAACGATTTTAACCTGCGGCGTTTGGAGCGGTATTTGTCCATCGCGTGGGACAGCCGCGCAATCCCTGTTGCGGTTCTCACAAAATCAGATTTATGCGAAGACATCGACGAGAAGCTCGCCGACATAACAAGCGTCGCTATCGGTGTGGATATCGTGGTCACATCGGGCTTCGACCCCGCCGTCTGCGGTCAGTTACGGCCCTATATACAGGGCGGTAAGACCGCCGTGTTTATCGGCTCATCAGGCGTGGGCAAATCCACGCTGATCAACGCGCTCATCGGCCAAGAGCGACTGCTCACCGCGGGTATTCGCGGCGACGATAAAGGGCGGCATACCACCACACGCCGCGACCTGATACTGCTGCCTTCGGGCGGCAGCGTGATCGATACGCCGGGCATGCGGGAAATCGGCGTGGACACGGCAGACCTGTCCAAATCCTTTGCTGATATCGACGCGCTTGCGTCGCAGTGCCGCTTTTCAGATTGTATGCACGGCAGGGAGCAAGGCTGTGCAGTCAAAGCCGCTATTGATAACGGAGAGCTAGACCAAGCAAGGCTGGATAACTACTTGAAGCTCAAAAAGGAAGCGCGATACGAAGGGCTGACGTCAAAGCAGATCGAGACAGAAAAGCTGAGCGTGATGTTTGCGGAGGTTGGCGGCGTAAAGGGCGCCAGGCGGCTTATCAAGGACATACAGAAAAGAAAACACTGATGCAGACCATCCCCCCAACCTAATGGGGGGATTTTTTATTTTGGTTTTGACTTGCCCATTGCTTTCATATACAATTTAAAAGAAATATTGGTATGGTTTGGATTCTCGGAGGTGCGTGGTGAAAAGACCTGTTCGTTTTATTGCGATTATAATCGGCTATATTGCTGCTCTAACCGCATTATTGGCTGCCGTTCGCGGCGCCAACCAGATACCCGCGGCCGCTTTCACGCCGTCTGAAAACGCCATCGCACAGGCGGAACCATCCGCCGCCCCTTCTGCCGTACCTGAGCCCACACCCGAGCCTGTTCCCACACCTGAACCGCTCAATATTCAAAAGCAGGAGCTTCGCTTCGAGCAGCTTGCCCCCACCGTCACGATGTCTTTTGAAGAGCTCGTGGGCGATAACGGCGTTTATGAAAGCAAGAAAAACATACCGCCCGTACCATCCCCTGATACTTATAAGCTTGTCATCAATTTACGCCATCAATTCGGCACTGTGTATAAAAAAGATGATAACGGAGCGTATACCGTTCCCGTGCGTTATTTTATCGTCAGCACGGGCGCATCCAAAACGCCCACGCCCGAAGGCACCTTCGAAATGGGCGAACATTATGTGCGTTTCGGCAAATTTACGGAATTCAATGTTTACGGGCAATACTGGCGGCAGATCGTTCGCAGCATATACTGCCACTCGATCATATACGAATCAAGAAATGCGCACAGCTACACCATATCTTACAACGAACTGGGAACTCGCGTATCCCACGGCTGCGTACGCATGCTCGTACCGGATGCGCGCTGGATATACTACAACTTAGGCCCGGGAACCGTCTGCGAGATCATACGCGGTGAAAAGGGCGACGAACAGGCCAAAGCGATCAAAGAACAGCTCGTTCTGCCCAAAAAGCCTTCGCACCGCCCGTCGTTGAAGCCCGGCGAGGTTCCCGTCACCGAAGCATGGCCCGGTTGGCAGGGCGATGCCTACGCGCAGTATACAGCCTATTTGGCCGCGCAAGAACAGCCTGCCGAAACGGAAGCCGACAGCGAAGCCGAAGCATAAGCTGCTATTTTGTGCTCTTTTTGAGGTAGATCATATCCACGCACGGTACGCCGTTCTCCTCAAGAGGCTGCGGGTGATAATTGTCCTTAAAGAAGTTTTTAACCGTATGGGAATATATAAACCCCAGCTTTTCATAGAATTCCACACCGGACTGCGATGTGCCTACCTGCATGACGCCGTATTGCGGCGCGTAATAGGACAGCAGATAGTCGATCATCTTCGATGCATAGCCTTGATTGCGGCAATCCACAGCCGTGGCGATATTTTTGAGCTCACAGACCGTATCGGAAATGCCGATCGCCACAGCGACGCAAATCACCGCGCTGCCGTCCTTCATCACGAACATATCGCCTTTATCAAGGTAACGGTCGATCATCGCTTCAGAAGGATCGGCATCCAATAGCAGTCCCCAATAATCCTTGCTTTTCTTGTTGTCATTCACAATTTCTATCGTCATTCTTGGCCTCCTTATTATTTCCACGGCAGCGTCACAAACACGGGTTGATGGCCCGTATGGGGCAAAAACTTATCGAGCAGATCGCCAAGGCGCAGCTTTAAGCTCGCCGTATTCACACACGGATGGCAGCCCACATACTCCTGTGCCAGCACGTCTCGGTCGATAAGCAATGTCACCGTATGATCTTTATCGTTCATCAGCCCAAGCACGCTCACCGAGCCGGGTGTTAAATCAAGGTGTTTTTGTAAATATGCTTCGTCCGCGAACGACAGCCTGGGCGTGCCCAGCTGTTTGGACAGTTCTCCCGCCCGATAGCGCTTATGCCCCGGCATCATCAGCAGATAAAACTGTGTCCGGCGGCCGTCGCTTAAAAACAGGTTCTTGCTGATTTCCAGCCCCAGCCGCTGCTCGATTTCGTAGCAGTCATCAACCTTTGCGACTGCGCTATGATCCAGTCGTTCGAAGGGAATGTCCAGCTCCTGAAGCAGCGTATACGTATCCATTTCCTTTTTAAGCCGTCCCGCGCCGTTCGGTGGCGCTGTATAAATTTGCGTATCGATATACATTGACACGTTATGCCTTTCATTTATCAGTCCATAAAATTGATAATAACAACGCAGGCTCCCTCGGCAGGGAGCTATCAGCGTTTGCTGGCAAGGGGAGAGATACTCTCAACAAAACTTCATCTTAAGATTTACATGCCGCTTCTATGCAGTATGCGTCTTATCCGATCAAACGGTAGTCCTTTTCTCGGAACAGCTTGACCGCCACATCCACCACATCGGGATGGAAAAGCACACCTTTGTTTGTGATGATCTCATCGAGCGCGGCATCAAGACCCAAGCTGGGGCGGTAAGGCCGATGCGTCATCATAGCCTCCACCACATCCGCAACCGATATGATGCACGTCTCGATCCATATTTCATCGTCTTTAAGCCCGCGCGGATAACCGCTGCCGTCCAGACGTTCATGGTGCTGATAAACGATCTCGGCCACAGGCCAGGGCATTTCATAGTCTTTGAGCACTTCGTAGCCCTTAAGCGCATGTTCCTTGATCAGCTCATATTCGAGGGGCGAAAGCTGCCCCGGCTTGTTGAGTATATCCGTGGGCACCATGATCTTGCCCACATCATGAATGCAGCCGGTCACATTCAAGCCTTCCACCATATCTGCGCTTAAGCCCATCTCCCGCCCGATGGCGCTGGCCAATCGGCCCACCTGCCGCTGATGACCTGCCGTATACGGGTCTCTTAAGTCAAGCATCGCCGCGGCGGCATAGGCGGTGTTGAGCATCGCCTGACGCATTTTACGCGTTCTTTCCTCCACGAGCCGCTCCAAGTTTTCCTTCTGCGCGGCATTTTCGCGTTCCAGCCGCTCCTTTTCATCCAGCAGCTGCTTATAGCCTACCGCCTGATGCACGGCTTTGAGCAAATCGTCGCGGGATATCGGCTTAGCCAGATAATCACGCGCCCCCAGCCGAACGGCTTCCACCGCCGTCTCCACGGTCGGCTCTCCCGTCATCATAATCACCTGAACATTAGGCTGTCTGCCGTGAATTTCTCTCAATAATGAGACGCCCGAACGGCGGGGCATCACGATATCCGTCAATACCGCGTCAAATGCCTGCGTGTCCAGCAGATCCAGCGCGATATCGGCGTTTTCAGCTGTCATCACGGAATAGCCATCGCGCTTTAGGAATTCTCCCAACGTGATGCGTATGCTTTTCTCATCATCAACGATCAAAATCACAGGCATGTTAACCCTCCGCCCCGGCGGTCAGCGCCCAGCCGTTGTTCACTGGCAGTTCCAGCACGGCGCGTGTAAACCGCCCCAATTCGGTTTCAAAATACAGCACGCCATGATGATCCTGTACGATTCCGTGGCTGATGGACAGACCCAGCCCCGTGCCCTTATCACGCGATTTTGTGGTAAAGAACGGGTCAAACATCTTATCCTTCACATCGTCCGGTATGCCCATACCATGGTCTTCCACCACGACCCTGGCCCACTTCGTGCCGTCTTCGCGCTCCAGCAATGTGCTGGAAAGCCGTATCTTCTTATCCTCATTCTCTTCTTTATATCTGGAATTAAGCGCATCCCGTGCATTGGTGATCAGGTTCATGAGCACCTGCTGTATCTGCTGGCTGCGGCATTTCACACTCGGCAGATCGTCTGCCAGAGAAACCTCCAGCGCGATCTTGTCCTTGCGAATGATAGTGCGTATCAAAGAAAGTGTTTCATAAATAATATCGTTGACCTGCGCAAGACTGTGCGTCTGCTTTTCCTGGCGCGCGAATTTGAGCAGGTTCTTAACAATATCCGCGATCCTTGCTCCCTCTTTCACGATTTCCCCGGCATATTCAGCCACATCCTCACCGATACCGGGCGCTTCCGTAATGAGCTGTGCATAGTTGATAATGCCGCTCACAGGGTTATTGATTTCATGCGCCACGCCACCCGCAAGTACGCCGATGGACTCGAGTTTTTGCTTCTGGCGAAGCTGCGCTTCAATATTAAGCTTCTCGCGCTCCAGCTTCATGCGCAAGGTGATATCATGCAAAAATACAATAGCGCCATCCTCCCCGCCCAATTCAAACGGCGCAGCCGACACTTCCACCTCCACCAGCCGGTTATCCAGCCGCATAAGCGTTTCCTTTATCATGCTGAGCGGCTTCTTATTGACGTTCAGCGCATGGATATAGGTTTCCATCTGTTTTTTTGAAGCTTTGCAGAAAAATGAAGAAACCGGTTTGCCCAGGAGCTCGTGTTCGCTGGATGCCCCCAGCAACGATACCGTCATTTGGTTCACATACACAAAAACGCCGTCAATCTCCACAAAAACACCGTCCGGCGCGCTTTCCACAAACAGCCGAAACCTGTTTTCGCTTTCAATCAGTCCTCTTTCGGTACGTTTGCGTTCGGTCACATCGTTCACGATCATATGAATGAGCTTCCTGCCGCCAAAATCGACACGGCCGCAGAAAATCTCAACATCGCGCTGCTGGCCGTCTGAGAGGCCGTGCATTGTGCTTATAAAATCGGTTCCCCTTTCAAACGCGAGCGATATCCTCTTTTGAATCACGTCCTTATCCGATGTGTCGATATCCCAGATCTTATAATCCGTAAATGAATGGTTGGTCCAACCGTAAAACGTGCAGGCCGCTGCATTTGCATCAATTATTTCTCCCGTATCGGCATCGGCAATAATCTGCACCGCATTGTTATTATGGAATAAAGAACGGTAACGCGCTTCGCTTTCCTGCATCTTGGCCTGTGTTTCTTTTGCCGTTGTCATATCGAAGTTGACACCGGTCATGCGCACCGCACGGCCTTCATCGTCGCGGACCGTATTGCCTATTGCTTTAATATACCGGATCTCTCCATCCGGCCTGACGATACCAAACTCGTCCTCATAATCCTGCTCACCGCGCAGCGATTTTTTCATCACCGAATCGGCACGCGCTCTATCGACCGGATGAACGAAATCCAGCCATCCCTGGTAGTTGCCCGAACAATCTTTTGTCCCATAGAGCTTGCACATCTGTTGATCCCATACAAGGCTGTCCGAAACGATGTCCCAATCCCATATGCCCATATCCGCCGCGCGCGTGGCCAGCGAAAAGCGCTCATTCATCTCCCTTAGGTTCTGTTTGAGCATCATGATGGATGTTAAATCGTAGACCGTGGATATAAGACAAGGCTCCACATCAAATTCGGATTTGTCAAGAGACAGGAGCACTTGGCGGGGTTCCCCCGTTTTGGTATATAAGGTCATTTCGTAATCGCGTACCGACTCGCTGTTGTCCAGCCTTTTTATCATCGACTGCCTGATCTCGGGATCGTCAAACAGGCTCATTTGTATACCGGTTTTGCCGATCAGCTCTTCCCGCGTATAGCCAAAGAGCCTTAAATAGCTTTCGTTGGCATCAATGATGCGGCCGTCCTCAAGCGCTGTAATCACGATGGCAGCGGGAGACGACCTAAATACCTTTTGAAATTGGTCTTCACT
Organism: Bacillota bacterium; assembly: GCA_023436115.1. Taxonomy (GTDB): domain Bacteria; phylum Bacillota; class Clostridia; order Christensenellales; family SZUA-584; genus SZUA-584. Next base: position 59,676 of record JAEZKQ010000014.1, on the reverse strand, counting down.
TCGCCGAAGCACCTCTTCGTCGTATGCCCGAAAGTCCATCTCATATCTCAGCCGCTGCCTGTCGATCATCGCGTCGATGTCGTCACGTATAATCATGGCATACTGGTCTAAAAGCTGCTGACTCCAGTTCCAATATCTTTTTTCCTGATTATCGGCAACACAAACCACGCCATAGATCTCATTGGCCGGCCAAAATATCGGATATCCCATAAAAGCTGTAATTTTTGAGGAAATGTGCTCCCATTCGGTTTCCTTGGCGCAGTTGGATACGACCAGCCTTTTGCGCGTAGCCGCAACTTTCTCACAGCAGCATAACGCTCCGGCTGTCAGGTCACTGTCGGGCGCGCACTTTTTTACGCTGCTCTCCACCAGTACCCTGCATCCCTCGTCACTAAACCTCACCACATACGCACCCGGACTTTCCATCATCTCGGAACCTAAGTCGAGCATGCTTTTCCACTTGGCTGCCATGCCACCTTCAACGTCCATCTTGCGAGAATCGTTAAGCTCGTCCATCTGTAACCCCTGCATATCATAAAAAAATGTGACGATTCAAGAAAAAATCTTATAACCGCACTAAAAAATGTTCTTGGTTAAGTAAATAAACGTTTTTACCACTTGCTAACCAATTTTCATGATTATTGACTTTAAAAAGCTTTTTTGTATGTCAAAACTCTTTGAATATACTAAGGACTTTATACGTCAGCGCCTCTCCCAATTTCTTATGCTGATCCTCTTCCAAATGAATACCGTCCACAGGCGATGCCGTAACAATCTTTGCGGCATCGAGAAATTCGCAGCCGTAAGTTTGAGCGAGCGTTTTGTAATGGCCATTTAGGCCCCGCGATTTATTTTCCGCGCCTTCGAACATTTCGGTGAAAGGCGCTGATAACGGCCCCACATAAGGCGGTGAAAGCAGCAGTACTTTGGGCGCTTGCTTTCCTTGGCCGCTGCCGCTGCCTGCGATGATTTTAAGCAGCCGTTCCGCGCCGGCACGAATGTCGAATGCCGAAAGCGAGAAGCGCTTCTTTAAGTCGTTTGTGCCCAGCATTAGAATGATAAGATCGATGGGCTTATGGGTATCAAGACACGGCGGCAGATAAGCTGCACCGTTTTTATGCAGCTCGATAGGATCGTCCCAAACCGTTGTCCGGCCGTTAAGGCCCTCTTCAATCACGGTATAGTCTTCGCCCAATCCCGCACGCAGAACACCCGGCCATCTTTTATCATAGCCGAAACGCCCTCCCGTACCCGGAGCGTACCCCCACGTATTGGAATCACCAAAGCAAAGCACCGTTTTCATTGGCTCTCTCATCTTGCGCATCCCCCGGTTTTCCGTCGTTTTTGCCTTATGTTAATTTTGTTGATAATTATATCACATAATTATGGTTTATAATAACATATTTTCGATAATATTTGTCACTTTTCGTAAAATAAACGTATTTTCGCTACAAGCAGCAGATATTGAATAATTGCGGCAGGCTGGAGATGGTGTAAGTGCTTAAAGAATCATCAGCGCATTTAAGTCCGGCACGATTAAACCAACACGTATCAATACCCGCCATATTCCCCCCCTTGATATCGGTGGCCAACGAATCCCCGATAATGAGTGTTTCACTGTCTTGAAAATCTGTGATATGCGCTTTGACATGATCGAAAAATCCTTTTGAAGGCTTTTGATATCCGACGCTTTGGGAGTCAAAAATATCTTCAAAAAAATGATATAAACCGGCCAGCCTCAGCCTCTTCAGCTGCGTTTTTCTCACGCCGTTTGTGACCACAAACAGCCTGTGTGATGCAGCTAAGCCTTGACAGACCTCCAATGCCCCGTCGATGAGCTGGTGACCGTTGCCTAAAAGCTCCCGATACCTCATTTCCCACGCCACACCATCCACTTGCTCTCCCAAAAGCAGCATGGTCTTGGAAAACCGCGTGTGGAGCACGTCCTCCAGCGAAACGGCTCCATTCTCGTAATCCATCCAAAGTTGTTTGTTAACGGAATTGTATGTGCGCATCAGCTCGTCCGACAGCATATATCCTTGCTCAGAAAATAACCGGTTTAACGAAACCAGCTCGTTCGCGCCAAAGTCCAGCAGCGTATCATCAACATCAAAAAGCAGTATTTTATAACGCACAAATAACCCCGTCACTTTCTAAGATAGCAGAGATATCGTCCATCTCTTGATTATTATCCCATAAATGAAGCCGCCCTGAAAGTGAAAACAAGAGAAAATTCGTTCTGTTTATTTGCCGCGAGGCATAGTATAATATTTCTGTCATTTATAAGAGACGGAGGATTCTATGAGATCGAAAGTCTTATTCGCATCCGTTAAATATAAAAAATACGACCCGCAGGAAACGCTGCCCTCGCGATTTGGCCGTTTGATCGACCAAATGGGCTTGGAGCAAACCGTTTGCGGTAAATGGACAGCCGTAAAAATGCATGTGGGCCGTGATATCGGCTATACCACCATCCACCCGCTTTTTGTGCGCACGCTCGTCGAAAAGCTCAAGTTTTATGGTGCGCATCCTTTTATCACGGACCAGGTTGTGGACGACGCACGCCTGAGGGGCTATACCGAAGAGCTGCTGGGTGCGCCCATCATACCCGTCTGCGGTGTGATGGACCGGTATGTCTATAAAAAAGAAGTGGACTTTCGCACATTAAAAAATGTAGATATCGGCGGCAATATACACGATGCCGATGTCATGATCGACCTCTCGCATGTCAAAGGACATGGTGCGTGCGGCTATGGCGGTGCGTGCAAAAATATTGCGATGGGCTGCGTGACCGACAGGACGCGCCATCAGATACACAGCCTAGAAGGCGGTCTTATGTGGGACGAAGACCTGTGTACCCATTGCGAAGCCTGTATCACAAGCTGCAACCATAACGCAAACAGCTTTACCGAGCAAGGCAAGTACGATGTGTTCTACCACAACTGCACCACCTGCCAGCATTGTGTGAAGGTGTGCCCCACCGGCGCGATATCGCTGGATGCGCATAACTATGTTGATTTTCAAACAGGTATGGCGCTGTGCACCAAGACTGTGCTGGATACATTCCAGCCGGGGCATGTCTTCTATATCAACTTTCTTAATAATATTACGGCCATCTGCGACTGCTGGGGCATCTCCACGCCGCCGCTTGTGCCGGATATCGGCGTGATGGCCTCTACGGATATCGTTGCCATCGAGCGGGCGTGTCTTGATGCGATCACATTGGACAATTTTAACCCAGACGGTATACCTCAGGGAATCGAGCTGGGTACACAAGGCCATCTGTTTGAGCGCATACATGGTAAAAATCCTTTTATCCAACTGGATGAACTGGAGAAGCTGGGCCTTGGCTCTCAAGACTATAAGCTCTATCATGTTGAGTGAGCATGAGAAAATGGCCTGCTTTTATGCCGAAAAATTGTGTCCGCATGTTTTTTACAATGGTATTCTCCCAAAATAGTGGATGCTTTTTGTATATAAAGCCTAAACTGGCATAAAATAAAACAAATAAATTACGAAATTGTTACATAAGTATTGCGATTATGATCTTTATCTGCTAAGATAAAGATGAAGCTTTCACTTGATTAAGCGGTTCTTGTTTCTCAGCCGATTACCAAAATGTTCAATAATGTAGATTGAGGGTGAACAAATGAAAAAACATACGAAGAAAATGAGCATCAGTGTCAAGCGCTTGTTCAAAAGGATGATTGTCTTGCTGCGGCATTCCGGGAAGGCGCAAAGCACCCCCAATGAAACGCCGGATCCCGGCACGATTTACAGAAGGAGTACACGCAAAAGATCGTTGCGTGTGAAAAGTATAAAAAGGCTGTCCATTGTGGCCTCAGGTGTGCTGGTTGTTACGGCGCTGATCGTCGTGCTTGCCGCCACAATCGGTGGTACCGCCGAGGCGCTTCCTGTTACAGAAGGTAAAGCGGCGGCAGCCGATGACAGTTTTATTGCCACAACAGACAATTTATTGGCCGCGGGTGATCTTTTGATCCCCACGACGCCGCCCGAAGGCAGTGCCACATTAGCCGTACCGGTCTATACAGCATTATCCATCACCGAAGGCATGCAAGCCGCGGTGGTCATGGAAATTCAGGAGCGGCTTATGGAACTTGACTTTATGGACGACGACGAGCCGGGCGACGTTTACGAAGAGATCACCAAGGATGCTGTCCAGCTTTTCCAGCAGCAGCACGCCTTGCCCGTTACCGGCACAGTGGATCAGCAAACCTACGATCTGCTCATGTCTGATGAAGCAAAGGTCTACACCATCACAATAGGCGCAGAAAACACGGATGTCAGTGAGCTCCAGCAGCGTCTTTACGAGCTTGGCTATATCGACAAGGTCACCTCTTATTTCGGCACGGACACCGAAGCATCAGTTAAGAAATTTCAAAAGCTTAACGGTTTGGCTGAAGACGGTAAGGTGGGCGCGGATACGCGTGAAATGCTTTATTCTGAGGACGCAAAGCCAAATTCCTATTCCTACGGCGAACAGAGCCCCGAGATTCTAAGCTATCAGCAGCGGCTTCAGCACCTCGGATATCTAACGACCGAACCGGACGGCACATTTGGCGATGATACAAAAGCCGCCGTCAAGCGCTTTCAGGAAGCCAGCGGCCTTATCGCGGACGGCTATATCGGGCCGGCCACAAGGGACATGCTGATGTCGGACGACGCGCAGGGCAACGCGCTGGCGGTCGGCGCAAAGGGCGATGACGTGACCAACGTTCAAGCGCGGCTTAAAGAGCTTGGCTATTTAAGAAAGGTGACCGGCTACTTCGGTTCGGATACCGACGAAGCGGTGCGCAAATTCCAGAAAACCAATAAATTAAACGTGGATGGCAAGGTGGGCGCCAACACGATGAATAAGCTCATGTCCTCTAAGGCCAAAAAATACTCGGGCGGCTCATCGGGAAGCAGCGGCAGCAGCGGTTCAAGCGGCAGCAGCGGCTCGTCCGGCAGCGGTAGCAGCGGCTCGTCCGGCAGCGGCGCAAAAGTAACCGGCGCAAACGTGGATTCGTTCATATCGGTGGCAAAGTCAAAACTGGGCAGCAAATATGTGCGTGGCGCTAAGGGCCCAAATTCGTTCGACTGCTCCGGCTTCGTCTACTGGTGCCTCAATCAGGTCGGCGTTAAACAAGGCTATATGACATCCGGCACATGGGCTAAAAACACAAAATACACCAGAATTGACAGCATGGACGACATGAAACGCGGCGATATCATCTGCTTTAAGGGCCATGTCGCGATCTATGCGGGTAAAGGCATGATGATCGACGCATCATCCAGCAAAGGTAAGGTGGTCCATCGGTCTTGCACGGGGTCTTGGAGTAAGAGAAACTTTATCTGTGCCTACCGCGTATTCTAAAGGCCAATACCGAATCTAAACTAAAGGAAAACTGCTAATGAAAAGATATTTAATCATACTCGTCGCAGCGCTTGTTCTGGTGCTTAGCGCGTGCTCAGGCGCAGGCGAAGTTCTGGAGACGCTGCCCACAGACAGCCCGGCTATTGCCGAGGCAACGCCAGAGCAAACCCCGACGCCCACAACACCGCCCGATTATGCCGGCATCGATTTTTCGGGCAGCTGGTATGTGGATCAGCTCATCGATTCCAACGGCGATACGGTCAGCCAGGGCGAAATGCAGGGGCTGGGTTCAGACTTCACACTGGAATTGCTTCCCGAAGGCACCTACTTTGTCTATAATGCGAAAGACGCTGTTCTCGGGCAGGGCATATATACCGTGGCGCAAAACCTGCTGACACTCACAGCGGGCGAAAGCCAGACCGTTTACGAGATTCAGGATGAAAACACGCTGCAGTCCAAACAGGCAGACAACAGCGTGACCGTGATGAAACGCGTTATGGCAGACCCGGCCGAGGATGATCCGGACAGTGACACTCCCGAAGAAACGACCGGAGAGGATACGGCTAACGGCGAAACAGGCGAAGGCGAAACAGCCGGAGATGATACATTTGACGATGGCGAACTCATCGCTTAATTCGACGGTTAAGATGTAAGCAGATGCCGTCACGGGCACGACATCAGCTAAGAATAGTAAGATGTTTATAAGAGGAGCTTTCGACGGCTCCTCTTTTTATTCAGATGTTTGATTTGCCAGTAAAGCGCAGGCTATGCGTAAAGAAAGCACCCCAAAGTAGAGCTTTAAAGGTGCTGTCTTCGTATAACTATTATAATCGTGTGCCGCAGTCTCCGCAGAACTTCACGCCCGGCTTTAAAGCTGCCCCGCACTGCGGGCAGTTGCTCGACTGGGGCTGGCCCAGCTTCGTGCCGCACTCGCTGCAAAACTTGACGCCCGGCTCATTCTCGCTGCCGCAATTGGGGCACGTACGTGCCAGCCTCTCACGCTCCTGAGCCTGCTGTTTTTCTTCCGCCGCCTTTTTTGCTGCATCCATCTCAGCCTGCTTGATGCCCAGCTGCTTGTCGATCGCTTCCGCTTCCTCGCAAAGCGGCGCAAATTCTCCGTAGCCGCCTATGCGCGTGCGCGCTTCATAAACAGACTGCCCGATTCTGGCGAGCACATCACGCTTTTTGTTGCGCAGCTCGTTCACTTCGTTTTGCAGCAAAAAGGCGTTCATCGACGCGTCTTTTTGAATCTCTTCACCCATCAAGGGCTGCATACCCTTAATCAATCCACCTAGGCCGCTTAAAAAATCGCTCATGGAACCGCACCCCCTTTTATGAATATATGTTAAATTGTACCTCTTTCCAACATCGGTGGCAAGGTCATTTATGCTATTTATATGTTTGTTTCGTGTTTCTACGGAGAATAAAAAAAGCATTGACCGCGGACACGGAAAATGTTATATTATAATTTACGGGATTGTGCTATTTATTTACATATTACACATTTATTGTAGCATAAATTCGGGCTTTTGTCAATACCCTTTGCAGATATATTTTTGGAGGCAAATATGAAAGAAAAGAATTCACTGATCCTTGGTGGTCAGACAAAGAGCATCGCCGTGGCTGATATCGTGGCCTGCAACGCGATCACCGCGCGCTATGGCATCAAGCTGTCGGAAGCGGACGCGAAAGCGCTGGTGCTAACGCGCACACAGGCGCTCAAAAATGCAGGACGCGTGGAATTTGCGGGCGGCGCACTGCCCAAGATCATACTGGCCTTTGCAGACTCGCCCTATCTCGCTGACGACAGCTACATCGACACGCTGCATCTGCTCGTGGAAACGTTTTATGAGTACAAGACTGAAACGCTGGACGAACTGGACGACGACGAGCTGATCGCGCTGATGCGGCGGCATTTTGATACCTCCTGCCAAGGCTCAGCCGATCTGCTGCGCGAAGACATACTCTCTGCGGTATCGCGGCGCATACGCTTCGGCGAGGATATCCTTCCGCAGCACGACGATGATTATGAGGAATACGATGAATAAGCTCATATCACGCAGTACCATCAGCAAAGCGCAGCTAAACAACGCGCATTGGCTGGAATCGCTGCTGCAGCTGGCGACGCAGCACGGCCTGCTGAGCGAAGCCGAGCAGCGCAGCATTCGGCGGCAGCTGCTGGAGGTACTGGAGTTCATGGCAATGCGCTACACGGCGGGCGCGAGCACATCGGTACGCGTGGAAACGGCGCAAAGCCTTATGGCATGCGCGTCGTACAGCATTGCACATACGCTCAAACGGCTGCCCACCGCAGACGCGGCGCTGGCAGCACTGCGCGGCACGCCCATTCGCAGACTTTTTGACCGGGGACAGACGCAACTACGAGAGCTATTGGAAAAGACCAAAGCGCAATATGCTGCACTGTTATCCCAAAGCATGCCGCTGCAAAGCCGTACATGGACCGCCACACTGCATGAGGGTCTGGGCACCTTTTTCAGCGCGTACCACGTATACGACGCGGCGCATGACACCCCCGGCCTCATCGACTACCCCACCGCTGTGCCTATGGACGATTCGGTGGGCATCGAATTCATCGCACGGTATATAAAGCGCCTAAAGATTGAAGACAGCTTCACGCGCCGCTGGAGCGCGGACGAGATCAACGGTCTGCTGAGGACGAGTGGCGGCATTGAAGCGCCCGTGAACATATTCTTGCTCGTGCTGACCAACGCGATGGGCGCACTGCTTTGTCAGCGCCGCCCCGACTCATTATCGTTATCGTCCCAAGACCGCGCTTTGCTGAGAGAGCGACTGAGCGAGCTCACGGCCGCGCCGCTCAAACGGCTGCTGCGCGCCACCGCCGAAGCACTCTGCAAGGGGCTGGGCATTCAGGACACGGCGACAACGTGCTACGCCTCAGACGCGGCGGCACTGCTCGCACCGTCTGTACGCAACGCGCTGCAAACGGGCACGCTCTCCCGCGTGTTTCTGACCATCAAAGCCGCACCCGCGCCTGTGCTGTTCCGCGACGCCCCGCGCATGAGCGACGAGCAGTTCCGCGTTGTCACAGCCGATATCACCGAGTGCCGATTCCCCGAAGACCGCGTCGCGCTCGTCAAACAGCACGTGAAATCCATCGCGGATATGGTGGATCTGTTTGAAGCGCGCTGCCTGACCGCGGCGGATTTAACCGCCGTATTGCAAACGCTGGGGGACGACGCATTGGCGATGCTGCTGCACCTGTGCCGCGAATACCCGTCGGACACGCTGCACACAAACGACGCCGAAGCGCTTTGGCGCGGCACGCTTAAAAAGCACATCGGCAGTATGGACGACGCGCGGCAAAAGAGCATACGCAGTCTGTCCAAAAACATCCGCTTTATGTAGTTACCGTTTACAGCCCCCTTATGGCATGGTTATATCGCTTTGAGACGGGCGGTGCGCGCTTTCACGTCCGCTTCGTGCTGTTCCTTCGTCATCCCAGGGTCTTGTGTGTCAAAATAGATATGGCAGGGCAGATCGCCGCATTGACCGCAGTGGTCATAGCCGTTTCCGCTGCAGCAGCTATAGATCGGGCAGACATCACTGCCCACATACGCCGCCCAATACACCTTCCCCGTAATTTCTCTGCAACCTTCGCATGTGTCACGGAACTGACTGCAATCTGCGCAGTCGCACCCGCAGGGATTTATCATGTCGTTTCTCCTTTATGTTTAGTCGCTATTCGGCGGGAATTTGCCGTTCCCTGTGGCATGACACTGCTACTTTTGCACGTTTTCACTGTATGGATGATGACTAGCAGCACCAGATTTGCTTTATCCGTTTATTACGATGCCGCTAAGCTGCTTTTGCAGGCTTTCAATATGGATATTCTCCTGGCGCTGCATCAGCTCCAGCTTTCCAAGAACCGCGCTGACCCTGCTTTTCGCGTTCACGACACTGCTCTGAGATTCATTGATCTGCGCCTGTACAAACCAGTCGGAAATCAGTCCGTCAAAAAAGACATCCGCAAACCTTGCCGTTTCACTGATATGAATGCCAAACTCGTCGCCTAGCTTGATATCGCAAAGCTCCGATTTAAACGCCAGCATTCGCTTTCTCACCTGTTCAATATCACCCATCGCGTTATCGATATGTCCATGCTTCGCGATTCCGCTTATCAGTCCGCCGCCCGCCATGTCCCAAACGCCCCAGTTTTCCGCTCTGCCCAATTCATCATAGGCGTTATTTAGGCTGTCCATAACGCGCTTTCCGGCAAATATCGCTTCATCGATTTCTTTAAGTTTAATCTTTGAGGCGTTTATTTTCTCCTCCAGCGCCATAATGTCTCTGGCCGTTTCACTGTTTTGCATAAGCAGTTCTTGTTTTTTAAGCGCGTAAAAATCATTATATTTTTTCTTGCAGTCAATATAGGAAAAGCGTTCATAGTTGAGTTTTTCGATCTGCGCTATAACATCGGCCAATTCGCTGACAGCCTGATCGTGCTTAAGTTTTGCGGCGGCGGCTTCCTTTCGCTCTTTATCCATATGCTTATCCAGCGTCCCAATCAGCGAATAAAAAAGCGCGGCAAGATTTTTGTTTTCCAGCTTATAAAGGTCAAAATTTTCTTTGGCGAGCGTTTCTTGCAGCGTCTTTAGTTTGCTCTCCAGAGCCGCCTTTTCGTTTTCCAGTTGTGCGATGATGGCATCGATCTTCTTAAGACGTGCCATTCCCTGCTGCTGGACTTGCATCTGTGCGCTAAATTCGCTTAATATCATGATTTTCTCCTAAAAATGATTGCATCAATTACCACATTATAGCACTATATTGCATATCCATACAATCATTAATGTTGATTCACTTCGCGTGCAAAAATCTGCGCATTCATACGCATGACCGCGCAAATACTATCCATAAAGCCGCGCAACTTGACAAGATCAGCGCGGATGCTTATGTTTTTAATTCGAAAGACTATATAAAGCAAGGAAATGACATAATGAAGCAAAAGAAGGGGCTGATGCTGTTCTCGGTCGCGCTGGGCACGTTTATGTCGGCGCTCGATGCCAGCGTGGTCAACATCGCGAACCCTGTGATTCAAGCCCATTATAACGTCCCGCTTTCCATGGTGGAATGGGTGGTGACGGCCTATCTGATCGTGGTCAGCAGCGTGCTGCTGTTCTTTGGCCGCCTGTCGGATCTTTACGGCCAGAAAAAGGTGTATATCTGGGGCTTTGCCATATTTACCGTCGGTTCGGCGCTGTGCGGTTTTGCGACAAGTGTGGAAATGCTGATCGGGCTGCGCGTCGTGCAGGCGCTGGGTGCGGGTATGATGTTCGCGACGAATTCCGCTATCATTACACACAACGTAGCGGCGGAGCATCGCGGTCGGGCTTTCAGCGTCAACGCGGTAGCTGTCGCCGTCGCGCTGTCCACAGGCCCTGTGCTGGGCGGCGCGCTCACCAGTGCGTTCGGGTGGCAAAGCATATTTTTTATCAATATCCCCGTGGGCATTATCGGTATCGCCATGGCCGCCAAGTATATTCCGGCAGACCGCAGAAAACCAAGCATGCGTATGGACATACCGGGCAGCATCATGATATTTGCCGCGCTGTCGCTCATACTATTATCGCTCGATCAGGTGGGTAATGGTATGGACACCACGCTGTTTGTGGCTATGCTCACGGGCGGTCTTCTCATCGCCGCCATCTTTATACGGTTTGAAAAACGTTCCACTCACCCGATACTCGACTTAAGTCTCTTTCGCAGACGCGTTTTTTCGGCAAGCTTGGCCGCCGCTGTTTTTAACTATATGGCACAATATATCATGGTCTTTTTAGCGCCATTCTATTTGCAGACAGTGCGCCTATATGAGCCCGCCATGGCGGGGCTGCTGTATATCCCCATGCCGCTGTCTGCGCTGCTCGTTGCACCGCTTGCGGGCGTGATTGCGGATCGCTCCGATACAAGGCTATTAAGCTCTGCGGGCATGGGTATCATGGCAGTCGGGCTGTTCCTTTTAAGCCGGCTCGATGTGGACACACCCAATTGGTATATCGTTATGGCGATGGCAGTCACTGGCTTTGGCTCCGGACTGTTTCAAACGCCCAACAACACTGCTTTGATGGGCAGTGTACCGTCGGAAAGCCGCGGCGTGGCATCGGGTATGCTTGCGACTGCGCGCAATATGGGCATGGTTTTTGGCGTCGGGCTCTCGGGTGCTCTTTTTACATTGTTTTCAGGACGCGCTCCCGCCGCAAGCGCGGAAGGGCTCTCCGCCATGATCGCCCAAAAGGCCGCTTTCATCTATGCACTGCGCTTCACATTTATTGTTGCGAGTATCATCGCGCTGGCTGCAATGGCCGCTTCGCTCACAAAAGGCCGTGTAAAAACGCCGGATATTCTTAAAAAAACACAGTAACTTTTCATTTTTTTCAATATTTTTCGCATCGTTTAATGCATTTTTTAACGAATAATCAAGTGGGCATTGCCGGATAATAAAGAGTGTGAATTAAATGAAAGGAGTCCTTCTATGTCACAACTTAACAAATTGGAGCTTCAGAACTTAAGACATCTTATCGGTGCGCACGAAACGGCATTCCAAAAGATGCAGACTTATGCTCAGCAGTCCAGCGACCCGCAAGTGAAATCCTATTTTCAGAAATCCGCGCAGGATGCGCAGCAAACAAAACAGCAGCTGCTGTCATTTTTAAGCTAGGAGGCAAAATATGAATACAATGCAGACAAATGCCGGCGGTATGCAAGGCGGCTCACAAAGCGGTCTACAGGAAAAAGCGATGGTCAACGACGCGCTGAGCTCCGTGAAAAGCAGCCTCACGACCTACGCCAATGTCATATCGGAATGCTCGAACCCGAACCTAAGACAGGCCATACAGCAGATCAGAAACAACTGCGAGACGTCGCAGTATGAGCTTTACAAGATCGCGCAGTCTAAGGGCTTTTATCAGCCCGCGACAATGGCCGAAGACAGTGAAGTGCAACAGGTGAAGTCTCAGCTCACCAGCGGCAGCTGACGCAAAGTTAACAAAGCATACCGGTTGCTTAAAAGCTGATGGATACCTCCGTCAGCTTTTATAATTACCTTTATCAAACCAGTTACCCGTTGTCAGTGGCTCTGTTTGCGTATATAATAAACAGGGACTTAAGTTCTGTTATATACACTCTGTCGGAGGAACGGATGAACAAGTTGAACAGTTTTGACGAGCTGCAAAAGGAAAGAAGCATACTCGACAGCATGATAGAGCAGGCGATCAAAGACGGCATTCGTATTTCCAAGGATGAGGCCATACTCAAGCAAAGCCAGAAGGTCAATAAACTCGTTTCCAAGTATCACAAAGAGCATCCGGGCAGCCGGCAATAGCCCGATTCCTGCCAAACCATATTAACAAAAAAGATATTTGTGATAGATGCTGTCCCAAGCTCATTTTCGGGCTTTTTTTGTTTTTCATGGGTATATATGGCTGCATTATGTTATAATTTGTGGCAATAAGAGGTTTATTCTCATAGAATACGTATTTATGGAGACATACGCGTGAAAAAGAAAAAAAAGTGGTGGGCCATTCTGTTGTTCGTCTTGTTTGGCATAGCGGTCATGCTTTATATTGTGTTTCCCGCGGGCATGGGCGTGATCGCCTCAACGCGGCAAACACTGGAGCCTGCCACGCCCCCGGATGGATTCGAAGCAATATCGCTGACCGCGTCCGACGACGTTCATCTGTCCGCGTGGTATAAAGCGCCCGATAACGGCGCTGTAATTGTGCTTGTGCATGGCAGCGCCGGTTCTTTGGAATCCATACGCGAATATGCCAATATGCTTTCAAGCCATGATTACGGCATTTTGGCATTGGGCTTGCGCGGGCATGGCAGCAGCGGCGGCAGCGGCAACACGCTGGGCTGGGAATGCGACAAAGACATTAAGGCCGCCGTGGATTACTTAAACGAGCAAAGCGATGTGAAAAACATCGGCGCTTTGGGGCTATCGCTGGGCGGCGAGGTGCTGCTCAGCACATGCAGCGATTTTCCCGAGATCGCCGCGATCGTGAGCGACGGCGGTACGCACCACACCATAGCCGATTATCTGTCGATGGGCGCCAACCAAAGCTTGTGGCGCAGCTTCACAACGCGTGTGATGTACGCGTCGGCAGAGCTTTTTACAGGCCAGAAACCGCCTGAGACCACGATATTGGCATCCATAAAATTCGCGGCGGACACGAAGCTGCTTTTCATCGCAGCGGGCAACGTGGCTGATGAAGTGGACTACAACACGATGTTTTCAACTGTCACAGCAGGGCGCTCAGAGCTTTGGATCGTCCCCGATGCCGGGCACACCCAAGGGTTCTTTGTGTATCCTGACGCGTATGAAACACGTGTAACGGATTTCTTTGACGCGGCACTGCTGGGCGGTGAGGGATAACGGGAGACCAAAGGTCTCCCCTACATGAATCAGGACATAAAAAAACGGACGTCATATGGCGTCCGTTTCTTATCTCTCGGTTTAATACTTGATGAACTTGCTGCCCGGCGCACCGCATATGGAGCAAGCATCCGGCACGGCCTTCTCGATATTGCCGCAGACAGGGCACAGATAGTAAAATACCTCTTCGGTTTCGTTAATATCCGCCAGCGCTTCGGCATACAGCCTTGCATGCACCTCTTCGGCTTTCATGGCAAACGTAAACGTACGCACCGCCGCTTTGTTGCCTTCGGCTTCCGCAGCCTTCACAAAATCCGGATACATGTCTTTGTATTCGTATGTCTCCCCTGCAACCGCGTCTTGCAGATTAATCGCGGTATCGCCGACCTTGCCGGCCACTTCAAAGTGCTTGAGCGCATGCAGCGTTTCCGCGTCTGCGGCGGCACGGAACAGCTTTGCCGCGTTAGTTTTGCCTTCCTTTTCAGCTTGCTTAGCATACGCGGTATATTTTCTGTTGGCCTGTGATTCTCCCGCGAAAGCGGCCATCAAATTGTCCATCGTTTTGTTTTCGCTCATGTGTTCTTCCTCCCTATTATCTCTTTTTTCTATTATTTTATATACAGTAATTCAACACAACTTATTCATAATCCTTCTTTTTAACATAGTTTTCACAAAAGCAACCGAAATTATAACGGACGATATCCTCTATTTAAGCTGAGCCAGGAAAGCTTCTAGCACCGCGTTGAACGCCATAGGGTTGTCGATATTGGCGCAGTGCCCCGCACCTTGTATCAATTTAAACTGCGAGCCCGGCTCCAGAGCTTTAAGCCTTTCTCCGGCTTCTCTTATCAGCGGCATATCGCTTTCACCCACAACAATAAGGAGTGGATAAGGCACCGGCGTTTCGCGCTCTATAAACAAGCGGCGCATGCCCGCCATTCCCCGGGATGAACGGCGCGTAAACGCGCTTACGCTTGCCTTTAGTATGGCCTGGCCTTCTTCTGAAGACGCTGATTTCGTGACGATATCTTGCTTAAGCGCTTCTATGGACACAAGCATGCGCCAAGTCCATCTGAGTATCTCCTTTTTTTGCGCTTTGAGTATGCTTTGATTGTCCTTGTGTATAGAATAGCCTCCCACTATCGTCACTGAGGCTGCCAGCTCAGGATAAGCCTGCGCGACGGCTTGCGCAACCAGCGACCCCAGCGAAACACCCACCAAATGGGCGCGCGTGACACCGCTTGCGTCGCATACGCCTTTTATAATGTCCGGCATGTCGCCCATATCCACCTGCTTTTGGTTAAGCTGGCTTTGTCCATGCCCCGTCATGTCCACTGTGATCACAAAGTAGTCTTTTTGAAAATATGCTGTTTGATATTGAAAAACGCTTCTATCAGCAAACGCGGGATGCAAGAAGACGATTGCTTCGGCACTCGGCTTTCCCGCTATGGTATAGGCCACCTGCATATCTTTATAAGCCCATGTTTTTTCTTCCGTCATTTTACGCTTCCTCCAGTTCTTTTTGAAAATCATGCAGCCATTCCAGCGACGAGGAAAGCTGGTGAATGGCATACGAGAGTGTTTTGAGCTGAAACTTCACCACTCCGGCCATCTCTTGCGGGTATTCGGTCAGCCGATAAACGCTGTATGCTTGTGTACATTCTGCCAGCGTCTTTGTAAAAAAAGCCGCCGCCGTGCCGACTATCCGATTTCTGTCTTCGGGCGGCATCAAACCCAGAAAGAACAGACGTGTGCTCAGCTCCGCATCCATTTTGGTCATGCTCATGTCCGCATCATCCAAAAGCATCCAGGTTTCAAACGCTTTTCTTCCTTCGTCCGTTATACTGAATATTTTCTTTTTGCGTCCGGCCTGTGTCTCGGCCTCTTGGGTAATCAAGCCATCGGCAAGCAGCTTTTTCAGCGTGGCCTGAATGCTGCCCAAGCTGGGCTGATAAAACGGCGATATACGCATTTTGAGCGCTTTTAGAATATCGTATTGCGTCAGACTGGACAGACACAAAAAACCTAATATCACATACGTCAATATCATCACTCCTTCCGGCATATTATATTATACCTATTAGGTATTTACAAGGATAAAATTAGCAATCTATTAGGGCTAAGTCTTTGATTGATTACTTAGCAAAATACGCAGATGATAGATGAAGATATGAAACAATTCAAAGAAAAGCTGCAACAGGAGTGCGAAAAGCTTGAGGCCATGGCACGAGGTCTTAAGCCGGAATGAATCGACATTGGGGAATGAGGAGATATACGAGCAGACACGGGTTGTGGAAAGATTGATGGATGAGGAACTGCATAGGAAACGGATGGAGTAGTCATCTAAATATATTCATATGCGTGAAAAAGCACCTTATATCAAGGTGCTAAAAACTCATTATTCTACTATGACTATCCTTGTACTAGCCATACTTTCTCTGCTTGAGTCTTTCCATCGTCTGCTACTTTTGGAATGTACTTAACCTTCATTCCAACCTTTAAACTGTTAAAATCAGCATTTGCCAGACTTGAATAATAGAAAAAAACGTTGTTAACTTGAGGATCTGAAATAAAACCAAAACCGTTCTTTATATTAAGAATAGTAGATTCTTTAATATTACTATCACTGGGACTCGGAAGAACATCTTTTAGGAATGTAGTACTCTTTGATGTTTGTTGAACAAACATATTTATTATAGTTTGATTAGGAGTTCTCTCATCAATTAGATTATGCATTGGTAAATAATACGTAGCTTCTTCTAATAATCCCTGAGACGTTCTTGTTCTTTTTTGCTTATTGTTTTCATCAGTATATTCAAAATCCCATCCGAGAAGTACTACTCTTGTACCTAAAGTATTCAATTTTCTTACTAATGGAACATAATCTCCATCACATGCAATTAACACTAACACATCAAATCGTTTGTAAATGGCTAATTCATAGGCTTCCAATGCAAGCCATACGTCAATACCTTTTTCTTGCTTACCTCCATCCTTTTTCGGTTGTAAAGGAAGATAATGCGTAACAACATTTTCGCTCATTAAAATATCATCAAATACTCTTTCGTGATATAGTTTCCCAAAATTATCAGCATCTTTCGCTGATAAGCGTCCTCTAAAATAATGTGCATCAACAATCTGACAAAGATTTTGATCTACCCCGATTAGGCTTGAAACTTTCTCTTTGATAAAAGCATGTAAACCTTTAACAGATATACGCGTTCGCTTATCGTGCGCATAGGCATAATAATTACTTACATTATAAAAGTATTGGCCATCATAAAATACAGCTATTCTATGTAATGAAGATGATATCTGGGTCATCTTTTTCCTCCATATTAGTATTTATGTTACATTATACTACAAAATATATATTTTTCAATTACATTATGCAAAATTATGTATGTAGCTACCATATGGGCTATAAGTTTACCATATTTAATGCCGCAGGTGCGGCATTTTCATGGGTTTCCAAAGGGCTGGTCCTTTGGCGGGGGTATGGGGGCAGAGCCCCCATGAAAGAGACCAAGTAGCTCTAAGCCACGAAAATCCCCCATTAACATCATTCAGCAACTATCTTCAGTTCCCCGCCTTCCGCGTCCACCTTCACCAGCCCGCCGTCGATCAGCTCGCCGGACACCACCATCCGCCCGATCTGCGTCTCAATTACCTTTTGAAGATAACGCTTCACGGGCCGCGCACCGTATACAGGGGTATAGGATTTGTGCGCAATCAGCTTCTTGGCCGCATCCGTCACCCCCAGCTTGATGTTACGCTCTCTTAACCGCGCGCGTATGGACTCGACAGCTAAGTCGATAATACGGACGATATCGTCCAGCTTAAGTGGCGCGAATAACACAACGTCGTCCACACGGTTGAGGAACTCAGGCCGGAAATGGCGCGATAAATCGCTCATCACATGCTCACGCGTCTCCTCGTTGATCTCGCCCGCCTCGTTGATACCCGACAGCAAATACTCGCTGCCAATGTTGCTCGTCATGATCACCACCGTGTTTTTGAAATTCACCGTGCGGCCCTGACTGTCCGTCAAGCGGCCGTCGTCCAATAGCTGCAATAGGACGTTGAACACGTCGTGATGCGCCTTCTCGATCTCGTCGAACAGGATGACGCAGTAAGGCTTGCGGCGCACCGCCTCGGTCAGCTGCCCGCCCTCGTCGTACCCGATGTACCCCGGAGGCGCACCGATCAACCGCGCCACAGCGTGCTTTTCCATGTACTCGCTCATGTCAATACGCACCATGTTTTCCTCGCTGTCGAAAAGCGACTCGGCCACGGCACGCGCCAGCTCCGTCTTGCCCACGCCCGTAGGCCCTAAGAATATGAACGAACCGATAGGACGCTTGGGGTCTTTCAGACCGCTGCGCGCACGAATCACCGCTTCGCTGACCGCGCTCACCGCCTCGTCCTGCCCGATCACGCGCTTGTGCAGAATCTCTTCCAGATGCAGCAGCTTGTCGCGCTCCTGCTCCACCAGTCGCGACACGGGAATACCCGTCCAGCGGGACACGATCTCGGCAATCTCCTCGTCGGTGACTTCTTCTTTGAGCAGCTCGTGGCCGCTCTTGCGGTTGCGCACTTTCTCGTCTTCAAGCTGCTTTTGTAAGCCCGGCAGCTCGCCGTATTCCAGCTTCGCCGCCTGTTCAAAGTCGTAGCTGCGCTTCGCATCGTCGATCTTGCGGCGCACGTCTTCAATCGCCTGCTTAAGCTCCTTCTCGCGCCTGAGCCCCACCTTCTCCAGCTCCCACTGCGCGTTAAGCTTGTCGGTCTGCTCCTTATGCTCTGAAAGCTCTTTCTCCAGTGACGCCAGCCGCGCTTTGCTGGCCGCGTCGTCCTCTTTTTTAAGCGCCTGCCGCTCGATCTCCAGCTGCATCACGCGGCGCGATATCTCGTCCAGCTCGGTGGGCATGCTGTCGATCTCGGTACGTATCATCGCCGCAGCCTCGTCCATCAGGTCGATCGCCTTGTCGGGCAGGAACCTGTCGGATATGTAGCGGTCGGAAAGCACCGCGCACGCAATCAAAGCATTGTCTGTGATGCGCACGCCGTGATGAATCTCAAAGCGCTCTTTAAGCCCACGCAGTATGGAAATCGTGTCTTCCACCGTGGGCGGCTCCACAAGTATCGGCTGGAAACGGCGTTCCAGCGCCGCGTCCTTCTCGATGTACTGGCGGTATTCGTCCAGCGTCGTCGCGCCGATACAGTGCAGCTCGCCGCGCGCCAGCATGGGCTTTAATATGTTGCCCGCGTCCATCGCGCCCTCGGCCTTGCCCGCACCCACGATATTGTGCAGCTCGTCGATGAACAGTATGATGCGCCCGTCGGATTTGTTCACGTCGTTGAGCACCGCTTTAAGCCGTTCCTCAAACTCGCCGCGGTATTTCGCGCCCGCAATAAGCGCACCCAAATCCAGTGCGAATATCGTTTTGTCCCTAAGCCCCTCGGGCACGTCGCCCGCAAGTATGCGCTGCGCCAGCCCTTCCACCACCGCTGTTTTGCCCACGCCGGGTTCGCCGATCAGCACAGGGTTGTTCTTGGTGCGCCGCGAGAGTATGCGAATTGCGCGGCGTATCTCGCCATCCCGCCCTATCACAGGGTCTATCTTGCCCTGTTTCGCCAGCTCTACGAGGTCTCTGCCGAAGCGCTTTAACGAATCGTATGTTTCCTCGGGGTTCTGCGAGGTGATGCGCTGGTTGCTGCGCACCTTAGAAAGCGCCGTCATAAACGCATCCAGCGTGATACCGAAGCGCTTAAACACTTGTGCAGACGGCGTGTTTCTTTCTTTGAGCAGCGCGATATACAGATGCTCCACGCCCGTGTACTCATCTTTAAATTGTTTGGCTTCGTCCTGCGCGTGCACGATCAGCTCACTAAAGCGCCTTGAAGCGTACACCGATGCCGATGCCCCCTGCACCTTGGGCAGCTTGGCCAGTTCCGCTTCCAGCGCCAGTGTATACTGCGCCGTGTCCACGCCCATATATCCTAATAATTTGGGAATCAGCCCGTCCTGCTGCGTTGCCAGCGCCAGATGCAGGTGTTCTCCGTCGATCTGCTGCTGCCCCAGCCTTATGCATATATTCTGCGCTTCCTGCACCGCGCCCATGGCTTTTTCCGTTAATCTATCCAATTCCATATTGTAAACCTCCTTTTAGGGTTTCTACTTGCTATGCTCGGGGGCTCTGCCCCTGTGCCCCCGCCAAAGGGACATATCCCCTTGGAATCCCTTCAAAAAATACCTTTGCTTTTTAGGGTTAAATAATCTGAGAATCTCCCTCCGCCGACTTGCGTCGGCACCTCCCTGTTGAGGGAGGCAACAATTATTGCCGCTACAATTATTAAACATTACGCGCGATCACAGTCTCGCCCCTATGCCATCGTCTCTTTCAGCTTCTCATACAGCTTCTTCTGCTCCGCTGTTATATGCTCTGGATTGACTATACGCACTGTCAGATACAAATCCCCGCGTTTGCCGCCACGGAAAGGATACCCCTTCCCCGCCACGCGTATACGACTGCCCGGCTTTACGCCTGCAGGCACCTTCACGGCAATGCGCCCGTCCAACGTATCCACCGTCAGTTTCGTTCCCAGCACTGCGTCCCAAGGATACACATCCGCGTTCATCATCAGCTCCTCGCCCGACAGCGTGAACTTTGGCCCCGGCTTCATGCGCACCGTCATGCGCAGATCGCCGCTGTCGCCGCCGCCTGAGCCCGGATGTCCCTGCCCTTTGAGACGTATCGTCTCGCCGTCCCGCACACCCGCGGGCACTTTAAAGTTAAGGCTGCGTGTACCGTTTTGTGTCTGAAGCGATATGCGCCGCTGCGTACCAGCCGCGCCCTCCTCGGGCGTCAGCTCAATCTCAGCTTCAATATCCTGCCCGCTTTGCATACGCGGCGCTCGCTCTGCGCCCCGCTGTCCAAACAAGTCGTCAAAATCCCCGCTTTGGTACACGCGTGTGGTGCGGCCTCCGTTCCTTGCTCCCGCAAAAAGGTCGTTTAAATCAAACGCGTCTGAAAAGAACATGTTGAAAAAGTCGCTGTGGTCACCGCTGCCCGTATATGAATAACGCACGTTGCCGCCGTTAAAGCCATATTGTGACGGGTCAAAATCGTACCCGCCCGTAAACTGCGCCTGAGAACCGAACGTATCATACTTCTTGCGCTTTTCCGCGTCCCCCAGCACCTCATACGCTTCGCTTATATCCTTAAACTTGGCTTCAGACGCTTTATCGCCCTTGTTCACGTCCGGATGGTGCTGCTTGGCCAGCTTGCGGTACGCCTTTTTTATCTCGTCGGAAGACGCGTTCTTGTCTACGCCCAGTATCGAATAATAATCCTTATATTGCACGTCATATCACTCCTTTCCCACCGTAATCCGTGGCTTATATGACTTTGACTTTCTTTGACTTTGTTTCATTTATCATAATACTTTCCGCTGCAAAATGCAATAGCTTTGAACTATTAATTTGGTAAAATATTTCGTTTTTATCCTTAAGACTCACTCCCTCATTCCCATTTTTAGCTTATCTAAAGTATAATAGTATACATATCCATCTCATTATATGAATCCAGTTTTATTAGGAGCATGAGGTATGTGCTGAAAGCACCGTTTTACAACGAGTCAGGACGTTTAAGGCTCATTATAAATCGAATTATACAAAGATTATGGAAAGCTTACTTGACATTTTATAAAGACAGATTTATGATAATGGAAAGCGCACTTTCCATTTTTGTTGGAGGAAAAATTCAGCCATGAAAAACCGGCTTGAGGAACTAAGGAAGCAGCGCGGGCTTCGGCAGGAAGAGCTGGCCGACGCGCTGGAGGTATCACGGCAGACAATCGGGTCTTTGGAAAACGGACGATATAATCCGTCCATACTGCTGGCTTTTAAGATCGCCCGGTATTTTGGCTTGTCTGTCGAGGACATATTTATCTATGAGGAGGATCAGTTATGATGAAGAAGACCAGAGTCTATGTGGTTACGCTATGCGCGGGCATATTGATGGTGGCACTCAGCTTTCTCCTGCAGGCGCAAGAGCAAAAAGCTTTTGCGGGCGTGCTTATCGGTGTGGGCGCAGGGCTCGCCGGTATGAGCATTTCCAACCTTTTTATGAAGCGTTATGAGAAAAAGAATCCCGACATCGCGCGCATGACGCAGATCGCTTATAACGACGAGCGTAATACCATGATACGCAACAAGGCCAGAGCCGCAGCGGCCAATATCACGCAATGGCTCATCGTGGCGCTCGCTTATTTAATGATATTGATTGACGCGCCCCTATGGGCGGTTTTTTGCGCTGTCGGCGTATTTTCCGCCTACCACGTCCTCTCACTGATATTCATGGGCAAATATCAAAAGCAAATGTAATAAAGATTTAGCATCTTTGTCGTATTTTCTGCCGAATACTGGCACGATCAGTGACTCTTTCGCATAGTATAGTACCACTTCTATGCAGGGAGATCGATCATGAAGGTTGCTTGTCTATTTTTCATGGTATTATGCTTGTTATTGACGCTTGCTTGCAGCGCTCCTCCGGCGCTATCCGGAGAGGATTCACAAAACGCATGGGGCGCGGCAAAAACAAACCAGGTGTTTCCCGTGCATTCTCCAAAACCCAAGCCCGAGGCTCCTGCACTGCCCACACTGAACATCACGACAGAACCAGACGCAGCCGCAAACGCTCAAACCATCACGCTACAGCTTGATTTCGGTGAATTTACCGGTTTCTATTCCGGGCAGCTTGTCGGCGGCCTGCCCGACGGTATCGGAACGTTTTCATCGCATGCAGCCGACGGCACGATGTGGACTTACGACGGCGGATGGTCCGGCGGTCATTTCAACGGCAACGGCACGGTGACATGGGAAGACGGATATGTTTATTCCGGCCAGTACCTAGGGGATTTCTTAAATGGAGCCGGATGGGAATCCTGGAATGGCCTCACGAAGTATGAGGGATCTTACAGTTATGGCTATTACCACGGGCAGGGGACACTTTATAACCAGCATGGCGAAGTGATATACAGCGGCAGTTTCTATTATGGTCTGATCAGCGAGAGTCCCGACGACCGCAAACAGCGTGTCGGCGCTTTTAAAGATAGTGCCGATACGGCATCCACCGAGGAAATGTATGCCTCCTGCGCCGCTCTATCCAACCTTCATGCCAAAGTATCGGGTACTGTTTTTGATATCTATTATAATGATGAAGTCAATCCCACATTCTGTGACTTTCTGCTCTATGTGGATGGTGTCAGCGACTTATCACACATCATATGTGTTTACTACACGCTCAGTGAAGGTGAAACAGTCCCGAGTGAAGGCCAGAGTGTAACCGTTTGGGGCACCACCGGTCATCCTTACTCATATAGGTCGGTTGATAATCAAAGCTTAACGGTACCATTTCTCGAAGCATATAGCGTGGAATAATGCTATGGCGCAAGATCCTCTCTTTAATAGGCAAGCACCGTTCTATGACTCATACATCTTCTTTGTGCAGCAATTTCCAAGGATTGCTTTTACTTGTCGAAAACAATATAATAATAATGATTTTATCATTTGGAGGGTATTATATTTATGGATAAGAAGAATACCATTGCCGGTTCGATCACCGGTTTGATTGCGCTGTTTGCCACGTTCACGTTCCTATTTATCGGCTTTACCACCCATGTCTGGCACCCCACATGGCTTGTGTTTCTGGTTGTCCCATGTGTTTCCACTATTGCAGATATCATATGCAAAAAGAAAGATGTCACTGGTACCATCACGGGTATCGTCTCGTTCCTTTGCACCGTCGTTTACCTGTACATGGGCTTTTTCTTAAGGCTCTGGCATCCGGGCTGGCTTATCTTCTTTGCCGTTCCCATCACCGGTATCATCGTGGGCATGTTTGTTAAAAAGACGCCTGAACAAGACAAGGACAGCAATTCGGACAAATGCTGCTGATTTAAATAGCGAATCAATAATTAAAGTCCTGCTTTTTAGTAAACGCAGGTCTTTTTTATGTCCTTCGGGTTTGATTAGGGCTCTGCAATACGCATAATAGCAATCTGATATGCTCACGTTTTTCAGACAAGGACAGTTGCGTGTTTGTTATAATTTGACTTTTTGCGCGGTATATGATAAAATACCGTTATAGTAGGGGTATTGGGATATATATAAAAAAGCGTCCGCTTAAAGCGCGACGCTTTATTAATTACCAGCTTTACAAATTTTCCACGACGACGACTGACCAGTCTTTTCCTTGATAAGTATTATAGCCGTGCGTATGTGCATAGCCGATAATGCGCAAAGAACCAAAGCGGTCTTTCTCCAGTACGTAGCCATACATCTCTCCAGCCATCGCTTTTCTGACAGCCGGGATATCGCTTAAACTTTTCTTGAGTATATCATCACGTTTCCGCGAACCGATCACAAGACCGTCTTTATTGATCACATAGATGTCGCCCTTGGCGCTCACCTTGGCTTGATCGATAATATCGTATATATAAGCCCAGTTAAACCGTGTGGACAGTATACCGCACATACGCCCGCCGCGGTCTCTTATGGGGCTGTTGTATCCCACCGTATAGCCCTTGACGGTATCAGACTGATGCATATCCGCCACAACAGGCTTTTGCGTGTGTATGGAATCGTTGTACCACATCTTCATGGACATGTCCTTACCCACCATATCCTGATTCACGCCTGCTGCTATGAGCTTACCGTTCATATCGGTGATATAGGCATCGTAGTAAACCTCATTGATCTGGACAAGATTCTTTAGCAACGACGTAACGCCGGATTTTTGATCCTCGCTGGGTGATTCCGCGAACTCAATGATTTTCTCAAATGTGGCCCAAGCCTGCACGTCGCAGCTGCGTTCAAAAAGATTGCGATCAATCTTGTCCATCACATCATAAGCGATATCCGCCGTGCGCACCGCGATGACTTCATTGACCTTTGCCTGTATGGACCTGATCACATCTGCGCTTTCGTTGTTAGACCGCGCGCTGTTTTCCGCAAGTTTTTTAATCTCTTTGGCCACCACATTAAACCCCTTGCCTGCATCGCCCGCCCTTGCCGCCTCCACAGCCGAATTCAGCGACAGCAATTCCGTCTGAAGGGTAATGTCCTGAATGCTTTTCACAATTCCCAGCATTTTATCATATGACGCCATAAGCTCCTGCAGCAATAACGACATGTCTACCTGCATTGCAACCTGCTCAGTCATAAAAGCCATCCTCTTTTCAGCTGAAATGAAGTACCCAAAGCCCATTATTCAATTGGTAAGTATAAATTGCATTTCTATTATATTGCATCATGGTGGCATGGTCAATAAAATCACGTGTGTTATTGTTATATAATGTAACACTTACAAATTGTTTTTTTAATCTTTTTTAATGAATCCGGGATTGATATTTAGTCTCATTCACTGTAATATGTGGTATGTATTATTACATAATATCTATTTTTTTGGAGGTTTTTATGAAAACAGCTAGTTTAGTGTTAGGTATCATCGGCGGTGTTCTTGCTATCATTTTCGCGATTATGTTCATTGCAAGTGGCGCACTCGTTAATACTGCTGTCGATACGCTTGAAGGATTTGACGCTTTTGATGAGGTATATAATGCTGCAGTCGGTGCTACGACCACTTGGCTGTACGTTGCTGGGATTCTGAGCATCATCGGCGGCATTCTTGGGATCGTTGGCGGCGCTCTGGCAAAAAAGAAGAATGTTCTGGCGGGAATTCTTCTTGTTGTTGCTGCCATTGCTTCCCTCTTCACAGCTCTTGGTTTTATTGCTACAATTCTTTTTGTTCTGGCTGCTGTGTTTGCATTCATCCCCGAAAAGAGTGCTCCCGCTGTGGCTGCCTAATTAAAAAACTCAAAAATGAAAACAGAGCCGTGGTAAGAGCTGCGGCTCTGTTTTTTATTTCTCGATTATTTTTTAGCCACGGGCAGCCAGACTTCCGACCTGTAATCGGGTGAGCTCATGTCGCCTTGGGAATACACCTCGATATCCGGCGCATCGGCATACTCATAGCCGGAAGTTGGCAGCCATTCACTTACGATACGCTTTTGCAGCTGCTGAATCGCTTCAGGCATCGCCCCGATACATTCGAATATCGCCCAGTCACATGCGGGCACAGTATAGTCCACCATACCTTCGGGCACACGTTTATCCGTGGCGCACGCGATGTAATAATCAAAATCTCGTCCGTTCATACATGTGCACACACCCATGATTCCCGGCTCTTGATCGCATAGTCCGATTAATTTTTGCATATTTCCGTTTTGCGCCGTCTGTGCCCAAAACTGTGGAACCTGAGCGAAGCTTTCCTCCACACTCAAGTCATAATGCCTCATCACGCCCACAACGCGAAACGCCTCTTTGTGCACAATTTTGTAGTTCATTTCCGTATCTCCTTTGATTGTGATAAGGAAGTGCAGTCTCGGATACGCTTTAAGGACCGTGCCCTTTTTCCGTGCGGCAGATGGCGTCACGCCATGCACCGACGCAAACGCACGAGAGAACGCCGTCGGCGAATCGTAACCGTAAGAGAGCGCAAGGTCGATCACCTTGGCCTGCCCTTGCTGAATCTTGAGCGCCGCGCATGTCATGCGCCTGCGCCGAACGTATTCAGACAATGGCACCCCCGCGATATACGAGAACATGCGCGTGAAGTGGAACAACGAACAGCACGCGAGCTGCGCCACATGGGGATAGTCGATTTCGCCCTCCAGATGATCCTCGATATAGCCGACTGCTTCATTGAGCCTCTCCAGCCAATCCATCGTTCTGCCTTCCTTTCATGCACAATTGTACCAATCCGCATTCGAAAATTCCTCGCAATCCGTGCACGTGATTGCGCGTTTTCCTGATTATACTACACAGCCGGGGCTTTCACAAAACTCGTGCTTTCTAAATGTATGTCGCTTAACATGCTCTAAAGGTTATACTCGGCGGCCATATTCGCGTTTATCTCGGACAAGAAAACGCGCTTGCGGCACTCCAGAGTGCACAAAATACCACTGTCTGGGCAAAACGGGTGAATATTACTTGAACTAACGGTGCAACATCTTATTATTAACAACACAAGGAGGAAGACAATGCCTGAATTTTCACAAGCTTTTTCGGGGTTAAAGAACGACCGCAAGCTGACAGATGCCGAGCTTATCCGCGCTATCCGTTTTATGATTGCGGCTGAATATGAAGCTGTCCAGCTTTATATTCAGTTGGCCGAGTCAATTGATAACAAGCTAGCCATTGCGGTGCTGGAAGACATTGCGAACGAAGAGCTTATTCACGCCGGAGAATTCCTGCGCCTGCTTAAAGAACTGGCTCCTGACGAAGAAGATTTTTATAACGAAGGTGCCAAAGAAGTTGAGGAAGAAATAGACGAATTAAGCTGAAAAGGCTGCGATATAACCGCAGCCTCTTTTTATCCGCTGAATGAAAGCTATTAAGAAACCTACCACTTTGTGAATGTCTTGTTATTGTTTTGTTACCGTCAAGTCACCATCCACAAGCAGCGTATGCGCCTGCATTGTGCCGTCGGTCATTAAAAAATCAGCCGTTATCACAAGCAAACTGTCTTGGGTATCAAGCAGTGCGTTGGTGCATACAGCATCCTCTCCCACAACAGACGAGAAATCTAAAACATCGCCCTTATGGCCGTCTTTGCCCACATAGCCCACAGAGACAATTTCATCAGCTCCATCCACATAGAACAGGCGCTCACCCAGCAGCGCAATATCCCAATACCCGCTGGGCGTATCTTTGAAAACAAGCACCGTGCGGTCTGCCCCCGACAGATCGGTACGCACCACAGCATAAGCCGATCCTTTATCTTCCGTTTCACAAATGCAGGAGACCCCGTCTGAGAATACTGCCCCTTCGGTAAAATAGAGGCAGCCGCCATCCACGGTCAGGTTTCCCGTCCATACCGTCCATTGATCGTTGTAATGAGATGCCGCGTCGTAGATAACCTCTTGCTGTTCATTGGTTTTCTTCATAATCTGCGATCCCGATATGGTAAACGAGACCTCCTGCGCCGTCGTTGGCTCCGGCGTGTTTATTATCATCGTTGGCGTAACCTCTTCTGCGCCATTGTAGCCGGCGCAACCCGTTAGAGCCAAAGACAACACTATCAAAGCAAGCACCATACGTATCATTTTCTCTTTTTTAATCACGTATCTTTTTTTCATCATGTTTTTATTGTACCACAAAACGAGACATGCAACAGATATAACTATCTTGTTCACATTACCTTGACACGCATAGTAGTTTGTGTTACATTGCTATTAGGAGGTGAGCGTTTTGGACTTAAACAGCGATCTGATACGCGGCCATATTGATACCATCATATTAGGACTGCTCCGCACAGGTGACCGCTATGGTTACGATATCTGCAAAACCGTACGCGAAAAAAGCGGCGGCGAGTATGAACTCAAAGAGCCGTCGATGTACAGTACCATACGACGGCTGGAAGCGCAAAAGCTTATTGAGGCCTACTGGGGCGATGAATCACAAGGGGCGCGCCGCAAATATTACCGCATCACGGCGGCAGGTCAGAGGGCATTCAAGCAGAATTTCAGCAACTGGCAATTCGCAAAACGAATTATCGATAAGCTATTGGAGGTTGAATCATGAGTGTGATCAGTGATTATTTATCGGGCCTGAAACGGCAATATCCCGGCACTCAGGCTGTCAACGAGCAGCTGGAAGAGCTGCGCGATACACTGCACATTAAAACAGAAGAATACCAATCGAAAGGATACAACTACGACGAGGCCGCACGTGCAGCCATTGACTCGCTGGGCGATGTCTCACCGCTGCTCGATGAAGTCGCGGGCAATATAAAGAACGTTTATGTGAACAAACTCAACAAGAACAATGCCATTTTGAGCACAATTATCATACTTGCCGAGTTCTTGCTTGGTTGGCTTGTCTTCTACGTCGTCTCAGGTACATCCGGTTTGTACAAAGAGTTTCTCTATTCCCTTTTGGCTCTTTTGATCGGTATCTGCATTTGGCCTGCGATCGCTTATATGCAGTACCGTAAAGAGCCCGGTAAAATCAGTGTTCTTGAAATGCCCTTTCGAAAGCTCATGAGAACAGCTCTCATCGGCTGGCTGTCGCTGTCAGTTATACTTTTTGCTGTGAATATGTTCACCAATGACAGTGTGATATGGTTTGTATGGCCTGTTATCGGCATATCCAACTGGCCTGTCAACATCTATCTTTACCACCGCCAGCTAACGGGCGGCCGTTACGACGTGGCATAAACAAAGAAATCCATTATGCTTGCCGCTTTTCCTTACAGAAGAGCGGTTTTATTTTACCGCCAAGTTATTTCCATATTTTTTAATAATTATTGACAAACAATAATCATGCTGATAATATAGCATTGTAATTATCGTCTGGCAATAATTTTATGAGGTTTTTGACTATGAACAAGAAAGTTCTGACCACGCTTCTGATCGGTGAATCCCTGCTGTGTATCATTCTGGCGCTGTGTCTGCCCTCCGAATCCGGGGCTAACGGCTATCTTATCATCGCACAGTTTCCATTTGCACTAATCGGCCAGGGGTTGCGCAGCCTGTCGCTCTCCGGTGCCATTGGCAACGTCTTTGCCTTTATTTTATATGCGGCCCTTTGTCTTGTTCCTGTTGTCTTCGCCGCGGTTGCGCTGAAAAAGAAAAGGTTCAAAGCCGAAGACACGCTGCTGCTGGTGCTGAGCGGATTCGCGTTTTACATGATGTACATGATGGTCAACCCCGCGCTGATTGGCAGCCCCATACATTTTGATACCGAAGGGTTTGGAAAAGCTGTTCTGGGTGGTGTGTTTTATTCCATACTTCTCGGTTATCTTGTTCTCCGGCTGCTTCGCAAGACAGACAGCGCCCCCACAGACAAGCTGCTGAAAATGCTGCGACTGCTATTGGGCATCATGGCCGCTGTGCTGATATTAAGCATTTTTTATGTGGGTATCATCAGCTTAAAAGCACAGCTTGCCGCCATACAAAGCAGCAATACCGACCCTTCCGTTTCACTGGGCATGACAAACTTTTTCTTGCTGCTCCGCTTTGCGCTCACAAACCTTCCTAATGCTTTGGAAATCGTATTGTTCCTCATCGCTATGCGTCTGTGCGGCGCGCTCATGATCGATCGGTATAGCGAAGATGTAATCACGACAGCGGCAAAGCTCGCAGCGTTTTCCAAGAAGATGGTTGTGACGGTGCTGCTGAGCTGCATCACTCTTAATTTGCTTCAGGTCATATTTGCGGATGCGCTGGTTTCCGCTGATTTTCTCACAACGCTTCCGCTCGATGCCATCATCTTAGCGTTTGTGATGCTTTTGCTCTCAAGATTCTTTACTGCGAGCCGCGAACTCGCGCAGGACAATCAAATGTTTATTTGAAGAGGACAGCTATGGCAATTCGAATTCATCTTGATGAAATACTGCGCGTGAGAGGCATGACGGCCAAGGAGCTTTGCGCGCTGGTCAATATCACGGAAGCGAACCTGTCCATACTGCGCAGCGGCAAAGCCAAGGGCGTGCGCTTTGGCACGGTCAATAAGATCTGCTACTACCTGCAATGCGATGTGGGAGACATACTCAAATTCGACGGTCATTTGGAGGACGATGACGATGTGTAAAAAAGTATTGTTCGCGGCTTTAGCCGCCTTAATGATTTTGACACTGCTGAGCGGCTGCCAGCTTGCTGTAGACGATAAGAAAGCGGGCGAAGACACTTTATGCGGTGTTTTTGTGACGCTTGACTATCTGGAAACGGATCTATCGGAGGAGACAATCGAGCTGCCTTTGGGCTGGAACGGCGATCCGAATAGTATTGTTTTTCCCGAAACACGTATATACGCCACGCGCCATGAAGACGAATACGGTAGTGCAGACTATACGTTTGACGGTATTGAAGGCTACCGCTTATTCAGCATAACGGAAATGAATCCCTTTGGAAAAGAAAGCTATAAGGCCACAATTGCCAATGGCCTTCAGGATGTTCATAGCAGCTATAGCACCACTGACGCCGGCAAGGAGATCGGTTTAACAGGCACAATTCTTTTTGATATCCATTTCCCTTGTCACGTTTATGCCAACCCGGTTTATCAGACACCGGACGGGCAGGTTTACATGACACAGGGGCAAGGCCTTTGGTTTGATGAATTGCAGTCTGAAGGTGCAGCGGGCAGCACGAAGCTGTCTGCTACCTCAACGAAAATCGTCGACAGTAAAAAAACGAGCGACACGATTAATGTTGAGCTAAAAATAGAAGGCTTAAATACCAATGAAAAGATAGTTCTCAAGCAAATGGACAGCAGCGACCAAATTATCGCGCAGACGGAGATCACACAAGACAACATCCCCGATTCGATCATACTTAGCCGTCAAACGGCGTATATGATTATGGAAGAGCACTGCATTGATTATGAGAGCAAGACCGTGGTTAAACGCACGCTGCTGAATACCGATGAAGAATATTTTAATGTGCGGTTTACAGGTAATAACGGTATTGTGGAAGCCTTCTCCGTCACTTTGGAAGAATCCTGATCTTTCAAGACCATAAAAAACGGCGCCGTTGGTGAAAACCGCGCCGTTTTTGCATATATATCTAGAAAGTAAGACCATAACCCAGTTCAAACAGAAGATCGGGGTTTGCCGTGCCGATATCGTTCACGGATTTGTACCACGGCATGGGCAGCTTGCCCGTAAACTTTGCCGCGCCTACCAACGGCGAGACCACGCCGTCACCCTCTGTACCCGGCAGATAGCTCATGACAACGGCATCCCAATCTGCGATATATTCGTCGATCAGCACGTTCCTGCCCGCCACGATCAGCGTCACAGTCGGCTTTCCCAGGCTCTTGGCTTTGGCAATGGCATCCGCGTTGCCCACCAGCGCCATTTTGCCTGTGATGGAGAGGTCTTCGGTGTCCCCCTCGAATTCCGCATACGGAATCTCACCAAGCGCCAGCAGTACAACATCCGCCTCACCCGCCCTGGCTTCATCGGTGATGACCTCAAGGCCATATTCTAAGGCGCAAGCGTTCAGCCCGCTCAGTATGGTGGAACCCGGTGTCAGATCAGCAGCGGGGATACCCTGCCAGCTTAATGTCCAGCCGCCGCACTGTACGCCGATATTGTCCGCAGCAGGGCCTGTTACGTATATTTTCTGACCTTGCTTAAACGGCAATACATTATTTTCGTTCTTAAGCAGCACCTGCGATTCTTCCACCAGTTGCTTGGCAAGAGCGCGGCCTTCGCTGCTGCCCAGTTCATCCACCGCAATCGGAGTCTTATCCAGATACGGGTCTTCAAACAATCCCATATCAAATTTGACTGTGAGTATACGCGAAACAGCGTCGTCTACCCTTTCCTGCGTTATCGCGCCGCTCTCCACGCCTGCTATAATGGCATCGATCGCTTCACGGTAAGTATAGGGCTCCATGAGCATATCCACGCCCGCATTGATGCAAGCGGCGATCTGCGCTTCATAGCTGCCCGCACTGGTTCCTTTAATGCCTTCCCAATCTGTGACAATAAACCCTTTAAATCCGAATTCTCCTTTAAGAACATCCGTCATCAGGTATTTATGTTCATGCATCTTGAGGCCTTGATAAGAGTTGAAGGAAGCCATCACACACTGCACGCCATCTTCAACAAGCCGCTTATACGGTGCCAAGTGAACCTCATGCAGTTGTTCTTCCGCCATCTGAGCGTCTCCGCGGTCGATCAAATAGTCGCCTTCCCCGGTGCCAAATGTGGTGCCGCCGTCCGCCGCGTAGTGCTTGGCTGTGGCCAATATGCCGCCGCTTTGCTGGCCTTTCAAGAAGGCTGATGCCAGCTCACTGACGATATCAGGATTGCTGGAGAAGCTTTCATAGGTACGGCCCCAGCGTGGATCCTGCACCACGGCCACGCAGGGTGCAAAATTCCACAATACGTTCGTCAGCTTCATCTCTTCAGCCACAAACGCGCCCATTTTCTCAGTCAGTACCGCATTATTCGCCGCCCCGATACCGATATTCTGCGGAAAAATCACGGCATTGTAAAGCGTATTGTGTCCGTGAATCGCGTCCGCGCCATAAATAAACGGTATTTTGAGCGGTCTTGATATTGCGGCGTCCTGAAAAGAGTCCACTACCTTGTTCCAGTTTTCTATGGTGTTGATATTATCAGGAACAGAGCCGCCGCCGCTAAGTACCGAGCCAAGGCCAAGACCTGCCATATCCTCGTTGGTGACAGAATACTGTTCGCCCTGAACCATCTGTCCCGCCTTGTCGGCCAGTGTCATCTTAGACAACAGATCGGCCACACGCTCCTGCGTGCCCAGTGAGCTGTCCAAATAAGGCTCCGACGCATTTGACAGCTCAGTACGCTCGGTATCGGCCGGAGTGCTGTTTGTTATTTCCTCTGCCGCAGGCGATATCGCACATGCTGTTGAACAAAAAATCAGCAAGCAAGCAAGAAGAAAACTAAGTAATTTCTTCATGGCTATCCTCCAATTAAGTAATACAATTAAAGCGAATAATATGTTCTCTTATAACGAAAGTCAATCCACCTTTTAACGAAATTTACGAAAACACCCATTCCATTCTTGAACGTCTTTGCCGATATGCCAAGCATAGTAGATAATGTGTTAACCAAAGTCAATTAATACATCATGGAAACAAAAAGGCCGCCGAAGGTCTATCGTCGGCGGCTCTTCTATTTATCCAAGGATTTTCTTCAAGTCCTCACTGGCCGTTCCCGTTGGTGTGATGTTGTAGTTCTCCACAAGGAAACTTAAAACATTGGGAGACACAAAGGCGGGAAGTGTTGGCCCCAAGTAAATATTTTTGATACCCAGCGACAGCAGTGTGAGCAGTATGCAAACCGCTTTTTGCTCATACCACGACAGCACCAATGTCAGCGGCAGCTCGTTTACACCGCAGCCAAACGCTTCAGCAAGAGCCATGGCCACGCGAATCGCGCTGTAGGCGTCGTTGCACTGGCCCATATCCATAATACGCGGCAGGCCGCCGATCTGACCCAAGTCGAGGTCGTTAAAGCGGTACTTACCGCAGGCCAGCGTGAGCACCACCGTATCGCTTGGCGTCTGCTTCACAAAATCGGTGTAATAGTTACGTCCCATCTTGGCACCGTCGCATCCGCCCACAAGGAAGAAGTGCCGGATTGCGCCCGCTTTGACCGCGTCTACCACTTTGTCTGCCACAGACAGCACTGTCCCATGTCCGAAGCCTGTCGTGACTGTGGTTCCCCCGTTGATTCCTGTGAATGCGGTATCTTCGGTGAAGCCGCCCAGCTCCAGCGCCTTTTCAATCACAGGTGAGAAGTCCTTATCCTCTCCGATGTGCACCATATCGGGATAACCCACAACGCCTGTTGCGAATACCCTGTCTTTATAACTGTCTTTCACGGGCATCAGACAGTTGGTCGTGAAAAGCACCGCGCCCGGAATATTCGCGAATTCCTTTTGCTGGTTCTGCCATGCTGTGCCGAAATTGCCTTTCAAGTGCGCATAGGCCTTAAGCTTGGGATAGCCGTGCGCGGGCAGCATCTCACCATGTGTATAAATATTGATGCCTTTGTCTTTTGTCTGCTCCAGAAGCAGATAAAGGTCGTGCAGATCGTGCCCCGTGATCACAATGAACGGCCCCTTCTCAATAGTCAGCGGCACCGTGACAGGTACAGGCGTACCATAGCTTTCAGTGTTGGCTTTGTCGAGCAGCTCCATGCATTTGAGATTCACCGTACCCACTCTCATGACAACGGGCAGCAAATCCTCCATCGTGGCCTGCGTGTTGCTGATGGCAGCAAGCGCCTCGAAGAAAAAGAGGTTGACCTCATCGTTCGTGTGGCCGAGCACCGCCGCATGGTAAGCATACGCCGCTACGCCGCGAAGACCTAGTAAGATAAGCGATTTTAATGACCGTACATCTTCATTTTCCGACCATAGCTTTAAGGGCACATTCCCCTGCGCGCAATCCAGCTCGGGTGCACCCGCTTTATCCGCTTCATTATCCACGGCTTTGATGAAGACGCGAATATCGTCCTCACTGAAATTCACATTCGTGATCGTCGCAAACAGACCGTCGATCATCACCTTTACAGCTTCACTGCTCGGGTTGCCTTTTGCCGTATTCGCAAGGCGAATCAGCGAGCGCGTCAATGAATCCTGCAAATTCGCGACATCCGAGCTTTTGCCGCATACACCTGCACAGCCCGTGCAGCCCGTGCCCTTTGCCGTCTGCTCACACTGAAAACAAAACATTTCTCCTGCCATTTTATCTTTCCTCCCATTTATAATATCAAATAATTGCCGGTGTGTGTGCAAAAGCTCTTGCCTGATGCACGCCCCCTTTACCGCAGCACAAGGATATAACAAGACAGGCGTTGAGTCTGTTGCATATGCAACAAAATTAAAGATATAAATGGACCAATCAATAGCATGCAAAACGATGCAACGTTTAACTTAACCGTATTGCTCAGCGCGGCTTAAAGCGGCTATCCGTTCTCATATGATTTCTACCACAAAAAAAGAGGCCTTGAGTGGTCTCTTTTTTAAGCACATGTTAATACGGTTTTAAACGATTCTTCGTTGACTCCGCCAGCAGGATTTCAATGGCTTTGCAATCTTAAGAAAACATCCGCAATAGCCGGATCGAACTGTTTTCCCTTGTTGGTCTCAATTTCTTCAAGTGCCTGGTCCCGCGTTTTGGTCATGCGGTATGGTCTTTCATTCGTCATGGCTTCATAAGCGTCGGCCACAGCAAGTATTCGCGCCATAACGGGTATGTTATCTCCCTTAAGCCCGTTGGGATAGCCGCCACCGTCAAAACGTTCATGATGCGCCAATACACTTTTTGCAATGTGCGCCGTATCCGTGGAAGCAGCGAGTATACGAAACCCCACCTCGGGATGACGCTTCATATCAACCCATTCTTCTTCCGTGAGCCTATCGGGCTTGCACAGCATCCTCTGATCAATGGCGATCTTGCCGATGTCATGCATGTTGCCGATGGTACCGATCTCTGAGATCTCACGTTCAGACAACCCCATCGCGCTGGCAATCATGGCGCATATCTCGCTCACATGGCAAGCATGCAGCCGCTCGCTCCTGTTTTTTTCGTGCAGTGCCAGCAGTATGTCGTTGATGGAGCTTCCTCTCATATATGGGCTTTCAAACGATTTATTACGGTACATATAGGCCTCAGCCTTATTAATAACAGCCTGCAGGCTCTCCGACGGGTACCTTTTGGTCTCATACCCCACCGAAACGGAATATCGAATGGCGTGCAGCTTGTTTTTGGCAGACAGCGCTTTTATATCACGGCATACCTTATCAGCTTCATTCGCATCCGTTTTGGCCATGAGTACCAAAAATTCATCACCGCCGGAACGCACCACAACATCGCTGGGGCGGCAAGCTCTGATCAGAATAGAAGCCATGTCTATGAGCAGCTTGTCCCCGGAATTATGACCGAAAGCGTCGTTCGTGAGCTTTAGACCATTCACGTCACAGCTTAACACAGATATGGGCAGATTCTCCGGTATATCGACTTTTTTAATAATCTGATCCCAATACCGCCTGTTATAAACGCCCGTTAGGGCATCATGATACACCAGATAATCGATCTTCTTCTGTTTCTTCTCCTCTTCGGTAATATCCCGTATCACAAGCACCGTACCGAAGATGTCGCCGTTGTCGTTGCGTATGGGCGAAACGGTATGCGCAATGGGCTTATGCTTTCCGTCACGACAGACCATCACAATGCCGTTTGAGCCGGACAAAATAACGCCTGTACGCAGTGTCTTCTCAACCAAATTGGTGAGGGAATTGTCTGATTCTGTAAACGTCTGCACCACTTCACTAAACAACCGGCCCTCAGAGGCCTCCTGTGTCCATCCGGAAAGCTGTTCAAACGCGGTGTTGACGATAGTGATCCTGCCCTCACTGTCTGTGACCACGACACCTTCACCGATAGACTTGAGCGTCGTACCCAGCAGCTCTTTTTCTGATTTAAGAGCCGCCTTCGCCTTCTCATTTTCGGTAATGTCGCGATGGATCATAATAACGGCCTGTACATTGCCGCTTTCATCGACGACCGGCGCCGTATCGCTGAGTATGATCTTTTTCTGCCCGTCATACGTATCGATCTCCAGCATCTCGTTGCGGTACGATTCGCCAGTTCGAACGGTCTTATAGAGAGCCCAGTCTTCCGTCTTGATTTCTTCGCCCGACGGATAGTGCCGGAGCTTGAGTTTGTCAAAATTGTCGGCTTTTGAGAGTAAATCCACGCCCCATATCTGTTTGCCTGCCGGATTGCTCTTTAACAATCTGCCTTCTTTATCCGTCATCCACAGACCGACAGGAAGCAGGTTGAAAATACGGCGCAGCTGCCTTTCACTGTCCCGAAGCGCCTTTTCAACCATTTTAATGTCGGTGATATCCCAAACCGTACCCGATAAGCAAATGGATTCTCCCTTATCGTTTTTTTGGAGCACACCGACCGTCCTCACATAACGCACTTCACCGTCGTCCCGCACAATGCGAAACTCAGTTTTACAATCCCGACCCGTACGCATAGACCGGTTGAATGCGGCTTGCGTTTTTCTTCTGTCGTCCGGATGAACAACATCGATCCATGTCTTAAGGCGGCCGTCAAAGGTATCAGATACGCCGTGCATTTTCATTGTCATATCATCAATGTACACAAACCCTTTATCGTAGGCATACTCCCAAAAACCGATATGGCTCGCGTGGGATGTCATTTTGAGCTGCTGTGCCGTCTCCTCCTGAGCCTTTTTTGAAAGCTCCAATTCGTGCACATGATCCTGCAGTCTTTGCACAAGCATGGTGCGTTCCACCATAGCCGCCAGCAAATTAGCAAAAACGGTCACAGGCGCAGCCTCATATTCTTTAAGCGCTGCCGATATAATCACAAAAATACCGTAGAACGTATCACTCACGACCAGAGGGGCTGCAATGCCCTTAATATTCGGGCTGATACCGCAATCGGCCAGCGCGTCGGGTATAATATCAAAGCTGTCCAGATACACGGTGCGTCTGCCTGCCACAGCCTCTTTGAACGATGCGCTTAACGACAGCACCCCTTTATCCCTGTAAATGCGCGGCGCGTCTCCGAAGCTTAAATATGTCTCTTTTATGGTTGAATCGCTGTCGAGCAGTATAAGCATGCATTCAAAGCCGTTCTGACGCAGTACAGCGGCTGCCGCATCAAATATCTCTGCGGTCTCTAAAGCATAAGACATATGGTTGGCCGCTTGATTCAGCGTTTTTTGCAGCAAGTTCATATGAACGCTTTGTGTTAAATCGCTGAGCACCAAGGCAAACCGACTATCATCCCACGGTACCACAGACAAACGGATATGTTTATCAAACTGCGGCCAATAGCGCTCGATTTGTCTTGTCTCTTTGCTTAAACATGCCTCGCTTATATCGCTGAGAAACGGCACTTCTCCATTAAACAGCACACTTGCGCGCTTGTCGGCTGCGTCGCCGTATTTGAGAGGTATAATCGTCTCAAAGTCGGCATTCACTTTATCCAGCACATAATCGACGGGTTGTCCGTCCTTAAAGATAAGCGTGTTTACGGCAATACCTTCATGAAGAGTATGCGTAATCAATTCATACCGTTTGTCATGGTTCGTTGTTTTTGTTTGAGCCACCGGAGCTATATCAAACACGAGCCGATAACCATCTTCGAAGCCCGTAAGAAAACCGCTGACTTCGCTGTGAGACGCACAATAAACACACCGGAAAGGCTGCCACGTTAAGCAACAGGCAAATAAATCTTTTCCCTGCATATTAAAGAGTGTGTCTATATGGGTACCCGTTGGAACCTGAAAAAGACCGAATTTCTGCAGAAAGCCGGAACTGCAATCTTTAACTCTTTTGTCGGCACCGAGAACAAGTACAGCGTTGTCATTGAAAAAAGGATATAAATCAGCTTCAGTCAATCTGATGCTCCTCATTTGTAGGCTATTAAAAACCTTTACCTTTTAATACCACCCTTAGCTTAAAAGCAAACCTTCAATTAGAAAGTAAACAGTTATATCATTTAATAATATCGTAAAAAATGAAGTTTTGTTTAGTATTCGTGCAAAAATTAAGGGTTTTTGCCCGCACCTCTCCTTCAATTTTAAGTGCAGTTATGCTCGTTCCACTTTTGCAAGTGCAATAGCGGCCATTTAACTGACGCGCTTCTCCGCAATTTGTATGAAAAAGGCCCCTAAAGTTTTTGCAATAAGGCAGCCAAGAGCAGCCCTGATATCGTTTGGTGCTATTGGGGACGGCTTCGCAATCAAGTTTGTTACCCCTTAAGCCACTGCTCTTATCGCCGCTGCGATTCTTTGATTTTAATTTTTCATTGTGCAGGTTCACATACACCCAGAATACATAGGTAATGATTCGCTTCACGCAGCACGTGATCGCCCAGCAAAGGAACCATAATAGACTTGACTTTACACTCGATCAAGCCTTTTGTTCCCGTGGCTTTGAAATCCCTTATCTTTCGGGTCTCTTCAAGACTTTCATAAGTCACCCGAGATATATCCACGGCCTGGTTTGTTGCCTGAATAGCCTGCGCTGTCAAAGTATCGAACTCTCTCCCAAAATCACGTGCGGTATCAATGAGATCTTCTTCAGTTGGATCCAAAAGCCCGGCAATAAACTTAGCATGTTCAGCCATAATACGGTTCCAGAACATCTCATGATTGATTATGTCTTCCGGGCGCATTATGTTTTCACCGCGTACCAATGCTGCAAGCAGACTCATAAAAAGCTCCGCTTCTCGTAATATATGATCAATCAGCAAAGGATAATTAACCGTAAACATTTTGCATGACAATACGTTGGCAAGCAGTCTTTCTTTGAATTTTGCCAGCTCCGCCGTCAGCTGATATGCTCTCCTATCCAGCATTTCAATTTCGTTGACTAAACTTGCATCGTGCTGCCTCTTGCCGGTGGGTACCAAACGCTGTTCACGATCGGTTAGCGATGAATTGATAGGTACACCTGTATAAAAACTTGTCAGTCTTTCGGCTTCTTTCGTATATTGTGTGGCAATTTCACCAGATCTTAATGTTTTATTGCTGACGTTTCCGTTGGCAAGTTCTATTGTATCGGCAAGCAGTTCCTCAAAGCCGATTCTGAAGCGGGCTGCCTGCGCTCCCATCGCTTTATCTCTTGGTGTAAATCCCAATTCAAGGAAGAGGGAATGCTCCTTCATAATTCTTAAAAAGAAAAGGTTTAAATCTATGGACATTGTGATAAATCTTTTTGGGCTTAACAATACTTTCACCTCCTAATTAATACTTATGTATGATACATGCTTATTGCTACTATGTATCTGTTTTACAAGTAAATAGTCAGGTCGGTCATAAAACGGTTCACAATGATAAAATTATCTTTATGATTGGTTAAGCGTGTTGAATGGGCAGATGAATCACTTTTACGCAATCCGTATTTTAAAAACATTGGAGCATGGCAACAAAAAAACGATCTGCCTTTTGGCTTGTCGTTTATTTTGATGGGGTCGTTATATACGTTAAATATCCAGACTATGCCCGCTTTTGAAGCTGCCTGAAAACAGAGAAGGTGCCAAAA
Source organism: Bacillota bacterium (assembly GCA_023436115.1). Taxonomy (GTDB): domain Bacteria; phylum Bacillota; class Clostridia; order Christensenellales; family SZUA-584; genus SZUA-584. The sequence goes on along the minus strand of JAEZKQ010000014.1, from coordinate 19,240 downwards.
GCGGCCAGATTGACAACCACGATGCCAGCACCCACCGGAACGGAAAATGCAAATGATATCATAATGCCGATAAAAAAGCATACGACGGAAATAACGGCGGAGCTGATGACAACATGCCGGAAACTCTTAAACACGCGCATGGATGTGAGCGCGGGGAAAATAACCAAACTGGATATCAGCATCGCACCCATCATTCGCATGCCCACAACGATGATCAGCGCCGTGAGCAGCGCAATGAGCATATTATAACGCTTGGCCTTGATGCCTGTGGCCTGAGCAAAGCTCTCATCAAACGTGACTGCGAATATTTTATTGTAAAAGAGAATATACAAAGCGAGCACTGCCACAGACACGCCGATACTGAGTATCACATCGCTTTGGCTCATGGCGAGTATACTGCCGAACATGTAATTATAGACATCGGTATTCATACCCGTCGTCATGGAGACAACGATCACGCCGATGGCGATCGCGCTGCTGGATATCAGCGCAATGGCCGCGTCCCCCTTGATGACACTGCTTTCGCTGATGCGGAGCAGCAAGAACGCCGTCAGCGCCACAACAGGGAGCGAAACCTCAAGCGGTGCCACATTTAAAGCCATCGCGACAGCCAAAGCGCCGAACCCCACATGCGACAGACCGTCACCGATCATGGAATAACGCTTTAAAACAAGGCTGACACCAAGCAGCGCGGCACACAGCGCCACAAGAATACCCACAACAAGCGCGCGTATGATAAACGTATATGAAAACATATCCTGCAGCAACTGGAGCATTACAAGTCTCCCATCATTTTATGACAAACGTCTGTGTTTTTATAATCGGCTATGGTTCCGAAAAAAGCGCTTTTCATATCCATGTGCAATATCCTATTGCCGTATTGTACGGCACTATGTATATCATGTGAGACCATGATTACAGTCATCTTTTGCTTTGCATTAAGCTGGTTGATGATCGCGTAAAGCTCCGCAGTCATCACGGGGTCGAGACCGGCCATCGGCTCGTCTAGCAGCAGCAGCTTTTCAGTGGCGCACAACGCACGGGCCAATAGCACACGCTGCTGCTGGCCGCCGGATAGCTCCCGGTAGCACTTTTGCCGGATATTGTCTAGCCCCAAGCGGCGGATATTTTCCATCGCTCGGTGCTTATCTTTTCTGGAATAAACGGCTAAAGCGCTGTGATGATTCAGGCATCCGGACAGCACCACTTCAAAAACGCTTGCGGGAAAATCCTTTTGCACCTGTGTCTGCTGAGGCATATAACCGATTTCTTTCTGCGCTATGCCCTCAAATACAATGCTTCCGCCGGCAGGCTTTATCAGACCCAGCAGGCCTTTAATCAATGTGCTTTTACCGCTGCCGTTTTCACCCACAATATATAGATAATCTCCCTGCTCAACGTGGAAGCTGATATTATCCACCGCAATATGGCCGTCATATTTGATCGTCACGTTCCTGCAGGAAATCAGAGCCATGCATCAGCCCAAGCCTTTCTTCAAGTTCTCAGCATTGTTTTTCATCAGGCTTATATATGTCACACCCGTTTCAAATTCTTCGCTGGTCACATTATGGCATGAATGCAGCAGCAGCATTTGCGCCCCTGTCTGCTCACATATGGACGACGCAATATTTTTGTTACTGAATTCAATATAGTACACATATTCGATATTGTTATCTTGTACGTAGTCGATAAGATAGGCCAGTGTATTGGCGCTGACCTCAGTCTGTGCGCTGCAGCCCAAAAACGCCGCCCGATATTCCAGCCCGTATTCCTCGGCCATATAACGGAATGGGAACCGATCGCCGACAACCAGTGTATGGCTTGATGCATTGTTCACAATCTGTTTTAACTGCGTATCCAACTCTTCAATCTCAGCCGTGTAAGCTGTCGCGTTTTCTTCGTAGGCTTGGGCATTATCAGCGTCGATTGCGCAAAGCGCGTCTTGAATCGCTTTCACCATCAATACGGCGTTTTTGGGAGACGTCCAGATATGCTCGTCATATTCCCTCTCCTCTTCCGCCGATATATCCTCGTGCTCCTCTTGCTGCATGCCAGCCACAGTCTCTTCTTCCACAGGCTTCACAACGTCCATCATGCGGATAATAGTCATATCGCTTAAATCCATCGATGACAAGACCGTATTCACCCAGGCATCATTTTCACCGCCGATATAAATAAAAATATCGGCATCCTGTATCATCACAATATCCGCGGGCGATGGATCATACGAATGGACCTCCGTACCGGGGTCAACAAGCAAATTGACATCAGCCTTATCCCCGGCAACAGCACGCGCAAAATCATATGGCGGAAATATCGTGGATACGATGCTGATTCTGTCCTCGGCCCCTGCCGACAAAGTGCCGTCTTTTTGCGCACAACCCATCAAGCTCGCCGTCATCAATACGACGCATAGGATATATATCAAAACCTTTTTCATTTTTCCTCCGTCATTGTGCACTTTGTTCTTTCGGCCGTCTCCTCCGGCGCTGCTTTCTTGGCGGCACACTTTTTGCACACGCCATATATCACTGTTTTAAACTTATCCATGCAAAAGCCATGATGATCGAGCAGATGCGTCGTCATGGCATCCAGATAGTCACATTGCAAATGAATCACCTGCCCACAGTCCGCGCAGATCATATGATAATGCGTACCGCAGCTTTGCGAATGCGCGATATACTGGTAACAAGCGCCCATACCCTCCGCACCCGCATATTTAACCACAGTGCCTTCTTTCACAAGCTTATCAAGATTCCGGTAAACGGTGGTTTGTCCCACCGTTTCTCCCTTTTCTCTCAAAAAGTCCATGATACGGTCTACCGTGACATGCTGCGTTTGGAGCTCCATGAGACAGGATAGAATAATTTCGCCTTGTTTTGTGCTGTATTTGCTTCTGCTGGCCATACGGTTTCCTTTTAACACCCTAAAGCGCCGCTTTTTAGGTGCCGTTTGCTTTTGAAAACGGTAACCGTTTTCATATTTAATATAGCGACGCCTTTTATTCTTGTCAATTGTTAATTTATTTAAACAATATCTCAATTTGGGACTTTGCTCATTATGATTGATTTGCATAAGCAAAAAGCTGCCTTGAAGACAGCTTTTTGTTTAAATCCGTATTAATATTTACCGTAATCCTGATCATCAAGAATGATATTGAAATCGTGACCTGACGGTATTAGCTCAGGCGCTGCCACCCTTAAGTGATCCTGTTCCGTGCCCTTTAGCTTGAACCTTTCCACCATTTCTTTGAGAAGCTCAGCTTGGCTCGACATTTCTTCACTCGCCGCCGCGCCTTCCTCCGCTGTCGCGGAATTGTTCTGCACGACCGCCAAGAGCTGCTCGATGCCATTGTTCACCTGCGAGATACCTATCGCCTGTTCCTTTGAAGCGCTGGCAATGCCCTCCACAAGCGCGACCGTCTCTTGTACACTGCTCACGATATTACCGAGAGCATCTGCTGTCTTATTGGTGATCAATGTGCCGGCCTCTGCCTTTTTGATAGACCCCTCAATAAGCTCGGTCGTTTCTTTGGCGGCATCGGCGCTTCTGGCCGCCAGATTTCTGACCTCTTCCGCGACAACCGCAAATCCTTTGCCGTGTATGCCCGCACGCGCCGCTTCCACCGCCGCGTTAAGCGCCAATATGTTGGTCTGGAACGCAATGTCGTCGATCACCTTGATGATCTTGGATATGCTGCCGGACGATTCATTGATATCCTCCATCGCCTTTTTCATCGCCTGCATTTGCTCGTTGCCTTCGGCAGCGTTATCCCGCACATGCGCTGAAAGCGTTTTGGCTTTATCGGCATTACCGGCATTGTTCTTAGTTTGTGCCTCGATCTGTGTGATGGTCGCCGTTAACTCCTCTATGGCGCTCGCCTGCTCCGTCGCGCCCTGTGAGACCGCCTGATTACCGTCAGACACCTGCCGCGCACCCATTGCCACCTGAAGTGCGGCTGTATTGATCTCGGATAACGTATCACCCAGCGAACGAACGATATCGTTAAGCGACTCTTTAAGGGCAGCGAAGTCACCCTTATATTCCGATGTAATCTCCACCTGAAGGTTACCGCCCGCTACCTCGCTGAGCACAGCAGATATCTCATTGATATATCCCTGGATTGCGCCCACGCCTGTGCGCAGGTAATCTGCTATTTTTTCGTACAGTGCTTGTAGCTGTTGTGTATCCTCATCGCCGTTTTCCACAACGATATCACAGTCCAGCTCGCCATTCGCAAGCTTCTCAAGATTCACAAGTATCTTTTCTACTTCGCCTGACTGGTAATGCGATTGCTTATCCGCGATCACACGCGCCTGTTCTACACTGGTAAATGCATTTCTTACTTCGTTGTCGATCATATCGGCAAGCCGTCCGATCTCATCGCGCGATTTCACACTTAGCGTTGCGTCAGTATTCCCCTTGGCGATCTGTCCCGCGGTATCGGTGATTTTTATGATCGGCTTAATCACATTTCTTGAATAGAATCGATATGTCACAAAGATGATCAGCGCTGATATCACAAGCAGACCGGGCAGCGCGATCTGCAGCAGTGAATCGACAACACCTCTTTGTCCTTTTTCCATTTTCAGCACCGTCTCTCTAAGCGACGGCATATAAGCCCCTGTTCCCATAAGCAATTCTGTATCGCCAAATGTCACGGGCAGCACATAGGAGATTTTTTCTTCAATATTGTTTGAATGCGGATTGAGCCATTTATAAGTCACAAAACCGCCGCCTGCGTTTGCCTGCTCGATGAGCATCTGTATGACCTTGTTGCCGTCTTCGTCCGCCAATTCCCAGAGGTTTTTCCCCTCATTCGCGGGGTTTTCGGGTGCGACAAGCTGTGTTCCGTCATACTGGAATACAAAATAATAGCCCGATTCAGAATATTTCGTATTGCGAATATGATTTAAAACTTTTGAAACCTTTTGGTCGGGTGTCAAATTAATCTCGGTATGATACTGTATTTGAGACGCTTCAGCAATAGAATTCGTCATCATCTGGATGCTGCTTTTCAATTGTTCCTTCAGCTGCTCCTGAGCCATAGCGCTGGCATTGGAGCTCACCGTGAGGACAGCAAAAATCATCGTCCCCAATAAAATAGCTACCAAGATAAACATACTGATAAACGTCAGCAGTATGATCTTACCTTTTATGCTTTTCTGCTTCTCTTTTTTCATGCGAATCTCCCTAAATATTATTGTAAATATAGTGTGTATTTTAGTATATAAAGGGCCGAATATAAAGCATTTTCTTTTTACCATAATACCCGGCTGCGGTCAGCCTGGTCCATGCGCGGCGCGGGCAGCTCTATTACAATGGTTTTTTAAGCAGATCCTTCATCATTTAATATGGATAGGTTATCTTCGGTACTTGCAGAAAAATGTTAAATTCTCTAAGACCAAAGTGAAACGAAAGGTGAATAAACCAAAATAGCGGATACAAAAACAGGCCTTTTGGAATAAGGCCTGTTAAATAACACCTGCTATTTCATAGGCTTAGTCGGCGCACTGAAGCGTTTTTTGTCTTCCAGATAATCCTGAACGAGGCGCAGTGATTCACCGAAGCGCTGGAAGTGAACGATCTCGCGTTCACGAAGGAATTTTAAGGGTTCTATCACGTCAGGATCGTCTGCAAGGTTGATCAGATATTCGTAAGTAGAACGCGCTTTTTGTTCAGCGGCCATATCTTCATACAGATCCGTCATGGGATCGCCTTTAGACTGAATATACGCAGCGGTAAACGGTACTCCCGCCGCGCTGACAGGGTAAACCGCCTTATCATGGTCGGCGTAAAACGGTGCCATACTTGCCGCCTGAATCTGATCCACGCTGGCATTCTCGGTGAGTTGTTTGACCATCGTGCCAATCATTTCTAAATGCGCCAGTTCTTCTGTGCCGATATCGTTCAGCGTCGCTTTGGCTTGCGGGGTGACCATTGAAAAACGCTGGCTTAAATACCGAAGGGCTGCTGCAAGTTCTCCGTCCGGGCCGCCATACTGTGTGATAATCACTTTGGCCATTCTGGGGTCCGGTTTTTTTATCTTGATTGGATATTCCAGTTTCTTTTCATAAACCCACACTATTTATCATCTCCTGTCAGCGTAAAATTGAACTGGTATTGCCACGGCCACGGATTATCGATCCATTGCCATGGATATTTGCTGGCCGAACGGAACGACGTCAGCGGCCCAAACATATTTTCATATTCTTGGCGAAGAGCGTTGGCTTCTGCTGCGATGGCGTTAAATTTCGCAAGAGCATCGCGATCAGTTGGATGAGTATTGAGGTATAGCTGTAAATCCACCAAATAGAAATCCAGCGCTGTGAGTTTCCTTAGCATTTCGTCTCTATTCATTAAAGATCACTCCTCAAACCTTTTTTGCTTTCCCAGCCGTATACATCGATGAGCTCCGGAAAAGCAGTGCCTTCGATCAGTGATTTCATCGGCATCAACGTGGTGCATAGTTTCTGAATAGGAACATATGCATGCGCAATCTTAACATCCTTAATCACTTGTTCCCACGGCACACACGCCTTGTCGGGCATCATATCATTCATTTGCCTATCTTGCATTTTGCCGGGCGCCATCCGCTCAGGCATCGTCTCAGGCATCATCCGCTCAGGCATTTTGCCGGGCATCATCCGCTCAGGCATCGTTTCAGGCATCATCCGCTCAGGCATTTTGCCGGGTGACATCCGCTCAGGCATCGTCTCAGGCATTTTGCCAGGCACCATCCGCTCAGGCATCATCTCAGGCATTCTGGCATTCATCCTGTCAGGTGCTATCGTCATATCGGGATAGTAATTGTCCTGTTTCATCGTTATTCTCCTCATATCGCGTCTTTTGACGGCGTTATATATTATCATATGAAATCATGCGTATAATGTGACGAAAGGGTAAATCCAGATAAATAGGAAAAACAAATGCAGCTGTTTCCAACGATTTTATTTAATACCTGACAATTCATTATTTCAGTGAAGAATGCGATAATTTTTATACTTATTGTTTAATATGAATGGTATTGGGAGGTGTTATATGAAGAAGTTAACCTTTTGTGCTCTATGTTTTTTGTTATTCGTCATTGTTGCCTGCGGTAAGCCTTCAGGCACGGTTGTTGTGGTGACGCAAACGCCGTCCGATATATCTTCTGAGCCTGCCGTAACTTTAACGCCCAGTGAAGCACTGAGCGAATCGCCCGCGCCCGCCACGACGGCGACATCTTCGTCATCACCATTGCCCACGCAAACACCCAAGATGTATACCAGCTTTGCGCACATGGTCTCATTCAATGTGTCAGCAGGGACAGCCGACTTTGATTATTTTGATATGCTCCGCGGCAATGATGCCGTCAAATGGCTCGTGGAGCAGGAGGGTTATACACAAGCCGATGCGCAGGCATTGGTCGTTGATTACGCAGATTCCGAATTTATAGAGAAGAATACCAATGCTCAGCTTCGCACCGTTGACTTAAACACCGTGCCTGTTACCCTCATCATCAACAACGACGGGACGCTTACGGATGAACTGGCGCCCCGTACGGTGAGTATTGACGACTTACAAGAGATTTTCAATGATAATCCCAACTTGCTCCTTAAGACTTTTTTCTACAAGGTTCATGTCAGCGACAGCGGCACTGTTAAATCCGTCGAACAGGTCTACTGGCCGTAAACATACCTTTATAAAAAAGCTAAGGCCTTCTGTTGACTCAGCATCAGGAGGCCTTGTTTTTTAAAAACCTATCTCATTGGGAACTGGTTTGCGATATCTCCTTTACCGGTTCAATGCGGTTCGCGTTTTCAGCCATCGCCGCCATCAGCAGCCACATAACCAGCAGAAAATACGGGAACAGCGAAAGGCTTATGTTTTCGGCAATGACGCCAAACAACGGCGGCATAAATGTGGCGCCCACATACGCGCTCGCCATCTGTATACCCATTAACGACTGAGATACTGATTTGCCGAATCGGCTGGGTGTCTCGTGCAGCATACTTGGGAATATCGGCGCACATCCCAGCCCGATCAGCACAAAGCCCATCTGCAGAAAAACAGGCCCGAAGGATAAAATAATCAGCAGAATACCCACACCGATAATGCCAAGGCCAATCCGTATCAGTGTTTTGTTGCTCAGCTTCATGGAAACGAACCCGGCTATGAACCGGCCGACGGTGATACCCAGAAAGTAAAGCGCAATCCACTGGGCGGCGGTATCTGCGGGCAGCCCCTTCACCTTCACAAGGAAAGTGCTTCCCCATAATCCGGTCGTGGCCTCCACCGCGCAGTAACACAAGAAGCATAGCATCGCCGATTTCGCGCCTGTGATTTTCAGAGAATCCCTCAGTTTAAGCGTTTCATGCTTATGCGCCTGCTCTCCTTCGGCTTTTTCTCCGACCTTCTTCCACAGCGGCAATGATGCGAACAACGCGATCACAAGCAGAAACTGAGCAATGCTGATGGTGCCAAAGCCCCACCGCCAACCGCTCTGCCTGGCGAGAAACAACGACATGACCACGGGCCCTACCGTGGCCCCCACGCCCCAAAAGCAGTGCAGCCAGTTCATATGCTTGGCTTTATAATGCAGTGCAACGAAATTATTCAGGCCCGCGTCCACGCTTCCCGCACCGAGGCCCAAAGGAATACCCAGCACGCACAGCCACCAAAACCCGGGTGCCAGCGCAAACCCGGACAGCGCCACCGCTGTGAGCATGACGCTGAACGCCGTCACCAGTCCTGTGCCGAACCGTTTGATGGCCTTCGCGCTTAAGAGACTCGAAATGATCGTTCCTCCGGCAGTAACCATAGAAAGTACGCCCGCGTAGGAAACACTCATGCCAAGATCGCCGCTCATCACGGGCCAGGCCGCGCCCAGCAGCGTATCCGGCAGCCCCAAACTGATAAATGAGATATAAATAATAACCAATAAAGCTGTCAGCATATTAAAAGCCTTTCTTTGTAATCACAAATGTATCATCGAGCTGTTCCAGTGTCACGTCAATCATACCCCGTTCAAAATCGTGGTCGAACGCGCTGCGGATCGTCACGTTGACAGCATATTTATGGTTGAGCAAACTTTGTGTATATTCGCATATGTCCGCTTCACACCCCGCCTCAAAAAAATCTCCATAGAGTATGAACTGCTCCGGCGCAACGATGCGGCAGTAGACGCTAAGCAGCTTTCCCACCGCAGACGTAACAGCTTTCTTATCCGTGTAATCAAGCATTGCCCAATCGATGCCTATCGGAAGATGCCCGATTTCACCCGCAAAGTGATGTGCACCTGTATAGATCTCGCCGTTGATGATGAGCCCGGCGCCCGGCGGGTATATTCTCGGAAAATACACCGCCGCGATGCATTGGTTTGTCCCGGGTTTTTTGCTGTGTAGAAAACCTTTCGCCGCGGCGTTCACATCATTGATAAAGATGACGGGCAGCCCGTATTTGCTCTTATAAAGGTCCATAAAGCCGTCGCCGACGATGTTTTCGTAGTCATTCCCCGTAATTATGCCGCCTTCCTCCACGCCCGGCAGACCAAACCCGATCGTCGCAATTCGGGGATAATTGCTGATCGCCTCGTCGATTAATTCGCAAAAGCTGTCTATCTGAATATCGTCAATATAGATTTCTTTTCGGTATACGCACTCGCCGAGCAAATTGACCACAAGAACATGGATCAAATTGCGATTATCCTTCTGGGAGCTGTATATCACAAGAACATGACGGTAGTTGCCGTTATACGCATACAGCATAGACGGGCGGCCGCCCTTAGACGGTACTCTTCGTTCTTCGCGGACCTCACCGTCCTGGGTCATCTGCACGAGCAGAGAATTCACCGTCACCACGCTGAGCTCCGTTGCCATAGACAGCTGAAATATCGTGGCCTCGCGCATTTGCTTCAAATGCTTTCTCACAAGCTCTGTATTTATTTGTTTGATAACGGCGGTATTTGACAAGAGATTCTCCCTTTATAAATCACTTTTTAAATGTCCTTTAATATGTATTCTAACCGCGTTTCCTGCTTTTGTCAACATTTTTTAACCGTGTACACGAAAGCTTTCTTTCGGGCTGAATATTAAAAACCCGTCTGTTTTTAGACGGGTTTCGGAAAGTTGACAAGGCATTAAAATCCGGCACGTTTCTGAAGACATGTTTATCTTGCAGCCTCCGCGCCGCGCAGCATGTGAATATACGCTTTCTCCTCTAAGTCTGCCACACGGCTAATAAGCTTAGACAGTTCGCCAAGGTCTCGGCTCTGCCCCAGCAGATCATCCACGATCAGATCGGTCATTTCCACTAAAACATCGCCGCTCTGAGAAAATAAAGCCGCCGTCTGGTGCCATTCGCTGATGCCGAGCCTCCCGCTCAGCGCCGCAAACAGCTCACTCATTTTGGCCCTCGCGCCGTCGTGCCGTATGTCGTCCTCCTGGCAACCAAAAAGTCTTGCGGGCGGATTGGGCACAGTCCCCGTAAACATCACAAAGTTCTCCAGCGCCTCACGGTATTCTTTCGGCGTTAATTCTTCGCGCCAGCCGTCGATCTCCCGGGCAAGCTTGCGCATACCCCGAATACCCGCAAAGCCGACGGGCGGATTCAGCATATGCTGCGCTTTTTTCAAAAATCCCGAAACCGCAATATCTCTTAACGGTTTCACCGGCTCGGCAAAGTCGATCGTAAACAAGCCATTCTTGTCTCCCACGGGGCTTTTCTTCACGTTCAACGCCTGCTCAAGACAGGCATACGAGAGTGTCTGCATATCCGGCTTGCCACAGTCCAGTACGTAAACGCATTGTTTGTCATCGTCGTAGCCCACCATTAACACATAATGAATGGGCACATGTATCTTCTGATACATCTTGGGGTAATAGTCCAGATAGTACATGTCAAGGCACCCCAGTACCACGGGCTTACCTTCGTCGATCTGTGCCTTGGCCGTTTTCAGGCAGTATGCAAAAGATGTTCCTTCAATGCACTTGAATGAAAAGCCGATCGTGCCGCATACATCCGGGTACATTTTCTTGGGACGCCCATCACCCCAACCCACCATCTTGCGAAGTCCGCCCTGTTTGAATGAGAGATACACAAAATTTCCGATACCGCTGAGGCAAAAAAACAGATAGCCGGGAACATCCTCGCCCGACTTTTGTTGATAGATATCCTGTATGCCGTTCCACATGCAGGTATAGTCGCAAACCTTGTGCTCAAGTGTGATCAATTTCATTTTGTACGCTCCTTTTTTCTTTGATAAGAGCGTACACCCTTGCACAATGCGAGAGTCAAGACTTTACTCACGATCTTTAATCGGAAAACACACCTCAGTGATAAATTTCTCCTCTTCACCTCATTTTGAGGTGAAATGTGGTAAAGCGAGAACACAGGCCCGGCCATCTCATAACCGTTCTGTACCAGCCATTTGGCGATAAAGCGGTTGGCCGGTCTTATTTTTTCATAAGCACCGACCGACGCGAGCGAGGCGAAGCGGCACTCGGGCAGCGATAAGAACTTTACCGTTTGCGTATCATCGTACAGCCTTTCAACGGCGCATTGCACTTCCACATCGATACAGCCATTTTCTTCGTCTATGCCATGCTGAACAGCAAGCGAATAGGCCGGTGAAGCAAAACGCACACCCAGAGTATGGCATACTTCGTTAAGATGCCGCCAAAGGTCACCTTCTTGCTGAAAAGTTTTGACCGTACTGCGGTAGCTCGCGACGATACGCGCGGGCATCGTTTTGACGGCGATGGCGCCTATATACGCGGTGTCCTGATTGCCGTAAAGCTCACCGGCAGCCGATTTCATCCGTTGAAGCTGGTTTTGCAGGGCGGCAATTTCCGCTTCCTTCTGCAATATCTTCTCGTCCAGAAACATATGAAGCTGCTTAGCCCCTGCGCTGCGGAGCAGCAGGGCGGCAATGTCCTTTAACGGGATTCCCATATCTTTTAGCGCACAGATGCGGTTGGCAACGGGGATCTGCTCCTCGCTGTAATAGCGGTAACCGGTGGCCTCATCAATATGAGCCGGAACCAACAAGCCCAACTTATCGTAGTGCCTGAGCATATGGATGCTGATTGAAGACAACAGTGCAAATTCGCCAATTTTGAACATAAAAACCTCGGATAACAGCATAACTTATAAACAAGAGCGTACGGTTGTGATTTATTCCCTGTTAAAACTCAAAATACTATAAAATAACATTGAATTCAACAATCAAAATATGCAGTTGACAAAATTCGCAAGTTGCTTATAATGAAATTAACACTTGAATGTTTGTTCAATTGTTCATATTTAAACAAGCGAGTCTTAATATTGTAGGAGCATAATATATCATGGATAAACCAATAAAAGAATACCGTCTGAATGGGCTTTGCTGTGCGAATTGCGCCCAGTCGATTGAAGACAGCGTCTGCCGACTGAGCAATGTATCACAGGCATCGGTTGATGTTATGGCCCAGACGCTGACAGTCGAGCTTAATTCACCATCCGAAAAACTGACCACAGAAATTGAAAAAATCGCAAAGCAAAATGACCCGGACATCACAGTCGCGGAAAAACTAGCATCGCGCGTCTTGTATCTGAACGGTTTAAATTGCGTGGACTGCGCACAGAAAATTGAGCAGGCCGTCAATAAAATTGACGGTGTGGAAACGGCCATCGTCGATTTTGCTTCCCAAAAGCTCACCATACAAGCTGCAAAACCCGCCACCCTGCCCCATATCATGCGTGAGGCCGCAAAAATCGTGCACGACATCGAGCCGGGTATTAAAATTGCTTATACCCAGACACAGCAAGAGGATTCCCCACGATGGAAACGCTGGCTGTATCACGGCTCTATGGCGCTCGGCGCTCTGATATTTGCCGCGGCATTGATCTTCGATGTTGCAGGCACTCTTGCGCTGGCGCTTTTCCTTGCGGCTTATGTTCTTATCGGCGGCGAGGTGGTACTGCGCGCCGCGAAAAATATATTAAAAGGCAAGGTGTTCGACGAGAACTTTCTGATGAGCCTTGCGACCATCAGCGCTTTTGCCATCGGCGATTATCCCGAAGGTGTTGCCGTGATGCTGTTCTATCAGGTGGGCGAACTGTTTCAGGATATGGCTGTCAACCGCTCCCGCCGTTCCATTACGGCGCTTATGGATATCCGCCCGGATTTTGCGAACCTGCAAACGATGGACGGTATCAAACGCGTACCGCCCGAGGAGGTGGGCGTAGGCGAGACCATTATCGTGCGTCCCGGCGAAAAAATACCGCTGGACGGAATTGTCGCAGATGGCATCTCCGCACTCGACACATCGGCGCTCACAGGTGAATCAGCCCCTCGTGATGCGGAGCCGGGCAGAGAGGTGCTTGCCGGCTCAGTGAACGGCAGCGGCCTTTTAACCATCACGGTGACAAAGGAATTCGGCGAGTCGACGCTTTCCAAAATACTCAGTCTCGTGCAGAGCGCAGGCAGCAAAAAAGCACAGACAGAGGCGTTTATCACACGGTTTTCGCGCTACTATACACCCGTAGTCGTGTTCGCGGCACTTGCGCTGGCACTTATCCCGCCGTTGTTCGTCACCGGGGCTGAGTTTTCCGACTGGCTTCACAGAGCGCTCGTGTTCCTCGTCGCGTCCTGTCCGTGCGCGCTGGTGATATCGATTCCGCTGGGTTTCTTCGGCGGTATCGGCGGCGCGTCCAAAAACGGTATACTCGTTAAGGGCAGCAGCTATTTGGAAGCGCTGAGCCAAATCGATACAGCCGTTTTTGATAAAACCGGCACGCTGACGCGCGGCGTATTCAAGGTCTCACGCATCGCATCCGACGATCCCGATAAATTGCTCTACTATGCGGCCTATGCGGAAAGCAGCTCCACACACCCGATAGCGGTCTCTATACGGCAGGCTTACAACGGCGATATCGACAGCACGCTCATTTCCGGCCTTGAAGAGACGGCGGGGCTCGGCATCAGCGTCACGGTGGACGGGAAAAAGGTTCTCGCGGGCAACGCGCGCCTTATGGAGCGCGAGGGTATTTCCTTTGAAGCGGCAAATGAGCCGGGCACAATTGTCTACGTGGCGATTGACGAGCGTTTCGCGGGCTACATCGTGATTGCGGATGAGCTGCGTGCGGACAGCGCCCAAACCATCAAGGAGCTTAAAAAGCTGGGCGTGAAAAAGACGGCTATGCTCACAGGCGACAGCCGCAGCGCGGGCGAGGCGGCGGCTCAGGCGCTAGCGCTGGATGCTGTCTATACGGGTTTACTGCCCGATCAGAAGGTGGAGAAGCTAGAAGAATTGCGCCGCGAGAAGTCCGGCAAGGGCTCGCTCGTGTTCGTTGGAGACGGTATCAACGACGCGCCCGTGCTGGCCATGGCCGACATCGGCATTGCGATGGGCGGCGCTGGTTCCGACGCGGCTATCGAGGCCGCCGATGTGGTGCTCATGACGGACGAACCGTATAAACTGACCACGGCCATACGCATCGCCCGAAAAACAAGACGCATCGTCTGGCAGAACATTGCTTTTGCGATGGGCGTGAAAGGTATCATACTCATCCTGGGGGCGTTTGGAATCGCGACAATGTGGGAAGCCGTGTTCGGCGATGTGGGCGTGGCTTTAATCGCCATATTCAACGCCATGCGCGCCATGCGTGTGTCCAAAACCGCTTAATTTGTATCAAAAAAGCACAGAATGATAGGCGTTTGCTTATCACCTGTGCTTTTTTCATTGTCACGATATTTGGTAAACGTAACGCACTTCCGCGAGCTGCTTGCCTCCCACCTCGCAATAAAACGTATCCGTCGTGCTTTGGAAACCATATCTTTCATAAAAGCGACGTGCACGGCAGTTTTCTTTAAGCACCCACAGATAAACCTGCCGGTATCCCACCTTTTTCATCGCGCCGAGCGCACTGTCCATCAACGCTTTGCCGTAGCCTTTTCCGAAGTAATCCGGCAGAAGATAGATAGAGATGATCTCTCCCCAATCCGGAAAGTTCTCGTCTCTTGCTTTGCCGTAGCCGGATGTGCCCACGATACGTTGGTCATCGAAAATAACCAGCGAATCAAAGCCGCCGTCCGTGAGTATCGACGACCAGCGGTTATCGGGCAGTGCATCCAAATATGCTTGCGGCACAAAACCCTTATAGGCCGCCTTCCAGCTTTGCGCGTAGATGGCGCTCACGGCATCGGCTTCTTCGTTTTTCATGGTTCTTATTATCATCACTTCGTCTCCGGGAAAACTTTTCCCTATTCTACCATGAGTGCCCCAAAAAATCATTAAAAAAAGCGCCTGTTTTAACCAAGACGCCATGAAGGAATAATCAGCTAGACCTCTGCATTTCTCTTTCCTGTGATACTTTCTAAATCGATGCGTACAATAGCCACAGCCGCCAAGTGCTTACAGCCCGAATCACCACGCCACTCAACCCCCGGCGTGAGATGCGCACAGAGCTGGTCGAATCTTTTTATCTTTTCCGTTTCATCCGTCACAAGCACCGCCCGCCCGGATACAATCACGCTTTCATAGCGTGTGGTCAGCCTTTGGGCATCGATACGCTGTCGGCCCACAACGGCAAAAGATACACGCGGATTGCTGAGCATATCGTCTATTTTTCGCCCCTTGTTGGCACAGTGAAAAATAATCGCATTGTCTTCACGTACAAAACAGTAATTAAGCGGCACACCATAGGGTACGCCATCTTGGGATGCGGTGGACAGTATGCCATAATCTTCCCTTTCCAACAGCTGCAGCGCATCCTCCTGCGCCATCAAACGATCCGCTCTTCTCATACTGGGCCTCCCCGTTCATCCTGCTCCTTTCGGCCGTATATCAAACAGAATTGATGCTCACCCGTTATATGCTGGCAGCATTCGTACCGTTTACGTCTTGCCGCAAATTCACTGATCCTTGCGGCAGTGCTTCGAAGCTGCTCAGAATTCAACCTGTAATATGTGTAAACGCCCCGCTTTTCTCCGGTCACGAGACCAGCACCCTTTAAAACCTTAAGGTGTTGAGACACAGCTGCTTCCGATATATTAAGCTGTCTTGCCAGCGCTCCCACGCAAAAACCGTACTTATACAGCATACTGATGATTTCGAGCCGTGTTTCGTCCGATAACGCCTTAAATGTTTTGACCCATTCGTTCATGCCAACACCGATGCCTATCATTTTTCTAAAAAAATGATAACTTGCGGGCGCAAGTGGTGTCAATTGACCAAATAGAGGGATGTTTTGCCACTCTTTTGTATATTATCACTTATACTGGCTGCCGTATACAGGCAAATTTATTTGATCCCGAATAAAAACCGCGTCACACGGAAACGGCGGCAGATTTCAAAACAGCCGACCGACACCACTAGGCTTCCAGCTGCAATCACTATAAATTTAAGCGCTGGCGGCAAATCCGTCATCACCACATAGTAAGCCACGACAAGCAGCAGCGTTTGGTGAACCAGATAAACAGGATAGGACGCCCTGTTCAAGTAAGAAAGCGCACGTATGGGACGGCTTAAATAGGTATCGGCCACTCCCAAAAGCCCGAGTATAAGCAGCCATGCCGAAAGATTTCGTAATAGGGCAAAGCTGATGCCCTCCAGCGTATAGCCGTCCGGCCAACCGAAACGGCTCGCAATCAAAAACATGACGGCTCCCGTCAGCAGTCCCCCGGACAACAGTGGGAAGCGCAGCTTTTTGAGCTTCTCCAGAAAAGCGCCCGAATTGGCAAACACAGCACCAAACACAAAAAACAATGCGAAGTAAAATATGTTCTTACCGCCGATGTCCGGCAGCGCCTGCATGGCTGTCAGCGGAATAAAAGCCAATATAACCAGCCACGGGCGCGCAAGGCTTTGGAGCCGTTCGGGACGCATCGCAAGCTTTCGGACAGGCACAACCAAGGCCGCACTGATGATAAACAAGTAAAGTATGAACCACAGATGAGCGGGCGTAAAGCTGCCCGTATAGCCGGACAAATCGGAAAAATCGGTGAAATATCTGCCCAAAAAAGAGAAATATCCCCCTGTAAAACCGTATTGCTGCGTCAGTGCGAGGTAACCTTGGGGCGGTACAATAACGATGAGACCAAAAATCAATGGAACGATAAGTCGCAGCGCTCTTTCTTTTAAAAACTGGCCTGTGCTGCGCTTTGTAAGCGCACAATACGCGCCATACCCGGCAATCACAAACAGCAGCGGCATGACCCAATAACCGAGTGCCGCGACGAACCATGTCGAAAAGCCATTGACCGTGTCTTTCACATAATTGGGTTCCCAAATATCGAATACCCGTGCCGTATGAAAAGGGAATAACAGAAAAATGACAAAAATACGAAGCCAATCAAAACCGTGACGGCGCATATGAAGCCCTCCAACGATATTTATGGATATTTTACCACAATAGCTTTTATGTGGGTATCACTTGTTCAGTTTGTTGAGGTCATAAGTGGCATAAAACTCATATGCATATCTACTATTTATCATAAAAGCCAACAATGACGCAATTATCAGGTTGATTGGGCTGAAAAAGGGTTATATAATAAAACCTAGCTTTTCGACAAACATGCGCGGCATGAGACAACGGAGACATTATGGACAGAAAATCAATACTCGAAATGGTGGACCATACGCTGCTGGCTCCTGATGCAGCCTGGAAAGATATTGAGCAGCTTTGTGATGACGCAATTGCTTTTCACACGGCAAGCATCTGCATACCGCCTCGTTTTGTGAGGAATGCCGCGGATTATGTAAAAGGCCGGATAAGCGTTTGTACGGTTGTTGGGTTCCCCTGCGGTTACAGTACAACGGCTTCGAAAGAGTTCGAAACCAGAGAAGCCCTGGAAAGCGGGGCCGACGAAATCGATATGGTCGTCAGCTTAGGTGAGGTGAAGGCGGGCCGATTCGATTTGGTAAGAGATGAGATTATCGGTATTAAAAAAATATGCCGTCAAAAGATATTAAAGGTCATTATCGAAACGTGCCTTTTGACCGAGGCCGAAAAAATGAAAATGTGCACTGTCGTGACCGATAGCGGCGCGGATTTCATAAAGACGTCAACAGGCTTTTCTTCAGGCGGCGCTACGTACGACGATATCAAGCTGTTTGCCTCTCATGTAGGTACCGGGGTGCGCATCAAAGCGTCAGGCGGCATATCCACGTTCGAGGAAGCACAACGCTTTATTGAACTGGGTGCCAGCCGTCTTGGTACGAGCCGCCTTGTCAAGCTCGCCAAAAACGGCTGATCATTCTCTGCCGCAGACGCTTCAAACTTTTTCTATGCAAAAATAAAAAGCACTGCTTTGTGCGGCAGCACTTCATTCTCGTGTCTACAGCACTTTTAGCTTAAGTGTCTGCAGTATTCACGGCCTTGGTTGGTAAACTCCAGCCAAAAAGGAATCATATTCTTCGTTTCTTTCTTTGTGTGCCGGGCAAGATATTCATCATCGATGAGCTTGCGTAAAGCCGTAATGAATTCTGCGCTTTCGACCTCGCTCATCGTTTCGACCAGATTATCGACAGCAAACGTTAACGAGACTCCGTTTGGCAATTGCTTCTCAATTTCAACCAACTTTTTGAGTACTTTTTCCTGACTTGAACTTAACATTGTTTTTGGTGCCTCCTCTTAGGTGCCAAATCGCACGTTGTCTATTATACACCGTTTCACGGTCAGTTCAAGGGGAGATAAATTTGGTATTTTTGCGTGCTTTTATTGTTTAAGGCAAACCTTTGAGGGGATTGAAACAAAGACCCCTTTAGAAGCGGGGCCTTTGTTTCAATAAGATCCTGTTACTTTATATCTTCTGTGCGTCTGACTGTTTCTAATTTTAATTTTCCTGCTGACTGGCATTATCCCCGCAGTCAGCCCTGCCCGTAATACGCGCCCTTGCCGTGCTTGCGCAGAAAATGCTTGTCCAGCAAAGCCTGCTGTATGTCCGCTTGGGGGTTCAGCTGCAGCGATATGTACGCCATCTCAGCCACGTACTCCATCACCACCGCGTGCTCCACTGCCTTGGCGCACGACGTCCCCCATGAGAACGGACCGTGGTTCGCCACGATCACCGCACTGACTTGCAGCGGGTCGATCTTGCGTTCCTTGAACGTCTGTATAATCACGCTGCCCGTCTCTTTTTCGTACGCACCCTTGATCTCCTCGTCCGTCATGCGTCGTGTGCAGGGTATGCCGCCATAGAAGTTATCCGCGTGCGTCGTGCCCAGCGCGGGTATGTCTTTGTTCGCCTGTGCCCAGCTCGTCGCCCACTTGGAAT
>JAEZKQ010000024.1 GCA_023436115.1 Bacillota bacterium | reverse complement strand
CACCAAATGCATTAAAAAGAGAGAGGCCAATGAGGTGCTGCGCGCTCTGTTAAACAAGCATGAGGAATTAGAAAAGTTAGAGAAAGAGCGGGCTGAACAACCAGAGCAAATACTATTCACAGACTATATGAAAAAATGGCATAAGTCCTGTGTTACCGGATTCTTAGAAGAGACAACAACCAGCGGATATGAACAGAACCTTGAAAACCACATCATTCCCTATTTTGTGAAGCTCAATCTTTTTCTGCATGAAGTCAAGCGGGGACACATACAGGAGTTCGTTACGGAAATGCATCAAAACGGACGATTAGACGGGCGTGGCGGGTTGCGTGTGACTTCAATCAAGAAGTATGTCGCGAATATATCCAAAGCGCTTGATCAGGCGGTCATTGACAGGCTCATACCCGAAAATCCTTGTAGCTTAATCCGATACCCAAAAGAGCAGCCATTTGAGGCAAGGTTCTTGAAGCTCCCTGACCTCAATACGCTGCTTGAAGCCGTACATGATATGGTTATAGAACCTGCAATCATTCTGGCCGTCTACTACGCGCTGCGGCGGGGAGAAATCCTCGGGATTCGATGGAGCGACATCGATTTTGAAAGAAACATTGTTTATATCAAAAACACGAGAGTGCGCGTGGGAGAACCAGTTGAGAAAGGCCCGAAAAACAAAGCAAGCCTGGCTCCAATGCCATTAATGCCAAACGTGAAGGATTATCTGCTGATACTTAAAAAACAGCAAGCTGCGTACGCTAAGGCCATTGGAAAGCAATATCATCAAAATGATTACATCTGCAAATGGCAGGATGGTCGTCCGTTTGAGTATAAGTATGTGAATTCTGTGTTGGGGAGAATCTTAAAAAAGAACAAGCTGCCCCATAGAACTCTCCATGAATTGCGTCACAGTACGGCTTCGCTGCTTCGTGCACAAGGGTTTTCTCTTCAGGAAATTCAGTCTTGGCTCAGACACGGAGATATTAAATCCACAATGAGATATGCACATGATGATATCGATGTCAGGATAAATGCTTCGGAAAGATTGAACGGAATATTCGTCAATCAGCAAAAGGTGAAAGAAGTCGTATAATCCATTAGAAGTTTCATTAGAAGTGGCCAAATTTGGGGTTGCAAGAGAAAAAGAAAAAATCCGAGAACTCAGTGTTCATCGGACTTTTCAATGGTCTGGGTGAGAGGATTCGAACCTCCGGCCTCTTGAACCCCATTCAAGCGCGCTACCAAGCTGCGCCACACCCAGATAAATCGTGCGAATATTATTCTAACAACGAATGCGCGCTGTGTCAATCGAAATATAAAATATCTGTGCTATCCCAATTTGGAATCGCCAAGCGTTTTATTAAGCCAGTTTTGATCGATCATGAGGAAGGCATTTTCGTCTGAACCAGTTTTAAGCAGTGCAAAATCAGATACCGTCTTTTCATAAACATCACGCGGCACACCCATCGAAAAATCATCTTTTTCCAAAAAAACATCGAAGTTGAGTACGTTTTGTTCATCCAACCCTTCAAACAATATGTTGTAAACAGTTTCGCCGCAAGTATCATTGTGAACAGACGCGTAAATGGCTTTAATGGCCTCGATAATACGGTCGTCCAGACCGGCTTCCAATATCCTGATTTTTTCGGCAAAGTCAATAAAGCTTGATGTCACACGCAATATACTTCTTTGTGTGTCGTAAGCACTGTCCGTTTTGAGTACTGTGGGAATGGGCAGCTTTTCTTCATCGTATCCGGGTACAAGATAGACCATGAATTTATGCACGTCGTCATTATATAAAAACACATCGTCTATAAAAAAATGCTTACCGCAGCCGGGGCAGACCCACTCAAAATACGAACCGCTGATGATATCGTCTTTTAGAGCCGGGTTTCTGGATACACAAATGCGTTTTTCCATCGTGTGTTCGCCGGATGTGCGGCACTCGGGGCATTCAAATTGTTTTGTTTCGCTCATGTCATTATCCTTTAATTTCGTCGCATTTTAGCATACCCGTAAAGCCCGGCTATGTCAACGCTGTTACTCCGCTTTTGCCACGTTCTCTGTAAGCACGTCTATTGTGCGCGCACGCGATTTACTCAATATATCAGCCATGTTGCTCTGCTGGATAGATTGCAAGTCGCAAGGGTAGACCACATATTTGCCTGCGCCTGATGAAGATTTGCAGTATGTGGGTATGTAAGTCAGCGTCTTCATGGTCGTTTCGCCATTGTTCATGTCCTTTTGTAGTGTTAAATTGACCATGACACCATCTTTATGCATCGTTTTACTCATACTGGAGATGAAGTTCCCCAGCGAGTAAATCACCGGTATATGACCGCGTGTTGTTTCGACTGTCTCAAATGGCTGTACGCAGTGTGAATGAGAGCCGAGTATGATATCCGCTCCGGCTTCCGCTATGAACGCAGCCATTCTTTTCTGCGAGCTGTTTTGTTTGTGCGTATGCTCTTCGCCCCAGTGTATGCTGACGAGCACAAAATCAGCACCTGCCTCCCGCGCCGCAGCGATATCTGACGTGACCGTTTCCTCATCGTATCTGTCGACCATAAACGCCTTGTCTCGGCCTGGCCGATTATTGAGTATATCGGTATAAGCGAAGATGGCAATTTTGATACCGTTCACGTCCATGATGAGAGGAACTTTGTCGGTTTCCTGTGCATAAGCGCCTGTATGCTTGAAACCATACTCATCGAGCTTTTGCAGTGTCTGAGTAAGACCCTCTGCTTTATAGTCGTACACATGATTGTTTGAGGTGGTCAGCACATCAAATCCGCACCCCGACAAGGCCGAGAGAAAAGACTCAGGCGCGTTGATGCGCGGATTAGGCCGTTTGGTTGGTGCCGGCGTAGCGGCGGGATCTGATTCCGCGCCGGGGTCAGTACCAGCCGCGGGATCAGCGCCAGTTGCCGGATCAGCAGGTATATCCGTGCCGGTAGCAGCGCCCGATGCATCACTGGAATCTGCATTGGGCTGTGAGTAAGGAAAATCCTTTGCCACAAGCGTTTCCAAATTGCCAATGGCTAAATCCGCGGCGGTTATTTTATCTTTAACAACAGCAAAGCATTCTTCAAATGTATAATCTCCATGGCTTCTGGCTGCCGATAGCTGTGCACTTAGGCAAAGCAGATCACCCACCACAATGATCGATGCCTCGGCAGGCTCAGGCGTCGGAGTCGGGGTTGGGTCCGGAGTTGTTGTGGGCACCGGTGTTGATGTCGGGGTTGGGCTGGGGGTCGGCGTGACAAGCGTGATTACTGGTTCGCTTGGGCTTTGGCAGCCAGCAGCAAACAACAGCACAATACTAATGACCACCAATAATATCCGTTTCATTGCTGATTTCCCTTCAATTTATGTACTGGAATATGGTACCATAATAGCCGTGCTTCTACAAGGTATATGGGTAGCATGGAATTATTCACATTATTTTCTTAGTCCATATAGAGAATGTTTGCTATAATAATATCATATTTTTTAGTTCTGTAGAAACATATCAAGGAGGCTTTTATGGCCAAAAAGAGATGGTTATGCTTGGTGGTTGTGCTCGTAGCAGCAGTATTTATGACGGGCTGTCAAATTGACTGGCACTTTAACTGGCCTTTTGACATGCAGGGAGATAAAGAGCTGCCCACATTACCGCGCGATGATGAAAGCGGATTGATTCCGCTCGATGTCTTGATGAGCTATAACGAATATTCGCCGCCTCAGATTTCCGAGGATGGAAAAATGATACTCTACAGGCATATGAGCGATTATGAAGACAATTTTATGGTCTTAGACTGGCAGACGGGTGAGCAGAGTGCCGTGGCGTGGCCAAGCGAGGTTTTGGGCGTGCCGCATTGTATATGGGCACCCGATGGGGAAACGGTACTGTTCTTTGTCGATAATATGGGTGATGAAAACTATGGCCTCTACACGTCCAATGTTGATACCGGAAAAACAGCGACGCTGCTGCCCGGAGGAGAAAATAATTGCTATTTTGTATCCGACAATCCAGACAACGAAAAAGAGATATACCTTTGCATTTTTAATGATAAAACATCACTGTACGACCTTTATCTTATGAACTATGACACCGGAGAAAAGCATATAGTGCTTGAGAACCCGGGTGATATTTCGGGCTTTCTTTTCGATCATGACGGGCTCTTGCGCATTGTGGTACGTACGGACGAGAACGCGGGAGACCATGTCTGGCTGCGGCAAGATCCTCAAAGCGCCAATACGAAATTTGCAGAGAGCGAATGGAAGCAGATACTGTCATGGGACTATGAGGATGCCGATACCAGCTTTGTGATCGGCTTTATGCAGGATGATCAGCGCGTTTTGTATGTTGATTCATTAAATAGCAATACGTCCACGCTTGCAACCTACGATGTGAGCAACGGTGCCGTTACAGAGATTTTTAATGACCCCAGTTACGACATTTATGGCACATGGACCGACCTTGAGCTTGACCAAGTCACTGCGGTCAGCACCGAGGGGGCTTATCTTGAGTGGCATGTGCTGGATAAAAGCTTTGAAGACGATTACAAGGTGTTAAGCGCTCTTGGTGAAGGTGTATTTGACATTATCAGTTCAAGTGAAAACGATGAATACTGGATTGTGGCTTGCATGTCGGATACCCAGGAAGCGGACTATTATGTTTATAATATGAAGACAAGGGACACAACGCTGCTGTATAACGCACAGCCGGAGCTGTCCGATTATGACTTTGCACCGATGGAACCGTTCTCGTACACGGCGAGCGACGGGCTGAAGATTGAAGGGTATGCGACGTTCCCGCTTGATTCACAGCGGGAGAACCTGCCTGCGGTGGTGCTCGTGCATGGGGGGCCGTGGGCACGTGACAGCTGGGCTTATAATTCAGAGGTGCAGCTGCTGGCAAACCGGGGCTATCTCGTGATACAGGTTAACTTCCGCGGCTCCAGCGGCTACGGTAAAGGTTTTATGAACGCGGGCGACAAGGAATGGGGCGGCCTTATGCATCAGGATATACTGGACGCGGTAAACTATGCTGTGCAGCAAGGCTGGGCTGATAAGAACCGTGTGGGTATATACGGGGCTTCATACGGCGGCTATGAAGCTCTGATCAGCGCGGCGTTTTCATCAGACGTTTTCCAGTGCTCTGTGGACGCCTTTGGGCCGTCTAGTTTGCTGACGTTCATAGAGTCGATACCGGCTAAATGGTCGATCGAATACCAGGACTTGATTCGGGCAGTGGGCGACCCGAAGACGGAGCAGGAATTTATGAAATCTCGCTCTCCGCTGTACTTTGTTGATCAGATTGAAATCCCGATGCTGATCGCCCAAGGTGGCAACGACGTGCGCGTTGTGCAAAAGGAATCTGATCAGATGGTGGATGCGCTGGAAGCGGCAGGTGTTCCCGTGACCTATCTGCTTTTCCCGGATAGCGGCCACGGCTTTAATTCGACGGCAGATATGACGGAGTTCTATACGACGATGGAGAAATTCTTTGCGGAGCATCTGGGGGGAAAGACGGAGTAAATAAATATAATAAAGCTAGCGATTAGCAAAGGGACTACCCAGAAATGAACTGCACTCCTAAAGTTAGACAGTATGGTATACTGATAATAACTTTGGGAGTGTTTTTATGCCTAGAGTAATTTTGTTTACGTGAAAGCCCTGCACCCCGATGTGGAAATCGTGGATTCCCTCTATGACGAATTGGTATGAAGTATAGGTGCAACTGTTTCGGCCACGGTGCATAGCAACACGGCACTCAACCTTACCGTCCGTCGTCGCTCGTTTGATGATTGGGAGTGTGAAGCATCCCATCCCCCCCAACGATAGCAATCTCGCGGTGTTCCGAATCACAGTACTGGAAGGATCTGTCAGCTTGGTTACATTTGTTCCCTTGCTATTGCACCTGTGTATACACTTGATATTTCTATTATTGATATGACTCCGTTAGAGAGAGTAGTAGAATTGCTTTTTGTTAGCGGTAAGAGGTTTAGAAACAAAAAATTGTTCGTATAGATTGAATTATATTATTAAGTGAAGACTAATGAGAATTTAAAAAGGTCACCTCTTTAAAAATAGAGAACAGCGCCATGGTAAATAAATCGAAGATGCGTGAGATTTCTCACTAGCTCAGATATCCTTGTTTTTCAATGCTTGACACTCATACATTAAAGCATCTTAGCAAGTCTAACATATTCTTGAATACCGTTATCAAGTGTGTTATATTGACGTATATCCTATTTCGAGAATTCAGGAGGGTCTGATGGACAATACAGATCAAGTGGGAATAATTTTTCCGAAAATACTTATTCCCGAAAAAAAGGTCAATAAGCAAAAATGGGCGGTTATTGCGTGCGATCAGTTTACCTCTAACGAGGATTATTGGATAAAAACATCGAAGCTGGTAGGCGGAGCACCCTCCGCGTTACACATCATAGTACCCGAAATCTTCATCAAAGATGGTGACACAAATGAAAGTGTCGGCTATGCAAAACAAACAATGCAGGATTATATCGAAAATGGTGTATTGGTGAGCCTGCCCGAGGGCATGATGCTAGTTGAACGTGAGACGCCGCACGGTACGCGTATCGGCCTTGTGCTTGCGGTGGATCTTGATCAATATGATACCGATGCGGCAAAAAAACCGCTGATCCGTGCGACGGAGCGGACGGTGGCGGACAGAATGCCGGTGCGCATCAGTTTGCGCGAGGGCGCGGTACTCGAGTGCCCCCACGTGATGCTGCTTCTCAATGACATAAAGGATACCGTTATCGGCCCGATTTATCAGGCCAGAGAAAAATTCTCGCAGATTTACAGCACGTCGCTGATGCAAAATGGCGGGCATGTTCAAGGCTGGTTTGTGAATGACGAAAATGTCTTAAACAGTGTCACACAAGCATTGGCAGCGCTCAAAGAAAAGTGTAAAGACAATATGCTTTTTGCCGTGGGTGATGGCAACCATTCCCTGGCATCGGCCAAAGCGGTTTGGGAAAAACACAAAATCTCTATGACCGACGAGGAGCGGGAGAAAAGCCCGCTGCGCTATGCGCTTGTTGAGGTGGTTAACCTTTTCGACCATGGTATGACAGTTCATCCGATACACCGTATTTTATTCAATGTGGATGCATCGAATGCATTGCGCACATTGGTTTCCATATTGAATCGGACAGGCCAAGAAGCGCATATGATGTATACGCGCGGTACAAGAGCCCAGAAAAAAGACGGTGTGCAAATCATTCTTTTCGAGTCTAAAATGTCAAAGGGTCACATTGAAGTGACAAAGCCCAAACATCCTCTTGTCACACAGACGTTGACGGAAGCGTTGGATATGCTGGCTGAAGAGATGCCTAAAGCAAGAGTAGATTATATTCACGGCGACGATGAGTTTCATACACTGGCACGCGGCCACAACTGTCTCGGGTTTATTATGGAGCCTATGCAGAAGAGCGATATTTTTGACACTGTGATCGAATATGGCGTGCTGCCTAAAAAGTCATTTTCTCTGGGTATGGCTGAAGAAAAACGTTATTACTTTGAGTGCCGGCTGCTTGTTGAAGACGAAGAAGAGCAGGAGAACGAAGAAGAACCCCTTGAAGAAACACAAATAGAAGAAAATGATACAGTGCAATTTGATGATGAGATCATCGAGGATGCAGACGATACGGACAGCAGACGGGCTGTGCGCAAGCCAAAACGCGGTTTATTTGGACGAAAGCGGGACTAGGTATGAAAGTTTGTAAATTTGGCGGCAGCTCGCTCGCAGATGCCGGACAGTTTTATAAGGTTAAGCAAATCATTGAATCCGACGAACAACGGGTCTATATTGTTCCCTCAGCGCCCGGAAAGCGCCATTGCTCAGACACCAAGGTGACGGATATGCTTTATGCTTATCATGGAGCGGTTAGCCGCGGCGAAAGCAGCGAGCAGATATTCGCCGAGATCAGAGAACGTTATGTAACGATGCGGGATGAGCTGGGTGTGAAGACGGACATTGAAGCACAGCTTGACACCATTTATAACAATGTCAGGGAAGGCGCAGGGGAAGATTATACTGTCAGCCGTGGCGAATATTTAAATGGGCTATTGATGGCTGATTATCTGGGCTTTGATTTTATCGATCCCGCTGAAACTATCTTTTTTAACGCCCAAGGCATATATGAATCCGAAAAAACGCGCACGGTTATGCGCGGACGGCTGCGTCATACGAGCCGAGCCGTGATTCCGGGGTTTTACGGCAGTATGCCGGATGGACGTATCAAGGTCTTTTCACGCGGCGGGTCGGACATCACGGGTGCAATTGTGGCACGCTCGGCCAGAGCCGACGTTTACGAGAATTGGACGGATGTCTCGGGCGTGCTGATGGCTGATCCGCGTATTGTAGATAACCCCAAGGTTATAAAAAAGATCACATACCGTGAGCTTCGAGAGCTCTCCTACATGGGTGCGACGGTGCTGCACGAGGATGCTATTTTTCCGGTATTCAAGGCAAATATACCGATCAATATCAAGAATACCAACGATCCGCAGGACCCGGGTACAATGATCGTGCCCAATGTTTTCGGTAAGGATACCGATATTATTACGGGTATTGCGGGTAAAAAGGGCTTCTCGGTTATCGCTGTTGAGAAAGCGAATATGAACGCTGAGCTAGGCTTTGGACGGCGCATGCTTTCCGCGCTGGAAAAGAACGATATTCGTTTTGAACATATGCCGTCCGGCATTGATACCCTGGGTATCGTATTGGCAAACAGCGAAATAGAAGGCAAACAGCCTCAGCTTCTGGACGATGTATATAACCTTTGCCAGCCCGATTCGCTGGAGGTATTTAAGGGGCTTGCGCTTATCGCGACCGTGGGCCGCGGTATGATCAGCAATGTGGGTGTGGCTGCGCGCCTGTTTACGGCACTGGCCAAGAGTGATGTGAACATTCGCATGATTGACCAGGGTTCAAGCGAGATCAACATCATCGTGGGTGTGGATGAGAAAGATTTCGAAAAGGCAATTCAGGCCATATATAACGCGTTTTGCGGGTAAGCAATGATCTTTGATTCGCTGCAAATCGTTATCGTTATTTTTGCGCTGATCGGTACCGGCGTACTTGCATCATGGCGCAAATGGGTATCGAAGGATGTGTCAAAGGCATTTCCGCGGATTATCGTTAACCTAACGATACCCGGTACCGCTATCTATAGTCTCTACAGCAATTTTTCGCGGCAGCAGCTTTTGGATGCATGGCTGCCGCTTTTGATTATCTTTACCGTTGTACCCCTTGCATATGGACTGGGTATTCTGTTTTCATGGGTCTTTAAAATTCCCAGGACACGGCGGGGCGTTTTCGCTGTATCGTTTTCGTTTTCCAACTCTATGTTTATCGGATTTCCCGTGGCTCAGGCGCTTTTTGGTGACGCGGGAATGCCGTATGCAGTCTTTTATTATCTTGCTAATACCACATGCTTTTGGCTTTTAGGGAACTTCGCCATTCGCAGGGATGCGGATACGATAAACGGACTTGTGAACCGTGTGCCACTGCGAGAGATATTCAAGAAGCTTGTTTCGCCGGCCATCATCACCATATTGATCATGTTTATTGTTATTTTTACGGAATTAAAGCTTCCTGATTTTATTTTAACAACAGCGCGGTATTTGGGTAATATGACGACCCCTCTTTCGCTCATTTTTATGGGATGTATGATTTATGATATGGGTTTCTCGGGTATGAAGTGGGACCGTGCCGTGATTCCGGTTCTTTTCGGACGCTTTATACTGATTCCGGCACTGTGTTTCGGAGCCTGCATGCTTTTTCTTGTTCTTATCAAGCCCTCAACAGATGCCACGCAGTTCATTATGATGCGTAACGTTTTTGCCATACAGATCAGCCTGCCGGCCATGATCCAAACCAGCATCTCGGCTGAGCTATATGGCGCCGATTCACAATATGCCACGAAGAACGTCTTTTATACAACGCTTTTTTCATTATTAACAATTCCGGCCTATATGGTTTTACTTCAGACAATATAATACCTAAACGCCTGTTTGTGTGGATATACGGATGTTGTATTCATACATGTCCGTGCGGTATACCGCGCGTTCATAGTACAGTGTGATGCCGCTCGCCGCATAATAAAGGCTGTTGACTTTCAGCACAGGCGTTTGACGGGATATACCCAGCGTGTCCTGCAGCTTGGTGCCCGGCAAATGAGCCGATACCGAACTGTCTGCGCTGCTGATTTTATGGCCATATGTGTCTGTCATAAGGCTGTAAAGTGAGCCGTTTAAGTCGCTTCGGGACAGTGCAGGGCAGATATGAATGGGAATGAACACTTCCTCCAGCGCAACAGGCGTTGAATCCGCCAACCGGATACGCAGTGCTCTGAATACCTCTCCTTGAACGTTGAGCAATTCCGCAATAGCCGCAGGCGGCGTGATTACTGAAAATTCGATAACTTTTGTTCCGGGTGTAAACCCGCGCTGACGCACTGTTTCGGAGAAGCTGGATATGTTGCGCTGCTGCATTTTATGTGCCGACACAAATGTACCGCGCCCCTGTTCCCGATAAAGTGCCCCCGCTTTCACAAGCTCAGTCAATGCTTGACGGACCGTCATACGTGAAAGCCCATGTTCTGTTGCTAGATCACGTTCTGATGGCAGCTTATCGCCCGGCGAGAGCGTCCCGTCCTCGATTTGTTTGCGTATCATTTCCTTGAATTTAGCATAAATAGGCGGATTATGCATTCGTTTAGCTCCATTTTTTTGATCTATACCAAGCTTAGCACGTGCGGACAAGGCTGTAAATATTTACGATTGTTTCAGCGCAAAATAGGCAAAGAAGAGCGTTTTATCTTTAAAAGGAGCTAGAATAATGAAAAAACTGCTAAAGAAAATTGTCGTTTTGACGCTTGCTGTTTGTATGATGACAGCCACTTTGACTCTTGCGGCAAGTAGGTACACTGTTAGATCCGGCGATACGCTGACCAAGATCGCAAAGGCGAATAATGTGACGGTGAGCGAGCTGCTCGCTGCTAACCCATCTATCAAAAACGCGTCGCTGATTTATGTAGGGCAGACGATCACCATTCCTTCGACCAAGCTCGTCAGTTATACAGTACGATCCGGTGATACATTTTGGGGCATTGCACACCGGTTTGAGATCAGCATTGATGAGCTGAAAAAAGCCAATTCGAATATAACGGACATATCCAAGCTGTATGTGGGGCAGAAGATCATGGTGCCGGATACCCAGTCGCTTGCCAGCCATGAACAGCAGGTTTTCGAGCTTGTCAATAAGGAGCGCGCAGCCAGAGGTTTACCGCTGCTTAAGCTCAACACCGAGCTCAGTCGTGTGGCGCGCTTTAAGAGCCAGGATATGATCGACAAGAAGTATTTCTCCCATACCTCGCCCACATATGGCTCGCCTTTTGATATGATGCAAAAGTTCGGCCTTAGATTCAGCGCGGCGGGTGAAAATATCGCGTATGGTCAAAAGACGGCGTCTGAAGTTATGAATTCGTGGATGAACTCGTCGGGGCACAGGGCCAACATACTCTCGCAGGCTTATACGCAAATCGGCATTGGCGTGGCAAAGATGGGAAACGGTACGCTTTATTGGACGCAGATGTTCATGAACCCGTATTAATGAGTTGAAACTACAGGGCGGCGAGTAAGTTCGCCGCCCTGTATATCTTTAACGGAAGAATGTGTGAGCCAGCTCAGCCAGCTGTATAAACTGGGCGCGGTAGCCGTCTTCATCGGTGCCGCGGGAAGCCCTGGCACGCTCTATCAGGCTCATGAAATTAGCTTTACCTGAGTATTCTGAGTTTTTAAGCAGCAGTCCAAACTCGGCCACGGCGCTGGCGAACAGAAAATCTTTATCAGGCTGTGCCGTATAGTTTTTCTTGCCTGCGATGGCCGTGATCAGCTTGCTCTCATTGCCGTCCGGTTGTTTGTAGCGCAACTTGACAAACATCCAGTCTGCGGCAGGTTTTTTGTCTGCAAAGACAGGTTTGGCGTTATTCTGAAACACGAGGTCATCGACGGCAGCCGATGTATCATCAGAACCTACAGGAATGATTTCATAGAAGGCTGTGACGCAGTGGCCTGCACCCATCTCGCCTGCATCCTTCTTATCGTTATTGAAATCCTCGGCACTTAAAATACGGTTGTCATACCCGACAAGCCGATACTCCTTGACTGCTTCGGGGTTAAACTCCACCTGAATTTTAACGTCTTTAGCGACCGTATACAATGTTGAGCTGACTTCATTAACGAGCACCTTCTTGGCTTCCATGAGCGAGTCGATATATGCGTAGTTGCCGTTGCCCTTATCGGCCAGTGTTTCCATCAAATTATCTTTCGTGTTGCCCGTTCCAAATCCCAGCACGCTTAAGAAAACGCCGCTGCTGCGTTTTTGCTCAATAAGCGCTTCCAGTTCTTCGGTAGAGGAGGGGCCCACGTTAAAGTCGCCGTCGGTGCACAGTATGACACGGTTGTTACCGCCTTGAATAAAGTTCTTTTCGGCCAAGCGGTAAGCAAGCTCAATACCTTCGCCGCCTGCGGTGGAACCGCCTGCATAGAGCGTATCCAGTGCGGTTTCAATAGTCATCATATCCGAGCCGGGGCAACCGTCCAACAGATAGCCGGACGCACCCGCATAGACCACAATGGAGACCCTGTCAGATTCATTTAAGCTTGCAGACAGCATCATCATAGCGGTTTTCACAAGCGGCAGTTTGTCAGGCTCATCCATAGAGCCGGATACATCCAGCAGAAATACAAGATTGCTCTTGGGTGCCTCTCGGAGGTCGAGCTCGGCCGCTTTTACGAATATTCTGGCTAAATAGCGGCCTTCATTCCATGGACAGTCGCTGATCGTCACGCCCACATTCACAGGCTCCGGGCCTCTTGGCGCTTCGTAATCATATGAAAAATAGTTGATGCATTCCTCAATGCGTACAGCATCCTCGGGCGGCAGCGAGCCTTCGCTTAAGTAGCGCCGAATCTGGCTGTAAGATGCGGTATCCACATCGATTGAAAATGTGCTTAAGGGTTCGTCATAAGGTGAATGGTAGCTGTTTTCTACGAAGCTTCCGTATTCTTCAGTACCTTCGCTATGCCATGAGTTATCATAATCGGACATCGGGTAAACATCTGTACCATTGGCAGCGGGTTCTTGGGTTCCGACCTCTGATTGCATGTCTTCCTGAATAGCGGGCGGCTTATACAAATCTTCTGAGGGAGACTCTTGTGCAGGTACAGCGGCGCAGCCTGAAATGAGTACTATCATCGATAAGGCTATGGTTATCATAAAGGTGAAAAGATGGCCCTTGTTTTTCATTGCGATTACCTCCATTTGGATTGTTCAGTACATAGACGCGCACAGACAGGAGGAAGTTCCCAATTTAGAAGATAATACAAACAAATGTAACAATGATGATACAATTATAACAATATGTCGCAGATTCACAATTATTTGATTAATCAATATAACAAAAGAACGGATAGTAAAGACTAATCCGCTTGTAATTACAACCTACTACTAAATAAGTCAATTAATATATAGATTTTGTTTTAATATATCAAGCTCTTTTCTTAAGTAATCTTCAGAGAACTTATTTCCTTTAATTTTAATTACTTCATTAATAATTTTATGGTCTGTAATATCTGATTTCAAAATAAAATTAGCAACATAATCTATAGTTGTTATTGCTTCTAACTCAAGTGCAGACCTATGACAAAAATTATTTAAAACAAAATCAATTTTATCTTGTTCATCAGGTTCTAAGTTACTGATATCCTCTTGGGACACATTTGCAATACTTATAGTATGTGTCATACTGCTTGTGTTTATTCTAATTATGTCTTGACTGTCTAATATATGCATTACATTATCCAATTTTGAACTATATGGCCCAAAAAAATGAATACAGTAGTTTAAATCTAAATTGATACCTCTTCGCTCTATTAAGTACATAAGTTTTTGAAGCATTTTTTTTCCGAGTTTCTTCCCGTCTATACGATTACATATTTCATTTATTATAAAAACATATTTACTCATTTGATTCATATCATTCTCCTATTAATCCTTTATCTTAGCATATAAACGGCATATATAGTCTTTAACTTCAGTTCGTAACTCAGGCTTCACATAAATTCTTTTAATATTAATTTTATTTGTTAAACTACGAATTACTTGTGATTCTTCAGATATTGTTGTGAATTTTTCAGTACTACTGTCAATTATTACAATGGCTTTTTCGTCATCAACCTCAGTTCTAATTGGAATTTTATGCGGCATCTTATCAGCAGAATGATCCTCTATAAAGTTTTGTTCACCAAAATCCCTGTAAAGTTCTAATGCTATAATTCTATACTCTCGTTTATCCCCTTCTTCAGGATGAGTTTTTGTTTCAATTACTTTTTTATATACATTTCGTCTTATTATATTACCACATTCTTCGATTGTACAACAATTCTCCTTTAATAGTTGTAGAACTTTGCAGTCATCCCACATAAGGTATTCTTCAGTTGTATCTGGATATTTTCCATTAGGCAATATTTTTTGCAATGCCCGTGCAAACATGATATCAAAAAACCTTCGGACTCTATGAAAATATACTTGAACAAACATGAAGTATCTTGCCAATACAAATTCTTCAAACGCTTGCACCCCCCCTTTACTTATAGCTAGACGTGGAGCTCCATCTTGTATATAAACAGTTAGACAGGAAATCAATCTTTCAATATCATATTTTCCATAATTTACGCCACAAAATAAGGAGTCTCTCAGAAGATAGTCCATTTTATCGCAATCAAGCTCACTATCCATAAAACTCTTCAAAAATGTAAATTCAGAGTTTTCTCCAGGGTCTCGCCCGCTATAAATATCGCATATTAAATCAGGAGTAATATCAAAACTTTCGCCATAATTCTTTCTAAACTCATTTC
Source organism: Bacillota bacterium (assembly GCA_023436115.1). Lineage (GTDB taxonomy): Bacteria > Bacillota > Clostridia > Christensenellales > SZUA-584 > SZUA-584. Next base: position 205,407 of record JAEZKQ010000024.1, on the reverse strand, counting down.
CGATCTCTATAATAATTTGCGCTATTGATGTCTCTTTTATTATCTTTTCTGTAAAAGCTTCATGCTTTAGACCGTTAGAAAAGACTACTTCAGAGGCGTGTGAGAAAGGAGCGTGCCCTAGGTCATGAGTTAAAGCAATTAATCGTAAAATTTGTTCATACCACAATTTCTTCTGATCTGAAAGAAAATCTGGGTTCTTCTTAATTACAGATCGGAAAGCTTTTGTTACTAGATGCATTACGCCAAGTGAATGTCCAAAGCGTGTATGCTCCGCACCATGAAAGACTAAGTATGTCATTGCCAATTGTTTAATATTTCTAAGGCGCTGAAAAGGAGGAGAATTTATTATTTTATTCTCTAATTGTGAAACCTCAATATATCCGTGAATTGGGTCTCTATATTTATCGTTCACAATGATCCCCCATTTTTTCTATAAATTATATCATATCAATTAATAAAATAATAGATAATATAGGAATAATCTGTGTATAAATAATATGATATGGATATACTCCTCTTAATAAACAAAAAGCGGACAGACGCATCGTCTGTCCGCTTAAAACTGTATTTGACCTTACTCTCTGATGAGTACCGCTTTGATACGGCGTACACCTGCCGAACTGGATTGTTCTTTTTGTATTTCGAAGCGGCCAAGCTCTCCTGTGTTGCTCGCATGAGGGCCTCCGCAGATTTCTTTTGAGAAATCTCCAGCGGAATAGACCTTAACGATGCTGCCGTATTTGGACTCAAATATACCGATGGCGCCTTGGCTTTTGGCCTCCTCGACGCTCATCTCCTCGCAAATAACATCCGCTTTTGCGTCAATAGCTTCGTTCACAAGACGTTGAACCTCTTTAAGCTCGTCATTCTCCAGCTTTCTGGAAAAAGCGAAGTCGAAACGCAGACGTTCCGCGGTAATGTTGCTGCCGCGCTGCTCAACCTCAGTGCCTAATACCCGACGCAGCGCCGCATGAAGAAGATGCGTAGCGGTGTGCAGACGCGCTGTGGCTTCCCCTGTATCGGCAAGTCCGCCCTTAAAGCGCTGCTCCGCGCCCGCACCTGATATCTGTTGGTGCTTCTGGAACGCTTCTTCAAAACCCTTCTGATCCACCTCGAGGCCGTGCTCGTGCGCAAGCTCCAGTGTGAATTCCAGCGGGAAACCGAACGTATCATAGAGACGAAAAGCATCGACACCGGCGATGATCTTGCCGTCCAGACGCGATTCCAGCTTCTCGAATTCTTTAAGGCCCTGTGTGATGGTGCGCGAGAAACGCTCTTCCTCAAGATTGAGCTCGCTGATAATGCGCGCCTCATTGCGCTCAAGCTCCGGATAAACGTCTTTATAGCGGTCTATCACAGTCTTTGCAACGTGCTGCAGAGACATACGCTCAACACCCAGACGCAGCGCGTAGCGTACAGCGCGGCGAATCAAGCGGCGCAGCACATAGCCCTGATCGACATTGGAGGGGGTCACACCTTTTTCATCACCGAGAATGAATGTGGCACAGCGCACATGATCGGCGATAATGCGGAAAGCGCGTGTGGTATCCGGGTCATCGAGATATCCCTTGCCCGAAAGCTCGGCAATCTTGTCCAACACAACGACAAACGCGTCGGTGTCGTAAACTGATTTTTTTCCTTGTAGTATGGCAATGGTACGGTCAAGCCCCATACCGGTGTCCACGTTTTTCTGCGCGAGCGGTTCGAATTTGCCGTCTGCCGTCTTGTTATACTGCATGAACACATCGTTCCAGATCTCTAAGTATTTGCCGCAGGAGCAAGCCGGGCTGCATTCGGGTGAGCAGGCCGGAATGCCCGTATCGATAAACATTTCGGTGTCCGGGCCGCACGGGCCGGTCTGTCCGGCGGGGCCCCACCAATTGTGTTTTTTGTCTAAGAAGAAAATATGGCTTTCATCCACACCGAGGCTCATCCAGATCTGCGCGGATTCGGTATCCTTGGGCGCGTCCTCGTCGCCCGCGAAACAGGTAAAATAGAGCCTATCCTTGTCGAGCCCCAGCCATTCGGGAGACGTTAAAAATTCGAAGCTGTAAGAGATGGCTTCTTTTTTAAAGTAATCCCCCAATGACCAGTTGCCCAGCATTTCAAAGAAAGTGCAGTGCGAGGCATCGCCCACTTCGTCGATGTCGCCCGTACGCACACATTTTTGCACGTTTGTCAGCCGTGTGCCCTCGGGGTGTTTGGCGCCCAATAAATAGGGCACAAGCGGGTGCATACCGGCTGTTGTGAACAGCACGGTGGGATCGTTTTCAGGTATGAGTGACGCCGAGGGAATGATCTTGTGTCCCTTCGACGCAAAAAAATCAAGATACATCTTACGAAGCGCGATGCTTGTCAGCTCTTTCAATTTATATGTCTCCTTTTTAAGGTTTTTCGCAATGATACATTATAGCAATAAAAAAGCCGCAAAACAAGGCAAATCTGCGGTTTTCACAAGGGCTTTAGCGCCAAAGCCGCTGCGCCGTACTTGCGACTTGCAGCAGCACCCGAAGCGGCATGACAGTCATAGATTTTAGCGGAGCATCGCCTCCCGCAAACATATGCGCCACATGATTTTAGCCAATACAAAAAGCCCTGAACGTTTGTGATTCAGGGCCTTAAGAATTCCTGTCTCAAAACAGTCGATATATGGCCGTGCTTAAATCAATATCTTCAAATCATTATTTCAGTGTAAAGCGTTATTATTTTTTCGCCACGCGCTTCATCATCCGACAATACAATTAAATAATAATCAGCCGCATAGAAACACCCGATGAATGAATACTGTGAACCTTCCTGAGTCTCCCTTAATTGTGCGGCTAGATCACCCTCGAATGTTTCAATCCACTTGCCTTTGCTACTTAAAAACAACACGATGTCACCTTGGGCATATTGAATACACTCAGACAGCGGCAGGCCGTCAAGTTCTGTTCCTGAAATCAGCCCGCTTAAATCATAGGTCTCCATTTTCTGACCCGGCAGAGTATCCTTTAGCCCTTCCGCTTCAGGCACATCCGCCGTCGTCACATGGTTTTCATAGGATTTGATCTCCTCTTTAGGCACAACCTCACCCGGTTCGCTGCTTGTATCGGCATCGTCCGATATTGACGGCTCTGCCGAAGGCTGTGTTAAAACTGTGCTTGCGGGGGGCTGTATGGGAGCCAGCTGTGTTGGCTGGTCTGCTTTTAAACCGCATGAAGGCGACACCATGCTTAAAAGCATGATCATACATATAATTTTTAATTTGTATGTCATTTATATGTTCACCTCAATCAGATTTGGATAGATTAGGATAAATAGCACACAACTGGAAGAATAAGTGTAATGATAAACTAAATGTACAGCTTTGTAAAGAAGAAATAGAATAACAGCGCGTTCACGAGCACAAATATCGGCATGACTAACGTGAATTTGAGCTTTTTCGTCTTGTGCCTGAAAATCAGCATTGATACCCATATGCCCAGTGCGCCGCCAATAAAAGCGAGCGCAAATAGCGTGCTCTCGCGTACACGGCGGCGGCTCTTCAGGGCAGCACGTTTGTCTGCCGCGCAGACAACAAAGCCAAGACTATTTATCACGCAGAGATATCCAATAAGCATGTAACGGCCTTTCGTCTTCGTCTATTCTATACGCTGCCGCGCCCCACCGCAAGAAGATCACAACAGCACTTAGCGGTTATTGCTTAATTTTCTAAATCATTTATAATAATATCAAAGGAGTGTCTATGAGAAAGACAAAGATCATATGTACAATCGGTCCTTCAACGGATACCGAAAAGCCCATGAGGCAATTGATAGAGAATGGCATGGATGTGGCGCGGTTTAATTTCAGCCACGGAGATCATGCGGCGCACAAAATTCGAATCGACCTGCTTAAAAAACTGCGGGCGGAATATGGACGGCCTATCGGTATATTGCTGGATACAAAAGGGCCTGAGGTGCGTGTTAAAAGCTTTAAAAGCGGCTGTGCTGAGCTGAAGGAAGGCGAGAAATTCACGCTTTGTATGCAAGACATAGAGGGCGATGAAAAACATGTGGCAATAACCTATCCATCGCTGGCAAACGATCTTCCTAAAGGGACGCGGATATTGTTGGATGACGGACTCATCGAGCTGGAGGCCGAGGATATTACGCCTCAACAGGTCAGTTGCCGCGTAATCACCGGCGGGCTGTTAAAGAACAACAAGTCCATCAATGTGCCCAGCGTTCATCTCCAGATGGATTATATCAGCGAAAAGGACAGGAGCGATTTTCTCTTTGGTATAGAGAACGATGTAGACTATATTGCGGCTTCGTTTTGCCGGACAGCGCAGGATGTGCTGGAGGTTCGCCAGATACTCGAAAAAAACGGCGGCAAGAGCATTCAGATCATTGCCAAAATCGAAAACGAGAGCGGCGTTAACAATATTGACGAAATCATCAAAGTGAGCGACGGCATTATGATCGCACGCGGCGACATGGGTGTTGAAATGGACATCGTCGATTTGCCGCGTATACAAAAAGTGCTGATAAAAAAAGCATATTCGGCGGGCCGTAAGGTTATCACCGCGACGCAGATGCTCGATTCGATGATTCATAACCCGCGTCCCACGCGCGCCGAGGCGACGGACGTGGCCAATGCGGTTTACGATGGCACCAGCGCGATTATGCTGTCCGGTGAAACGGCAGTTGGCAAATATCCGATCGAGAGTCTTGTCACCATGTCGCGCATTGCCGAAAAAACGGAAAATAATATCCATTATAGAACACGCTTTAACAACATGCTGCCAGAATTTTGTGCCAGCGTGACAAGCGCGATATCTCACGCAACGTGTTCAACGGCACATAGCCTCGGTGCCAGTGCGATTATTGCGTTCACCAAATCGGGCCGTACGGCAAGGATGGTATCCAGCTTTCGACCGGCCATTCCCATAATCGCTTGTTCTCCCAACGAGAAGGTGTGCAACCAGCTTGCGCTTTCTTGGGGCGTGTGTCCGGTGCTGGGAGAGGAGCAGGAGAATACCGACAAGCTTTTTGAGCACGCGGTCGAACGCGCAAAAACGACCGGACTTGTGCGGCACGGCGAGTTGGTGGTGATCACGGCGGGTGTTCCCATAGGCGTCAGCGGCACAACCAACACGCTTAAAGTCCATATTGTTGGCAATGTGCTGGTAAAAGGCACGGGCTATAACAATATGATGATCAGCGGACAGCTTTGCGTTGCAGCGAATGAGCAGATGGCGCGTGAGCTCTTTGCACCCGGCGATATACTTGTGATTCCACGCACGAGCAACGCGCTGATGGATCTGCTCAAGGAAGCGTCGGGCATTATCACTGAGCAAGGCGGCATGGATTCTCACGCGGCAATCGTAGGGCTGACGCTTGGGATTCCTGTGCTTTGCGATGCGGAAAACGCGACGCGCATACTCAAAAACGGTACAACCGTCACGCTGGACACGGCACGCGGTATGGTGTATACCGGTATTGCGCAGTAAGCTATTCAATGAAAATACCGGGGTATGATTTGCGCTTGTATTATGCCGCGGTACGCTGCAGCATTAGTTAGGAGGTAACGGTGCAGTCCGGCACCACATACATTATGAAATTATCTTCACTCATGAACGATTTATCGTCGGGCATATTTACCGAGCTGGCAAAAGAGAAAGCCCTGCTTAAAGCAAATGGCGTGGATGTGATTGACTTGAGCGTGGGCACGCCCAATATTCCGCCCGCATCAGCCATTAAGCAGACAATATCGGATGAGGCGCTTAAAGACGAAAACTATGTTTATGCCATTGAAGACCTGCCGGAGCTTAAAAACGCCGCGTCGCAGTGGTACAAACGGCGGTATCATGTGGATATCGATCCGGATACCGAGGTTTGCGCGGTCCTGGGAACGCAGGAAGGGTTGGCTCACTGTTGTCTGCCCATTATTGACCCCGGCGATACGGTGATATTGCAGGATCCATGTTATCCGGCATTTTTCGTGGGGGCGGCATTGGCTCACGCGGATATCTACCGTGTATGCCAAAGGCCCGAGAACGGTTTTCTCATTGATTTTGACGATATTCCAAGTGATGTGGCAGACAGGGCGAAGCTGATGATCGTTTCGTACCCCAACAACCCGACCACGGCAGTGGCACCGCCCGAATTCTACGACGAACTGATCGCGTTTGCAAAAGCGTATGACATATTTATTATCCACGACAACGCGTACAGCGAGCTGGCTTTTGACGGCTTGCGCGTGGGCAGCTTTCTGGCGCACAAAGGCGCAAAAGAAGTGGGTGCGGAGTTTAATTCGCTCTCCAAGTCTTACGGGTACGCGGGGGCGCGGCTGGGCTTCTGCGTGGGCCACAGCGGTTATATATCTGCGCTTAAGCAACTCAAATCAAATACGGATTACGGCATTTTTCTGCCCGTACAAAAAGCGGGCATATGCGCGATGCAAAGTGACGAATCGGTGGTGCGTGAGACGGCCAGGCAATATGAGCGGCGGCGTGATGTGATGATAGACGCGTTTGCGTCAGTGGGCTGGCCCATTGAGAAGCCCCGCGCAACGATGTTCGTTTGGGCCAAGATTCCGGATGCTTTCGGTACGGACGACGTTAAATTCGTGCAGCAGCTCATGCAGGCGACGGGTGTGCTCGTTGTGCCGGGCAGCGCGTTTGGCGCGTGCGGCAAGGGGTTTGTGCGCATGGCGCTGGTGCAGAGCGAGGAGCGTATACTGACCGCTGCGACAAGGATCGGAGAGTTTTTGCGGGGATAGGGTATTGCTATTCTGGAGGCGCTGCCTCCAGACCTCCGCTTAAGGGGCGCGGCCCCTTAAGAATCCCAATTTTCTGATCTTGTTGAAGGAATACTAGCCCAATGTTTCATGCATTTTTTATGGGATTCCAAAGGGGCTGGCCCCTTTGGCGGGAGCGCGAGGGCAGCGCCCTCGTGTCATGCGTCCGTTCGTATATTGTTACCTCACAAAGAAAAAAGAAGAAAAATGTCGGGCAGGATGATATAATGCCATAAAAACATATCGGGAGCCTGCCATGAAACAAAAGCTGACGCTTCAAGAGAAACTTGAAAAAAAGAACATGAGAAAGCCCCCTGCCATTATCTATCTGATTCTTATTAACATCTGGAGACTTTTCTTAAACAAAAAGCTGGGTATCAAATTTACGTTTAACGTGCGCCCGTCGAAAGACAAGAACCCATATCTGCTGATCAGCAACCACGCGTCGCGTGTGGACTATCTTTATACCGCGCCTGCTGTATTACCGCATCGGCTTAATTACGTGGTGGGATATAACGAATTTTTCAGGTCTCACCTGTATCCCATATTCGCGCTTATGCAGGCCATCCCTAAAAGAAACTTTACGCCCGACCCGCATACAATTAAAGAAATCATCCGTGTCATTCGGCAAGGTGGCAGAGTTTGCATCTTCCCCGAAGGTATGAGTTCTATCTCGGGCGGCGGGCAGCCTTGCGCAGCGGGCAGCGGCAAGCTGCTGAAGTTCTTGGGCGTCACTGTCTACTATACGAAAATAGCGGGCGGCTATATGACCAACACCAAGCACTGTTTGGATCAGCGCCCGGGTAAAGTTGAGATTGTTGTGGATAAGCTGTTTACACCCGAACAGCTTAAAGAGCTAAGCGCGGAGGAGATACAAGAGACGCTGAACCGTGAGCTGGCACACGACGATTATATATGGAACAAGCAAGCACGCGTTAAGTTCAAAGGCAAAGGTTCTATGGCGAAGAACCTTCACGACATGCTTTATCTTTGCCCCAAATGCAACGGGATTTATACCATGAAAGCACAGGGCGATACCATCCGATGTGAAGCTTGCGGCAACGGCGCAAGGGTTGATGAGTATTACGATCTGATACCGCTGGAGGAAAACCACGTTATCCCTGAAACGATTTCACACTGGTATGCCTTGCAGCGCGAACGAGCCAAGGCCGAGGTGGCAGACCTGCGCTTTCAGTTCAGCGAGCGCGTAAAGCTGGGCGTATTGCCAAAATTCAAGAGGCTCAATAAAGGCGCAACGTCTATTATAGCGGGCGAGGGTACGTTGTCGCTGTCTCGTGACGGACTGGCCTATGAAGGAACCAAGCATGGAGAGCCTTTCTCATTTACACTGCCTATAGACTGCGTCCCCACTTACGGTATGTGCACAGATATTACGCGGTTCTATACATTTTATCGGAGCGAGTTCTATGAGTTCTATCCGGAACGCAATGACACGATGCGTTGGTTCCATCTTACGGAAGAGCTGCATCGCGCTTGCGGCGGAAAGTGGAGATAAAAAACTCAAAGATGAATTTTGTAAATGAAACTGGCATTGTCTTGACTAATGTCGGTTTTTTTTACAGATATTTTTGATGATTCCATATCGAACTATGGAGAATCGTGTTATAATGTGTAAAAACTCGAGGTGATGGATATGGCAGAATGGTGGGAATCGCTTTCGGCTTTGCAGCATATGTTCTTATATGCCGCCATACCTTTTACGCTTGTGTTGGTTATTCAAACGATACTGACTTTCATAGGCTTGGGCGAACACGATGCAGATGGTGATGCAAATGTGGATGTGCATGTTGACCATGGTGATTTCACACACGACCACCCAGCATTTCACGATCATGCGGATGATGCCAGTATGGCCGTTGTGGGCTTTCGGTTCTTTACAATCAGGGGTATCGTGGCTTTTTTTTGCATATTCGGCTGGACGGGTTACGTACTCTCGGCAACTTCGCTCACCGCGCTGCCGGTTATACTGATTTCCACTGCGGCGGGCTTTCTGGCGATGCTGCTTATCGGCTTGATGATCTATTCGGTTCGGCGGCTGCAAGCCAGCGGAAACGTTCGGTACAACAACGCCATGGGCAAAGCTGCTGAGGTCTATTTGCCGATACCACCGCAGCGCTCCGGTAAAGGCAAGGTGATGGTACTAGTGCAGGACCGGCTTATTGAGGCCGATGCGGTGACGGATGATGAACAAAAGATTCGTACAGGAGAGACGGTTTGTGTTGTTGGCAATATGGGCAGCACGTTGATCGTAAAAAAATAAAGGAGACATAAAATGGATATACTATTGCTTGTTGTTATTATTGTTATTCTTCTGTTTACCACTTTGATTGCGGTATTGGCGAGATATAAAAAGTGCCCGTCAGACAATATTTTAGTTATCTACGGTAAGGTGGGTAAAGGTGCCGACGGGGATATGGCCAGTGCGAAATGCATACACGGCGGTGCGGCGTTTATATGGCCCGTTTTTCAGAGCTATCAGTTTATGAGCCTCACACCCATGGCCATCACAGTGGATTTGAAAAATGCGCTGTCCAAACAGAATATCCGTATAGATGTACCTTCGCGCTTTACTGTGGGCATATCGACAGAACCCGGTGTGATGCAGAACGCGGCAGAACGTCTTTTGGGGCTTAAGCTTAACGAAATTGAAGAGCTGGCTAAGGATATCATTTTCGGGCAGCTTCGTCTCGTTGTGGCGACGATGGATATCGAAGAGATCAACACAGACAGAGACTTATTCTTAGAGGCCGTTTCTCGCAATGTGGAAACAGAGCTTAAGAAAATCGGCCTGCGGCTCATCAACGTGAATGTCACCGATATCAACGACGAATCTGGATACATTGAAGCGCTGGGTAAGGAAGCGGCAGCCAAGGCCATCAATGACGCGAGGAAGAGCGTGGCCGAAAAAAACAGAGACGGTTCCATTGGTGAAGCGTTGGCCCAGAAGGATGAAAGAATCAGTGTGGCTGAGGCGAATTCTCAAGCCATAGAAGGTGAAAACACGGCAAAGATTACTGTGGCAAATTCAGATGCGCTGAGAAGAGAGCGCGAAGCCGAAGCGCTGCGGCGCGCAACCGCAGCTGAGAAGGTACAGACGGCCAAGGCGCTGGAAGAAGCCTATGCGGCCGAAGAAGCGGCGGAACGCCAGAGAGCCAGCCGTGAACAGGCTTCAAAAGAAGCCGATATCATCGTGCAGGCCGAGATTGCCAAGAGAAAAGCAGAAATTGATGCCGAAGCCGAAGCGGAGCGCTCCCGCAGAATGGCAAAGGGTGAAGCAGACGCCATTTTCGCGAAGATGGAAGCACAGGCAAGAGGTATCAACGAGGTTTTGGTTAAACAAGCCGAAGGCTTCAAACAAATCATTTCGGCAGCTGCCGGCGATACCAACGCGGCGGTGCGCATGATGATTGCGGATAAGATGGAAGAGATCGTCAAGGTGCAGGTGGAAGCGATCAAGAACTTAAAGATCGACAAGGTGACTGTTTGGGACAGTGGCAACGGTAAAGGGGAGTCGTCTACGGCCAACTTTCTATCCGGGCTTATGAAGAGTCTGCCGCCCATGAACGAGCTGTTTGATATGGCGGGTATGGAGCTGCCCGAGTATCTGGGCAAAGACAAGCAGCGTGAGCTGGATAAGCTCAGTGCGCAAAACGCAGAACCACCGGCCTTAGAGAAGCAGGAACAGCCAAAAGAAGCGTAAATTATGACTTGTGAAGGCAGGGACGAAAAACCGCCCCTGCTTTTTGTTTTGATCTTCAATAATCACTTTCATATGGCTCTAAATAAAAGGCCGTGTTGTTTTGACCCACTCGTCATCACCGTAATCGCTTTTAACAATGCCTTTTTTAAGGCATTATAAAGCTGCAAATACTGCATTTGGCCTGCCATGTCCGCACCTCAGTGTTTTGTCTGCTACAACTTCATATCTACTATTAAAAATACTTCAGCCAAAAAAACATGAGCATTCTTATTTGGGACAAAGGCCCAAACAGTTGCTTCAAAAAATCACGAAACTTTTCGAAAATTTTTCTAAAGTTTAACTTTGATAAAGACGATAAACTAAAGGGGTATTTAAAATTTTAGGATATCTATTAACTAAAAATTCATTTTGATAACGCATTCATATTCAAAGTAAAACAGCTCCTATTCATAATTTATAAGCAGGACAAAAAAGGAGGACATCAAAGTTATTATGAAGATTTTAGAATCAAAGCGAGCCAAGATGAAAGAGAAAAAGATGGGAAAGACCGTCAGTGAAGATGTCAATGAAATGCCTCTGGAGGCTAATCAAAGAAAGACCGTCAAAAAGGAAAGAATTAAAAAGAAATCCCGGATTAAAGACAATATTAAAAAACATACCAAAAAAGGCATATTATCCAATATGAAACTTGGCCCCAGGCTTTTGCTGGGTTTTTTAATCATTGCACTTTTGAGCACGGCAATGGGTGTTAACGCAGCTTTAAACCTCAATAATATCAGTATTTCCAGTAAGGTTATGTATTCAAGCATACTATTGCCGACCAGAACAGTTGCAAAGATCTTAAGAAATTTTGATAGTCAGTGCATCGCCCTTCGTCAGGCTCTGCTAACTGATGATGAGTATGTCGTTGCCACATTATCATCAGTTAGAACATCATCAGCTCAGATCGATTCTGATATATCATTGGTTGAATCATTGATTGATGCTGATAAAAAAGAGCATTTAGAGAATATGAAACAAGCCTATGCCGTATTTCAACCGCTGTTTTTAGAAGCGATTGATAAAATATCTAACGGTGACAAGCAGCCCATCATTAAAGATCTCAACAGCTATGGCAAATTGAGGTCGGCTGAAAGAGATACGAGTAAAGCGATTGAAGACCTCCAATATGCGATTACAGAAAATGCCTTATCGATGTCTACCCAAAACACTAAGGCTGCAGAAAATGTCTTTCTTATTACGATATGTTCTGTTGGCTTGGTTCTTTTACTGTCAGTTTTAATCGGCATACTGACAGCCAGAAGCATAAGCAAGCCTGTTAAAAAGCTGACTGCAAACGTGAAGCTGCTGGCTGCAGGTGAAACGAATATTGAGATGTCTCAAAAAACGTCAAAAGATGAAATCGGACAGGTTAATGAGGCATTCAAAACGATACTGCAGGTAATAAGAGACTTGGAGTATGATACCGATATGCTCATCGGAGCCGCCATGGAAGGACAGCTTTCGGTGCGGGCGGATGCGAAGAAGCATCAGGGAACATACCGGCGTATCGTCGAAGGTATCAACGCGACACTCGATGCCACAGTTGCGCCTATTAATGTGTCTGCGAATGTGCTCAAAGAGCTTTCAGAAGGCAATCTTAATGTCAGCGTAGAGGATGATTTCAAGGGTGATTTCGCTTTGATCAAGAATGCGCTGAACTCAACGATTGAGACGCTTAAAAGCTATATCAGTGATATCACATATGTGTTGCATGAGATTGCTGAAGGTATTTTAACCGTAAGCATAGAATCGGATTTCAAGGGTGACTTTACAGCGTTAAAACAATCGCTTAACAAGAGCATTGAATCATTCAACAGCGTTTTATTGGATATCAATAGGGCAGCTGAAGAGGTCTCGGCAGGAACAGAGCAGGTATCCGCGAGCAGCCAGACTATATCACGGGGCGCTTCAGACCAAGCGAGTGCTATTGAACAGCTTACCGCTTCTATTACACAGATTGCTGAGCAAACCAAACGAAATGCAGAACGCGCGGGTAAGGCCAATGAGCTCTCGCTCAAGGCTAAAGACGATGCACAAATCGGTAATGAAAAGATGAAGCAGCTGCAAAAAGCCATGCAGGAGATCAACGAGTCATCGGCCAGCATTTCAAAGATTATAAAAGTGATTGATGACATTGCATTCCAGACAAACATTCTGGCATTAAACGCGGCGGTCGAGGCTGCAAGAGCCGGTGTACACGGCAAAGGTTTTGCCGTTGTCGCCGAGGAGGTGCGCAATTTGGCTGCGAGAAGCGCACAGGCTGCAAAAGAAACAACAGCTTTGATTGATGGATCAATCACGAAAGCAAAGGTTGGAACGGAGATTGCGAATGTGACCGCGGAAGCCTTGCTCAATATCGTTAACGGTGTAGAGAAGACTGTGAGCCTATCAGGGGAGATTGCGGAATCGTCTAATGAGCAGGCAACAGGCATTGGGCAAGTCAACAGGGGAATTATTCAGCTTTCAAATGTGGTACAGAACAACTCTGCCACAGCCCAAGAAGTAGCAGCGTCTTCCGAAGAAATGTCGGCTCAGGCGATCACACTCAAAGATATGGTTGGCAGGTTCAGCCTTAAGGAAACGAACAGTATCAACGAAATCGCCGGCTCAAAGGAACGTTTTAGCCTTAAGGAAGGAAACCCGAAAATAGATTTGTAATCCTTTAATAAATTGATAGAGCCGTCCTTCGGGGCGGCTTTTTTCAATTCCCATAAACTTATTGCCGCCTCGGTGGTGGGTTTTTATTGAATTAATTAAAAATATATGTATTGACAACGTCATATAATATGTTATACTTTGATTGACTGATAAGTCAATCAAAAGAGGAGACGCTATGAGTCCAAGGAACGAAGAGCAAAATGCACTGATCAAAGATGAACGTCGGGAGCAGATTTTATCCGCAGCGCTCAAGGTTTTTGCAACTCGCGGTTTTGCGGCGACGAAGATCAGCGATATCGTGAGCGCAGGCGGTATGAGTCATGGCCTTGTCTATCATTACTTTAAATCTAAAGAAGATATATTTTTTGAACTCGTGAGCAGGGCTATCTACTATGCGGGGCAATCGCTTGTTATGGTGGATGAAATGCCGCTTAGCCCTCTGGAGAAAGTTCGGCAAACGGCTAAATACATTTTAAGCGGTATCGATATGGGTCAGGAAACCTCTTACTATTTCTTAATCGTGGTGCATGCATCGGTTATGGAGAGTACGCCCGAAGAGAAAGCGAAGTATCTGCAAGGTTCAGAAGTGCCTATGATGACTTTGGCCAAGATACTTAACCAAGGCCAGCAGGAGGGCACCGTGAAGCCGGGTGATACTTTCGAATTTGCGATGCTGTTCTTTTCGGCCATATTGGGTTTGGCGGTATATAAGCTAACGATGACGGATTTTAGAATGCCCGATCCTGAAATGCTCGTAGCAATGGTAACAAAATAAATTTCAATATAAAGGTGCTAGCAATGAAAAAGATTGTGATTATCGGAGCAGGAATCGCAGGGCTCACCTGCGGTATCTACGCACAGCTTAACGGATTCGACACACAGATTTATGAAATGCACACCATTCCGGGTGGTGAATGCACCGGATGGGATAGGGGCGATTATCATTTTGACGGATGTATTCATTGGCTGGTGGGTTCAAAACCCGGCACATCGATGAACGAGCTTTGGCGCACCACAGGGGCGCTGAATGACGAAGTCAGGATCGTGAATCATGAGGTATTTGCACGGTATGAAGAAGGTGGCCGTGCGGTGAATCTTTATACAAACGCCGATAAGCTGGAAAAACATTTTCTTGAGATTTCTCCTCAGGATAAGAAGGAAATCAAAAAGCTGTGCAAAGCGCTGCGTGCAATGGGTGAGTTCGGTATGCCCATCGATAAACCAATGGATAAGATGACGGCGGGCGACGGGCTGAAATTCGCTGCGAAAAACTTAGGCAAGTTAAAAATGCTCTCATATTTTAACAACATATCGATGCAGGACTATGTGAAGCTTTTCAAAGAGCCGCTGCTGCAGCGCGCGCTGTTCGCGGCTATACCGGGCGATTATCGGGCGAACGCGCTTGTGGTGTCGATGGCGGGCATGAATATGGGTGATTCGGGATACCCCGTGGGCGGATCGCGCGCATTTGCGAAACGCATGGAACAACGATATCTAAGCCTTGGCGGAAAGGTATTCTATAAAAGCCGTGTCCAGGAGGTCATTGTAGAGGACGGCACAGCCACAGGTATACGTTTGGAGAACGGCACAGAAGTTGCTGCGGATTTTGTGATTTCCTGTGCGGACGCTTATGCCACGATGTACCGTATGCTGGGCAACAAGTTTACACCCGACCTTTACAGAAATCTGTTTGAGAACCCAGAGAAGCATTTCACTCCCACGTGCGCCATTGTTTTTATGGGAGTGGGCTGCGAGATTCCCGATGCTTACCGCGCAGTCAACATACGCCGCGACCAGCCTGTGACTGTAGGCGGAAAGCAGACAGACGAGGTATCGCTTTTGAGCTACACATACGACGAAACGATGGCCCCCAAGGGCAAGGCGGTGATGGCTGCCTATTATGCAGCAGATTTTAATTATTGGAACGCTTTAGACAAAGAGGCGTATCAGCAAGAAAAGGACCGGTTAACGCAAGATGCCATACAAGCGCTTACCAAGCGGTATCCACAAGTTGAGGGAAAAATAGAAAAAACAGATGTCGTCACGCCCATGTCATACGTGCGTTATTGTGACGCATGGCGTGGGTCATGGATGAGCTGGGGCGACGCAGACGGCAAAGAAGTGCCCAGGTACTTTCCGGGCGAACTGCCGGGCCTTTCCAACTTCCTCCTCGCGGGGATGTGGACGCTGCCGCCGGGCGGGCTCCCGGGTGCGGCGGGGTCAGGCCGTTTTGCGGCGCAGCGCATCACCATGGCCGAAGGAAGAGAATTTAAAACGAAATAGAATGTTATAGTGATTGCCGTTACGCTGCGCTCACATTTCGCAAAGAGGCAACTCCATAGACTCCGTTTAACCAATAACTCAAAAGTATCGATAAAAGCCGTTTTCTAGCGGCTTTTAATATTCTCTGAAGCCGCTAATCGCAGGCGGATGTGCTATACAAGGGACGTGAAAATCTTGAACATTACCAATAGATGGATACAATATTTTGTATATTTCTGTTGACATTTCCCCAATATCTATTTATACTCACATTATAACATATCAGGTGGAGACGAACCCGCCGATAATGGCAAAGCAGCCGAAAGGCTGTGACGCAAAGCTAAAGGGCCTAAAGGCATCGATGTCTATGGCAGCCAGTTACCGAAGTAGGGGCTTTTTTAATGCCTCAAAACAGAAAACTGAACAGGGCTGTCTTAATTGTATTCTAGATGGCAATTATGCAAGGCTATTGTGCACGCGCATGCCGTTTTATTTCCTCCATGTATGCGCTGCCGTCTTGTTCATTTTATCTTATATTGGGGGTCTTCACATAGACCGCAACGCGCCGCTTGTGCTTACGCATAAGCGGTTCGTTTTGTGCTGATATTTGCCTTTCTATTTTCCTGTTGATACAATTATGATCCAAGCTAAAGCCGAACGAAATCAAGAATCATCCGATGATTTTATTGTTTTTACGGGTAACCATAAAATGTGGTAAAATAAGTTGGAAAAAATGATCAAAGAGCCTGAACTGAATAACAGGAAGGAGAATGGTAATGACAAAAATAGATTTGGTAAGAAAGGAAATGATGGATGCGCTCAAAGCAGGCAAGTCTCAGCGTAAGGAAGCCCTTTCACTGCTGCTGTCCGCACTCAAATCCAAGCAGATCGACAAACGCGGTGAGCTGACGGAGGATGAAGAAAACGCGGTGGTGATGAAGGAGATCAAGAGCGCTCAGGAAGCGATTGATACGGCACCCGCAAGCAGACTGGACATTGTCGAAGAGAATAAATTCAAAATTGAGGTATACTCGGAGTTTGCGCCTAAGCTGATGAGCGAGGATGAGCTCAAAGCGGTCATACGAGACGTTTTTTCTCAGCTTGGCATTGAGAAACCGGCTCCTCAAGACAAAGGAAAGATCATGAAATTGCTGATGCCGCTGGTCAAGGGCAAAGCAGACGGGAAGATGATTAATAAGCTGGTAGAGGAAGCGTCTAAATAGAAAAACAAAGTTAAGAATGAAAAAAGGCGAAAAGCCTGAGCTTTTCGCCAAATATTTAGTTACCCACATACATGTTGCCGTAAGGCCGCTTGCTCTTGGGCTGATACTTCTTAAACTCATCGAGCTTCACCCGACTTAAGTCAGCCTGGAAATACGCCGCGTAGTTGTCCATCTCTTTTTTTAGGAACGCCCTGTCTTCATCGTCCAGCGGAGCAGCCGCAATCTCACGCCCCATCAATGCTTCATTGACGCGCCCGCGTATGTACATCTTGCCGCCGTGCATACCCGTCCCGAAAAACTTGCCCGCCGCATACTCGTTCTTGCCAAGCCCCAGTCCCATAATCACGATACGCCCGCCGGCCATATACTCGCCTAGAAAATCGCCAGCCTTGCGGCCAACCACGATTTTGGGAACCTTGTCCATGTACTCTTTCATGTGTATACCGCTGCGGTAACCGGCATAGCCCTCGATGTAAAGCTCGCCGCCGCGCATCGCATACCCCATGATATCGCCGCAGTTGCCGTGAACGATCAGCTTGCCATCGTTCATCGTATTGGCAATGCCGTCCTGAGCGTTGCCAAACACCTCAACCGTCGCGCCGTCCATGTAACACGCGCTATCGTTGCCCAGCGTGCCGTATATGTTCAGTTTGGTGTGGCTTTTAAGGCCGCAGCCGATATAACGATGTCCGTATACCTTGCGTATCGTAATCTCGCCCGGCTCCAGCGCCAACGTTTTGATTTGCTTGTTTAATATCGCATAATAGGTTTCGCCAGCTATCAGATCCATTATATAACCCTCTCCTTAAGAAGAAATTCTCTCTTTCATTTTTTCGTATCCGAACGCATTCAGGCCGAAATTGTCGTCCGTCAAAGGCTTATCCAGCGTTGAGAGCGGTATTTTTTCGCTCATCAGATACGTGTATATGCCGGCTCGGTCCACATCTCCAACGAGTATCATACCCACAAGAACGTCGTCCTTCACATAGAACCTTCGTGCCGCGCCTGTTTTCTCGTTGCGTTTTGCCAACACCTGTGTGCCTTCGCCGCCCTGTACGCCCGCTGTGATGATGGATAGCCCGAAGAACCCGACGGCGTTCATCGGGAATACGCCGCCAAAATCATCCTTGCTTCCGCACATGTCGAAAGCCGCTGCCCGGCCTTGCGCATACGCGTTGGGCCATAGCGCCATGATCTTGCGCTCGCCTGTCACGAGATCGACCGCCTCGGTCACGTCGCCTGCCGCATAGATATCCTTCACATTGGTACGCATGGCATCGTCAATAATGATGCCGCGGTTGACTTCCACGCCTGCCGCCTTGGCTTCCGCTACGTTGGGCCGAACACCGACACCCATCACGAGTACGTCGCAGGGAAGCTCGGTGCCGTCTTTGAGTATCACCTTCTCCACACGCTCGGTTCCCACGACCTGTGCTACCGTCATGCCCAGATGGAACGTGATATTATTCTCTTCAAGGCGCTTTTGTACAGGCGCTGCCGCCTGTTCGTCGAGTATCATGGGCAGCACGCGCGGCGCAAGCTCGACCACGTGCACACTGCCGGTCACAGGGGCAAGACCTTCCGCAGCCTTGAGGCCGATAAGACCTGCACCCACCACCACGACGCGGCTCTGCGGATCGATCAGCTTTTCAATGCCCAAAGCATCGTCATACTTTAAGAACGTGAACACATTGCTCTGATCGGCAAGCCCTTCGGTAGGCGGCACAAACGGGGAAGACCCGGTCGCGATCAGCAGCTTGTCATAAGGCACGCTGTCGCCGCCGCTGAGTGATACGGTTTTCTTTTTCGGGTCGATCGAAACAGCCTTCTGGCCGAGAATCGAAACGACGTTGTTCTTCTCATAGAAATCCTTCTTGCGGTATACCATGTTCTCCGGCTTCACCTTGCCAGCCAGATAATACGATATCAAAGGACGTGAGTAGACATGATGCTTCTCGTCCGATATCACGGTGATGGAACCGCTCTTATCACATTTGCGCAGCCCCTCTATGCAACCCACAGCTGCAGCGGAATTCCCGATTATTACGTATTTCATAGCGATTCCTCCCTGTCCTCGTATTTAAGCGCGTTATTCGGGCAGTGCTTCACGCACTCGGGCTCGCCCATCTGCGCGCACAAGTCGCACTTGGCCGCGACTTTCTTTTTGCCTTCGTCGCGCACGATCGCGCCGAACGGACAAGCCAGCACACACGTCCAGCAACCCACACAACGCTCTGTCTCGTTGAGCACGAGTCCCGTTTCGGGGTCTTTCTGCATGGCACCCGTGATGCATGCCTGCACGCATTTAGGATCGTCGCAGTGGCGGCATTGCAGTGCAAAGTTCACTTTGTCGCCTGTTTCAATATGCAGCCGTTCCACAGGCCGTGGGCACTCGAATTTGTGAGCTTTGATGATATCAAGAGTCTGGGAATGCGATGTGCGGCAATAAACCTTGCACAATCCGCATCCGAGACACCATTTTTCGTCAGCGTAAACTTTTTTCATATAACCCCCCGTTATTCTCCGGCGTGCATGATGCCCAGCACATCAAGCTCTTTTTGATTCAGGCCGATTCCGCGCAGCATCAGCCGGTTGCCGCGCAAGCTTTCAATCGCGTTGATACCCATGCCGCCTAGCATTTCTTCGATTTCGTGCCGCCACGCGTTGACAAGGTTCACAAGCCGCTCCGCCGCGATATCAGGGTTGAGCCGCTTGACGAGATCCTCGCGCTGTGTAGCAATACCCCAGTTGCATTTGCCTGTATAGCAGGACTGGCACATATGGCAGCCGATAGCGATCAGAGCTGAAGATCCGATATAACAAGCGTCCGCCCCCAACGCAATGGCTTTGACGATATCGGCACTATTGCGCACGCTGCCCGCGACAACAAGCGAGACCTCGTGACGGATGCTCTCTTCTCTTAGCCGCTGGTCGACAGATGCCAGCGCCAGCTCGATCGGAATACCCACGTTGTCGCGTACCCGCTGCGGCGCAGCGCCTGTGCCGCCGCGGTAGCCGTCGATGGTGATCACGTCCGCTCCGGCTCTGGCAATACCCGACGCGATAGCGGGGGCATTGTGAACCGCTGCGATTTTGACGGATACCGGCTTTGTATAGTTGGTCGCCTCTTTGAGCGAGTAAATCAACTGACGCAAGTCTTCGATTGAGTAAATATCATGGTGAGGTGCGGGAGAAATCGCGTCGCTGCCCTGCGGAATCATACGGGCCATCGAGACCTGTTCGCCTACCTTTTCTCCGGGCAAATGGCCGCCGATACCCGGCTTTGCGCCCTGGCCGATTTTGATTTCGAGCATAGCACCCGCATTAAGGTAATCGGCGTGAACACCGAAACGTCCCGAAGCCACCTGAACGATCGTGTTGGGGCCATATTTGTAGAATTCCTTTGAGAGCCCGCCTTCGCCTGTATTATACAATATACCAAGCTCCGTTGCGGCGCGTGCAAGCGCCTCGTGCGCGTTCCTCGAAATCGAACCGAACGACATTGCGGAAAACATCACAGGTATAGACAGCTTAACATGCGGCGGCATTTTTGTTTGCAGCTTGCCATTTTTGCCAAACTCCAGCTTGGCGGGTTTGCGGCCCAGCATCACGCCCGTTTCCATGGGTTCGCGCAGCGGATCGATCGACGGGTTCGTTACCTGCGACGCGTTGATGAGCATTTTATCCCAGTAGATCGGGTAGGGTTTGGGATTGCCCATGCCTGAAAGCAGCACAGAGCCGGTAGCCGCCTGCTTATATATTTCTTTTATGGTGCCGCTGGTCCAGTTTGCGTTAGGTTTGAAATCCAAGTCGTTAACGCGTATCTTAAGCGCGCGCGTGGGGCATAGTGCAACACAACGGTGGCAATTCACGCACTTGCTTTCGTCAGCAACCATTTTGCCCGTGTCGGGATCAAGCTTGTGCACCTCGTTGGCACATTGCTTCGCACAAACCTCGCATTGTATGCATCTATTTTCATCTCGTTCGACCAGATAATCTGGCCAGTCCAGTTGTAAGCTCATTATTTACCCTCCACCAGTCCTATAATTGGCTCTCCGCCCGCGGGAGACCATACCCTGTCAGGCGATTCGCAGATAATACGTATCGCAGCTTCCTCACTGGCGACATATAGCATATCGCCTTTTTCCGCAGCTACGAGAGATCTTAACTTGATACGGTCGTTTAGCGCCATCATGCCGCCGTCAAAACCTAATATGATTGAAAACGGTCCGTTGATCAGAGCCGAACCATAAACACTGCGTATCGCTTCGTATTTCCGCCTTGTCTCTTCATCCATTAGCTCGATCTCTCGCCAGAAAGGCGCAGCCACAATGCCCACTGTTTCTTTAAGAGGTATGCCGTGTTTGCGTATCAGCAGATCAAAAAGATATGTGATGACCTCGGTGTCCGTCATCAGTGTGCATTTGTAGCCGAACATCTCTACAAAACGCCTGTTGGCATCATATGAGGATATTTCACCGTTATGCACGATTGACCAATTGAGCAGCGTAAAAGGATGTGCGCCGCCCCACCAGCCGGGTGTGTTTGTGGGAAAACGTCCGTGTGCTGTCCACATATACGCATCATATGTTTCTAACTTAAAAAAGCGACCGATATCCTCCGGAAAACCCACACCTTTAAAAGCGCCCATATTTTTCCCTGAAGAAAAAACATAAGCGCCCTTAAATTCCTCGTTGACTTTAAACACAAATTGAGCCACGAATTCTTGCTCGTCGAGGCCGGATTTTAAGAGCCGTTGTCGTCTGGGATACACAAAATAACGCCAAATCATTGGGCTGCATGGAATCTCTTTGCTTTTTCTTGTGGGAATGACTTCGGCCTTTTCCACTTCAAACAGACGCTCAATATATTCATCTGTTGCCGTTTTTGCGGCAAGATCATCATAAAACATATGCAGCGCGACAATATCGGCATAGTCCGGATAAATACCGTATCCCGCAAATCCGCCGCCAAGCCCATTGCTTCTGTCGTGCATCAGCTCTATCGACTTAATAATGGTTTCTCCGGAAAACCGCTCACCTTTCCGGTTTATCATACCGCTTATGGCACAGCCGGACGGTATTCTAACTTGCCCCTCTCTCATCATTGATACTCCCCCTTAGGATCCTGCAGATGTATTTTTCGACAAATAAAAAGCATCTGCGAAATTAGATGCCAACTCTATGAACCAAGATCCTATATAAACTGCCGCGTTGTTGCCGCAATATAAAATACTTTTTATTCCATTAGCTGGCTGTATCATTATACTATCTGCTATAGATAAAATCAATACGTAACAGGTGCAAAATTGCAACTTTTTAATATATGAATTGCAATTAGGCAATAAAAAGATGAGTCTGCATTTGAAAATGCACATGTTGTGAAATTGCCAAGAAGTAAAGTTGCAATTAGTCTTAATCACCCCTATACATAGTTATGCATAAGCGAAATGGAAAATAATACACTTCATAAAAATACGCTAAATACTCAAAATAAATGCGTAAAACAAAATTTGAACCGCGCAGCCGGAGCTTATGACGTGTGTAAAATGTGAATACTTGAAGCTAAGCCGATGAGGCATTGGAGTATAATGCTGACGGTAAAGTGAATTGGATGAACAGTGAACGGCACAGTAACATGTGCGAGGGTCGATTCGTTGCGCTTGGTGGCGACGGAACCGGTTGTCCGTATTTGCCAGAGTCCGTACGCGGGATTTCCGCAAGACCCTGATTTAATGGATACACGAAAATGAGTAGCGGGGAAAATGCGTTTTACTTAAACAAAAGCAGCGGCGCGGTACAAAAATACCGCGCTGTTTGCTTTAAAAATAAGATCAATATCCAGCTTCCAGTTTATCGATGCTTTCTTTATCGCCCGAAACGACAAGGGTATCACCTTCATCAATGATGTCGGCACCATGGGGTGATGTGATAAGCCTGTTTTCTTTTTTGATTGCGATGACATTAACGCCATATTTTTGACGGAAATTCAAGCTGATTAAGTCCTTGCCAACCCATGACTCGTCAGCAGAAATGTTCATAATTCTAAGATCGCCGGTGATCTCAATATAATCCAGTATGCTCGAATCCGCGAGGTTATGTGCCATTCTTATACCCATATCACGCTCGGGAAAGACAACTCTGTCAGCGCCTGTTCTAAGCAGAACTTTTCCGTGAAGCTCGTTTTGCGCCTTGGCTAAAACATATTTAACACCCATCTCTTTGCACATCATTGTAATCAGAATACTGGCCTGCATGTTATCACCCATCGTGACAACAGCCACATCAAAATTCTTTATACCGAGTGCAATTAAAGATTTTTCATCAGTCGCATCTGCCTGTATGGCATGAGTGACAAACGGCGCGACACTATTGATTAAATCGATATCATTGTCCACTGCGAGAACATCTTTGCCGAGGCTGGCTAAAGTTTTCGCGATGCTTGTGCCAAAACGGCCCATGCCGATGACAATAAACTGTTTCTTAGACATTTATCCCACCATAAACCTTTCTTCGGGATACCGAATATTCGCATTATCCTTACGTGAACGGATAGCAAGCGCGATGACAAGAGTCATCAGCCCGACTCGTCCCACATACATACCAATAATTAAAATAATTTTGCTCGCGCCGCTCAAAAACGGTGTGATGCCGGTTGTCAGCCCAACCGTTCCAAAAGCGGAGACAACTTCGTATATGATATTTTCCGATGTAAACATCCCGCCTCGGGGGCCTTCAATGCTGATCATAGCAAAACTGGCGGCAATGACAAAAAAGAGGGAAAGCAGCGTGATTGTCAATGCCCGCTGCACCGCATCCATAGCAATACGTCTTTCCATTATTTCCACATCGCGTTTACCCATAACACTGGAGAATGTAAAGATTGATAGAATAGCAAATGTTGTGGTTTTGATACCCCCGCCCGTACCTGCTGGGGATGCGCCGATAAACATGAGTATGATGACAAGGTATTTTGTTGCAGGCAGTAAGCCGCCTTGATTGAACGAGGCATATCCTGCTGTACGCGGTGTCACTGATTCGAAAAAGCTGTTAAGTATTTGGCTGCCAAAGCTCATGCTCCCAATAGTATCCGGATTACGGCGTTCAAGCAAAAAAACAGCCAGTGTACCCACGATGAGAAGCGACGCGGTAGTGATCAGCACCAGTTTTGCATAACGCGACAGTGGCTGCCGCTGGCGTATGCGTGCGGGGCTGCATATATGGCTGATTACAACAAACCCAAGACCGCCGGAAATAATCAAGAAACCCAGCGTGAGTATGACAAGCGGATCATTCGCGAACATCTCAAGACTCTTAAACTTACCGCCGATAGGGCCAAAAACATCAAAGCCAGCGTTACAGAAAGCAGAAACAGAATGAAAAACGCTATAATAAACGCCCTTAAGGCCAAACATCGGTACAAAACGCGTGGCAAGCAATAACGAACCCAGCAATTCCGCCGCAAATGTAACCTTTAATATTTTGATAATAATCTTGACGAGTCCTGATAAGTCGAACTCGTTTAATGCTTCCTTTAATATCATCCGCTCACTTAATGTAATGCGCTTGCGGATCAATAAAAAAGCAAAAGACATAACGGTCATCACACCAAGGCCGCCGGCTTGTATCAGCAGAATGATCACGATTTGGCCAAACAAGGAGAAGTGTAAGCCCGTATCAACAACGATTAGACCGGTAACGCAGACGGCGGAAGTGGAAGTAAAAAACGCATCCAAAAAAGGAAGCGGCTTTCCCGAACGATTTGCAACGGGCAGAGAGAGTAAAACAGCGCCTATAAATATGAGTAAAAGAAAGCCAAGAATGATAATTTGCGCCGGTTGCAGTTTTATTTTATGAAGCCAATGCATAAACATTTTCCACCTTTATCAGCGCTCATTATAGCACACAAACGATTGCTGTCAATCAAATTCAAAAGCTAGCTAAAAATAGTTTTAAATCTAATTATTAAATAGGTAAAAAAAGCGGAACGCGTTTGTTGAAAGCACACACATATTTAAATCCGATGGATTTGAGCATCTGCAGCGTTTCATCCACGGCATGTCCCACCACACTTTCATAATGGGCATCCGAGCCCACCGTCAATATTTCTCCGCCTAGCTCTAAATAACGCCGAATTATGGCTGTTTCGGGCATTGTGGAAGGTGTCATATAAAGACCGTTGGTATTGACTTCAAGGCCTTTTCCCTTATCGATCAGCGTTTTCAGCAACGTATCAATCATATCGGTATAATCCGAATATCGCAGCAGTTTATCTTCGTGAGGGCAGAATTTTGAGATATAGCCGATATGTCCCATCACGTCATAATCACAAAAGGCTGCCGTTTCGTTTGAAGCACGCAAGTACTCTTCGAAAAGCTCTTTTTGAGTATACCGAGACCAGACCTCTTCAAAGAAAGGGTCAAAACCAAAAACCACATGCTGTGAACCGATCACATAATCCAGCGGCTGCGATGCGAGCAATTCAGACATCCGGTCATTCATGCCGATATCCAGTCCTGCCTCAATGCCCTGCCGGATTGTCATATCAGGATATGCGCTCTTTACCGCCTCGAACGCAGCGTTATATGCGTCAAAATCGACAAGAAAGGGGGGACCCTCCGATATATTCAGGTCAATGTGCTCTGTGATGCAAATTTCTTTAAGCCCCGCATCGTGAGCGGCTTTAACCATACGTGCCATGGGCACATCACAGTCAGCCGATATATTCGTGTGGATATGGTAATCAATCATTATTCTCTCCATTGCCAACTGGCGGTATCATAAGCTTACTTCGTTTCAGGATGTCCTTTTCGTGCCGACAGTCTTTTGACTGCCTTGACAAGTTCACTTATCGGGATGATTGCGATGGAAAACAGTGCCGTGTACAGCCACTGTTCTGCAGACAGCGCTGTGACCTTGAAGAACGCGTTAATCGGACTAAACCAGACAACGGCTGTTTGCAGCAGAGCGGAAAAGATGAACGACAGATGTATCCATTTGTTAGTAAAGAAACCGCTCACGATAGAACGATTGGATGAGCGGATGTTGAACACATGACATAATTGAACAAGGCCTAATGTCAGAAAAGCCATAGTGCTGCCGACAAGCGTATTGCCATAGAGTGCAGCACCTGTGAAATAGGCACCAAGCGTCAGTGCGCCCATGATGACACCATAGAACACAAGATTGACAGCCATACCTCCCGCAAAGAAGCTTTGCTTGGCATCGCGCGGTTTTCTATGCATAATATCCGCCGGCGCGGTTTCCATGCCGATAGCCAGCGCCGGGAAGGTGTCTGTCACAAGGTTCACCCAAAGTATTTGTACGGGATGCAAAACAACGAGCCCCAACATTGTGCTTACAAAAAGTGTCACGACCTCCGACAGGTTGGCGGATAGCAGGAATTGCACCGCTTTTTTGATGTTGCGGTATATGCGCCGCCCTTCTTTAACGGCTTTGACGATGGTGGCAAAGTTGTCATCCGTGAGTACCATATCCGATGCGTTTTTTGAAACCTCGGTACCCGTAATGCCCATGCCCACACCGATATCCGCTGTTTTAAGGGCAGGTGCATCGTTCACGCCGTCTCCCGTCATGGCGACGACATTGTTCTGCGCGCGAAACGCTTTTACAATGCGGACTTTGTGCTCAGGAGCTACGCGCGCATAGACATGAATGTTCTTAATATCGCGATTTAACGCGTCGTCATCCATTGTATCCAGTTCTCTGCCAGTAACGGCTTTACCGTTTTCGCCGAGTATGCCGAGCTTCTGTGCGATGGCGACGGCAGTGATCTTGTGGTCTCCCGTAATCATGACGGGCGTAATGCCGGCCTGCCGGCATATGCTGACGGCCACTTTGGCTTCATCACGAGGCGGGTCTATCATGCCTGCGAGACCGATAAAGACGAGCTCGCTTTCCAACCCTTCGGGTGATTGCGGCAAAGACGAAAGCGGTTTCATCGCGGCAGCCAATACGCGCAGTGCGCTTTGTGCCAAATGTGCGTTCATATCAAGCACTTGCTGCCGTAATTGATCCGTGAGAGCAACGACATTGCCGTTAAGATGAATAAAGCTGCAGCGCGCCAGCAGTTCATCGGGAGCCCCCTTGACGAAGAGCACAGGAGACGATGTACTATTAACGGTGCTCATCAGCTTGCGTTCGGAATCAAAGGGTACTTCATAGATGCGCGGCAATGTGTTTTTTAGATCGGAAGGCTTTTGGCGGTTGGACGAAAATGCATAAAGCGCTGTTTCGGTCGGATCCCCGATTAAATTGCCTTCAGTCTCTTTTGTATCGTTACAGAGTATAAAAGCTTTATCGAGCAAATCTAGCTCGGTGGCGCTTTTGACTGTGTCGGCATCATACTCTTCATTATTATAATAAACCTTCTGAACCGTCATTTTATTCTGTGTGAGTGTGCCGGTTTTGTCGGAACAGATGACACTTGTGCATCCGAGCGTTTCCACAGCGGGCAGCTTACGGACAATGGCGCCGTTTTTAGACATCTTTTGAACGCCCATGGTGAGCTGCAGCGTGACAACGGTGGCAAGACCTTCGGGTATGGCGGCTACGGCAAGACTGACGGCTACGAGGAACATATCAAAAACCTCGCGCCCCGTGAGAAGCCCAATCACAAAGATGACGGCTGCCACGCCCAGCACGGCGAAAGATAAAACTTTTGAAAGCGAATTCAGGCGGCGCTGGAGCGGTGTTTCGCTCTTCGTTGATGCATTCAAGGCACCCGCAATTTTACCTATTTCCGTTTGCATTCCCGTTAAACAAACAATGCCCGTTCCGCGCCCGTATGTGACACTTGTACCTGAAAAGGCCATGTTGATACGTTCCGCAAGCGGTGTATCAGATGGCAGTACAGTGTCTGAACTCTTCTCAACAGGCACCGATTCTCCGGTGAGGGCAGCCTCTTCGATCTTCAGTGATGCCGTTTCCACAAGCCTTAAATCGGCAGGGATCTGATCGCCCGCTTCCAGCAGCACGATATCGCCAGGCACCAGCTCGCTTGCTTTAACAGTCAGCGCTGTGCCGCCGCGAATCACGTCAGCATTCGGGGCTGCCATCTTCTTGAGCGCATCCAGTGCCGCTTCTGCACGGGCTTCCTGTATGGTTCCCATCAAAGCATTTAAAATGATGACGGCGAATATAATGACGGAATCGGCTATTTCTCCAAGCAAACCGCTGACGATAGCTGCTGCCAACAGGACTAAGATCATCAGATTCTTAAACTGACTGAAAATGATGGCGGCCAGTGTTCTGTGACTGCCCTCTTTCAACACGTTTTCGCCATGAGTGACGAGTCTTTGCGCAGCTTCATCTGGATGTAAGCCATCAGGATTCGTAGAAAATGCATCATAGACCTGCTCTGTATTTAAGCTGTGGGGCATATTGTTTTGCATGATCGTGCTCCAAACCGCTGTTTTCTCAGCGAATTGATTAATTCAGTTCATTCTAATTGTACCGTGTATTTTTTGTCAATACTCGGGAATTCAAGAAATGTGAGTCTGGAAATCTGCTATAGAAGGAGTCTGATTAGGTATAGCTGGCTCAGCCCCAAGTTAATGGCTGATGAAATTTACCATTGCGCTAAGAACTGTGCCTTGTCTAAATGGTAGACACAAGTGAAAGGCCGCGGGCCTATTCTAAAACGCCAGAAATATGGAAAGTAAAGTAGGAAAACTGTTTTAAATGATACCCTCTGACAGACACCCGCTCTCATCATTGTTGTTGACATTATCTTGCGACTTCAATATAATATATCCGTCTTACCATAAAGATTTGGCTGGGTTTACCGGCCCAGAATATGAGAGAGGGATTTAAGCTAAATGAAGATGACATTACAGCCTAAGAAAAGGCAACGTAAAAAAGTTCACGGTTTCAGGCAGAGAATGATGACCAAGGCCGGCAGGAACGTGTTAAAGCGCAGACGGGCAAAGGGAAGAAAAGAGCTATCTGCTTAAAGTTTACTGATGCCGAGAGACTCGGCATTTTTTTCGGGGCCTTCCTATTGCGGAGGCCTCGCATGATAGCCGTATGGATGGAAGACTTATTTGAGGCGTGAATATTCGCTAAGGCGCAATAAAGAATTCAGATATGTGTATAGACGAGGAAAGTCCGTTTCCGATAAGGCCATGGTGCTGGTCTACGTGCCCACCAAAACGCCGCATCTGAAAGTGGGTTTCTCCGTTTCCAAGAAGATTGGAAACAGTGTGGTTCGCAACAGGGTTAAACGCAGAATGAAGGAAGCGTTTTTTTCAATGTTAGGGAATATTTCACCAAACTGCCTGCTCGTGTTTACACCACGGGAGACGGCAAGGGATATGACTTATGAGGAGCTTCTCTTTTCCATTTGTAAGCTGCTCAAAAAAGCGGGACTGATGATCGAATGAAGCGTGTATTGCTCGGTTTGGTGTGGTTCTATAAGCAGGCAATATCGCCTTATACCCGTCGTTCGTGCCGGTTTACACCCTCTTGTTCAGACTACGCGGTTGAGGCACTCAATAAGTACGGTGCGTTTAAAGGCTTTGGGCTTGCTTTGTGGCGTATATTTCGGTGTAATCCATTTAGCAAGGGCGGGTATGACCCTGTTCCTTAAAGCTGTGTTCAAATGATGATGGAGGACCAATAGATTGGATTTTCTAAGCAACAATTTTATCTCGGACTTTTTCGTAATCGTCTTGAAGTGGTTTTTTTCTCTGGTGCAGAATTACTCGGTGGCCATTATCATTGTGACCATTTTGGTCAGGCTGCTGATACTTCCGGTTGATCTTCGGCAGAAAAAAAGCGCCCGTAAAATGGCTATGATACAGCCACAGGTGGATTCACTTAAAAAGCGTTACGCCAATAACCCTCAAATGATGCAGAAAAAGCAGCAGGAGCTGTTTAAAAAAGAGGGTGTGAAACCGCTTGCCGGATGCCTGCCGATGCTGATTACACTCCCGATATTCTTCGCATTTTTCGGCGCGATGCGTGTTTTGGCCGCAGAGCAGACGGTGGCTTTCTTGCTTAATGCACAGCATTTTGGAGAAGCGGCTTATGACCTGCCCGGATGGCTATGGGTGCATAACTTCTGGCAGCCGGATTCTATTTTCTCACCGATTATGCCGACTTCTGCAGAGTTTTCGTCTTTTGTGCAGATGAATGCATCCTATATCACACCGCAGGCGATGCATATGCTCTCGAGCGCAAACCTGCTGGATTTCAATGCCTCCGGTTTAATTGGCGGGGCGGGATATGACACCCTGACGAGCAGCATTCTGGCATACAACAACTTGGCAGATTCCGCAGGCAAGGCATTATACACGAATGGTTGGTTGATATTGCCGATACTCGCAGGCGCATCTTTGTTCCTGCAGCAAAAGCTGACGATGGGGCAGACGCCGCAGGCGGGTCAAAGCAAGTTTATGTTATGGTTCTTCCCGCTGTTTTCAGCCTATATCTGCGCAACGGCAAATACCGCGTTCTCAATATACTGGCTGTTTGCTAACATCTATGCGTTGGTGCAGTCACTGATTGTCAACTGGGTCTACAAAAGACGTGATGAGAGGCAAAAGCAGGGGCTCATTGAGGAGGCTACTTGATGGATTTTATTGAAAGCAAAGGTAAAACTGTTGATGAGGCTGTTTTCAGCGGTCTTATCAAAATGGACTTGTCTATTGACGAAGTCGAGATAGAGATACTGGATGAGGGCGGTTCGCTATTTAAGAGCGCAAAGGTCCGGCTGACAAAAAAGTCGGAGGAAGATGTTAAGGCGACTTTGGCCGCTCAGGAAGAAGAACGTAAGAAGCAGGAAGAAGTCACTAGGCAGCGGTATGACAAGCGTGATGATAATTCGCGTGAGCGCCGTGGTGACAGGCGCGATAATGGGCAGCGGCAGCACCGCGACAGACGCGACAACACGACACATGAGCGCCGCGACAGGCGCGACGATTACCGCCGTGATAGCCGCCCCGTTCGTGAAGATGTTTTCACTGAGGGCTTTACCTATCAGGAACCCGAAAATGAAGCTGAGAAGTTTTTGATTGGCCTGTTTTCCAAAATGGGTATTGCTGTGAAGTTAAAATCAGAGAGCGAAGACGGTATGCTCAAAGTGGACATGTCCGGTAAAGGCATGGGTATGCTGATTGGCCGCCGCGGGGAGACGCTGGACGCGCTTCAATATTTAACGAGCTTAGTGGTTAATAACGGCAAGGAAAATTACACCAAAATTATGCTCGATACTGAGGACTACCGTAAAAAGCGCGAGGAGACGCTGCGTCGTTTGGCCGCCCGTTTGGCCGACAAGGTTCAAAAATCAGGCAAACGCGTTGTGCTGGAGCCAATGAACCCATATGAGCGCCGCATACTGCATTCGACGCTGCAGGATTATGATAAGGTTTATACGTACAGCGAGGGCGAGGATCCGTTTAGAAGCGTTGTGGTTTCGCTCAAAGGGTCGGAAGACGAGCAGAAAGCTGACCAAGCCAAATGAAAAATCAAAAGGAGCGCATACGTGCTCCTTTTTTAATGGCGTTCATCTATAGATTCTCGTGTTCTTCTGTTATATCAAAAGGCTAGTGCCTGTGGAAGGCGACAAATGAAAAAGGAGGCTATTCGCCTCCTATGCACAATTGCCGTTTAGAGCGTATCCATGAATTCTTTATATTGAGCGAATGCGATGCCCGGCTCTTCCAGGGAAAGATCCCAACGCTTCACCCATTCAAGCGAATAATGACCTTTATAGCCTGCATTCTCCAGAAGTCGTATCGTTTTGGCTACAGGCAAATCACCTTCGCCCACCATTTTGTAACGAACCTTCTTACCCTCCATGACAGAGTCTTTAATATGGACATGCTTGATAAAAGGTCCTAGGTTGTCGATTGTATAGGCTGGCTCCTCACCGAAGAAACGGTAGGGGTGATGTATGTCATAGAGTATGCCCACATTCGGATGGTCGAACGATTTGAACATGGCTCCTAAAGCCTTGGTTTTTGCGAAAAAGCCGTTGGTTTCGATGAGCGGCATCACATTCTTGTCCTTGGCATAAATAGCAATTTCCTCAAGGTTTGATGCAATCACCTTCAGACTGATGTCGCCTGAGGGAGCGGGAGACAAGTCACCAAGCAACCGAACATAAGGCGTACCAATTGCACTTGCGGTATCCACATAGGCTTTGGCCTTGTCGACATCTGCATCATCATTGAGATTGCAGGAAGAAGCCAAGCACGGAATTTCCAGAGACAGTCTTTTTAGCCGCTGCTTTGTTTCTTCAATATGAGCCGCAGAGAAAGGTTCCATCTCAGGCGCATACAGTTCACCTAAGATTCCTCTGATTTCGATGCCATTATAGCCAAGGTCTGATGCTGTAGAAACAATCTCTGGGAAAGACCATTCCGGGCAACCGAGTGTGGAAAAACATACTTTCATACGCTTCCTCCTTTTTTTCAAGACGCTATCGAAATTTTCATAGTCATATTATAGCTCAATCCGTGATAAAAAGAAATGGTAATTCGCTTGATTCTTTGGTATCAAACACCCATCACTTTTTTGAATTCGTCGAGGGACTGCCGGAATGATTCCATGGCGCTTTTGATGGGCGCTCCGCCCTCAAAATCCACGCCGGCTTTTTTCAGCAGTTCAAGCGGATAATTGCTCCCGCCGCTCTTCAAAAACTCCAAATATGCCTCGCGAACGCCCGGCTTGCCTTCAAATATACCCGTGGCGATAGTGACCGCGGCCGAAAAACCCGTAGCGTATTTATAGACATAAAACGAGTTGTAGAAATGGGGGATGCGCGCCCATTCAATGGCGATGGTGTCGCAGGTATTCATGGCATCGCCGTAGTAGAGAGCGTTGAGAGCTTTATACTTGGCAGAAAGCGCTTCATGCGTGAGCGGCTCGCCCGCTTCGCACATCGCGTGCGAAATACGCTCAAATTCGGCAAACATCGTCTGACGCAGCACCGTGGTGCGGAATTGGTCGAGATAATGGTTGAGCACATACTTTTTTAGCGATTCATCGCCGTTTTTAAGAAGATGGCGCGTGAGCAGCACTTCGTTGACTGTGGATGCGACTTCAGCTACAAAAATGGTGTAACCCGCGAGTGAAAAGGGCTGATTTTCGTCCGAGTAATAGGAATGCAGCGCGTGCCCCAGCTCGTGTGCGATGGTATAAACGCTGTCCAGATCGTCTCGGTGGTTGAGCAACACGTAAGGATGTGTACCATAAGCGCCCCAGGAATAAGCGCCGCTTGTCTTGCCTTCGCTTTCATACACGTCGATCCAGTTTTCGTTGTAAGCGCGTTTGAGCAGCGCCACATAGTCGTTGCCCATGGGGGCAAGCGCTTCGATGACAAGGTCCATGGCTTCTTCATAGCTGTACTTTTTGCCCGTGTCTTGTACAAGCGGTACATAAACGTCGTACATCGCGATGTCGTTAAGCCCCAATATTTGGCGGCGGGTATCAATGTAGTCGTACATAATATCAAGGTGGTCGTGAATACAGCTGATCAAGCCGTCATATAGTGCTTCCGGCACATTATCGGCAAAAAGCGCTTTAGACAGCGCGCTTTCATAGTCCCGCACACGCGCGTAAAACACATCCTTTTTAACGCTGGTGGAATACGTGGCAGCGATGGTATTGATCGCCCCTTTAAAAGCGCTGTAATACGTTTCAAACGCGTCTTTGCGCACTTGACGGTCTTTGTGCTGCATCAACTCAATAAACTTAGCGTGCGTGAGCTGAACAGGACCTTCGGGCGTATTGACAGTGCCGAACTTTAAATCGACATTATCCAGCATCGTGAATATATCGCGTATGCCAGAAGCAAAATCACCACTCATAGACAGAAGCTTTTCTTCTTTTTCACTAAGCACATGCTTTTTCTGGCGAATCAAATCGCGTATCATAAATGCGTAGGGTTCCAGCGCTTTCTCTTCGGCAAGGTAACGCTCCAGTGTTTCGTCGCTTTGCTGCAAAAGAGTGGGACCCGCAAATGAAGTTTCACCCGACACAGCCACATACAGCGACATTGCGCGATCGGTCATGCCTTGGTAGAGTGAGTTGGAATTGTTTTCATCACGGCGCATTTTTGCATAAACATATAGCCGCTCACACATAAGCGAAAGCTCGTCAATGCGCTGCAGCGCCTTGGCAAGGTTTTGTGCATTGTCTGCAAAGCCCTGCTTTAAGTCTTTGATGGTGGGCAGCAGGCCTTGCAGCTCGGCAAAATCCTTCTCCCAGTCAGAATCCGACGCATAAATATCGCCAAGATTCCATTTATACTTGTCATTAATCTCAGTGCGTTTCATACCATCCTCCAAAAAGGTAACTTATGCTATCATTATGCCCTAAAAGAGCCGCTAATACCGAATATCGCGTCCCTTGAAAAGTATCTTCTGTGAAAAACGCGCGTCCATGAGACGGGAGAATATACGCTCTCCGTAGCGCTCATCTAAATCATGGAACGGCAGGTTGGTGACGATGATAGTTTTTCGTCCAGCTGAGCCGCGCTCGTTTAACAAATCAAAAAAATACTCTATGGTGACGTTTTTGGTCATAGGCTCTGTACCGATATCGTCGATAATGAGCAGCGGTACTTCGAGTATAGGATCTAAGTCTACGTCCTCCCCGAGCCGGTGCTGATGAAACAGTGAAAACAGCCGATACGCCGTGAAACTGGCTGCGGTATGTCCGCGCTCTATGACGCGCCGCATGATGCATTTTGACACATACGTTTTTCCGAGCCCGATACCGCCCGAGAGCAGGAGTATCGGGGGACAGCTGGGAAAGCTGTCAGCATAAGTCACGCACAGGTCGCGTATGCGTGCCATCATATCGCGCTGAGACTTGCCGTTTTCTATCGGTGTATTGTCAAAAAGGTTTAGGTCAAATTGTTCAAAGCTGATCGCATTATCCGTGAGCCGTGCCGAGTCCAGCTTGTCTTCGAGCAGACGTTTTTTAAAGCATTCACAGTGTGTGGCATCCTCAAGAAGCCCTGTGTCCTGACAGAGGCAGCACGAATAAATAGGGTCAAGATAATGTGGATCAAAGCCCGCCTCAACAAGCAGTTTTGCATTCAGTTCACGTAATGCGATAATCTCATTACAATCATCGTTCTCATTCGTTATGGCTTGGCGCAGCCGCTCCAGCATCAGCTTATGAATCTTTTCATGCAGTGTTTCAAGCGCAGGTACGCGCGTATAAACCTCGTGTCGCCTTCTTGCAGCTTCCCGTTCATTATCCTGCCTGATTCGGCTGTATTCAGCTAATACGTCAGATATGCTCAATACTTAAGCTCCTTCATCTTCAAAGAGATTGACTGCCAGGTGATCGTAATTCTCCACAGGCCGTTCAAACGACTCCCGCCGCATGGCTGTGTTTTGACTGCCCGCGTTCTTCTTGGTTTCGCGTTGTGCGTCTGAAAGCGTTTTAACTCCGGCGTTATGCCAGTTGGTCAATATCGTGTTCAGATAACGGTATGGGTTATCCGATAGTGTGCTGATTTCTGCGGCCAGCAGTATTGCGTCATGGGAGAGACCCCACGCTTCATGCCATCGCGTATATATTTTACGGTGCGCGTCGGTCGGCGTCTTGGATATGCCCGCCGTTTCAAATACAGTGGTAACACGCGCATTCAGCTCTTTTTGCCCCGACATGTAGCGTTTGGCTTGCGCAGTCGTCATGATTTGGTTATTATACCAATCTGTCAGCAACGCATCAAGGCTGGCAAACGGCCTTTTTCCCTGAATACCGATTTGCTTAGCGGCAAAAATCAGCATGGCGTTATCAAAGCCATAGACGCACGTCCACTTCTGATACAGACTTTCATGTTCGAAGGAGGGCTTTAAAGACGGTTCGCCCAAAAGATGCATGATCTCCTTCAGCGCGGCAGCTTGGCTGTCGTTTCTGGCTTGCGACTCCGCAATCGTTCGTGAGGTTAAACAGCCTCTTTCTTTAAGACGCTCGAGTATTTTATCCAAATATTTAAAGCTGGGCTCTCTTGCTGCTGTGGTCTGGGCGCAGGCCGTCACAATCGCTTCCAGCGTGAAGCCCCAATCGCTTGTCCATTTTCGGTACAGCGTCTCTTCGTCCTGCGTCGGCCCGCGGCCTGAAAGCCCGAGCTGCTTTAGAACACGCGTGATGCCTGAGGCGGCTGTCTTGTAGGCGTTGATATAATTCTGAGCCTTTTCTTCCGTATCGATATGCTCTTCTTCCGCCCAAGTTTTTGCGACCTTGTCCATATAGGAAATAGATACACGGCGGCCCTTGAGCATGATGCAGTATTCCACGAGCGCGAGAACCACCTTTTTACTTAAGCCAAACGTATCGGTATAATCGTAAATCTTCAAATAATCATGCGGAGAAAGCTGTCGTGTGCCAAACAGATTCTGCAGCATTTGATTAAACTCACGCTCGGTATAAAGCTCGTCCTCGGCATGAACCATGCTTGTCTGAAAGTCCCCTAATTCAAGGCACATTGTTTTGCCGTTGACGACGCGTGCGACACCTTTTTTCTGCCAATATTCAAAAGCATGTACCACATCCTCCATGCTCATTTTCAGTTTAGCGCAAAGTAAGTCAAAATCCACAGACGCACCGGCGGCGCTGTGCTTTATTGCCAGCAGATAGGCTTGCGTGTATTGGTCGGGTGCTCCGATACAGCAATCTATAAATCTGTTTGGAACGAGCGTGCTTGTTGTATGGTTTTTAAGCTGGAGCTGCATGCCTCTCCCCCTTTTGTTTTTGAGCGCTAAAAACGCTAAGACAAGGCCTTAAAGCCGTTGCATTAGCGCTGTGTATGGGTTAAAATCCCTGTGATGCTATACGCCTGATGATAGTATACGACAGCCTGGCATCTTGGTCAAATAATGCGACAAAAAAAGAATGAATGCTAGGATACAAACTGAAAGCTAAGTCACTATCCTTGGCTTTAATTCTAAAGACTAAGACAGAAAAACGGATAATAGCAAGCTCTTTACAAACAATCCCTTTACCCTTATAATAAGGAATGTTCTAAACGGGAATGATTATCAGCGCTATGATACGGGACACGGACGGAGCTTTTCATTTGCAAAGCGAGCGGGGAGATGGTGAAAGCCCCGACAAATGTGGTTCATGGCCATCACCCGTTAGCATTTTTGCCGAAGGGCTTGCCTTTTAAGCAGAAACGGTTTTGCGTCCGTTACCGCGCACAAAAGAGAATGCTTTTGCGTTCATTTGGGTGGTACCGTAGAAGATGTGACGTCTTTTGCCCCATGGGCAGGACGTTTTTTATTATGTTGCGAGGAGAAAGACATGCTTTATAAACAGGTCGACAAAAATCTGAATTTCAGAGACAGAGAACTCGAGGTATTAGAGTTCTGGAAGCAAAATGAGATATTTAAAAAGGCCGTTGAAAAAAACAAAGGCGCCAAAGCCTACACATTTTACGACGGCCCGCCGACGGCCAACGGCAAGCCGCATATCGGCCATATTTTAACGCGCTCCATCAAAGACCTGATTCCGCGTTACCGCGCGATGCAGGGCTACGATGTGCTGCGTAAAGCGGGCTGGGATACGCATGGCCTGCCGGTTGAGCTTGAGGTGGAAAAGCTGCTGGGGCTTGACGGCAAGGAGCAGATCGAGCAGTACGGCGTGGAGCCGTTTATCGCAGAATGCAAAAAGAGCGTTTGGAAATATAAGGGCGAATGGGAGCGCATGTCTGACCGCGTCGGCTTCTGGGCAGACATGGACGACCCGTATATCACCTACGACAACAACTATATTGAATCCGTCTGGTGGTCATTAAAGCAGGTGGCCGACAAAGGCCTTTTGTATAAGGGTCATAAGGTGGTGCCTTATTGCCCGCGTTGCGGAACCGCGCTGTCGTCTCACGAGGTGGCGCAAGGCTATAAAGACGTTGAGGAAGAATCGATTTTCGTCAAGTTCAAGGCTAAGAACGAGGAAAATACTTATTTTCTCGCTTGGACAACGACGCCGTGGACGCTGCCGTCGAACGTGGCGCTTTGTGTGAACCCGCGTGAAAAATACGTTAAGGTAGAACACGATGGCGCATACCTCATCATGGCGGCGGCACTCGTGGAGACGGTGTTGGGCGAAGGGAAGTCGATTTTAGAGGAATACACAGGCAAGGACTTGGAATATAAGGAATACGAGCCGCTTTATGATTTCGGTACGGCGGATAAAAAGGCATGGTTCTTGACCGCCGATGACTACGTGACGCTGACCGATGGCTCTGGTATCGTGCATATCGCGCCTGCTTTCGGTGAGGACGACGCGCGCGTGGGCCGTAAGTATGATCTGCCTTTTGTGCAGATGGTGAATGAGCAAGGCCGCTTTAAGGCGGAAACGCCGTGGGAAGGCGTGTTTGTGAAGGATGGCGACCCCAAGATCATTGCGGACTTGAAAGAGCGCGGACTCATGCTCTATGCCAAGGCGTATTCGCACAGCTATCCGTTCTGCTGGCGCTGTGACACACCGCTGCTTTATTACGCGCGCAGCACATGGTTTATCAAGATGACCGCTGTTAAAGACCTGTTAATGCAGAACAACCGCGCAATCAACTGGCTGCCCGATAATATTAAGGAAGGCCGCATGGGCAACTTCCTGGAGAACGTGATCGACTGGGGGCTCTCGCGTGAACGCTATTGGGGCACGCCGCTGCCCGTTTGGCAGTGCAAATGCGGCCATCATACCGTGATCGGCTCGGTGGCAGAGCTTCGTGAACGCGGCGAGAATGTGCCCGAAGACCTTGAGCTGCACAAGCCGTTCATCGACGCAGTTACGATTAAATGCGAGCAGTGCGGCGGCGTGATGAAACGTGTGCCCGAGGTCATCGACTGCTGGTATGATTCGGGCTCGATGCCGTTTGCGCAGTGGCATTACCCGTTTGAAAACAAGGAAGAATTTGAGAAGCGTTTCCCGGCCGACTTCATCAGCGAAGCGGTTGATCAAACGCGCGGCTGGTTCTATACATTGCTCGCTATCGGCACGCTCGTGTTCGAGAAAAACCCGTTTGAGAACTGCATCGTCCTCGGGCATGTTCAGGACAAGGAAGGCCAGAAGATGAGCAAGCACAAGGGCAACGTGGTTGACCCGTGGTCCGTGCTTGATAATCAAGGTGCCGACGCGGTGCGCTGGTATTTTTATGCGAGCAGCATGCC
The DNA here is from genome assembly GCA_023436115.1 of Bacillota bacterium. Classification (GTDB taxonomy): domain Bacteria; phylum Bacillota; class Clostridia; order Christensenellales; family SZUA-584; genus SZUA-584. The sequence goes on along the minus strand of JAEZKQ010000024.1, from coordinate 166,583 downwards.
TTGGTTGCCCAGCCGATTCTATGAGGAAGCGGTATCGGAAGCACAGCGCAAGTTCATGGGTACGCTGTGGAACACCTATGCGTTTTATGTGCTATATGCGGATATCGATGATTTTGACCCGACAAAGCACAGCTTAAAGCTTAATAACGTGATGGACAAATGGATACTATCGCGTCTGCATACGCTGGTGAAATCAGTTGCGAATTATTTGGATGAGTACCGTCTTACCGAGCCGGCACGTGAATTGGATAAGTTCGTTGACGAGCTTTCCAACTGGTATGTGCGCCGCTGCCGTGGCCGTTTCTGGGCCCCCGGCATGGAGGAGGACAAGGCGGACGCATTCCTGACGCTTTATACGATGTTGGAAACGCTTTGCCGTATCGCTGCGCCTTTCATTCCTTTCATGACCGAGACGATGTATCAGAACATCGTACGCAGCGTGGACAAAAACGCGCCCGAAAGCGTGCATCTTTGCGCATATCCTAAGGTCGACGAAACGCTTATCGATAAGGAACTTGAGAAGAGCATGGACGCGGTACTGCGTATCGTCGTATTGGGCCGCAGCGCACGAAATACCGCTGTGATAAAAAACCGCCAGCCAATCGCCAATATGTATGTGGCGGGTATCGACGAACTGGGCGCTATGTATACTGAGCTTATCGAGGGCGAGCTCAACGTGAAAAAGGTTTCGCTGGGAGCCGACGTAACTGCGTTCATTTCCTACAACTTAAAGCCACAGCTTAAAACGCTGGGACCGCGTTACGGCAAGCTGCTGGGCGACATCCGCACGCATTTGAGCGAAGCGGACACCGTTGCCATCGTGAATACAGTGCGCGCGGGTGACACATATACGTTTGAAGCGCAAGGACAGACGGTGGCGTTGACTGAGGAGGACCTGCTCATCGATCCTGTCCATAAAGCCGGCTATGTGGTGGAATCAGACGGCGGGCTGAGCGTGATTCTCGAGACGACGCTGACCGAAGACCTTATCGAAGAAGGCTTCGTGCGCGAGATAATCAGCAAGATACAGACGATGCGCAAGGAAGCTGGTTTCGAGGTCATGGATCATATACGGCTGGCGATAGCAGGCAATGAGAAGCTTCAGGGCGTGATAGCGCGCAATACGGAAGAGATCAAGACCGAAGTGCTGGCTGAGCAGATTTCTGGTGAGCTTGCGGGATATACGAAAGAATGGGATATCAACGGGGAAAAGGCAGCGTTCAGCGTACAGAAAATATAATTTGTTATCGTTTACAAAAGCGGATGGCAACATCCGCTTTCATCTTTCCCTGAAAGCCTTTCGGTTCTCCGCCAGTTTTCGGTTTTGTCCCCTTGTTCCGGGCTTAGCTGAAACTGCATAAATCCGCATCGTGTGAGCCGCGCAGGAAAAAACCTTTTAACCACGAATTAAAATTACTTTACTTAACTTATGAAGATATCCGAATAGTATAGCAAGGGGGCATTGTAATGGAAGAGCTTGATTTAGTTGCCGGGCGAAAGGTATTTTCACGAGCCGGAATGGCTGTACTCATTGTTATCATTATTTCAGTTGCATTGGCGTATGTCACCGGTTTTTTTCTTAATCCTAAGCTGATGGAAAATGAGTGGATTCAGTACTTGTTGTTGTTGATGCCACAGTATGTGATCGCGATGCCGCTTGCGGCTTTGCTGCTAAGAAAAAAGCCAGCGATGCCTATTGCACAAAAAAGGCTGACCGCGGGACAACTTTGCATCATTGGGATAATATGCTACACCATTATGTATGCGGGTAATTTGGTGGGTACGATTATAAACCTGATCATTCAAACAGCAGCTCAAAGTAACATGACAGATGCTGTTGAGCAGTTTTTCATCGAAAAAAGTATATGGTCTAATCTGATGTTTGCTGTGATATTGGGCCCTGTTGCTGAGGAATTGTTTTTTCGCAAGCTGTTGATCTCCAGGCTGTTAAGCTACGGTGAAAAGCCGGCCGTAATCGTCAGTGCCCTTTTATTTGGTCTCTTACATGGCAACCTGTCTCAGTTTTTCTATGCGTTTGGCTTGGGGCTTGCGTTTGGATATTTATTTGTAAAGACGGGGAAGGTTGTTTATACGATTGCTTTTCATATGATTATCAACTTATTTGGCGGTGTTATATCGGTTCTGGTATATAATTCACACTTTATTCTCAGAGGCTTTTATGGATTAATCTTGTTGGGTATTGTGATAACAGGAATTGTTCTTTTCTTCGTGAATAAAAAGCGTATCGTGATGAGCCCGGGGCTTTATGGTATACCCAAAGGGAAAAGCGCAGTCTATGTAAATGCGGGCATGATTTTGTGCTTTATCGTCTGTGCGGTTTATTTTACGGCGAATACTTACCAAATGTTCTTAATTGGGTAATATTTCGCCACAAGCGGTTATTGATTATTGCATATTGTTTGGTTAAAATGAATTTATGAATAATGATCTAAAACAGAAAGTCGCACTTATAACAGGCGCAAGCTCCGGAATAGGGCAGGCCGTGGCGCAGACTATGGCGGCGGCTGGCTATACCGTTTATGGAACATCCAGACGTGCCAATTATGAAACAGTGCAGGTGGGCGACACTTGCTATACGATGGTGCCTATGACGCTGGAGGATGAAAAATCCGTTGCCAGTGCCGTCGATTACATTTTAGAAAAAAACGGTCGAATTGACGTGCTTGTGAACGCCGCAGGAAGCGGCATCGCCGGTGCTATTGAGGAAACTACGGCTGCGGAAGCGCGAAGCCAGTTTGATGTCTGTTTCTTCGGTATCATTACGGTACTCAATGCCGTGCTTCCGGCCATGCGCGAAGCAAAGAGCGGTATAGTCATTAATATTGGCTCAATGGCATCGTTTTTCCCCATCGCGTTTCAGGGCATGTACAGCGCTGTGAAAGCCGCGCTTTTTATGCTTTCGGCAACGCTTCGTATGGAACTGAAACCCTTTGGTATACGTGTCTGCACGGTAGAGCCGGGGGATACGAAAACAGGTTTTACTGAGAAACGTGTATTTACACAAAAAAGCGCGCAGACAGCTTACAGGAAGCCAATGGAGCGGGCGCTTTATGAGATGATACGTTCGGAACTCGCGGCCCAGGGCCCGCAAAAATGTGCTCGGATGGTGCTCAAAGCCGCGCAAATGAAGAATCCACCGGTGCGCATGACAGTCGGGCTTGGCAACAAGATATTATATGTGCTGTCAAAGCTCACATCGTGGCGTTTTAAGCAAAGCGTATTGGAATCTATCTATCTGCGCAAGGACCCACCATCAGATGCAGTTTGGACATACGAAAAGCAGTTTAAGGAGAGTATAAATGGAAGGGATTAACATTGTACTTGAAAGAAGAAGCTGTCGGGTTTATCGGGACAGACCTGTCGAAGAGGAAGTCATCCATAATCTGCTGCGAGCGGGTATGTATGCCCCCAGCGCGATGAACTCTCAGCCGTGGGAATTTCTCGTGATGCAGGATGCAGAAAAGAAGGAAGCCGTATCCGAGCTTGTGTCATACTGGAGTCCGCTTAAAAAAGCACCTTTGGGTATACTTGTGATGGCGAATACCAATGGATATCGCGCCAATCCTGAGGATTTTTTTGTTCAGGACTGCGCCAGCAGCACCACATGTATATTGCTTGCCGCTCAAGCGCAAGGCCTCGGCGGCGTTTATATGGGTCTTTATCCGCAAAAAGACAGAATCAGCAAAGTAAGAAAGATCTATGATATACCCGAACACATCATACCGTTTTCCATCGTGGCGCTGGGTTATCCCGACAAACCTGCGCATCCGCATTCGACTTTCCACGCACATAAGGTGCATCGTGATATATATTAAACAGCTCAAAAGCGAAGGATAAAAGTCTTTCGCTTTTTTTTCATATCTGCTGATCGTCCAGATTGATATAGTAGCGTTTCACGTTGTCTTTTCCGGTTATGATACGTATCTGTGCATCATGCTCAGCCTGCAAGAGGGTGTCCTCTGCGGTTTCCCCCCGAAAAGCTGTGATGCTGCCGACCAAACGGTAAGACAATCCGTCTTTGGGGCGGATGACGCGTTCTATACGCTTAAAGGCCTTTTGTGCAGCGAAGCTGTCTGTCTCAATCAGCAGAACGGCAAGCTGATTTTCCGAGATACGTGCACAGCAGTCGATCGTGCGGGCGGTGCTTTCCAGCTGAACAGCCGCATTCAAAAGACACATCTGTTTATATTCCGCAGCGGCTACGCCGGGTAAACTGCCTTTGGGGTCAGTGCTTAAAAGAAGCAGGCAAAATGGATTTTTGAAGCGCTTGCTGCGGGCAACTTCCTGCTCTATGCGCTCCAATAAGCCTTTTCGGCTTAAGAAACCTGTGAGCTTATCGTATTTAAGCAGTGTATCCGTATAAACGCGGAAAGGGTCTAGGTTGGGGGCTTGCGACGCAATGTATTTGAGTTTGTAAATGATCGGTTTTAATTGCTTGTAGCCAAGGCATATATACCAGTCGCCATGTTCTTTCACAACGTGCTTGGTGTAAGTTTCCTCGTTGACCTTTCCTGTCCGCGCATCGCGGTCGGTAATAAAAACGGAGAACACATAGACGCTCTCGTATTCGGATTCATTCACCACACACTTTTCATATGCCCGAAAAGGTTTGACCACATAAGAGCCCATTTGATAGAGCGCTTTAACGGCGTTCTTCCATTCGCAAAAGTCCTCCAGAGAAAACATACTGCGGTCTTTGCGGGATAACCGGCTGTATGCTGACGGCCAGTCCTCGTGCAATAGCGCTCGAAAATACGCGTCTAGCGCTTGTGAGGCGGCATGACGTGGGTCGTTTGTATTTGTCACAGCTTTCTTTGGTGTTTGCTGATGAGACAGCCAGGTTCGGTGGTAGGATTGGCGAAGCGAGGGGTTGGAAATGACTTCATACGCCTTATTGATTTGCTGCATTTTGAGCGTAGCTTGCTTGTCCTGATTGACATCGGGATGGTTCATCTGCGCAAGCCTTCTGTAAGCACTTTTGATGATTTCCGGTTCGGCATCCTGATGAACCTGCAATATACGGTAGTAATCTGTAAAATCCTTTTCCGGCGCATTCATAAAGTCTGATCCCTTTCAATGGCTCATATGGGGCCTGCCTCTTGCTTTGTATACCTTATCGAGTATATTTCGACAAATGATCGATTATCCCTGTTTTATATCGGTAGATACAACGCTTAACTAAAGCCCTAATATCCCAAATAGGACAAGCCCGACAACGCCTGCCACAAGAATGATAAGTATCGGGGACAGCTTGAATTTGATAATGGCGACACCTGAAAACAGCGCGATCACAACAGACGCAATATCCACGCCGGAAAGTAATGTGTTCCAGCGGAGCGCTGAGACGCTTTCTACGCCGAGAAGCGCGGGCAGCGCCATTACAGCTGCAGCTGAGGCGATCAGCCCGGTCACAACGGGGCGTAGACCCCACATGGCGCGCCTCACAATGATATTGTCTTCAAACTGGAAGAAATAGCGCGCCAGCAGCGTTGTAATAATCAATGAGGGCAGTACGACCGCTGCCGTGGCCACGGCGCCCCCAAAAATGCCCAACGTTTTGACACCCGCGAACGTGGCGGCATTGATGGCAAAAGGGCCGGGCGTCATTTGCGAGACGGCCACAATATCGGCCACTTCCATGGATGTCATAAGGCCGTTTGCGACGAGTTCACTGTTGATAAGCGGCAGCATCACGTATCCGCCGCCAATTGAAAACAGCCCGATTTTGAAGAATAGCCAAGCGATCAAAGGGTATCCGGTCATGACGCGTCCTTTCCGGTATTCTTCTTGATTCGCAAAATGCCCGCAGTGATGCCGAAAATGATGGCACCCAGTATGATATATACGCTGTTGATATCAAAAAGCAGCGATAATAAAAACGCTGCCGCAAATGCAAACACAGAAACGATATCTTTATAAAAGGGCTTCATGAATGTGAGGAAAGCTGATACAAGCAACGCGACGACCGCCGCACGCACACCGCGCAGCGCACCTGCCACATACACATTGTCACGCACCGCTTCGTAAAGATAGGTAACCACGGTCAGCACAATCATTGACGGGAGGACGCTGCCCAATACAGCCACAAGCGCCCCGCGCAGTTTTTTTAGCTTATAGCCGATCAGTACGCTGCAATTAACGGCAATCGCACCCGGCACAGATTGGCCGAGCGCGATCATATTAACCATATCATCGTCTGTGATCCATTGATACTTGCGCACAAATTCATCCTGAAACAGCGGCACCATGGCATAGCCGCCGCCGAATGTCAGCGCGCCGACCTTAAATGTCGTTAGAAATATACGTAAAAGGCTTGTCGTGTTGCCCGCCTGATTAGCCATTACCGCCTCTTCTTTTGGTGTGGTTGAGCAAACCGCCGTCAATGAGAACAGCCTTAAGGCGCTCAGATACATCCAGTTTAACGGTGAATGTATGGCCCTTTGTGGAATTCTCTATGGTAAAGACAGTTTTGCCGTTCACTTTATCGGGCGCGCCCGCGATCACAAGCGTGTCGCCCATGTCAATGTTGTCATAGTCGCCTTCGTTCTCAAACACCAGCGGCAGAATACCCGAGTTCACGAGATTCGCCATGTGTATACGCGCAAACGACTTGGCGATCACACCGCGTATACCAAGATAAAGCGGAACGAGCGCCGCGTGTTCACGGGACGAACCCTGGCCGTAGTTGTGTCCGGCTACGAGAAAACCGCCGCCCTTTTGCTTGGCTCTGGCAGGGAACGTGTCATCGACCGGCGTTAGGCAGAAGTCGGACAGGTACGGTATGTTAGAGCGATACGGCAACAGCTTCGCACCCGACGGCATGATGTGGTCGGTCGTGATGTTGTCTTCCATCTTAAGCAGCACCTCGCCCGAGACGGTTTCCTCCAGCGGTTTACCGAGCGGGAAAGGCTTGATGTTGGGGCCGCGTACCACTTCCGTCTCACCGTTCTCGTCCGGAGATGCAATAAGGTTATCGTTGATTAAAAAAGCATCTGGCATTTCAACTGTCAAAGTTTCTGCATCAAGACCCAAATCACGCGGGTCGGTCAATACGCCCTTGAGCGCTGTGGCAGCCGCGGTCTCGGGGCTTACAAGATAAACGCCCGCGCTAGCTGTGCCGGAGCGGTTGTAGAAGTTACGGTTGAATGTGCGCACCGAGACGGCATTCGTCCGGGGTGCCTGTCCCATGCCGATGCATGGGCCACATGCGCATTCGAGTATGCGTGCGCCCGCTGAAATCATGTCAGCCAGTGCGCCGTTTTGCGCCAGCATCGTCATGACCTGCTTGGAGCCGGGTGATATGACAAGGCTTAAATCGTTCGCAATGCTCTTGCCTTTTAGAATATTGGCGACACGCATAAGGTCTAAATATGACGCGTTGGTGCAGCTGCCGATGCACACCTGATCCACTTTGATGGGTCCAATCTCCCGAATGGTTTTCACACTGTCCGGGCTGTGCGGCATGGCGGCCATAGGCTCCAGCGCGGATAAATCGATGGTAATCGTCTCCGCATATACCGCGTCTGCATCAGCGCTCAGCGGCGTAAAATCGGCCTCACGGTCTTGTGCCGCAAGGAATTGGCGGGTTATATCATCACTGGGGAACACCGACGTGGTCGCGCCCAGCTCCGCACCCATGTTGGTGATGGTGGCGCGCTCGGGCACAGACAGCGTTTTAACCCCTTCGCCATAGTATTCAACGATTTTTCCCACGCCGCCTTTAACACCCAAACGACGCAGCACCTCAAGTATGACATCCTTGGCCGAAACGCCGAAGGAGAGCTTTCCAATAAGCTCAACACCCAGAATCTTGGGCATCGGTATATAATAAGCGCCGCCGCCCATGGCCACAGCCACATCGAGGCCGCCCGCGCCGATAGCGATCATACCGATACCGCCGCCTGTGGGCGTATGGCTGTCGGACCCCAGCAGCGTTGCGCCCGGGACGCCGAAACGCTCCAGATTGACCTGGTGACAAATGCCGTTTCCGGGGCGGCTGCAATAAACGCCGTGCTTTCTGGCCACGGTTTCGATGAATTTATGATCGTCCGCGTTCTCGAATCCGGACTGAAGCATGTTATGGTCGATATAGGCCACGCTCTTTTTCGTTTTCACACGAGGAACGCCCATCGCTTCAAATTGCAGGTAAGCCATTGTTCCCGTTGAATCCTGCGTCAACGTATAATCAATTTTAATGGATATTTCCTCTCCGGCCTTCATTTCTCCGGATACCAGATGACTTGCTAAAATTTTCTCTGCCAGTGTTTTGCTCACAAATGCCCCTCCCAATCGATATTGGTATTATTCTACCTTTTGATATAAAAAAAATCAACTTCAATGCGTAAACAGCTTATGGTTTACGCACCAAGTTGATTTTTATTGTTTAGTCTATTGTGCCATCTGTTTGCCTAAGAACGCTGCGGCGGCTTCCGCTGCCTTTTGTTCTGAATCGCCGATGGTACCTCCCCGTGACACCAAGGCTATGGCGCCGATGGGCTGTCCGTCCATCGAAATGGGTGCGATGATCTGCGCTGAGGTGAGGGCTTGATTTTCGCCGCTCACAAGGGGAATAACTTCCGTGCCGCTTGTTTTGCGCACTGTACGTGCATTAATGACATCTTCAAAAGCCCCGCTTACCGGGCGTTCGGCATAATCTCTTTTATGCTCCCCGCTTGCTGCCAGTATTGTATCTCTGTCACAGATGACCGCCGTTAAATTCAGTGTTGTTGATAAAGCTTCAGCAAAATCGAGCGCAAACGCAGCCAGTTCTCCGATAGGTGAATACTTCTTGAGTATGATGCCGCCTTCCCTGTCGGTATATATTTCGAGTGGGTCACCTTCGCGTATCCGTAAAGTGCGCCTAATCTCTTTTGGTATGACGATTCTGCCAAGCTCATCGATGCGTCTCACTATGCCTGTTGCCTTCATAAGCTCTCCTCCTAAAATATCGGTGGTTTTGCTGTTATTGTTTGTTAGAGCGGTCAAATTATGCGCGATGATGTAAATTTGACGAAAAGTTGCATATAACCGTATAACAAACTATATATTTGTCTCGGTGAGCCTATAAATACAACTTTGAAAGAAGAATCCAAGGTAAATTAACAAGATAAGACATTTGAATTAACGCGAAACAGCTTAGAATATTTGAAAATTAAAGTTTTTAGATATTTGGGGCAGTACAGATATACGATAGCGAATGTCACGCAATTATGATAAGATATATAAAAACCTTGGAGGAAACAAACATGGAAAGCAAGACGGACATTAAAGGATTGGCGCATATTGGCGTGTTTGTGGATGATATCGACAAATCAGTAGCATTTTATACCGACATACTTGGTTTTGAATGTTATCACCGTGTGGATATTGAAGAAAACGGCGGTATCACGCGTATAGCGTTCGTAAAAAAGGGAACCTGTATCATTGAGATCGTTCAACCCGGGAATGCGGGCGGCAAAGCCGACGGGCGCGTTAATCACATTGCCATGCAGGTTGAAGACATTGATGCACAGATGGCGATACTCAAGCAAAAAGGTATCGTCTTCGAGACAGAATCGGCGGTAACACTACCTGCGATTTTTAACGGCGTGAAATATGCGATGTTTCGCGGCCCGGATAATGAACGTTTGGAAATCATGCAGCTGCTTTAATTGAAAAATGCGATCTCGTAATTAAGATAAAGTGCAAAGCAGATCCAAACCATATATGGAATCAGCAGATAAGCTGCCAATTTATTGATCGTATACACATTGCTGAAGAGGGCAACGGCAGCCAGGATTGTCAATATCAATACAAAAATCGCGCCGCCCGGATTTTGCAGATAGAAAAACGTATACGACCATAGAACATTTAAGACGCCGGTGAGCACATATAGCGCCAGCGTCTTTTTTTTGAGGCTACCCGAAAACAGCGTCTCTTGTGGCATGGGCTGCGGGTCGGGCGAAATACTGACCAGAGACAGCGAAGCGGCCATCAGCGCATACAGCACCGTCCAGACAATTGAAAAAACGATAGGCGGCGGTTGCAGTGCAGGCTTCACAAGTCCCTGATACCATTCACTCGACGTGTCTGAAAAGGCCCTGCCCAAGGCGGCAATCGCGGCAATGAACAGAACCGAGCATATGATTCGTAATATTTTTTCCTGTATACGCATATGTTTATCTCCCGTTACAGTATATTCTGTTGGGGCATTTGATATGAGCACCAAAGGGGGAGGCCGATGCGAAGACAAGTATTTTTCTTTATGGCTTTGTTGACCGCTCTCATTTTTGTGGCGGGCGGCAGCTTAAAGGGGCGGTTATCAGCAATGACCGCGCGGCAGCCGGAAAATGTGACGGTGAGCGAAGAAACAGAAAACCGCGGTATCGACAACCTTGTGCTGGATATCTGTATGCCTGTTGTCTCCGGTTTTAAGGATGCGGCATTTGAGCACCAGCTAAACATCAGTATTTTCATACAGGTACAAAACGCGAGGGCCGATGCGATTGAAAAATCCAAAGAAAATCAAGATTATGTCTTTGTGCTGCGAGTTGATTATGACGTGAAGTGTACGAAAGGTATTTTATCAATGCGCGTCACCGACGATCTGGATAACGGCGGCACCGGCTTTCCCCACACGGTTTATTACAATGTAGACATTTCAAATAACAAGCTGTTGACGTTGGATGATCTGTTCGTCACGCATGCCTATCGCAGCGTGCTTAATCATATTATCGGCAAAGAGATAAACAACGACGCTCATTTCTTTACTGAGGAGTTTACCGGCATCTCAAAGCAATCGTCGTTTTATATCGCCGGGGGCCGGCTGTATATTGCTTTCGCCAAATATGAAATTGCTTCGGGCATGACAGGTGAACCTGGTTTTGCTATATCCACAAGCGCAATAAGAAACTTTTTAAAGCCGGAATACGCAAGCCTGTTTTGGTAGGTGCGCCGTTGTATTCTCAAAGACTCGGCAAAAAGTAATTTTAACAACAACGAGGGCATGAAGCCCTCGTGTCAAACATAAAAATGATGGTTATACACCTTTGGTTTAAACCAAGTTTTCCTCATTGAGCACTTCCAGCTTACCCAAGAAGCGTCCGTCCTTTCGAATCAGCTCGCCATCGAAATAAATCTCGCCGCCGCCGTATTCGGGACGCTGTATCAACACGAGGTCCCAATGCACTGCGCTTTCGTTGCCGTTATCAGCGTCTTCATAGCATGACCCGGGCGTCAAGTGAATTGACCCCGCGATCTTTTCATCAAACAGCGTATCGCACATGGGGTCTTTAATAAATGGATTCACGCCAAAAGCGAACTCACCCAAATAACGGGCCCCCTCGTCGGTATCGAGTATTTTATTAAGACGCTCGGTGTTGTTGGCCTTAGCATGGACAATCTTACCGTCTTTGAATTCAAAATACACATTCTCATATTTAAAGCCCTGCGAGAAAGACGGCGCATTGTATGTGATGTGCCCGTTTGCGCTGTTGCGTACCGGAGCGGTGTAGATTTCGCCGTCGGGTATGTTCATATGTCCTGAGCACTTTTTCGACGGTATACCCTTCACGGAGAACTTAAGATCAGTACCCGGCCCTTTTATGTGTACTTCATCCACGCTCTTAAGGCGCTCTGCCATTACATCCATGGCCTTATCCATTTTAGAATAATCCAGATTGCAGACGTTGAAATAGAAGTCTTCGAACTGTTCGGTGCTCATGCCTGCCAGCTGGGCCATAGAACCATTGGGATAGCGCAATACCACCCATTTTGTTTTTTGCACGCGCAGCTCATGATGAACACGTTTGGAGTAAATGGATCGGTAGAGCGATAGGTTGTGCTCATCCACATCAGATAACTCTGACGTATTAAGCGCGCCACGGAACGCGACATAGGCGTTCATATCCTGCATGAGCGTGGCGTCGTAACGCGTCATATCCTCAATCTGTTCTTTGGTGGCGTTTTGCAGCAGAGCGCGCTGTATGCGTGCACTGCGGGTTATGCTGAAAGGTACGCCGCCAACGGCATAAACCTCTTTGATCAGCTGCGTCGAGAGCTCTTCGGGACAGTCAAAGTTTTCAATCAGCACGCGCTCGCCTTTTTTCACATTCATGGAATATGTAACGAGTGAGCGGCAAAGTTTTTCTAAACGAGAATCGATCATATTTCCTCCAAATTAATCTGTTCATCGATGATGTATATGGGCCTTGCTTTGGCTTCGTCATATATTCTGCCCAAGTAAAGGCCGAAAATGCCAATGGCTAAATAAAGGCCTGACAGCAGACAGAAAATAAGCGCAAAAATGATATGAGTTACCGCCCATGCGCCCATTGCTGTGAAAATAATGGACAGCACGAGGTAAACAGCCGTTAAAACCGAGAGAAAAATGCCGAAATACAAAGGAAAACGCAGCGGTTTATTGGAAAAGGCCATAATGCCATCGCCCGCGAGCTTAAGCATCTTCTTCATCGAGTATTTCGTTTCACCGGCAGCACGTTCATCGCGGACGAAATCGATGGGTTCCGATTTGAAGCCGGACCATGCCGCCATGCCGCGGAGAAAGCGGTTACGTTCCGGCATTCGTGTGAGCGTATCACAGACCCTTCGGTCGATCAAACGAAAGTCGCCCGTATTGGCGGGAATATATTGACCACCAAGAGACTTTAAAACGCGGTAATAAAGCCATGCGGTCAGCTTTTTAAACGCGGTTTCGCCTTTCCTTTTTACGCGGCGGCCATAAACAATATCCGCACCGTTGCGCCATTTATCTACCATTTCGGGAATCAGCTCCGGCGGATCCTGCAGGTCACAGTCGATAATCACCACGGCCTGCCCACTGCTTTTTGCCATGCCTGCAGAAACTGCCTCCTGATGGCCGAAATTTCTGGAAAAGCTTATCACCTTGACGCGTTTATCTTCTGCCGCCAGCTGTCTTAATAGCTTGAGCGTGTCGTCTCGGGAGCCGTCATTCACAAAGATAAGCTCGTAATCATCGAATGTGTCCATCACCTTTTTCAGACGCTGGTAGGATAAATTGAGTACGGCCTGTTCGTTGTATGCCGGTATGACGACAGAGATTTTCATAAAACGATCCCCTCCATTTTCGAATACGATTATATACCACTGTGGCAAATAATACAAAACAAAATAAACCGCGAAAACTGCAATTATTTGATGTTATATGTCAAACCAAAGCCTTGCGGCACAAGGACAGGGCTGATAGAATGTAATGGGATATAAAACCAATATGATAAGGAGCAGTCTATGCTGGCAGTTATTGCTGTGTTTGATACGAAGGACACAATGAAAACATTCCGTTTAGGCAGCCGCGTGCTTGAACAAACAACTGCGGCAATGCCCGGGCTTAGGGAGACTTTGGCTTCGATTAAGACGGTGATCGCTTATTATGCGGGTCGCGAAGGCGCGCAAAAGCCAGCCATGGCTCTGCCGCTGGAGAGCTGCTCTTTCGACAAGGATAGTTTGACGTTAAATCTGGGTGCGTCGAAAACACTGGATATCAAAAGCGTTGCGGTCAGCTCGGAGGTCTACAGGATGTCTTCACACAACGGCTGGCTCGGCGAGACAGGACATGCTCCACTGCTCGTACTAATGACGCGGGACCGCATGGCGCAATTGTGCAAGCTCGCAAAAAAAGACGAGCAAATGCAGGCGCTGATGGCGCAGAAAAATTATAAAGGTGTCTGTATGCTTTTTGCGCCTCTTCGACACATTAAGCAGGATGAGGAGACTTGGAACAGTGCTGACAGGTTATATCATCTGGGCTTGGCATGCAGCAAACTGGCCACGACACTGCTCATCAAAGCAGGTGAAACAAGTAGGCTGGAGGAAGCAGGTCGTTACCGGAGTTTTTGCACCGCTTTTTTAAAACGGGGTGCGGAATTGGAATCAGACAATGCGCGCTGCGCCACCGCACTTGCCTATCGCTATTACTCCAATGTGCATGAGTTGATGCGGCCCGGAGAACGCCGGGATCAAGACTTAGGCCAAGAGATTGAAAACGCCAACGAGTGGCTGAGCCGTGCGCTGGAGATTTATCCGCAGAGCATTCGCAACAACTACCGCAAGGGCAAGCTCATCATTGAGAAGCAGGCACCGTATCTGCTTTTTGGGAAACGTTCGTTTGGCGCACGAGAAGCAGAGCTGCTGCGAGAAATACGCGAAGTGGGCGAAGAGCACTTGGCGGCTGCCATCTCGCTTTATGAAGCGCTTAGCGACAATGAGGAAAGGCAGAAAAACAAACGCGAATACGCAAAAGCGCTTTTTGTATTGGGCGGGTATTATCTGGACGACGCTTATCTGCCGCTGCATGAGTATTATTTACGCAAGGCGGCGGATGCTAAAGGCGCCTGCACAATTCAGGCCATATCCAAGCTGGACTTGCAAAGTGCGCTGGAGCTGCTAGAAAAATGCTTTTACGCAGAAACGGATATGCCGCTGCACAAGCTGGACATTCAGGCGCTCTGCGCCATGCAGAAGGAATGGACGCGCTCTCCTGCGGAAAAGCTTTATCGGCTGGGCTGTGCGTACAGCGGGCTGGCGTTCTTGGCACAGGCCTCGGGTGATGATCCGCATGTTCATGCCCATAAAGCGATAACCTTTCTGGAAGCCGCCAAGCGCGTGACCGAAGGGTTTAAGGATCGAAAACATAACACATGGCATATCAGCGAAAAGATCGCATGGACATATCTGCATATAGGGCAATATGAAAAGGCAGCCCGGCTGCTTAGCCGTGCGCGTGCGGGGTATATCATCAATACATACGCTATTGCACTGATGCTGACGGGAACCTCGGATGCGTGGGAAAAAGCGAAGGAGGCGCTGCAAAGCGCCGCGCGGGACAGGCGCAATCTGGCTGCGGGTTTATCTGGCCTGCTCTACGCTTACGCATGCAAAAAGACGGGGCATGAGGTTCCGCCATTGCCCAAGACGCTGTCCATGAAAAACGAGCGGCTGGCGGTGGTTCTGGGGCTAGGGACTAAGTAGGTTCGATTTCGTGTTTTGTCTGCTTTGTATTTCTGCGATAGCTGATGAAAATCAGTGTGATAGAAATAACCAAAAGAAATGATAACTCTGCGACTCTCTTTAGGGGAGGCATTTCAAATGACGAAATATCAAATGTATACAGCGGTGAAATAAACGAAATCATTCCCTCAAGGAACATTTCTGACGTATATTTACCGATAGCTCACAAAATATTGCGGACATGAACTATGTTAACAAACCGTAAAATGGTAAGCCGCCCTTGTTGACGAAAACAAGTAAGTGTGTTATATTCTAGGGGATATAAAAGGTTTGTATCAGAATCATTATAAAAGGAGGAAACGTATGAAGATTAAAAACATCAATGAACCTCAGAAGTTTTTTGAAGTGCTCAAAGATTGCAAAGGCAAAATTGAGTTGGTCACCTCTGAGGGCGACAGGCTGAATCTGAAATCGACTCTCTGCCAATACATCATGCTGACGCAGATGTTCTCGGAAGCGAAGATTGACGAACTGGAACTGCTTGTTTCGGAGCCTGAAGATTTGAACCTCCTTCTCAACTATCTCGTTAGAGGATAGTCCAAATCTTAAAGCTAGAGCCGCTTTTGGGCGGCTTTTTTAATTGGCATACATAATAAAAACAATCGGATCATCAATTTTTTTATAGTCCGTTATTTGGTACAGATAACTTGCTATTTTTTATAAAGAAAAGGGGGCGGGGAAATGAGCGTAACGGTTGTGACGGGGCGCGCGGGAAGCGGGAAAAGCCGGTATTTACTTTCGCATATCACAAAGCTGCTCAAAGATCCGTTTGCCAAAGTAATCGTCATCGTACCGGGCCCTCTGACCTTTGAAACGGAAAAGAACATCTTGCAAAGCTGTGGTGTGGAAGGTATCTTGGGCCTTGAGGTGTTGAGTATTCAGCGGCTTTGTTATCGTATATTTGAGCAGACGGGACAGACTGTGTTCATGACGCATGCCGAGAAGGCGGTTGCCTGCCGGCGCGCTTTAAATGAGCTTGATCATCCGTTTGGCACTGCGGTCACTGATTTAGATACATTCATGGCAGACCTGATGACGCGGCTCAAAAGCCATTGCCAAACACCGCAGAGTCTACGCGAAGCGGCTGAGCAGCTTAATGATGCCGCGTTGCAAAAGAAACTGCGCGATACTGCCGATGTATATGAAAAATACAACGCCATTTGCGGCAGCCGTCCGGACAGCGCCGATATGTATACGCTGGCTGCCGAACAGGCGGAAAAAGCCGGATTTTTGAAAGACGCTCATGTGGTGATAGACGGACTCGACAGCGCCACGCCTGCCGTGATGAGGTTGCTGGAAAAGGTGGTAGCGATCTCTTGCGACACCATAGCGGCATTTCGTGATGCGGGCAGCGGCCTGGATTCTGAAATCTTTGCGTCAGAGAGACGTGACTGCCAGCAGTTTGTGGAGGCTGCCGCACGCAGCGGCAAAAGGATTGAAATAATAGATGATCTGGGGATACCGGAAAGGCATGTGTGCGATTCTCTTGAATTTTTGGAAGCAAATCTCTACCGCTATCCTTACTCATCATATCAAAACGAGCCGGACGGTATAGTCGTTACAGAGGCCCAGACGCTCGAACAAGAAGTCAAAACTGTTGCTTCAATGATACTTCGTGAGATACGGCGCGGCAAGCGCTTTCGCGATATCGCCGTCATCGGCGGCGGGCTGGACGCGTATCTGCCTGTTATCAAATCAACCTTTGCGCAATGCGGCATACCTGTGTTTTTTGACGAACGCCGGACTTTGGCCGACAACACTTTTTTCGATTTTCTTTATAAAGCGATGTGTGCCGCATCGGGGGATATGACCGCGGTCACAGGATACCTTTATAGTATTTATGCGCCCATCAGCGAGCCGCAGCAAACAGCTTTGTTCGCATACGCGCAAAGGTATGCCTACCAAGGCTGGCACTACTACAAAAAGTTCTGGCGCGGCGACGACGGCACGGAGGCGGAGGCCATACGGCATCAGGTAATGCGCCCGCTGATGCGTTTAACGGATGAACTGGCGCAAAACAGCAACGCACAAGCCAGCGTGGATGCTGTGAAGCGTTTTCTTGAGGACTGCCATTCATCCGATAAGCTCGAGACGCTTTGTGCTTCTATAGACGCGACTGATACACGCGGAGAAGCCGCTTATTTCAGACAGGTCTTTGAAAAGAGCATTGAGGTTTTGGACGGTATTGCGCGTGTTTTCGGTAATAGCCCGATCGATGCCAAAATGCTTTGTGATATGGTCAAAACGGGTTTTGAGGTTACGAAAATTGCCGTGATACCGCCCACCACGGATGAGGTGGGGGTATACGATTTATCCGTGGCACGTCTCCCGGGCATTGATGTGCTGTTTGCCATCGGTGTGCACGACGGCGTGTGGCCTGCGAGAGACGACGGGCCTGGCATACTGTCCTCCTCAGAGCGGGACACGCTCAAAGGAAACGGAATAGATATTGGTGTTTATGATCTCTCGGCCGAAAAGCTCAAGATTTACGGCGCATTAACAAAACCCAAAGAGCGGCTTATCTTAAGCTACAACACGCAGACGGGACAGCCCTCTATGCTGATAGACCGGCTCAGGCGTTTGTTCCCAAGTCTCTTTGTTCAAAAGGTCAACATGCAAGTCACATCGCTGCAAGGCATGGAAGCTGATGTGCTGGGTGCTCTCGCCGATGTATTGCGGGGCCAGTCATCTGATGAGAATCTTCTTGGGGTCTGCGCACGCTATATGGCAGAGCCCGGATGGAGGGAAAAAGCTCAAGCAATGCTGTTGCGCACCAACGCGGCTGTGCCGATGGACAGCCCCACGGCAGAAGCGCTATACGGCGGCATCAAATGCAGCGCGACGCGAATTGAAAACTACTACAAATGCCCGTTCAAGCACTTTCTGGATCACGGCATTAAAGCCAAGATACAGCGCGATTATGTGTATGACCGGATCGATATCGGCATGTTCATGCATCTCGCGCTCGATATATTTGTTAAAACGTTGATTGAATCGAAAACGGACATAAAGACGCTCAGCGAAGAGCAGACGGTTAGGCGCATGCAAGCCGCGGCGGCGCAAGCCGCGCAGCAGCATGACAACGCCAAGCTACTGGATGATGAGCGCCTGGCTATGCAGGCCGCTCTGTTGACACGGGAACTGGCCGATACAGCGTTGCGTATACGCTCGCATTTCTTAGGCAGCAGCGCGTTCTTATACGCAAGCGAGCAAAACTTTTCGTTTAATGTCCCCACGACTTTTGGGGATATTGTCATTACGGGCAAAATAGACCGAATCGACGCAACGGATGGGTATTTTCGCGTTGTCGATTATAAATCATCCACCACAAAGTTTTCTCTGAATGAGCTTGCCCAAGGGACATCAATACAGCTTCCTGTCTATATTGAGGCGGCGAGGCAAATGCTTGCCGATACGGGGCTTAAGCCTGCAGGCGGTTATTATATGCGCATTGGAGAGAAGTATCACGAAAGTGCGGATGACGCGGACAAGGATGCGCGTATGTCGGGACTGTCGCTGTATGATGTACAAACGCTCTCGGCATTTTCGGCTGTGCTGCCGGGCGGGGGTTTTGCGGCTATCGATCAGGCCGTGACTTCGTCGGGTATGCTTCATTCACGCGGTGCGTCGCGGCTGTTTACGGAAGCAGAGCTGGATGCGCTGCTCAATTATTCGCGCGGTCTTATCCGTGACGCCGCTGAACAGATATTTAAGGGCGATACAGCCATACGCCCTGCAAATTCCGATGTCTGCGGCTATTGCAATTATGGGGGCGTCTGTCAAATCAATACCGAATATGACGGCAACAAGCTGCGTGAGACAGCGGGATTTGACCGGACATGCCTGACGCAGGAGGGCAACGTATGAGCGGAAGAACATGGAACGTGCATCAGCAGATGGCGATCGATGCGCGCGGCAAAAGCGTGGTGGTATCGGCGGCGGCAGGCAGCGGCAAAACGAGCGTACTCACAGAGCGTGTGCTGCGCCTTATCGAAGAAGGCGAAGACATCGAGAACATGCTGATTGTGACGTTTACGAATCTTGCGGCGAGCGAGATGCGTGAACGCATTTATAAACGTTTGCAGGATACCAGCGCATCGTCCGCCCGCCTTGCGGCCCAGGCTGAAAAATGTGCCTTCGCGGATATTGCCACACTGCACGCTTTCTGCGGCCGTCTGATACGCGATCATTTTGAGCATGCCGGCACGTCTCCCGGTGTGGCCATCGCGAGTGAAGCGGAGACGGCACGGCTTAAACAGGAGGCGCTTGAACAGGCTATCGAGCAGGCTTCACAGAACGAGCGTATGCGTCCGTATGTGGAGAAGTTCTCGCACCGCGGCGATATGGATCAAATGATAAGCATTATCACGGCAATATATAACCGCGCTATCAGTTTGAAGAACCCGCAGCAGTGGCTTGACGACGCTTACGCGCATTTTGACGGCGGCGCCTTTGTGAACACGCTTTTTGCCGAATATGCGAATATGGTGCAGGAAGCCGCGGAGAAGGCCAACGCGAAGCTGTCGGCACGCAGCGAAATATGGCGAGAAAAGGGTTTTGATGCGCAGGCTGACGAGAGCGAAAACGACCGTATCACTTTTATGCGTGATGTCCGGCAGCTTGAGATGAAAAACGTGATGCTGCCCGAGGCTAAACAAATCAGCATAAAAATAAAAGGCGCGCCTAACCGTGAAAGCCAATCGCTGACCAATCACGCGAACAAATGCTTTGACGCGTTGCGGGGCTGTACGGGTGATTTCACGGCCAAGGTGTCCGCAGAGCTTGAGCAAGCCGCCGGAGACGGACGCTTCTTTATTGAACTGACAAAGCTTTTCATGTCACGCTATGCCCGCGCCAAGCGCGCCAAGAATCTGATTGACCACGACGACACCATGCATTTTGCCCTGAAGGCGCTTCAGGTGCCCGATGTGGCGGCAAGGTATCGCAGCCGGTATGCCCATGTGTTTGTGGATGAATATCAGGATATCAACGAAGCACAGCATACTATCATATCGCTGATACAGCGAGACAACAATGACTTTCTTGTGGGCGATGTGAAGCAGTGTATTTACACATTTCGCGAGTCCAATCCCGATCTGCTTATTAAGCGATGCCGCGAACTGGAGGGCAGCGGCCTTATTGAAATGAACACCAATTACCGCAGTATGCCCGGCGTGATCGAGTTTATCAACAGTGTGATGCGCCATATGATGACGCGGGATGTGGGCGGTGTAGACTACACAGGCGGTCAGTGCCTGGAACCCGGTGGGCAAGGCGAGGGCGGTGTGGAAATCGTTCTGGCGCAGCGTGAGGAAGAGGAGAACATCGACGCCGAGGCACGTGAAATCGGCGCGCAGATCAAGCGGCTTAAATCCCAAGGCTATGATTATGCGGATATCGCCATACTGCGCCCCGAAATGACGCAATCAGGCCGTAAAATCGCCAAAGTACTGAGTGATATGAATATACCTGTTGTCAATGGATTTGGGTCTTCGGATGCGGATTTCGGCGAGCTTCATGTGTTTGTTAATATGCTGACACTCATTCACAACGAAACGGACGATACAGCCATGCTCAGCGTCATGCGTTATCCGCACTTCGGTTTCACCGAGCCGGAGCTCGCGCAGATTCGATTGGCCCAGCCTGAAAACGCACAGGACAAGAGCTTTTGCGGTGCCGTACGCGCGTTTAGGCTGGATACGCCTCTCGGAGCGAAAGTGAGTGCTTTTCGCGATACGCTTGCCCGCTGCCGGCTTTTGGCGGCTTGCATGAAGATGCCGGATTTTCTTATGCGGCTCAGACAAGATATGCGGCTTAAAGATTACGCGCTCACATCTCCGGGCGGAGCGGCATGCGAAGCGGCCATCAACTCGTTTATCAGCGCCGCGGCGGCCATGAACCCCAAGTCTTTGGCGGATGTGCTCGCTGTTGCGGACAAACTCAAATGCACGCGTGAGACTCAGCAAAGCCCCGATTGCTCTGGCGGCGTGTATATGACGACCATACATAAATCCAAAGGCCTGGAATTTGGTGTTGTCATTCTCTCGGGGCTGCACAAAAAAATTGACCAGCGTGACGCGCAGGGGGCCATACTTGTGGGACGGGGGCTTGGCATCGCCCCGGATATTATCGATGCTGAAAAACACATACGCAAGCCCACGCTGCATCGCCTTGCTGTGGCGCGGTTGCTTCGCCGTGAGAAGATTGCCGAGACGGTACGGCTGCTGTACGTGGGCATGACACGTGCCATCGAACGTCTTATTATACTGGGAGCGGGCAGTGAGATTAAGGAGAGCTGGCTGAAGCCCAAATACAAGGGCTGGCAGCACGACGCTGTGACACATTTTGATCTGCTTATGCCTGCTGTGGCGATGGCCGCCGCGCAAAGCGGGAAGAATCTTGAAGACATTGTTAGGATACTGAGGGACGAGGATACGGACAATAGGCGCGCATCCAAAGCGCAGCGGCTCGAGGATATTTGGAAGCAGGCCGCCGTGCAAACGCCCGCAAACCTTTTTGAAAGATATTTATATCAAAGCGATATCGGAGTTCCGTCTAAGGTCAGTGTGTCTGCGCTTAAAAGGATGGAAGAAGCGCCAGTTTTAAGACCCGTACACAGGCCGTCAGGAGAAGATGTTGTTGAAGCTGCCACGCGCGGCACATTAATGCATCGTGTACTTGAACACGTCGGTCTTGAGCCAAAGAGCGAGAATGACGTTAAAAAGCTGGTGGAAGATATGGCAGAGCGAGGACTTATTGATAAGTCTCTTGAGACACAGGTCGATGCTGCCGCAATATCTCGGTTTTTGCATAGCCCGCTGGCAAAGAGGGCGCGCGACGCGTCGATGCTGCGGCAGGAACAGCCGTTTTGCTTAAAGCTGAGCGCAAAAGAGGCAGGACTCAATGAATCCGAGGAGAACGTGATTGTTCAGGGTGTGATCGATATGTGCTTTGTGGAAAACGGAAGCTGGATCATTGTCGATTATAAGACAGATCGGGTGCAGCCGGACGAAGCGCAAGAAGCTGCAAAGAAGTATTCGGTTCAGCTGTCACTGTACAGCAAAGCGCTCTCACGTATCACACATATACCCGTATCGCAAGCTTTTATTTATTATCTGGCTGTCGGCGAAGCGGTACTTTTGAATATAGACTATTAAATGCATGTAACAAGAAGATATGATATAATACAAAGTGAAAAGAAAAACGGAGGACAGCGCAATGATCATTATGACAATCGAAAACATTGGCAAGCCTTTTGAAGTGCTGGGTCTTGTGAGGGGCTCGATGATTCAAAGCAAGCATATCGGTAAAGATATGATGGCCGGGTTCCGGAATCTGGTGGGGGGAGAGCTTACATCCTATACGGAGATGATGGAGGAATCCAGAGAGATTGCCACAAAGCGTATGGCCGATCAAGCGGCGATGCTGGGTGCCGACGCGATCATCGGTATGCGGTTTACGTCCAGCTCGGTGATGCAGGGCGCAGCTGAGGTGACGGCTTACGGCACTGCCATCAAATATAAGTAATAAAAGCAATAAAAAAGCGCTTGTATTTGATGCAGGCGCTTTTTTTAACTAAAGCTAATTCATCTGGATAATTTCTTTGATCGTCACGTTTAAAGCAGAACGGTCGTGGGCAAGGTCAATAATGGTATCAGTGGGCTTGTTGTCCACAATCAGCTTAACCATGGGCCGCAAACTCGCCACTTCATAATTCTTGACCACAATTGCCGTTTCATCCGTGCTGAGACGGATACATGTTCCAATCGGATACGGCGCAACCTTTCGGGTCAGCGCGTTGACGATGCTGGGGTCAAACATGGAATTATATCCGCCCATGATGTATTCGATGGCATCTGAGGGAAGCATCGCCTTCCGGTAAGGCCTGTCCGCAGTCAAGGCATCAAATACATCTACAACGCCAACGATGCGCCCAAACAGATGAATGGACTCACCAGAAAGGCCATGGGGATATCCCTTGCCGTTAAACTGCTCATGATGCTGCAACGCCGTGGTGCGCGATGTATCGGGAATATCTAGATAATCACACAGGTATATATAGCCGCGTTCACTGTGCTTTTTAATCTCTTCGAATTCCTCGGGTGTGAGGCGTGTGGGTTTATTGAGTATGTCCTTGTCTATAAACATTTTTCCGGTATCGTGCAGCAAAGCGCCCAGTGCCAATTGATGAAGGATTTTCTTGTTCAACCCCAGTGTTATGCCGATGACCACTGACAAAATGGCCACATTGAGACTGTGTGAGTAGGTATAATCATCATACGTGCGAAGATCGATCATATTGACCATCACCTGGCTGCTTTGCAGTATCTCATCGATCGTACATTGGAGCAGTTTATTGATGGTCTGCATACGAAGACGCAGCGATGACGGACGGCTGGTGTTTGTATTATCGAGTAATGCCTGAAGCTCATTTTTCATCGTCATCTTGAGCTCAGCGCTGACGATATCGTTGACGTATAATCCTTCTGACAATTCATCATCGATATAAAGCCCCTGATAGCCAAGATGGGCGATTTTCTTGATAAGAGAATCAGTTAATACGCGTCCTTTACGTAAAAGGACGCGGTTTCTAGAAAGCACTAAGTCTGAAGCCAATTTATGTCCGGTATGCAAATGTTTGATAGGAACATATCTCATGACTTATTTTAACTCATCAGTCCATTAATATCAAGAATGAGACTGACACTCCCGTCTCCCAGTATCGTACAGCCCGCGATGCTTTTCGTTGAACCCAGAATTTTTGAAATATACACAGGCAGCGGTTTCACAACGGTTTGCTGCTCGCCGATCAGCCGGTCAACGAACAAGCAGTAGGTGAGTGACTGAGTTTCCAGTATCACGAGTATACCCTCTTCAAAATCCGTGACCTGTGTTTCAAGGTTAAACAACTTATGCAGCCGCGCAATGGGGTAGCAGTTCCCGCGCATGGTAATCATTTCGTTGCCGTCTGGGTCTGTTGCGATATCCTTCTTCTTGGGCTTAAACGATTCTCTGATAGAAAGCAGCGGCAGAATGAAAACAGATTCACCGACACCCACCTGCATGCCTTCGATTATGGCCAATGTGAGCGGTATACGAATCTGTACAGTCATGCCGTGGCCCGGAGTGCTGTCGACGATGAGCGCACCGCCAAGTTTTTCTATGTTCCGCAAAGCCACATCCATGCCCACGCCGCGGCCCGAATACTCGGTCACCTGTTCTTTGGTGGAAAAACCGGGCGCGAATATCAGTCCATAAGCTTCCTTATCGGTGACCTCAGAAGCAGGCTTTTTGATGAGACCCTTTTTAATGCCTTTTTTAATGAGTGCGTCTTTATTCAGCCCACGGCCATCGTCGGATATGCTGATCAATACATCACTGCCCGAATTATGAGCTTCCAGTGTGATCTGGCCTGTGGGATTCTTGCCCAGCTTGACACGCTCTTCTGCTGTTTCCAGGCCGTGGTCCATGGCGTTGCGCACGATATGCATGAGCGGATCAGACAGGTTATCCAGAACATTTTTGTCAAGCTCGGTGTCCTCACCGATAATCACAAGCTTAGCCTGTTTACCGATGCGGCTGGACATATCCCGTACAATTCGCTCCATCTTATGGAACGTGGCCGAAACAGGAATCATGCGGATGGACATCACAATATCTTGCAATTCATCTGTCAGCTTGCGCAGCTGGCGCGATGCTTTGTCGAAACTGTCCAAATTGAGCTTTAAAACCTCTGGGTTCTTGGTGACGGTAGATTCGGTGATCACAATCTCACCAACGATATCCATGAGCATGTCGAGCTTGTTTAAGTTAACGCTCATATAATTCTGTTTGATATTATGCGATACTTCAGTCTCGACGGCAGCAGATCTCTTACTGTTGGTGTCCTGTGCTTTTTGCTCCGAGGCCTGGGCAGCAGGTTCATTTTGCTTTGCCGATATTTCTTCAAAATGAAGGTCTTTAATAAAAAACGCTTCTTTTATTTTACTGATAATGACGTTGGAAGGCTCATCAGACAAAATAAAGAGGTCAAAACCGTTGGCAGTGATTTCATCATCGCTATGCTCACCCAGCAGATCGCTTGGGATGGTCTCAATCTTCGTGCATATATTTTCCAGCGATTTGACAACTCCCAATGCACGGATATTCTCCATTTTGCTGTCTTTCTGGAAAGTGATATGGGCTTTATAGCTGTGCTGTCCGCTTTGCTGATCCCCCATATCAATTTTAAAGTCTTTAGAGACGGACTCTGGCAGATCCTTTGCAGGGGCAGATCCTGATGTCGTCAATATCTGATAAAAGACCCGCACATCCTGCGTAATATTGGTCAAATCACCATCCGGAAGGCCATTTTGTTGTATTTTTTCAAATTCAGCCTTCATGGCATCCACAGATGCAAACACGAGGTCGCTTATTTTTCTGTGATCTTCGCGGCGTGCACTATTTTCGCGTAAATAGCCGAAAAGATCCTCAAGAGCGTGGGAAAGGCCGGTGATGTTATCGAAATTCATCATGGCCGAAGAACCTTTTATGGTATGAAGAATGCGAAAAATATCCGCAATATGCTCATCAGAAAATGAGCCGGCTTTTTCACATACCAAGAGTAAAGACTCAAGGTTGTCTAAAAGCTGCCCATTTTCATACAGATACACATCCAGTATCGAATCGCTTTTTGACATGAATGCTCCCCTTCTTTCCTGCTTTTGTTATGAAAACAAAGCGTTTATGGCAAATTATTCAGAGCCGCGATGATGACGTCTTCTTTAAAAGGCTTCACGATAAAGCCCTTAGCACCTGAGAGAACAGCTTCTCTGACCATGCTTTCCTGACCCATCGCGCTGATCATGATGATATTCGCGCCCGGGTCTATCTCCAGAATTTTTTTCAGGCTGGTAAGCCCGTCCATTTCCGGCATGGTAATGTCCATGGTGACGACATCGGGAGACAATTCCTGAAATTTTTGTATGGCAACCTTTCCGTTTTCAGCTTCGCCGGCTACTTCGTATCCATTCTTTGTTAACATGTTCTTGATGGAAACTCGCATAAAAGCCGCGTCGTCGACAATCAGTACCTTTTTCATTTTTCTCCTTTGTAACCTCCTGTTTAGCGGTTGTATTTCTTGTAAGTAGCCGTCAATCGGCGCTATATGATTCGAACAGCCCTTGGAGACACGGTGCGGATTGATAGCTTGCAGGTAGAGCAGTCAAACTCTATCGACCGTCCGCTTGTGCCCCCCGTATCATCCCCTTCGATGATGATGTGATTTTCACCTAACACTTTTCTGCACATTGCTATGTTGCGCTGCCCCACATTCATGATGTCCATTTTACATGTGCTTTGGAACATGTGAGCGCCTCCGGCTATTTTCGCGCGAAGTCGGCTGCGCATTGCACCGTATGATGTCATCAGTGCAATCATATCCACGATGGCCGTGTCCGCAAATTTAAAGCGATTGGTTACAGTGGAATGAGCCGATGCAGTGGGAAGCATGATATGAACCATACCCCCGATTTGTGCAACAGGGTCGTAGAGAACGAGCCCAATACAGGAACCAAGCCCCAGTGTAACAAGCTTATCCGGTGATTTTGCAATTTTATGCTCTGCAACACCAATTGTGAATATATTCATGCTAGCCCCATCTGCGCCATCAGACGATTATAAGAATCCACATCTGGAATCAGAAAGAAACGGCCGAAAATACTGTGCTTGCTCTCGATGAATTCTGTTTCCATAAAAAGAACGCCGTCTCCATATTCTCCATAGGCGGATACGAGCAAATTCATGACTGCGCCCGCCATATCCATCACAAGCTCGGGAACGGACGCATTGATCCTCAGGCCCGTCAATGACGAAATCGCCGAAAGATATGATCCGATTAGTATATTCGATAATTCCTTGAGTGCGGAAATCTGAAGCTCGCTGAATTCACCATTTGGTGTTTCTTCGTCTCCCATTTCACCAATGATTGCTTTCGTCAGAAAATAGGCATCTTTTTCATTAAGAACAAGAAGTATATATCCGTTGATATCGTCAGAAATCCCCACCAATAATCCGGCGACTACGTTTTCAGGTCCGTCCAGTATATCGCATATCTGCTCGTACTCACAAATTTGAGCACGCGGCACGCAAATGTTGACCTCATGCCCCAGCATAGATGCCAATGCCGTGGCTGCATGACCCGCACCGATATTCTCAAGTTCCTTTAAAAAATCCAACTGGTCGTTGTGTTTTCCCCCTAGATTAAACATAAAGGCTCCGTTTCGAATAATAATTAGTAAATAAAAGTAAATCAAGATACGGGTAGTTTTCACCGTATCCAATTTGTATATCGAATCAATTAATAAATCTATTTAATCTTTTTTAAAAAAACCGATATACATATAAAGGAGCATAAAACGCAATAACGCATTACACATATAACCCATATTAAGCCGTCAGAAACGGCAAATGTATAAAAAATACGAAAAAGGCGATAGAAAAAATGCGCATTGAACAAGCGGGGGCTCCCCGAAGCATAACCGAAAAGCCGTCTTCGCCCATTATGTCCAAGGGAGATATCATGGTTTCTGAGATAATGGACATACAAGGCGATAAAGTTATTTTAAAAAATCCGGAAGGCGGTCTCATAACCGCACGACTTCTCGCTGATATTGGTTTGTCTGTCGGTGATTTTGTGCAAACGGTTGTCGAAGAGGCCGAAAACGGGCACTATGTGCTGCGTGTTTTGGATATCGCGCACGATATGCCGCCGGGAGCAGAATCGTCAAATCCCGGTGAGATGCATAAGGGGCAAAGCCAAACGGTTCAAACGGCCATGCTCAACCAAGCTTTGGCCATCCTTAAAATTAATCCGGGTGCAGATCCGCAAACAGCCGTATTTTTGTCGCGGCATGGTTTACTGGGCAGTGCCGACAATATCGACATGGTTTCGCAAATGGCGAAAGGCACAATGCCGATTGCGAACGTCTTATCGGAAGTGGTTAAAGGTGTTCGTCTTTCGGCTCCGAATGAAACCCTTTCATCTCCGGCTTTGGCATCGGATACGCAGTCTGCCCCAATGACGATATCTTCACCGATTATTGCCGCAGCTTTACAATCAGAGCCACAGGGGACGCAAATGACAGCGAATACGCCCCAGCTATTGACCGCCGAACAGCATTCCGTGCCGATACAGCAGCAACCGATGCAGACACCGGCTTTTGCTTCACAAGATGGTGTGCCCAAAACCGTGATCGCTGATAAGATGGTTCATTTACAGAGTGTGACACAAAGCTCAGCTCATATTTCAATGGACAATATGGCTGGACAAGCTGTCATATCCGGGTTGGTACAGATGACGGACGCGTTAAATATCAATCATTCAGTAGATCCCAAAACCGTCGGCAGTGAGACCGTTAACGCGCAGTCTGCTCAAAATGCAGAGGGCGCGCCTTTTTCTGACGCGGAGACAATAAATAGTCTGAAAGATATTGAAAATGCTGCCGAACAGACTGTATCTGCTCCAATAAAAGACACTGTTCCTCAAAGTAAATCTGTACCGGTCGACTTAACGTTAAAAGAGTTTGTTCAAGCGGACTCAGTGCGGACTCAGGAGGATGTCAACTTGGAGCAAATTGCTCAAAAAGCGTTGGCGCTATTCGAGCAAATTGATGATGCCGATAAGCTCGCCGCACACATTAAGAGAGTGACAAATGAGATGCCCGAGCAGCTAAAAGAGCTAAAGCTTTTGGTGGATCGTACCGATATTAGCAATAAGGAAACACTGTCGGCCAAACTCGGACAGGCTGAAAAACAAATGTCTTTGCTCAGCGATGTCAAGCGGTTCGACTGTTACCAGATTCCCCTGATGAACAGTCAGCAGCAGACAACAGCCGACCTATACGTCTATAGGCACAGAAATAAGAAAAATGCGATAGACCCGGAGAATATCGTGATTCTGCTGGGGCTGGACACCCAATATATAGGACGGGTGGAGACGCTCATCAAGGCAGACGGCAAAAGCATAACGCTGGAGATCCATCTGGAGAATATCAACGTACGCGAGAGCTTATCAGAGGAACTCAAAGACCTTAAGAAGGCAGTCGAGGCAACGGGATATAAACTTTCAAATGTCAGCGTCAGCCCGTTAAGTGCAAGGACAACAGTATTAAACGCTGAGGAAAAGCTAATGAAAGAAGCCGGCGGCAGCGCCGGGAACTTGGATATAAGGATATGACGCGGGATAAAGGCAAAAAGGATGATGTGCGCGAAGCGGCTGCGCTAAAATATAATGCGGAAGATAATGACGCGCCGTATATCGTGGCACTGGGCAAGGGGCATGTTGCTGACCGAATGGTAGAGGCGGCACACGAAAACAATGTACAGGTGGTTCAGGATCAAAAGCTCTCAAGTGTGCTGCACCAGCTCAGTGTAGGTGACGAGATACCCGAATCGCTTTATAAAGTGGTTGCAGAAATACTCGTTTTTGTTAATAGTGTGGATTCAAAATACGCTCAGCGGTTTGGACTTCACAAAAAGCGTTGATTAATATACAGCAAACAAAACAAGATTGGAGAAAGCAATGTCTTTAGAGGGTGTGAATGCCGCGCAATCGGCAATGATTCAATCCTTGAGCAGCAAAAGCACTGACACGCAGAATACTGGTCTTTTCGGCAATATCTTGTCATCGCAGCTTATGGAGAGCGTCAGCGGCACCGGAACGGAATCGGACAATACGTTATCAGGCATAGCAGGGGAAGATTGGACAAAGCTGCTGTTGATATCGTTGATGTGTGGCAGCGGTTCAAGCGTCATGCTGCAAAGTCTGAGCTCGGCGTTTTCAAGGTCATCATCCTCATATAGGACACTAACACCCGCTTTCAGCGCGGCCTCCGCAGCATATGGTCTGACTGCTTCAAACGGTACAGCCATCACACCTGTGTCCGCATCCAAGCCGACGACACCGGCAATCAGGAGCAATGAGACCAATAGGTCGGCAGCGCTTTATCGGCAGGTGATCGATCAGTTTTCAGTTGAGACGAATCCGCGGTATGCGGTTAACAAAAAAGGACATGGCGATACATATTGCAACATCTTTATGTGGGATGTGACAAGCGCCATGGGTGCTGAGATCCCGCACTATATCAATCCTGAGACCGGCGCACCGATGACGTATCCCAACGTTAAGGGGGCGAGGGAGCTCTCGGCAAACGGTATTTATAACTGGCTGGGGGAGCATGGAAGCAAGTATGGCTGGTTTCAGGTAACTCCCGAGGAAGCGCAGGCACTTGCCAATCAAGGCAGACCGGTGGTCACGGCTTTTAAGAAGAGCCCGCATGGACATGTTCAGGTGGTTTGCCCGTCCAAGGACGGGCTATATGATGCAAAGCGCGGTGTGACGATAGCCCAGGCAGGGAGAAGGCTGAGAAGTTACACACCGATTACGTCGATTTATAACGAAAGTTTGTCAAAAGTCGTTTATTATGCGCATGCATAATAATAGGAAGCAGGAGGTAAAAAAAGATGGCTATTAATCCCGTGAACATAACACGTTTGACCGGATTATCATCCAATCTTGACACGGAATCTATCGTGGAGGGTATGCTTAGGATTGACAGAATGCGTGTGGACAAGCAGTTCCAGGCAAAAACGAGGCTTGAATGGAAGGCTGCCGCACTCCGCGAAGTCAATTCATTAATTAGGGCTTTTAGAGAAACCAATATGAGTGTGCTTAATCCTTCGACAAATATGATGTCAGCTTCAGCATACAATATTTTTGGTGTTTCAATGCTGACGACAACCAATGCAGTTTCGGTGAGCGCAGGCTCTTCGGCGGTTGAGGGGCAAATTACGATTGACAGCATCACAAGACTGGCATCGGCGGCTAGCTTAAAAAGCACAGACGTTTTCTCAGGTGACATCAGCAAAGATACGAAGCTCGGTGAGCTTAGCTTCAAAACACCGCTCGAGTTTGACACGGAGACAGGTGAAATTGCGTTTTCGATCAACGACAAGGATTTTATATTTACAGCGGATTCAACGCTCAACGAGATCATCAGCAAAGTGAATGCTTCTGGTGCGGGTGTGAAAATGAGCTTCAGCAGCCTGACAAAAGGCTTCACACTGACATCCACAACCACTGGAAGCGAGAGCAAAGTGGAAATCGTCAACAAAAAAGGCAATGCTTTTGGGATTGATGGTGCTTTTGGCTTTGCGGCATTGTCGGCCACAGGGGAAGACGCGCTGCTGAGCATAGAAGGAGTACAGGTGACGAAATCAAGCAATTCATTTACCATCGACGGAATCACCTACAAACTCACCGATAAGTCAACGACACCTATCACTTTCAATGTGGAACGCGATATTGATGCTACCGTTGAGAAAATATCAAACTTTATTGATTCTTATAACGCTCTTCTTGATAAAGTGCAAGGCCTGCTGGCGGAAAAAACCTACCGTGCATATCCGCCGCTCACCGATGCGCAAAAAGATGAGATGACCGAAAAGGAGATAGAAAACTGGGAGAAGTATGCCAAGAGCGGCATGCTTCACGGCGACTCGAATATATCCTCTTTGCTGACAAAATTGCGGAGTTCGTTCTTTACAAAGGTTGAGGGTACGGGGTTGATGCTTTCGGAAATCGGGCTCTCCACTGGCAATTATTCAAGCGGTGGTAAAATTACCGTAGATAAAGCAAAGCTGCGCAGCGCGATTGAGAAAAATCCGGGTGTGGTAAGTGATCTCTTTATAAAAACATCAAAATCGACCGATGAGAATCAAGTGTTTAATGAATCGGGCCTGATCTCGCGCCTATCCACTGCTCTGTCAAACTACACGAAAAAAGCCACCGATTATTCGCTTAAATATATCGGTGACCAGATATCGGATTTTGAGGATGCAATGGATAGGATGGAAGAGAAACTGGCTGCTAAGGAAGAAAGCCTGTGGAGACGATTTACGGCTATGGAAACGGCACTGTCTAAGATGAACAGCCAGTCCAGCTGGTTGGCTTCGCTCTTCTCTTCTTCATTATAATGATTATAACGGATATATCTTTTCTTAGTATTAAGGGAGCGTGAAAAGAAAATGAATGCGATGATGAGTTCTTACCAGCAGTATAAGAAGCATGATGTGATGATGGCAAACCCCTTGGAGTTAATCATCATGCTTTATAATGGAGCCATCAAACAACTAAGGTTGGCAGAAGCGGCTATAAATAATCAGCAAGGCGAACTGGCTAACAGCAAGCTCCAGCAATCACAGGACATTATCATGGAACTTATGATGGGTCTTGATTTAAGTTATGGTATTGCTCAGGATCTGCTCAAGCTGTATGAGTTTATTCACAATGAGATTATGAATATCAACGTCACAAAAAAGACGGACGATATTGAATCTATTGTGGAGATACTCTCCGGTTTGCGGGATACATGGGTGCAGGTGCAAAAGGAAACCAAAGGCAGTTTTTATGCGCAGCAGGTAACTGAATGAACGAGCAGGAACGCCAAAACTTAATCGGTGTGCTGGAGCAAAAAAGAGAATGGCTGCAAAAGATGCTGGAAGTGACACGGCAGTTCGAAAAACAACTGCTGAGTGATGACGTTGACGCCTTTGCGGAGGGCCTTAAAAAACGCGAAGATATGATAGCAAAGATCGACGCTTTTGTAAGGATACAGCGTAATATGCCGTCCGAGGATGACCATGAAATTGCGCGCCTTAAGGAAAGTACGCGTCAAATCATCCGGGAGATACTCAAAGCGGATGAGAAGAATTCCGCGTTGGCAGCCGATAAGATTAATCTTTACAGAGAGCAGATAAGGAATCTGAATCAGCAAAAGAAGGGGGTTAGCAGCTATACCAAGGCCTATCCCCAAAATGACGCTGTCTTTTTTGATTCTAAAAAATAAGCGGAGTCTTTAGTGTGGAGTCGTGTCAATGAAAGTCGCGGACATCAATCATATCGTCACAGACAATAAGGAGCGGTATGTTGCGGTAGATAAACAAGCTGCCGCCGGTCAAAACACGGCTTTTTTTCGTCAGTTAACGAATCTGAACGAGGCACAATATCAGCGATATATTCAAGAACTGCAAGAGAAGATATTCAAGCAGGGTGAAAAGATAAAAGCAAAAGCGGATCTGGGCGCGTTGCAGGAATATCGTCAGCTTATTGGAGAATTGCTTCAAGAAGCGGCTGGCAATGCCTATGCGTGTGTCAAAACCAGCTCATTTGATGCAAGAGGCCGGCATAAGGTGTTTCTTGTGATTCGAAATGTCAACCAGAAGCTAGAGGAGATGACCCGTGAGATTTTATCGGATCAAAGGGATAATCTTCGGCTTTTGCAGATGGTCGATGATATTCGGGGCATGCTGGTTGATCTGTTTTTATGAAACATAAAGTCATATTATCATAAGGAGGAGAACAAAATGAATTTGGAAAAAGAGCTGTTTGAACAGGAAGAGGATACACAGCATGGCAGGTTTCTCACCTTTAATCTCGGTGAAGAGGTTTATGGTATTGAAATCGAATATGTGACAGAGATTATCGGCTTGCAGCAAATCACAAAAATACCTGAAGTCGCTGATTATATCAAGGGTATCATCAATCTTCGCGGTAAAATCATTCCTGTTATTGATATGCGGCTAAAATTCAACAAGGAACCCATCGAATATGACGACCGGACTTGCATCGTCGTGGTAGACACTCAAGAAGTCATCGTTGGTTTGATTGTGGACAAAGTTGCCGAAGTCATGACGATAGATGATGAAAACATTGCGCCTCCTCCGAGCTATAAATCGGGGATCCGCAACCGTTATATTCGCGGTATTGGAAAAATCGGCGATGAGGTTAAGCTGTTACTGGACTGCAAGAAACTCTTTGATGACAACGAAACACAGGAGATCAGCGAAATAGAATAGTTTTAAAACGATTTTGCTATGCCCAAACGGCAAATGGCCGCTTGTTGGTGTTGCATTTTCTTTTGTTTTAATAGCTTATCCGCAAAATGGTGATCTGGCATTATATGCTGGCACATAACGACTCTTTCTTTGCTCCGGTGTCGTGTACAGCAAGATGAGCGGATTTTATTTTTAATGAGTCTACAGATGAACATCTCACAAATAATAACACCGTGCAGGGCTCATTGTTTATGGAGGGGAATTAATGAAGTGGTATCGCAATTTAAAGATTAGCACTAAAATTATTACGGGTGCATTAATCATCACAATTTTAAGCAGCGTCGCTGGCGTTTTTGGCTTATTCAGCATGATGCAGATGAAAGAACACAGCAATGGCATTTATGAAAAAGGAACAGAGCCAATTGTTCTGCTCGCGGACATCTCACAGATGTATCAGAGAACGCGAGTGGTTGTTCGGGATATGGTGACAAACAACGATAGAGAAAAAGTTAAGTCTGAAGCAGACAATATGTCTCAACTGGACGCACTTATCGGATCGTCTATTGAAAAGCTCAGAGGGATGCTGGATGGTGCAGACAGAGATAAGCTGGATACCATCGCTGAAGGCAGAAAAGACTACGTTGTCCATGAAGCGAAAGTGATCGAACTGGCTCTGGCCGGCAACAAGTCTGGAGCCTTAAACCTCCTTGCTAGTGAGGATGTTGATTCTATCGCGATGTCCGTGCAGGATAACATCACGCAATTGGAACAGTCATTGGCAAAGAATGCCGCTGATATGTATGCTAAGAACAATAGCATCACCGACCAGGCCATACAACTTGTTATCATTGTGCTTGGCCTAAGTGTTGTTATTTCTGTGGTCTTAGGATTACTTGTCGCACGTCTTATCAGCAAACCTATTCGAAATCTTTCTGATGCGGCTCAGAAAATGGCCGCAGGTGATACGAATATTAAGGAAATCGATTTTGCGTATAAAGATGAAGTCGGGATTTTGGTACGGGCTTTTTCCGGAACACTTTCTGCGATAAGATCTATGCTTTCCGACGTCACCATGCTTGTGGATGCTGCCATGGAAGGCAAAGCCTCCATGCGTGCCGATGCCGAAAAGCACCAGGGCGACTATCGTAAGGTCATAGAAGGAATCAATAACACGCTTGATGCTGTGACGGCGCCCATAAATGAGGCCTTGACAGTGGTGCAAGAACTCGGAAAAGGCAACTTGAATACAAGTGTATCGGGTGAATTTGCAGGCGATTACGAAGCTCTCAAACTGGGGCTCAATGATACGATTGAAACGCTTAAAGGCTATATCGGAGAGATATCCTATACATTGGCCGAGGTTGACAACGGAAATCTTGCTGTCAATATAGATTCTTCATACCGGGGCGATTTTGTGGCGTTAAAGGATTCGATTAACTCCATTATCAATTCCTTCAATGCTGTCTTAAATGAATTTGCCATTGCAGCAGAGCAGGTGGCATCCGGCTCGCGGCTGGTGTCCAACGGGAATCAGGAGATTTCTCAAGGAGCGACAGAACAAGCCGGCGCTATTGAAGAGCTGTCGGCTTCCATCACACAAATCGCTTCTCAGATAAAGAAAAACGCTGCGGATGCCAATTTGGCCACACAACTTGCACAGAATGCAAAAGAAGTAGCCGATCAGAGCAATGACAAGATGCGCGCGATGCTCTCGTCGATGCAGGATATCAACGAGTCGTCGTCGAACATATCAAAAATCATTAAGGTTATTGACGACATTGCATTCCAGACCAACATACTGGCGCTCAATGCGGCGGTTGAGGCAGCACGTGCGGGTGTGCACGGCAAGGGCTTCGCGGTGGTTGCCGAAGAAGTCAGAAACTTAGCGGCACGCAGTGCCACAGCGGCAAAAGAGACCACAGCGCTGATCGAGGGGTCAATTAAGAATGTGCAGACCGGTACGGCGATTGCGGACGAAACGGCGGAGACACTTCGCAGCATCGTAACAAGCTCCGAAAAAGCTCTCGGTTTACTGAGCGGAATAGCAAAAGCTTCGGATGAACAGGCCACGGGTATCGCACAAATCA
The DNA here is from genome assembly GCA_023436115.1 of Bacillota bacterium. Classification (GTDB taxonomy): domain Bacteria; phylum Bacillota; class Clostridia; order Christensenellales; family SZUA-584; genus SZUA-584. The sequence continues at coordinate 130,578 of JAEZKQ010000024.1, read as the reverse complement.
ATAAGGGCATTGATCAGCTTTCGCAAGTGGTGCAAATGAATTCCGCAACAGCACAAGAGGGAGCGGCAGCGAGCGAAGAGCTTTCAAGCCAGGCAGAGATGCTCAAAGGTATGATCGAACGGTTCACACTGAACTCTTCGGAAGAAAAGGATGTGGCTTTTGAAAAGGCCACAATGCCGCCGCCGGCCATACAGAGTAACCAAGAAACCATTATTCTGAGTGATGAGGATTTTGGAAAATACTAAACGATGTATACAAGAGGGGCATGAAGCCCCTCTTATATACCAGGGTGATCAATGATAGCAATAAATGATAAGGAATTTATAACTTTAGTTGAATATCTGCAAAAGAATTACGGTATCAATCTGATCAAAAAGCGTACGCTGATTGAGAGCAGATTAAATAACTATTTGGTGAATAAGGGTTTTTACGATTACACTACCTTTCTGGAATATGCATTTAACGATCAGACGGGGGAGGAACTCAATCAGATACTCAACCGTCTGACGACAAACTATTCATATTTTATGCGCGAATGGGACCATTTTCAGTTTTTTAAAGATTATGTGCTCGCGGAGCTTGCGGCAACTGTCAAGGACCATGATCTGCGCATATGGAGCGCCGGCTGCTCAACAGGGCAAGAACCATATACGATGGCCATGCTGATATCAGACTATTTTGGAGAGCATAAATCGGCGTGGGATACCAAGGTGCTTGCCACGGATATTTCATTGAAAGTATTGGATGCGGCAAGGCGGGGTATTTATGATGATGAGTGCCTCAAAAACGTACCGAGAAACTGGAAGGAATCATATTTTAACAGGCTGCCCGATGGGAGCTTCGAAATCGGCAGTCAAATAAAAAAGGAAGTGCTATTTCGCAGGTTTAACCTTATCGAAGAAAAGTTTCCGTTTAAAAAGCAGTTTCATGTGATCTTCTGTCGAAATGTGATGATATATTTTAATGAACAGACAAAGAAAACATTGATTCATAAATTTTATGAATCACTTGCACCGGGAGGCTATCTTTTTATCGGACAATCTGAGACGATTGAAAAAAGTGACACGAGGTTTAGGAGCGTAAAGCCATCCATTTATAAAAAGGTTGGGTGACGTATATGGCAGCAAAAGCAGTCAGGGTTTTGGTCGTAGACGATTCGCTGTTTATGAGAGAGTACATATCTTCGGCGCTATCCACAGACGATGGTATCGAGATTGTCGGCAAGGCGGCAGACGTTTACGAGGCGCGGGATAAAATACTCGAGCTAAAGCCCGACGTGATGACACTTGATATCAATATGCCTAAAATGAACGGCATCGATTTTCTAAAAAGGCTGATGCCGCAGTATCCGCTTCCTGTGGTCGTCATCAGCGCGGTCAGCAGCAGCGTTTTTGATGCGCTGGATGCGGGCGCAGTCGATTTTATCACCAAGCCTGAATTAAGAACAGAACGTGATAAACAGCAGTTCATTTCTGAAATGACCGTGAAGATCAAGATCGCTTCTATAGCGAAAGTGGGACAGCATAAGCACAATCCGGCCAGACAGATGCTGGGCACAAACGAGATTTCGGCCGCAAAAAGCGGTATTATTGCGATTGGCGCATCGACCGGGGGAACCGAAGCCACACTGAACATTCTGCAGGGGTTGGGTAACGATCTGCCCGGGATCGTCATCGTCCAGCATATGCCTCCGGTGTTTACAAGACTCTATGCCGAGCGTCTGAATAGTATCTGTACCATGGAAGTCCGTGAAGCCAAAGACAAGGATGTTATAAAGCCCGGTACGGCATTGGTTGCACCGGGCGGTTTGCAAATGAGTGTGGTGCGGCGCGGCGGCGGATTCGCTGTGGAATGCCGCGAAGGTGAAAAAGTCAGCGGTCATTGTCCTTCGGTGGATTATTTGTTTGATTCAATCGCCAAGTTAAAGGGTATCAATCGTTTAGGCATCATTTTGACAGGTATGGGGAGCGATGGGGCGAAGGGAATGCTTGCCATGAAGCAAAGCGGAGCTTACACAATCGGGCAGGATAAAAAAACATGCGTGGTCTATGGCATGCCTGCCGTGGCATACAACGTCGGCGCGGTGGATATCCAGCTTCCGCTCAGCGCGATCTCTCACCGGATATATGAATGGAACAACAGCTTACAAGCGGAAAAATAAGATTTATTAAAGCTTTTGGCGGTTTGTGCCGATATTTAAATTAGTATGAATCGAGTAGAAGATATTTATCTTGCAAAATTGAGCCAATTTCATAGCGTACTGCAATCGAAAGCCGCTAAATGTGGTGCTTCAACGGCCTTTGACGATATTCTAAATGCTGTGGAGCAGCGAATGGCACTGGACAGCACGTCTGAAGCAGCGCAAACGTATGATGCAGCCGCGTTTACGGGCTACACGGGGACGCAAACTTATACGAACAGCAGTGAGATCGACGCAGCGGTGCAAAGAGCGGCTGTGGCAACCGGACTGGATCCGGCTTTGATACGTGCGGTGATACAGGTGGAATCATCTTTTAATCCCAACGCGGTTTCCAGCGCAGGTGCGCAGGGTCTCATGCAGCTGATGCCGCGTACAGCAGAGTCGCTTGGTGTCAAAGATTCGTTCGATATCAGTCAGAATGTAATGGGCGGCAGCCAATACTTGAGCCAGATGCTAAATCGCTTTGGTGATATCCGGCTGGCTCTAGCGGCATATAACACAGGGCCGGGGAGAATCGGCAGACTTGGCATTACCGATGCGAACGACTCGGGTCAATATGAACAGATTTCACAGCGCGTTCGAAACTATGTCGACAAAGTGCTTTCGTATTACGAACAGTTTTCCAACAGTTGAGGAGGCTTTTAAGTTGATAGACGATCTTTTTAGTAATGTGAATCTGCTGCAAAAAGGCCTTGATGCATCTTGGCTTAAAAACAAGGTCATTAGCAACAATATCGCCAATGTGGATACACCGGGATTTAAATCCTCGTCGGTTTCGTTCGAGTCCGCTTTCAAAGCGGCGCTTAATAAGAATGGAATTACCGCGAAAAAGACGCGGGAGCAGCATATCAATTTTTCTTCGCAGTCTATGGATTCGATAGTGGAAAAAAACAGTGCGACGTCCTACAGGATGGACAGGAACAACGTCGATATCGATTATGAAAACGCAGAGCTCGCAAAAAACACGATATATTACAATATTTTGGTAGAACAGTTGTCCAGCGAGTTTCGCAGGCTAAACGTAGCGATCAACGAAGGAAGGTAAGCATAATGGGATTTTTATCATCACTTGACATCAGCGCCTCGGCTTTAACAGCCCAGCGTATGCGTATGGACGTGATCAGTGAGAATATTGCCAACGCCGGCACGACGCGTACAGAAAACGGGGGGCCCTATCGCAGAAGAGTTGTTGTCATGCAGGAAAGAACGGCGGACTTTTCCACAGTTCTTAAACAAGCAACGGGTGCAGGTGTTATGGTTTCTCAGATAGTTGAGGACGCCTCGAGTTTTGAATATGATTACGATCCGAATCATCCCGATGCGGATGCCAATGGGTATGTGGCGATGCCTAATGTTAATGAAACAGAAGAAATCATCGATCTTATGGAAGCCACTCGTTCTTATGAAGCCAATGTGACAGTACTCAATGCGACAAAGAGTATGGCAATAAAGGCGCTGGAAATCAGCGGCTGATATTTAGGGGGACGCAAGCATGCAGGTCAGCGGAATTAATAATGTTATATCCAAGCTGGATACGCAGGGGTCCACAAAAACCAAACCTGAAGGCAGCAGCTTTACCGATATTTTGACTGATGCGATGAATGCTGCCCAAGAAACGCAAAAATCAGTGGAAGTAGAAAATGAGGCGCTGCTGACGGGTGAAACGGACAGTTTGCATACACCGATCATCGAGGCGCAAAAAGCAGAGCTGGCTCTTAACCTTGCTATTCAAGTCAGAAATAAAGTGATTTCAGCTTATAACGAAGTTATGGGTATGCAGCTGTAATACACTGGAAAAGAAAAACTGTTTCACATAAAATCAATAAGGGTATATAAAGTGTAGACTGAGAGGGGTAACTTATGCAGGATATTTGGTCTACGCTTTTTTATGTTATCATTATGGTAGGTGTGCTGCTCGCCGCTTATTATACGACCAAATTTATATCGGGTAAAACAAACCGAATGCTCAAAAGCAAATACATTCAGATACAAGACCGTATGAGTATTGGCAAAGACAAGGCTCTGCTGGTAGCCAAAGTGGGAGACAAATACCTGCTTCTGGGTGTAACAAATCAAAATATCAATTCATTGGGCGAAGTGAATCCTGAAGATTTATCGGATATCATGTCGGAAAATAAGCCCCAATCTGGTCAAAGCGCCATGGGGAAATTTGCCGAATTTTTAGCCAATGCCAAAAACGCACCGGGCAACCTGCAAAAAGCGCGTATGGAAGCCAAACAGGCAAAACAAACAACGATACCGCCTCCGGCTGAAGATCAGAGTGATAATGACTATCTCGATCAAATTAACCGTGCCATTAGTCAAAGAAAAAGCAGACAGAAAAATAACCGAGCTGATAACGAGGGAATGGATGAATAATCTTCAGATAATTCAAGCGGAACCTGCAAAAAAGCAATCGCGCCGTATAAAGACAAAAATGATCATTGTGGCGGTGCTGTGTCTGCTGCTTATGATAACGGCAGGCTGCAGCGCTATTGAAGGCACATCCAATGCCACATCAACGACGGGCACAGGCACGGGAGATGAAAACAATGTACTGGGCGGCTTGCTGGGGGACAGATCGCAAACCATCGATATTGTCCTGCTGCTGACGATACTGTCGCTGCTGCCTTCCATACTTCTCATGCTGACCTGTTTTCCGCGTATCATTATTGTACTGTCGCTGATACGAAATGGACTGGGTTTGCAGCAAATGCCGCCCAACCAGATATTGATCGGCCTTGCGCTGTTTTTGACCTTTTTTGTCATGTCTCCCGTGATTGACGATATCAATGTCAATGCCTATCAGCCCTATATTGCCGAAAAGATTAACGACGAACAGGCACTAGAGAGGGCGATGGAGCCTGTTCGTGGGTTTATGCTCAAACAGACGTACAAAAGCGATCTTGATTATTTTATATCCATTTCCGAAGCGGATCAAGAAATACAAAGCGTAGAGGAGGTTTCCAATACAGCGCTGATACCGGCTTTTATCACAAGTGAGATCAAGCGCGGGTTTCAGATCGGTTTCCTGCTGTATATACCTTTTATAGTCTTAGATATGATCGTGGCCAGCGTTCTGATGTCTATGGGCATGATGATGCTTCCGCCTATCGTCATATCGCTGCCGTTTAAAGTGTTGCTTTTTGTGCTGGTCGACGGATGGACACTCACCGTCAAGACGCTGGTCGGGAGTTTCGGTTAGTCTTGAATAGGAAGAAATCTGTCACTGAATCAAAAGGAGGACAAAAGCGTGGAGCAAGCTGAAATTATCACCGTTGTGCAGGATGGTGTGATGACGATCATAACTGTGGCTGCACCTGTCATGATCGTCGCGATGGTTGTCGGAGCCATCGTATCTATTTTTCAGGCTACGACACAGATCAACGAGCAAACGCTGGCTTTTGTACCAAAAATCGTGGCGATATTACTCGTCCTGCTTATTTTCGGCGGCATGATGCTTACCAACCTGACAGATTTTACGCATCGGATGTATGGATATGTCGATACGATGCTGAAGTGACGGGTCACAATGGAAAAGATACTGGACGGGATATATGCCAATCTGGATTATTTTATACTGATGTTCTTAAGGGTGAGCGCGCTATTGTTCTCGTCACCCATATTTGGCAGAAGAAGCCTTCCCAGCACACTTAAAATTGGTTTTTGCCTGCTTGTGACATACGTGATCTTCTCATCAGATCCGGCTGTATCGGCAGTTGCGTATGGTAGTATTCTGGAATTTATATTATTGTGCGTGAAAGAGCTGCTATTTGGTTTGGTTTTGGGATGGGTGACAACACTGTTTTTCTCACTTGTTCAGACGGCAGGCCAAGTGATGGATATGCAGATGGGCTTTGGCATGGTTAATGTATACGACGTACAAAACAATATCAGCGTGCCTGTCACGGGCAATCTGCTCAATGTGATACTGCTGGTGGCGTTTTTCGGTGTCAATGCACATTTGCGGCTGATCAACATTATTCACGCCACTTTCAGCCATATACCCCCAGGTGAGGTGGCGCTGAATCCGGCGATTGGCCTTGTGGCGCTGGAGGTCTTCGTACTGTCGTTTCTGTTGGCTGTCAACGTAGCGATGCCGTTGATCGCATCGGGACTGCTGGGAGAAGTCGCTATGGGCTTTATCGTTCGTGCGATACCTCAGATGAACGTCTTTGTGATTGGAATACCGCTGAAAATTTTACTAGGGTTTATGATGTTGCTGTTGATGATGCCGATTTTTTTATCGTTTTCCAATGTGATATTTGACCGCATGTTTAGCTCCATTGATCAGATGATTGCAGGGTTGGCGGGATGAGCCCTCAGCAGTCAGGGGAAAAAACAGAAAAAGCCACCCCGCGAAGAAAACGAGAAGCGAGAGAAAAAGGGCAGATATTCAAGAGCGTCGAACTGATCACGGCCATGTCTCTGCTTGCCATGTTTGGGGTTCTTTCCATATTTGGCGGTACGATCGTTGAAAACATAAAGAAACTGCTGCATTACTTTTTTACAATGCAGGCCCCCGATGTTTTCTCGGTTGCCGCCGTTTCAACAATGATGGGTGATGCGATATGGCTGTTTATACAGATCATGCTCCCGTTTTTAGTTGCAGCACTCGCGGCGGCTGTGGTGTTTAATGTGGTACAGTCCGGGTTTATCTTTACGACAAAGGCGCTGGCCCCAAAGTTTGACCGCATTAATATGTTTGCAGGATTCAAGCGTATCTTCTCAAAAAGAACGCTGCTTGATCTTTTAAAAGCCATTATCAAGATCGTGATACTTGGTTTGGTGGGTTATGGCGAATTTGAAAAGCATATGGGCAGTTTTTCAGAGCTTATGGGCCAGGATGTCGAAATGGCTGTATCGAGTTTTGTCGACATCATACTGTCTGTCGCGTTCAATATGGCGATTGCACTTGCGATATTTGCACCTTTTGACTATATGTATCAACGGTGGAAGTATAACAAAGACCTCATGATGACAAAGCAGGAGGTCAAGGACGAATATAAGCTATTGGAAGGCAATCCCCAAATAAAGGGAAGGATTGCACAAAAACAGCGGCAAATGAGCCGAATGCGCATGGTACAGGCGGTAAAGGATGCCGACGTTGTGATTACGAACCCGACACACTATGCCGTAGCGTTGTCGTATAAAGAGGGTAAAAATACGGCGCCTGTGATTGTTGCCAAGGGACAAGACTATGTGGCGCAAAAAATAAAAGAAAAAGCAAAAGAAGAAAATGTCGAAATCGTAGAGAACAAGCCGCTCGCGCAGGCCCTTTACTTCTTTTGTGAAGTGGGAGACGAGGTTCCCGAAGATATGTATAAGGCAGTTGCCGAAGTTTTGGCTTATGTATACCGCATGAAGAGAAAAGGAGGACGGGTATGAAGATTACAGATATTCTTGTCGCTGTATTGATACTGTTTATCATACTGCTGATTATCATCCCGCTGTCTCCTGTGCTGATGGATTTATTGCTGATCCTCAACATTACCATTTCTTTGCTGATATTGCTCATCACACTTTATACAAAGAAGACACTGGATTTTTCCACATATCCGACAATGCTGCTCATTGTCACACTGTTTCGGCTTGCGCTTAACATTTCATCCACGCGTCTGATACTCGGGAACGGCGGAGATGCGGGCAGCGTCATCAAGGCTTTTGGCAGCTTTGTGGTGGGAGGCAATCTGGTTGTCGGTTTTATTATTTTTCTCATTATTGTGTGCGTGCAGTTTATTGTTATTACCAAGGGCGCAGAACGCGTATCTGAAGTATCCGCGCGTTTTACATTGGATGCCATGCCCGGTAAGCAGATGGCAATCGACGCAGATCTAAGTTCAGGTATCATTAACGAAGAACAGGCTCGGGAGCGCCGCTTGGATATACAGCGCGAAGCGGATTTCTATGGCGCAATGGACGGTGCATCAAAGTTTGTGAAAGGCGATGCGATTGTCGGTATTATTATTACTGTCATCAACGTTGTCGGAGGCATACTCATTGGTGTGTTGGGTGTCTCGGGAAAAACAATGGACTTCGGTCAGGTGATTGAAGTTTATACGCTAGCGACTGTGGGAGACGGCCTTTGCAGCCAGATTCCGGCGCTGCTTGTTTCGACGGCAACTGGTATTATTGTAACGCGTGCGGCCACAAAAAACAGTTTTGGCCAGGATCTATCCAAGCAGCTTTTCAATCAGCCGCTTGTGTTCTATATACTTGGTGCCATGATCGCTCTTATCAGCTTTATACCGGGTTTGCCGACGCTTCCCATGTTGATTCTGGCGGCCGTGATGCCGATCATTGGGTATACAAGGCGCAGGAAAGAAGCGCAGAAGATTGAAGCTGAGCAGAGGTCTGAAGCGGAAATCAGCGCTTCCGAAAAGCGCAAACCTGAGAACGTCACATCGCTGCTGCAGGTTGATCTTATTGAGATGGAATTTGGGTACGGGCTGGTCTCGCTCGTGGATACATCGCAAGGCGGCGATCTGCTGGACCGTGTTGTGATGATTAGGCGCCAATGTGCGCTTGATTTGGGTATTATCGTGCCGATCGTGAGACTGCGGGACAATATTCAGCTGGGAACAAAGGAATATGTTATCAAAATTAAAGGACTTGATGTGGCGCGTGGCGAAGTGATGTTGGGGCGTTATCTGGCACTTAAGCCCGAAGAAGTGGATGAGCCCGTTGACGGCATCGAGACGGTTGAGCCGACTTTTGGTCTGCCTGCCCTTTGGATCGCGGAAAAAGACCGCGAAAAAGCGGAGCTTAAGGGTTATACAACGATCGATGTGCCTTCGGTGATATCGACGCATTTAATGGAAGTTATCAAACGGCATGCCGACGAACTGCTCGGACGCCAACAAGTGCAGACGATTATCGACAATCTCAAGAAAACTCAGCCTGCGCTTGTTGATGAAGTGGTTCCCAAGCTCTTTTCCATCGGTGAGGTGCAAAAAGTGCTTGCGAATCTGCTGCGAGAGAATGTCTCGATCCGTGATATTGGTACCATTCTTGAGATTATGGGCGATTACGGTACGATTACGCGCGATACGGATGTGCTCACGGAGTATGTGAGGGCAAAATTAAAACGCGCGATTACAAGAAACTTCGTTCCGGACGGCAGAGCGCGTGTGATTACGCTGCATCCGGATACTGAAAAGGTGATTTCGGGCAGCATTCGCCAGAACGACAAGGGCATCAACGTGACGATGGAACCTATGCAGATTCAGCAGTTTTTGGGGAGCCTTAAGAACGGTATTGATCATTTTTTGAGCCTTGGTATGGCGCCGATGGTCATTACCTCGCCGCAAATCCGAAAAACGATCAAAAATTTATCTGCACAGGTCTATCCTGATCTTGTCGTGCTTTCGTACAACGAATTGGAACCGAATGTCGAAATTTATTCAGACTGGACGGTGAGTATATAGGTGTTTGTAAAGAGATTTGTTGCTTCAGACATGCAAGAGGCCATGAAAAAAATAAAGAAGGAGTTTGGCCCCGACGCGGTGATTCTGGACAGCAAAACAGTGCGTGCCAAGGGTATTGCCGGTCTTTTCAAAAAGAAGATCGAGGTCGTGGCTGCGTATGAACCAAAAAGGGAAAATGAAGCGTTGCCTGCTTCTGCCATACCGCAGAATACGAAACCGGTCAGCAGCGGATCGGTGGTTCCCGCACCTATTGCCCAAACAGACGTGGAAACGGATGCAAAAATCGGGCCTCTTGCGGCTCAGGTCGAGTCGCTGAAGGGTATTGTCTTGGATATATCCAACCGTATTCGCAACGTGGGACAAGATAACATTTCATCGATGCCCCCCGAGATATTTGGCCTATACAAAGACATGCTCGAACGTGATGTCACGGAGGATATCGCAAAGGATATTGCTATGCTGACACATAGCGTTTCTTTAAGACAGCCTGTCGAGCTCACTTCGGTGGCGCAGCAGCTTGTGATTGACCGTCTGGGACAGCCAATGCCTATTAAACTCAAAAAATTTGCACAAACGGTTTTGCTTTTTGCCGGGCCAACAGGTGCGGGAAAAACGACATCTCTTGTTAAGCTCGCAGGAAGGCTTGCGCTGGATCAGAACTTAAGCGTCGGGCTGGTCAACATGGATACTTATCGTGTTGGTGCCATGGAACACATGCGGATATATGCCGAAATTATGGATATTCCGCTTAAAACAGCTTATAACGCAAAGGATCTCAAGGAAGCTGTGGATTCTATGGCGGATAGAGATATAATTTTGATCGATACAGCCGGGCGAAGTGCGAACGATGCTGCGTATAGAAGAGAGCTCGAAGAGTATATTACTGCTGCCCATGTTGACGAAGTGTATCTTGTTATCAGCATTGTCACAGGGAGCAAGGTATGCAAAGAGATTTTGCGTAACTATGCATTTATTCCCAACTATAAATTGATTGTCACCAAGCTTGATGAAGTGGGTTCCTGGGGGAACATATTGAACATTGCAGATTTTGCGAAAAGGTCTCTGTCCTACATAACCATGGGGCAAAACGTTCCTGACGATATCAGCCAAGTTGATCCTTCTAAGCTGGCGGACAACATTGTGGGAAGGCGAGAGGTTGTACTATGACTGATCAGGCGGAAAGGCTTCGCAAGCTGATGAACATACAAAAAAAACAAATGAAGATCGTAACCGTGACGAGCGGTAAAGGCGGCGTCGGGAAGTCTAGCCTCGCGCTGAATCTGGGTATTGCACTGAACAGGCGCGGTCACCGCACACTGATTATTGATACGGACTTTGGTTTCTCAAATATTGATGTGATGCTGGGTGTTCATACACAGCATGACCTTATGGATGTGATTGAAAACCGTAAGCAGATCCATGATATCATCGAGGTGGGGCTGGAAGGTGTTAAGTTTATCTCCGGCGGATCGGGTGTTTATGAACTCATTAAAATGGAGTCTAAACAATTGATGCGTATCGTAGAGAGCATTCTTGAGCTGGAAAACGACTGTGATATCATTATATTTGACACGGGTGCGGGCATATCGGATAATACGCTGCGCTTGATTCATGCCAGCCACGAGACCATTCTTGTAACGACACCCGAACCAACATCAGTGGTAGATGCATACGCGCTGCTTAAGATTATCAACGAGCAAGGTGTGAGGCCAAATGTCAGCCTTGTCCTCAACAAAGTAGAAGATATTAAAGAAGCCGCCTCTGTCATGGACGGTCTTGTACGTATTGTGGAAAAGAACACAGCCATACAGATGAAAAAGCTGGGCGTGATATCCCGTGATGTGAGTATGCAGATCGCTGTTAAGAAACAAGTGCCGATTCTTGTCAGCCATCCCGATTGTGCGGCATCGTCGGATATCAACAAAATGGTTTATAAATTCCTCAATATACCGGCAGACAACGTTAAAAAACCCGGTCTCGCTGGATTTTTTGAACGGTTTTTCTCGAAAAATGGAGCAGTTTAAGGAGTTTTATAGTCGTGCGTTTTGATGAGATTGTGACAATCGGAGAAATCATGGAGATGAAAGTCGGCGACCTGTGCATGCGTACAAAGCTTCAGGATATGCTTGACGACGAGCAGTTCACAGTATTTCATCCTACCATCAAAAGCGTCCCTGTTCCCATGACACCGGGCGATGTTGTTGTTTTAACGTTTTACCGTCAAAACGGAGTCTTCTCGTTTGAAGCCAAGGTGGTCAAATGGTATGTCAAGGATCATATCAAGCTATGCCAGCTTAAGGCACTGACTGACGTCAAAAAATCGCAGCGGCGCAAAAGCTACCGGCTGCCAATTGTGCTCAATGTGACTCTGCGTCGGCTAGATGGCGACGAAAAAGAGCAGGCCAAGCGATACAAGGCCAAGACAGTGGACATATCCGAGCACGGAATGCTGCTAAGCTGCTTTCATTCTTTCCCTCCGGGCACACCGATCAGCGCGGAAGTTAAGATGTCGGATGGGGAATACCGGGAGTTTCAAACAGAGGTATTGCGGTGTGAAACACCCTTTCACGAAAATGACCCTCATAACATTGTGCTGCTTTTCCTGAATTGTACCGAGTATGATCAGGCATATCTGCGTCGTTTTATTCTTCGACAGCAGATTATTGCCCGAAAGAAAAGAGAACCGGAGAAGTGAGAAGATGAGCGTAAATGATGTGCAGAAAATTTGGGATTTATATTCCAAAGAAAAAACATTGGAATTAAAGAACCAGTTGGTGCTGCACTATCTTCCGCAGGTAAAGAGCATCGTATTGCGGCTGATGCCCACCTATAAGGCATACAGCAACTACGACGATATGTTAAGCTGCGGTATTCTGGGGCTGATGGATGCGATTGAAAAGTATGATATCAGGCGGGATGTCAAGTTTGAGTACTATGCCGCTATGCGTATCAAAGGCGAGATCATCGACAATATTCGGAAACAGGATTGGGCTCCCTCAAGCTTAAGACGAAAAATCAAAGCTATCAGCAACGCCTATTATGAGCTGGAAAACAATCTTTGCCGGGAACCGACAGACAAAGAGGTTGCAGATCACTTGGAAATGGATGAGGAAGAGCTGCATAGTACGCTCGGCAAATCGCAGATGTTTAATATCATCCATTTTGAAGAAATGGTACAAAACGATGTCTGGGAACAAAGTATATCAAGCCAATCCGGTTCTTTGGAAGAAGAAGTTGAAAGCAAAGAAATGGTGGAAATACTCGGGAACATCATTGATAATCTGCCTGAAAAAGAGAAGCTTGTTATCACACTTTATTATTATGAAGAAATGACTCTTAAAGAAGTCGCAAACGTATTAGGCGTTTCAGAATCGCGGGTTTCGCAGATTCATTCAAAAGCGGTGATGAAGCTTCGAACGAAAATGCAGTTTGCAGGTATATACGAAGCCGCAAGTGCGCGGGGATAAATGAAAAGAAATAATAATGCGGGGTTTTCAAATGGATTATACTTACTTTGTTTTTGCTACATATGTTTTTCTTCTCGTATGCGCCTGTATATGGTTGTTCAGCAAACTGATAAGGGCGAACAAAAACAGCAAGAAAGCGCAAGAAAACAAACCCGGCAATGAGAGAGAGCAAAAACTCTTTATGCTTTACCAGAATATAGAAGACATGTTGAACAGCTTCGAGGAATACGTGGAAGAAACAAAAAGTGAGACAGCCAAAAGTGCTGAGCAAGTCGCTGAGATGCTTGAAGAAACAAAAAAGTTAGCGGCAGAAATCAAAGAAATGCAGCATAAACAGTCTGATTGTTCTCTTAAGACCACTGCCGAAAAGCCGGTGGCAACAGTCAAGAACGCTGCGGTATACCCTGCGGCGGTTTATAAAAATACAGCTCAATTAGCAAAGGTTGATCTATCGGTTACACACAACGACATTCAAGATGAATTATTTGCGCAGACAGACGAACATTTGGACTTGCATAAAAATCATGTAACGAGCATTACAGAACCTATCGATATTTTGCCTCGGCAGATGCCGGAAAGAAAGAATCTAAGAACCAACGACCGGGTGGCTTTACTTATGGACCGCGGTCTTGATAAAAATGAAATTGCCAGGCAGCTTGGAATTTCAATAAGAGAAGTTACTCTCGCAATGAAAGTGCGAAAAGCCGGTGAAGTGAAATAAAAGGCCTAAAGTGACATGCCTTTTGTGCCGATAAATAGTATGTAGAATACTATGAGGTGAAGGTATGATTCGCAGTTTTTATATTGCAAGCACGGCGATGCTGACTCAGGCAAACAAGCTTGATGTGCTGACAAACAATTTAACGAACGCCGACACGACAGGCTATAAAAAAGATAAGCTTATTTCGCGATCTTTTGCGGATATGTTAATAGACAGGCTCAATGATCCGGTAGGCAGCAAGTCCAAGGCGGTTGGGCCTCAAAATCTTGGTATTCATATTGACGAAATCACAACAGATTTTTCTCAGGGCGGTTTTGAAGAGACAGCACGGCTTTCTGACTTGGCATTGGAAGGAACGGGCTTTTTTGTAATTGAAACACCTGAAGGTGACAGATATACACGGGACGGCAGCTTTTATGTCGACAGGCAGGGATACTTAACCAACAGCGACGGGTATTATGTATCCGGTACAAACGGACATATTTTTGTAGGCAATACCGATTTCGTGATCGATTCAGAGGGTAATGTTGTGGTAAACGGGCAGATTACAAACAAGCTGGAGCTGGTGACGTTTGACAATTTAACCGGCCTTCGCAAGCAGAAAGATAATTTATACAGCACCACCCAGGCAGCGCGCACAGCGGATAATGTGTTGGTCAAACAGGGTTGGCTGGAAACCTCGAATGTGGATACTGCGGAAGAACTCGTTAATATGATGGAGATTACGCGTTCATTTGGCATTAACCAGCGTGTCCTTACGATGCTGGACCAGTCTCTTGAGAAGACCGTTAATGAAGTAGGAAGGATATAGTTTATGCAGACACTGTATTCGGCCAAGCTTGGCCTTCAGGCGCAGCAACAGCGTGTTAACATTATTGCGGCTAATATATCCAATAACAATACTGTCGGATATAAGGGCCAGCGAGCGGATTTTAAAGAGGCGCTCTCCAGAGAGCTTCTCAATCCGGCCGATCTGCAAAGCAACGCGAATTTGCAGGAGGGCTGCGGGATTCTCATTTCAGGCACACCTCGTAACTATAGACAAGGAGAACCCATGAGAACCGGCAATCGTCTAGACTTGTATCTGGAAGGCCAAGGTTACTTCACCGTTTCAGATGGTCAGGGTAATCCTCAATACACAAGGAACGGCTGCTTTGCTGTTTCCAATGAACAAGATGGGTGTTACCTGGTAACCACGCAAGGACAATATGTTCTTGATATTCAGAACAACCGCATTAGGCTGCCCGAAAACTTTTCGGAATTGACGGTGAACACACAAGGTGTATTGTCGGTAGACGGAACAACAATCGCTGCGTTGAATATTGTGGATTTTCCCAATAAGGATGGCTTGCTGTCAGTAGGAGCAGGGTGTTATATTGAATCAGAAACATCGGGAGCCGCTTACACGGCAGACGCGGAAGTGATACAAGGTTCGCTTGAGGCCTCTAATGTTGATTTGACTGTCGAATTGACACGGTTGATTCGTGCTCAGAGGGCCTTCTCGCTGGCAAGCCGGGCTGTCTCGGCATGGGATCAAATGGCCGCAGATACCAATAATCTTCGTTGAAGAGGGAGACAAAAATGGGCGTTTCAATATCACAATGCAAAGAATGTAAACGGTTGTATCAATCTTTTGGTTCTTCATACTGTCCTGATTGCGCACAGAAATTGGAAGATAATTTCGAGCTTGTCAGAAAGTATATTTACGATAATCCGAATGCCAATGTGGTGGAAACATCACAGGAGACGGGCGTATCAGAACGGGATATCCTTTACTTCCTGAAGGAAGGACGTCTGTCTTTAGCCGAGGGCGACGGCCTGCTGCTTTGTGAAAACTGTGGGCGTTCCGTTAACACAGGACGCTATTGTGAACAATGTAAAAGGATATTTGAAAAAGAGCTAAGTGCGGTTTATGTGGATCCTGCAAATAAGAAGCAGAACAGGGCTTCGGGCTTAGGCAAAATGCACATTGATTTTAAGGATAGATAATTTTTGGATGAGGTGATGACAATGAGAGTCAATTCAGTTTCTCCGGCCGACTTATTGAGACAATATGTCGTGAGACCAAAAAATAGCATAGATAATACACAGTCCGTTTCGGACAAAACAGAACTGACGGACGGCGCCAAAACGTTTTCCGCTGCTTTAAAAGCAGCCGAGGAGTTAATGGAGACGCGTACACCACAGGAACTTTCCCGTATTCAGGATGTCGCGGAGCAAATAAGAAACAACACTTATTCTGTACCCGGCAGGCAGGTTGCGGAAAAGATACTCGGCAAATAGTATTTGCCGGTGCCGTTAGGGGGGGCATATAATGATTCGGGTTTTGAGTGCGCTTAAAGACGTGATGCGGCAGGAAGTCGATGAATATACGCAAATGCTTGCGTTTGCAGAAGAAAAAAAAGAGGTTCTGCTTAAAAACGATACCGCAGAGCTCGATATTATCGTAGCGAAAGAGTGGATTGTTCTTAAAAAGATTAAACAGTTGGAAGCTCAGAGGGAATCTTTGATTGAAAGAACCGAGGCACTTTGCCATGTACAAAAGGGCTCCATGAGCTTTCAAGATATTATTAATGTGACAAAGGGCGAGATGAGAGAAGATATGATGCAGCTTAAGTCACAGCTTTCAAATGTCGTATTAAGGCTTAAAGGCCAGAATGCCGCAAATAAGATTTTAATTGAAACGCACCTGCAGTATTCGGCGTTTTGTGTGAATCTGCTATCCGGAAGCATTAACTCTTCACTGAATACCTATTCTCACTCCGGAGAGTTAAGTGATAAGCAGGAAAATGGGACAATGCTGATCGATCAATCGGTTTAAGGAGTCAATATGGCAGGCTTATTTTACGGTATACAAATTGCAAAATCGGCGCTTAACGTCAGTCAGCAGGCGCTAAACCTAACCGGGCACAATATTTCCAATGTCAACACAGTGGGTTATACGCGTCAGCGTATTATTCAGGCTTCTATCGATCCTAGCAACGGTTTAAGCCGTGTTTCAATGGTTAGCAAGGGCGCAGTAGGCGGTGGTGTTAGTGTCGCGTTGATCGATCAGGTCAGAAGCGATTATATTGACAGACAATATAGGAGTGATAATGCCACGCTCGGAAAGTACAGCACGCGCGCGGAGGAGTTAGAATATATCGAGACAATATTGAATGAGCATTCAGACAGCAGCATATCGGCATCATTGGCTGACTTTTTTAACAGTTTATCTGAACTTTCGGTCAATGCTGATAACAGCGAAATACGTACAAACGTGCAGCAAAATGCGCTGAAAATGATAGAGACGTTTCACCATTACTATAACACATTTACAGATCTGCAAAGCACATACAACGAATCCATGAAAGTCACGGTGGGCGAAATCAATGATCTTCTGAACTCTATTACTAATTATAACCAGCAGGTCTATTCCTACGAGCTTTCGGGGGAGCAAGCAAACGACCTGCGTGATAAGCGCAATGTGCTTCTGGACGAATTATCGGGTCTTATCAATATCACGTACCGTGAAAACGCAGACGGTCATTTGATAGTCAGCTGCGAGGGCACTGAGATTATTAACCATACAACGGCCAATTATCTTACGACCGTAACCAACCCCTCGACGGGTTTTTATGATATCAACTATCAGGGGACAGGCGATCCTTTTGTTTACAACAGCGGCAAGCTTCAGGCATATAAAGATTTAAGGGACGGCAGCACAGTGGATAACCTGGGTATCCCGTATATCCTTAACAGCCTGAATAAACTGGCAAGAAGTTTGGCCGAGGAGTTTAATGCCGTCAACAGCACCGGCTATACAATGCCTTTTGATTCGGTGGCCTCTCAGACAGGTATCAACTTTTTTGCGATCCCGCCTGGCGGCTATGGTGATATCACCGCCGGAAACCTGTCTTTATCCGCGGAATTGCTCGCAAGCGGCAATTATATAGCGGCCTCAGATAAGCCGATCGACCTATCTGCAGAGAGTACGCAAAAGGGCAACAACGTTGTGGCTTTAAAGCTGGCGGCGTTGTCTGAACGTACTGATCTTGCTAATGTGGGGAGCTTTGAAGATTTTCTCAACGGCACGGTTGTTCAAGTGGGTATTGAAAGCACAACGGCTCAGGCGCTTGCTGCCAGCCAGCAGGCAATCATCGATAACCTGGAAGCAAGAAGGCAATCAATATCCGGTGTTTCGTTGGATGAAGAAATGGTACAGATGATTTCATATCAGCATTCATACGCAGCCGCTTCGCGTGTGCTTACGGCGATGGATGAGGCGCTTGAGGTGCTGATCAACCGGACCGGCCGTGTTGGCCTGTAGACAACCCTAGGATGAGGAGGGGATAACATGCGTGTCACGAGCAAGATGATGCTTGGTAATTACTTAAACAACATTAACAACAACCTTTCAACACTTACCAAGTTGCAAACCCAGCAAGCGACGGGTAAAAGGATCAATAAAGTATCAGATGACCCGACAGGGTTTATTTCCAGTATGAAGGTACGTGTGAAGCTTTATAAAACCGAGCAATATGAAAGAAACGTTGGTAATGCTCTTTCGTGGCTTGACCAGACAGAATCGTCATTTATGGAGCTTAACGAGGTGATTAAGTCCGCCTACGACACAGCCGTCAATCAATCCACGGGCACCATGTCGCCCGAGGATAAAAGAGCAGCAGCAGAGTTAATCGGGCAGCTGCGTGATCATGTGATAGACATAGGCAACACAAAATCGGGTGATAAATATATTTTCGGCGGATATAATGTATCTAACGCGCCGTTTAAAGCAGACGGAGCGGGCGGTATAATGTATAACGGCTTAGACTTAACGGACGCGACAAACGCCGCTTTGTTAGCGGAAAACGATGCAAAAATAGAATATGCAGTGGGCTTTAACATTACCATGGATATATCCACAACAGGCACAGAGCTTTTCGGTATGGGGGACGATAATATCTATTCCATACTTGACGGATTTTATAATGCCCTTATGTCGGATGCACCTTCTGATGAGTTAGGCAGTTATATCACAAAGCTTCAGGATGCGCAGGACCGCGTGTTGTCTTTAGGTGCGGAGATTGGCGGAAAAACGAACCGTCTTGAGCTGATACAGAATCGGTTTGAAGAAGATGTACTGACCTATACAGAGCGCAAATCGAATATCGAGAATGTGGATCAGGCGGAAGCGATTATGAATTACAAAATGGCAGAGGCGATTTATATCGCTTCGCTGCAGATTGGCGCGAGTATTATTCAGCCTTCGCTGCTGGATTTTCTAAAATAGTGGTCTTAAGGAGGGCTTTAGATGCTCATTGATACCGACCGTTTTGGGTCTTTTGACACAAAAGACAGCAAGCTTATCGAGTTTCCGCAAGGGTTGCCGGGCTTTGAGGAACTGCATCATTTTATTATATTGGAAGTGGCGCAGACCAAGCCGATATACTGGCTTCAGTCGACGGAGAATAAACATATTGCGCTTCCGGTTATACTCTCTTTTGAAATACTGGATGACTATTATATCGATATACGGGATAACGAGCTTGAAGAGCTTTTTGTTGAGAGCCAGAACGATCTGCTTGTGATGAACGTGGTGGTGATACCCGAGCAGATAGAGAAAATGACGGTCAATCTGGCCGCGCCAATTATCATCAACGCGGTGCGCGGTATTGGTAAACAGATCATTATCGACGCAAAAGCACTGTCGGTCCGCTGGCCGGTTTACGATGCCATTATGAAATGTATTGACAAAGGAGGGCAAGGCGATGCTGGTGCTGTCCAGAAAAACGGGTGAGGGGATCGCACTGGATCAGGACGTGGTTATTGAGATCCTTTCAATAGACGGCGACCGGGTTCGCATCGGCATTAAGGCCCCCAAGGAAATGCGTATATATCGCAAAGAGCTTTTGGAAGAGACGATCGATTCGAACCGTGCCGCGGCTAACACGCCCGCTATTTCTTTTAATCGGTAATAAATCTATAGATTATGTAAGAGCCCTTTACACAGGGTTCTTTTTAATTTAGGTGGAAAGAGCGTGTTTGATATCATCGAATATCCTATCAACGTACATAAGTAAGAGCGTGCCTTCGTATCGGTTATGCTTTTAGGTGAAGCAGAACAGCCGCCGGCGGTTGCCGGCGGCTGTTTCTTTTGTTACTTCGTGTTTGAATTCCCCGCGAATGACGTGTTATTTCAGAAGCGAGAGGACATTCTGCGGAGCCGCGTTGGCCTGTGCCAACATCGATGTCGCAGCCTGAACCAGTATGTTGTTCTGTGTGAACTTCGTCATTTCTTTGGCCATGTCGAGGTCGCGGATACGGCTCTCGGCAGCCTGCAGGTTTTCAGCCGATGTGTCGAGGTTGTTGATCTTGTGCTCGAGTCTGTTTTGGATAGCACCAAGGTCAGCACGCTGTGTAGAGACTGTGTTAATAGCATTCTGCAGAGCAGTAATGGCGGTTGATGCTCCTGCACGATCGCTGATATCCAGAGCGCTTAAGCCCAGAGATGACGATGTCATGGAAGCAATGGAAATGTCCAGGGCTTCATTGGCATTGGCACCTGTCTGAATCTTCGCTGCATCTTGACTGATTGTGAAAGTGAGAACATCCCCATCAGTAAATTCAGCGTGTGAAGCATCGAACTCAAATGTCACTGAACCGTCTGCGCCGTTTGCGCCAAAGCTGATCGTCAGAGAGCTTGCAGCTGTACCATCCGGGTTTGTGCCGCTGAATGTCAGGGGAGCTGCCAGATCACCACCATCTAATGTATATACATCGCCTGTTTCTTCATAAGTGATGGTATAAGCCGTATTGCTGGCGGCGAAGCCTGCAAAAGAGATCGACTTGATGCCGTTATCAAAAGCCTTAATCTCAGTGCTTGTGTCGACTTCGGCTTTTACACCAAAGGTTCCATCGAGAAGATTCTTTTTGTTAAAGGTGGTCTTCTGAGCGATATCATCGATTTCAGACCGAAGTGCTCTAAACTCTGCCTGCAAAGCGTCACGGTCAACTTCATCCTGGTTGGTATCGGTCGCAGACTGAACAGCCAGCTCGTTCATGCGCTGCAGTATGGAGTGCGTCTCGGTGAGCGCGCCTTCAGCGGTCTGCACGAGTGAAATCGCGTCTTGGCTGTTTTTGGAAGCCATGTTCAGGCCGCGGATCTGGGCTCTCATCTTTTCAGAAATTGCAAGACCGGCAGCGTCGTCGCCAGCTTTGTTGATCTTGAAGCCCGAAGACAGTCTCTCAGTTGACTTTGCCACGTTGCTGTTGTTGATGGCATACTGACGATGTGTGTTCATTGCCATAATGTTGTTGTTAATACGCATATTATTTTCCTCCATGAAAATATTTTTAATGAGCATCCATGCTCTTATTTGTATTAGCTAAACCTTAAGTCTCTGGCGCCTTCATCAACTTATGATTTAACCACTACATCTCTTATATCGACAGAATTGCTATGGACTTTACAAAAAAATGATTCAGAAATACAAAAAAGTTTATTAATAAGCTGTATTGACATATGTATTAGATATTTTAAATGGTTTGGGATGGGTTATGGCGAATGCACTAAAGAAATTACCTGCGAAAATTCTCGATTCTATCAAGAAAATGACGAAGGGGCAGAAGGTACGGCTGTTTGTGCTGATCGCTTTGATCATCATTTTGCTTACCGTTGTCTCTGTATTTTTGAACCAGAAAAATTATACCGTACTATATTCGGGTATGGAGCCATCGGAAGCGGGCGATGTGATGATGGTTCTTAACGAAATGGGTGTGGATGCCAAAGCACAGGGCGATAATACCATACTTGTAGAAGAAAGTGTGTCTGACAGCGTGCGTATGGAACTGGCCGCTCAAGGTTATCCGAGCAGCGGATTCAACTATGGTATTTTCCAGAATGCCTCGGGGCTTGGCGTGACGGACATGGAAAAAAAAGTCTATTACAAATTCCAAGTTCAAGAGAATTTGAAGCAGACCATCGAGCAGATGAACAAGGTCGACAAAGCAATTGTGAATCTTGACCTGGGAGAAGACAGCTCTTACGTTTTATCTGGCGATGAGACAAAACCAACGGCTTCCGTCATGCTGACACTCAAAAGCGGACAGGAACTGAGCAGCGGTGAGGTGCAGGCCATTGCAGAGCTGGTATCGAACAGCATTTCGGGCCTCTCGTCTGAGGATGTGCGTATTGTCGATTCTCAAATGAATCTTTATAACGCAAGCGGTGAGGATGCCATGGGTAACGCAGATTCTCAGCTTGCACTTCAGAACGTGGTTCAGCAGCAGCTTCAAACACAAATCATCAATCTGTTGTCGCCCGTTTTCGGCACAGAGAATATTCAGGCTGAGGTTAACGTCAAACTCAACTTTGACGATAAGAAGATTGAGTCAGTGGAATTTGCGCCGCCCGCCAACGGTACGGAAGGCCTTGTTGTCAGCATGTCGGAGCTGGTTGAAGCGATTACTGACGATTCAAATGGCAGCGTAGCCGGTATTGATGCAAACGGCAGCGCATCACAGTATCTCGAAGCGCTAGATAATACGGATAATGCAGCATATTATCAGGTATCACGTGAGGCTAATTACGAGATCAACCAGACAAAGACGCAGATCGAAGAAGCAAAAGGGCAGATTGAGGATCTGTCTGTATCCGTCATCATTAACGAAGATGAAGCGGACGATTATACCGATGAGGTTACGGATCTCGTGGCCACTGCCATCGGTGTGGATGCAAAGCGCATTACCGTGGCCATGCTCCCGTTCGCGGGCTTGGGAGACGCGGAAGATATGCAATCTGCGATGGATATGCAGCAGCAGATTATTGCCAGCATGGAAAGCGCGTCTACAACAAGGTCTTTAATTATACTGGCAACTGTGCTTGTTGTGCTGATATTCATATTCGCGATATTCCGTATGTTCACAAAAAAATCTCAGGTGGCAATGGTGGAAGGCAGATACGAGTATATTGCCGATGAAGAGATTGTTCCCGATGCACCGCCAAAACCCTCGTTTGACGACATCAGACTGGAAGATTTCGAGAAAACAGATAACAAGCTGCAGATACTTGAAGACTATATTGGAAAGAACCCCGAATCCGTCGCGAATCTTTTGCGTAACTGGTTAAACGAAGAATAATCACAGGAGAATAGGCAAAAATGGTGCGGGAAAAACTTACCACAAAAGAAAAAGCGGCAGTGCTGATGATTACCATGGGCAAGGATTATGCCGCTAAGGTTTTTAAATATCTTTCCGAAGAGGAAATTGAGCAACTGACGCTCGGCATTACAAGCATGAGGCGTGTGGACCCTGAGGTCAAGGAATCGGTCGTCGATGAATTCATGCAGATGTGCATCGCCCGCAAGTACATATCCGAGGGCGGTATTGATTATGCGCGAGATATACTCAACAAGGCTTTTGGTGCTGACCGCACGAACGATCTGATTGGTAAGCTCAGCGCGTCATTACGTGTGAAGCCTTTCGACTTTATTCGCAAAGCGGACAGCACGCAGGTGCTGAACTTTATTCAAAATGAGCATCCGCAAACCATTGCATTGATACTTTCATATGTGGAGCCAAAGCATTCCGCTCAGATACTTTCTGCGCTGCCGCTGGAAAAGCAGACCAGCGTTATTGCACGTATCGCCAACATGGGCATCACCTCTCCTGAGTATATTAAGGAAACGGAAAGGGTACTGGAGAAGAAGCTTTCCACGCTAAGCTTTGGAGATCAGACATCGACCGGTGGTATCGACAGCCTTGTGAGCATTCTGAACAGTGTTGACCGCGGTACAGAACGCCATTTGCTTGAAGCTTTGGAAGAGACGGATGCCGAACTGGTGGAAGAGATTAGAAAACGCATGTTTATCTTTGAAGACATCGTCAAGCTCGGCAACCAGGCTATACAGCGTGTGCTTAAAGAGATCGACAACCGCGACCTCGCCGTGGCGCTTAAAGGCGCGACAAATGAGGTGGCAAAGGTTATATTTGAGAACATCTCGAAACGTCTGCAGGAGATGATAAAGGAAGATATGGAGTATATGGGGCCTGTACGTGTGAGAGACGTGGAGGAAGCGCAGCAGAAGATCGTGAACGTGATAAGGCGGCTTGATGATTCCGGGGAGATTATCATTTCACGGAATTCGGGGGATGAACTCATTGTTTAAAATCGATAAGACACTCATCGACAACATGAATATAAATCGTTCGTGTATCGTCATTACGCATAAAGAGACAGTGAAGGAACGGGAAAAGCTTTCGCAACAACTGATGACGCTGGAGGACGATGAACAAATGCCGCCTTCTGTGCGTGAAAAGGCGCGTGAGTTTGTGCAGAATGCCAATACCAATGCGCAGAAGATTATAATGAATGCAACCTTAGAGGCGGAGGAGATCAGGGAAACAGCCCGCCGGGAGGGCTATGAAGCGGGGCTTGAAGAGGGACGCGCTGAACTGAATGCCAAACTCAAATCGAAAATGGCAGAGGTTAAGGATGTGCTCTCACGCGTAGAAGAATATCGGCAGGAACTTTATCAAACGCTGGAATCGCATGTGCTCGAGCTGTCTATGGATGTGGCGGAAAAAATCCTTAACCTTCAAATGGAAAGAGACGATAAGCTTTATAAGGATATTGTCAAGAGGGCGGTCGCAGGCATAAAACATGCTGACAATTTCTCGCTCTATGTCAGCCAGGCTGAATATGACAAGTATTTTAAAGAGGGCACACAATGGCTTCATCAGGAAACCAATTGCGGATCCTTTGAAGTCGTTTGTGATGCAAAGCTGCCGCAGGGAAGCTGTGTCATTGAAGCGGATAGCGAGATCGTTGATGCAGGCATACCTATGCAGCTTAAAAAGATCGGTCAGTATTTAAGCGAGCAGGTTGAATAACATGTTTTCAAAAACCCAAACCTACAGGAACGCGCTTAAGAATAGAGATTTCTTTGAATATGGCGGCCGCGTCAGCCAGATATTTGGCCTAACGGTGGAGGCCGTGGGGCTGTCTGCTAAGCTCGGAGATATTTGCCGGATATATACGGATGATAAGGAAAAGTTCATATTATCGGAGGTCGTTGGTTTCAAGGAAAAAAAGGTGCTGCTCATGCCTTTTGGTGACCTTTCGGGTGTGGGGCCCAATAGCTATGTGGTGTCTGACCATCGCGCGCTGAAGGTGAGCGTTGGCAGAGAGTTCTGCGGACGTGTGCTTGATGGCCTTGGCAATCCGATAGACGGCCTTGGACCCATAAGAGCTGATGATTACTATCCCATCATGAACAACCCGCCGAGCCCCCTAGAAAGAAAAAGAATCACACAGCGGCTGCCGCTGGGTATAAAAGCCATCGATTCGATGCTGACTCTTGGTAAAGGACAAAGAATCGGAATTTTCGCAGGCAGCGGTGTTGGAAAGAGCACACTTCTGGGAATGATCGCCCGCAACACGTCTGCGGATATCAATGTGATCGTGCTTATCGGCGAAAGAGGACGTGAAGTTCGGGATTTTCTTGAGAAGGATCTTCAGGAGGAAGGTTTAAAACGTTCGATACTGATCGTGGCCACATCCGACCAGCCAGCGCTGGTTCGGCTTAAGTCTGCTATGGTCGGTACGGCAGTGGCTGAATATTTCCGCGACCAGGGCTATGACGTGATGTTAATGATGGATTCACTCACGCGTTTTGCGATGGCGCAGCGTGAGATTGGTATGGCCATTGGAGAGCCGCCCGTATCACGCGGTTTCACGCCCAGTGTTTACGCGATTATGCCTAAACTGCTTGAACGCGCGGGTATGTGCAGCAACGGCTCTATTACAGGTTTGTATACCGTCCTTGTGGAAGGTGACGATATGGATGAGCCTATCTCCGATACCGTCCGAGGTATTCTGGACGGGCATATCGTGCTCTCCAGAAAGATGGCGAACAACAACCACTATCCTGCCATCGATGTGCTGCAAAGCGTCAGCCGCTTGATGCCCGATGTGATGGATAAGCAGGAGCTAAGAAAATCGTCATACCTAAAAGGCGTGATGGCAACCTATAAGGACGCGCAGGACTTGATATCAATTGGTGCATACAAAGCCGGTTCCAGCCCGAAAATTGACGAAGCCATTTCACTCATTGATGATATCAACAGTCTTTTAAAACAACAGGTGGATGAGAAGTTTTCCTTTGAAGAAACAATGGATCTGGTAGCAAAAATTTACGACAGGCGAAGTGTTGAAGAATGAAGAAATTTGTTTTCTCGTTGCAGGCGTGGTACGACATGCAGCTGGGTCTTGAAAAACAGCATAAGCTTCAGATTGGTTTGATCGAAGCGAACATCAACCGGCTGAAGGATGATCTGGCTGTGCTGAATCGTGGTTATGACAAAACAAAGGTCGAGTACAGCGGGGCCGTGACGAAGGGTATGATAGCCCCCCATGTGCAGCACTATGGATCTTTTTTTGACAGCTCAAAAGCGGCTATGGCCGCCGTCATGGAGCAAATCGGCAAGCTCGAGAGGGAAAAGGAACATTGGATGCAAAAGCTTGTGCATGTCCGCAGAGAGATAAAGCTGCTCGATAAGCTTCGCGAAACTCAATACACTGAGTATCTGGGCGAGATTAAAAAAGAGCAGAGCAAGCTTATTGACGATTTGGTGTCATATAAAGTGACAGTATCTTAAAGGTGTATTTATGCAGGAAGATTATCAGGATAACAGAAGAGGCGACAGGCCGCAGGACAACCAAGAAACGCTTGGAAAGGGATTTAAACAGCCCAAAGCTCCCAACGCGCCTAAAATGACCAAGGCTGCACCGCCGCCAACAACGCCGAAACCGGTTAAATCCCCGAAAAAGAAATTATCGGGCGGAGCTGTTTTCAGCATTTTTTTAATTGTGTTGCTGATTGCAGGTGCAGCAATTGTTTATTTTGATGTCGGTTCTGTTCGGCAGGCCGTGGCGGCCTTTTTGCAAACGGACAGCCCGGCAGGGGAAACTGCTGAAGGCGCAATGACGGCTGAAGAAATCGATGCGTTAAAAGCTGAATTACAGATTCAGCAAGAAGATATCGATAATCAAAAAGCAAAGCTTAAGGAAAAGCAAAAAAAGCTCGATAATAAAGAAGATGAGTTAAATTTGCTGGAGGAAGATTTGGCCGCACGTGAGCTGGCACTGTCGGAACAGGAAAAAAGTCAGCAAAGTGAAGAAGCAGAGCCCTCCCAGACTGAGCAGTCGCTATCGGATCTGCAGTCAACAGCCAAGATCTTTGAGTCGATGGATCCCGTGAAGGCTGCAGAGGTTATCAGAGGACTGGATTCTACAAAGTATATAGCCAACCTGCTTCTGAACATGTCCAGCGAAAGTGCTTCAAAAATCCTGGCCAATATGAATTCTAAGGAAGCAACGAAGATTCTATCAGAAATGATGAAGTGAAAAAGGAGGTTTTGATGTCCGTTCAAACTCTATTAAGAAGGAGGGGTATATCATTTGAATGCAGCGATGGTGTTAAGTGAAACACCAGCTAATGCGGTTGCTGATATGAAAACGGTGAACGGCTGTGCGAAGACCGGCAGCGAGAATAAAGGTCCGTCAGAATTTAAGAAAAAACTTGAAGACTGCGTGATATTGGAAGATGAATCGCCATACGGTTTGCCCACAGTCACCAACCAGATCAACGGCAACAACGATAACAGCATGGCCACAGATTCGGTCGCAAAACAAGCAACGCCTGAAATTGTTGGCATTCTCGAAGGATTCGGATTATTGCTGGATTATCAGCCAGACGCCCTGCAAGCTTCGACCGCAAATGCGCAGCCTGTACACACGATGACATCAAATGAATCGGCGGCGGAAACGGCAAGCCTACCGTTTGTTCTTCCCGAAGGTGCGCAGGAATCAGGGGCGTTTGAGCAATATGCACGGATGCTGTCAAACGGCCAATTCGGCCTGCTCGGCAAGGATGAGCAGCAGGCCATTATAAAAGCAGTTGGCGAGTATTTGGGCTCCCTCGAGAGTACCAATAAAAATCAGATATCTGTTCCAAAGACGCAGGATGCGCATTTGGCAACGGAAACAGTGCAGACGGATACTGCAACATCGGAAGATAAGCTGATAAGCATGCTTATGAAACTAAAAACGTTACAAAGCGATAAAGCCGCGGCATCAACGGAAGAGCTGCCAATGGAGCCGGTCAAAACGGCAGAGACCGGAGTCATTCCGGATCGTATCCAGCCCATTAAGGCAGCGGTCCCGTCGACAACAGCAGATCAGGTCGGTGTGAATATGCCGGAATCAGCAGCCAAGTCTGCCGATGCGATGCCGGAGCAGCCCGCTAAGACGGATGCGGTGATGCAGCCCGGTTTGCCGACCGGGGCGGCAGTGGCGCAGGAAGTCAGCCCGGCGGAGCCAAACGTTCAGCCCGCAAAGGCTGCTCAGTCTGACTTTATTAAAGACAATGTGATGCGAATAGTGGATAAGATGAGCACGCAGACCTCGCAAGGCCGTTATGATTTTGACGTGGAGCTTAAACCCGATTTTCTGGGCAAGGTGAACATTAAGATTACAATGGAAAACGGCGAGTTCCGCATGCAGATCAAGACAGAAGATCTTGGAGTGAAGGGCTTGTTCACAGATCAGACATCGGCAATGCAGTCGGCGCTTAAGGAAAAGGGAATTGCTGTTTCCAACATTGACGTGACGTATCAGAGCCAGATGCAAGACAGTGACGGCCATAAGTCCTTCCGTGACGGCAATGCAGGCTTTGCAAAGAAACAAAGCAGCCGTACTCACGCATCATTGGAGCAGATCATGAGCGGCGGGTTCTACGGTACGATAACGGAAACGCCCGGATACGGCTGGGGCGGCAGTTCTGTCGAGTACCTCGCTTAAAAGGAGTTGAAACGAATGTCAACAGTCAATACAACCACAGCGGCAAGTTCTGCGGTCAGAACGCTGGAAGACTATCAAAAAGCTCAGAGCAGAAGTAAAAACGCGCTGGGGAAAGATGAATTTTTAAAGATTCTTGTTGCGCAGATGTCCAACCAGAATCCTTTGGAGCCCACAAGCAATACGGAGTTTATATCTCAGATGGCGCAATTTTCGCTTCTGGAACAGTTTTCAGAGCTCAGCGCGGGCTTTAGCACAAGTCAGGCATACAGCATGATCGGCAAGTATGTATATATAGATGATGCTTCCGGTCTGATCTTCGGTAAAGTGGATGGGGTGGTCACCGAAAAGGGTATCAACTATCTGCTTGTCGGCGGAAAAACATTTGAATCCACAAAAGTGACAGGCGTGATGGATGCGTCGGCTGTCGAGGGCGATTTGGATGACAAGATTGTGCAGAGCTCGAATCTGATCGGCAAGACGGTAACAGCTAAAATGAAGGACGAAAATGGCACGGAAACAACGATAACCGGACAGGTCAGCAAGCTTGTGATTAAGGACGGGGAAATCTATGCCGTCGTGAACGAGAAAAATGTGCCTGTCGCAAAAATAACTGAGGTTGCATAACAAGGAGGTAACTAAACCATGATGCGTTCATTATATTCCGGTGTGACCGGATTAAGAAACCACCAGACAAAGATGGATGTGATCGGCAACAATATTGCCAACGTTAACACAATCGGCTATAAATCAAGCCGTGTGATCTTTCAGGATATATACAGCCAGACAATAAAACCCGCTTCGACAACAAACGGCAGCACGGGCGGCACGAACCCGCAGCAGATAGGTCTTGGCGTGCAGGTGGCTACCATTGATGTGCTGCATACCAAAGGGACGCCGCAGTACACTGGTAACTCGATGGATTTATCCATCGACGGAGACGGCTACTTTATCATTTCGGATGGTACACAAACCACTTACACACGCGCCGGCAATCTTTACACGGATGCTCAGAATTATCTTGTGGATGCCAACGGCAACTATGTCATGGGTTTTGATTTAGACGCAGCCGGCAACATACAATACGATGCGGCCGGAAAACCTCTTATGCAGAAAATTTTCGTTGACCCAGACTACTATGACATTTCCATCAACAGCAATGGCGAGGTGGTTGGGCTTGACGAAGCAACAAGTGTCAGCACTGTGCTGGGGAATATAGCGGTTGCTCTCTTCTCCAATCCGAACGGTTTGGAAAAGTGCGGTGAAAACTCGTACAGGACCACAGTCAACTCGGGCGATGCACAATACTGCAAGCCGGCAACCGAAGGCGCCGGCAAGCTGAATCCGGGCACGCTGGAAATGGCGAATGTGGATCTGACGGCCGAATTTGCGGATATGATCGTCACACAGAGAGGCTTTCAGGCTAACTCAAGAATTATTACCACCACGGACGAGATGCTTGAAGAACTCGTTAACATGGTCAGATAAACGAACCGAAAAAGGCGGGAAAATAAGGCTTTTCCCGCCTCATAACCGCCCCATCTGAAGAGAATTTTGTGGAATTAAAATGTAGGAGGGAATATCGGTTTTGATTAGGGTTCATCGTTTAAATAATCAAGAGTTTTTAATCAATTGTGAGCTGATCGAATTTGTTGAGGAAACGCCTAATACCGTGGTTTCGATGGTATCGGGCCGAAAGCTTGTTGTGTCGGAAACCAGCGAAGAAATACAGAATTTGATTATTGAATACAAACGTAAGATATACAGCTCCGACGGTGTCAGTGTCAAAAAGTATTAGGGGTGTTTTGAGTGGAAAAAACAACAATAATCGGTATCGTTACAGGTCTGGCCTGTATCGTCATTTCAATTCTGTTAGAGGGAGAATTGATATCTTTTTTTGATGTCCCGTCTATATTTATCGTTTTCGGAGGCGTAATCGCATCGACGATCGTATCTTATCCGGGAAAGATGCTTAAGTCCTTAAGAACTGTCTATAAAAACGCTTTTCGGGCTAAAAGAATCGATTTAAACGACGATATCGATTTGATTATACGCATCGCCAATATAGCCAGACGTGAAGGATTGCTGGCGCTTGAAGATTCTATGGGTGAGATGGACAATCCGTTTCTTCAAAAAGGCATTATGCTAATCGTGGATGGCGCTGATGCCGAATTGGTGAAAAACATACTCGAAACAGAAATAGCCTTTATACAGGAAAGACATGCACAGGGGCAAGCCATTATACTCAGTATGTCCTCTTATTCGCCCGCATACGGTATGATCGGTACTTTGATCGGACTCATTAATATGCTTAAAGAATTGGATAATATGGATACGCTTGCGCCCAACATGGCCGTTGCACTTGTTACAACTTTCTACGGCGTTGTTTTGGCCAATCTGGTATTTACGCCAATTGCAAAGAAGCTTAAAGTGCATAGCGATAGCGAGGCGCTGCAAAAAGAACTTTATTTAGAAGGGCTGCTTTCTATACAAGATGGGGAAAACCCCCGCATTATTAAAGACAAGCTGACATCATTTATCGCGCGGCGCGACGTTCGCAAGGACGAGGAAAACACGACAAATCCGGAAGTCAAAGAGATATAAGAGGGAATTATGAGAAGAAGGAAGCAGGAACCACAGGGTGAGGGTGCTTATTGGATGGATACCTATGGCGATATGGTCACACTGTTGCTGACTTTTTTTGTCCTTCTATTTTCTTTCTCAACAATTGATTCGCAAAAATGGGAGGAACTCGCCAATGCTCTCTCGGGCACACCTATCGTGGCTGTTAACGCCCTTAGCAGCAGCGATGTGAGCGCACCTGCTATTGAAGGTCAGAACACAACGGATAAGGCAGAGACAGATCCTGACGCGACAGAGTCGGATGAACTGGATGTAGTTGGAGGGAATGCTGCCGACGTACAAGAAAGATTTGACGAGCTTTATGAGAAAATAAAAGCATATATTGAAGTTAAAGGCTTGCAGGATAAACTCAATGTTAAGATGCAGGACAATGTCATAATGCTAAGAATGACCGAGTCTGCGTTGTTTGATTCGGGGAGTGACGTTATCAAACCGGAAGCAAAAGAGATGCTGCCCAGCATATGCGAAATCATTATGGAGTATGATGATCTGATAAAGACCATACGTGTCGAGGGACATACGGATAATGTTCCGATTCAAAATTCAAAGTTCGAAGACAATTGGATGCTATCTTTCTCAAGAGCACATGAAGTCGTTCTTTTTATGAAGACTATTATAGATATTGATCCTGTGAAGCTGGATCCTGCCGGGCGGGGTGAATATCATCCCGTAGCATCCAATGATACGAATGAAGGTAAAGCTTTGAACCGGCGAGTGGATTTTGTGCTTCAAAGCATACTTATGGAATAGAGGTAACTGGAATGAAAAAAGCTATTATCATTATTATATTGGTGCTTGCTGTAGCGGGAGCCGCTGTCTATTTTCTGTTTTTAACGCCTCCGCCTGAGCCTGAAACCTTCTTTTATACGCCCGGTGACTACTTTGTGACCAATATTAAAGACAGCAAAGCACTGATAAAAGTGACGATCGTATTAGAACTGAGCACAACCGATGAGGAGAGCGCAAGAGAGTATCTGACTGAGAACAATCATATCATACGGGATGTGATCGTGTTTACACTTCGGAGCAAGACAGAGGACGAGCTTCGCAGCCAGGGCATTGAAGACACTTTGCGCAAAGAGATCGCGAAGAATTTGGAAAGCAAGATGGGGCTTGACTATATAGGAACTATCTATTTTAATGATTATGTGATTCAGTAAAAAACCCAAAAACTGCGAGGAGAATAACTTTGGCCAATATTTTGTCGCAAAACGAAATAGATGAGCTGTTAAGCGTTTTAACATCAGGCAAGGATGCGCCTGTTGAGCAAGGCCCTATAGATGATACCCAGACAGTAAAGACATACGATTTTAGAACTGCCAATAAGTTTTCCAAAGAACAGATACGAACGCTGCATTTTATTTATGATAACTATGCAAGCCGTCTTTCTACATACTTATCGGGTACGCTGCGTACGCTTTGCGAGGTAGATGTCATTTCAATTGAGGAGCAATCGTTTTCTGAGCTTAGCAATTCCATGCCGTCGCCTGTTGTTGTGTCGATCATCAATATGCCCCCGCTGGAGGGAAGCTCGCTTTTTGTGATATCCTCCGCGATTTCGTATGAAATCGTGAGCAGGCTGCTGGGCGGTTCAGGGGAGCTTCAGGCCATTGACAAGCCGTTCACGGAAATAGAGCTTTCCATCATGGAACGCATCACGAAAAAAATGCTTTCATTGATGAACGAGGCTTGGGAAAAAATTAATAAAGTCGATGTTCGTTTGGATCGTATTGAGACAAGCTCACAATATGTCCAAATCGTATCCGCAAATGAACCGATTGCCATTATTACGATGAATGTCAAAATCGGCGGTGTGTCGGACATCATCAATATTTGTATACCCAATGTGGCTGTACAGCCCATTGCCAAAAAGCTGGTGATGAAAACATGGTATTCCGAGCATGATTTTGGCCGGAAGACCATGAATACCAATGAATTAAAGCAAGGACTTGCCGGCGTTAATTTAACGCTCAATGTCGTCTTCAACGAAATAAACGCGACAGTACGCGATATTATTAACACGCAGGTTGGAGATGTCATCAAAGTTGATCACAATATCAACATGCCGGTCACCGTGAAAGTTGAACATATACCCAAATTTAAGGGCTTTATAGGCATGCAAGGCTCTAACTATGCGGTGAAGATTGTCGATATATTAAAGGAGGAGACGGTAGATGAACGAGACATCAATGAACAATGATATATATAATCCCAGTTATGCCGCTAGTTCTGACATGATGCTCACTGATATAGAGAAAGATACGCTTGGCGAAATCGGTAATATATGCATGGGTACATCGGCAACGACTCTTTCGACATTGCTCGGTAAGCGTGTCAATATCACGACACCCCAAGTCAGTTTGTGTCGTGGAAACGAGTATTTGAATGAATATGAAAAGCCGATGGTGGCTACTGAGGTTTCATATACGAAGGGAATTGACGGAACCAATATCTTTTTGATTAAAAAAGAAGATGCCCTCGCGATTACTGAAGTGCTTGTGGGCAGCGATACTGATGTTGAAGAGCTCTATTTAAGCGCAATCAGTGAAGTTATGAATCAGATGGTCGGGTCTTCATCAACTTCCTTGGCAGACTTGCTGCATATCAGTGTGAACATATCGCCGCCATTAATCAGAGAAATATCACGCGATACCGACTCTTATGATCCAAATGGGGAATTGCTGATAAAGACCAGTTTTCGTCTTGAGATAGAGGATCTGTTACAAAGCAATATATTGCAAATTATGCCTTTCGAATTTGGAAAAAAGCTTGCGCGAACACTGATCGGTGAGGAACCCGAAGCGACACCACCGCCCGTTCCACGTGCTAGCGCACCCCGAGCGAAAGAAAAGGAAGTGCAAAGGATGCAAAATGAAGATAAGGTTGAATTAAAAGCGGTAAAGTTTCAGTCGTTTGACACAAAGCAGAACGATTTTTCCGCAGGTCAGTCTGAGTATGGAAAAAACATTGATCTGATTATCGATGTGCCGCTGCATGTGACCGTTGTCTTAGGGAAAACACGCAAAAGCATAAAAGAAATACTCGACCTTAACAGAGGCAGCATTATTGTGCTGGATAGGCTTGCGGGTGAAATGGTGGATGTGCTTGTGAACGGCAAGATTTTTGCCAAAGGCGAGGTTGTGGTCATTGATGACAATTTCGGTGTCCGTATTACAGAAATAACGTCGGAGCAGGCGAAGGAGAATTAATCTCCTCGCCCGCTAAAAAAACACCCCTAGGCGGGGTGTGAAATCAGTTTCTTTAAAGATATATTTGTGCTTACAGACCCTTTTGTTTCTCGGCCATTGCAATCATGCGCTTGACCATTTCTCCGCCGATGGGGCCTCCCTGTTGGCCGTTCACACGGGCTGGAAGATCACCTTTATATTCATCGTTATTTTCTTTGCAATACTGTGCTATACCAAGATCGCTTGCACACTCTATTTTAAACTTTGTCCATGGATGATCCGGACCATATTTACGCAAACGAGAAGACATTATACTACCTCCTTTCTTTATGTCGTTATGTACAACAATTTCTTATGGGATTATTTTTTGCTTAAATGTAACGTTTTACACTGTTAATTATTGTGTATGATGAATACATATAATTGATATAGAAAGTGGAAGAAAATTAAAGACAAAAATGTTAATTCGTTAATGATTTAAAACTAGAAAAACAAAAAATAATAAGCGTTGAAGTTATAGATCTGTATTATCTACATTATCTGCCAGTTCATGACTGATTGTTTTAAAACCAATAAAGGTATTATGAACACGTTCGGAGCGGAAAAGATAAACCGTCCATAAGATACGTGCAAGAATACCTAGAATAGAAAAATCAGTAGATATACTAAATAAAAACGATAGAATAAATATGAAAAGCAGACTAGCAATTAATATACAGGTCTGTATAACATAAAGTTTCCTGAAGATAATATTTCGTTTGTATATAAAAAACAGAAGTACAGCAGACAGAAAGAGCTCATTGATTATACAAATAGACAAAAAAATAATAAAATAAACAGGATAGTAGACAAGGTATGATAACATTTGAGAAAGCCCGACAACGCCTGAAATAATCAATACAATAAGGCCGATAATGATAAAAGTAAACCATCCGCCAAGGCCGACCGGAGGTTCTTTGTGTTTGTGTTCTGGTTTTAATTGCGGAGAAACTTCAACATTTGCCATAGAATTGCGACCTTTCGCTGATTTTGACGGGGAAATAGAGAGATGGAAATTGTGCCATATTAAACCATGACTTGAGTATAGGTTAGGAAATAAATAATGTCAATATCATACGCCTATATGATAAACTTGCCGAAACACATCGCCTTTGAAAGAGTTTGCGTGACAAAGTTACGGTAAAATAAATCTCATGTATATATATTAGTCTTGTGAAAAAAGTATCGAAAATTAACAACAAGGGGGCCAGACAAAATTGAAACTCAAAGTTTTAAAACATAGATGTCCGCAGAATCATGCATGTCCTTCTGTCAGGGTATGCCCTGTTGGGGCGCTTGCGCAAACCGGTGTGGCAGCGCCGTTTGTTGAGCAAACTAAATGCATTGAGTGCGCAAAGTGCGTACGTTTTTGTCCAATGGGTGCATTGGTATTTGAGGAAGAGAGGTAAGGAAAATGAAGGTTGTCGTAGTAGGCGGTGTGGCGGGCGGCGCGAGCTGTGCGGCACGTTTAAGGCGGCTTGATGAATCCGCGGAGATCGTTATGCTGGAAAAGGGGCCTTATATCTCTTTTGCAAACTGCGGACTTCCGTACCACATTGGCGGCGTTATAGAGCAGCGAGATAAGCTGCTGCTGCAAACGCCTGAAGCATTTCATTCGCGATTTAACGTTGACGTGCGCGTGAACAGCGAAGTGAAGTCTATCGACCGGCAAGCCAAAACGGTGACAGTGGCACGCGAAAACCAAACTTATATCGAGAGCTATGATGTGTTGGTACTCTCTCCGGGCTCCACGCCAATCGTGCCGAATATCCCCGGTGCGCAGAGTGACAGGGTTAAATCTCTCTGGAATATACCCGATATGGACGCGATTATTGAAGCCCTAAAACAAAACAATCCGAAAAGAGCCGTTGTCGTAGGTGGCGGATTTATCGGTTTGGAGATGGCCGAAAACCTCGTTCATGCGGGGCTCTCGGTCACGCTTGTTGAAATGCTGGATCAAGTGATGGCGCCTGTTGATTTCGAGATGGCACAGATCGTTCATAAGCATCTTACGGAAAACGGCGTTAAGCTGGCGCTGTCCGAGCGCGTTATGCGCTTTGATGAGACTGAAAACGGCGTGAATGTGGTGACTGATAAGCGCCGTGTCGAGGCGGATATTGTCATACTCGCCATCGGTGTGAAGCCGAATTCGGGCTTGGCTGTTGCGTGCGGACTGGAGACAAATGAGCGCGGCGGGATCGTTGTGGATGAATATTTGCGCACCTCGGATAAAAGCATCTATGCCGTGGGTGATGCCGTACAGGTCGAGCATTATGTGAGCCGTGAGAAGACTATGATACCG
Organism: Bacillota bacterium; assembly: GCA_023436115.1. Classification (GTDB taxonomy): domain Bacteria; phylum Bacillota; class Clostridia; order Christensenellales; family SZUA-584; genus SZUA-584. Next base: position 93,752 of record JAEZKQ010000024.1, on the reverse strand, counting down.
CTGGCGGGGCCGGCCAATAAAATGGGACGTATGGCAGCGGACAACATATGCGGTTTGAACAGACGCTATAAAGGTACGCTGGGTTCCAGTGTGGCGAAGGTCTTTGATATGACGGTGGCTTCAACAGGCCTCAATGAGAAACAGCTGCAAAACGCAGGCAAGAAAATCCACGAGGATTATCATGTGACAGTGATTCATCCGTTGTCGCACGCGGGATATTACCCGGGCGGCATGCCGCTCACAATGAAGCTGTTGTTTGCTAAGGACGGCAAAGTGTTGGGGGCCCAAGCAGTGGGTTATAAAGGCATTGATAAGCGTATCGATGTGATCGCTGCCGCAATGCGGTTTGGTGCCACAGTTTATGATTTGGAGGAGCTTGAGCTTTGCTATGCGCCGCCGTATTCATCTGCGAAAGACCCGGTCAATATGGCCGGCTATTCGGCTGACAACATACTATCGGGTCTTATGCACAGCGTTACGTTCGGTGAGCTAAAAACGATGAGCGAGGATGCTGTGATGCTGGATGTGCGGACAACCGCCGAGGTGTCGATGGGCACCATTCCCGGCAGCATCAATATCCCTGTGGACAGCTTGCGTGAGAAGCTTGATACGCTAGACAAAGATAAAACGTATATTGTTTTTTGTGCGGTGGGTATCCGTGCCTATATCGCGAGCCGCCTGATGCTTCAGAATGGATTCAAGGATGTGCGCAATCTTGCGGGCGGCTATATCACATACCGAACAGCCAGCAAAGATTACACGCTCGGTGCACAGGAAGGAGCCAAGGCTATGAAGGAAGTCAAGAGCATTCCCAAAACCGCAGTCAACTCTGCCAACACGCTCACTGTCAACGCTTGCGGGCTTCAGTGCCCTGGGCCGGTGATCAAGCTGTATGAGGCCATGCTGGAAGCCAAGGAAGGAGACATTATCAACATTACATCCACAGACCCCGGATTTTTTGCGGATGCATCAGCGTGGTGCGCACGGACTAAGAATACGTATCTGAAAGGCGAAAAGCTGGATAACGGCTTCGCAGTATGGATTAAAAAGGGTATTGAAGGAGAGGCGGCTGCACCCGGCGCCTGCGTGAGCGCCTCGGGCAATGATAAATCTATGGTGGTGTTCAGCGGTGATATGGATAAAGCGTTGGCGAGCTTTATAATTGCCAACGGTGCGGCGGCGATGGGTCGTAAAGTCACCATGTTTTTTACATTCTGGGGCCTTAATATTCTGCGCCGCCATGAAAAGGTCAAAGTAAAAAAGACGTTTATAGAGAATATGTTCAGCGCTATGATGCCGCGCGGGACATCCAGACTCAAGCTGTCGAAGATGAACATGCTGGGTATGGGCTCGGTCATGATGAAGGGTATCATGAAGAAAAAGAATGTGGCGACGCTGGATGAACTCATTGCACAAGCTAAGAAGAACGGCGTGAAGTTGGTAGCCTGTACAATGTCGATGGATGTGATGGGCATACACAAGGAAGAGCTGATCGACGGTGTGGAGCTTGCGGGCGTGGCATCTTACCTTGGCGCGGCGGAAAGCAGCGATACAAACTTGTTCATATAAAGATTCTGGTTATCGTGAAAAGTAAACTTAAAGCAAGTCTGTTTTTTCAATAATAACAAGGACAAAAAAAGGCCCTTGGCATTTAAGCCGATGGGCCTTTGGTTTTGCTGGCTACATATCCGGAGTGATACCGCTTTCGCTGCTTGGCGGTGCGTTTTGGCCGGGTTCATTTGGTGTCTGCTCGGTCGTCTCCGTATGCGGCTGTGAATAGGGCTGCTGTGCAGAGGCCTGCGGATCAAAGGCTTGCGGCTGACCATAGGGCGGCTTTCCATAACCCTGGTATGGCTGCTGCGCATAATTCTGATACGGCTGCTGCGCATAGCCTTGGTATGGCTGCTGGCCGTATGGCATCTGTCCATAGCCCGGGTAAGGCTGGCCATATGAATAACCGGTCGTTTTGGGCGGTACGAACGCAAGCACGGCGCCGGCGATTGAAAGCAGCTCAATAATCAGCAGAAACACACACAGAATGATGCTTCCCTCCAAGCCATAATAAGGGTAGGCTCCCAATGAAATGAGACCTATGAGGCTTAAGATAAGAAGCGGCAATGCGGTCACTAGCATCATGACACCACCCGCTGTGCGGTTGCTGCGGCATATACAGCCGCCGATGAGATTAATAATTGCTGCGATGAAGGCCAAGGCCAAAATCGCCCATATGATGCCAGTCGCGGAGCCTAAACCCAACAATGATGACCCTGCCGATGCAACGATACCGGCAAAAAGGAATATAATGCTTAACAGAATGTTAAAAATGCCCGCAATGAGACCTAAGACGAACGCCGATGTTCTACCTCTTTTGTCCATAAAAACCTCCCAGATTTATACATTTATAATTAATGCCATATATAACATGGCAAAGTTATGGATTTGCGGTATGGTATAAAATATATGCGAATGAATTTTGTATTAAGTGTATTCTACTCTTTTGTCTCATAGCCGTCAAACAGTATTAGGCTGAATTTGAGGAATATTTTGTGTATTGTCAAATTAATGAAAAAGCAATGCTTAAAAGCTTTGTTTGTTGCAATTATTATGTTATAATACATCAAAGAAAGGGGGGCTTAAGTCATGCAGGATAATCGGATTTCTGAAGCGGTGATACACAGATTGCCAAAATACTACCGGTATCTATCTGAACTTGAGGCGGCTGGGATTGAACGCGTTTCATCGTCCCGCATGAGTAGCGAGATGAATCTGAACGCTTCCCAGATAAGGCGGGATCTCAATTGCTTTGGCGGATTCGGGCAACAGGGTTATGGCTATCAGGTGTGCCGCTTAAAGCTGGAGATCATGAAGATACTGGGTATCGGTTCCTCTTACAAGGCGGTCATCGTTGGCGCGGGAAATATCGGACAAGCGCTTTTAAAATACAGGCATTTTGCCAATGAGGGCTATCATATCATTGGTGTTTTTGACTCAGATGAACAAGCGGTCGGGCGCGAGGTGGGTGGATTAATCATCCGGCCTATGAATGAGCTGTCCGTTTTTTTAGAAAAGAATGCAGTGGATATCGGCATTATCGCCGTACCCAAACAGTATGCGCAGAAAACAGCAGACGAACTGGTCAGCCTGGGCGTGAAAGGAATATGGAATTTTGCTCCGGTGGACGTACAGGTGCGCCGCGGTGTCAGTGTTGAAAATGTCCATTTGAGTGACAGCTTATATATACTCTCCTATCATATGAGGGATAACAGTGAAAACAATTAGTATTTCTACAACAAAAAGATGCGAGCTTGTAGACATCACAGCTGATATAAGCCGGTGTTTAAAGGAAAGCGGTGTGCAAACAGGCCTCGTTTGTGTGTTTATACCGCATACCACTGCGGGTGTCTCAATCAATGAAAATGCGGACCCGGATGTCAAGAGAGATTTGCTTTTTGCTTTGGAACGCGCTGTGCCAAACAGCGGTTTTTATCATGGAGAAGGCAATTCTGATGCGCACACAAAAGCCATGATGACAGGCTTTTCATTAACGGTTATTGTACAAGACGGGCATCTTGTGCTGGGCACTTGGCAGAGCATTTATTTTTGCGAGTTTGACGGGCCCCGGCATAGAAAAGTCTATGTGAAGATCATGGAAAGCCGTGACTGAGTTTAAAATGACAATATTGTAAAGTCAATGACACTATTTTCATTGTTATTTACAAAGGTCTTATATTATTATATCTTTAGCTGTATTATTGCACAGCGGAAAAGGGGAGGGCTAGGATGCGGAGGCGATCCAATAATATTCAATTATTTAAAATAATGCTTTTGTCTTTAGGAGTTTTGATCGTAGCGCTGATCGTGGTGCTGATATTGCTGCTTAGCGGCGCCGGCATGACACCTGAGCAGCGTGAGGCTAGGCTGATTGAAACGGGGCGCTTTATACAAGGCATTTCGGTTGAGGGTGTGGATATATCCGGTCAAAGCTACGAGCAGGCGCTTGCCAATGAAAGTCTGACTGCGGCTGCCGCTCAGATTGAAGCGGGATTTACTTATACGTTTACCGCAGGCGGAGTGGAGCATACCTACACAGCGCCGGAGCTGGGCATAAAAGCGGGGCTTGCCCAAACGCTTCAAAAGGCTATGCTTTTCGGCCAGTTGGGAGACGGCGAACTTATTAGAGAACAAAAAGCGCAGGCGCAGGAAAGCGGCATGAATTTTGAGATCGGTCTGTATGCCGATGAAGCGCTCGTGTTGGAAAAGATCACAGCGCTCAAACCGACGATAGATACGCTGCCGCAAGACGCAACGCTTCAGATAGCTGACGACGTGCTGGGCGAAGGCCGGTTTACATATATCGATGAAGTAACGGGTGTGGATATTGATGTGAAAGCTTTGGCCAAGCTGATCAGCACGAATGTGAACAACGGGGACTTTAGCGTGGTGGAAGCGCCGGCTGTGATTACCAATGCAGCCATCGATGTAGAAACGCTCAAGGCCAATACACAGCTTATCGGCAAATACAAGTCATCGTTTGATGGCAGCGGGCTTGATGACAAAGATCGTGTCACGAATATTCGGATTATGGCAGGTGTCGTCAACGGTACGATCATTGAGCCGGGTGAAACATGGTCGATCAATGAAGCCGCCGGTCCCAGAAATGATGATACCGCGAAAACAGTGGGCTGGGCTTACGCACCCGGAATTGCAGACGGCAAATACCGCATGGAAGTGGGCGGCGGCGTTTGCCAGGTGTCGAGCACGCTTTATAACGCGGTCATACGCGCTGAACTCACCGTGGTAGAAAGAAGAGCGCACAGCTGGCCGTCATCCTATATACCCAAAGGTATGGATGCCACCATCAGCACGGGCAGCCCGGATCTTAAGATTTCCAATCCATATGATATGCCGGTCTATATCGCCGCATTTATGGATGAGAGGAATAAGGAACTGACGGTCGAGGTTTACGGCCCGCCGCTGACACATGGCTACAAAGTCGAATTCACGAATACGCAGGTGGCGACCGACACCGCCCCCGAATCGGAATACCATTACAACGCGACGACCGATCCTGAAGGAACACCTATTTCAGCCGGAAAAACCGTGGAGTGGGTCAAGTCACGTGACGGTCAGACATGGGAAGTGTATAAACAGTACCTGGATGCAAACGGGAACGTTGTTAAATCCGAGCTGTTTTCCAAGGATACATATAAAGCGTTTAAGGGCGTTTATTATGTCAATGGCCCTGATCCGGGTGCAGTGATGCAGCCTGTGGAATAAGAATTCCGGGTGAAAGGAAGCAGCCGTTGTCGTGGTTTACAAACAAGAGGATTTATTGTATGATAATTTAAGTTGGGAAAGCATATATACTGGAGGAAGATTGGATGGCCGACGGAAAGGGCAAGAACAATAAGGGCTTAAAAATATTCTTAATCGTGTCTGTGAGTGTACTCATTGTCGCGTTGGGTGTAGCTGGTGTTCTGGTTTTTGGATCTAAGGATGCAAGCAACATTGAGCGTATATTAGACTATGGCACGATAGCAAATGGTGTGAGCGTCGGCGGCATTGATATCTCCGGGATGACGAAAGAAGAAGCGCGTGAGGCCACGAAAGCTCTCGCGGCTGATTTGATGGATGCCACACAGCTTCAATTTGATGTCGGCGGCGTCGTGACGGCGCTTGACGCTGAGACTATCGGCCTCACAACCGATTATGAGGACATCATTGCCCAAGCCTCAGAATTTAGCCGCAGCGGGGATTTTAAAAAGCGCAGTGAAGAACTTGCGGACATTAAGGACGGCGGAAAAGATTTTAAAGTCAGCATTTCCGCAGACGAAGCAAGTGTCAAAGCAGCTTTAGTATCTTTGGGCGAACCGTTTAACGTTGAGGCTAAGGATGCCACCTATACGTTTATGCCGGATGGCTATTTTGAAGACGGCACGCCATATACCATACCGACCGATTCTTATGGAAAAGGAACAGAGGAAGTTTCGGGACTTGTGCGTATTCCTGATACCGAGATGCCGAATAAGTTTCGGTATCAGTATTGGCAGAACAAAAAATATATCGAAAATTATATACCTAAGGATGCCAACATATCGCGCTTTTTATATACGCCTGAGCAAAGGGGAACGAAGACAGATGTGGACGAACTGGCAGCGCTGATACTTGAAGCGGTGCAAAACGGCGATTTGACGTCCGTCATCTCAACTCCGACTCAAGTCACGGAACCTACTGTGACGCTTGAGCAGATTAAAGCGCAGACACAGCTTGTGGCATCGTGGACATCAAGTTATTCAAATCATGATGGCTCGAACCGTGTGTATAATGTAGCCAAAATGTGTGATATTGTAGGTGGCATCATTTTGCAGCCGGGTGTGGAATGGTCGGTCAACGAAGAGGCTGGCCCGAGAAAGACATCGACCGGCTGGAAGGAAGCGGCGGGAATTAACGGCGGCGCTTTTGTGCCCGATCCGGGCGGCGGTGTGTGCCAGATTTCCAGCACGCTATACAATGCGGCTATCAGATCGGGTATTGAAGTCACGGATTACAAGCATCATTCGATTATTTCGGATTATATCCCGATCGGACTGGATGCGACGATCAGCACAGGCGGCCCCGATCTAAAACTTAAGAATAATAACCCGACACCGATGTTTATCGTGTCGTATATCAATTACAAAGAAAAGAATGTCACAGTAGAGATTTACGGGACGCCTGTTGTAGACCCCACCTATGGCGATGTGATTCTTACGTTTACGTCAGAGAGGGGAGGTACAGGTGCGAAACCTGAAACAACGATTGTCTACAACGCGACCGTTACTCCTGACGGCACTCGGATACCCGTTGGAAAATCCGTGACCTACAGGGAAGCGCGCGGATCGACATCAGCGACATCGTATAAGCATATACTCGATCTTAACGGTAAAGAGCTTCATACCGAAGTGTATGAGAAAAGCTCCTACCGGTCATATACGGGTTTAGTCTATGCTAATTACGCTGATCCGAGTATACCGGTTGTAACGCCGACACCGCCGCCTACGGATCCCTCAGGACCACCGGATCAGCCGCCCACGGAAACGCCAGAACAACCTGCTACCTCGCCAACGGCATAGTTTCTGCTTCGTGATTAGGCATCGAAAAAGGGCTTATAAACGGGCAATTTGCGCTGCAACAGTGTTGACGCAAGAGCAGTTTGGTGATATTATTAGATAAATATGTATTGCATATGTAGTACATATAAAATACAATGGTCGTTCAAAAGCCGAAGAAAAAGTTTCTGGCCGCGCTGGTGTTCGAAAGTAACATTAAACCGGAGTTAAGAAATGTCATCTCGTCTTTAAGAACCATGGTTACAAAAAAAGGAGAAAAAATGTTTGAAGACAGGACACTAACGTGTGCGGATTGCGGTTCTGAATTTGTATTTACCGCTTCCGAGCAGGAATTCTATCGGGAAAAGGGTTTTGAGAACGAGCCCAAGCGCTGCCAGCAGTGCCGCCAGTCCAGAAAACACCAGAAGAGAACGAGCGATCGTCCTATGTTTGATGCGACCTGTGCGGAGTGCGGTGCAAATACAAAGGTTCCGTTCCAGCCGACAGGTGAGAGACCGGTGTATTGCAGCGATTGCTTCAGATCAAGAAGAGATCGTTACTAAAGGTTAATCAGCAGACAAGCGCTGTGCTTAAAATAAGTACAGCGCTTTTTGTATACCTAAGAAATGTAAAAGGCAGTTGATATAAAATGTAAATATGACCGAAAATAAAAACTCAGGTGTTTGACGCACTGAAATGAAGGTGGTAGAATACCAAGAACAACGTTTTGCACGGAGGGAATATCGATGAGGAGTACTTTATACTGTGAAATTCTCGATCTCTTGGAGCATGATGCCAAGGTGACGCCGGAAGAGATCGCTGTAATGACCGGGGCTTCGCTTGAGCAGGTGAATGAAGCTATTGCGATTATGGAGAAAGAAAAAATAATTGTGAAATATTCGGCGATTGTCAACAGAGAAAAGGTGGCATCCGAGGAGGCCGAAGCACTCATCGAGGTGAAGGTTGTTCCCAAAAGAGGCCATGGGTATGATGAGCTAGCTGAGCGTATATATGGTTTTTCTGAAGTAAAATCGGTCTATTTAATGTCTGGAGCGTATGACCTCTCCGTGACCGTCAGAGCAGGAAGTATGAAACAGATCTCTCAGTTTGTATTTGAGAAGCTTGCTGTATTGGAAGGTGTATCAAGTACAGTGACGCACTTTATTATGAGAAAGTATAAAGAGCAGGGCGTGATACTCACTGTGAAAGAGCAAGAGGAAAGGCTGGTAATTTCGCCATGACTATTGATCAGAAGATATCCGCAAGAGTGAAGGATGTGCCCCCTTCAGGAATACGCAAATTTTTTGATATTGCGAGTGAGATGAAGGATTGTATCTCTCTCGGAGTGGGGGAGCCGGATTTCGACACACCGTGGAACATACGTGAAAGCGCTATTTATGCTTTGGAGTCAGGCCGTACCCATTACACATCCAACCATGGGAGTACTGAACTTAGAAAAGCCATAGGCGAATATATGGATATGCGTTTTGGCCTTAGCTATGAACCCAACCAGATCGTTGTGACTGTGGGAGCCAGCGAAGGGCTTGATCTTGCGTTTCGCGCAATCATGAATCCGGGCGATGAGATCATCGTTCCTGCGCCTTCATATGTGGCTTATATGCCTGGCGTGAGTTTTGCGGGCGGGACGCCGGTGCCTATGATACTTCAGGAAGCTGATAATTTTCGTATTACTCCCGAAAGCCTAAGGCGCGCTATCACAAAAAAATCCAAGGCGGTTATCATTGCGTTTCCGAATAACCCGACAGGCGCGATTATGACCATGGAGGACTACGAGAAGATCGCTGATATTATTATCGAAAACGATCTTATTGTTATTGCTGACGAAATATATGCAGAGCTGACATATGACCAGCAGCATTTCTCGATTGCATCGCTGCCGGGTATGTATGAGCGCACTGTTGTGATTAACGGTTTTTCCAAAGCTTTTGCAATGACTGGTTTTCGTTTGGGATACGCGGCAGGCCCCAAGCCGCTAATTGACGCGATGGTGAAGATCCATCAATACTCAATGCTGTGCGCGTCGTCTATGAGCCAGGAGGCCGGGATAGAGGCGCTGCGCTATGAATGCAGTCATGGTTTTGTACAGGTTAAAAAAATGGTCAATGAATATAATAGACGCAGGCGGCTTATGTACACATCGTTTAATGAGATGGGGTTAACCTGTTTTGAACCGTTGGGCGCATTTTATATATTCCCCAATATCAGCTCGACCGGTCTCAAATCCGACGAATTTTGTCAGCGGCTGCTTTATGAAAAAAAGGTTGCTTGTGTACCGGGTACCGCCTTTGGAGATAGTGTGGATAATTTCATCCGCTGTTCTTATGCGTCGTCGCTGCCCAACTTAAAGGAAGCCTTAATCAGAATAAAAAGCTTTGTTGAGAGCTTATAAGCAAATAGATAGGATTTGTTTTTAAACGGCGGTTATTCGCCGTTTTTTGTTTTGGTCTTAATGGTCGAGAAAGGGCAAATAACAGCATATGGGCTAACTATTCTAAAATATCCGCTCATGAATAAGAAATCTGACGTGTTTTGTACAGTATTCGCACAGGATAGACTTTGACTAACCTTGACCAATGTGTTAAAGTAATTATAACAAAAAGCTATTAAGGAGGCGTCTGATTATGACATTGATACCATACAGCCCAATTGTGACAGGACGATTATGGAGAGATTATTTTAATGATAATGCTTCCGCCGTTGGTACGATCAGAGCGAATGTGAAAGAGCAAAAAGACGCTTTTGTGGTGGAAGCAGAGGTTCCCGGTGTACAGAAAGAGGATGTCACACTTGTTTGCGAAAAGAGTGTACTGACAATCAGCGTTAAGGCCAAAGAAGCGCAGCAAGAAGAAGCTAGCCGGTATGTGAGAAAAGAAAGACCTGAGGGTGATTTGTCAAGACGGTTTGTGCTTGAGAATATTGAAGAGGAGAACATATCCGCTAAAATGGAAAACGGTGTGCTTTATGTCACTCTTCCAAAAAAGGGAGCTGAAGAAAAACGCATCGAAATTGAATAACATATACTATAAGAACTGCAGCCGCAGTTCTTTTTTTTTGCAACCGCATAAATACGAGATAGCAGTCGAAACTATATACAATACAAAATCAATAGGAGTCCGTCATGAAAAAACTTCTCTATATTTCTGCAAATACCAAGCCTGAAGATCTCTCTTCAAGCAAAACTGTTGCGCGTGAGCTTGTAAACAGGCTAATGTCTAACGACCCAGAATTACAGCTGGAAGAGGTTGATCTATACAAGGAGCATATTCCGCAGTTGAAGCATATCTATTTTGAAAGCAGAAGCACGATTATCAGCGAGGAGGCAAGGAGCAGGCTAAGTGCCAAAGAACAGGAAGAAGTCAATCAAATTATCCGATTGTGTGATCAATTTCGCGATGCCAGTGTATATGTCTTAGCCACACCGATGTGGAGTCTTTCTTTCCCTGCACCAGTCAAAGAGTATATCGATTGCGTGATTCAGGCAGGAAAGACAATAGAATTTGAAAACAATAAGCCACATGGTTTGCTTGACAATAAATTCAGATGGTTTATTTATGTCCAGTCTTCGGGCGGCCATATTCCTTGGCTGATTCGTCCCGCGCTTAATAAGGGTCTCAATTATGTGCACGATGTGATGAGGTTCATGGGTATCGGTCGCTTTGATGAGCTATTAGTGGACGGAACGGGCACCACAGAGGAAGAACGTCGTGAGGCGATAGCCAAAGCAGTCAATAAAATAGATAATTTACTCCTATAACAAGAAATATCGGGCAATTATGCTAAAACGCCCCGCTCTCCTGTTAAGTTATCATGAGGTTATCACGATAGAAATATAGGAGAGGAGTTATTGTTTTAAGGAGCGAATTGGCAAGGAGGCCGACTATGAAAATTGATAGCTATAATATTCAGCAAAGCAGTTCACATAGTTTATCCAAGGAAAAAAGTGTATCGGAAAGCCTTGAAGTGTGGACAGGCGCTCAGGATGAGACAGGTGACGAGCGAGCGTTTATTATTGATATAAGAGGCTCGCTTTATCAGTTTAACACCGAAAAGACATATTTGAATACTGAAGCCAAATCAATTGACGAGATTAATACTGATACGAAAATAAAACTTATCGAAGCATTAGTTTATCAATTGTCAGGTAAACGCATAAAATTCAAAAATCATGCCAAAGAATTGCTTACTAAGAGCAACCAAACTGCCCTCGGTATAACAATCAATTTGCAGCAGCCAGGAAACTTAAACGGCTGGGGAATGCGGTATGATTATCAGGAAATTTATTCGGAACAGGAAAATATCCGTTTTGATTCCGGTGGTTATGTGAAAACAGCCGACGGGCGTAAAATTTCATTTAACATGGTATTTTCTATGTCCCGTTCATACTATGAGCAGACAAATCTAAGCATACGCATGGGAGACGCGAAAATGGTTGACCCGCTTGTGGTTGTCATGGGTGGCGGCGCACCAACGCTGAGCACCAATAAGCAGGCCTTTGATCTGGATGCGGACGGGGTGATGGACAACATATCCTTTGCGACGGGCAACAGCGGTTTTCTGGCGCTCGACAAAAACGGCGACGGCGTTATAAACGACGGCAGTGAGCTTTTCGGGCCGCAAAGCGGCAATGGCTTTGCGGATCTGCGTGCTTATGATACCGACAAGAACGGCTGGATTGATGAAGCGGATGAGGTGTTTAGCCGATTATCGGTGCTTTCGATGACGCAGGACGGGCAAAGAACGCTGTTTAAGTTGGGTGATGTGGGAATTGGGGCGATATACCTTAATGATATCAGCACGCAATTTGAATTTAAGGATATGACGGATGAATATGGTGAAATGAAGAGCAGTTCGATTTATTTAAAAGAAAACGGTACTGTAGGCACCATCCATCATATCGATCTTGCCATTTAAAATTTGGCACAGTGCAGCAGCATGAGATAGATGAGACAGGCCCTTAAAGCTTAGCTTTGGGGCTTGTTTTCATGCAGGGAATGGGCTTTGCCTTTGCGAAGAAAACATATATAATAAGTCACAGTATAAAAGTTGAATTAGAGCGCAAGCTGAGGAGGGCGGATATGGCAAAGGAAAAAAACGCGTTTGTTTGCAGCGAATGCGGTTATCAGAGCACAAAATGGCTGGGGCAGTGTCCGTCATGCCGGGCTTGGAATACGCTTGAGGAAAAAGTGCTGTTAACGCCTGTTAATAGTCTTGCCGGTATGTCCTTGGGTGCTCAGGCAGTTTTACTTAAGGATGTGTCGATGGAAGATACTGCGCGATGGAGTACGGGATATAACGAGCTGGATCGCGTACTGGGGGCCGGGGTTGTGGAAGGCTCGGTCGTGCTGGCAGGAGGCGAACCGGGTATCGGTAAATCGACGCTGTTCCTTCAGGTGGCCGACTCCATGGCCAAAACGGGCAAAAGCGTGCTTTATATATCCGGCGAGGAATCACTGCGCCAGATTCGCCTGCGCGCCGCGAGGCTCGGCATACAGAGCGATATGAAGCTCTTAAGCGAAACGGAAGTGAACAGCGCCATTGTGCGCATACGTGAAAACGCGCCTGATTTTGTGGTCGTTGACTCTATTCAGACCATGTATTCCTCGCGTTTGGGTCCGGCGGCGGGAAGCCTGAGCCAGATTAAAGAGTGTGCTGCGCTTTTAACGCGCGAGGCAAAAACGACCGGCACAGCGATATTTATAATCGGTCACGTCACCAAGGAGGGGGCAATTGCAGGGCCGCGCATGGTGGAACATATGGTGGATACCGTTCTATACTTTGAAGGAGAGCGGCAAGGAACATTCCGCATACTGCGCACCGTCAAAAACCGTTTTGGGTCCACAAACGAGATCGGCGTATTTGATATGCGTGACGACGGCATGATTGAGGTGGAAAACCCTTCAGGCATGCTGTTGGGTGAGCGGGCAAAGGAGGTTTCAGGTTCTTGTGTGTACCCGGCCATTGAAGGCACGCGACCCGTCCTGCTGGAAATTCAGGCACTTGTCAGTCCCACGTCGTTTCAGATGCCGCGCCGTATGACCTCCGGGCTGGATTTTGGCCGCATGGCGCTTATGGTGGCTGTGTTGGAAAAGCGCATGGGTTTAAAGCTCTATAATCAGGACGTTTATTTAAATGTGGCAGGCGGTATGCGTTTAAACCAGCCTGCGGCGGATCTGGCTATGGCAGCCAGTATCGTATCGAGCTTTCGCGATGCGCCTATCAGCGACGCGGTAGCCATCGGTGAAGTGGGGCTGACCGGTGAGGTTCGGGCTGTGGGGCAAATAGAAAAGCGGCTTATGGAATGCGCGAAAATGGGCTTTAAGCGCGCTGTGATTCCAAAATCGAATCTGGCAGGGTTGAAAGCACCCGATGGTATTCAGGTGCACGGCGTTCGCCATGTATTTGATGCGCTGGAAATTCTGATTTAAGTCATATTATGTAGTTTCTACGCACAAAATAGTAATATGATTGTCAATAAAGAGCGTAGAAACTTAAAAATATGGGGTATCATCGGTGTTTTTGTGATCTTCGGACTCGCCGTTCTTTGGCACTATCTATATAAGTGGGCACCATCCGGTTTGATCGGAAGCATAAGTCCGGTAAATGAAAGCCCGTGGGAGCATACAAAGCTGTTCTTTTTCCCCATGCTGATCTATTTTGCTATCGGACGTTCTACGGTGGGTAAAAGCTTTCCGAACTTTTTATTTGCTCATACAATTATCCTGCCGTTGATGCCTTTTGTGATGCTGTTCCTGTATTATTTATCAAAAACGCTGGGTGTCGACTCCGTTGTCGTCAATCTGATTATTACGTTCGTTGTCATAGTACTGGGTGTTTACCTGGCCTACAAAGCCACGATATCAAAAACAAAGCTGTCTGGGCCTGCATACCACATTGCATCGTTCGTCATTATCATCGCGATGTTCTTCATATTAGTTGTTTTCACATACTATCCGCCAATGAATCCTTTGTTTCAAGACCCCAATACGTTGGAATATGGCATTCCTCAGTAAGTAAATCCCTAAAAAACTATCAGCAATGTGAATATTATGTAAAGCATCTTAATTCATGTTGTTTGTTTCCCTCAACAATTGGTAAAATAGCTAAATAACAAAATTAAAAGCGTTATTTACGATTTATGATATTTTATTTGGAGGAACCCAATGAATAAAAAGAAGAGTAAAAAGAAGAGAATCATCATACTGGCAATCGTCGTGGTGGTAGCAGCCTTGGGTGTGTTTGGGTATTTGCGCATGAGGGCTAATATGGCGGAGATGGCCAAGACGACATATGATATTGTCGACGTCACAAAAGGAACGATAGAGGTGAAGGTGAAGGGAGCGGGCAGCGTCGAGCCGCTTCACGATCAGACCGTTTATGCGGGCTTCACGGGGACTGTGAAAGAGGTGCTGGCAGAGAACGGTGACGTGGTCAGCACGGGCGACGTGATCGCTGTGCTGGAAAGTGATGCGCTTGAAACCGAACGCTTGAGTTTAGAGCAGCAAATCAGCGAGACAGATTCGATGATACTGACCATGCGTGCGTCCTCGGGCAGCGATAAGGTGATATCGCCCGCTGACGGTATCGTTAAAGCGGTTTACGGCAAAGAAGGCGACAGTGTGGATGCTGTTGTAACGAGAGACGGTGCAATGGCGCTCATATGCCCCGATGAGCTGCTGGCAACGAATATACCGTATAAAGCAGGTATCCTCATCGGAGACAAAGTGACTGTCACGGTGGGCACAAAAAGTATGCAAGGCACTGTAACCGGTTTTGAAGCGGGCTATGCCATCGTGGAGTTCCATGATGACGGATTCACGCTGGGCGAGGAAGCGTTTGTCACAGACGCAAACGGCGCAGATGTTGGCAGCGGCACCGTAAACATCGCCAATCCGGTTTATGTGCGCGCCCGCGGGGGCAGCATTGAGGATGTCAGCGTAGAGGTGGGAGATGAGGTCTCAAGAGGCGATAAGCTTTTCAGCCTTGAAGGCGAGATCCTTTCATCCGCGCTTTATGCGCAGATAGAGCAGCGCGAGAAGCTTCAGAAGGATCTGGAGGAAGTGCTCTTTGATATTGAGAACTTAACAGTACGGGCGCAGATAGATGGCGTGGTATCAGGTTTGTCTCTTAAGGTAAACCAGCTTGTGCAGGAAGGAACAGCGCTTTTTGAGGTAAAGAGCAACGATGCCGTAAAAATCGATGTAAATATCGATGAACTCGACATTGCGGGTATCGAAGTGGGCGAAGAGGCTTCTGTCACGTTTGATGCGCTGCCGGAAAAGACATATACGGCAAAGGTGTTAAAGATCAATCCCATCGGTGTTTCGCAGAACAATGTCACAAACTATACGGTCACGCTTTCGCTGGAAGATGCGCAGGACGTGATGATCGGCATGAGCGCGGATGTGCAGATTGTGTCACAGTCGGCTCAGGATGCGTTGATTATTCCGGTTGAGGCAATACAGATACTGGGTGGAGAAAAATTCGTTGTTCTGGAGGCGGATGTGAATAAGGACCTTGCTTATACACCCGCGACACATAAGGTGATCACCGGTGTCACAGACGGGGTCAACATTCAGATTCTTGAAGGCTTAAATGAGGGAGACCGTGTGGCTGTGCCCCAAGTCAAGGAGAAGAGCCTGCAAGAACAGATGTGGAGCTACCGTGGCGGAAACGGAATGGGCGGCGGAAATGGCATGGGCGGCGGGAACCGCAATGAAAACATCGGCAAAGAAAGCGCCGGCAGCAGCAAGCTAGCTGCAGAAGAGTAAGGGGCGCTACGCATGATAGAACTGCGCAACGTTAAAAAGACGTATCAGATGGGCGAGGCGGAGGTTCATGCGCTGGACGGTGTGTCGCTGACCATCAAGGACGGAGAATTTGTCGCGGTGGTGGGGCCGTCGGGCAGCGGTAAATCGACACTGATGAATATCATCGGATGCCTGGACCTGGCCGACGAAGGCGAGTACTGGCTTAACAACCAGCTCATCGACGATTACACGGAACGACAGCTTGGTGAAATTCGCAATAAAGAGATCGGTTTTATTTTTCAGCAGTTTAATCTGCTCAGTAAGCTTACGGCTTATGAGAACGTGGAGCTGCCGCTTATCTATCAGGGGCTGCCGCTTTCCGAGAGAAAAAAGCGCGTGACAGATTCGCTGGCCAAGGTGGGGCTTGCAGACAGAATGTCGCACCGTCCGACCGAGCTTTCGGGCGGCCAGCAGCAGCGCGTCGCAATCGCACGGGCGCTTTCGACGCACCCCACGCTGATATTGGCCGATGAACCGACAGGCAACCTTGATTCGCATTCAGGTAGAGAGATCATGAATATGCTTATCAGCCTGCACCGCGAAGGCCGCGGTATATTGCTGATCACGCATGATTCTGATGTGGCCAAGATGGCGAGTCGGAGATTGTATATCAAAGACGGTAAATTAGAACGTGATGACAGCTCGAACGGGGGTGATATCGCATGAAGTTTTCACAAGCGCTTAAAATGGCGTTTATGGCTCTTAAGGGCAACAAAATGCGTTCGTTTCTCACGATGCTGGGTATCATCATCGGCGTGATTGCCGTGACGCTGCTGATATCGGTGGTTCAGGGCGCGACAGGCGAGATAACGGGGCAGATCGAAAGCCTGGGCTCCAACCTTCTGCAGGTATCCATGACCGGTACACAGCCATCTTACCTCACAATGAGCGATTTAGCTAAGCTTGAGGAGGAACCGTCCATATACGGCGTGACAGGCATCGTTTCCCGCACGACGAACGTCACGGCGGGTGTGGAGGATGGCGATTATAATGTGGAGGGTGTGACGGAAAGCTATCAGCAGATCACAGGTCAGGTGATTAAACAGGGCCGTTTTGTCTGTGATATCGACGTGGAGGCGCATACGTATAATGCCGTGGTCGGCATCGATGTGGCGGATGAGCTTTTCGGCACCGAAAACTGTATCGGCAACACGCTCGAGATACAAGGCTATGATTTCACAGTGGTGGGGTTGCTGGAAGCGTCGGACACGATGCTGGCCAACAAGGATACCACGATATTGATACCGCTGACCACGGCGCAGCGGCTGTTTACCAACAAGGAATTTAGCACGATCTATGTGTCCGCAGCGTCTCCCGATATGGTGGATGCGGCGGAGGATGCGACGGACGACTTCCTGATACGCGAGTTGGGTGATGACGAGGATTATATCATAATCAACCAAAGCTCGATCATCGAAGTGATGAACGAGGTGATGGGTGTGATGACGATACTGCTTTCCGGTATTGCGGCGATATCGCTGCTTGTAGGCGGAATCGGCATTATGAACATCATGCTGGTGTCTGTCACCGAGCGTACGCGCGAGATCGGTATACGAAAGGCCATCGGCGCACAGCGTACGGACATTCTCTCCCAGTTCCTTGTTGAGGCGGTTGTGCTCTCCGTTGCGGGCGGCATTATCGGCATCGGTTTAAGTTACTTAGGCCTTCAGGTGATCGGCACGGCGATGGAGATATCCATGGGCATGTCGGCCGGGACGATTGCGCTCGCGCTGGGGTTCTCGGCGTTTGTGGGTGTGGTGTTCGGTATTTATCCGGCCAACAAGGCCGCCACATTAAAGCCGATCGACGCGCTGAGATACGAATAGGCTTACGCTTGGCGAAAAACCTATGGTTTTCCGCCAGTTGACCGGTTTTGCTTGTTCCTTGTTAGCTTGAAACATCGCAAAACCGTAAGGAGTGGGCAAGTCGGGCAAAAGCCCGACTTGCCCACAATAATTAGATGTTATTTAGCAGTTAAGCCATCCCGTTGACGCGGCATGGCTTTTTATCTACATTTCAGGGGAAAATGGATATATATGTCGAATTGTTAATTTTATATTGAGGTAACAAATGCAAAATATTAATAATAATTATCAGCCATTCAGAGTTAAAGCACATGTGTTGGTTCCCGTATTTCATATGTATAATTTTAATATGACTATCGAAGGATGGACTGTAATACCAACTTCAGGTGGTACGCAATTTATCAAAGAATTTCATGAAAATTCAAATAGAAAGGACTGGATGGAATCGGTAACTAACCTTAGATATATATTATTATCATGTTTTCTTGATGACTTCGCGCCAAGGATAATTAGTAGATTAGTAGATTTGAACTAGAAGATGTTGAAGGGGAATGTAAAGATCAGCTAATGCATGTATTTGGGAATAGTAATCATGTATCCAAAGGGATGTCTCCCTTTGGCGGGAGTCTGAGGGCAGCGCCCTCAGATAAAATAACCTTATAACAAAATCAAACCGTCAGCAGCTTGCTCATGAAATCACGCGTGCGCTGCTGAGACGGATTGCGCAGCACCTCGGAGGGTGTACCGCGTTCCACCACGAGGCCTTCATCCATGAACACCACTTCGTTGGCCACCTCGCCCGCAAATCCCATTTCGTGCGTGACGACGACCATGGTCATATGCTCGCCCGCCAGCTGCTTCATGACGGACAAAACCTCGCCTGTCAGCTCCGGATCCAGCGCGGATGTGGGCTCGTCGAAACACAGTATCTCGGGGCGAAGCGCCAATGCGCGCGCAATCGCCACACGCTGCTGCTGCCCGCCGGACAGTTCACACGGATAGCTTCTCTCCTTGCTTGAAAGCCCAACCTTATTGAGCAGTTCACGGCAGCTGTCTTCGATGGCCTGTTTGTCGGCGTTATCCTCCTGCAAAGGTGCGAGCATAAGGTTTTGCATCACGCTTAAGTGCGGGAAAAGATTAAAATCCTGAAACACCATGCCCAGCTTCTTGCGCAGTATGCGCTTCTTAGTAGGGTCGGCATAATGCGTCTTGTGGCCTTCCTGACGGAATAGATACTCGCCGTCTATCTCGAGGCTGCCGCCGTCTACCGTTTCCAACAGATTGATGCAGCGCAGAAAAGTGCTTTTCCCCGAGCCGGACGGCCCGATGATGGCGATCACATCGCCTTTATGCACCTCAAGGTCTACGCCTTTAAGCACCTCGAGCTTACCAAAATTCTTTTTTATGTTCGTTGCTTTCAGCATAATAATCTCCCTACCTGTAATACGAGAACTTGCGCTCAGTCACTGATAAAAGCCTTGTCAGAAGACCCGTCATGACAAGATAGAATATCGCGGCGACCACAAACGGAATGATCGTGCTTTCGCGCATAACCGCAATCTTGGCTTCCATTAGCAGCTCATTGATCGCCAAAGCATAAATCAGAGCCGTATCTTTCACAAGTGTTATCACTTCGTTTCCCATTGGCGGAAGTATACGCTTGATGACTTGCGGTAATATAATTTTAGCAAAAGTTACTTTGCCGGAAAGTCCAAGAACATGAGCAGCTTCGTATTGGCCCTTTGGAATGGACTGAATGCCACCGCGGTAAATCTCAGAAAAATAAGCTGCATAATTAAGAATGAAAGCAAGTATGGCTGCAAAAACTCTATCGAGCTTAATACCCAGCAATAATGGCACACCAAAATACATAAATAACAACTGAAGCATCAATGGCGTTCCACGAAAGTAAAATATGTACGCTTTAGAGATTCCGCCCAAAACTCGGTTCTTCGAAAGGCGCATTTGACATATTAGCAGCCCCAAAGGGAGCGCAAACAAGAGAGTAAATGCCCAGACTTCCAACGTGATTAACGTACCGCCAAGCATTTGCTCAAGCAGGCTACCAAGCTTACTTAAATCCTGAAAATATTCCATAACCCACTCCTGATTTAACAATTTGCAAACGCTTCTAATAGCATGAAGTAAAAGCAATTGCAAATTGTTAAGTAAATACAGGCAGGCTTAAACGGAAAGCCTGCCTGTAAAATCATTAAGATTAGCCTCCGATAACGATATTGTCACTAAACCACTTATTAGATATTTCTGCAGCGGTTCCATCCGCTATCATAGCATTGATGGTTTCCTGAATTTTATCCCTAAAAGCAATATCATTCATACGGAATCCAATACCATATTGCTCATCACCAAAGCTATCATCAAGAACTTTGTAAACATTAGTCGCATTTTCTTGAGTGATATAGTATTTGCCGAAAATTTCGTCGACCACAACAGCATCGACTGTTCCCTGCTTTAGCTCCATGAACGCAGAGACGTAGTCGGGGCTTTGTATGAGTTCACCAAAGGTATCCATCACCTCCGGCTGAGCCTCAATGGCAGCCAGACCGCTCGAATCAATCTGTGCAGCAACCGACTTGCCGGCGAGATCGGCGATGCTTGTGATATCAGAATCCGCAGCAACGACAATAATCTGTCGGTTGTTCATATACGGTTCGGAAAAAAGCATACCTTTTTTATTCTTCTCATTGATTGTAAGACCGTTCCAAATAAGATCGACGTTTCCATTGTCCATCTCCATTACCTTGGCTTCCCAATCAACCGGCTGCAGTTTAAGTTCAAGACCAAGACGCGAAGCCACTTCCTTGGCCATGTCGATATCAAAACCGACATATTCCCCGTTATCGTCTTTAAAGCCCATGGGTGGAAAAGCCTGATCGAAACCAAGGATAAAAGAACCCTTCTCTTCAATAGACTTCCAAGACAGGTCTTCGGCAGCGTTGGATTCTTCGGCGGCAGGTTCAGTCGGTTCTTCTGCAGGCGCCTCGGCGGTCTGTGTCTCTTCGATGTCAACATCGACTTCGTTGGCAGGCGCTGCACATGCCGCGAAAGACAATACCATCATCACAGCCAATATGGTGATTAACAATTTCTTCATTTTATATGTTCCTCCTTGTTCGTAGTAAAAATGAAATACACGTGTATTATAATTTAGCTTGCTAAAATAGTAAAGAGTTAATTAAGCATCCGCACCGATGGTAATAACTTGATCTTTGTCTTTCAAAAAGCGTTTGGCAATGGTATCATGATATGCGGAGGACGATCATGTACATAGCAAAACAAACGGGAGATTATGCCGTACTCGATACAGGCGGCGGAGAAAAACTTGAGAACGTGGGCGGCATTTTGCTGCAGCGGCCCGACCCGCAGGTGATTTGGGAACGCAGCAACCCAAAGCTTTGGCATCCGCATGCCATTTACGACCGCAGCCAGACAGGCGGCGGCAGCTGGCGGCTTATAAAAAAAGTGCCCGACCGGTGGACGCTGTCAGTCGGACAGCTTAAATTTTTTGTGCGTCCCACGGGCTTTAAGCATATCGGCGTGTTTCCGGAGCAAGCCGTCAATTGGGAGTTTATTGCACAGAGCATTAGTAAAGCAGCGCGCCCTGTCCGTCTGCTTAACCTGTTTGCCTACACGGGAGGGGCAACCTTGGCGGCCCTCGCCGCAGGGGCGTCTGTTGTGCATGTGGACGCGGCAAAGAGCATGAACGATTGGGCAAAGGAAAACGTGAAGCTCTCGGGGCTGGAGGATAGATCCGTGCGCTTTATCGCGGACGACTGCCATAAATTCGTGCTGCGAGAACAACGCCGGGGCAGCGTTTACGACGCAATCGTTATGGACCCGCCATCGTATGGACGCAGCACCAGCGGCGTGTGGAAGATAGAAGATAACCTGTTCCCGCTGATACAGGACTGCGTGAAGCTGCTCAGCGATAACCCGCTTTTCTTTATTGTGAATTCGTATACCACGGGCCTTTCCGACGTGGTCACACGCAATATGCTTGCGCTTTGCCTGGGCGGGCAGGGACGAATTGATTCGGATACGCTTGTTCTGCCGCAGCAGGATTCCAGCGTTTATTTGCCGTGCGGCACCACAGCCAGGTGGCAGGCGTGAAAGTGATCTATGAAGATAATCATCTGCTTGTGGTGCAAAAGCCGTATGGCATACCCTCACAAGCTGACGAATCGGGCGATAAGGACATGCTCTCATTATGCAAAGCTTATATCGGTGAAAAATACCAAAAACCGGGCAATGTTTATTTGGGTCTTGTCCACCGCTTGGACAGGCCGACGAGCGGTGTGATGGTTTTTGCGCGCACGTCCAAGGCTGCCGCGCGTCTGTCAGCCCAGATTCGCGACGGTTTATTTGAAAAAAAGTATCTGGCAGTGCTGACGGGGCCGCCGCCGGATACACAGGGCATTTTATGGCATTATCTTAAAAAGGACGAGAGAACGCATACGGCACATGTGGTAAGTGAACATACGCCGGGCGCAAAAAAAGCCGGGCTTAACTATGTGCTGCTGGATCAAAAGAATAGTCTGTATCTTGTGCGCATCCAGCTGCTGACCGGACGGTTTCACCAGATACGCGCCCAATTGAATGCGGTTGGCGCGTCTGTCTACGGGGATATGAAATACGGCCCCCGTGATGTGAAAGCGCCGCTTGCGCTGTTTGCCGAACAAATCGGCTTTAACCACCTGACCACAGGTGAAAAGCTTTGTTTTTCTGCGAAGCCGGATTTTGATCCTTTCACTATTTTTCAACTATAACGTTACATACATGTCACATAAAGGCTGTGTGCTTTATTTTTGTATGCGTTTCAGTTATAATGGGCTTTAAGTTTTTTTGGAGGATTCGGCATGATTGCTTTGTCGCTTAAAGATATAGCCAAAAGTTTTGGCGCCGATACAGTGCTGGAAAGCGTCTCTCTGACGCTGACAGATGATATGCGCATGGGGCTTGTGGGTCCCAACGGCGCTGGCAAAACAACACTTCTGCGTATTATTTGCGGCGAATTGACGGCCGACGACGGTACGATCAGCATGCCGGCAGCCGCCGGATATTTGAAACAGGAAGTATCCGAAGGTACACAGGAAACGGTCTGGAATACCATGCTGGAGGTATTCAGCCGCGCTTTTGCGCTGGAAGAACGCATGCGTGAGCTGGAACACGACATGGAAGCGGCGGCGGAGGATACGCCAGCTTGGCAGCGCATTTCGCGTGAATATGAGGAAACGACTCAGGCTTTCGAGGAAGCAGGCGGCTACGGATACAAAAGCGCCATAAACGGTGTCCTTAAAGGCCTTGGGCTTAATGAAGAAATTTATGAACGTGCGGTCAACACACTTTCCGGCGGTCAGCGCTCGCGGCTGATGCTTGCGAAGCTGCTGCTGGAAAAACCCGATCTGCTGCTGCTTGACGAACCCACCAACCACCTTGATACCGATGCGGTATGCTGGCTCGAAGGGTATTTGAAAACATGGAAAGGCGCCGTGGTGCTCGTATCGCATGACAGGTGGTTTCTCGATCAGACATGCACGCATATTGCCGAGCTGCACAGCGGTAGAATTGATACATATATCGGTAACTACACCGCTTATATGGCGCAGCGTGAGGAAAAGCGCCGACTGCAGCAAAAAGCGTACGAGCATAACCAGCGCGAGATTGCCCGCCAGCAAAAAGTTATCGATCAGTATACGACTTGGGGGCGCATCGGCGGAGGTAAGAACTTTATCAAAGCCCAGGCACGTCAAACGTTGCTCGATAAAATGGAAAAGGTGGACAGGCCTGAGAGCGAGCAGGGGCGTATATCATTGCGTCTGAACACGTCGTCTCGCGGCAGCAGCGATGTATTGATGCTGGACAGTGTCTTGATGGCCTGGCCGGGCGCGCCGGTTTTGTTTTCCGATATCAGCCTGCACCTTTATAAGGGGGAGCGCGCCGCGCTTGTGGGGCCAAACGGCGTTGGGAAAACAACCCTGCTGCGTATTGCCGCACGGCGGCTGGCACCAAATAGAGGTGAGATATTGACCGGAACAGGCATTTCTATCGGATATTACGATCAGATGCAGGAGAATTTAAACAGTCGGTATACTGTCATTGAAGAGATGCGCGGAGATTATCCGGCAATGTCGGACGGGGAATTACGCAGTAAGCTGGCATCATTTCTGTTTTTCGGCGACGATGTTTTCAAGCCCGTATCGGCGTTGTCCGGCGGAGAGAAGGGTCGGCTGTCTTTGCTCAAGCTCATGCTGGGGCAGGATAATCTGCTGCTGCTCGACGAGCCGACAAACCACCTGGATATGAACAGCCGCGAGATGCTGGAAGACGCGCTGTGCCACTATGACGGGACTGTGCTCTTTGTCAGCCACGACCGCTATTTTATAAACAAGGTCGCCACGCGTGTGCTGGAGCTCAAAGACGAGACGCTTCGCTCATACAGCGGCAATTGGAGCGATTACTTAAACGCGCTGGAGCGCTTGCGCATGCCGGAGGATACAGCCGATACGGGTATCACCAAAACAGCGGCTGTCAAACAAAAACGGCTGGAGAAGGAAAAAGAACAGGCCCAACGCGAAGCCAAAAAGCGTATTAAGCAAATTGAGAATGATATCACGCAGGCCGAAGAACAGCTTGCCAAAATAGAAGCGCAGCTTGCCGATCCGTCGCATATGGACAGTGAACAGATTGCAGCGCTTTCCGGTGATTACGAGTGTCTCCAGACAGAAATTGACACACTCATGCTGTCTTGGGAACAGGCACATGAGTTAACTTGACTAAATATGGGATGATTAACAAATATTTTTGAGAAGAATAAAAATTTTTTTTTATTTATTTAAGTGAAATGAATAGAATCATACACAAATATACGCGAATTAATGTATATTATGATTCTTTTTTGTGTTGTCTTGTCGATTAAAAAAATATTCGACAGAAAGCGACACTTGCAATAAGCCCTATGAAATCTGCTGTGAGTGCGGCGGGGATGGTGTAGCGTGTCTTTTTAATACCCACACTCCCGTAATAAAGCGCTGTCGTGTAAAAAAGCGTTTCGGCTGAACCCATCAGTGTGCTCGCGCTGCGTCCAATAAAACTATCCGGGCCATAGCGTGTGAATATCATCGTCAGCATACCGATGGAGGCGCTGCCCGAGAAAGGCCGCATCAGTGCAAGCGGCAGTATTTCCGGGGGGATGCCAATCGGCTTTAGTAAGGGGGACAGCGCCTTGGCGATATAATCGAAGCTGCCCGATGCGGTGAATATCTGTATGGCAAAAACAAATCCCACGACATAAGGCAGTATGCGTATCACCGTTGAAAAGCCTTGCTTAGCCCCGCGTATAAAGGCTTCATAGACGCTGACTTTTTTGGCAAGACCAAAAACCACTATGCCCGCAATAAAAAGCGGTACAAAGAGCATTGAAATCGATGTTATTATTTGCATGATTTTAACCTCTGGCATATCTTTCCCGCCGCGATACTTGCGGCTCCTGATACAATCGTCGCAAGCAGTGCGGTGATCACGATTTCGGACGGTGCAGACGATCCGGCCGCGCTCCTTAATGCGATGATTGTTAAGGGTAAAATCTGTACGGATGATGCATTGACTATGAGAAACATGCACATATCGTCTGTGGGGAGGTGCTTAATTTTGTTCAGCTTCTGCAGCTCCTGCATGGCTTTTAACCCAAAGGGTGTGGCCGCGTTGCCCATGCCCAGCATATTCGCGACGATATTGAGTGTGATATAGCCGCTTGCTTCGCTTCCCTGCGGCACGTTTGGAAACAGCCATCTTATGATACCGCGCATTTTTCGGGCGAGAGATTCAATCAATCCTGCTTCTTTAGCGACATTCAGTATACCCAGCCAAAGCGCATAAGCGCCAATAAGACTGATACACAGCAGCCCTGCTTCCTTCGCACCTTCAACAGCTGCATTGCCTATATCCTGCGCATGCCCTGTTGCAATACCCACTACTGTTCCGACCACGATCAAAAAGGCCCAAATGTAATTAATCATTTCAATCACCGCCGCATTTTGATGCATACTGATATCATATATATTCAATTGTTAACGTTTTATTAACCTGCGATTTTTTTGCCTGAAAAGGTTGACAATATGCCGCTATATTTGTTATATTTTGATATATTGTAACACTTAACTTATTATATTAAATTAATTGGGAGATGAAAAAATGAAATCAACAGGTATTGTCAGAAAAGTCGACTCGCTCGGGCGTATTGTGCTGCCCATCGAGCTCAGAAGAGTCATGGGGATCGATATTAAAGATCCTATCGAAATTTTTGTTGACGACAGTCACATCGTTCTCGGCAAATATCAGCCGGCTTGCATATTCTGTGACAGCGTATCGGGTGTTTCGGAATACAAAGGTGCCAAGGTTTGCGCAGAGTGCATGGGCAAACTGGGCCTCAAGTAAGAACGCTTATAAAGACAAACGGTAAGCTCTGTTCTTACTAATACCAAGTCTATCTGATGCCGCTTTTGCGGCATCTTTTTTTGTCATTCCAGCGGCAACAAATTCTTCGATGGCGGCAACGATATCGCTGTCGTGAATTTCCGTCTTCTCCTCACTTCGCCCATCTACGATCAAAACGTATTCGCCTTTAGGATTCTCGCCAAAAGTTTCGCGGGCCTCACCAAGTGTACCGCTGAAAACCTGTTCGTGAAGCTTTGTGAGCTCTTTTGCGACAATAATGTGCCTGTCCTTACTCATGGCTTCGCAGAACGCCTGAAGCGTGTCTGGGAGGGCGTGAGGGCTTTCGTAAATCACACAAGGGATGGGGCTTTGCGCAAGTGCCTCAATCTGGCGTTTGCGCTCGGATGTTTTTTTGGAAAGAAATCCGATAAAACAAAATGAACCGCCCCAGCCGGACAGCGTTACCGCCGTTATCGCTGCGCACGGCCCCGGTAAAGATGTCACCGATAAGCCCTGTGCCATAACCTCTTTAACAAGCTCTGCACCGGGGTCGGATATCAGCGGTGTACCCGCGTCGGACACCAGTGCAATGCTGCGCCCCTCTTTAAGCTCGCTAATGATCCAACTGCGCTTGTCCGGGCCGCTGTGTTCATGAAAGCTCACAAGCCGTGTTTTGATATTGTAATGTGTCAGAAGTTTGCGCGTATGACGCGTATCCTCAGCCGCAATATAGTCCACCTCTTTAAGCACGCGAAGTGCCCGAAGTGTTATGTCTTCAAGATTGCCTATGGGCGTGGCCACGATATAGAGCATGGCTTTTCCTCCCCGATGTGATATATCTTCTTAAGCTCTTGTGTATATGTGCCGTCAGCTTCATACACGGCCAGAGTCGGCAGGAACCGGACTCCGCTGCGCGCACCGGCACGCGCTTCAACCAGCGCAAAGTTAGGCGCTTTATCGATTCGCGGTGCCACAAGCTGTATACGCTTAGGCTCCAGTTTCTGTGCTCTTAATACATCCATGAGCTCGGCAAAACGTTCGGTGCGGTATATCATCGTGAAACGTCCGCCTGTGCGCAGCAGCTTAGCGGCCGATGTCACCACGTCTTTAAGTGTGCATTTGATTTCACGCTTGGCGATATTAAGATGGGGATTATCGTTACCCTTTCCCGCGTCTGCCCGTTCATACGGCGGATTGCACACCACTGCATCCACACCGTGCGGCACAAAATCCCGCACATGCTTTAAATCACCGCAGATGATGCGGATATGTGCCTCCAGACGGTTGAGCACCACGCTTTTTTGCGCCATATCGGCAATCCGGTTTTGTATCTCGATGCCTGTCACGGTGATGTCCTGACATTTTGCATAGAGCAGGATGGGAATGATTCCACAGCCTGTGCCAAAATCCACGATGTGTTCGCCCGCCGATATTCCCGTAAAGTGCGAGAGTAATACAGCGTCTGTACCGAAGGAGAAAAACTGAGGGTTCTGTATGATGGCAAACCCGTTTTGCAGATCTTCAATTTTTTCGCCCGGCTCTAGATGCATATTATACCTCTTAGTAGTTTTGGCCTATTATACTACAGCATGCCGCTTATTTTAAAGAAATAATCGATAAGATTTAAGAAGGGTGTTCTGATGTACGCATGCAACCTTGCTATAGATTCAAAACATAGACTCTTTACTCTATGGAAAAATTACGCTATAATAGCGACGTTAAGGAGACGAGTAGTGTTATGAAGAAGTTTGTGCTGGTATTGCTGATCGTTTTTATGGCAATTGGCATACTCGCGGCATGCGCACCCATACAGGAAGGCATGGAATACGCCAAAGCACTGCCGGGATGGGCTATCGCCATCGGCGCAGTTGTGGTATTTTGTATTGGTTTCAGTATTATATGGAAACTGATACCCGGTTTTATCAAAGTGATTGCGCTGATCGCGCTAATCGTGATTGTGGCGGGCACCGCCTACGGTTTATGGCAGATACCGTTGGTGGATAAAGCCATTAACGACGCGGAGCAGCTTAAAAACGAGTATTTGATTGATGATGAATCATCCCAAGAGGTTGAGGAAACGGTCGAAGCTACCGATTGACTAGATACCCCGTATTTTGACGTTGCTGATAAAAGACTGAGCGGCATTGGCCGCTTTTTTTATTGTCTCGCTGCTGTGAGGCTCTATCTGTCGCTTGACTCCTTCAGGTTTGCGGTACTGCTGAAGCACATATTTTTTTGCGCCTTTAACACGGTCGGCAATAGCAGCAATGTCTTCGACGCTGAGCAGCGGCATGAATGTGGTACGGAATTCGTAATCAATTCCGGAACGTATGAGCAATTCTGCCGTTTCCCAAATAGGTGTGTCGTCCAAGTCAAAAGACACCACGCGGGAGATGGCTCCCGGTGGCGCTTTTATGTCCATAGCCACGTAATCAATGTCTTTAAGAAGTGGTTCCATGATGTGCGGCTTTAAACCGTTGGTATCCAGCTTGATTTTATAGCCCAATGCGCGCACGCGCCCTATAAACCCCGCTAGATCCTTCTGCAGCGTGGGTTCGCCGCCGGATATCACCACGCCGTCAATAAAATCGCGCCGTTTTTGCAGATAAGATTCGACTTCCGTCGGATGGATCAGCGTCGTTTCCTTCCATAAAGGCCGGTTATGGCAATACCAGCAGTCCATATTGCAGCCGGGCACAAACACGACTGCCGCGATGTGCCCGGGATAGTCCAGAAACGAGTTTTTTACAAAACCGGCAATTTGCATATCAGATAGCCTCGGGGACGACAAATTTGACCCTTTCCTTGAACTCTTCCTTTTTACCTTCGTTGAAATTCTGTACAGGCCGCAGGTATCCGACCACGCGGCTCCAGACTTCGGTTTTTAAGCCGCACTCGGGGCAGGTAAACCGCTCGCCCGCAATGTAACCATGCTGATCGCAAACGCTGAATGTGGGCGTGAGCGATATATAAGGCATCTTGTAATTCTTGAATATCCTTTGTATGAGCAGCTTGGCAGTCTGCAAATCATCAATACGCTCGCCTAAGTAGAGATGCTGCACCGTCCCGCCTGTGTAAAGCGACTGGAGCTCGTCCTGAAGCTCGATCATTTCAATGATATCATCCGTAAAACCGACAGGCAGCTGTGATGAATTGGTGTAGTACGGCACATCACGGCCGGATGTGATGATATCCGAATAACGTTCTTTATCGAGCTTGGCCAAACGATAGCTTGTCCCTTCTGCGGGCGTCGCTTCTAAGTTGTATGAGTGTCCGGTTTCCTTCTGGAAGTCCTGCATCAGCGCGCGAAGATAGTTCATCACACGCACCGCGAACTCGTTACCCTCGGTTGTCTCAACGCCCTTGCCCATGAAGTTGAGCAGCGCTTCATGCATGCCGATGATGCCGATGGTGTTAAAATGGTTAAACCAGTATTGGCCAAAGCGCTTTTTCACGTCTTTCAAGTACACAGCCGAATAGGGGTAAAGGCCATTCTCTGTTTGATGCTCAATGATCTTGCGCTTGATTTCCAGCGATGTTTTGCCAATCTCGGCAACCGCTTTGAGACGGGAAAAAAACTCGTCCTCAGTCTGCGACAAGTAACCGATGCGCGGCAGATTGATGGTAAATACGCCGATAGAGCCCGTGAGCGGATTTGAGCCAAACAGCCCGCCGCCGCGCTTCCTGAGCTCGGATACATCCAACCGCAGCCGACAGCACATCGATACGGCATCTTCGGGTGATAAGTCGCTGTTCACATAGTTTGCAAAGTATGGTATGCCGTATTTGCAGGTAATCTCCATAAACTTGTCCACCACAGGCGTATCCCACTCGAAGTCCTTTGTGATGTTAATGGTGGGGATGGGGAAGGTGAACACGCGACCCTTGGCATCGCCCTCGAGCATCACTTCGCAGAAGGCCAGATTGAAAATATCCATCTCAGCCTGATAGTCGCCGTAGGTTGTATGGTGGTGCTGTCCGCCGATAATCACAGGATGATCCTTAAGCGTGGATGGCACCTTGATGTCAAAAGTCAGGTTTGAGAACGGGCATTGGAACCCGACTCGGGTCGGTACGTTGATATTAAATATAAATTCCTGCAGACATTGCTTGATCTGTTCAAAGCTCATATTGTCCTGCCGGATAAACGGTGCGCAGTAAGTATCAAAGCTTGACCAGGCCTGTGCGCCCGCTGTTTCGCCCTGTGTCGTAAACGTGGAATTCACGATCTGCCCTAAAAACGAGCGCAGATGCTTGGCGGGCTTGCTTTCTACCTTGCCAGGTATGCCCCCAAAGCCCATCATAAGCAGCTGCCTTAAGTCCCATCCGGCACAATACGGGCCGAAGAATCCCAAATCGTGAATATGGCAGTCGCCCGAGGTATGAGCGTCTCGCACTTCGGCAGGGTATATTTCATGCAGCCAGTATTTCTTGGTAAAGGCTTCGCGGATATAGTTGTTAAGCCCGTTGACGCTTCTTTGGGTGTTGGCGTTTTCGCGTATGCTCCAGTCGTTGTCAGACAGGTAGCTGGAAAACATGTCGATCGTGGCCCCGATGAGCGCATTGGCTTCTCTGGCGCCTTTTCGTTTTTCGCGATACAGAATATAGGCCTTTGCTGTTTTGGCATGTCCATTCTTAATAAGGACGCGCTCAACGATATCCTGAATGTCTTCCACGCCCGGACACCGATCACCGAATTTGATACGTGCGATGTCCACCACTTGTGCGCAAAGCTGCTCAGCCTTGATATAGTCGTCTCCGCCGACGGCCTTTGCGGCTTTAAATATCGCTTCCGTGATTTTCTTTGGCTGAAAAGCTTCCTTCTGACCACTTCTTTTGAGTATAACTGTAAACATAGCGTCCCCCCGAAATTTATGTTTTTTTGAGCGCGATTTATTTGAAAAGTGGTTTCCTTTAAGGAAAAACCTATATACCCGCGTGGATCAACAAAAGATGATGGAACCTGATCTGTCAAACCTATTGTGTACGTTCATTATAATAAACACAATATATAGGTGTCAAACAATAATAAACGCATATTTTAAAATTTAATAATTATAATCGCATAAAAAAATCCCCCAAGGGATTTAATATAAAGAAAATGTATGTAGTCAAGCTTATTATTCTATGAATTCCCGGATACGCAGCCGCGCACCCAGATCCTTAGCGATTTTCTCGCAGCGCGCGATCTCCTCATCGCCGATAATATCGACGACGGAAAAGACGGTATCAATACCCTGCGCGATGCAGCTCTTTGCAAAGTCGATCATGTGGCAAAAGCCCTGTTCGCCGTAAACACTGTGGCACAAATGCTGGTATTGCGCGGCATCCGAAGCATTGAGGCTGATGGAAACGGTGTCGATTAGCCCCTTTAATTTGGGAGCGATGTCATGTCCCGCGTAGGCGCTGCCCTGTCCGTTGGTATTGAGCCGCACATTGGAGCCGCGAGTCTTTAAATACCGCGCCACATCAAGCAGTACACTCAGCCGCATCGTGGGTTCGCCCAGACCGCAGAAAACTGCTTTTTCGACATTCGTTTCGTTTTCCAGCGCGCGAATGACATCATCCGCCTCGGGGTCTTTATGAAGCCACAAATTATATCCGCCGACACCGTCATACGTGTCTCGCAGACAAAACGTACAGTTATTCGTGCATTTATTCGTTAAGTTGATATATATCGCACCGCCGAGGCGGTAAACAAGTGTATCGCTCATTTTATGCCATATAGTCCTTTTACATTTTCAATATTGATTCGGCACATTTCGTCAAAAGTAATGCCTTTGATCTCCGAAAGCCTTTGCAGCACATAACGAACATTGGATGGATCGTTGCGCTGTCCGCGTATCGGCTCGGGCGAGAGGTATGGGCAGTCAGTTTCGGCCATAAGCCTGTTAAGCGGAACCGTTGCCGCCGCGTCTACCGTTTTCTTAGCGTTTTTAAACGTGACCGAGCCTGTGAACGATATGCAGAGCCCCATATCGATCAGTATCTGTGCCGTCTCGGCACTGCCGGAAAAGCAATGCATTACGCCTTTGAGTCCTTTGTGTTCACGCAGTATCGAGAGCGTGTCCTGCGTGGCCTCGCGCATGTGAATCGCAACGGGCAGGTTATGCCGCTGCGCCAGATCCAGCTGTGCACTGAAAACCTTCTGCTGCACATCACGCGGTGAAAAGTCGTAATGGTAGTCCAGTCCAATCTCACCGATCGCCACGACCTTGGGCTGCATGATGAGCGCTTCGAGCTGCGCGATATAGTCAGACGGCGCATCCTTGGCATCGTGCGGATGAACGCCCACTGCCGCATAGATATAATCCGTTTGCATGGCGAGCTTGGCGGCAGCTTCGCTGTCTTCCAACGTCGTTCCGATCTCGATAACGCCGACGATGCCGAGAGAGGGCTGTCTTTCAATCAGTATATGACGGTCTTCATCAAAGCGCTCGCTTAAAAGATGCGCGTGAGTATCAAAAAGCTGCATCACGATACGTCTGAGCCGCTGGGCAAGCTGCCGTCAATTGTGACAAGCTTTAGGTCGCCGTTTGATTCAGCGGCCAGCAGCATACCCTGAGATTCCACGCCGAAAAGCTTAGCGGGTTTTAAGTTTGCCACGACCACAACAGTTTTTCCGACCATCTGCTCGGGTGTGTACCATTTCTTAATGCCCGATACGATCTGGCGCACCTCGCTGCCTACTTCGACCTGCAATTTGAGCAATTTATCGCTGCCATCAATCCCTGCGGCTTCCTTGACAATGCCGATTCTGAGCGACACCTTTTTATAGTCATCATAGGTAATAATACCCACGGTTTCTTCTTTGTTTTCCTTGGCAGGCATTTTCTTTTGCTTTTGCAGTGTGCGGTTATCCGCGATTTCTTCCAACGCTTCGAGCTCTTTCTTGATATCGATACGCGGGAACAGCGGTGCCGTTTGCTTGACGGTGAGACCGCAGACATTTTGACTGAAAGCTTTTATGCTGTCCCAAGAAACCAAGGTATCGTCGGTAATGCCGAGTATATCGTGTATGCGCTTGGCCGTATCCGTGAGGAGAGGTATCAGCAGCACCGAAACGATGCGCAGACCTTCCGCCAGGTGATACATCACGCTTGCAAGCTTTTTGGTATTGGCTTCATCCTTGGCGAGCACCCAAGGTGCCGTTAGGTCAATGTATTTATTGAGCGCGCCGATATAACTCCAAATGTCCATGAGCGCTTCGGGCAGCCTCAGTTCATTCATATGCTTTTCCACGGCATCATGCAATGCCGATCCGTGGGCTTCTATATCGGCGTCAAACTCGGTCGGCTCAAACTCGGACGGAACGGTGCCGCCGAAATATTTGACGATCATCGCGGCAGTACGAGAGACAAGATTGCCAAGGTCATTGGCAAGATCGCTGTTGGTGCGTGTCAGCAGCGCTTCACTGGAATAAAGGCCGTCCGCACCGAAGGGCACCTCGCGCAGCAGGAAGTAGCGCACGGCATCCACGCCATAGCGATCGATGAGCTTTACGGGGTCCACAACGTTGCCCTTGGATTTGCTCATCTTTCCTCCTTCGAGCATGAGCCAGCCGTGGCCATACACTTGCTTGGGCAGCGGCAAGTCCAGCGCCATTAGAAGTATGGGCCATATGATCGTATGGAACCGCATGATCTCCTTGCCCACAAGGTGAACATCCGCAGGCCAGTAGTTTTTAAACTTCGCGTCATCATCCGACAGATAGCCAAGCGCTGAGATGTAATTGGACAGCGCGTCGATCCAGACATAAACCACATGATTTGGGTCAAAATCAACCGGAATGCCCCATTTGAAGGACGTACGCGACACGCAAAGGTCTTCCAGCCCCGGCAGCAGGAAGTTGTTGAGCATTTCGTTCTTACGGCTTTCGGGCTGTATAAACTCAGGATGCTCGTTGATATAGGCGATGAGCCTGTCGGCATATTTGCTCATTTTAAAGAAATATGCTTCTTCCTTAGCCAGCTCCACGGGGCGGCCGCAATCCGGGCATTTACCGTCCACAAGCTGGCGCTCCAGCCAATAAGCTTCGCAGGGAGTGCAATACCACCCTTCATAATGGCCTTTGTATATGTCGCCTTGGTCATAAAGCCGCTTGAAAATCTTCTGAACAGTGGCGATGTGACGGTCGTCTGTGGTGCGGATAAAATCGTCGTTGGAGATGTCCATGAGGTTCCAAAGCGCCTTGATGCCAGCCACGATGCCGTCCACGTATTCTTTGGGTTCCATTCCGGCGTTTTTCGCCACACGTTCAATCTTCTGGCCATGTTCGTCTGTTCCGGTTAAGAACATGACATCGTAGCCGGTCTGGCGTTTGAAGCGCGCAAGCGCGTCTGCCGCGACGGTGGTATAGGAATGTCCGATATGCAGCTTATCGCTGGGATAATAAATAGGCGTCGTGATATAATACTTCTTCATAAAGCATCTCCTGCACTGGTGATTTCTTCTTAATTATCTTTCTAGGATAGTTTTTGGTATGTAATTTGTCAAGTCAAGGCTTGGTTTTTAAAGGTGAGAGGGGTTTATCATTCAAAAGAATTTTGCACTGCTCTTTGAACAGCGGTAAAGGTTTAAATTCTTACGACAGGTACCCAAAGTTCACAGCTGCCATTCGTGGTGGTTGAATAGTATTCGAAGTAAATCCGTGGCTTTCGTCAGGGCGGTAACCTTGCTCAGGAATAACGGTGTAGAAAAAATGAGTCCAAACATTCACCAGACTTGTACCCAAAGGCGCGTCGTAAACCGCATATTGCGCGGCAGGAATGGTTTTGACCATTGCGCCGTCAGGAACAGATTCCGGCTTATCAACCTGTTTGCCCAGCAAATAGTAAAAACTCTTGTGATCCGGGGTGTACCACTCCAGTCCATAAAAACCGGGTTTACAACCCGGAAGGCCAATCAGGAGCTGCTCTTTGCCTGTGTTGCAGAAGTCTTTATACAGCTGGCCGATATCGCCATCGTTATTCTCGAGAGTCGTTTTTGTGGCATATCCGCAAATATAAAATTCGGGCCTGCCGATGATCCGCATATCCATTAAGCCTCTTTGTAGTTGTATTAACAATACGGCTGCAGGGGGGGATAAAGCGCCCAGCACAAGACCGTAAACTAAAATTAAACCGTATGTGTGATGCGAAGGTCTGGGCGAAGCGCCGATAGCTGCTCGATGGCCGCTTGGGTGACCGCAGTCGCCTTCACAAGATCAAGCTTTTTTAAGTTTTTAAGCGACGCAAAACGCAGGATATCCTCGTCTGTGGGGCGCAGTCCAAACTCCGGGTTCCATTCCGCCTCGAGCATCAGCTCATAAAGATTATCAAGCTGCAAAATCTGCTCCATGATCAGTGCCCATCTATCGAGGTCAAAAAAACGAACATCCATCTTTAAACGGCGCAGCCTTTTGACCTGCCCGAGTTTTAATACGGCACTGCAGCTTTTGAGCGTATCGCTGAAAAAGGATATCCCGCAGAGCTGCGGCAGTTTGAATATAGTTTCCAGCCCTTCGTTCGTGACCTGAGGTGCCGGTTTGACCCACATCGGTATTTGTGATACAGGAGGCTTCCACCTGGCGACATGCTTGCCGAGAAAGCCGTCATCAAAACGCATGTCCATACGAAGCACCCAGCCTTCGTCATAGGCCCGTCCCAGCCATTTTTGCGCCCCAACGAGCTTGACGGCTTTGGGGCTGGCACCGGAGCCGTGGCCTTCCGCAAACGAGACGGTATACATACCCAGGTCCCAAAACAGGCTCATGGCAAGGCCCACACTCATTTCATTCCAATAATCCGGCTTGCAGCGCCACCATGCATCCCGCCTCGAGATTGTGGCTTGTTCAAATTCTGCACTGTTAAACGGATACCGTTTGCAATCGACACAGGCCCGTATCCATTTCGCGCGGTCTGCCTGCCCGTTTGCTTCATACCAATCGGAAAGAGTATGGCGAAGCCCAAAATTATCGTAGTCATCCCTGATGGCTGCAATCAAATCACGCTCGGTCATATAAGTCCCCCTCAAATACAAATAAAAAAATTAGTTATACGTCTTGTTGCTCTATTTTTTATGTGAATGCTATATTCGACTATTCATTATTACACAGGTTTTTCATCCGTCGATTTTCGTATTGTTTCATAATGAATAAAAACAAGCGAAAGTTCTGACCAAAAGAAATTATCTGCTTCTTGATTTAGTCATTTCTGTAACCATCGGCTCTCATATAAAGCAACAATAGAATCCCACTGCCTGTTATCGGCAAAAATCATAGGCGGATAACTGTGCCGCGCGGCATTAGACTCTTATTCGACAGATATATCCAAAAATCCTTGAAAATATATCAAAAAGGTTCGACTAAATTAGTATAGTAGATATCAATGGAAGAATATGATCGTGGGCAAGAAAAAGGCCGCTAACGCGGCGGAGCGACCCCTTATTTATTAGCCTTGAAAGGCAGCGATTTTCAATGGCGTATACTGATCTTTTGTATTAAGCCCTTTTTCCAACGGCGTGTGCGCGTAATTCTATTTGAAAGACATGCTGCTGTATAACAAACAAGACAAATGCCTATCAAGAGGCCCTTGAAAAATTCCGGTATACCCACCAGGTTTCCGATTCCAAAGTATATAAAGCTTACGGCGCCTGCTATAACAAGCGGGGTTATATATTTTTTACGGTTCATGATATTCTCCTAATACTTTTTCCAATAATATATTTTAAGTATACCGCGCACCAGCAACAGAAATACTGCACATCCTGCTAATGAGAAGAAGACTGTTTCATTGAAATACCCCGCAACGATACCGGCAAGCAAAATCGCGATGATGCAAACATACATGGCCATCCCGCCAATTTTCATCATGATTAGTTTGGTGCGCTCGTCGTTTTCGGCATAGAACGCAGCCTTTAGCTTATCTTCGGAACGTAATAATACTAAATTTCTACATGCCAAAATGACAAAAATAACAGTAATGCCAATCAGTAAACCCAACTGGAAGCCGCGCAAAAAGTCGGAAAACGTACCGGTACCCAAAGCGCTGATAATACCGGTCTGTGTCAGTGTTAATAACGCCAGTAACAAAATAATGCCAGCGCCTAAAAGTAAAGATCTTCCTTTTAATGTGCTTTTATATTGTTCCATTTAATAATCCTCCACATCGGAAAAATCGAAAACATCTTCTATGCGCAGTCCAAAATACCGTGCAATCTTGTAAGCCAATACCAGCGATGCAGTATATTTGCCGCATTCGATAGAGGTGATCGTCTGACGTGTTGTACCCACAGCCATTGCCAGCTCTTCTTGAGACAGCTTATTCTTTTTTCTCAGTTCTTTGATTTTTGTGTTCAATACTGTGCCTCCATTGCAAAGTACGCTTTGCAAAAATAGCATAGTACACTTTGCACAAAATGTCAAGCGAACTTTGCAAAAGAATCAAAAAGCCATACCGCTTCAGAGGTATGGCTTATCAGTCTTTTTCTTCTTATATTTGAGAAGAGATGTGGGAACAGAGGGCAGAGCCCTCAAATAATTAAAATTTTACTTTCTCAGCAATGTACGCGCTGACCTTGCTGATATCCATGCGAATCTGCTGCATGGTGTCGCGGTCGCGAATGGTCACCTGATTGTCATTAAGCGTATCAAAATCCACAGTGATGCAGTACGGTGTGCCAATTTCGTCCTGACGGCGATACCGCTTGCCAATGCTGCCCGTCACATCGAAATCAACCATGTGGTCTTTAAGCAGCATGTCGTAAACCTCGCCTGCCTTCTCGTTAAGCTGCTTTTGCATCGGCAGCACGGCGGCCTTAAACGGTGCAAGAACGGGGGAAAGCCGCAATACCACGCGCGTGTCGTTTTCCAGCTTCTCTTCGTCGTACGCGTCGCAGAGGAAAGCGAGAGCAACGCGGTCCGCACCCAAGGACGGCTCAATGCAGTAGGGCAGGAACTTCTCGTTGGTGACCGGATCAACATATTCCAAGCTCTGGCCTGATGTATTCTGGTGTTGTTTTAAGTCAAAGTCTGTACGGTCGGCAATGCCCCAAAGCTCGCCCCAGCCAAACGGGAACAGGAACTCGATATCCGTCGTGGCGTTGGAATAATGGGATAGCTCTTCTTTGTCATGGTCTCTTAAGCGTATGTTTTCTTCCTTCATGCCCAATGACAGCAGCCACTTGTGGCAAAAGTCCTTCCAATAATTGAACCATTGCATCTCTTCGGCGGGAGCGCAGAAGAATTCCAGCTCCATCTGTTCAAATTCACGAATACGGAAAATGAAGTTGCCCGGCGTGATCTCGTTGCGGAACGATTTGCCCACTTGCCCGATACCGAAAGGCAGGCGCTTTCTCGTTGTACGCTGCACGTTTTTGAAGTTCACGAATATACCCTGCGCCGTTTCGGGACGCAAGAAAATTTCGCTCGCGCTGTCTTCTGTAACACCCTGAAACGTCTTAAACATCAGGTTGAATTTGCGAATACCCGTGAAATTGCGCTTGCCGCAGGTGGGGCAGCTGATTTCTTTTTCGGCGATAAATGCTTCCATGTCGGCGCTTTGCATAGCGGCAACGGAAACACTTAAGCCCTTTTTCGCGGCATAATCTTCAATGAGGTGGTCTGCGCGCCAACGCGACTTACATTCCTTACAGTCCATCAGCGGATCGGAAAAGCCGCCCACATGCCCGGATGCCACCCATACCTGCGGGTTCATGAGTATAGCGGCGTCCAAACCGACGTTATAAGGGCATTCCTTAACAAACTTTTTCCACCACGCCTGTTTGACATTGTTTTTGAATTCAACGCCTAAGGGACCGTAGTCCCAGCTGTTTGCAAGCCCGCCATAAATGTCGGAGCCGGGGTAGACATATCCTCTGTTTTTGCAGAGCGCGACGATGCGCTCCATCGTTTGCTTATCCTTTTTCATAATTTCCTCCGGTATAAAAATAAAGCCATTTCCTCCTCATATCAGGGACGAAAATGACAACTTTCCGCGGTTCCACCCGTCTTGGCATAAAATGCCCGCTTTTTTTCTTTGGCTTTCTTAAAGCGCCCATGTCCTTTTAGCCGTCGCTGGCTTCCACCCTCCCCGCGTCGCTGTGCCGGCATTATAAAAGTCATGCTCTTTGCCAAAGCAATATTTTTTTATTATATTATCAGATACTTAAATCTTGTGCAAGAGAGGCCGCACATATTAGTTTCTTGCATGACTCATGAATGAATACTGCAAATATCTGATGGTCATCACAATAAGGTCATATGATTCATGGTATGTTGTCAACTAAGGCGGAAACGATTCATTTTGGGCTGGTTTCTTGTGCAAACAATCCTGATAATATAATTTGTTTATCGATTTT
Organism: Bacillota bacterium; assembly: GCA_023436115.1. Lineage (GTDB taxonomy): Bacteria > Bacillota > Clostridia > Christensenellales > SZUA-584 > SZUA-584. The sequence goes on along the minus strand of JAEZKQ010000024.1, from coordinate 54,239 downwards.
ATTAACCATCAAATTTTTAGATGATATTTGGCGATTACTCACGCCCAAACAGAAAGAAACTGCCCAAGGCAGCAGCGTCAATTTTAAGTCGGCTGCTCAGAAATTAATTGTTGAAACGAAATATGCAATATCAAAAAACAAAACTTGCAAATATTTAAAAAGAGGTATTGCATTTCTCTGTTCAGGTTGCTATAATATAGCTAAACAAGGGTGCTGCCCTTGCCAAAGTTGTTTTTTGTACGTAGATGTACAAAAGTGAATGTATGGACTAAGCAGTTCATAATTTAAAACTTAGGCAAATAGAATTAGATGATAACAAGGCTCGAAGACGAACCTCAATGGTTGGTTTTTGAGCCTTGTTTTTATATTAAGAAACAATATAAGGGAGGTAAGTATGGATACACAGGTTATTCTTGATACCTTATGGGTATTACTGGCTGGTATGTTGGTCTTCTTTATGAATCTGGGCTTTGCAATGGTTGAAAGCGGTTTTGCAAGATCGAAGAATACGGTCAACATACTATCCAAGAACTTCATTGTCTTTGCTGTCTCCTCACTCGGGTTTCTTGTGCTCGGCTGGGGGCTCATGTTTGGCGATGGCAATGGCTTTATAGGTTTAAACGGTTTATTTATGGCAAGCGGTGCGGATAATTCTCCGGCGGTTGGCGATGCCTACCAGGGTGTCTATTCGTCAATTTCCTGGACCGGTATTCCTTTCTGGGCAAAGTTCTTCTTCCAGTTGGTGTTCTGCGGAACAGCTGCTACAATCGTCTCGGGTGCGGTTGCGGAGCGTATCAAGTATATTTCGTTCATCGCGTTCTCGCTTGTCCTGACCATGATCATCTATCCGATCGTTGGGCACTGGATATGGGGCGGCGGTTGGCTGTCGAGCATGGGGTTCCAAGATTTCGCCGGATCGACGGTGGTTCACTCGGTCGGCGGCTGGGCAGCTTTGGCGGGCGTGCTGGTCTTAGGGCCTCGCTTTGGCAAATATGGCCCAAGCGGCAAGATCAACCCAATTCCGGGTCACAATATGCCGATAGCCACCATTGGTTTGTTTGTCCTGTGGCTTGGCTGGTTTGGGTTTAACCCCGGCTCCACTATGGCAGCAAACCCCGAATCCATCTCACACATTTTGGTCACGACCAACACGTCGGCAATCGTTGCGGTACTCACATCGACAGCGGCTTCATGGATTCTGATCGGCAAGCCGGACCTTGGTATGACGATTAATGGATGTCTTGCGGGTCTTGTGGCAGTCACGGCAGGGTGCGCATACGTCAGCGTCACAAGCGCTATGATTATCGGTGCGATAGCAGGTGTACTCGTTGTTGTGGCGGTACGTATGTTTGATAAGCTCAAGATCGACGACCCGGTGGGTGCGACTGCGGTTCACCTTTTCTGCGGTGTGCTGGGGACTCTGTTTGTCGGCCTGTTTGCACAGAGCCAGTTTAACGGAGGTGCAGACGGTCTGTTCTTTGGAGGCGGATGGAATCTGCTGGGTGTGCAGGCGCTGGGTGCAGCGGCAGTGGCGGGATTCGTCTTTATCGGGTCACTGCTCGTGTGGCTGCTCATCAAGGTTACGATGGGCCTTAGAGTGTCGCTTAAAGAAGAGATCGAGGGTCTTGATATCGGAGAACACGGCAATACAGCGTATCCCGAATTTGTTATTCGCCGTCCGTCTCTGATCTCAGACATGGCGGTTCGCGTAGAAGAAAAGAATAAGTAATATATAAGGAGGTGGCTTTAATGAAACACGTAAAGGCGATTATTCGGCCTGAGATGCTTGAGAACGTGCGCACTGCTTTGGAGAAAGTCGGTCGTTATCGGGGCGTGACGATCACTGAGGTGATGGGCCATGGCAAGCAAAAGGGCGTTGTGCAGGTGTGGCGCGGCGAGAAATTTCATCTGGATCTGCTGCCCAAAGTCATGATGGACATGATCGTGAAAGATGATGAAGTGGATATCATTAAAAACGTCATTATTGAAAGCGCGGCAAAGGGTGACTGCGGAGACGGCAAGATATTCGTGTATGATGTGTTGGAAGCCGTCCGCATTCGTACAGGAGAAGTAGGCGACGACGCACTATAAAAATACTGCTGCAAAAGCTAAAAATACAATTGACGTCTAATCACAGTATGAGACAAAGCGCCAAGTGAAAACCTTGGCGCTTTTCTTTATACCAGTTATATCGGATAAAGGCGTTTTAACGCTCCATAGCTAGCAATTCCTTGACTTCCTTTTCACTCTGTTATAGTATCTTTTTTGTTGCATTACTCATCTTAGGAGCTAAAGCATGGTTTCGTTTACAGCCGCCAATACACATAAAAATCAAGTGCTTTTCGATCTTCTTGCGGAAAGATATCCTGAATTTCCGCAAAAAGCTTTATTGATGGCGCTAAGGAAACGGATTATTACCATAAATGGTCAGGATGCCTTGGGTGACGAGACTGTTCGAGACGGTGATGAAATTTGTCTTTACATTCCGGGTGATGTACTCGGTATCGACCTCACGCCGGTTATTGTCTACCAGGATGAGAATATCATTATCGTAGATAAACCTGCCGGGCTTTTATCCATTAGCGATACCGACGAGCTTAATGCTGTGGGTATGGTGGAATATTATATGAAAAAGCGCGGTGAATACAATCTGGATGCGCTGATGGTGCCTTATCTGATTTACCCGCTGGACGAATACGCCAGCGGCCTTCTGATTATGGCCAAGCACGAAGACGCTTACCTGTTCTTTGCCGAGGCGCTGAATCAGCGGCGGCTTTCTCAGTATTACTACAGTGTTGTAAAGGGTGATGCCAATGACAAGGAAGAACTCTTGGGCTATCACATGCGCAATAAAGCAAACAACCGGGTGACAATACTTGGACAGTTTAAGAAAGATTCTAAGCCCATCGTGACACGGTATCAGAAGATCGCCCAAGGGGAGACGATGTCGCTGATCAATGTCCGGCCCGTGACCAACACGCTTCATCAGGTGCGGGCACATCTGGCTTTCGGCGGATTACCTGTTCTGGGTGACGACCAGTACGGCGATGCGCGTTTTAACAAAAAGAACGGCGCTGAGTATATTTGTCTGTGGCTCAAATCGTTGGTTTTTGAGGTGGGGACGGGACACAACTACGCCTATATCAACGGTCAGCGTTTTGAGTCGAATATGAACAGCTTTCCCAAATGCGTATACGATCAGGGCTTGATGGAAGGCATCTGATATTGGAAATCATCATTAAAGAATTAAGGGATGAGCGCTTTGCACATCCCTTAGCTTGTCGAAAAACTTTCGGTTTTCCGCCAGTTTATCGGTTTTGTTTGCTACGCCTTGCTCCTCGCTTTGCTCGAAACTACGCAAAACCGCATTGTGTGGGCTTCACGGGCAAAGCCCGATTTGCCCACGATTTCTAATTATAGATTTAATCTGTACAATCTGTGAGATGAGTTTACACAGCTCTTGTGTTAAAATAAATCATTGCTTATTGGGATCGGGGCCGTTCACGTAAATGATACCTGTAACCGGTCCATACGTAATTTTTGCGTAAATCAATGTATTAATCTCATTGCCGTCAAGGTCATATTGTGTTTTGTATATATCAAACGTCTTTTCGGGTGTTGCAGCGCGATATTGCAGGCTTTTACCCGGCGGGATGACCGTGCCGTCCGGTGCCGTTTCGGTGTTGTAAATATACTGCGTTTCCGGCGTTTCACCCGTACCTGCCTTTTCAGACCGGAAGTCCACCGTATAGCCAAGCGGCGGGCCATAAATATTGACTGTCAGTAACATGTCTTCGAGCACTGTTTCGATGGTAACATCGCTGCCATAAGAATTCTTTATCTTGAGATCGGGGCTGCCTGTGCTGATCGACGCATCAAGACCGGGGTCTATATAATCTGCCGGAATGGAATGCTGTTTGACTTCCACGATATCAAGTTCAGCCCGAATCGCCGCGTTATAAATCGCGCTGGATACTGCACAGACACCGCCGCCCGGTTCAGCTACATAAGCATTGCCTTCGATTCCCGCCGCCTCTTTCCAGCCAGTTGCTACTTTCCGCGGACCTAAAATGTCGTTGAGCGATATTGTCTCACCGGGCTTGATTACGAGACCGTTTATTAAGTCAGCGGCTTTTTGCACATTGTACATGCGGTTCGCGTTATTATGGTTGCTGTTATCCACTGTAAATGTCGCCATCAGTTCAGGCTCTTTGGCGGGTGTGGAGGCAGGCGTCACCGTGACCCCATCAGCCGTTGCCGTTTCACTTGGGGCAGCGGGTGGTGTTTGTTCAGCCGGATTCACTTGCGTTTCTGGAAGAGGGGCGTTATCAGCTGCTGTGTAATCCATTGCGGTTGTGCAGCCCGTTACCGCAACCAGCAGCGTAAGCAGCAGCGCGACCGCTGTGAACAGACCTGACTTCTTTTTATGTCTGACTACCATCACAATTCTCCTCTTCACACTGGCCTTGCTGATAAACAGTGCGGGCGCAAGCTTTGGCGTTTGCACGGGGCCTGCCAGCGTCAGCAGAGTGCCCGCATAATCTGTGCGCTCTGTTGCCGGCATCGTGCGGAAAATATATGCGTCGCACTGCACCTCAATATCGCGTCGCATCAAAGCGAAAACGATCCATAGAAGCGGGTTGAACCAGTGGATGATATTCAAGACCGTCGCCATTGTGCATACCAGCGTATCAAGACGGCGGATGTGGGAAAGCTCGTGCATTAAAACATGGCGCTTTTGCGCTGTATTCAGCGCCTCAAAAGCTTGAGGTGAAATGAGCAGCATCGGACGCAGTATGCCATATACCGCGGCTGTGCCTGCCTCACTGGCGCGTATGGCACGTATTTTCTTTTTAAGTCCGAGAGCGGCTCGGCATTCGGCCAACAGCTTTGTAAACTGCGGGTCGTCATAGTCGCGGTTGTGCCGCAAACGCCGCCTGAAAGCCACGTTTCCTGTCAGTATAATGCCTGATAAGATAACCATACCCGCAATCCATATACAAACGCCGATTTCGAGCAGCGGCACCTGTTTTGCAGCGGCTTGCTGCGCGCTGCCTGTGACATCCGGTTTTAGGTTTGAAACATTTGCGGTGCTGTTTGCGTCATTTGCCGGCTCATAAACCGGCTGTGTCACCGGAGCCTTAAAAGATTCTTCTGTACCTTCTGACGCGGATACAGCATCATAGTCTAAAGCTATGCGCACCGATTCAGTATTCTGATCCAAGACGATCTGTGCGCTTTGTATAGGCCAGATATTCTGTACACTCAAAGGGCTGGAAACAGTAAACGGTACAATCAGCCGCAAAGCGATAAGCGCGTAAAGCAGAGTCAGCCAGATGCCCGGACGTCGGGCAATGATAGCGCGAGCGCCCAGTATCAGCACAGCCAGTATCGCGGCTTCTGCCGATATGCGCAATATCCATACAAAAATGTTTGACATACGGGATCACCTCACTTTTGGCTGTCGAGCAGTTTTTTCAGCTCGTCCAGCTCCTGCTCGGATAACTTGCCTTCTTCCAGGAAACCTTTAACCATCAGTCTCACGGAGCCTCTATAAACGCGATTTAAAAACATATCCGTCTCCATGCGCACCACATCGCTTTCGTTAACGATGGGATAATACATCATGACATCGTGCTGTTCGACTGCGACCGCTTTCTTTTTGACAAGACGTCTGAGCATCGTGAGTATGGTACTCGAAGACCAGTCGGTATGTGCGCTGACAGCCTTAACGATATCGTTGCCGCTCAGAGGGGCTTTCTCCCACAGCGCTTTTAAGACATACCACTCGCTCTCACCGATTTTTGGAATATTGGACATGGAAGCCTCCTGATAATGAAAATCGTTACGTTACAATGTAATATTACAATGTAACATAGAGTTTGTCAATCAAAAAACTAATAATTTATGGAATAGATGGATAGAAACTAAGGTTTTATGATAACAGGCGTTCCGATTTGGGCGAGCGGCCAGAGTTTTTTGATATCCTCGTCTCGCAATGCGATACAGCCTGCCGTGTTGTCAGCAAGACAGCCATCCGGCCTTTCAATACCGCCTCCATGGATACCGATCTGTCCTCCGAGGGGCGTATCCCACGGCGGGCGAAGCTTATTCGAGCAGGCGTTATCAATAGCTGCAAGCTGCGAATAAGTCAGCAGGCCGTTCTGGTAAGCGGATTGAGCGTCTAAAGGCGAAGGGTAACTAATACCCAAAAAGAGCGTATATTTGGAACGTTCGTTACGTGTGCATACAAAATAACACCCTTCCGGTGTTCTGCCGTCACCCTCAAGGCCTTTTGGGCCCAAAGGAAAAGGCCCCAGGCCGATTGCGCATTCTAATATAGTTTTATTTTGGTTCGTCAGTATGATTCTGCGCTGTCCTTTGTATATGGTTATGCTGTGCAATCTTAATATCCCCTAAAAAGCGTATATATGTTTGCATTAAACCCATATTATCATGCAGATATCAGGAATTAAAGCAAATATGTTTCTATTTTTTACACTTTTTTTGTCGAAATGCTATACAATTATGATATTTTGTGTGATATTATTAGTCTAAGGTATCATATGGAGGTTGTGATTACTTAAATTCTTCGAAATAATGAAAAAAGGTCGAAAATCCGTAGAAAAATATAAGGATATGGCTCATATTTCGAGGAGAATTTAAACATAATATAAGATCGGGTGGTTGTCATTATTGGTTGCTTAAAGCAAGGTAGCATTTAAGCGAGTCAATCAAAGCGGTTCGAGTTTCTCTAAAGGAAATCAAATTCCTTGTGAGGATAGGGAACAGGGCTGCGGGAGTATCGCCGGACTTAGTATGTGAGCTATGGTCAGTTTATGGGGGGTAGTATTATGGAGCATTTCACAGGTTCTAAGACCGTGAAAGCGCAAAGCTATGCGGTTTTAGATTTAGAACGAATCAGGATTCGCCACAAATTACAGGAAGAACAAAGAAAACTTGAAGACATGGTTTCGGCGCGTTTTAAAAGCGGAGAAATTAACATGGGTTCAGATTTGTGTATTCTTAACCAGAGTACAGTACTGGATCAGCTTGTGGTGGACGAAATGGAACTGGAAGAGCTTTACCATAGGTATTATAAAGATCAGCTGGCAGACTGATCAATAAATACATGCCGTATGTACCAATAAGACGCTTTAAAGCGGACGAGCCTTAAAAAAGGCTATGCTTGGCATGAATGAGTTTATTTCAGGGGTAATTGATATGCAGGATGTAGGGGTGTTCTGTACAAACGCTTTTTCTGTTGCTGTATTGGATGAAATTCCGGATATGGTGCGAGTGATTGATGCACAAGGGCGTGTGCTTTTTTCGAACAGTGCACTCAGAGAAAGATTCGGAGATGGCCTGGGCTTAAAGTGTGAAAAGCTGCCGGGTGCCAGCAGCCGCTGCAGTGACTGTATTGCGCAAAAGTGCATACGATACCGGCGGCGATACAGTACCATCACGCAGGTGCACGGCCGGATTTATTCCGTCACTGCCGGGCCGGTGGTCTATGACAACGGTATTTATGCTCTGGAGATTTATTCCGACATTACAAAAGAACAGAATTTAAAAGAGAAGCTGATGGCCAACAACTCGCGCATGATGAAGGATTTGGAGATCGCGCGTAGCCTTCAGCTTTCTATATTACGCCACACTCTGCCCAAGCTGGAGGGGTACCGTTTCGGAGCTGAGTTCCTTCCCTGCGAAGCGTTGGGCGGTGATATGTACGACTGCTTTATAACGCGTGACGGACGCATCATCATGTATATCGCAGATGTATCTGGGCATGGCGTTATGCCCGCGATGCTTACCGTTTACCTGCGGCAGGAGATGTTTGCGCAATGTAAAGCGCCGGGCGTTTCGCCCGCACAGGTGCTGCGCAACATACAGGATTCTTTTGAGGAGCTTAATACAGAGGAAAGTATATACATTACAATATTCATCGCGGCGTTGGAACCGGAAACAGGCGCGTTTGTCTGTGCCAACGCGGGGCACAGCGTGCCGCCGCTGATCGCCGGAAACGGTCAGATCAAGGAGATTCTGCTGCCCGGTACGCCGATATGCCGCTGGGTGGACAACGCCCGGCGCGACGAATTTGAGGGCGTACTCGAGAAAGGCGAGAGACTTTTCCTTTATACCGACGGGTTGGACGGTATTCACACCGAACAGGCCTCGCGTCAGGACTTAAGCGATATCCTATTGAGCGAAAGCCTGCATGGCAAGCAGCTTCTTGATGAGATCAAGCGAAAGTTCACGCAGATGCGTGCGGACGATGTCACCATGCTGCTTTGTGAGAGAGATAAATAGATAAAATAAAAACGAGCCGTTGAGACTCGTTTTTTATTTGCTTTGTAAATTGTCGTTCTTCTTGTTATAACATGAGACGATAGATATTAGCCACATCCGTTTCGTCGAGTTTGACAAAGCCGCCGATGGTCCCGCCGCGGCCGTCTCCGAAGCATGCCATATGCGCCATTCTTTCGATATCTTCTTCTTTCGCGCCCAGCTCTTCAAAATTAGTCGGCATGCCTATGGATCTAAAGAAACGCTTGAGTGCCGCAATACCCGCTTTTGCCGTATTCTCGGGGTTTGCAAAGTCCATCTGACATCCCCACACACGCACGGCAAACTGGGCGAAACGGGCCACATCGTGCTTATACACATAAGTCATCCATGCCGGAATCACAACGGCAAGACCCGCACCATGGGCACAGTCGTAAATAGCGCTGAGTTCATGTTCGATGTCGTGGCTGGCCCAATCCTGAACCCTGCCGACACCGCATGAGTTGTTGTGAGCCATCATGCCTGCCCACATAATATTGGCGCGTGCTTGATAGTTATTCGTGTCCTCCATGGCACGCGGCCCTTCATGAATCATCGTCAACAGCAGTGCTTCTATCATTCGGTCGGTGACTTCCACCTCTTTTGTTGTCGTAAAGTAGCGCTCAAACAGATGCGCCATGATATCGGTGATACCGCAGGCCGTTTGGAACGGGGGAAGCGTCTGTGTCAGCGCGGGATTGAGTATTGAAAACACAGGACTTAGGGCTTCGCCGCGGGCGCCGCGCTTGAACATACCGTTTTCGTTTGTGATAACAGTGTCGGGAGAGCCTTCGCTGCCCGCAGCCGAAATGGTAAGTATGGTCGCGACAGGCAGAGCCTTGGTCACGGGTTTCCCTTGAAAAAAGTCCCAGAAGTCGCCGTCGTATACCGCACCCGCAGCAATAGCTTTGGCTGAATCGATTGCGCTGCCGCCGCCCACGGCCAAAACAAAGTCTATGCTTTCTTTGCGGCAAATATCAATACCCTCGTAGACTAGCCCGCTTCTGGGGTTTGGCCGGGCGCCGCCCAATTCGATGAATCCAATGCCTTCTTGTTTAAGCGAAGCTTTCACCCGATCCATAAGCCCTGAGCGGACCACAGAACCGCCCCCGTAATGGATCAGTATCTTTTTGCCGCCAAAACGCTTGACGTACTGTCCCGTATTGTTTTCTTCACCTTTTCCGAAAACAAAATATGTCGGACTGTAAAACGTAAAGTTTTCCATGTTTCTATTTCCTTTCAAATGATAGCTTTAAGACTACCTATTATTATAAAGCAAATAAGGGGTATTTCAAGAAGGCATATTTAAGTGCCCCAACCATATGCGCCGAATCAGTGGCTTGCATTTACCCCCGATTATTAAATTGTGACTTCCATTTCACAGAACTTTGATTTATTCTTTCATGGCAGGTCACTTCCTCTGTTCGTACAAATAAAATCACTGTTCTCAAGATGATAAGTAGGGTAGTTTGATTATACCATATGGGCTTATTTAAAGCTTTATGTATCTTCAAGCATGTTCTTCATGTTCCTCGTATTCATGAGCCGACGACCTATGATATAATACATGTGCAAAATGGAGGTTAGTATGAAAGTCGGTATACCAAAAGCTTTTTTATATTACAGATATCGAACCCTCTGGGAAACTTTTTTTGAGGCGCTTGATACCGAAGTGATAGTAAGCCCCGATACAAATAAAGAGATACTAAGCAGAGGCACCATGCTCGCTATCGACGAAACATGTCTATCGTCCAAAATATATTTGGGGCATGTGGATTATCTGATCGGCAAATGCGATAAGATCTTTGTTCCCCGTATATCCAACTTCGGCAAAGACGGCATCCTCTGCACGAAATTTGAAGCGCTCTATGATATTGTCCGCAATACTTTTCGTGCTCAATCTCCCAAGCTGCTTGATATGAATATTGATGTCCGTCGCTCCAAGGGAGAATTGAAAGCGTTCATGCATCTTGGCAGGAAGCTCGATAAGGGACGGGCCGCATCGTTTCGCGCTTACACGCTGGCCAAGCTGGCCGAACGCCAGACCGAAGCGGATGAGTTGCGGGCGCAGAATGAGCTGCTGGCGGGCAGTGGGCTTAAGGTGCTTGTTGTCGGCCACGCCTATAACATATATGACAAGTTTGTGGGTGAGCCGGTTCTCAGGACATTGCGAGAGCTGGGGACAACGCCCATTATCGCAGACATCGTCAACAGACGAAAAGCGCGGGAGAGAAGCTTAGAGCTGACTGACAGCCTGCCGTGGATGTATAACAGGGAGCTGGTGGGCGCGGTGCGCGAGTATGCTGACAAGGTGGACGGTATTATTCTGATGAGTACGTTCCCGTGCGGGCCCGACTCACTTGTCAATGAAATACTGATACGGCGCGTTCACGGCAAACCCATACTCAATCTGCTGCTGGACAGCCAGGAAGCGGATGCGGGCATAGAAACGCGCCTTGAGAGCTTTATCGACATCATTCGGTTTAAACGGGAGGCAAGAGACAATGAAGCGTAAGGTCACATTCCCGCATTTCGGAGACTACTGCATACCGCTGGAGTTTTTGGTGACGCGCGGGCTCGAGTCAGATTACGTGATTCCGCCGCCCATGACGAAACGGACACTGGAGCTGGGCAGCCGGTATAGTCCTGATTTTGTGTGCGCGCCTTTTAAATATAACCTTGGCAGCTTTATTGAGGCGATTGAGAGCGGCGCGGATATGCTGGTTCAGACAGGCGGTGCGTGCCGGCTTGGCTATTACGGCGAGCTGCACGAACAGATCGTGCGCGATCTTGGATATAAAGTGGATTTTGTGAATCTTGCCCACGCTGAATACTCAAAGCCTTATACATTTATACCGGAATTTAAGAAAATCAATCCGAATTTTTCAATCAAAAAGGTTGCCGCTGCGTTGCTGGCCGCTGTGAAGATGGTCGAGTGTATGGATGAGGTGGACGACTACATACGCAAGAACATAGGCTTTGAATTGGAAAACGGCTCTTTTGAGGCGGCAAAGGCCGATTTCCTGGAGGAGCTTCGCCAATCGGACAATAAAAAGGATGTGGTGGCGGCGTATCGCAGGTGCATGGATAAGATGCAAAGCCTGCCTGTCAATAAACCAAAGAGGCCGCTTAAAGTAGGTGTTGTGGGCGAGTATTATACCATCATGGACCCGTTCAGCAACCACAATATTGAACGGGAAATGGCAAAAATGGGTATGGTGATTGAACGCTGGATGAATCTGTCCAACAGCTTATTCCATTATCCCGAGAAGAAAATTTCAGAGAAAATAAGGGGCTATTCAAAATACAACATGGGCGCGACAAGTATGGCGACGATAGAACGGGCCTTATCTTTCGCAAGGCATGGCTATGACGGTATCATCCATGTGAAGTCATTTGGCTGTACGCCCGAAATGGATTCCATACCTGTGCTGCAGAACATCAGCTCAGACTATAAAATCCCCATATTATACTTCAGCTTTGATTCGCAGACGGCAGACACGGGGATACAGACAAGGCTTGAGGCATTTTACGATATGATTGTGATGAGGAAGAACGCATGAAGAAAAAAGCATATCTGGGCATCGACATCGGCTCTATTTCCACCAAAGGTGTGGTGATTGACGCCGACAACAAATTAATGGCGGCGGAATACCTATGGACGCAGGGCAATCCCATTACGGCCACCAAGAAGCTGATCAATATTCTGGCGGAAAAGCTTCAGGGAGAAGACTGCGAGATCGTTTCCGTCGGGACAACAGGCAGCGCAAGAAAGCTGATCGGCGTCATCACGGGCGCCAGCGTTGTGAAAAACGAGATCACGGCGCATGCCATAGGCACGACATCGCTTTATCCTGATGTGAGAACGATATTTGAGATCGGCGGGCAGGATTCAAAAATCATACTCATCGAGAACGGTATTGTTGTAGATTATGCGATGAATACACTCTGTGCAGCAGGGACGGGCTCTTTCCTGTCCAGTCAGGCGAACCGTCTGGGTGTTCGTGTAGAGGAATTCGGGGAAATTGCGCTCAAATCAAACAACCCCACGCCTATTGCCGCGCGCTGTACCGTGTTTGCGGAATCAGATTTGGTTCACAAGGCACAGATCGGACATTCCAAGCAAGATATCATTGCGGGGCTGTGTAAAGCAGTGGTCACAAATTACCTCAACAACGTGGGCAAGGGCAAAAAAATTGTGCCGCCTATCGTATTTCAGGGCGGGGTCAGCAAAAACGTGGGTGTCATCAGAGCCTTTGAGGAAGCTACCGGCCATCATATTACCGTCGATGAAAACGGGCATCTCACAGGTGCGCTGGGTGTGGCGATACTTGCCAAGCGCAGCGGCAAGGAAAAGCGTTTTGATTGTCATGTATCTGATATTGAATTTATCACAAAAGGTGTGACTTGCGGGCGCTGCGCCAACAACTGTGAGATCATATGCGTATATGAGGGTTCAAATTTGATAGATGCATGGGGGAATAAATGCGAGAGAGGTGCCGTATCGAGGAAAGCCGTTAACGAAGCAAGGATCTAATGCATCAGATCAATCAGTTTCATAGCTTTTAAAATGCAATAGAAAGCCGCGCTCTTGGGATAGCCAGTGCGGCTTTTTGTGTTGTTACGAGCAATGTTTATTAAGATTTGATTTTTTTACGCTGTTTTCGAATATGAACTGAGCATGATTGTTAAAAATTATGAATTCGTCGGTAAATATCTTGCGTTCGATTAGTATCATTGGCTTAACACTATTGATGAAGGTCTTGCTGTGAAGAAAGTACTTTTTGTTATCTAGCAATACCTATTACTCATGCTATGCGGACGTATTGAATCAATAGATGCTGCGAAGTCTTGGAACACGTTGGTCATTCCAAAATATTGACATAACCGGCAGCACTTATTTAAGGGGGCTTTTTTAGGAGCTCTCCTAAAGCTTCTGGTTAATCGACTGATTCAACAAACCGAGCCAATTCTCTGTTGAATTTGTCGCGCTGATCATAGAACAGAAAATGGCCGCACTTCTCAAACGGTATGAGCAACGAGTTTTTGATACTGTTATTCTGCGCAATGGCTAATGGGAATAAGCAAACCTTGTCCTGAATACCATGCAGTATCAGCGTTGGCACATTGATTCGCTTTAAGTCACTAAACAGCTCCTCTTCACCCAACCATGTCTTTGCGATTTCCGCAGTGGCCCAGCCCGAGGCTTCCAGCCCCAGTTGGAAAATCCAATCCGAGAGCGCTTGAGTGACGGGGTTATAGAATATCGTTTTACCAAAATCCCGTAACATTTGAGGGCGGTCGGCGTATGTACCTTGTATGATGTTGATAACATCCTTTTTTGCGAGGCCATATGGAAAATATGGCCGCCGAATCAGACTGGGTGCGGCAGCTGCACAAAGAACGAGCTTAGAAACGCCATAACCGTTATGTCTTGCCATATACCGCACGCAAATCGCGCCTCCTGTTGAATGACCAAGCAGCGTAAAATTGTTTAAATGCAACGCATCCACCACGCAGCGGATATCATCCGACAATTGATCGTAATCGTAGCCTCGCCACGGCTTATCTGAAGCGCCAAAGCCCCTGTAATCCAATCCAATACACCGTATGTCCATCTTGGGAAGCTGGTCAAACTGGTATTCAAACAAACGGTGACTTCCCGGCCATCCATGAATAAAAAGTATGGTTTTCTTTCCTTCGGGGTTTAAGTCTTCCACAAACAATTTCACGCCGGATTCAACGCGTATATAAAATCCCATTGGTTTTACCTCCGAAAAAATGTTTCTCTGATTAACGTATTCGAGCGACAGGGTTTCTGTGCCGGAGGCTGCGGCGGGGATCGCGAAAAGGCTTGTGAGGATGCTGATTGAGGAAGCAAGAAAAGGGGCGTCACTCACCTATTACTAGACGCAACAGACATGAGCCGCAAATATCGTAAAGCAAGTCCCTGAGAAATATGCCCATAGCACAAAAAAGGATGTGTCTTTCGATACATCCTTTTGATTGGCTGTGAAATTATCTCTTGGAGAACTGCGGTGCGCGACGGGCAGCCTTGAGGCCGTATTTCTTTCTTTCCTTCATGCGCGCGTCTCTTGTTAAGAAACCGGCTTTTTTAAGTATCGGGCGGAGCTCGGGCTCAGCCTTGGTGAGCGCACGGGCGATACCATGACGGATAGCACCGGCCTGGCCTGTATAACCGCCGCCCTTGGCGTTCACGACCACGTCGTATTTGCCAAGCGTTTCGGTAAGCACCAGCGGAGACTTGACCATCATGCGCAGTGTTTCATAACCAAAATACTCTTCAATCGTCTTTTTGTTAACGAGCATTTTTCCGTTGCCGGGGGAGACGATAACGCGAGCCACAGAACTCTTTCTTCTTCCCGTCCCTAAAAACTGTATCTTCGCCACGATTAATTCCTCCTACCTTTGAGCTCTAAAAGCTCGGGCTTTTGTGCCGCGTGATCATGCTCGGCGCCCTTGTAGATTCTCACCTTTGTGAGCATCTGATGTCCGAGCTTGTTCTTGGGCAGCATGCGGCGGATTGCTTCGTACATCGCAAATTCCGGCTTCTCCTGCATGAGATGCTCGTACTTGGTTTCTTTCATGTGTCCCATGTAACCCGAATGGCGACGGTAGACCTTCTGAAGAAGCTTGTTTCCTGTGAACACAGCTTTGTCAGCATTGATGATGATAACATAGTCTCCCGTATCGACATGCGGCGTAAACTCCGGCTTATTCTTGCCTCTCAATATGGAAGCGACCTGGCTGGCCAGACGACCAAAAACCATGCCTTCGGCATCAACGAGATACCACTTGCGTTCCACAGAGCCGGGCTTTGCCATATATGATTTCATTAGGCTTCCTCCCAGTGTTTGCTTAGGTTTAATTATAGCAGCCTATCGATCGGGGCTAGTGAACGATAAAACGTGCAGACTATATTCTATACATTGTAGCCGTGCGTGTCAAGATTTTTTGCGATAAACACAGCTTTTTATACCAAATATTTAATCATTATATCCGTCTTGCTGGCTGTTATGCCGATTGCGGCTCGCTATGCAGCAGTGTGGATACCACGATCAGAGGTATCAGCACCGCCGTGCCGATCAGCATCGACGTTTGCAGCCCGATCGCGTCACCGATGGCCCCGAACACGGGCGGTGCGGCAAAGCATGCGAGTGTGTAGCCCAGAAACACGAGCGAAGATGCCGCAGCGGTATCTTCGGGCACGATATCGCATAGTTCCACAAGATACGCGGGGAAGTTCATCGATATTCCAATGCCACCGAGGCACGCAAATACGCAAACGAGCACCGCGTCGTTACAAAACATCATGGCAGTATAGGCGAGGAGCGCGAGTAAGCTGGTGAACGGCAGCACTTTTTTGGCGGGAGCGTTATGAAAAACCTTCGCATAAGCAAGGCGGCCCAACATCGTGCCAAAGAACAATGCACTTAACGCCACAGCGCTTTGCAGCGCGTTGCCTCCGATGAGCGTCATGTAACTCGAAATAAAATAGGCCATGGTGATCTGAACAATCGAATTGAGTATAGCAGCTGTGAGATACAGCTTAACGCCCTTGCGCCCCAGCGTGCGCACCAGTTTACCGAGCCCGCCTAGGTTGTGCCGTTTTTGCACGAACGGCATTGCGGATTCTCTGCGCAGCCCCAGGAAGAAAACGAGCGCGCAAAGCGCCGTAAATATGCCCAGCCCCAAAAAAACGGGTGTATAGCCGCTGCCAAGAAGCATAGCGAAAAACGGCCCCGCAGCACCCGCGGCCGACCACAGCGCCTGCATAAGCCCGATATGAAAGCTTTTCTTTTGCGGTGTTAAGTCTGCAATAATTGCATTGGAAAGCGTATCGACGACGTTGTTGAACAGGCCAAGACATAAGAACAGCGCATAGAGCAGCAGTAAAATATCGCTGATTCCGATGAGGATGATGACGCCGGCAAGCAAAAAAGCACATATTGCCATGATACGCGTTTTATTAAGCGCCGAGAAGACGCTGAAGCATAGCAGCACGGAAAGCGCCGTTCCTATAGATTGTAATGTAGAAAAAAGCCCTGCCTGCGCGAGCGAAAGTGAAAATGCGTTACGAATGGCCGGGATCATATATCCTAAGACCGTGACATACAGTGCCAGCGCCATAACAGGCGGATACACAAAATAGGGTTTTATGCCTTGTTTCACTGGAGTCCCTCACAAATTATGATGCGCATTATACCACATAGCGCGCGAAGGTGTACAGGAAAGTAAACATATGTTCGGTTTTTCTCTTTATTCTTGCTCACAACCGTGGTATGATACGGAAAAGAGACGAAGATTTGTACTTCCGAGGACAGATAAAGTGAACAATCTTTTTGATAACAATATCAATAAAAACGCACCGCTGGCAGACAGAATGCGCCCGCGTACGATCGATGAGTTTTTCGGCCAGACGCATGTTGTGGGCAAGGGCAAACTGCTGCGCCGTGCAATTGAGACAGACTCTTTAACATCGTCGATATTCTTTGGGCCTCCGGGATCGGGTAAAACGACGCTGGCTTCCGTGATTGCCAACACCACGGGCGCGGCTTTTGAAAAACTCAACGCGGTCACCAGTGGTGTCAAGGATGTCCGGGTGATTATCGATAAGGCGCAGGAGCGGCTGGAACTATATGGACAGCCCACGTATCTGCTGCTTGACGAATGCCATCGCTGGAGCAAAACGCAGAGCGACAGCATATTGCCAGCCATAGAGAAAGGCATTATCCGTTTTATCGGCTCGACAACGGAAAACCCCATGGTGAGCATGACGAGCGCCATTGTGAGCCGGTGCCGTTTGTTTCAGTTTTTTTCACTGACGCAGGACGACGTGAAGCAGATCGTGAACATGGCGCTGCAAGACAGTGAACGCGGCCTTGGCGCGTTGAATGTGACCGTGCAGCCCGACGCGCTGGACCATATCGCAAATGTCGCCAACGGCGATGCGCGTACCGCGCTGAATGCCATCGAGCTTGCCGTGCTGACCACGCCGCCCGATAAAGACGGGCGCATTGTGGTTGATTTGGATACGGCGGAGGAGTCGATACAGCGCCGTGCTGTGCGCTGCGATGATGAGGATTACTACAACATGCTGAGCGCGTTCTGTAAATCGCTGCGCGGTTCAGACGCAGACGCGGCACTCTTCTGGTTCGCGCGGCTGATCTATGCAGGTGTGGATCCGCGGCTCATTATGCGGCGCATATTCGCGCACGCGAGCGAAGACGTAGGCCTTGCGAACCCGTCCGCTATGACGCAGGCGGCCGCTGCCGCACAGGCGCTCGAGTTTGTCGGTATGCCCGAGGCGCGGCTGTCTATCGCGCAAGCGATCATATTCCTCTGCGAATCGCCCAAGTCCAACGCGGTGGTGATGGCAGTTGACGGCGCGTTCCGTGACGCGGAGCACGCTTATCAGGTGCCCGTGCCGGTGCATTTGCGGGATACGCACTACCACGGTGCAAGTAAGCTGGGCAACGGCAAGGGATACAAATATCCGCACGACTTCGAGCGGCATTACACGCCGCAGCAATACCTACCGGACAACCTTGTGGGCACGGTGTACTACAAACCGTCCGACGAAGGGTATGAAAAGAAGATCAAGGACACACGAAGGCAGATGAGAAGAGAAAAGGGCGAGTAAGACGCTCTTTTTTTGCACTGACTATTAAATTGCTTGCTCAATATCAAAGAAAAGAAATAAAATATATGCCTATGTGTTATAATGAGTAAATAAAAGTAAATATATTTAATGTTGGAGGTTTGCATGAAATATACGATACCAAAGCCTCAATGGATGCACAGCATGGCTGTGGCGAAATATAAACCCAACGTTATAGTTTCTATCTTAATACTCATTGCCGTTTACATTGCCTACTTTCTGTTTTCCCTTATTGCCACATCCATTTACTTGATCATATGTTTCTCACAGAATACAAATGCATTCAACGGTTCCTTCGGGGAAATGATACAAAACATCATACAAATATCGACATCACAGGACACGATACTTTTTTCGCTCTATCTTATGGCGGTTTTTATCCTCTTCATTATTATTGAAGCGCGTTGTATCGAAAAACGTCCGATCTGCACACTCGGCCTTTCAAGAAGACGCTTTGCGCTAAACTATCTGATTGGGTTTGGCATCGGCTCATTGCTTCTTGCTGTTCATCTTTTACCGGATATCATTTCAGAATGGGGCAATATATCATATCTGGGCTTCAACACTGCCGTTTTCCCTTTTCTTATCGCGTTTGTGATACAGACAGCCTGTGAAGAAATCATGTTTCGCGGCTATTTGCTCACGTCGTTTGGAAACAAGATCGGCATGTTCTGGGCGGTCATGCTGTCTTCTCTGCTGTTTTCGCTTTTTCACATATTTAACGGAGATTTAACCATATTAAGCGCGGTTAATCTGTTTGCTATCGGCGCGTTTCTGGGATTTTACGCCATACGGACCAACGATATCTGGGGTGCGTGCGGTATTCACGCAGCATGGAACTTTGTTCAGGGATTATTTGCTCCGATGAACATTGGCCCGCTGTGGCTTGACTATTCTATTGTATCACTCGGCGGGAAAGATTTTAGCCCGCAGAATATCTGCATACTTGGAGACCCGTTGTCATTAATCAGCATCGCTATTTTTGCCGTGGCCATCGTTTGTGTGCTGTTTGTTGGAAGGAAGAAAATCATAAGATTAAAGGAGAGCCACATCGTAAGCGACAGCCGGAACGATATGCAAACAGGGGCATAATCTTATGGTGAAGTGGATTCTTGGAAAAGTATAATGAGCCGTTGTATGGTATTGTCGGAGGATGGGACGGAAAGCTTTTCGAGCAACATGATAGTTCGTTTGCAAGACCGTTGCCTGCTGAAACGGATAAGCATGTTTTTGGAGACGGCTCATTAATCATCAAAATGAACGAGTTGGACGCGTATTATCGGGACTGATGCCAATATTACGAAGGAGGAGAACGGTATGAGAAAAAGCGCGGTGTTTTTTCTTGCGTTCCTACTGATTTTAACACTCATCGGCTGTCAAAGAATATCCTCAGAGGAGGTCACCCCCAGCGCGCCAAAAATAAGCCCCGCTGTCACGCCGAGCCCCACTGCCAGCCCCGATGCAGGCCGTATTGGCATTTCGATGCCGTCCAAATCTTTTGGAACCTGGAGACAGGAAGGCAGTGATATGAAGGAGCAGCTTGAAGCAAAGGGCTATACGGTTGACCTTATGTATGCCAACGATTATGATCCCGGCAAGCAGATAAATCAGATTGAAGAGATGATTACGCAAGGCTGCCGGGTGCTGCTGATCGGGGCCGTTGACTATAATGCGATGGACGCTGTGCTGACAAAAGCAAAAGCAGCCGGGGTAACGGTTATTGCCTATGATATATTGATTTATCAAACAACCAATCTCGATTATTATGTGACATTTGACTATGCCGGTTTTGGCGGTTTGCAGGGCGAGTATATTGTGAATACGCTGGGTTTGAAAGACGGGAAAGGCCCCTTCAACATTGAACTTTTCTTCGGAGATCCGGGAGACGGGAATATGATGGGGCCCAGAAACGCCGCCATGGATATTTTACAGCCTTACATCGACAGCGGCCAGCTGGTTGTGAAGAGCGGCCAGACCGACTTTGACGAAATCGCAACTGTGAGCTATTCATCTGAGAATGCAAAGGCAAGAATGGACAAAATTCTCGATGAGTATTATACGCATGATCAGGTTGACGCGGTGCTCGCCATCAGCGACGACATTTCCATCGGTATCATTGAATCTTTTGAAGATGCCGGCTACACCCAATTCCCGATTATAACCGGCTGTGACGGTACCGAGGCCTCCTTAGCAGCTATTAAAGCCGGCAAACAGTCGATGTCGGTATATGAGGATAGGAGTATACTGGTATCAGAAGCAGTGGAAATAGCCGATGCGGTGATGACAGGGCGCGAAGTACCTGTCAACGGGTATATGCAAAACGTTGCAAAAGTTATTCCTACATTTCTATGCAAAGCGGTTATTGTGAAGGCTGAAAACATAAAGGAAGTGCTGAGTACTGTCAAAGACTAATATGACGATGAGGGGCTGCCCGACATGGCTTCATTTCTTAGCGTGACGGCTAGCCCTTTTTTGAGGCAGAACCATATAACACCATAACCTAATTATTTATTTGCGAATCAATGGCAGTATTGATATAATACAGCTACGGTTTTTTATATGCGGGCGTATGCTTTGCGCAGCGCCACGCAAGATAATGAAAAGCCGGAAAATTTACAATGTCGGATATCCTATTTAGGAACCCGAACGGAGGAAAAATGAAAAAGAATACGTTGTTTTGGGTACAAATGTCGCTGTTTACGGCGATAGAGCTGCTGTTCTGCTTTACGGTGCTGGGCTCGCTGCCACTCGGGCCGGGTATTGTTGCCACATTGGCCCATATCCCCGCACTGATTGCCGCATTGACGCTTGGCAAAAAAGCAGGCGCGTTTATCGGGCTGGTGCTGGGTATCAGCTCGGTGATTGTGTGGACGTTTATGCCAGCCAATCCGCTTGTCGCTTTTGCCTTTAGCCCATTCGTCCCCAACGGGAATGTGTGGAGCTTGCTCATCAGTGTGGTGCCCCGTTTTGTCTTCCCGATCTTTGCGGCATGGCTTTTTGATACACTTAAGAAACGCAAAGGGCTGGTGCTTTCGGCTTCTGTGGCGGCGGGCGCGGCCACTTTTGTGCATTCATTGCTGGTGCTTTCGGGCATATTCTTCGCTTTCCGCGGCAACGATGTGGTGGGCGGCAGCTACACGGACTTTCTTGTAATATGGGGCGGCTTCAATGCACTGATAGAAATTGTGCTTGCGGTGATCATCGTCGCGGCTGTCGTTGTGCCATTAAGCAAGCTCAACGCGCGAAGAACCGGACAGGTTTAATAAAAAGTAACGGAGAACTAAATGATATTTGTCATGGATGTGGGCAACAGCAACATCAAATGCGGTATATTTGAAGGAGATAAGCTCATTAGCTCCTGGCGTATGGCGACCAAGCTGGAGCGCACGGCGGATGAATACGGAATCCGCATCGAAGCATTTTTTCATCACGCGGGCTTCGAGCCCAAGGACGTGAAGGGCATCATCATATCGTCAGTGATTCCGACGATCAACTACACGCTTCAGCATATGTGCGGCACATATTTTGGCCAGCAGGCCAAGTTTGTGGGTCCCGGTATGAAAACGGGAATCAACATCCTCTATGATAACCCAAAGGAGCTCGGGGCAGACCGAATCGTGAGCGCGCTTGCGGCGTATACGCTGTACGGCGGGCCATGCATCATTGTGGATTTCGGCACGGCCACCACATATGGTGCGGTGTCCGAAAACGGCGACTTCTTGGGTGGCGCAATATGTCCGGGGCTGAAAATATCTGCCGACGCGCTGACCGTCAACGCCGCCAAGCTGCCGCGCGTGGAGCTCGTCAAGCCCGAAAAAGCCATAGCCAAGAACACCATTGCAGGCATGCAGGCCGGCATCATTTACGGCTATGTGGGTCAGGTGGATTTCATTGTTCGCCGCTTTAAGGTTGAGATGGGCGGCAGCCCCAAGGTGATAGCAACGGGCGGGCTTGCCCGTCTCATCGCACAGGAAACCAGCGAAATCGATGAGATCAACAGCCTGCTTGCGCTGATTGGTCTTAATATGTTATATAAGAAAAATGCGAAGTAAGGTGAGGGGAAGACAAATGAAAGAAATCAATATCGCGCTGATCGGTTTGGGTACGGTCGGATCGGGTGTTTACAAAACGATAGAAATGCAAAAAAGCTATATCGAGCACAAGGAAGGTATTTCCCTGAGTATTAGAAAAGTGCTTGCGCTGGCATATTCAATCGATATACCTGAAGAAATCAAGGCGAAGGATTTCTATAAGGATGTTATTGAAGACAAGACGATTGACATTGTGATTGAGTTGATCGGCGGTGTGAACCCAGCCAAGGAGTTTGTATTAGCAGCGCTTAATTCCGGCAAGACCGTAGTCACGGCCAACAAAGAGCTGCTGGCGCGTCATTGGCCGGAACTCAATGCGGCAGCGCAGAAAAGCGGCGCAGGGCTCTATTTCGAAGCGAGTGTGGGCGGCGGAATACCGATTTTGCGTACCATTTGGGAAAGCCTTCAGGCCAATGAGCTGACCTCGGTCATGGGTATTATCAACGGCACCACGAACTATATATTGTCCAAAATGGAGCAGGATAAGGCAAGCTTTGAAAGCGTGCTGAAAGAAGCGCAGGCGCTGGGCATGGCGGAGGCCAATCCCAAAAACGATATTGAAGGCTTGGATGCCATGTATAAGCTGTCGATTCTCTCATCGATGGCGTTTCATGCGCGCGTACCTGTCGAATATATTTATTGCGAGGGGATCACCAACATCACGCAAGAGGATATTGCGTATGGCGAAGAACTGGGGTATACAGTGAGGCTGCTTGCCATCGGGAAAAAACGCGGCAAAACAGTTGAAGCGCGTGTTCATCCCACAATGATTCCCAAAACACATCCGTTGGCATCAGTACGCGGGGCGTTTAACGCGATTTATCTGCATGGCAATATTGTCGACGATATCATGCTTTATGGCCGCGGTGCGGGCGATATGCCCACAGCGAGCGCCGTCGTTTCGGATGTCATCTATGCGGCGTGCCAGAGCCAGCACAGGTACACCACGTTTTATAACGATGTACAAGTCTCCTCAGAATTGTCGTTTGAAAACAACTGGGAGTGCGAATTCTTTGTGCGAATCACTGTTCAGGACTCCCCGGGCGTGCTTGCGAAGATTGCCAGCGTGTTCGGCGAACACAATGTGAGCATCGAATCGGTGATGCAAAAGGGACAGAGAGAAGAAAGCGTGCCGTTGATATTTGTCACACACAAGGCCAAGGAGATATCCTTTAAGCGTGCGATTGATGATATCCGCTATATTCCTGAAGTGATCAAAATCGCGAATGTGATCCGCGTGGAGAAATAGGATATTAAAAAGGAGCTTTTGATATCATATCAAAAAAACGGTCAAATGAACGCGAAACAAAAGCGTTTGATAAGGGAGACTGCAACATATGCGACAATGGCGCTTATCATGCGGTTTCCAATGATAACAATGAGCTGCTAAGGTTTATAGCCGCGATCATACGCGATGAGGCCAGAAATTAAAAAAGCGTCAGTTCATTTATGGACTGGCGCTATTCTAATTGCTCTGAAATGGTTTGGATTTGGGCAGCGATCGTGTTTAGCTGTTCTTTTGCGGCAGCTAAGGGCAAAGAATGATAATCATGTCGCGATATGCCATTCCAAAGGCTTAAATGCATACGGTTTAAAACTTTGAGCACATCGGCTATGTCTTTTTGGAGCTTGCAGTACGCGGCTTTTTGAGCTGCGGAAACGGGCTGCTTTCTCTCAAAATTTAGACTGTTAATGATGGCGTCGACCTGTGCTTTCGTTTCTTTCATATTAAATCTCAATAATATCGCCCGCGTGCATTTTTTTAACGCGCGCTAAAAGGCTTAGTTTCTCTAAGGGTTTAGCGCCGGTACAGTGGCCGGCATATACCTTCCTGATCTTATGGTCATCAATATATCTTGCGATAGCCTGGATTTTAGAGTCTGGTTCTTTTTTAAAGTTATACTTGCCCAAACCGTTGAGGTGAAAACCGCCGATAACGCCAGAAACTTTTCCGAACTGCTGCTCAGCGCTCATGAGTGTATTCAAAACGCCGTGATGAGCGCAGCCTATGAGCACCACCACACCATTGCCGGTTTGTATCGCAAGATATAGCTCATGATCAAGCGTATCTCTGACGAACAGGTCTCCCTGCTTTTCCAGCAGCAGCGATGTATGAAGCGGCAGCTTGCGGTATGTGTTGATACTTGCGGCGGTTACACCCTGGGCAATTTCAATATGACCATCAAAAAAGCGCAGCCTGTCAGTGTGTTGACGGTAAAATTCAGGGTCTAAACCGATTCGCTCATTATGTCCTGCATCTCTTGAATAATAATCGCTCTGAACCGCTCTTTTTAGATAGACCGGCGCGTGGCGGTTGATATTAAGGAAATGAGTGAGACCGCCGGTGTGGTCGTCATGCGCGTGGGAAATCACACAGGCATCGATTTTATTAAGATCGATACCCAAAAGTGTGGCATTATAAATAAACGCATCCGTTTCACCTGTATCAAAAAGGATGCGCTTCCCTTCATGCTCAAAATATAGGCTTAAGCCATGCTCGGTTACGAATGCGGAGTTTATTTGCTTGTTGTCATCAATTAAAGTGTAGACTTTCATTTTCCCACCTATGTATGACCCATAATAATGTTATTCGTTATAAGGATGTGCAAGCCGTGTTTGGCTAGCATTAAATCGCTAAGATATCAGTATTTATTATTCTCATAAAGCTCCCTTATTGTTTGCAAGGTAAGCTCTGAAAGAAGTTCTGTCTCGTTTGATTGCTGTTCGAACAGCTTCTTATTGGTTTTAAGTACATCATAGGAGAGCAGTTCAAGTATGCTGATGTTAAGCCCGCGGCAAATAGAAGACAGGGTATCAAACTGAGGCATCTTCTTGCCTTTTTCTATATATGAGAGTGTTGACTGCGCGATGCCTGCCTTTTGAGCAAGCATGCTTTGTGTTATTTGACGAGCTTCACGAAGCTTCCTGATCTTTGAGCCGATCTCTTTATTCATTTGGCCAACCGCCTTCCCTAAAGGCCCCGTTAAATTGATTCTATCACCAAGAAATTGAAAACACAACCCATAATGAGACTAAAAACCCCTATCGACCTAGGATTGAAGGTAATGGCTTGGCTTTCAAAGATTTTTCTTTTTCAGTGACGGTAAACACAGCGTTATTTCTATCATAAACTGTATAGATGGATTACCTTTTGTACGCGTGCTGTTTATAAAACGGTATGCAGTTTGAAAAAAACACCGGAGGAATAAAAATGGAAATAGATTTGATGAGCTATATCGTTCAAAATGCGTATATACTAATTCCTGTTCTGTATGTGATCGGCGTATTCTTAAAGAAAATACCGGGTATCGCCGATTGGCTGATTCCGTGGATATTGCTGGGGCTGGGTATGGCGGGGGGGTTTTTCCTTCAAGACATGCAATTTGAAGGATTGCTTCAAGGCGTACTCGTTACGGGTGTGACGGTATTTGCAAATCAACTGTATAAGCAGACGGTGGTCAAATCGAAAGACGATGGTAACACGAAAGGGTAACCTTGGTTTTTTCCGGGCGGCTATATGCCGCCTAGGGCTTTCTTTTATTAAAAAGATGCTTATAATAAAATACAATTAATAGTTATTCTCAAGAAGCCTGACGACCTCAATATCCGTATCTGAAGCAACGGCATCAGCCAGATTTTTAACGCCGAGTATCTCAGTATTGGTATGACTGCCAACGAATAAGTTTAATCCTGTGAAATCAGCATATTGCTGCGTATACAGTGAGTATTCCCCGGTAATATACGCGTCACAGCCATTCTCATTTGCTTCCTTGAGGAAAGCTGTCAGGTGACCTCCTCCGGTTGTGACACAGACCTTTTTGATTAATCTATCGTTATTCTGGTATGACCTTAGTTCTTCTCCAAGGATATTAGTTAATATAAATCCAAGCTCATCAAACGGTACTGCGGCAGCAAATTCGCCAACGACACCTGCAAAATAAACATCTTCATAGGGAATAGCGGGTATTAAATGACCCAGTGATAATGCCTTCGCTAAGCTGTGGCTGGTCCCAAAAGCCGCGTCGTCAAGCGGGGCATGAAAAAAGGCATGAATCAGTTTATTATCTTTAAGAAGCTTTTGGCAAACGGGTTTCATACCATAAATAAAATCCCAAGCGTCATGATGGGTTAAGATCATGTCGGTTTTATTATCAATAGCGTGCTTTATCACATCGGGTGTTAGATTTGTCGCATAACCTATTCTCAAAACGTTTTTTTCTTCCTCGTTAAAAAATCCCCACTCATGAGGAGTCTGTTTTAGTTTATCGCTGTCAAACAGAGACAGCAGCTTTTCTTTTAGATAACTGTATAACATGATATAAGCTCCAAATTCATCATTGGTTAGTAAAATGGGATATATAACAATAATTATATTATGCTATGGTCATTATAACAACGTCGTTTATAAAAAGGAAGAGCAGTGAAGCGAGCGCAGAGCGTGTGTAATCGCTCCGCTCCCTTGGCCGCTATCACGCCGCCTCGCTAAAAACACCCGCACAGGGGCGTTTTCCCCGCTTTGCGAGTCGCTCGTGTTCGATTCCTCCACGAAAAAAGCCCCACAAGGGGGCCATTTTGTTTTGGAGCGGGTGATGGGAATCGAACCCACGTAGCCAGCTTGGGAAGCTGGAGCTCTGCCATTGAGCTACACCCGCGAACGCATGATATTATAACACAGCTTGTGCGTTTTGACTATACCCTAAATTGTGATTAGCGGGCGGCTTGGAGCTCTTTATAAGCTATAACCACATGTGCGAGCAAATCACCTTCTAAGCCGCAAAAACGTTTGACAGCACTTTCAATGCCATCCTGTCTGATTGCGCTTTGTACCTGCATAGCCGCTTCGTCACCGGAATTATCAAAACACAAAGCCGCCGCAATACCGGGCAGTATGTGCGACGGATCGACACCCAGGTTACGGCAGTAAAGCACGGCGCCAGTCAGCCTGTCATTGCTTTTTAGTTTGCGCACAGGGTCCTTGCCGACCCGAGGTATGGAGTCGCCAAGTTCTCTGTTGCAAAAGCGGTGCAGCAGATCATCTATGTGCTCTTCAAGATCGTTAAGCGCAATACCATAATCTTTGTGCAACGCCGCTGCGACATCCAGCATGGCGGTACGTGCAATTTCTGCAATCTGCCGATCTGCTGCGGCTTCACTGATAAGGCTATACCCCTTAAGCCATCCAAAATAGGCACACAGCGCATGTCCCATGTTATGAATAAAAAGCTTACGACGTATATAAAAACCGAATGGTGAGAAGGGAATGAGCGTTTTGATGGGCGGTATGTCACTGCGAAAAGCGTCTTTATCCACAGGAAGCTCTTCGTAAGGCTCAACCCAAACACGCAAACAATTATCGCCCCGCATGTCGTCCGTCATCACAGGAACCATACGGCCGATGGAGGCTTCCACCAACCCAACGTTTTGTGCTAAATACGGCAGGGTGTGAGTATCGACTTCTTTTTCCAGCAGACAGCGCAGATACTTGTCAGCATCCAGCAGGTTCTCGCATATGATGATGTCGAGCGGAGCCTTATTCTGCTGCGCACGCAGGTTAAGACCGGCCGCGATATTGGATACGATGCGGGGGAGTATGTTGACACCGACGGCTGTAGCCATGATATCAGCTTCCAGAATTTCTTGTGCAACGGCAGTGGTATCAAGACCATTGACAGCACTCACGTTTTTAACAAGGACTTCATAAGACGCTTCATTGGAGACGATTCTGACGGGATAGGCATGATCTTTATTAAGCCGGGATACGACGTTCTCTGCAATATCAATAAAGACGACATGGTAGCCTGCTTCGCAGAGTACTTTGCCTATAAAACCTCTGCCAATATTCCCCGCCCCATACATAATCGCTTTCTTCATGGTGTTCTCCTTAGGTGGTTCCGACGATGTGTACCCAATATACACCCCTTGGTACAAGCGTGTCAAATCGTATGCACACCGCATAGGTCCTGCGCATAAATTAATGTAACGATATCATCTTTTGGCCAACCGGCAGAAAGGAAGACCATTTTATGCGTGAAAACAGGCGATTGTTACTTGACGGCTATGAATTCGAGCTGACGGGCTTTTTTTGTGAGGACGGTCTGACCACCGTGACGATGAGCGTATCAGGCAATGGGGAGTGCCCGTCCGATTTGAAGGGCTGGGTATTGGAAATGTGCCCCGATAATCCACAGCGCTTTGGGGACGAGGTGAACATTGTTTCATGCGAGAAAAGAAGGCGGCATGGCGCCTGGGTTCCTGCTGCCGCACTCAAAACATCTTATGAGCTCATGGGAGATATCGGTATAGCCGGCGTGGTCATCAGTGATTGGATAGGCCGCTATCAGGATGATCCGGATGTGGAATATCGTGTTGTTTTTGATAAGGAGTTTGAATTTGAGCCCCTTAAGGTTGGCATTGTGTTCGCCAATGAGACCCGGATATCTGATGCTAGAATCGACATCAGAATACAGCCGCAAAGCAAGGTGTGGGCAACACCCATAGAAAAGACTTTTTGCCTGTATATTATCATTCCTGACGGCTATAAGCCGGTCAATGTCTGTAAGGCCAACATCTCAATTACCAAACGCATGGTTTATATCG
Organism: Bacillota bacterium; assembly: GCA_023436115.1. Lineage (GTDB taxonomy): Bacteria > Bacillota > Clostridia > Christensenellales > SZUA-584 > SZUA-584. The sequence goes on along the minus strand of JAEZKQ010000024.1, from coordinate 25,544 downwards.
CACATGTGAAAAACGAGGATGAACAACAAAACGAGAAACCCGTTCGGGCGGAGCTTATGGGTGCGGTACGTATTCTGGCCTGTGTACCGCTTAAAAGCAGTCAGGCCTGCGGAGATGAGGTTCAGGTATGTGCTTGTGACTGTTTCGAGGTGTGCGATATTTTAGGGTATGCTGATGAGGATGCTCAGTTTGAGCTGCGCGAATTAACGGTATGCCCAAAACCGAAGAGCCTTGATCTGACTATGCTTAATGCGCATTGCGGAAAGTCCGTATACAGGCTGGACGGCAAGTTTGTTATTGATTGCAAGCATTGTGAGTAATACCATCACTATACATAGAAGCCTATGGTGTGTGTTATCCGGCAGCGCCGTCGGCTTCGATCGATTTGTCTTCTGACAGGTCGGATATGCCTGTTATTGTGATATTGAGACACTTTGTATCGGTTAACAGGTTGATGACGTATGGCCTGACGTTCTTGCCTTTTTCCTGTATGATCTTAATAGCGGGGCGCAGACCAAAGCCTTCATAGTTTTCCACAACAAGCCCGACACAGCCGTTGCTGAGTTCCACGGCCGTACCAAGCGGGTATGGCGCTACCTTCATTGCGAAGATACGTGCGATATTAGGGTCGAAAATCAGCCCGCCATTACCCATGATGTGCTCCATTGCGTCAGAGGGCAGCAAAGCCTTACGGTAAGGCCTGTCAGACACCAATGCGTCAAAAACATCTGCCACGGCAATGATTCTGCCAAACAGTGAGATTTGTTCTTTTAGAAGTCCGCTGGGATATCCGCTGCCGTCATAACGCTCATGATGATGCAGCACACCCAGGGTCGATTTGACGGGCACGTCAAACATGCCTCTTAAGTATGTATATCCGAATTCGGGATGGCGTTTGATTTCATTGAATTCGCTGGAAGAAAGCCTGTCTGACTTATTTAATATGCCTTTGTCGATAAACACTTTACCAAGGTCATGCAAAAGTGAGGCAAACCCCAGCGCGAATAAGTCTTTCTGGTTCATACCGATGGCGACACCCACAACGGTAGAGAGAACGGCAACATTGACTGAATGATAATATGTATACTCGTCGAATACTTTTAGGTCCACCATGTTGACCATCAGATTATTGTTTTTAAGTATTTCCGCCATGATCTGCTCGACAATTTGCTTGGCTTCGCTGATGGCTTGCATTTTCTCGGAAGGACTGTCGCCTACGGAATGTACGAAAACGCTTCTGATGCCCTGTACGGCCTTGTTTCTGACCTCATCGCTGATAACATTTTGGATTTCAATATCTTTGGACATAATGTCGTCGATATAAACACCGTTAATACCGAGCAGCTTGAGGCGTTCGATATACATTGGGATAATCTCTTTGCCCTTACTTAGAAGCATTTCACCGGATGCATTATATAGTGTTTTGCCGAGTATCATTCCCTCGCGAACGCAGCCTGTCGGTACAAATCTCATAGGCCCCTCCAAAGATAGCTATAAATATATATAACACATAATAACGGCGTGAAGCACATTTCATACTTTTTTTTAGAATAATAATAATGAGAGCAGGCTTAAAGCTTGCATTTTTTTGAAAAATAAAAAAAGGCCTTAAAAAGACCTTTTCTTTAAATTGGTCAACCTTGCTCGATAGCGTCGCTCGGGCATGTATCGGCACAAGAGCCGCAGTCTATGCAAAGGTCGGCATCGATCACATACTTGCCTTCGCCCTCAGAAATAGCCTCAACCGGGCATTCGCTTTCACAGGCGCCGCAAGAAATACATGCATCGGTAATAACATAAGACATATAAGTAACCTCCATAGTTTGTATACACGCTTATTGTAATCACATGTACACAAAAAAGCAAGGATGGATTGTATAATGCCTATAAAATCAATACGACCTTAATCGTCAAGCAGTGATTTGATTTCATCGTCAAGCGTTATGGGTTCATTATCCGTTTCCGCAGCGGTTACAGGCCGCCCTTTGAAGCGGATTTCCTCGAGCTTGAATGTCTTTACGTCAATGCTTTCATCCGGCAGCGTGATCTTGACTCTTACCGTTTCCGTCACTGCGTTGTTATCCAGCACCACGCCTTCGCCGTCGGGCGACATGACCGTGCTGCCCGGTTTGGGCATACGCCTGCGTGTCTGACAGTAATGCTCCTGCTCGTAATTGAGGCAGCACATAAGCCGCCCGCAAAGTCCGCTTATTTTGGTAGGAGAGAGTGAAAGGTTCTGCTCCTTGGCCATTTTAATGGATACGGGCGAAAAGTCTCCTAAGAAACATGAGCAGCAGCAAGGCCTCCCGCAGGGGCCAAGCCCACCCAGCATTTTGGCCTCGTCGCGCACACCGATCTGACGAAGCTCAATGCGTGTTTTAAAAACACCCGCTAGGTCCTTGACAAGGTCTCTAAAGTCCACGCGCCCGTCCGCTGTGAAATAGAAAATAATCTTGGAGTTGTCGAATGTGTATTCAACATCCACCAGTTTCATATCCAGCCCGTGCTTGTCTATTTTTTTCTGACAGGTCTCAAGCGCTTCCTTTTCCTTGAGTTTGTTATCTTCAAGTTTTTTCTCATCCTTGGCGCTGGCACGGCGTACAACCGTCTTCAAAGGCGCAACAAGATCTTTTTCACTGACCTCTTTGTCGACGATAACCACTTCGCCATATTCCATTCCACGCGCTGTTTCAACGATTGCATGGTCGCCCTCATTAAACGTGATATTACCCGGCAGGAAATAGTATACCTTCCCAACGCGCTTAAATCTGACGCCTATGACTTTTTCCATCTATTTTTTTCCTCCAATATACAAAAAAGCATCCTCTCAACGGTCAACCGGAAATTAACCGCAGTGAAGAACCATCTTTCCGTTTCAAGTATGACTTTTATCATATTACTTATTGCGCCGCTTGTAAAGACAATTGCGGCATCGTGTATGTCGTTTAGTCTGTCCTGATTGATGATAAGGCAGTCATTTTTCGTTTTTTGATACAGCATGATATCCCTTAAGTATGTCTGCATCACACAAAGTAAAGGGATAATGCTTTCCTTGCTGTTTTCCAGAAAGTCTGCAAATGTGCTGATGGCCATACCTTTGGAAAAAAGCAGCTTGTGCGTGAGGGAAAGCGTATCTATGCGTCTGCTCAAAAGATCGGCATTGTCTTGTATCCGCTTGGCTTCATCAGGATATCCGCCCGACAGATCGGTCAGAATGGCGGCCGTTGTATCGTCTACGCCCAGCGCCTTCGCAATGGTCTCCTTCGCATTGGGATCGGGTGCGGCCAGCACAAGTGCGCAGCGTGAAGCGATAGTAGGCAGTACGCCGCAAACGGATCGGGCTTCAAGAATGAACACGGTGTTTTGCGGCGGCTCCTCCAGCGTTTTGAGCAAGCTGTTAGCGGCGGCAGGCGTCATATCGTCCGCTTGGGAAATCACAACGGCTTTATAGGCTGCGTCATATGGCTTTTCGGCTACAAACGCCAGCGCTTCACGAAGCTCGGCAACCTTGGGCGCTGTCAAACGCATGATATCCACATGCCCCTGCATGACTTTGGTGCAGTCGGTACACGTTCCGCAGCCACCTTTCTGGCAAAAAAGCCGCCTTAAAAAATCGTTGGTCAGCCGCATGGCCACATCGTTTCGGCCGCACACGAGCAGATAAGCTCCCAACACCTTTTTGTTTTGCGCTGCTTCTAAAAAACGATCTATACTGCTTCTCATAATATCCCTGCGGTTTTGAGCATAGGAGCAAGCTTTTCTTTTATGAGCTCATGTGTTTCATATTTTGTGCCCAACGCGTCGATCGAGAGGACATCTTTCTCGCGCGAGAGCGCCGTAAAACCTTCAAAAACGCGCTTGTGAAAGTTAAGGCTCTCGCTTTCCAGCCGATCGTGTTCTTTGAGTTCATTCATACGCAAAAAAGCTTTTTCCGGATCAATATTGATAAAAACCGTGATATCGGGCAGGCAGCCATCGACGGCAGCTTCATTGATCTTTTTGACGAGAGGCACGCCCAGCTCGCGGCCATATCCCTGATAGGCGTAGGACGAATGAATAAAGCGGTCGCAAAGCACCACTTTACCGCTTCTCAGCGCGGGTTTAATGATTTTACGCACGTGCTCGGCCCGCGATGCCGCATACAGCAGCGCCTCGGTCAAAGCATCCATTTCGCCGTTCTCTTTGTCCAACAACAGCGCACGTATTTTTTCCGCAACAAGAGAACCGCCCGGTTCCCGCGTGCATACCACACCGACACCCTGCTCTTCCAGAAATTGAGCGAAAAAACGCATCTGTGTGGATTTACCGCACCCATCTGCACCCTCAAATGTGATAAACAGTCCGTTCATAAGCGTTCCCCTAGTAATTGGTATAGATCATTGACGCTGTCCACAAGGAAATCGCACCCTGCTTCATTAAGCTCATGATAGTCGCCATAGCCATATAATACGCCTATGGTATCGATGCCAATGGCTTTCGCGCCTTCAATATCATGATAACGGTCACCCACCATCACAGCATGTTGAGGGACACCGCCCAACTGCTGGACAGCATCCTGCAGTACCTGAGTCTTATTGGATACGCCTTTCTCATGGCAGGCTCCGAAAACATCAGAAAAAAACGGCGCAAGTTCAAACCGTTCAATCAGCTGCCGGGCCATCGGAACCGTTTTCGCTGTGGCCACGTAAAGTGTTTTGCCCGTCTGTTTAATTGCCGATATAGCCTCCACAATACCGTCGTATAGCCTGATGCTTTTTACGCCCTTTTCGAAATAATATTCCCGGAAATACTGATAGGCATAATCGGCACGCTGCGGGCTGAAACCGTAAGCATTCATTAGGTGCTGTCTGACAGGCGGCCCCACAAACTGAATCAAGCGCGATTCGTCATATTCCTCCATGCCTATGCGGGAAAACATATAGCGCACAGCGTCCACACAGCCCTTGCCGGATTCGGCTAATGTGCCGTCAAAGTCGAAAAAAACCGTTTTGTACTCTGTTGCGTCTTTACTTGTGATGCGGTGAATCATTATCTCTCCTTGTAAACGTATATAGATGCGTCATCTACGCCAAAAAGCTCGAACCCTTGTCGGTTGGCTTCAATCAGGTAGCCCGCGATTTCAAACGATATCACTTGTCCGCGCTGGACGACGGTTTCAGCCGGCGGATAAACACCCGCAGCACTGGCACTCACCAGACCGGGTGCCCGCTCCAGCCGTACTTTTTCAATGTTACACCAATTTCGTGAATTTTGCGAATATTTTGTAGCGGCCGGCATGCTGTATGGCGAAAAAAACAGATTTCTGCCGCGTATTCGCTCCATGCGTCGCAGGGCTTCATACAGCCTGTCCAGCTGCGCGGCCGTATTGCCCACAGATATCATAAGCAGTATATTTTTCATATCCGCCGCTTCCACATGGATACCTTCCCGCGCTAGCATGGTCTTGACAGCCAAACCCGTATGACCGGTCCCGCTCACATCGATAACGCACTTAAGAGGGTCGTGTGCAGCGACGTTATTTTTTATCATATCCGGACAGAAATAGCCGGGCAGCGCCGAAACCATTTCTTCAAAACGGCGGCAAAGGCTTACCACGCGGTAGATCTCCTGCTCGCCCTTGTCACACATGTAGGCGTGGGCATAGTCCATTGAGCTTAACAGCACGTATGACGGGCTTGTTGTTTGTATAGCAGCCAGCGCGCTTCTGGCCTCCCGTGTGTCCACGAGCGCATTTTTTCCTACGCAGAGGCAGGCACACTGGTTCATGGCAGGCAATGTTTTGTGAGCACTTTCCGTCCATATGTCCGCACCGGCCAGCGCGGGCGTTATGGGCAGCAGCGATGAATATGCAAAATGCGCGGCATGTGCCGCATCTACAACGAGAGGGACGCCCGCCTTATGTGCAATCTGAGCGATGCTTTCGATATCGCAGCACAAGCCGAAATAGTTGGGATAAGTGATGAAAACGGCGGCTGCGTCTTTATGAACGCGCAGTGCTTCCTTAATATCTTCCGGATCGACAACGGCCGGATAATCACAAGGCTGCGCCTCCAAGAAGACAGGGATAATGCCAAAAAGATAGACCGCGTTCGCCGCACTCACATGCACGCCGCGCGGGAATATCACTTTTTTGCCGCGAAACAGTGAAAGCATGGCAAGCACACCGGCTGTAGAGCCGCCTGTTGTATAAAAAGCGGCTGCTGCGCCGATATAATCCGCGTGATGCTTTTGGGATTGCATAATGGCGCCTGTCGGGTAAAGCAGATTGTCCGCGCCCGGCAGTTCAGTGATATCACACCAGAGCATGTCCCCGCCAAAATAACCCGGGTCTCCCTTATGACCGGGCATGCAAAATCGGTATTTGGAATTGCCGCAGACTGTGGCGACTGCATCCATAATGGGCGTTTGCCGATCCATAGTTTTATCACCTCAAAACCATTATAACTTAAAACCTTTGACACAGCCCTTTAATAATTGGATAAAGTATGAGATAATAAGGTTCGAATAGACTAAAGGGGTGCGTTATGAATAAGACTGAACGCGATAACATGCTGCTTTTTTCCAAGGAGCGCGTTGCCGGCTTATATCGGTACAGGCTCTATTTTACGCCTGTGTCGTCACTGCGGGATGAAACACCGCGCGTATTTCGGCTGCTTGTCAGGACACCTTTTGCGTTCAACAAGTTTGAGATCGGCCGTGTTTATAAGCTTGCTTACAACAACGTCAATATACTTTCGTTCACGCCGACAAGCGAATTCAACCTGCAGGAAGAAGATTTTGTACGGCTCCTGGAAACGCGTGATATCAAGTTTATGGATAAAAAAACGTCTGCCGCGCTGCGCCAGTTTGACGAGCCTCACACCTTAAAAGACCGTTATTATACCTTTGAGGAGTTGAAACAAATTGTCAACTTCAAACAGGATTTTCTGACCACAGTCGCCGTGACAACGTTTTCCGGCGCTTTGACGGGTCTTGCACTGCTGCTGCCTTTTGGTCTTTACTCACTGATGCTTTATCTGCTGATAAAAGGTCAGCTTGCGATACCCGGCTTTTCCAGTAAGGCGCTTGCGCTGCCTATCATGGGTATCGGCGCGCTGCCTGTCACACTGTTTATTATGTCGGTGCTGTTCGCATTAAGCGAACTTGCGCTGCTGCGCATCGACTTCACCAAATGGAATCTGATCAAAAAGTACACACTCTCTTGGGGTGGTATACGCAAAAGCATATTCTTCGAACTCAGCGATATCCGATATTTGAAAAAGTTCGGTCTTGTTGCGGGTATCGCGCTTGTTGTTTCCATTCTTTTGGCGCTGATCGTCTAAATCAGTTTGCTATGCGTTTTTCAATCAGTTCTAAAAGCTCTTTGCTGGGGCTGAAATACCCACATTTATTCTGACCGTCTTGTTTAAAGACGATATACACAACGTCCTGGTTTTTGGACTTAAACGTGAAACGTGCTTTTTGACGGATGTCAGGTTCGCTTTTTCCTATCGATACGATCTCTGATAGTCGGATGCATGTGAGATTTTTAAATCTTCGCCCCAGATAACGGTCGATATAAAGCTCATCGTCAATCACGGTATATTCATATTCGGGTAACCAGCGCGTCACGATGAGCAGGCCGACAAGGATTAATATCAGGTATTCGATATATGGCATAAACGTCGTGTCCCATCCCGCTGCCTTCAACGTATGAGATACCATATGGATAGCGGCCGAGAGCAGCACAACCCCAAGAAACAAGCTCAATATCACGAGTATTCCTAAAACCGCAGAGAGTTGCTTTCGTTTTATTCGTTCCTTCATATCGCCTCGAATCATAATATCTGTTAAAGTATATTATAGTAGTATTATAAGGCATATATGGCGCAAATGGCAATCATGGTTTATCATGTAAGCCGGTTTGTAGCGCTTTGATTGGTTCGTTGACTTATAATACCGGAATGGTATACTTTTATTAATAATAATTGGCAGGAGCAGTATCGTTGATTATAGCGAATGATTTATGCAAATCGTACGGAAAGACCACATATTTAAAGAGTGTGAGCCTAAGACTCAGCCAAGGCCGTGCGCTGGCTGTGGTGGGTGAAAACGGAGCAGGAAAAACCACGCTGCTAAAGATATTAGCAACCGCATCCGAGCCGGACAGCGGGACGCTCTTTATTGACGGTATTAACGCGCTGCAAAACCCTGCCGCGGCACGGGAGAAGATCGGTTTTGTCCCGCAGGGTATTGCGCTGATGCAGGAGCTCTCGGTTAAAGACAATCTTTATTATTGGATGAAGACCAAGGACGAAGCCGTGTACAATACGGTGCTGGATATAATCGGTCTTAAAGATGTGGAAAAAAAGAAAGCAGCGCGTTTATCGGGCGGCATGAAACGGCGATTGAATATCGGTGCATCGCTTGTGCTGCGTCCTTCTCTTTTGATTCTTGATGAACCGCTTGCGGGCGTGGATATCGCAAACCGCAGAAGGATCGTGGCCTCGCTGTCCGCGCTTAAAAAAAGCGGCATGGCGATCATTTTTACAAGTCACTATATTGATGAAATGGAGCTGCTCGCAGACGAAATGATAGCGCTTAAGGACGGCATATGCACGTACTTCGGCGGTATCGATTTTTCGGATATGAGCCTTTCAGAAGCAATCCGGCAATACACCGCGTAGGGGAGGGCTAATCATGGACGATGAACTGAGCGCGGCGCGGCGGCGGGGTCGTTTGCGAAAGCTGTTCTGGCCGCACGGGCAAAAACGCCGTGTTGCCGGCTTTCTTCATAGAAGACGGTGGGTGTGGGCGGCGCTTGTGGTACTCGTCTGTGCACTCACGGCAGTGGCCATCGCTATATTTGGAGGCAGGCAGCCGCAGCCTCAAGGCCATCCCGGCGTTGCGGCTTTGTATGACTTTTTTAGAGGCTATGCGCAGAACAAGGAAATCCAATCCCAGGGGCCTTTTGGCGGCCTTGGGCAGCGTCTGATGCGAGAGCCGTTTGAGATCAGCCTTCAGGCCACAGTAGCATCAGAGGATCTGAAGCGGCTGGGTATCCCGCTGGAAAGTATTCCGGCGCAGGCAAGTATAAAATACGATTTGCAGGATTTGGGCCTGCAGGCGGGCACTCTGGGGATGGATCTGTTTGGCGCTTATATCATTGAAGACAGCATCGTGGTCGATCCGGCGGACGGTGAGCCGGAGGTGGTGGCCGATATCCCGGCGGAGGGCGATGTGGACGCAGACATGACTCTGGAAGAGCGGCTGCATGCGCTGCTGCCCTTTCTGCCTGATGACACCAGTATAGGCGAGCGGCTGTTTGACGCTTTATCCGGTTCCGTACCTTTGACAAATACAAGTGAGTCACAGACAACTGCCTACAGTCCGCTATCCGGGGGCTATGTCGGCGTGACCGAGGTCAAAACGGTATTGGATGCCAAGGCGCTCAGCGAAACGGCGGCGGCTTTTTCCCTGAAGATGAAAGAAGATGGAACGCTGCGTGACGATACACAGGCGCTGCTTGATGATATAACGGCTTATTTTGGTCTGGAAGCTGTTGATATTGATACGCTGTTGACGAAGCTGGAAAATCAAGACTATTCGGGGATTGAGCTTTGCTGGTCAGTCTGCAGCCGTGATGGAAAACCCATGGGATTGTTGCTGAGCCTTGATACGGGGGGAACAAAGTCTGTCCTGACAACGATGGTTGAGTTTGAAGGCAAAACGAGCTATGAACGCACCACTATGACAGTGAATGATACTGATGTTTTCAGCGTAGATTACAGCCTTGAATTCGAAGGCGATACGGGTGTGATCAGTGCCGCGATAACGCTGGCAGGCGGCAGTGTGGTAAGCGTTGGCGGCACATTCGAATATGTTCAGTACACCGGCGATGCTTATGGTATTTCCGCGGATATCGAAGTGCTGGATATCCCTTATAATAATGAAAAGCTCTCGGGTCGCTGCAGTCTGGATGCGCGTATAGACGTGGGTGACGATTTGGGTACGCTTGAGGAAAGCCGAAACTGGCGGCGTATCTTTGATAAGGAATGGAAGGACGTGCGCTAGAGTCTGTTACAATACTTTTGCGCTAGTGAACGAATGAGAAAGCTTTTTGCGGTGGATTTAAAAAGGCTGCTGAATAACAAGACAGCGATATTATTCGCGGTAGGCGCGCCCTTGATACTCGTTTTGTTGATTTCATTTGCGGTCGCGCCTTATTTCTATGCCGATGTACGCGCCCAAAATTTCACCGTTGCGGTTTATAACGAAGATGATGACCCCATGACCAATTCCATTTTGCAGGGGCTTATTGAAAGCCGCTCGTTAAACGGGCTTATTGATGTCGAGTTTGTGCAGAGCGAAGAGGAAGGACGCGCGGCGGTGGCGCAGGGAGCGGCGGCGTTTGTGCATATACCGGATGGTATGCAGGATACGCTTTATGCCGGCGGACAGTCTAAGATCTCATACTACGGCAACCCGAATATGCCGCTTGAGGATGCGCTGCTTTTTGAGACTTTGGAATCGGGCGTGGAGCTGGTGAGCCATGCGCAGCATGCCGTCAACGTGCTTTACAATAATAGCTTGGGCGCGGGTATTGACCGGAAAACGGCAACGGATACTTATAATCACATGGCGAAAACCTATTTCGCTAGCGTGCTGGCCCGCAGCGCGCTTTATGAGAAAACGGACACTACATCGCCGCTCGGCGGTGCGCTGCCTATCGAATATTATGCGGTCAGCTTTCTCGTGCTTTTTGTGGCGCTGGGCGGCTTGCCCGTGGTACGTATCACAGCCTACGACAGCGAAACAGGGCTGATTCACCGTCAGCTTTTGTCGGGACAAACCCCCTTAAAATGCTTTCTGTCGCGATGGCTCTCGGGCGGTGTATTTTTATTTTTGCAGTTCATCGTTCTGGCGGCGGCGCTGGGTATCATTGCGCAAAACGGCATTGCTTTTACGGGAAGCATACCGACGCTGATTATCAGCGGCGTACTGCTTAGCCTGTTCGTGAGCCTTGGTATGGTGCTTATCGGCTTGTTATCCAAAACAGCGGCGTTTTCGGTACGTGCCGCTTTTTTAACCGCTTTGGCGCTCTCTCTGCTGGGTGGTCTGCTGATACCTTCTGCATATATGCCGGCCATAATACGTGATATCTCTTATTACACGCCGTTCTCTGCCGCGCTGCGGCTCGGTATTGTGGGCTTGTTCGATGGCAAGGCATCCGGCTTGTCGCTGTTTGCGGCTGTTCTGGCTGTGTATATGGCTGCGTTGCTGCCCATCGGCATTCGCCGTTTTCAAAGGAGGACGCAATGAGACTTACTGTCGCCACCATCAAATACCGCCTTAAATCACTTTGCACGGGTGCTTTTGGCATCGTGTTCTTCATGCTTGCACTCGTTGTAGCGGTGTGTCCGTTTATCGGGCTTATCAGCCCGGATGCCCCTGTGCCCATTGGCTGGATCGATGAGGACAACACCGAGTTTTCCAAGCTGCTTTTAGAAAATGTGGAAGCGCTCAACGTGGTATGGGTGACTCAGGGTGACAAGGGCACGCTGGTGGCCAATCTGCAAACGGGACGGCTGGAGGGCGTGTTTGTAATTAAAGACGGTTTTGAAAGTGCGCTAAAGAGCGGCAATTTTGAAAACACGCTGCAACTGCTGCGTTCGCCTTACAGCACGGCCGCAGGCGTGATTTCCGAAAGCGTAGGCAGCCAGGCTATGCGGCTTTGGCTTTCATGCAGCAGCGCAATTGAAGCGGGCAGCTTAGGCGGCGACGCGTTATACAATAAGGTATTTGAACACAGCATCATGGGCACGGATGCGCCGATATTGCAGCTGGAACGCGAAAACAAGGCGGGGGACACGGGCAAAGTCACACCGCTTATGGACGCGGCTTATACGTCGCTGTATCTGCTTTGCGCTTTAACGAGCTTCTTTATGCTCACGGGGCTTGCGATGTCACGAAGAGAAACGGACTTTGCGGCGCGGCTCAAATCACGCGCGTTTTCCGTTGAACGGTTTCGTTTGGCGACGGGTATTGCCGATACGGTCTATATACTGCCATGCGTTGCCGTGCCGCTTGTAGCATTCGGTCTTTCGGGTGAAGGGCGGCTTATTATACCGTTGCTTATCATGTTCGCGCTTTATGCTTTTGCTTTTGGCGGTATTGCGGCCATGATGGCAAAAATACAAAATCAGACGGCGCTCATGCTGGGCATATCGGCGCTTACAATTGCCAACGTCATGTTCGGCTCTATGCTTGTGAAGCTGCCATCGTCCGGAATAATGACAGCCATATCTTATCTATTGCCTTCGCGGTGGGTATCCGCCATTAATACAGTCAGTCCGCTTCTGTGTGTGGCGGGGCTTAGCGTTTGTGCGCTTGTATACAACGTGCTCCCGTTTCTGCTGCGGCGCAAGGATGCATAAAAAGAGCTTTTGATAAAGCCCCAGTTGATTGCGTTTAAAAATGATTGGTTAAGAGAGAAGGGATATTATGTATTACGCCATTGAAAACGCAAGAACAAAAAAGATTGGTGTTGATGAGATATCGCTTAAGGATAAACATCGCTATTTTGGTTTTGTAGGTATGGATGATAGAGAAGCTGTCTTTCAAAAGCTGGGTCTTAGCTATGGGGCCGTTCATGAGATGGCGGAGAATAAATCCTTAGCCTATGAAAACCATGAGGGCTTTGATTTGATCAGTTTATCTATTTTAAACCACAAGTCGTTATTCGCACATGGGAATAGGGTTTATATCTATTTGCATAAGAATATTCTGCTGTTTATTTGTGCGGATACAGCGTCTGTGACGGCCATGATGCATGGTATTGCACAGACGGATGCGGACGTTGAATTTGACCGCATACTCGGTATCTTTTTTGAGCGGCTGACCGCTGATGACGTATCGTTTCTGGACAGAATTGAACAGGAGACCTCCGACTTGGAGAACGCTTTGATCACCTCTAAAAAACGAAACTGCGTCAAAGAGATCATCTCGTTAAGAAAAAGGCTGATGGTATTTAAACGCTACTATGAACAGCTGCTTAATGTACTGGACGAGCTGCAGGAAAATGAAAACAATATTGTTTCGGGCACAGCCTTACGCCATTTTAAAATCTATGCCGCAAAAGTGGAACGGCTTTATCACAGCGTGCTCAATTTACGCGATTATGTGACGCAGGTGCGTGAGGCCTATCAGGCCGAGGTGGATATCAGTCTTAATAACATTATGAAGTTGTTTACAGTAATCACCGCTATTTTTCTGCCTCTCACGCTGATTGTGGGCTGGTATGGCATGAATCTGCAAATGCCCGAATTCCAATGGCCCTTGGGCTATCCCATGGTGATTCTGCTTTCCGTGTGTGTCGTCGTTTTCTGCCTTGTCTATTTTAAGAAGAATAAATGGTTTTGACACCGTTTAATCTTCAAGCAATATCTTTCGGGCACGCTCAATAAGCTTGTTATCTTCTAACGCGAGCTCAAGCAAGCCAGTCTGAGCACGTCGCACTAAATACTCATAGGAATAAGCGATGGACTCCGCGTGATCGAACGCCAGTCCGGCACGCTCTGCGGCATATATCTGCTGTAAGCGTCCCGTCGGGTAGGCCGCAACGGGCTGCAGGATATCCGGTCCTTCAAGTGTATAACGAACTGTTGTGACACCGTCTGCGTCTGTTTTTTCATAATTTTTCAACGTGAACCATGCGGCATCCGCGGCATCGTCTCCCGCTTTCGGTTTCAGCGCAGCCAAGTTTGCCAGCGTTACATAACTGGCCGTGATGGTGCGGTAACGCGGGTCGCGGTTCGGCTTTGCCCATGTAAACACCTGCTCGATATACAGACCTGACAAGCCTGTTTCCTCCAGCAGCTCCCGCCTGGCCGTATCGTATATATCCTCATCAAAATCCACATATCCGCCCGGCAGCGCCCAGCATCCTTTATACGGATAACCGCCGCGGCGTATCAGCAAGATTTTCAGCGCATCATGGTCCAGCGCAAAGACAGCCGTATCCGCGGCAACAGCGGGATTTTGATACTTCGTCGGGTCGTAGTTTTTTAAGAACTCCGCTTCTTCCGGGCCTGAGGGAATATAAGCCATAATCATTTCTCCTAAAAGAACACTTTATCGATCACGCCGCCGCCAAGGCATTCATCGTCCATATAAAGCACGGCATATTGCCCGGGCGTGACGGCGCGCTGACGCTGCTCGAATTCAATATACGCGCCGCCGTCGCGCATCGTGACATGTACCGGCTGATCGCTCTGGCGGTATCGGAATTTTGCCATACAGCTAAATGAACCAGATGGGGCCGCTCCCGCAATAAAATGGTAGTTCGGCGCGAATAGTGCGCGTGAATAGAGCGCGTCCGGTTCGCCGCCGTTTTCACCCTGCTGGACATAAAGCGTATTGGCGGTGACATCCTTATCCACCACAAACCACCTTGTATCTTTGGCATCTTCACGTCCGCCGATGCCAAGTCCGCGGCGCTGGCCCAGCGTATAATACATGACGCCCATATGCCGCCCGACGGTTTTGCCGTCCGGTGTTTTAATATCACCCGGTTGTGCGGGCAGAAAGCCGGAAAGAAAATCTCGGAACTTTCTTTCCCCGATAAAGCAAATACCAGTGGAGTCCTTCTTTTGCGCCACACGCAGATTCAGCGACAATGCGATATCACGCACCTCGCTTTTCTGAATATCGCCCAGCGGGAACATTGCACTTTGCACCTGTGCTTTGCTGAGCATACACAAAAAGTACGTCTGATCCTTGCCGGTGTCCGCCGCTTTTTTCAGGTGTCCGTCTCCGTTTGTCCACGCATAATGCCCGGTCGCTATTTTTTCCGCGCCCAGCATGCGTGCATGGTCAAGAAACGCCGCGAATTTGATCTCCGAATTGCACAGAACATCGGGGTTGGGCGTGCGTCCTTTTCGGTATTCATCAAGAAAATGCGTAAAGACGCGGTCATAATACTGCTGCTCGAAATTGACCGTATAATAGGGAATATCGATCGCCGTGCAGACGCTTTGCACGTCTTCGTAATCCTGCGCGGCGTTGCAGCCTTGGCCGTCGTCCTGCCAGTTCTTCATAAACACGCCGACCACATCGTAGCCCTGCTGTTTTAAAAGGTATGCCGCCACAGCGGAATCCACACCGCCCGACATGCCGCATACCACGCGTTTCTTCTGATTCTCTCTCACAATAAGCCTCCGATTCTGATTCATTATAACGTTGGCCGCGGCGGTTTTGCAAGGGTACGCCTTGTGGACATCACTTGTCTGTATGATATACTGGATGTATGAAAAAGAAGGCAATTGTGCTTGCGATGCTGCTTATTATGGCGGCTCTTATATTTTGGTTTTTTTACCCATTGCGCAGCTATCTCGTGATGGGTGTCTATTCGGGGCAGCACGGCCGCGAAAGTGTGCAAAAACAGCATGGCTTTGCGGTCAACATGCCGTCGGGGCAGGGCTGGTATCCGTTCGTGCTTACGTACAACGCAGACGGTTTTACCGCGTGGTCGGGTATAGATGCCGATATGTCGGTACTGTATAACTTCGGCGCTTTCGACGCACAAGCGCGCACGTCTACGGTATATGACCCGGACAGCGATAAATACTGCGCATTTTACGGCGCCTATATCATGCATATGGATGACGGTGCTTTCGGATTCACGGATCGCGGAGAAACGGATATGAATCAGATTACGCGCGCGGTGGAATACGACTATACGCAATTGGTACTGGCGGGCCTTGGGTGTGATGATATTGTCTTTGATGCGACTGAATTTAATCAGCAGCCGGATATTTCGTATATGGGCAGCGATGGCTGGACGCGTATTGATGCGGACATCACGACGAACGGCGTGGCTCATCAGTTTAAGGAAAGCAAAACGGCATATATGCAATATGGCCCGCCGACGGAGGCGGTCGATGAGGATTTCGCAGTCACAACGCTGAAAGGCAGGCTCTATTTAAAATACTTGGATGCGTATGATTGCACGGTGATGCTGTATGTGATCGCACCGAATGCGGCTGCGGTGGATGTATGCGATCAGGAAATACTGAGCAAAACGGTTATCACAGCGTCAGAGCAATGATTCGATCGCGGATACCGCGCTTTCAATAAGCTCTTTTGCGGTGGTTTTGTCCACGCCGGGGATATAGATGCTGCATTTGGAAATGGGGATAAGTATCTTTTTGGCGTTGCTCTCAGAGATAGTACGCGCCATACGCGGCGTGATCTCGCCCAGCATACCGCTGGCCGCAATGATGCCGATACCGCCGATGATGACATCAGCAGAGCGTGCGTTGAAGCAAATCGCGTTCTCACCCGTTGCGCAGCTTTTCGCGCCACATCGCTGCATGGCCGCTGTGGCCGCCACATTGGTGCCCAGCGCGGTCAGCTTGATACGCTCGCCGTATTTTTCAATGAGCCTTTTTACAATGGCTGCGCCTAGGCCGCCGCCTTGGGCATCCACCACGATTACATTTAGCATATTAAAATGCCTCCCAAAGGTTATTATACAGGATAGCCGTTCGGGAGGCAATTGGTGGTGGGGTATGGGTTAGTATCCAAAATTCCTGTCGATAACTGTACCGTCGATGGCGTTGATTGTCAGAAACGTATAATCGGCATCTCCGCCGTCTTTAATACCAAAAAAATCGATATCTTTAGTGCCGATGAAATCCCAAACGGGGATAACCAAGCCCCCTTCGATATTATCCTTTTCAGATATCTTCATCAAACTAAGCACGATTTTGTCAATTTTGATCGTTTCAGTACAATCAACTAGACAAGTATAACGGTTTTTGACCTGCTGCCTGAAAATGTCCTTGATTTGTTCAAAGGGCATCAGGGGAACATTGTCAGATATAATTTCGGTTGTCACACAAGGATCAACCCAAACCCACTCGACAATCTGTAAGTCGTCAACGATAACGCGAATATACTCGGGCCGAACCCCGGGGTGATACACCGGATCAGCTTCATTAAGGTTAAACTGTTCGTCCGAAGGTCTGATGTAGGTTGATTGTACACCGTTGTAATTTCTCATAAAATAGAAAACAAGGCATTCAGGCTTAAGATTTTGATAATCAATGATATCTGTCATATACATTGACGCTTTATTGATGGTTGCTGTCCGAACCAGCTCCATATCGCTGCCCGCAGCAAAAGCATTAACCGAATCCGTAGCGAGTTTGAGAGCACTCTCCCCATCCATATGAACGCTACCTGGAACATCATCCAAAGAGCCTAATCCAACCTCGTAATCATAATGATTATTTAAGGACGATTGTCTGGAAAACGTTAAGTGGTCTTTCCAAAAATCAATGTATAAAAGGCCATTAGCGGGATATGCGATAAATACAATTCTATCCATGCCTGTTTCCTGCATGTGTTTTTCACCATGCGGGTCTTTCTTTATGTCAAAAGGAATATCGCTGGGTGCCGCTGCATATTCATTTTTATAGTATTCAAGCTGCTCGTTGGCAGACTCAACCTCGTTCTCAATTACATTGCCCGACGATAATGCCTGTTGATACCAGAGGATTTTCATTTCACTTTCTTTCTTGGTGGGTTTCATTGTCCTGTAGACATATTAGTACTAAATATTTAAATAATTTCATACTTTGCTCCCTTCTTTAGAATCTGAGGAAAACAAGAAATAGCAAGTCGAATCCTATTAATAGCAATGAAGAATATTGTTACTTATGTTAATTATACCATATAACGCCATGGCATACAGGAAAATATTATAAAGCAATAAAAAAATATTATGCAGAAAATCACAAACATCTTTTTTTCTCATGCAATTTTCTTCTTTAATTAGACAAGGATATAAGATATAATACCTTTTTAGAGGGGTAAAAAGGTTTTGAATTATTTATTTTAAGGAGGAAATATAATGCCATTAGTGACAACAACTGAGATGTTTAAGAAAGCGTATGCGGGCGGCTATGCCATCGGCGCGTTCAATGTGAACAACATGGAGATCGTTCAGGGTATCACAGAAGCGGCCAAGGAATTAAACGCACCGCTGATTCTTCAGGTGTCCAAGGGCGCAAGAGCCTATGCCAACCCGATCTATTTAAGAAAGCTCGTCGAAGCGGCGCTGGAAGACACAGGTCTGCCGATTTGTCTGCATCTTGACCACGGCGATACATTTGAAACCTGCAAAGACTGCATCGACGGTGGTTTCACCTCTGTCATGATCGACGGTTCGCACCATTCTTTTGAAGATAATATCGCGCTGACCAAAAAGGTTGTGGAATACGCTCATTCAAAAGGCGTTGTCGTTGAAGCCGAGCTTGGACGTCTTGCGGGTGTTGAAGACGATATCCAAGTATCTGCCGAAGATTCGTCTTATACACGGCCCGAAGAAGTGGAAGAGTTCGTAAGCAAGACGGGTGTGGACTCTCTGGCCATCGCCATCGGCACAAGTCACGGCGCGTTCAAGTTTAAGGGCGAGCCCAAGCTGCGTTTCGACATTCTGGCTGAAATCGAGCAGAAACTGCCCGGATTCCCGATCGTGCTGCACGGCGCATCATCGGTTATTCCTGAGTACGTCGATATGATTAACCAGTATGGCGGCGACATGCCGGGCGCACAGGGCGTTCCTGAAGAGATGCTGCGTCAGGCTGCCAAGAGCGCGGTCTGCAAGATCAACATCGACTCTGACCTGCGCCTTGCCATGACAGGCACGCTCAGAAAGTACTTTGCTGAGAATCCGTCGCACTTTGACCCCAGACAATACTTAAAGCCGGCGAGAAGCGCCATCAAAGACATGGTCAAGCACAAGATCGAAACGGTTCTTGGCTGCGCAGGCAAAGCCTGAGTATAAGCAAGATAGATCCGGCGTTTGCTGCAATGCGGATGCCGGATTTTTTGTTTTATTTATATGGCCAGTGTATAATAGGGCTGTGAATATTGTGTATCGTCATAGCCACAGCCGCGGCAGCATAGTATGAAATGATACTGTGCTGTTTTTACTATCCCCAAAAGCTGCTTTTTGGGTAATTTGGCAGTGCACCTTGTAAGTCGTGATATGAGGGGGCGTTCTCGTATGGGACTGGGCATAGACTTTTCTGTAATATTGTCCTTCGGCCTCGGCCTCATACTGCTTTATTTTACCGGATGGCTGCTGATCGCCCCCTTAAAATTCATTATGAAGTTTATCGTCAGCGGATTGCTGGGCGCTTTGCTATTAGTCTGTGTGAATTTGGTCGGCGGAATTTTTTCGGTCACGCTGGCTATCAACCCTTTAAGCGCGCTGATTGCGGGATACTTTGGTCTGCCCGGCATTATACTGCTGCTTTTTTTAAAGCTCTTGATTGTTTAGCCGCTCATGAAAAGGTTCTTAAATCCATATACTACTTTTACAGTTTTCTATGAGTAGGTGAAACGATGTCGCTGCGTTGTTTTAAGTACGCATTTCACGGCATTATTGATACGGTGCGTGTCGAGCATAACTTTCGTTTTATGCTCGGTATGCTTGGGTTGGTTGTTGCCGGAGGGTCTGCTCTTAAAATATCGGGTATAGAGTGGGCTGTCGTTCTGATTTGCTGCGGCCTGTCTTTGGGAGTGGAACTTATAAACACAGCGATTGAGGCTGTTGTTGACCTTGCCACCAAAGAAAATAACCCTTTAGCCAAGAAAGCCAAAGACGCGGCATCGGGCGCTTCGCTTGTTGTTTGTACTTTTTCCGCCGCTGTGGGCCTTATTATATTCATACCGTATATTGTTAAGATTTTTGTTTAAAGCATGGCGAGAAATAAGGGAAGCGGACAAAACCGGTAGTCCGCCGGTAAAGTGAAAGCGTTTTAACAAACTGCCCCCCCTTGAGCAGGGGGTTCTGTAAACAACTGATATATAGAGGGTAAGAAAGGCTATATTCTATGTGGAGATTAGACGAACCTAACTTTTAGGGGTATTTTTTTGGATACGAATAGTATCCAAACTCATTTACAATCTTTAATTTGTATAATGGTATTAAACGGCGATACGGCTGGCAAGCTGCTTGTCAAGCGCAACACGGGTATCCTTCACATTGACAATCAGGTTTCCGGCCATACGGGATACGATACAAATCTGTTCACCCTCCACAAAGCCAAGGCGGTTCAGGAAACGGATCGTATCATCCTTGCCGGATATTTTCTTAATACAAACGCTTTCGCCTTCCCCAACGAGTGTCAACGGCATATGATTAGTCCCCCTTTGTTTGCTGATGGCAATCTAGAAAGCTCTTTTGTTGTTAGCACCATCTAACAATTAGAGTTTAACATGACTAACTCTTGGTGTCAACAGTGTCTGTTACGGTTCATAAAAATTTCTTATTGAACGACTCCGGCTCACGGATTTTCTGCTTATTTAAGATTCATGATTGTTTTTTACCGAGATGTCCTCGCTTATGTAGACAATGGCGCTTTCAAGCCTATGTTCCTTAATTTCCTTGACTTTGATGATTAGGCCAAATTCCTCAAGCTCGGGCGTGCTGCCATCCTCGGGAACCGTTCCCAGTATACCGAACACCAGACCGCCGAAAGTGTCGTAGTCTTCTTCGGGAAGCAGTGTACCAAGCTGTTTAGAGACTTTGTCAAGAGGTGCCGTACCCGCGATACGCCACGTTTTCGAATCAATGCGCTCTATCAACGGCTGCTCGGCGGGCACAGAGATATCATCGTCAAAGTCACCCATGATCTGTTCAAGCAGGTCGTACATGGTAATAATGCCGCTCATGCCGCCGTGCTCATCCAGCACTACTGCGAAGTGGTTACGGGTGTTTTTCATGTTTCGGAATAGTACGTTAGCGCGTACTGTTTCCGGTACAAAATAGACGCTCTTGACCGCACTCTTCATCACGTTTTCACGGCTTTTGTCATCCAACCGGAAATAGTCCTTGGCATGCAGCAAACCGATGATATTGTCGGGGCTGTCTGCGCAAACGGGATAGATGGAATGGCGGCTTTGCTCGATGGTGGTTTCCCACTGCTGCTCAGTTTCATCTATCCATAAAAGGCTTACTTCAGTGCGATGAGTCATGATCTCGTCCGCTGTCTTATCGTTAAACTCGAACACATTTTGTATCATGTCCTTTTCATCCTGCTGAATGGCCCCCTTCTCGCTACCCGCGTCCACCATCATGCGTATTTCTTCTTCAGTGATCTGTTCGTCATCGTCGTGAGGGTCTATCCCCAGCAGACGCAGTATACCATTGGCCGATACCGTCAAAAGCCACACAAGCGGCGCGAATATCTTGGACACGATAAAAACGAGCATCGACATTGATAGCGCGAGCTTTTCAGCCTTTTTCATGCCGATACGCTTGGGCACGAGTTCGCCCAGCGTCACAGTGAAATATGTAAGCAGCAGCGTAATAATGATAACCGACAATGTATTAAGCACAGGCATCGGAACTAAAAGGCCAATATTGGCAAGGCCTTTGGCGAGCATATCAGAAAAGTTCTCGGCAGCAAATGCGCTTCCGAGCAGATTGACAAGCGTGATGCCGATTTGTATGGTTGCCAAAAAACGCGCTGGCTGCTTCATCATTTTAGACAGCCGTATCGCACGTTTATCTCCTGCCGCGCTGAGCTTGGCAATTTTATTGTCGTTCACGGATATAACAGCTATTTCCGCGCAGGCAAACAGAGCGTTGAGAAGAATCAGAATAATCTGAAGTAATATTTGTCCAAATATCGGGCTGCTGTCGTTCAATGAAATACCCCCTCAATAATATTATATATGGATTTTGTTCAAATACACGCGATTTCTTAATTTTGGATTGGAATTACATTCTGTAATAAAAATAATGTTCACAGTTCGGCGCAGACAATAAAAAATACCGCGCCGCACACGATTTTGTTTTCGTGTCCGGCAGGGGCATTTTGTATTGATATTCAAATGCGGATCGTCGTCCGGGCTCAGAAGAATCGTCCAATTTACAAATAACCATCCTTACAAAATAAGTTATATCAGAATATAATAAAAAGTCAAGACAAGAGTAGTTTTGTATGAAAAAAGCAAAATTATTGGCCACAATTTGACTGTGGCCGGTCCTTGCATCTTTGATCCAAAGCTTTAAGACAAAGGGATAAACTATCCAAATAAATCATGTCGAGGCACTTATTTTTCTGCTTGCATTTTGTTATACAGCATGTTAAAATACCCGTGCTGTAGATTTTTAGGAGGTAGCAATGGCCATTTTAGTGCTTGTCATCGAGATAGTCCTTTGTTTGTTCTCTTTGTTCATGATCGCTGTGGTTCTGCTTCAGTCCGGTAAAAGCGCCGGGTTGTCGGGTGATATCGCAGGCGGTGCTGAGACATTCCTCGGCAAGAGCAAAGCCAAGAGCTATGAAGGGAAACTGAAGAAACTGACGAAGGTGGCCGCTGTCGGCATCATGGTGTTGGCTATTGGGCTGGTATTGTTACAGGTGTATGTAATGCCAAACGAGCTCAAAGCAGCCGATACAATTCCCCCGGCGCAAACCGAGACAACCGACGATGCCACTGCGACGGATGACGCATCCGCCGTGACGACAGATGACGCTGCTGCAACGGACGATGCTGCGGAGACTGAGGCAACGCCTTCGGAATCTGCGACAGAGTAGTTTTTAACCGTTAAGCGCAAGTTGACGCCTTCCCGAATTTACGGGAAGGCGTTTTTAGTTACGGGGTATACTTAATATAGGAATCAGGTTTAAGAGCTTTGCTTTTAGCCCAGGGGGAAAAGGAGAACACATTTGGATTTAAAGGATTTAATACTCACTGAGTTGGCCGAAAGCCGGAGAAAGATAGATTTTGATGATATCATAAAAGGATTCACGCAAGACCCCTCTGAGCTCAGACAAGTCGTCAATGAACTCATTGCGCAGGGCAAGGTGATGCGCTCAAGCAAAGGCAAGCTGTTTTTGCCCGGAACTTTTGGTTTTTTTACGGGAAGGCTGGATGTCAAACGGTCTGGTTTTGCGTTCTTATTGCATGAGCAGGGTGATATATTCATCCCGGCTGACAAGAAAAACGGAGCCTTGAATGGTGATCTTGTTGTCGTGCGGCTTCTTTCCGAAGCGGAAACGGACAGAAGGCGAGAAGGTGAAGTAAAGAATATTATTCAAGAAAAGATAACGACTGTGGTCGGGACTCTGATGGGGCGCTTTGTATCGCCCGATGATGAGCGAATTGATGAGATTTTTGTTTCTAAAAAGGAGCTTGGTGGTGCGTACAACGGCCAAAAGGTCGTGGTTGAGATTAAAAAGCGCGGGAGAGATGGCCATAGTCCCGAAGGCCGGGTCATTGAAGTGCTTGGGTCAGCTGGTGTGGCCAGTGTCGAGTTAAAGAGCCTGATCAGACAATATGACCTGCCCGAGGCTTTCCCTGCGGATGTTGAGGATGAGGCCGCAAGAGTCGCCGCGATGCGTATGGATTTTGAAGGCCGCGAAGATCTGCGCGACAGGAACGTCTTTACCATAGACGGTGCCGATGCGAAGGATTTGGATGACGCGGTATCATTGGTCAAACTGGACGATGGTTATGAGTTAGGCGTGCATATCGCTGATGTGGCGCAATATGTGGCCGAGGGCTCCAAGCTTGATAAGGAAGCGTTTAAACGCGGCACAAGTGTTTACCTCGCAGATACGGTGATACCCATGCTGCCCAAAGTATTGTCAAATGGTTCTTGTTCTTTGAGCGAAGCGCAGGAAAGAGTGACGCTTTCGTGCTTTATGGTCATCGACTCACACGGTAATATAAAAGACGCGCGGGTGGCGAAAAGCGTGATACGATCGAAGCACCGCTTGACGTATTCAGATGTCAACAAGATATTTGAAGGCGGCCATTCGGAGCTGGAGAATGAATATGCGGATATACTGAATGATCTGCTGGAGATGAAGACGCTTGCGGCCCGGCTGCGGGCGCGGCGCGAGGAAAAGGGCAGCATCGACTTTGAGCTGGAAGAAACCGCTTTTAAATATGATGCCGAAGGACGCGTGATCGATGTGGGGCCGAGGGAACGTGGGGATGCGGAAAAGCTGATCGAGGAATTTATGCTTGCAGCCAACAGGTCTGTGGCCGAAATGTACTTTTGGCGTGAGATACCGTTTGTCTATCGCGTACATGAACAGCCGGACGACGATAAGATGCGTACCTTTGCGGCGTTTTATGAGAACTTTGGAAAAATCAAAGGAAAGATTGAAAACATCCGGCCTAAAACGTTGCAAAGCATACTCAAGGACGTAAAGGGAACCCCGCATGAGAATATCATTAATCAGATCATGCTTCGATCCCTAAAGAAAGCTGAGTATTCACCCGAGTGCAAAGGCCATTTTGGGCTCAGCTTTCAGTATTATTGCCATTTTACATCGCCCATCAGGCGCTATCCTGATCTTATGGTGCACCGCATTATCAAGCGTGACCTGAGCGGCCGTTTGACAGGCAAGGCGTTGGATGTAATGGAGGAAAAAGTGCAGGATGCTTCAAGGCAATCGAGCCTGCGGGAGCGTGCTGCCAT
The DNA here is from genome assembly GCA_023436115.1 of Bacillota bacterium. Lineage (GTDB taxonomy): Bacteria > Bacillota > Clostridia > Christensenellales > SZUA-584 > SZUA-584. The sequence continues at coordinate 1,051 of JAEZKQ010000024.1, read as the reverse complement.
GGAAGCTGAGCGTGCGGTGGACGATATGAAAAAGGCAGAATACATGTACGGCAAGGAGGGTCAGGAGTTTGACGGCGTTGTCAGCGGCGTGTCAAGGAACGTGTTTTTCGTGCAGCTTGACAATACGGTGGAGGGTGTGATACCATTATCATCCCTGCAAGATGATTACTATGTTTACAACGAAAGGTTGTACTGTGTGATCGGTGAACGGACCGGGCGCAAGGTGAGTATGGGTGATGAGATGCGCGTACGCGTCGAGAGTGTGAGCGTGTATCCGGCAAGGATCGAGTTTACACCCGTGCCGGTAAATTAACGGGAGAGTGGTATTTTGTGAGTGACGCGGTCAAGATTCTGATAAAGAATAAAAAAGCGTATCATGAATTTTTCATAGAAGAGACCGTTGAGGCAGGGATCGCGCTGGTCGGCAGCGAAGTGAAATCGATACGCGGGGGCAAAGCGAATATAAGGGAAGCGTTTGTACGAATACAAGAAGGGGAAGCCTTTATCCTCGGTATGCACATCAGCCCTTATGAAAAAGGCAGCTTTTACAACGAGGACCCCTTAAGGACAAGAAAACTTCTGCTTCACAAGCGTGAGATTTTAAAACTGCTTGGGTTTGCGACACAGAAAGGGCTCACACTGGTACCCTTGAGTGTTTATCTGAAAAAGGGTCTTGTCAAGTTGGAAATCGGTGTGGCGAGAGGCAAAAAGCTTTACGACAAGCGTCAGAGCATAGCTGAACGCGATGCCCAGAGAAGGAAGGAACAGGCCACGAAACTGGCCAGGTAAACCAGAGAGCTCTTAATGAATAAGATATCATTGAGACTTCACGTGGGGGCGTATTTGGCTTTCGACGGGGGTTTGCCGGTATTGGATAAGCGGGTCGCAGTCCCGGAGTGCTGCGTTAAAAAGCCGGACTTAAATTTTAGTTGCAGATAAAACTGAACTAGCTTACGCTGCCTAAGGCAGTGTAATGCCCTGCCGGTGGCACCCTAATCGCCGGGGCCAGGGTATCATTAACTAGGGGAACCGCCCATGCAAAGCTTTGAGC
>JAEZKQ010000016.1 GCA_023436115.1 Bacillota bacterium | reverse complement strand
TTTGTAGCATCCAAATCAAATCCATATGGTATTTATCAGGTAGATATTGAGCCTGTTGAGAACGATTCTAAGCAAGTCAGCGTCACAATTTATGGTGTTATCAAGTACGATGATTCAAAGACCGAAGGCGAAATGGTAAAACACACCCTCTATGCCACTCTGAGAGATCCATTTGGAAATGTATCCGATCCGGGAGCAGGCACTGAGGTTGAGGTCAGAAACACCAAGCCGAAGTATGAAGGCGGTTCCTTTGATAAATACAGTCATGGTGGAAGTGACGAATATAGAGGTTTTACGGGTAATTTCAATACCCCAGTAATCCTGGACAAATCTATAGGAACAAATAGCCCGCTCCCTTACAGCCAAGTTAAATCCCATGAGCTACCCATTTTCGGAGACGGTAATTATACTATTTCATTCTATGATATTTTTGGTACAAAATGGACCCAGGATACTACCATTACAGATGTATTCAAGGAGAGCAGCCTGCAAGTATCTATTTCTGAGACAGGCGACACTACAGGGCCTGTGACAGTCACGATTTCTGCTGCTTACCCGGATAAAACCAGATTCTCAATATATGACTTCACAAACGATTGGACCACAGTCGCAAACCGAGTGACTAGTGCTACCTTTGAAGTGCAGGCTAATTCGGAAATGTGTATTATGCTAATTGATAACAATGATGAGTTGCGCTTGGCGGAGAAGATTTACATAACAAACATTATAACTGGGGCACCAGAAGCAAATATTAATTGGTATTATTCAGAGTTTATGTCAAATGAACTGCCTAACGGTGTAACAGAAACTACGAAGGCGGTCACTGCATCTTACACGACAACGCGCGAAGTAACACCTGTAGGAGGAACAGCAGCATCCTATACCTTCTACCCAGGGGATAAAACAACATCCTATACCTTTGAGTATATGGACGCAGCCGGAAACAAGGGCAGCGTTACGGCAACACTGCCAATTGCGATTGTGGAGTCTCAAGAGCCTGATACTGATGTGACAGCCCCAGAATTCCAAGTAAACATGTATGGCAAGAGAGGTGGTGCATATAGCCCTGTAGGATACTTTAGCAGTATGTCTTCAACAAACTCCCTCGACGATGCTATAGAAGAGGCAGGTTATGTTCAGGATTACTACTTTGATATAGCTATTATCGAGGACTCCACCTATAAATTTATACTTCTGCCAGGTTATGCAGATACATCGGAAGTTACATATTCTAGCAGTACCTCTGATGCAATAAGCGGAGTTACCCTGTCCGGAAGGACACTCACAGTGACGGAGGCTACTACATTTACAGTGGTTATTGTGGATAAGTTCAATAACAAGAACTCATTTACTATGGATATTGGGAAGTATTTGGACAATACTCCTCCGACGGCCGTTGTAAATAAGGAATTTAAGGGATTTTATATTGTGAACAGCTATATCAAGCTGAAAGACACCAGCAACGACGGCGCAGATACAGGGAAGGTGACTTTACTTTCTCCATTTGGACTGCCTGTTTTAGAGGATACAAATTCTCAATATAATGGTCAGTACAATTATCAGTTCACCGACAATAAAGCCATTACTGTAACCTTTCAAGACATTGCAGGGAATAAGGGCAGTACTACAATTTCAGTGGATTCTCTTGACATGACTTCACCGACTGCATCTATTATATGGTCTCCCCACTATTATGACAGCAGCACTGGTACAAATGGAGACCCTTCAACACCACCAAACCACATTACCAACAAGGATGTAACAGCAAAGGTGAACTACAGTAAATCAATTTCTTCTGTTTCAGCTTCCATTTCCTCTGACGGGGGAAATAGTTGGACTCAAGTAATTGACAATACCTTCGATGATATTTTTTCACTAAAGACTACTTCAGATAATGCTACAGTGACCTTCCACAAAGGAGGCGTTGGCATTGAGCTCGTTGCGACTGCGCTAAATGGTAAAACAGCAACAACTACATTACATCTGGACGAGGTAATCAATAAGGTTACACCTTCGATAGAACAGGTAGTGAACTATGGTTATAATGTGGGATTTGAAAAAGGTAATCCATACTTCGCAACAATAACCCTGACTCCTTTGAACACGGACGTATACTGCTCAGAAAGCACAACACCAGGAAGGATTATCAGCAAAGGAAGCAGTATAAGCTTTACGGTCTACAGCAAGGGGAATTATAGTTATCATTTTACAGATTTTGCGGGGAACACAATTGCTATCACCGTACCGGTTGATAAGCAAGTGGACAGGACAACGCCTGAAATACTTGTCAATACAGGTGACGGTACCATAACAAACGGTAAGGTGACTGTATCTATCTCACTAGATGAGGAAGGGACATTGGAGGTAGCTGGTGCCAATAAGGTATCTGTTTTTAAAGACGTTGTATCAAAAGGTGAGCAAAAACAGATTGAAATATCAAACAATGGCTCCTTTGAAGTCATAGCCTACGACTTGGCAGGAAACAAGGCAAGCACGGTCTTTACTGTTGGAAGCATAGACAGATCTGCCCCGTCTATCACTTTCGAGCCATTAACCTTAGACATACGCCAGGGTAGTGACGTGTCTGCCTTGAACACTCTGTTGGACTATGGTTGTATCGTGTTTGACAATATGAGTAAAAGCAATGCAATAACTGTAACCCATGATGCTTCAAGTGTTAAGCTTACCACACCGGGCGTATACACAGTTACCTATACGGTGATGGACGAGGCGGGAAACACTGCTACAGCGACGCGCTTTGTGAGGGTTTACCCAAAGGACGAGCTTGAAGTGATACTCAATAGCAAAAAAACGGAGAATCGAGGAACAACGGTCCTTAACTCAAAAACAGTATCTATCTTAGTTACAAATCCTCTTGGATATGAGCCCTTTACCATCTACCTGAGTCGTGGTATAAAATCGGAGGGTCAGATGAAAACCGACTATACTATCATCCAACCGGATACAAATGGAAGCTTTACGGTATCATCTTCAGGCTTCTATACACTATACATTGTTACCCAAAGCAGGAAAACATTTATAACTAAAATCTACTTTGAATAATATAGGGGTCAGAGGGTTGAAAGGGAGCTTCCCTCAACTCTCTGACATTATCCGCCAAGGCGGAAAGGGGGATAAAAATGAAAAGAACTATTAAGCGCATAATTTCAATAGTACTTATTTTAGCCATTACATTAGGGCTTCTGCCAATCAGCGAACTCACGGCTATGGCAGCATCGGAAGGTGTAATTTCGATGTCAAACAGATATATCACTGTTGATGTGTCTGAGAAGAATGGAGGTTTTTCGTTCAAAACGGATAATGGAGACAAACTCAATAAGTCAGACGATAATAAGGATCTTTTATACCATAGTGACGAATACGACACCTCCTTCACATCCTTTGAGGTAACCTATTCCGACGGCAGTGTCAAGAATTATTTATTCGGCGGAAATTATGGTTTTCTTGGAATGTCAAGTTCAAAGGTCAGTGTGACAAAGATAAATGACAATGAGATAAATGCAGTCTGGAAGCTTGACAACCTAATTTTTACCCAGAAGCTCGCCCTGGTGAGCTCTGGTGCAAACGAGCATGGAATGGTAAATATTTCTTACAATGTAGAAAATAATGGTGATAGCGCTGTGAGTGTCAAGGCCCGAGTACTTCTCGATACCGCACTCGGCAATCAGGACTACGGTAGGTATCAAGTTATTGATGAGACTAATACTTACCGATCAATAACATCAGAAACGCTTCTCACCGCATCGGATTCCATTCCTCAGAATTTTTATGCCTATGACGACCCATATAACCCAAATATTACGGCATATACTGTGAGCAAGCAGGGGCAGATACCATATCAAGCAGCTTTTGGACACTGGAATAACCTTGCCTCCTCGCTGTTTGCATTCTCGCCTGATGCTACGCTGGACTTCAGTAATGCTAAAAATAAATATCTAACCGCTGATAGTGCATATGCTCTTTACTACGATATGGGAAGCGTTAAGGCGTCAGGCGGAAATAGCTCCTTCCTCACCTATTATGGAGTATACTCCCATCAGGAGGTAGCAAACAGCAGTACTATGACAGTGGATGTCACTGCGCCGACCTCCCTTTCACTTAATAGCGACAAAAACAATTATATTCCTCAGGTAAACAAGGGGAAAGCCCACTTTTCTGTTCAGACAGAGATAAAAAATCTGATGGGCAGTGAAAAAGATTATAGCAACATAACCCTTGCAATCTATACTGCTTCTGGGTTAATGCCTCTGAATGCGAAGGGGGAGGAGGAATCGGGCGTAGGCTACGAAAATACCGAACCATATACCGTATTCTATTCTAATGTGGCAGAAGGGGCAACGGTCTCTGACGTGCTGTATTTTGCCGCGAAGCCTACAGTCAATGCGGAGTACAGGAAGATAAAGCTTCAGGTTTATGACACCTCATCGAGTTCAGCTATTACCACCGATAAACTCCTGGGTGAGAAAGTTTTCTACGTCCTGTGTCCTGGAACGGACGGTAACCTACCTGAATTTACCTTTACCTCTCTTACACCTGATATTATTTACTACAGTGGCACAAGGCATCTATTTTTAACTGGTACAAATATAGACATACTATATACCTCTATTCTTAATGGTAATTGTACGCTTAAGGCATACAACAAAGTCAACCCTACTAAAGAGCTTACTGTCCCCAAGGGAAATGTACTTCAGCCTGGAAAGGATAAGCTTGACATCATTCTGACAGATGAAATGGCAACTGGAGACTGGTACTTGCAGCTTGAATGGTCCAATGATGCAGTAAAGAGCGGTATCGTGTCAGCTGAATATCAAAAGCAGACAGCTCCTGCCCTTGAGTTTATAATTAGCGATGACAAGATGTATAAAAACGATACATATGGAGTAATAGCCATTGTACAAACAGCAGGCAAAACAAGCACTCCGGCTTACCGTATAATGTCCTTTTTGAGCGAAAAAGAATTCAATTCTTTCAAGGAGGGAGAGCAAAAGCCGGATGGATCAAAGGAGAAGAAGTATGAGGAAATACTCATGGAACTGCGAGGAGAATTTGAAATACAGGGTACAACGCTCGACGCAGCCACCTCCAGTTATGTTCCGACGCGTATTAAAGCCACCTCAGTAAAAGCATCGGTAGACAGTACGGCCACGAATTGCATAACAATCAATAACTGTATAGATTTTGAGGACGGAGTTATTACCGTGTTCTATACTAGCTTGGCAGGCGGCTTCGGGGATATTCAGGTTTTATTTGACGGGGCACTATATACCTCCGATGCCAGGACCTCACTTTGGAAAGGGGAGGCAGGCTTTACCAAGATTATTCAGGGAATGGAATATGGACTTATACCCTACGATGAGAACGGAGATAGAGGGGCTTTTTCGGCTAATCCAATAAGTCTTGTATGGCCTAGTGTCTTTAGCACAGCGCAGACTATAGCAGGTATGGCTTTTAATCTCGCATACGGACAGCTTGGAGTTATGACGGACGATGACGATAATGAGATGGGCAGGCTAATCTCCTTTTCTGCAAAGCTTGACTTAGGCTTCCTAATTCCTAGCGGTACCAGCAATGAGGCAGATAATACATACTGGACCAGACTCCAGAATTTCTGGAAGTATTATAAATATGGGGAGAGAGGCGAGTATGACGACTGGATGTATGCAAATGACGGTAAATCCTTTGATTTCTCGAACGAGACTAAAAATGAGAATACAGGAGCAGCATCCGTCATGGTACAGGATATCCTGTACGGTTGCGGCGCAGGTTTTGTGGGAGTGCATTTCAAGGCAAATATAGCTATTCCCAATTACATAGCAGGTATGCCAAGAGTGGAAGGCACGTTGGAGGTAAATACCATTGGTAACTGGATGATCGCCCTAGAGGGCGGTATGGAAATGGCAACCTTTACTTTGGAGGCTGCTCTCACCCTTAGGTCATATAACAATATTCCAGTTCCCGACAAAATATACTTCTTTGTCTCAGGCTTTGAGCCTGGTATTAATATAGACGCCCACGGTGTTATCTGGATAACGGGTGGAGGCGGAGGCATTGATAAATTGTACGACACCATCTTCCTTACAAGCGGTGTACCCCCTCTGCAACTGATGATTTCAGTGAGCTTTGATCTTCTCAAGGTTATCTCCGCAAGGGCGGATTTCTCTGTCAGTATGAGAGGAATTTCCTTCTCTGCTTCGCAAATAAAGATTAAGGGAACAGACATAGTCGCTCTGAAAAAGGCAGCGGTGCAATTTGACTGGTATCCTAGCCTATACCTTATGGGAAGTATTAACATGAGTCTCTTTGATATAATAAATGGTTCCGGATATATTGTGCTTGAGGGCAAAAACTACAGTGAATGGTTCTTTGAGGCCTTTGTTCGTGCTGGAATAGGTATACCAAAGTCAATACCCATAGTAGGAGGTATGACCATTGCACAGGTAGATATGGGCATTAATGCAGAAAAAATATGGGGACAGCTAACTGCGTTGTACATAAAGCTCGGTATAACCTACTACTGGGGAGGCGACTTCAATTTCGGCTCGGGAGAATTGTCCCAGCCAAGTTACCCGGACCTTTTGGGCTACGAAGATAAACCGGTGTACTATGATAAGGAGACCGATCGAACTCTGTATATGAGGGTTGGAACCAATCTAAGTGTTGCAGCGCAGCCAGAAATTGCCGACAACCTTGCCGAAACGCCAAGGCTTATGGGCACTGCGCCTACACTCTATTCCACTGGGGATAAGCTAAACCACAAATTCAATCTAGGTACCCGCTCAGACTCAGATGCACTGATTACGGTAAATTATCATGCAGCTAGCCTGAATGAGGCGGAGAGCATTGCCAAAACCATCATTGCGAACGGCATAAAGGACAAGAACAATAATCTATATACCCTCACACTTTATGATACCACCAACATTGATACTGCCAACGCAAATGTGACTTATGATTCTGAAAAAGGAATAGGATCTCTTACCTTCACGATGACACATGACAATTGTTATGATAAGGATTGGAGCATTACTACTCCAAAAGCCTCCGACGTTATCTTGTACAGTGCTGCTGCGGTGCCCGAAATTACCTCTATAAGTGGAAGCGTCACAGGAACGTCGCTTGATCTCAACTGGTCGGGTAAACAGATGGACAAGCTTGACAGTGTTAAATACTATCTTACTTCCGAAAAGGAAAATTTGGATAGTAGCGGGTATCCTTTGGGAGAACTCGCGGACAGTGCTACTATCAACAGCGGGAAAATTACCTTTTCAATACCGCAGAATATTCCCGGCGGAGATTATTACATCCGTGCTATATATTCGAAGGACGGTGTTGTAAATAGTGCAGTAAACAGTATTGATAGTATTTCCATTGTGAATCCAAAAACACCTGCTCCTGTTTCTATATCTCAGGTGAAAGCAGCGGGTGACCTTAAGTTTAGTGTAGAAATTGATAATCCAACCGCCGATGCCTATGTTGTAAATGTATATAAATACGATACCAACAGCAAGAGCTGGGTTTATTCCGATGTTAGTGGAATGGTTGTGGAAAAGGCTAACCTTGTAAGCAATTCTCTTACGATCGGGGGAAGCTATACCTTCACCGACGATAAAAATAGTACGTCCACAAGGGGGCTTGTACCAAATACAGACTACAGAATAGGTATCACTGCCTGCAATTATGTGGACATAGATAAAGATGGAAATAATGATACTCAGATATTAAGCCCTACGGAGACTTTTTACTCTTCATCTGGAAGCGTAACGGATATAATGGGTGCAACCTCTGTTAAGCTGCCAAAGCCTACTCCGCCCACAGTAACAGTAACAGCGGACAAGAGTCCAGTATCAATATCACGGATGGTCGGGAATCGCATAGAGAACTTCGATACATATGCTTCTTCAGACGTCACCTTTACGGCTTCGGCTGATAGCGCTATGGATGGAACATGGACACTGGACGGTGACAACGGTAAAACTGGTACCGTCACCGGAAGCAAGGCATTGATACCGCTTAATGGCCTTGCCGAGGGTGATCATACACTTATTGTTAAGGGTGTTGGCCCGAATGGGGACGGTTTCAGAAATACATATTCCTTTACAATAGATACTCTTGCACCTCGTCTTCTTCTGAGTTCACCAACCAATGGAAGCTTCTTTAATGAAGACGGAACACTTACGGTGACGGGAACCACCGATGCCAATGCACTCTTTAGCATAGTATGCGACGGAGTGAGTGTTTGTACTAACAAGAGTATTAAAGAACTTGGTGGTTCAATCAACAACGATGGTGTGTTTTCCTTTAAGGTAGCTATCCCTAATGCAAACAGCGCATCAAGCCATAAAGTCACAATTACTGCATCAGATGTGCTCGGGAATATGACCAGTGAAGAATCGGAGGTTGTTCATGGAGGGCTTTCCAACATACAGTCCATAGATATTTATGCCGATGGTGTGAACTGGGCAAATAATAATGTAGTTGGGAATGCTTTGTCCACAAAAACATACCAGCTTTCACTATGTGCACGGACGAAAACCGGAGTTAGTTTCTTCCTAACAGATGAAAAACTTGTGTCATGGAACTGTACTTACACAGAAGGGAAAGCCTCTATAAATGCCGACGGCACGCTCACCATTGGAACTGGCAGTACTGGCTTCGTAACGGGCTCTCTACGTGTAGCGTCTACTGGCTCCCTCACTTCTAGCATTACCTTCGGTGCTGAACGAGCAATCTCCGGTTATTCGGTTGTAGCAGGCTCCACACTGGGAGGAAGAGTAACCGGTGGAGGAACATATAACCCTGATGAAAAGGTAACACTGACAGCCACTCCAGATTCCGGCTATTATTTCACCGGTTGGACACTGTCAGGGGTTAGTGTCAACAACACCTCAGACGCTAGCATTACATTTAATATGCCTGCAGGCAACGTAATTGCCACTGCGAACTTTGCATTGAAATCATCTCCTAACGTTCCTACAGTGTCAACTGATAATTCTAATAATTCTGGATATTTATTGACAGCGACTGCGGGACAGAAGGTCACCTTTAAGATTCCTGCGGTGGTTAACGCAAACTGCTTCGTCCCGTATTATCTGACAGGTGAGAAGAAGGTCTACGTTCCAATGAGCGTAAATGGGGACGGAATGCTTATATTTATAGCACCGGTAGCTGGAAAGTATTACTTTGAAGAGCGCCACATTTCGTTTACCGACATTGAGGGTCATTGGGCTCAAGATAATATCAAGTCCTCGGTAGCACGCGGACTCTTTGACGGTATCGGAAACGGCAGATTTGACCCTAACGGAGAAATGACAAGGGCTATGTTTGTTACCGTACTTTGGAGGCTGGCGGGAATGCCCTCAGGGGGAACAAGCACATTTTCGGACGTCAACAAGAATGCATATTACGTAGATGCATTAGCATGGGCCTCAAACAACGGAATCGTGTCTGGATATGGGAACGGACTCTTCGGTGTAAATGACAAGATAACCAGAGAGCAGATGTGCTCGATTTTTGTTAGGTATTTGAAATATATAGGCTACGACACCTCGAAAATGTCAACTGCATTGTCTTTTGCAGATGAAGATACCATTAGTTCGTGGGCAGCTCAGTCTGTGAAGCTTTGTCGCAGTCTTGGTATCATTAACGGTAATGGCGCTAATTTATTTGCCCCCAAGGCAAATGCTACAAGGGCAGAGTCCAGTACAATGTTCCTGAATTTTATCAAGAGCTATATCAATAGTATAAAATAACACAAAAACGTCGCCGTAGAACTTTGTGCGGGGGCAAAAGGAGAGGGGCTATGAGACCACAACTAAAAAGAGTTTATGCTATTTTCGCTATTATATTTTTTTTAAGTCAGCCCACAGCAATCAAGGCAAGTGGTAGTGATTGGCTGCTATCTGCAGCAGATACTATTAAATATAATGGAAGCGGAGTACGTATTGGGCTTATAGATACTGGAGTTAATTGCAAGTACCTTGAGGGATCCAATATAGTCGATGGAAAAAACTACGTGTTTCCTGAAAGAACCGAAAATGACCTTATGGGACATGGAACTGCAGTAGCCGGAATAATTCTCGGGTCGGAAGCACTTAAGTTAGAAGGGGTTGCAGCGGGAGCTGAAATTGTACCGCTGGTATTCTACAGTCGCCACACTTCAGGTGTGCCAGCAAATGGTGGGATAAACGCTATTTGCCAGGCAATCTATGATGCTGTCAATATCTACAATTGCCGGATTATTAACATCAGCTCAGGTATAACTGCTGACAATAGTAAGCTGAGAAAAGCAATAGCATATGCAGAGAAAAAAGGTGTTCTTGTAGTATCTTCTGTCGGTAACACAAACCGAAGTTCGCCGGAGGATATTTATTATCCAGCGGCATACGAGACTGTTGTCGGTGTGGGTGCTGCAAATGATAAAAAAATGGCAGCGGAATTCTCACAGCGAAACGCTTCAGTGAAGCTGCTTGCTCATGGTACAGATATCCCAACGGCACCCATCGACAATAGCTCAGAGCTGTTAGAGGTAACTGGAAGCTCCTATGCTGCTGCTTTTGTAACAGGCTGCGCAGCGCTGCTCCTTGAAGCTAATCCGGAGCTTAATACCAAGCAGCTTAGGGATATTTTGTACAGTTCCGCTGACGATCTGGGAGCCAAGGGCTATGATATAGAAACTGGTTGGGGAATGCTGGACATTACAAAGGCGCTTTCTGTCGCTGAGAAATTATACGAACTTAACCGACCTTAATTACGATTATTACACATGATAGGAAGCTTGCAGAGAAGGCAGACAGAATTGTAGAGAAGGTGGACAGATTATTTGAAATAAAAGACGGAAGAATTAATCTTGACGTAAATATTTAATATAAAAAAAGTAGAATGAAAAATCATTCTACTTTTTTCCTATACAGCCATAAAATATACTACTATTTAGTCAAAAAGTATAATACTATTTAGTAACATAATTTAATACTATTGAGTCACAAGATTTAATACTACTGAGTGAATAATATTAAATACTATTACATTTAAAAAATCGCTAAATATATAAAATGAGCAAGTCCTTGTGTAAGTAGCGGTCAGGCTATTGATAATATGCATTTTTCAACAATAATTTATTTGCTTTTAAATAGAATATTCTGTACAATGTTGATAACAATGTTGTTTAAAATTATGGTTTGGAGCATCATTTAAAATACTAATTAATCAAGGGAGTGGTTGTTATGCTTGACGCAAATATTCTATTGGAACAAGCAATTAAAGAGGT
>JAEZKQ010000022.1 GCA_023436115.1 Bacillota bacterium | reverse complement strand
ATCCAGCACCTTAAGGCCCAGCAGGTAGAGGACTGCCCCTACGCATTTGCCACCCAATCTGGTAAGCACCTGAGCTACCGAAATCTGCTGGCCACGATGGAGAAGGCCTGCGAGACGGCGGGCGTGGAGCACCGGGGCCTGCACGCGCTTAGGCATTCCTTCGCCAGCAATCTGTACGCCCGTGGTGTGGAGGTCAAGATCATCTCGAAGCTGCTGGGACACGCCAGCGTGGAGATCACCTATAACCGGTACATCCACTTCTTCGAAGGCGAGATTGACGACACCCTCCGGCAGGCGGTGGGGGCTTAAGTAGGCGCCTCCAAGGTAACGCTCTCCGGGGTGCAGACCGCGGCGATGCTCGTGGTGATCGTCGCGTTCCTGGTGCTGGCGGTACGGTTCTGGCGAGCCAAATGTACCCGGAAAGGCGGATGAAATATTAGCACCGTTGCCCGCTTCAAGTGCCCCCACTGCGGGAAGGAGTTCCGTGGCGGCCCGGACATGGGGCTGGGTCCGGCACGGGTGGAGTGTGGCCAATGCGGCGGCGCGTTGACCACAAGTCTCGGGAATTGGAACGAGTACGCTGCGTCGGAAAGGCTTCCGCTGGTCGCCCGGGAGTTGCTGGACTCTTACAGAGCCTCAAATCCGCTGGACTGGTTTATCACGCATCTGATCCTGCTCTCGCTGGTAGCAGCACTGGCGCTAGGCATCGATGCGCTGTTGTCTCTCAGGCTCGGCACCGCCCGCGTCGTGGCAATCGCCGCGCTGGGCACCTATCCGGCGCTGATCGTCTTCCGGCTGGTAAGGCGGATCGCGATCTGCAAGCGATTCGCCCGGACCGGCGCGCCACCAGTCTGGCATTGAAGCCCGCGGCACCCCGTCATGAAAAGACTCCCGGGGAACGGCATGGATTCGCGCCGTCGCCCCGGGAGCAGTCTCGTTTTACGGGCGCTGTTTGAACGGGACACCCAGGTCGGCGGCGTATTCCACAGCGGCGCTGCCAGGGGAATCGTGAATCACCGCGAGTCTCTGGTCCGATCCGAGCGCCGCCATGTCGATGAGGGTGACACTGGGTGGAATCGAGGCGCTCTTGATCCTGTCAATCATTCCGAACGCGCATTTATCCAGCGTCTCCACGCCGCCCGGGATCTCCACGCTCTCCAGCGCGTGGCACCGGGCGAACGCGGAGGCCTTGATCTCCTTCAAGCCGCCAGAGAGACGACGTGCTGCACCTTTCTGCAGAAGTGAAACGCATGCCAATTCCAGACTTTAATCGTCGTGGCGTTGGTTCTTTTCGCGCGAGGCGGTGTCGCCTTCCGCGCTGACTCTTTGCCCCGCATTGAAAATCCCTCGCCGCTTTGAACGAAATTAAGTTCCATTGGTATAGCCGTCGAAAATACGTCTTCGGCGTGAAATGTAAATACCAGGCTGAGCAAAAAAGCGATACTGCTCCGACGAAAAGAATCGCCACGACGACGAAACTCATGCCTGGAATTGCAATTATCGCTCCCTTAGCAGCTTCTCGAGGTTCTCGCCGGAAATTGACGTGCGTGCGCCCGGGCCGAGCCCTGCCAGAGCGTGCCGGTATGCGCCCAGCCAAACAGCCTCGGTCAGATAGTCCTCGGACATGTCCACGCCGAACAGAAAGCGGTTGTTGCGCCGCTCCAGCAGCGTCTGCCACGCATCCTCGCACAGGTATATCGGTGAAATCTTCCAATGCGAAATGTCGAAATACAGGTTCGGATAGCGGTCGAGCAGCGCCTCGATCTCTGCCGGCTCGCAGCACACGCCGCCGTAAGGCGCGAGGAAATCGTAGGCGAGGTGCGCCCAGATGAAGTCCGTCCCCGGGCACAGTTGAAGCACTCGCCGCATATCCTCAGAAAATCCAGGATCGACGTGCACAAGCACCGGGAGGCCGCATTCACCCATTAGGCGGAAAACCGCTACGGGCTCGGGGTCGGTCATGCGCCGGTCGGGGAAACAGGTGTCATGGATGGGCGTATGCCCCATTAGCACTTCGCCCAGGCCCTGGAACACGTCACTCCGGGCCTGGCGTTCGGCGTAATCCAGCGCGCCGGGCGCGTAGAAATCGAAATCACAAAAAAACGGGATAATCCTGCCTGGGTGCTCCCCGGAAAAGTGCGCAATCTGCACGTCCTGTTGGTGAGGCTCGTCGAACAACTTCAAGCCATGATAACCGAACAGGACGGTCCTATCGATCCCATCTCTACACAACTGCTCGATTAGCACCGGCAGCCGCGCCTTTCCGAACATGAAATGGCGGTGACAGTCAATCATATTCATTCCTCAATCGGCATCAGAGTGACTGCGCCGGGCAGGTCGTCGGCGATCGCGCTGAGCACATACTGGCAGCCGGGCTCCGGCGCAGGAGGAAGCTCGTATTCAAAAGCTTCGCGCCCGTCCAGAGCCAGGTATTCGGGCCTGAGATGCGTCAGGTGCAACCCGTCCCTTCGGAAGGAGCAGTAGACGGTGAGTCGGCAGGGCGATTCGGCTTCGATCTGAAAGCAGCGCGCACCCTCTCGGGTCCAATCCCGCGGCTGCGCACTGACCCAGGCGTGGCACCCGGCCTGTTCGGGCTCAATGTGCAGCGCCGCGCCTCGTTCGGTCAGGCGGCAGCCCGCTACCTTGCGGACCGTTTCCCAGTGTTCTAGCGGCGGGGTCAGCGTCCACGACGGAACCCTGGAGCGATCAAGCGCGTGCAGCCCGCCTAGTGCTCCCAGCTCGCCGGCGAACGTCTCCGCCAGCAGGCGGCCCAGCAGGCGCCAATCGTCCCGTTCCACCAGGCGGTATTCTGCGTCGCGGTGATAGGCGTATTCCAGGCAGTTGAACGGGCATTTCCAACGCTGCGCATAGTAGAATCCGATCAGGCCGGGATTGTCCTTCCCGCCCCAGTTGAGCACCTCGGTGTCCACATCGCTCAGGTGGAACGACGCCTTGCCGTGGCAGCGGTCCTCGTAGGCGATGGCCATGCGCCACATGTCGTTCCACAGCGCCTCGCCCTGCGTGATGCCGTGGAACGGCGGCATGTAGGAAGCCCCGCCCGGCTGCGGCGCGTGCAGGTCGAACGCCCAGACCGGGCGGTAGCGCGCGGCCAGGCGCTCCACCTCGCGCTGCACCAGCGCAATTTCCGGGTGGAGGGGGTGACAGGACCAGTCCCGGTTGAAATCGATCGGCGCCTGATCCTTGCCGTATCGCCCCTCCTGGACGCAATCGATGTCCATCATCGGAAAAACGCAAATCAGCGTGTCGGAGAGCAGGCGCTCCATCGCCTCCGAGCCGTCCGTCAGCGCGCGAAGCACGCCCTCGAGCACAAATGATCCGCTCACCTCGCCGGCGTGCTGGCGGGCGGAGAATACCACCATCCGCTTCACCCCGGGCCGCTCGGGATACCCGATCAGAAGGCGCGGGAAATCCCGGCCCCGCTTGGTAACCCCGATGGACTCGCATCGGACCAGGCCGGGCGGCAGCGTGGTGGCAAATTCCGCGAACGACTCCATCTGATAAGGATAGCAAAACGCGACGAAGCATTCGTCGGTCCGCGGGGATATCGCAAATTGGAATTGGAGCGGCTGCTCCGAGAAGGCAATGCCCGCCTCCGGCACGCGGCGCCAGTCGCCGCCGTCGCGCCACACCGGCACCACCGGCGCGTAACCGCGGGATTCGCGCACGCCCAGCACGCGGTCAAGCATGGTTTGGATCAGCGTCAGGTTCCGGCCCGCCGCGCCCCGGATGCGAAAGCAGTACCAGAGGCTACGCGGACTAGCGTCCAGCGGCGCTTCGAACCATATGGTGTCGTCGGGCGCGATGCGCACAGCGTCCACGCCGCCGCCGGGAAAACAGGCGTCGATATGCAGTCCGGCCATAAGGCATCTCTCCTTGCTCATCCCTTGACCGCGCCGGCGGTCATCCCCTGAATGAAATACCGCTGCAAAAGAATGAACATGACCGTCACCGGCACGGACACCACGATCGAAGCCGCCATCATATTGGCCCAGTTGTTGGTGAATTCACCCATATAGGTCATGATGAGCCCGGGCGCGAGCGTGCGCTTGGAAGTGGCGGTGATCAGCGTAAGCGAGTAAAGCAGGTCGTTCCAGCTCCACACGAAGCCGTAAATCGCCACCGAGATCATGCCCGGAACGGCCAGCGGAAAGATGATCCGTAGCATGATTTGCAGTTGGGTCGCGCCGTCGATGCGCGCCGACTCCATCAGCGCGTCGGGGATCTGGTTAAAGTAGCTCCTGAGCGTCCAGGAGCCCACCGGCAGCGTGAACGTGATGTAGGAGAGCACCAGCGACAGGTAGTTGTCCAGAAGCCCGACGTTTTTCATCACCATGTAGATGGTCAGAAGCAGGATCGCGTGCGGGAACGCCTGGGCCATCATCACAAGTACCATCAGCGATTTGCGGCCCCGGTAGCGGAATTTGGCGAAGCTGTAGCCGGCCATCGCGGAGACGGCGGTGGCGAAGATGCTGCTGATCAGCGATACGATCAGGCTGTTGCGCAGATAGCCCAAGATGCGCGCGTCGGACAGCACGTTTTTGAAGTTATCCAGCGTAAAGGACGTAAAGAAGGACAGCGTAAAGGTCTCCGCGGCCGGCTTGAGAGCCGTATTGATCATCCACAGGAGCGGCAAAAACACAAAGCAGCCGATCAGCACCCGTGACACGTACAGAAACGCGCGAAAAGGAACGGTTCTTTTAAACATGGCGGCCTCCTACTCCTCGTCGCGTATGTTGGCGCGAATGTAGAGATAGCTGAATACGCTCAGCAGGAGCACCCAGATCGCCCCGACCGAAGCAGCCAGACCCAGCTTCCAGTTCTTGAAGGCGTTGCGGTAGACCTCCACCGCCAGCGTGGTGGTGGACCGCGCGGGGCCGCCCTCGGTCATGACCCAGATCAGATCGAAGTGTTGAAGCGCGCCGATGGTGGACAGGATGAGGATCAGACCGAGCACGGGTTTCAGCTCAGGCAGCACGATGTGGCGAAATACCACCCAATTGTTGGCGCCGTCGATGTTGGCGGCTTCCACCAGCTCACACGATACGCCCTGCAGCCCGCCCAGTATAAACGCCATGTTCCACGGCAGCAGTTGCCAGGTCCTGGCCAGTATGATGACCATCATCGCGGTTTTTGACTGGCCCAGCCAGTTGACGTTTTCATCGATGACGTGGGTGGCGCGCAACAAACCGTTGAGAACGCCGTACTCCCCGTTGAATATCCACATCCATAAAAAGCCGATGGCCGTGCTGGGGATGATCCAGTCGATCAGCGTCAGCCCGCGCAACAGCTCGGACAGCCGGAATTTTTCATTGAGCACGATAGCCCAGATAAAACCCAGTAAGAACGGGCAAGCCACACTGCCGAGCACAAACACCAACGTGTTGCGAAATACTTGAAAGAAGTTCGGATCGGAAAAAATCGTTCGGAAATTTTCGACGCCCACGAAATCCACAGTGGATTTGAGCATGTTGCGATTGGTAAGGCTCATCAAAAGCGAATTGACGAACGGATAGAGGATGACCAGAGCAAAAACCAACATGGCCGGAATCAACAATAGATAAGCGAACGACCGGTCGGATAACCCGGCCTTTCGGGAAGATCTCATAGAAAACGCCTCCTCCCGGGATATTGCCGGCGCACCGCTGGCCAGAGTCCATGCGCCGCGCGGTCGAGGCATTCGCCCGCGCGGCGCTCTGGCAGCTTACAGGGCTGCGTCGATGCGGGTCTTCATGGACTTGGCGGCATCCTCGGGGGTCTTCTCGCCGACGACCACGGCCTGCACCTCTTCGGAGATGATCGTGGTCAGCTCGGCGTTCTGCGGGTAGAACTTCAATTCGTTCTCCGCGCCGGTGGCGGTGATGTTGGACCACTGGGCTGCCCAGGGGTTGCTGGTAACGAGCTCGTCGGAAAGCGCCTCGTTCATGACGGGCAGCATGCTGCTCTCCTTGAAGTAGTTCAGCGAAACGTCCTTGCTGACGAGGTATTTGACGAATTCGGCGGCCTTCGCCTTGTCCCCGGACTTCTTGAACACGACCAGCAGATGTCCCCACATGGTGGAGGTGGGCTTGTCGCCCTCCTTCAGGACGGGGCGCAGCATGGGCTGAATGGTCTTGTCAAGGTTCTCCGCGGCGACGCCGTTGGAGGCGCAGATGCTGCGCGCCATGATGGCGTCGTCGTAGAAGGCGACCTTGCCCTGCGCGAAGAGCTGGCGCGCGTCGAAGCGGCTCATGTTGGCCTTGATGTAGCCGGCGTCGGCCAGCTTCTTGTACCAGGCCAGCGTGTCGATCGAGGCCTGGCTGTCCAGGGCGCAGGCGCCGCTCTCGTCGAAAATCTTGCCGCCGAACGCCCACAGCCACGGGATGAAGTCCGCGGTGGCGGTGTCGTCCTTGGTGGAGATCGCGTAGGGGATCAGGTCCTTGTCCATCTCGCGTAGCTTGGCCAGACAGTCCTCAAACTGAACGACGGTGGCCGGCGGGGCGTCGTAGCCCACCGCCGCCAGCAGCGTCGGGTTGTAGGTCATGCCGATGGAGGCGGTGGTCCAGGGCATGCCGTACTGCACACCGTCCTTGCGGCCGAAGTTCAGCGCGGCTTCCGGGAAGTTCGCGGCCAGCCACGCCGGATCGATCAGCGTGCCCAGATCCTCCAGCAGGCCCGCCTCCAAAAGCGCCGGGAACATGCTCGAATCGACCTGCGCCACGTCGAGCTGCTCCGACCCGCCGCTACGGATGAGCAGCTGCTGCAGGGTATCCGCCCACGGCCAGCCGGTCCAGCTGACCTGCACGTCAGGATTGGCCGCGTTCCAACCGGCCATCATGGCCTCGATGGAGGGTTTGGTGGAGGCCTCCTCGCCAGACCAGCCGCACCATACGAGTCCGGGGGCCGCGAGCGCACCGGTTGTCATGCTCAGGGTCAGAAGAAGCGCCAGAGCCAGGGTGAGTAACTTTTTCATGGGGACACTCCTTTACTATAATAGGGTTTAAGACGCACTCGCGTCCCATGGGATACAAATTCGGGCATCCTTCGCGCCGAACAAATTTCTAATATACGCGGATCTCAAACACCTGCGCCTGCTGGGATTCGGAATTGGCGTCCGCCCCGCCGAAGGTGACGCGCAGCGCGCTGGCTGTCGCACTCCGGGGCAGGCGAATGTCCACCCGGCGCTGCCAGTTGTCTTCGACCGATGCGATCTGCCGCCAGATTTCCCCATCCAGAACCCACAGCCGCATCTCGCCGGCCAGCTGCCAGGGCCTTCCGGGCTTGGGCTTTTCGAGCATGTGGCTGGCGTTCCAACGCTGCGTGAACGAGCTGGGCAGTTCCTGCGCGAGGTCCGGGTTCAGGTAGAGCAGTACGCGCGAGAAGGTCACTGCCTCCGGCCAGTCGAGCTGCAACCAAGGCGTGGGCTCTTCCCGGGAGATCCAAAGGTTGGGCTGTCCATAGGCGCGGTTCATGCCACCAAGAACCTGATGCGCGGCGTAGAGATCGCCCAGCGGCATCCGGACGAGAGGGTATTGGTGCGCCATCGACCATTGCTCCCCCATGAGAAAGCCCAGCGGCGCGCGCGCCGCCGCCGTCAGGTAGACCCCTGGGCACGGTTTGAGGATGAGCGTCACAAAGCGGTTCTTTTCGCAGGGGGGCAGGGGCATCAGGATCGGTTTGCCCGGTTCATAGCGCAGCGCCAGGGTACCGATAGGCTCGCCCGGCGACAAGCGCGACGGGAGCGGCGCGGTGAACAACTCCGCCGCAAGGTCGGTCGAATCCGGACCCTCGGCGTACAGCCCGGCCGACTGCACACCCGCGGGGACCGCAAGCTGCACGAACGCGCCTGAAGCCAAGGGCAGCCGCCCCTTCGGCCGGGGATCAAGCTGCGAAAGATGGGAAGAGGCCGTGACGCGCGCAGCCCTGGCCAGATCGCCTCCGTCGAGGTTGGACGCGCCCAGCACCAGCATGTCGTCCATCAATAGACGCTGCTGCACCGGGCCGGGTTGCTCCGCGGCCTGACGGCTGGGCGTGAGGCCGGTCCGAAGGCAGAGCGCGGCCAGCGTGCCCGCGGCCTGCCCCGACAGCGCGCAGGTGTTCATGATGCGGGTGGAGGCAAAGGCCGCATGCGTCGCGCCGATCAGCCTTCCGGCGAACAGCAGGTTACCGCACCGCTGGCTGCACAGCGTTCGCAGCGGGATGGGATAGGTTCTGACGGGGATCTGCGTGCAGTTCTCCTCGGACGAGTAGACGCCCGCCGCCGGATGAAAATCCAAATACCAGCCGCCGTAAAAGGCGTTGTCGGGGAAATCGCGGCAAGCCTGGATGTCGTTCTGCGTGAGCATGTAATCGGCCAGCATCCGGCGCGATTCACGCTTTCCGGCGATATTGCCCACCCACTCCAGCGTCAGGCAGTCGGCGTCAAACTTGCCGCTGTTCTTGATGTAGTTCCATACGCCCATGACCAGCCTTTTCAGTTCCAGGTTGATCGCCTGTGCGTCGTCGATCGTGTTCAATAGCCCGCCGTACTCAAACCACCAGTAATCGCTGCCGCTCTGGTGCTCGCTGATGAAACGGCTGCCCCGGTTGACAAAAGAGCGGATGTGCTCTATGCCATGCGCGTAGCGCGGAGCGACGAACCGGACGGGATGGTCCAGCCGCTTCACATAGTAGAGAATGCTGCTGCCCATTGTATCCGAATTGGCCTCCCCGGGTGCGAACGCCTCGCCGTATTCGGACCGGGCCTCCTGCCCCTGCCGGAAGGGCACCCCCGCCGCCGCTGCGACGGCGCCGTCACCGGTGCAGTCCACGTACATTTCCCCCGTCAGCCGCACAGCCCGTTCGCTGCCCATCTGGTAACCCGTCAGCGTGCGCACGCGCGGCCCGTCCATCTCGACACCCTGGACGACGGTGTTCAGAAGCAGCGTGATGTTGGACTCCGCGCAAACGGCGTCGAAGAGCACCTCGTCCCAGAACAGCACATTGCCGTCCGGATTGGCCATCAGGTTGCGCAGCTTCAGCTCGCCCAGAATGCCCATTTCCTCCGAAAACAGGCTTCCAGCGCCGGTCGCGCCGCGCGTCCAAAGCCGGATCTCGCTGCTGGAGTTCCCGCCCAGCACCGGTCTGTTTCCCGCAAGCAGCACCCGATTCCCCATCCGCGCCGCGGCAATGGCCGCGCATACGCCCGCCAAGCCTCCCCCTACGACGACGACATCCCCGGTATATTCCGTCACAGGCATGCTCCTCTGCCCCGATCCATGCGGCTTTGATACCATCATCTTAGCAACTACGAATTGTTAACACAATAAAAAAACCGCATAGTACATAGAATATTCTGCACTCATGTTGACAGATTTGTTTCGGGTTGCTATATTGACTGATGAATGCTGGAGGAAAGGTCGGCACGGAGGCGAGGCGCATGGCAGACCATTACCAGCGAATCCGGAGCTTTTTGGAATTCCTGGAGCGCAAATACGGCGTCCAGATCTGCATCAAGGATTTCATCGGCTTTATCCACATCGACAGGAATCTGGACGCGGTGCTGAGCACGTATCTTGCGCATGTGAATCCGTACTGCATGTTCGTCAAGCAGGAGATCGGCCATCACGTCTGCCTGTCGATGATGCGCCCGATGTATGAAAAATGCGGGCGCTGTCCGGATGGTTTTACGGGCGTCTGCCACGCGGGCATCTGGGAATTTGTCGTGCCCATCCAACTGCGGGGCGAGGTGCTGGGCAGCGTCAACGTCGGCTACGTGGGCGGCGATCCGGAGCGCTCGCGACAAATCATCCGGCGCGCCTTCCGCGCGAAGGACGCCGCGGCGACAGCGCAGGCTCTTTCGCTCTTTGACGGCTACATCCGGCCGTCGGACGCCGATCCCACCGAACTGAAGCCGCTG
>JAEZKQ010000002.1 GCA_023436115.1 Bacillota bacterium | reverse complement strand
TCAGGCTTAGGTCTGCTATGCCTTGCGGTATGGCGTAAGTGGCGACAGGTTAAAGGAAAGCGATAAAGCATAAGCATATAACGAATAAGGCGGCTTATTTACCGCCTTATTCGTATCTTTTGGTATTAACACAGCCAACTTCACACTATTCATTTTCATTAAGCTTATTCAACCGTCACAGATTTCGCCAGATTCCTTGGCTTATCCACGTCAAAGCCCTTCTCGACTGTCATGTAATAAGCAAGAAGCTGCATGGGCGTTACCGCGAGCAGCGGCGCAAAAATGTCATCCGTATTCGGTAAATAGATCACTTCGTCAGCGAGGTCAGACGGCATATCAGAGCCTTGGTACACAACTGCCAGCACCTTGGCGCCTCTGGCTTTCACTTCCTTGATGTTGCTTACCGTCTTGTCATAAAGCTTACGCTGCATAGCGGTGGCGACCACGAGTGTACCTTCTTCAATCAAAGCAATAGTGCCGTGTTTCAGCTCGCCCGCCGCATAAGCTTCGGAATGGATATAAGATATTTCTTTAAGCTTAAGCGAGGCTTCCATAGAAAGCACATAGTCAAGACCGCGTCCGATAAAGAACACGCTGTTTTGCGTAAAATTCCGTGACGCAAAACGCGAAAGCTGATCCTTTGTTTGAAGGACTTTGTTCATAAGCGAGGGCACTTCCTTAAGCCCCTCCACATAGCGCAAGTATTCCTGTTCACTCAAATTACCCGACAGCCGTCCGAGTTCAATCGCGATCATATAAATCGCCATCAGTTGCGTATTATAAGCTTTTGTGGATGCCACGGCAATCTCAGGCCCGGCGTGTGTGTAAAGCACCGCGTCCGCTTCACGCGCAATGGTGCTGCCTACCACGTTTACGACAGCCGCAATCTTAGCGCCTTGCTTTTTAGCTTCGCGCATGGCAGCCAGCGTATCCGCCGTTTCTCCCGACTGGCTGATAATAATAACGAGCTGACCCGGCTGGATAATGGGTCTGCGATAGCGGAATTCAGAAGCGATGTCTGCCTCAACAGATATCCGGGCAAGCTCTTCGATGATATACTTGCCCACCATACCTGCGTGAAAGGCCGTTCCGCAAGCGATGATGCCTACCTTTCGAATACTGCGCACAAGCTCCTGTGTAATGCCGATCTCAGAAAGATCGATCCGGCCGTCCTTATACCTCGCTGCAAGCGTATCAGCCATCACGCGCGGTTCTTCATGAATCTCCTTGATCATGAAATGCTCATAGCCGCCCTTTTCAGCCTGCGCCGCATCCCAATCTATATGAAAACTGTCACGCTTTACCGTTTTGCCATATTCATCGTATATGAAAACTTCGTCGCGCTTGAGGACAGCAATTTCTTTATCATTCAGGAATATCACATCGCGTGTATATTCAAGAATAGCGGGTATATCCGATGCGATCAGATTTTCTCCGTGACCCAGACCAATAACAAGAGGGCTGTCCTTTCTGGCCGTCACGATCATATCCGGATGCTTATCGGATACAACGCCCAGCGCATAAGAGCCCTCTAAACGCGCCACAGCGGCTTGAACCGCTGCAAGCAGATCACCTTTATAATAGTGGTTGATGAGATGCGCCGCCACCTCGGTATCCGTATCGGATACGAAAACTGCGCCTTCTTCCTGCAGCCATTGTTTTAATTTCATGTAATTCTCGATAATGCCATTGTGTACAACGGCAATATCGCCGGCACAATTGGTATGGGGGTGGGAATTTTCAAAAGACGGCTCACCATGTGTCGCCCATCGTGTATGACCGATACCCAAAGCATCTTCAGCCTTGCAGCCCTCAAGCAGATCGCATAATGATGACAGCCTTCCTTTGGTTTTATGCACATTCAGACAACCGTCTGATACAATCGCTATGCCCGCGCTGTCATAGCCTCTGTACTCAAGCCTTTTTAAGCCACCAAGCAATACAGGGACAACATCTCTTTGCCCCACATAGCCTACGATACCGCACATATGAAAAAGCCTCCTACGTTAATTACGCAAGACGGCTTTCTATGAGCTTAACCATGTCCACCGCCTGGCGCTCTATTTCTTTTTTATCCTGTCCTTCAATCATCACCCGGACAAGTGGCTCTGTGCCTGAAGGACGAATCAGCACACGGCCTTTGCCTGCAAAAAGCTTATCAAGCGCTTTGATCTGCTCTTTGACTTGCTCATCTTCCATGATATGGTCTTTAAACTCATCTTTGACGCGTGCGTTGAGAAGCACCTGCGGCAATATTGTTACCGTATCAGCCAGCTTAGAAAGTGCTTTTCCGCTGCGCATAATGATAGACGCCAATTGAATGCCGGTGAGTATGCCATCCCCCGTCGAGTTATGATCGAGGAATATGATATGACCCGACTGCTCACCGCCCAGCGTGTAGCCGCCCCTTTGCATTTCTTCCAGCACATAGCGGTCTCCCACACGTGTCTTGACGGTTTTGATTCCCGCTTTTTGCATCGCAATGTCTAAGCCTAAGTTGCTCATGACGGTGCAGACCAATGTATTGTTTTTCAGCAAACCACGCTGCATCAGATCGATCGCACAGATGGCCATGATCTGATCGCCATCCACAACAATACCGTGTTCATCAACGGCAATCAACCTGTCGGCATCGCCGTCAAACGCGAGACCCATATCCGCACCCAGCTCAGCCACAAGCTGAGTGAGCTTCTGCGGATGAGTCGATCCGCAATAATCATTGATATTAGTGCCGTCCGGTGTGTTGTAGTACGGGACAACTTCCGCCCCCAGCTCGGTAAAAGCCCTTGGGGCAATATTGGACGATGCACCGTGCGCACAATCCAGTACAATTTTCAGACCGCGCAGCGATGTGTCTGTCGTCGAGAGCAAAAACTCCTTGTATTCTGCCGCCGCATTCAATGCCCGCACCCGTCTGCCGACGTTGATGCCGGTTTTAAGCTCAATGGGCTCGGTACCGTCCAGTATGATATTTTCAATGCGCTCTTCAATCTCGTCCGGCAGCTTTTTCCCTTCGGCATTAAAAAACTTGATACCGTTATATTCCGCTGCGTTATGAGATGCCGATATCACGATCCCTGCGTCCGCATCATAATTGTGAGTAAGATAAGCCACACCTGATGTGGGAATGACCCCAGCTACTACCGCTTCGGCACCCACCGAACAAATTCCCGCCACTAATGCCGATTCCAGCATTTCTCCGGAAATACGTGTATCGCGACCGATGAGTATACGTGCGTTGTGCACTTCGCTTGTCAGCACATACGCACCGGCCTGCCCAAGCTTAAAAGCAAGCTCACAAGTCAGTTTTTCGTTCGCGATTCCGCGAACTCCGTCCGTCCCGAATAATCTTCCCATATACCCTCCATGGCCCGGACTGTTGTATTATAGTCCGGGCAATACCAATGTGCAAATTGGTATAGTCCTATTCTTTTTCTCTTAAATAACTAAGCGCCGAATAAATGGCAACTGCGCCATCGGCCGCAGCCGTCACAACCTGCCGCAGCGGTTTGGCCACGATATCTCCGGCCGCAAAAACGCCGGGAATACTTGTATGCATGGTTTCATCCGTGATAATATATCCAAACTCGTCCGTTTTAACAAGGTCCAATATAAGATTGCTGTGGGGCTCTGTTCCTATTGCCACAAACACGCCGGATACATTCAGTGTATTTAAATCCTGTGTCTTGTTGTTGCGTATCCGTACACCTGTCACAAAACTATCGCCCACAATAGCATCAACTTCGCTATTCCATAAAAATTCAATTTTGCTGTTTTGCAACGCTGCCTTTTGCAGTACATGCTGCGCACGCAGCTCGTCCCGTCTGTGCACGACATAGACACGATTGGTTACATGTGACAAATATAGCGCATCTTCAATGGCCGTGTCTCCTCCGCCGATGACCGCTACGTCTTTATTTCTGAAAAATGCGCCGTCGCATGTGGCACAGTAGGAGACACCGGAGCCCACGAGTCTTCTTTCACTGCCCAGCCCCAGCGCTTTATAAGACGCGCCCATCGCAAGCACAACGCTTTTGGCAGTGTATACATTGTCAATTGTGATAACCTTTTTCTCGTCACCCTCCAGTTCAAAGCCGATAGCCTCTGCCGTTTCAATCACCGCACCATGGCGCTCTGCTTGTTCCTTTAGTTTTAAACTCAAGTCAATTCCCTGAACACCTTCGGGAAACCCCGGAAAGTTCTCCACCTTCAGCGTTCTTGTGATCTGTCCGCCCGCAAAAACACGCTCAAGAATCAAAGCAGACAAACCCGCTCTTCCCGCATAAAGTCCCGCGGTAAGCCCCGCAGGGCCCGCCCCAACTATAATGACATCATACATGTTTTTCTCCTACAGTTCATACGAAAGTAAAGCGATGATAATACTCAAAATCCGCTAAAACAAGCCGATCTCGTGCGAGTTCGGCCTGTTCCTCAAGCTTAACCAGTCACCAAAAGACTTTTTTAACCTGTCAATCATTCTAACAGCGAAACCGTTCATATTCAAGCAATTTTAGGAATTTTGCGATTCACTCGCAGCAATCAATGACGCAAGCGACTTAAGGCCTTCACTAAGCTGCGTATCCTCTTTGGCATCAAAAGACAGCTCGACATATTCATCGGGATAGACCCCGTTGCCGTCAATACTGCGGCCTTTGGGTGTAAAATACTGCGACGACGTGATTTTAATGCCGCCGCCTGTGGATTCGATCGGTATGACAATTTGTACGACACCTTTACCATAAGTCCGCGTTCCCACAACCTTTCCCCAGTCATAGTCCTGTATGGCTCCGGCAAATATTTCGGAAGCGGAAGCCGTGTTGCCGTTCACAAGCAGAACAGTCGGTATATCCGTGCAATTCGCATCGCTGGTTTTGGTATCTCTGTTGCCTTTTTTATCTTCTGTATAAACGATGGTGCCCTCGGGAAGCAGTGTGTCAAGTATGTTTACCACGGTATTCAAATATCCACCCGGGTTGTTTCTCAAATCAAACACAATGCCCTTCGCCCCTTGTTCTTTAAAGTATTCCATCCCCTGATTGAACAAAGCTTCACAGTTTCCGCTGAACTGTTTTATGCGCATATAGCCGACACCGCCGTCCAGCATTTTATACTCGACCATATCGATTTCAATGGACTTGCGTGTCATAGTGAATTCAAGCACCTCTTCACCGCGCTTCACGCCCATCGTGAGAGATGTGCCGTCCTCACCAATACATAGCACCCTGATCTCCTGCAACGTCTTTTTAGTAACATCCTCCCCATTGATCGACACAATTAAATCGCCCACTTCAATTCCAGCGCTTTGTGCGGCGGAATCCTCCAAAAAGTATGCCACAACGGCAAGCCCCGTCACCTGGTCTGTGCTGATACCCATACCCACACCATAATACTCGCCTGAGGAATCCTGTTGAAACATAGCAAATTCTTCGGGTGTATAATAGACGCTGTATGGGTCTCCCAGAGAAGCCACCATGGCCTTAAGACCCGCATATTGAACATCTTCAATTTCATAATCCCTTAAATAGTTATTTTCGATGATTTCTTCAACACGCGAGAATTCTGACAGCGACAGCCCTTTGTCATTATTAAAAGCTGAGGTCACCGCAAAAAAGGTCACGAGCGAAGAAACGATGCCAACCACAAGAGCCAGCAGCAGTGCCTGCGATTTTTTCATATATGTCCTCCAAATTAACGCTACATCTATAAATATATGGGCGCGCTCGCCGATTATTCAATTTCAACCCGCAAAAAGCCAGAAATATGCCCGCGATAATAAAACAAAAAGCCTTCTTCCGGGCTTTTCAGCACAAAAGAAGGCACGTTTTACTGCTCAATTCGCCTTTTCATACGCTTTTTTGACGCAATACTGATGCCGCGGACATTCCTTGCCCGTTTCATGCACTTTCGAACCGTTGAAGTGTATGCAAAAATGCCCGGGGAAATCGTTGCCGCCAACTACGTCTACCATATGGGGCATACCGTGCTGAGATGCGGCGTAGGTGACGCTGCCAATCGTCACCCAAATCGGGTGCCTATCCCAAGACCATTTACCACCGAAGCATTCCTTCATAATGGCCGTGTCTTCCGCTGTCAAAGGTTCGCTGTCCGCATGATACCACCCGCCAAACCTTGTGACCCAAAATTGGCGGCCAGATTTCACATCGGTTACCAATGCTTTGGAACCCTTGGTGAACACCTTGGCAATGTCGTCCCATGTGGATAGCTTCACTTCTCCCGTGATACCGAAAAGCTCTGCTGTTGTCGTGGTAATATCATTATCGCCAAACAATAGCTCATATGTCTCCGCGCCGACAATACCATCCTGATCAAGGTCAGCTTTGCGCTGAAATGCCTTCACCGCACCTTCCGTGACATCACCGAAATAGCCCGTGGCGGGCGCGATCATAAAATTGCGTTCCCGCAGCTTCTGCTGGACGTTTCTGACCTCAGCACCTTCCATGCCCAGCTTGATCATATTGCTGGCCGTTTTAGACTTGCTGAGCTTTACCAAGTCCTTATGTACATAACCGGTGTACGCCTCGCTTCCGTCAGTTCCGGGGACTTCAACATAATACCATTCGCCCGAAATGTTCTTAACCGTGAGGCCTGTCCCCTCGCTTAGCTCTGTCACCGCATTGCTGTACGTGCCGGGATTCTGGCGCAGCTTAACACCGCCCTCCATCACATTTGCTACCATGTAGTCCGTAGAGGGCAGAAAAACATATTCAGAGCTTATGTAACCACGATAATTGCCATAAATGATCCGATACCAGCCGTCAACCTCTTCACAGAAAACGCCGATGCGTGTTCCTTGCGATAGCTGCATTATCACAGGGGAGTCGGTTGTGGGGCGCATACGCATGTTGACCTCATCGCTGATGACAGTCGCATCTTCAAAATACGGCATGGCATTTGCAACGGTCATCGGAATAAAAAGCGTTGCGCATAAAATAAGACTTAAGAGTATCGTTACGGTCTTTTTCATAGAAAATACCTCACTGTAAACTCGTAAATATTATACACTGCCGTTATGATTATGTCAAAAATGAACATGCTTTTCACTATGCCTTTGCCCGGCCTCTTGTGCTTACGTATTAATGTGATAAAATGAGAATAGATTCTTAAAGCTTTCAAGGAGCATCTCATGAAATTTGTCCGTGCCCACAAAAACGGTGAAATATTCTATGCTGTCAGCGAAAACGGACGCTATAAGCGTCTTGAAGGTGCACCTTTTGAAGGTATTCGCTATACCGGAGAAAGCTTTGAACCACAGGAAATAAAACTTCTTGTGCCTTGCGAACCCACGAAAATTGTCGCAGTCGGTCTTAATTATACAAAGCATGCTCATGAACTGGGCGAAGCGTTGATCGGCAAACCCGTGTTGTTCTTAAAACCCACCACCTCGCTGCTAGCACACGCAGAAGCCATTGAATACCCAAGCGTCTCGCAGCGCATGGATTTCGAAGCAGAGCTGGCCGTTGTCATCGGCAAGACGTGCAGGTGTGTATCACCGTCTGACGCGCATAGTTATATTTTTGGTTTCACAGCGCTCAATGACGTAACCGCTCGCGATCTGCAAAAAGCTGACGGCCAATGGACCCGCGCCAAGTCTTTCGATACCTTCTGCCCGGTCGGCCCGTCCATCGAGACAGATTTTGACCCGCGGAATAAACGCATTCAAAGCGTCCTCTGCGGCGAAGTGAAGCAAAGCAGCGTTTTTGACGATATGATATTTGGTATTCCTGAACTTGTCAGCTTTATCAGTGAATGTATGACACTGCTTCCGGGCGATATTATCTCGACGGGAACACCCGAGGGTATCGGCCCCATGCAGCGCGGGGATACCATCGAGATACGTATTGAAGGGCTTGATACGCTAATAAACACGGTGAAATAAGGAAAGGATCAATTCTCATGTATGATTCTAAACTCCAATCCGAAGATATGGACAGGCTGTTTAAGGCAGTACTGACACTCGAGTCTGTTGAAGAGTGCTACGAATTCTTTGAGGATCTGTGCACGATATCCGAGCTTGTGTCCATCGCACAGCGTTTTAAAGTAGCTGAGCTGCTAAGCGAAAAACACACCTGCCACGATATTTCACAGGCGACAGGCGCCAGCACCGCCACAATCAGCCGCGTGAACCGCTGCCTTCTTTATGGCACGGGCGGCTACCAGAAAGCACTTAAAAGGCTCAAACAGGAGGACTAATGGATCTAAGCAACTTAAATGAACAGCAGCGCGAGGCGGTTATCACGACCGAAGGGGCTGTGCTCGTGCTTGCGGGCGCGGGCAGCGGCAAAACACGCGTGCTGACTACGCGCGCCGCTTATTTGATAGAAAAAGGGGTACGCCCCGCCAATATATTGGCTCTCACATTCACTAACAAAGCTGCGGCAGAAATGAAAGCGCGTATTAGCGCCATCGCGGCTGACGCGGGAGACATGTGGGTCTCCACGTTCCACGCCATGTGTGCCAAGCTGCTGCGCATTGAGGGCGAGCACTTGGGGTACGCTCCAAGCTTCACGATTTATGATTCTGGCGACACGCTGACCGTGGTCAAAGATATATTAAAAGAGCTGGATGTCTCTAAAGACGCTATCGAACCACGCACCGTGCGCGCCATGATCAGCAAAGCCAAGAACGCCAGCGTCAGTCCCGCAAGCTTTAAAGAAGTTTACGGTGACGGCGATACTGTTAAATACACATCATGGGTTTATGCGCGCTATGAGGACAGGCTGCGCGCCAGCAACGCGATGGATTTTGATGACTTGCTGCTAAAAACGCTGTTGCTTTTCGACGAGTATCCGGATGTGCTGGAAAAGTATCAACGGCGGTTTGCTTATATCATGGTAGACGAATATCAGGATACCAATACCGTTCAGTACCAGATCGTACGTCTGCTGGCAATGAGCAGAGGCAATCTGTTTGTTGTGGGCGACGACGACCAGTCGATATACGGCTGGCGCGGTGCCGACATATCCAACATACTCAATTTCGAAAAGGACTTCCCCGGTGCGCGTGTGATACGGCTTGAGCAAAATTACCGTTCCCATCAGGGCATACTTGATGCGGCCAACGGCGTGATCCGCCACAACAGCGGACGAATGGGCAAGGAACTTTGGTCCAGCATCACCACAGGCCAAAAACCACTGGAGTTTGAGGCAGAGAGCGACTTGGAAGAAGCTCAGTTTGTGGCAGAGAAAGTGGCAAGCTTGCTGCGCGAGGGCAAATATACAGCCAGTGATATCGCAGTGCTGTACCGTGTCAACAGCCAGTCACGCGTTCTTGAAAACAAGCTTAAAGAGCGCGGCGTCCCTTACGTGATATACGGCGGGCAAAGCTTCTATGAACGCAAGGAAATCAAAGATCTGCTTGCCTATCTTAACCTTTTATGCAACCCTGATGCCGATCTTTGTTTCATGCGCGCTATTGGTGTACCCAAACGCGGAATCGGCGATGTATCTCTGGGCAAACTATATACGGCAGCGCAGAATCAGCACCGCAGCCTGTATGATCTATGCCATGATATTGGAAATCTGCTGCCCAAAAAGACGGCCGAGGCGCTTAACGGCTTTGTCCGTATACTGGATGACATTCGCAGCCGTATGGCAGGCCAAACAGTACTGGAAACAGTGGAACTGCTCTTTGAAGCCTCCGGGCTGCGCGAAGCCATGCAAACCGACACGACCCCCGAAGGACGCATGCGCCTGCTGAATATTGAAGAGTTTTTCAAAAGCGTATCGGATTTTGAAAAAGATACACCCGCACCGCATAGCCTGGAAGGTTTTCTGGAACGCAGCGCGCTCATATCGGATGTGGACGCGGTGGGCGAAGAGGAAGACAAAATTATGCTCATGACGCTGCATAGCGCCAAGGGATTGGAATTCCCCATTGTGTTTATCGTCGGTATTCAGGAAGGGCTTCTGCCCCACCAGATGAGCCTTTCAGACGGCAACGACGAAGAGGAACGCCGCCTGTGTTATGTGGGTATGACGCGTGCAAAAAAGCGGTTATACCTTACTTGGAGCGCCACAAGGTATGTGCGCATGGGCGCGAGCTTTGAACGCGTACCCGGCAAACGCTCCCGATTCCTGGAGGAAATACCCAAGGGATGCATAGAGCCTGCGGGGGTTAAACGCCAGCCGGATGTCTATTTTTCGCATGAACCTGTCAGCCAAAGCCCATATTCATTCGCACAGGGGCGTGTGGGCATGACGTCAGCCGGACCGGACCTCTCCAAAAAAGCTCAGCATGCACCGGATGCTTTTGTATCGGGCGTTGTTGTATCGCATCCCAAATTCGGGCAGGGCACAATCGTCTCCACAAACGGCGCGGGCGATGAAAAAATCGCCGTGGTTCGCTTCGACACCGCGGGCGAGAAGAAAATGTTCGTGGCGTTCGCGCCTTTAAAAATACTCTAAGGATAAGCGGTATGGACGAAGCAAAAATCAGAATTGATGCGCTCGTGGAGCAACTGACACAGCATATTTACCGTTATTATACGCTGGACGATCCTATTATCAGCGACGCGGAATATGATGTACTCTATGATGAACTTGAAGCGCTCGAAAACCAGACAAATTACGTTCGGCCTGATTCACCCACACGGCGTATCGGCGGCGATGTTCTATCCGGCTTTGAAAAGCAGGCCCATTTGTCACCGCTTTATAGTCTTGACAAGGTGCGCAGCGAGCAGGAGCTTATCGCTTGGGAAGCGCGCGCCCGCAAGTTTTCCGATGAGCCTTTTACGTATATCGTTGAGTATAAATTCGACGGCCTCACGATCAATCTTCGGTATGAAAACGGTTTGCTCGTATCGGCAGCCACGCGCGGCGATGGCAGCGTAGGCGAGGTGATCACCAAGCAGGTGATGACGATAAAGAATGTGCCCTTGTCCATCGGCTTCAAAGGGCGTCTGGAAGTTCAGGGTGAAGGCCTGATGCGCTTATCGGTGCTCAAGAAATATAACGAAACAGCGGCTGAGCCGCTTAAAAATGCGCGAAACGCGGCCGCGGGTGCGCTTAGAAATCTTGACCCGAACGAGACCGCCAAACGTAATCTCAGCTTGTTTTGCTACAACGTCGGCTATATAGAAGGCAAATCATTTTCCACGCATGCCCAGATGCTGGATTTCTTAATAGAAAACCGTTTTCCAGTCAGCAGCTTCGCCAAAACGGCCTGCAGCGTGTCCGAGGTGATGTCTATTGTGAATGAAGCCGGAGAAAGCCGTTCTTCGCTTGATTACTTGATCGATGGCGCGGTTATCAAAATCGACAGCTATGCTGCACGAGAGCGTCTCGGTTTCACACAAAAATTCCCGCGCTGGGCTGTGGCTTATAAATTTGCGGCAGACGAAAAAACCACCACGCTGCTTGATGTTGTTTGGCAGGTGGGCCGTACAGGCAAGATCACGCCGGGGGCGCTGCTCGAGCCTGTGGATATCGGCGGCGTTTGCGTGTCCCGCGCTACGCTTAACAACGTGGGTGATATACAGCGCAAGAAGCTTCAGAAGAATGTACGTGTTTTTATCCGGCGTTCGGGCGACGTCATACCTGAAATACTCGGTGTAGCGGATTATACAGACAACGCAGAGGATATTAGAGTGCCGGATGTTTGCCCTGCCTGCGGCCATCCGTTGGCGGAAAAGGGTGCGCATCTATTCTGCGAAAATCCGCTTGTTTGCCGCCCCCAGCTCACGCGTGCGGTGGCGCATTTCGCATCGCGCGATGCCATGAACATTGAAACCTTCTCAGACAAAACCGCGGAAGCGCTCTACGACCATCTGGGGCTTACGGATGTGTCCGATCTTTACTATATCGACTACGAAAAATTAAAAACATTGCCCGGATTCGGCCCGAAAAAGGCTGATAATTTAAGAAACGCTGTGGAAAGCAGCAAAAACCGCCCCTTGGGCAGCTTTATCTATGCGCTGGGCATTCCGGGAATAGGCGCGAAAACAGCAAAAGATCTGGCTAACAAATATCAGAGTATGGATGCTCTGATGGCTGCGGACACAGACAGCCTGCTGGAAATAGACGGCATTGGCGCTACACTTGCACAGAATATCTTGGATTTCTTTGCAGACAGCCACGCACAAGGCATCATCTCGCGTATGTTTGAAGCGGGTGTTTCTCCTTCGTTCTCTGCAAAAACTGCAAAGGAATCTATTTTATCAGGTAAAAAGGTGGTGCTCACGGGTACACTGGCAAACTATACGCGCAAAGAAGCATCGGATATCATCGAATCGCTGGGCGGCGAGGTGGTTTCATCCGTGAGCAAGAATACCGATTATGTTTTAGCCGGAGAAAGCGCCGGAAGCAAACTTGACAAAGCGCAAGCGCTCGGCATTCCCATTATCAACGAGCAACAGTTTGAGGAAATGACGCGCTAGTTATCTGTTTTTCATTTAAATTGTTGGTATGCGTCGCTTTTTGTTCCTTTTTGTTGCATTGCTCAATATGGCATTTCTAATGAAAATAAAGGCTTTTGCCCATTTCAGGTTGTTGAATGAGGCACTCGCCTTTTATTAATCAATCAACACCATCATTTTTTAATACAAGCTATACATACATAAAGAAAAACCGTCAATAATCTGTGTAAAAGATTAATCTGACGGCATTATTAGCGAAATATATCTTAAGTCGTCACAATATGTTCTATATTGTGACCTTTGTTCTGTTTTGTTCCTAATTGTTTTATTCTGTTCTCTTTCCTGTTTGCCATTGCTGCATTTATACCACAGACTAGAGCAGCTTATTGGTCTCCTTGTTGACGCTGCCAGAGCCCAGTGTCACCACGACATCGCCCGGAGACGCATTCTCATCTAGATAGGCACTGATCTGTTCAAAGGTGGGTATATACTGGCATGCCTTATTCGCGCCTATAGCCGCCACCAGATCCCTTGCATGTATTTCTCCGCGGTCGATATCACGGCCGGGGTAAATATCCGGTACGATTACCATGTCGGCATGCGTAAAGCACAGCGCATACTTATCTTTCAAAGTTTTTGCACGCGTATATGAATTACATTGAAATACAACCCATAGCTTTCTATGTGGATATTTTGAAGCGGCTTCCAGACAAGCAGCAATTTCGCTTGGATGGTGGGCAAAGTCATGAATGACCTTCACACCATTTTTTTCGCCCATTAGTTCAAAGCGCCGCCCTGCCAGATGATAATTTCCCAGTGCATCGGCCGCGTCCTGCAGCTTCACGCCAAACACCTCGCTGCAGACGGTGATAGCCGCCAGCGCATTCGACATATTATGCCGCCCGACCACGTTCAGCGCAACACGTGCATTTCCTTTGGGCGATTCCACATCAAATCTGGGGCACCCCATACTGTCATATTCCACATTCATAGCCATATAATCTGCATTTTCAAAGCCGTATGTGACAACATGCCGTCCGCTGTCTGCTGCAATCTGGGCAACAAGCGGGTCATGATTATAGGCAAACAAAGTCCCATCCTCGGGAAGCAATGAGACGAATTCGGCAAATGTCTCAGTAATTTCTTCAATGCTCTTATAATAGTCTAAATGATCATCGTCGATATTATTAATAAGCACATGTGTGGGCGCTAGCTTTAAAAAGCTGCGGACATACTCACATGCTTCCGTTATAAAAGCTGGATAGTCGCCGACGGCAACACCGCCGCCCAGAAAATCGACCATGCCGCCCACATGAACGGTCAGATTAACACCGCATTCGCGCAAAATCAGCGCACACATCGACGTAATCGTTGTTTTACCATGACACCCGGCAATACCGATCACAGTTTCAAACGCGCGGCTGATCTGTCCGAGCAGTTCAGAGCGCTCCAGCATAGGAATACCCAATTCCTTTGCCCGGTCATATTCCGGATTGCCCGGCTTTATCGCTGCGGAATAAACCACAAGCGATGCATCTCCCAAATTATCTGCACTGTGACCAATCACAAAAGGTATGTTGTAGCTCTCGAGCTTTTTGGTAAAGGCTGATTCGGCTATATCCGATCCCTTTGGCTTAAATCCGAGACTCTTAAGTATGATGGCAAGGCCGCTCATACTGCAGCCGCCAATTCCGATAAAATGGACGTATCTCCCCTTATAATCCTGTAAAAAAACCATAGACACCTCTTAAATGCCTTATACATTTTGACCCCATATCACTGCATTATACTCCATACATCGCGCGAATATCAATAAAAATAAGTGTTTGCTATTTAAAAGTTGTACATTTCGCTCTATAATAGGTTTATAGTATGATCCAATGCGATTCTTAAGGAGTAAGCTTATGGATAAAGCTGAAAGAAAAACCCGGCTCGCCATCGTTTCCGCGATGCTGACCAAAGACCCGGGCACCACCTATTCGCTTAAAGTCTTTTGTGATATGTTTGGCGCCGCCAAATCAACAATGAGTGAAGACGTGGCTATATTAAAAGAAATGTTTAAAGAGTATGGCCAAGGCGATATTGAAGTGACTTTGGGTGCCGGCGGAGGTGTGCGTTTTATCCCCGCGTTAACGTTTGAGCAGCGGAATGGAATTCTGCAGAAGGTCGCCGAAAAGCTTAGCGATCCCTCCCGAATTTTGCCGGGCGGCTATATCTATACAGTCGATATCTTTTCAAACCCCAAGTATGTCGCTCCTATGGCCGATATACTGGCCGGTTTATTTATCCGTACGAATCCTGATTTTGTCGCCACTGTGGAAACAAAAGGCGTGGCATTGGCTCTTTTCGTGGCACGCGCGCTTGCAAAGCCCCTCGTGATTGCCCGCCGTGATTTAAGAATTACCGAGGGCTCTGTGGTCACCATTAATTATCTGACAGGGTCTTCACGCCGTATGATGACGATGTCGTTGTCAAAGCGAGCCGTCAATCCGGGTCAAAAAGCTCTCCTTATCGACGATTTTATCGCCGGCGGAGGTACGGTGCATGCACTATGCGAGATGATGAAGGAATTTTCTGTGACGGTGGTAGGATGCGGCGCGGGTATCGTCACGCGAACCCCTGAAAAGAAGCAGATTGAAAACTATAAAGCGCTCCTTATGCTGGAGAGTGTTGATCCGGGCGAAGAAAAAATCGTGATACGTCCGTTTTAACTTAACGTAACTTTTATCTAATTAAATATCAAAGCTTTAATTCATTATTTTCCCCATGTTCATTATTCCTGGCTTTATACATGACGGTAAATAGGTTGTATTGACTACTTTTGTCGAAAAAACAACACTACATGACGAAAGGTGTATAATATCGATACAAAAGTTGTTTTCTTTGGTGGAGGTGCATATGGGGGATGGGAAGTTACCGGCGTCCAACCGGGTGCTTTTTTCTGTGAGAGCAATTGACAACCACTATTATTTTGAAAATATCTGCGGTATGTTTAAAAACATATTGCCGCTCATGGAAGTCCACGATGCCTTCCCCGGCAAAACGGGTGAAGAAATTATCAATCGATGTCGTCTTGCGTTGTCCGGCGTTTCATACGACGAAAGCTTCACTGCCGATCTTGGCCACGGTCAGTTTTTTGTGTTGACACTCCTGTATTGCGAAAACAACACTTCTTTTTTTTCAGCTGTCCCTATTAACATAAGCCAAAGCAATGAGCAATATAAATTTCCCCACGTCATTCAGAACATGGCCTACTTTTATGAACTTTGTGATTTATCACAAGATGGCATTATTATGTGGCAGGTGACGCCAAGTCATCAGTTCCTGCTTGTTTATATGAACGAAGCTTACACCAGACAAACAGGCATAGTGAAATCTGAACTTGGCAGAACGCTTGAAGAGACCTACTTAATGCCTAAGGCCTCCTATATACGCCAGTTCTTCGAAGAATGTGTTGAAACCAACAAAAATGTTTCTTATATCAGCGAATATGAAAATTGTACACTCTCAGTGAATCTGTGTCCCAGTTTTGAAAACGGGCGCGTTGTCCGTATTATGGGAACCTGCAGGGATATCACAAGCCATGTGAACGAAAAACGCCAGCTTGAGAATACAAACAGAGAACTTTTCATGTGTGATACCATGCTGCGCAATCAGCTTAAGTTTGAAGAGCTGATATCAAAAACGATGCGCAGATTTATGGATACGGGCTATAAAGGCTTTAGTACTTGTATTAAAAACTTTGTTCCCGAGATTGGGCAGCTACTGGATGTTAGTTGGGCATTTATACTGAAGAATGAAAGGGTATCATACAGCGAGAGCTGCGAATGGTTTTCATACTGCGGTGACGAAGGTCATCTTTCGGTTCTTCAAACCGACTATTCCGCACTGATGGATCAGCTTCAAAATGGACGGCTTATCATTATTAACGATTTACAGAAACATAAGCCAGGCCCCTTGCTGACGATACTGGAAGCTGCGCTTATAAAAGGGCTTCGTTCTGTCATCATCGTTCCCATACTACATGACGGGATTCTTTTGGGGGGCATAGGCGTTGGGCAGCTTCACCAAAAAAGGATTTGGACAACCATGGAAATCAGCATGCTAAAGGCCGCCGCCGAAACGATTATGAG
Organism: Bacillota bacterium; assembly: GCA_023436115.1. GTDB lineage: Bacteria > Bacillota > Clostridia > Christensenellales > SZUA-584 > SZUA-584. Next base: position 93,412 of record JAEZKQ010000002.1, on the reverse strand, counting down.
CGCCTATCTGCGCGTCAGAATGGAAAAACAGCTTAACGAGTCGAATCGCGTACTCGTCGAATATGATGAATCTCTTCAAGAAATGCTTGCCATCCAAGAAACGATTGCCTCCGTCTCTCAAAAATATACCATCACAGGAATCAATGGCTTTGATACCTGCACAAACGATATGCTCAAAAGTCTTTGTGAGCTTTTTGAGCTCGATAATGCAGGTCTTTTGGTTGCTGATGATTCCGGCCTAACGTCCACATACGAGTGGTGCAGAAAGGGAATTCCTCAATGGTTTCACCGTGAACCATCCGCTAATACAATTCTGCCTTCATGGCTGTATCAGCTCTCAGATCAGGATTATATTGCGATTAACAATTCTTTGGATAACAACCCCCAAATAGCCCCAAGTTTAATCGACACACTTCTCAATTTTGGAATTAAATCTTTCTTTATTCTGCCCATCCGCCAAGGCGAAAATATTCGCGGCGTTATGATTTTGAATAAAGTCGTGGGATATCACAATTGGACAAACTCTCAGATCAATACAATAAAGATGTTTGCCGAGATCTTTCTTGGGGCTTATTTAAGAAAGCTGGAGGAACAGCAGCTGGCTATAGCAAATAAAACACATTTGGCCTTTGTGAGGGAAACAGTACGTCAGGCAGATATTATGTTAAAAATAATCCGGTATTCGCAGGCTTTCGTAGACGCGACTGCCGAGAACCTCTTCCCCCTATTTGCGAATATATGTAAAGAGATCGGTGAAACTTTTAAAATCGAATCAATCTGTATGTCCCGCTACGTTGAGGATTATACGAAAACCTGTCATTTATTTGATTGGAGCGCTTCAGGGAGACTGGGCTTGTGCACAGACAAATCCGGTGAGAAAAATGGTAGTGTCTGCAGCGTACCCTTGTTATATCATAAAAACATATGGGGCTGTATGCAATATAAGTGTTTGAGGGAACAGCAAAAAGATAAAGCCGCAGATATCCTTGAGCTCTTCGCACAATATTTTGTTCATGCTTATATGCGTATATTCCCTAACACGAAGGACTGTCTTACCCAATGTCTGGCAAAGACCGAGCGCAAATCACTAAAACTTGTTCCACACCCAGCCATTATTTAAAAGCGCATAGTGACAAGGCCCCATGATTTGCTGCGGCTTCAATGCCTATGCTATAATCTTTAATGAGGCTTATTCCTTTATTTATTGTCACGAGAGGTCTAAATGGATAAAAATTGGGTTCTCATTACAGGCGCCTCCACAGGCATTGGCAGAGCGCTTGCAAATCGTTTCGCAAAAGAGGGGTATAACACCGTGCTTGTGGCACGTGACGCGCAAAAGCTATTTGATGTTTCCGGAGTACTGCAAAATACGTATGGAATATCCGTCTGTGTGATCCCCAAAGATTTGTCGGTAAGAGGCGCCGCTCAAGAGCTGTTTCACGAGCTAGAAAAACGTCAGATCTTAATCAACATACTTATAAACAACGCCGGCTTGGGTGCTTGTGGGCTTTTTGAGCAAATTGAAAGTGACAGGGATATGCAGGTTATCGATTTGAATATTCGCGCGCTTACCGAACTCACAAAGCTTGGCATCCGTCATATGCGTTCTCATGGCGGCGGACGCATCCTAAACGTGGCTTCAACAGGGTCCTATCAGCCGGGACCCTATATCGGTGTCTACTATGCCAGCAAGGCTTATGTATTATCGTTGTCGCAGGCCGTGCGCAACGAACTTAAAGGAAGCGGTATTATTGTCTGTACGCTGTGTCCAGGTTCGACTGCCACGGAGTTCTCAAAACGTGCCGGAAAAGCTGATATAAAAGGTGCGATGACGGCCCAGAAAGTGGCCGACTATGCTTACAGAGGCCTCATAAAAGGCAAAGCGGTGATTATACCGGGCGTTATGAATAAGGTTCTGGTGGCGGCTTCCAAGCTACTGCCCGGCAGTTTGAGCGCATCTGTTGTGGCGCACATCCAAAGAAAACTCACAGCATCGTTTGACAGACATTAGCCTTCTTAATATTTTAGCATCTCTATTATCAGGTTATAATCCCCGTATATATACCCATTGAAAGACTTTTTCCAATAACAAACCGATAGTGTCGCATATGTATATCTTACCAATTATTTGGTATAATATAATCACATTTTATATCTGTTAGACAATATCATGGCGATTGGCAACACACATTTTTAACCAATGCTTAATAGTTTCGTAATATTTCTTGCCATTCTGCTGCATTCGGTATAAAATAAGAAAAAGCTGAAGAGAGGTTATTATGTACAGACGCAAGCGGAACAAGCGGTTTTCAAGGGTGAATGTTTCTGTTCGCCGAAAAATCGATGCGTTTTTACGCCTGAGCCGGCGAACGAAATTGATCATTTTAGGCAGCGCAGGCGCTCTTTTAATAGCTGCGATCGTTATCATTGCGATACCCAAAACGACAGATACGATTTCCAAGCAGGGGAATGGCGTCGCTGTTGCCGTCAATAACAATATGCCCATTACCACAAACGAAGCAGCCCCTTCGCCCTCGCCTTCACCATCCCCCACACCCACGCCTGACCCTACACTTCAGCGTGGCGATGAGAACGAACGTGTTCAGGAGCTTCAAGAGCGGCTGATGGAGCTTGGCTATATGGATGTTGATGAAAGCACACAGCTCTTTGGCCCTGCAACAAAGCACGCGGTGGAATACTTCCAGCGGCAGCATAATTTACAGCAGGATGGTATTGCGGGCCCGCAGACTCTGGAAATGATCTTTTCGGATCAGGCACAAAAGTACATGCTTCTAGAAGGCACATCCGGATCAGACGTGGATAGTTTGCAAAGGCAGCTTATCGATCTGGGCTACCTAAATAAAGCAACAGGCTATTATGGTGATGAAACAAAGGCCGCGGTCGAAGAATTTCAATCACGCAACGGCCTTTCTTCAGACGGTATGACTGGGCCCATCACGCTCGATTTATTATATTCTCCGGATGCTAAGCCCAGCAAAACCAAAGTACAAGCCGAAAAGCGGCGGGCTAACATAGTTAAGATGCTTGAGGTGGCGGAAAAACAGCTGGGTGATCCGTACAGAGGCGGCCATGAAGGTCCTAATTCATTCGACTGTTCTGGTCTTGTCTATTACTGTTTAAAGCAAGCGGGTTCCTCACGCGGCCGTTATAATGCAGCCGGCTATTCCAAAGTTGATGATTGGGAAAAGATCACATCCATGAACGATCTGGAAAAGGGCGATCTGCTCTTCTTCAGTACAAACGGTAAAAAAGTAGGCCATACCGGTATCTATATCGGCAGCGGACAAATGATCGATGCCTCTTCCTCTAACGGCAAGGTTGTCAAAAGGTCTTGCGTGACACCATTTTGGAAAAGAAATTTTGTCGTCGCGCGCCGTCCTTGGTAGTTGGAGTTATGAAGTGCTTATATAAGATATAATCTAGAAAACTGAAATTGCCAGCCACATAATAATGGCCGGCAATTTTTAAAACTATTTTACCTATACAATAAAACCAACCGTTTAGGTTGGCTTTTATTGTATCAATCTTTTCGTTTGATATGGTCGGGGTGACAGGATTTGAACCTGCGACCTTTTAGTCCCGAACCAAACGCGCTACCAAACTGCGCTACACCCCGAGATGTGGAGCCAATGAGCGGGATCGAACCGCTGACCTGCTCATTACGAATGAGCCGCTCTGCCTGCTGAGCTACATTGGCATAAGCTCTGTCAAATCCACCGACAGTATGTGATTATACCACAAGTATTTGAGTGTGCCAATATGTTTTTTTAAAATAATATTTTAAGCATTTTTTATTTGTCATTGCTTCTTTTTAGTTTAACTTACACATTAAAAAAGCCTTCCATAATTGCGGAAGGCTTTTTAGCAGCTAGTCTTAAAGGTTCTCTTTAAAGGTTTCTATTTTGCTGGTTGTCGTCCATTCGTCGATGACCTTCTGCCACGCTTCATCCTGCATTGTTGTCACAAGTGTGTCATAGATCTCCTCTTTAACTGTATCTAAAGCAACAGCCCCTGCCGGTAAATCACTGAAGTACTCAATGATGTGATAGCCGTAATCTGAAGCCACGAGGTCGGATACATCGCCGACTTTTCCAAGACCCATCGCGCCGGTCGTGAAGCTTTCCACATACGTCTTGCTGTCCTTTGTTACCGGATATCCCGTTTCGGGCATCCCCTTATCATCGTTATAGGAAGCAATAGCCTCTTCAAATGTCATCTTGCCCGACTTTATCTTGGCAAGCACATCATCCGCTTTAGCTTTTACTTCGGCCAGCGCCTTCTCAAGAAGATAATCGGCCTGTGCGGTAAACTCTTCGCCTCTAAGCAAAGAAATAGCGTTTACGGTATCTTCATCGATACCAATAAGAACCTGACGCACATTGCGAACGCCTGCCGGTATATAGTACGCAGTGGCGCCGCTCGAAACTGTTGATTCATAAACGGATGGGTCTGCATCCATCGCTTCCTTATCCGCAGCCACATTCTCATCGTACTTGGCTTGTACATCCGCATCAGTCGGAATTATATCGCCCACCTTGGCCTGCTTGGCGGCATCCTGTGCAACCGGCAGGACAAATAATGCCTTATACTCCTCTTCGGTCGTACCCATCTGTGTAAGCAGTTCCTCACGATAAGGAGCTTTCGCAGCTTCGTATTCTTCTTTGGTGTATCCTTCGCCCAGCTCAGCTTCTATTGTTGACTTATAATAGTAATCGATCATTGAATCCAGCTCAGCCTGTGCATTCTCTTCCGCTTCGGCTTTCTGCTCATCCGTCAGATCCATATATCCCTCTTCGGTGAGTTTCTGCGTCATGATCTCCTGATTAACCAACGAGTCAAGCACCATATTCTTCAAATAATCACCATAAGTGGCATCGTCTTCAGAGACGCCGTATTGAGCGCATGCACTTTTATATACTTTATAGTACTCATCATAGTATATCGGTTCCCCGTTCACCTTAGCAACAACCACCGTTGATTCAGCATCGGGTGTTGCGCTGGCTGTTGCCTCCTCTTGTGATTGCGGAGCCGCGGCACATGCGCCAAACAGCATCATCGTTGCAATCAGCACGCAGAGCAAGGCCAAAAGTTTCTTGTTCAATGGTTTGTCCTCCAGTCAATTAATAATCTCATTGTTTCATAATCTTTTGACAATAACAATACATCCTTATGAACAAATTGTAAATATGTGCTTAATCATGCGCTAACAAATTAGCCGCTAGGCGATTGAAACAGCCGCTTATCGGTTAAAATGATTATATATGATTGATAAGCTTATGGAAGCTTCACAAGTAGGCGTTAAGATAGATTTTATTGTTCGCGGGATTTGTTGTATAAAAACAGGTATCCCCGGGGGGCACTCATAACATAGTATAGTGAGTATAGTCGGACGTTTTTTAGAGCATGCGCGTGTCTACCGGTTTTCTCAACACGCAAAACCACAAGGCTGAAACGGATGCTGCTCCTGCAGCTGTGTGATACAGCTAATGGACGTATCACGCGCCCCGATGGCATCTATGAAGGCTTAAAAGGCCCAAGGAGTCTCCAACAGCCAAACTGCGTTATATGATCTTAGTGCCAATGAAACAGCCCGCAGACAGACCAGCCGAGCCGTACCGTTAAAGAGCAGTATCCGCTACGCATTAGGCCGAGCGCTCTGCACTTAGGCCGCCGCTCTACACGCGAATAGCGCTAGTCGTTGGTTATTTTCCAGCGCTTTTGCTATAATGTTTTCTTAACGGAACAGAAAGGAGATTCTTAAGTGGAGCAGTTTTTTAATAATGTATGGACCAGCACGGAGGAATTCCTCAAAAACTTGGGCAACGACGCGGATGTCATACTGCTGGCCATTATAAAAATTATCGGCATTTTAATACTGGCACGTATCGTTATCGTTTTGGCACGCCGTATTTCAAACCGTATCGTAAAAACAAGAATCGTCAATAAACCGCTTTCGGACGCTTCAAAAAAAGCAGGCACTTTAAAAACAGTATCAGACTCGGTGGTCAAGTACATCGTTTACTTTTTCAGCACGATGGCCATTCTTGAAGTGATCGGCCTTGGTGCGGCAGTGAGCTCCTTGCTGGCCGCCGCAGGTATCGGCGGCATTGTGATCGCGCTCGGCGCTCAGAGTCTCGTGAAGGACGTGGTTTCCGGCATGTTTATGCTGCTGGAAAACCAGTACGCGGTCGGAGAGTACATTAAAATCGAGGATGAAGAAGGTACTGTCGATTCGGTGACAATGCGCACCACAACGATCAATAAGTTTACGGGGGAATCGGTAACCATACCCAACGGCAGCATCGGTAAGGTGATCAATTATTCGCGCAACGGCCATCTCGCTCTCATTGATATTCCTGTAACATATGAAACGAATATTGAACAAGCAGGAAAAATTATGCTTGACACCGGGTTGGCTTATAAGGCAGAACATGATAATATACTTGAAGAACCCCGTGTGGTCGGTATAATAGAGTGTGGCGACAATAACATGGTGTTAAGAATGATTGTACGTGTGGCTCCGTTAACTCATTGGGAAACTGAGCGGGCGCTTCGTACCGCCGTCATGGAGGCATTTGCATCTCATGGTATGGCTTCTCCTTATCCGCGCCGTGTTGTGATTAACTCTTAACGGAGGGTCTTTGTGGATTATTCATTATCGGACGTGGTGCAAATGAAAAAACCGCATCCGTGTGGGGAAAATAAATGGCGCATCATCCGCGTGGGGATGGATGTTAAAATCAAATGTTTGGGATGCGGACATATTGTAATGCTGCCGCATGAAGCGTTTGTAAAACGAATGAAAAGGATATTGCCGGATGAGAAATGACGGGCTTACGGGAGATAACGACGAGTCATCACGTATGCAACGAAAAGTTGATACCAAACGCAGTGATACAAAAGGATGGATCATATCACTCATTATTGCTTTTTCCATTGCGCTGTTGCTTCGTTTGTTTGTTTTTGAATTCATCAGCGTTTCCGGCCCTTCAATGGAGCCAACACTATATTCGAATGAATACGTGTTTATGGAGAAGGTCACCTACTGGTTTAGAGAACCGGCATACGGTGATGTGGTGATATGTAAGTTTCCGGACAGTACGGCCACATACGTCAAGCGCGTTATCGGCGTGGGCGGTGATGTCTTGGAGATCCGCGATGGTGTCCTGTATATTAATGGCAACCCCGATACCACTTATTTTGCTGATTATATTGAAGATACACTCCCCCCGACAACCATACCCGATGATTGTGTTTTTGTGATGGGCGATAACCGCAATGAATCGATGGATTCCCGTTATGACACGATAGGCGCACTGCCTAACAGCATGGTCTTAGGACAGGCTCATTTTGTGATATGGCCGCTTAATCAAATTCACGGGTTATAAGTATAGCAACGTCAGAATACAAAACATAGTATTCGTGTACGGATACGAATCATATAGTAAGGGAAACCCGCAGATGAAAAACGAAGAGGTTATTACCGAGAATACAGAGCTCTCCAGCAGAATGATGCGCAAAACGCATGCAAAACGCAACGAAATAAGAGAATGGATACTGTCTTTGATTATCGCTTTGGTGGCTGCGCTGCTGCTAAGGCTTTTTGTTTTTGAGTTTACGGGTATCGATATGTCTTCTATGGAACCCACTCTCAACACAGATAATTATGTATTTATGGAAAAGGTCACATATTGGTTTACTGAGCCTGCCTACGGCGATGTGGTGATATGCAAATTCCCGAACAGCAAGGATATCTATGTGAAGCGTGTTATCGGTGTGGAAGGTGATGTATTGGAAGTGCGTGACGGCTCGCTCTATATCAACGGTAAAGCCGACACCACCTATTTTTCGGATTATATGAACGGCACGCTCCCCCCTACCGTGGTACCCGATAATTGCATCTATGTCATGGGCGACAACCGCAATGTTTCCGTAGATTCACGCGACAGCGGCGTCGGCCCGATCTCTTTGGATAAGGTATTGGGAAAAGCACTTTTTGTTATTTGGCCGCTGGATCAAATTCGAGCGCTTTAATAGAATCGCTACCTTTCCCTCTCACCGAGCAGCTTAAGCGGCTCGCTTTTTAAATTACCGCGGATATTGAGCAGCGCAATAAACAGTGCAGCCGGAATCACCCAAGTGCCTATGAAGGCTCTCCCTATACTGCTGTCTATGCTGACCATTAGATCTGATTCCGTGCTTTGATCGGCATTGTTCACCCAATCGCTGAATGTGGTATCATAGGCTTCCTGACTATGTGCCGTCGTCATTTGTTCAGCCGCATATCCGGATAACCAATAGCTGATTGCGCTGCCGATCAAACAGGCGGGAATCACAATAGCAAGTATGCCCGTCAGTAAAGACGCCACGCACCGCTTCTTACTCATTCCGAGCGAGCGTTCAATGGCTGTCCTCTTTTTCTGCTTTGTGATAAACAAATGGCAGAACAAGACCAGCACGAGCAGCGTGGTCACCGTACCGGCGATGAGCAGTATGGTCGCTGTGTTCATCATGTCGTCGAGTCCGGCCTTTATCTTGGTATAACCCTTGTCATAAAAATTGATTTCCAGCGAAGAAATCCCCTGTTTTTCCCATGCCGCCATATACTCATCGATATGTCCGTTAGGAATCTGAAAGGATGTCGTATAGCCCATCATCGGGCCCATTGCTGAGATATTGTTTTCATCGCTGTTTTTTACAGACGCGGACGGAATGATGACGGTATTCTCCCCCAATTCATAACCCGTTATCTCGTAAATTGATGTTGTTACGGTATTATATATGCCGACGATCTTATACGAGCTTTCCTCGAAAATAGGATACAGCTCACCTTTTGCGTTAATCAGGCTGCCTCCGATTCTATAAGTCTGGTAATAATCCGAAAAATATAGTGGAAGAGACAAACTGTCCCCCACCTTCAAATGATTATTATCCGCAAAATACTTGTTGACCAGACAAACCTTGTCACCGTTCTTGTACTCCTCGTCGGTAATATCCTGACCGTCACAGATCCACGCGTTTCCCTCATAAAAAGCCATCAGCAGGTTTGTACCGTTGGTCTGAACCACAGGTATGGTGTACTTCATCCAGTCAAAGCCTTCTATCAGTGCCAGCCACCGTTTTCCGCGTGGTGTTTCGTAAAAACCGTCTGTCACTTCATCCCAAGGAACGCGCACTGTGGTGGTATCTTCAATGCGGTTCCCGTTTTTATCAAACTGAGTGGAATTGATACTTCCGACCGGCATATATGCATAGCCACTATATGCATAGCCACTATATACATAGCCACTCATCCCCTCGTGGGGTATGTCCTCCTGCAAACACACAACATATGTTTTGTTAGCGTACAGCGGCTCAGGCGTATCATTGAAATGATCACAGAACCATATTTCATCTATAAAGTCTGGCAATAGACCATATAGCACCCTTTTTACCTTCACGCGCACAGGGTCGCCGGTCATACAATCTTCGAGTGGCTCCATTTCTATGACGATAAGTCCCAAATCGAATGACACTTCCCATAAAGGCATTTCGCTCATCTCAAACCCAAACATATACGCACCGTAGCTAGGCCTTTTCTCAGGCGCCAGTATATAATCTGCGCCTTCAAAGTTTAAAACGGAAACGGGTATCATGCCATCATATTCAGGATGTTGATAATAGGTATATTTTTTTGTCCCTGCGTCCCACCTCTCCCCGGTACCCACCGCCGTCGCTTTTTGCTGTACCGTGCCGATCGTCATATACGTGCTTTCGATCTTATCGATGTTTTCCTTAGCGACTGCCCAAAGGTTATAGCCCAGCATAAAAAAAGCAACGGCAAGCATCAGCAGTACCAAAAAAACAAAAGTTTTTACCGGCGTACGCAGCAGCTGCCTCAGACTGTTGGCTGCAACCATATTGCTTCTCATTTTGAGCTCTCCATTTCCTTTAATTCACCGTCGCTCATCACGCAAACCATGTCTGCCTGCGAGGCGACATAGTCGTTATGTGTGACCACAATGGCTGTATAGTCATGCGTGTGTGCCAGCGTTTGAATCAGCGCCACCATCATCTTTTCGTTAGCCGAGTCCAGATTGCCGGTCGGCTCATCCGCCAGCAGTATGCGCCCGCCCGAAGCCAACGCCCGCGCAATGGCGATACGTTGCTGTTCGCCGCCGCTCATCATCTGCGGGAACTTACGGTAAGCCGTTTCATTCAACCCCACCTCACTGAGCAGCTTCTTTGCGGTCGCCGCCGCTTCATGCCTCTTTTTGCCCTGAAGCTCCAACGGATACATGACGTTTTCCAGCGTCGTCAGCAGCGGAAAGAGGTTATATGACTGATATATGACCGAAGCGGTATCACGGCGGTAGCGGTTCCGGTCTATGGACGACAACGCAATTCCGTCATAGAATATCTCACCGGTTGTGGGCGTATCCAGCCCGGCCAGCAGCGACAGCAGCGTGCTTTTTCCGCTGCCTGAGCGGCCGACGATCGCGTACATTTTTCCCGTCTCAAAAACGCAGGATACGTTTTTCACTGCCTCGACCTTCTGATATTTACTAATGTACGAATAGCTCACTTTATCGGCTTTCAAAATAGTACTCATCACTTTTGCCCTCACTCTTCCGTTTTATTGAGTCCCGACATGATGTTTCGCTTGCTAAGCTGCAAAGCCGCTGCCAATATGCCGAGCAAAAAGCTCACGAAAAACAGCAGAGCCAGCAGCGGCGTGCTGATCTTTGAAAAGCCGATCAGCAGCGCGGAGGCCGCAAGACCGGCCAGCGAGCCCAAAAGTCCCAGTGCGGAAAATTCCAACAGCATAATCGAAACGCAAGCCGCGCGGCTCGTTCCCAAAGACCGCATGATCACGATATCCCGGCGTCTGCTCTGCATGAGAAGATAAGATATGGCGTAGCCCACCAGCGCGATCACAGCGAGAATGATGGGCGCAAACGTATACAGTCCGGAAAGATTGTTCTTCAAGCGCTCTGCGGTGGTGATAAACGTTTCATCCCTCACCTTCAGAGTGTTTCCCTTAAGGGACGACTGCGCTGTGGGAATCACAGACATCCAACCCAGTTCATCCATTTCTTTCTTGAATGCGTTAAGATTTAAGGGATCAGCCACTTTAAACGTGGCGGAATCATAATACATATCAAGGCCGGCCTTAACGTGCATGGCCTTCGCCCAGCCAACCGGACATATCAAGTCCGAATCCATTGTGCTTGCATAAGTGGCGGAAGAGATGCATCCTGCGATTTTTAGGCTGCACGTTCCCAGCGGCTCGAATTGGAATACCATAGTGTCTGAATTGTACACATAGGCATAAAGCGCGAGCTCCAGCGTATCTCCTAAATGAAGGCTGTTATTTTGCATGAAAAGGTCACCAGCCAGACATAAGGCGTCTTCCCCATATAAAAAATTCTCATTCGCCTCGTCGGTGAACTCTACTTTTTTGTCCTTGATATTCGAGACCGCCTTAATATCGTTAACAGCCGAGATCCTTATTTCTTTGAAAGCATTCTCCTCATTTGGCAAAGACGCGAAATTCGCGGCAAGCTGCGCTGTGTAGAACATATCCTTCACATAGCTGGAGTCTCTGGTGTTAAGCAGCCGCTCCTCTTTGATTTCCAGACCGACGATCTGTGAACCGATGAGATTGAACACACGGGCTGTGACGGGAACGGCGTTGGGCAAATCAGCCAGCTGCTGCTCGCTGGTTTCTATGCTGTTGATGTACACGGATACAAAAAAGACAATGAGCATACAGATCAAGATAATGAGCACACCCTTGCTTTTATGCCTTTTTATATTCAAAAAAGCCGTTTTGATAGAGAACATAGCATTCGCCTCTTTAAAGACATATATCGGAATTGGGACATTCCGCTTTTAGTTTCCGTCTCAAGTGCTTTTGGCAACAACATTGTTTAAATGATAAAATATGCATACCTTACATTACCATTAACGTCAGGTAGTCACAATCGGATTCTTTTAACGAAGATTTCAGTTGATTTTCTCCAGAAAAAAATTGGGCCATTATAGTCACATCAAAAAAGTCCTCTGTATTGCAGAGGACTTTAGATTCTCTTTTTATTCCTGTTCGGTGAGCATCTTTGTTTTTTCAGCGATAGCCAGTGCATCAATCATTTCATCCATGTCGCCGTCCAAAAACTGTTCCAGTTTATAGAGCGTGAGCGAAATACGGTGATCCGTCACACGGCCTTGCGGGAAGTTGTATGTACGGATGCGTTCGCTTCTGTCGCCAGAACCGATTTGGCTCTTGCGGTTTTGAGAAAGCTCCTTTTCCTGCGCCTGCTTAGCCATATCATAAAGACGCGCTTTTAGCACCTTCATTGCCTTTTCTTTGTTCTTAAGCTGCGATTTTTCGTCCTGACACGTCACAACGAGACCGGTTGGCTCATGCGTGATGCGCACAGCCGAGTCGGTGGTATTCACGCTCTGGCCGCCGTTTCCGGACGAGCGATACACATCAACGCGCAAATCGTTCTGATTGATCTCGATATCTACGTCCTCCGCCTCGGGCAGCACTGCCACTGTGGCCGCAGACGTATGTATACGTCCCTGTGATTCCGTTTCGGGCACTCTTTGAACACGGTGAACGCCGCTTTCGTATTTAAGTCTGGAATAAGCGCCGCGTCCTGAAATCAGCAGTGTGAGCTCCTTGACGCCGCCAAGCTCCGTGATATTAGAGCCCAGACGCTCGATCGTATAACCTGCGCGCTCGGCATACCGTGTGTACATACGCCAGAGACTGCTGCCGAAAAGCGCGGCTTCATCACCGCCCGTACCCGCTCTGATTTCCAGCACGACGTTTTTATCGTCGTTGGGATCTTTGGGGACAAGCAACAGCTTTAAATCCTCCACAATACGTTTCTCATCCTGCTGCCGTGCGGCAAGTTCTTCCTTGGCCATCGCCGCGATTTCTTCGTCCTTATCTGAAGCCATGAGCTTTAAATCATCGATCTGTGCATGATTGCTCAAGTATTCATCGTAGCGGGTAACAATATCGGATAGTGAAGAATGCTCCCGTACAAGTTTGGTATACAGCTCTTGATTTTGAATCACATCGCTTTTTGCCAGCTCATTTTCGAGCTCTGCATATCTTTTTTTGCTTGCTTCCAGCTTATCAAACATAAAACACCTGTTATCTTCGGGCGCTGACGATCCTGTCACGCCCTGCGTAGTCCTTTTTTATAGTCACATCTCTAAAACCATTTGTTTGCAGCAGCACCGTCACATCTTCGCCCTGATCCGCACCGATCTCCAGCACAAGCGCACCGCCGGGTGCAATAAACTGCATTGATCCGGTCGCAATAATACGGTAAAAATCTAATCCGTCGCCGGCCGTGAGCGCCAGCTTTGGCTCAAACAGCACACCCGTATCCAGTTTTTCGTACTCGATGTCGCTCACATACGGCGGATTGCACACAATGATATCATATGCATCAGCAACCGCGCTGAACATGTCGCTCAAAAAAAAGCGGATATTCGCACCATTTTTTTCCGCGTTACGGCATGCCATAAATAGCGCCGCTTCGCTTATATCACAGGCATCAACTTGTATCTTGCTTTCTGTTTGCAGAGAAATCGCAATGCAGCCGCTGCCTGTACAGATATCAAGCGCATTTTTATAACCATTCTCGTGAATAAAATCGATCGCCTCTTGCGCAACCAGCTCCGTTTCCTGTCTTGGAATCAAGACATCAGGAGACACTAGCAGCTCAAGATGACGAAAATAAGCTTTGCCTGTGACATATTCAACCGGTTCTCCGGCGGCACACCTTTGAACCATGCTCTCGATAAGCGCGGCTGCATCGGCATCCACATGAGTCAGTCTGAATATATCGCCCAGACCGATACCGAGCGCTTCCGCCACGATGATACGCGCCTTCGCGTCCGGTTCCGGGGCTCCGGCATGCGCAAGCGTTGCCTTCACATGCGCGTATAAGTCTTTAGACGTTGCCATGAGCTTTCCTTAATCGACCGCCTCTGTCACAGCTTCCACCGGCACCTTTTCTTCTGTCTTTTTAGGTCTGTAAAACTGCTTCACGAGTTCATCCAGTTCATCGTCCGTTGTCTCATCCTCTGCCGCGCGGAAAGCCACAATGGCCACTTCAACCATGCTATCATCAGGGCTGGCAGTGGTTAGCTTTTGCAGCATCATGCCGGGCCAGCGGATAATGCGAAAAAACAGCGAATCACCTTTGGCTGCAAACTTTAGGAATTCGTAAGCGATACCAGCCACAACAGGCAGCATCAAAATCCGTAACCCAATACGCAAGAACCACGAAGGGTTCCAGCCCAGCAGTGAAAACAGCAATATGGATATGAGCATAACGAGCAGCAAATAGCTGGTTCCGCAGCGCGGGTGCAATGTGCCGTACTTTTGTATGTTTTCCACAGTCAGCGGCTCTTCATGTTCATAGCAGTTGATTGTTTTGTGTTCAGCGCCATGATACTGAAACACGCGCTTGATCTCTTTAATCAGCGTGATCAGAACCACATACGAAAAGAACATGATGATTCGGATACCGCCTTCAATAAGGTTCATCAAAATTACGGAGCCGACGAGCGGCCGGAGCAGGTTTGCAAGGACAGTGGGCAGTATAAAGAATATACCCACGGCAAGCCCGATGGAGAGGATAACCGCAAACACCATCGCCACATCCATCGCATCCTTACCCGATTTCTTTGCGACAAATTGTTCAAATTTTGATGGTTTATAGTCCTCCGTTGTTTCGTCGAACAGCTTGGCCGATTTTGTAATGGTCTTGATACCAAAAACAAGCATATCAATAAAAGAAACAACGCCTCTAACAATCGGAAAACCGTAGAACTTATTCTTTTTTGTGGCCGAGGTGACGTTCTGTCTGTCGTAGACAATTTCTCCTGTGGCCTTGCGTACGGCAAGCCCACTTTTTGACGGCGAACGCATCATAACGCCTTCCAATACACCTTGGCCGCCTATATTACATTTTTTCATGTAAAATGCCCCTTTTCCTTTTCCGTGCAACAAGTATACAATATTATTGGCAGAAAGTAAAACAGACCGATTGCCGGTCTGCTTGAAACATCACATCACGTTTATTTAATACCGTATCTTTTATTGAAACGGTCGACGCGGCCGCCAGTATCGACAAGCTTCTGTTTGCCGGTAAAGAACGGATGGCATTCCGAACAAATTTCGATCTTAAGCTCCTTCTTGACCGAGCCTGTCTTGAACGTAGCACCGCATGCACATGTCACTGTACATTCTTGATAGTCGGGATGTATGCCTTCTTTCATCTGCACTCACCTCTATTTCTTGAACCGGCAACGATACCCTGCCAGCATAAAAGTCACAAAAATGATTATAACATAACAGCAAAAAAAATCAACGATTATTTTAAAAACCCTATTTTACCCTTTGGGCCGAATCAACACTGTTTTGAGACATTTTTTGAACTCTGCTTCTTATTACTATGGCTGCTGCCGCCGCAACGGGAAGCAATGCCATGCCCCAATATCCCGCCGTATAACCCCAAGCATCTACGAGTGTACCCATTAGCATAGGCCCCAGCGTCATGCCGACTGCGTACAGTGCCTGGAACGTTCCCATCACGGTGGCCTTGTATGCCCTGTCTACACCCTGCAGTGCAAAAGCCATAACGAGTGTGATTATACCGCCGTTTGCGAGCCCCGCAATGCCCTGCCAAAAATACAGCTCGGTCATAAACGCAGAAAGCGGAATAAAAAAGCACGATAGCGTCAAACCTCCAAAAAGAATGCACACAATCGCATTTGCACTCACACGCCTTAAATGTCCGACAAGCAGCGAGCTGAAAACAGTCGTGATCTCAAATATAATCATACATAAGGAAATATCAACTTTTGCGCTGGTCAATTGTTCGGCATATGACGTTGTGAAAGACAACGCGGTAGACAACACAACCGCTTGAAGGACGAGTGCAAGAAGGGAATAGTAAACAAGCGTCTTGTTAGTCATAATGCTTTTTAAAGGCGTTTGCTCAAGCGGCTTTTGTACGGGCGGGATTTCTTTAACAAAAACGATGGTCACAAGACCCAGCAGCGCAGCGCCCATGCTTACCGCAAACACAAACCATACCCCGCTGTTATCTGCCACAAACATGCTCACAACAAACCCAAGCAGTATACCCGCGTTATTGGAGGCCATCACATGACCCGTAGCTTTTTTAAGCTCTTCCTCTGAATACAAGGAAGAATAAAAGACCGTCAGAGCAACCCATGAAGATGATGTGATGCCGGACAGCAGGTTTGCCGCAAGAAAAGCTGCAGGAACAGGAAACACAAGTCTTAACAGCGATGCCAGCACTGCGCAAATAAAACCCGCAATAATTAGCCCCTTATATCGCCCACGCCTGTCTGCCAGCATACCTACGGGAATTCTGAAAAACATTTGTGCTAATCCATACGTGCCCACAATAATACCGACAAATGCTGAGCTTGCGCCCAGAAACAGCAGATATGGTGTATGAAACGGCACATAAACATATTGTGCAAACCAGAAAAGTGTGATGGTTATTAAAAGAAGAATTTTTGTGCGTTTCGTTTTTTGCATGTATTTACTCCAATGTCTCGTCAGAGAGGATAGGTGACCTGCCCTGTTAGCCCTCTTGTATTGTAAGACTGTCATGCTTTTAAGTCAAAGCAAAGATAAATGAATAGAATCAATGTGATGACGCGGATATTCACCTAATCCTAGCAATTATTTATTGACAACCATGTTGTCCATGACATATACTGACTATTAAGTTCAGCAAGAAAACATTTCTTTTTTTGGCACAAGCCGCAATAGATGAGACGAGATTAAGACGAGATGTTATTCTTGACGAATCAAAAATAACAAGATTAGAGGAGATTAGTATCATGAGCAAAACGATTCCTAACAAAATCTATTTGTCTGAAGACGAGCTACCCAAGCAGTATTACAACATTATG
Organism: Bacillota bacterium; assembly: GCA_023436115.1. Taxonomy (GTDB): domain Bacteria; phylum Bacillota; class Clostridia; order Christensenellales; family SZUA-584; genus SZUA-584. The sequence continues at coordinate 76,426 of JAEZKQ010000002.1, read as the reverse complement.
GCGGATATGCCCAATAAGCCAATGCCTTATTTGAATCCCATGACGAAGCAGCCTGCTGCGCCATCCGATTTAGAGCCGCTGTTCGCCAAAGCACTTATTGAGCAGGAAATGTCCACGGAGCGTTATATCGATATACCCAAAGAAGTCAGAGATATTTACGCCACTTTTAGGCCCTCGCCGCTCATTCGCGCTTATCGTCTGGAAAGAGCGCTGGGTACGCCTGCTAAGATCTATTATAAATATGAAGGCAACAACCCTTCGGGAAGCCATAAGCTTAACAGCGCTGTTCCGCAAGCTTTCTACAATAAAATTGAGGGTATCAAACGTCTTTCCACGGAAACGGGTGCCGGACAATGGGGCAGTGCTTTATCCATCGCCTGCAACACCTTCGGCCTCGAATGCACCGTTTATATGGTGCGCTGCTCTTACGACCAGAAGCCGTACAGAAAAACGCTTATGCAGACCTACGGCGCAGACGTGATTGCCAGCCCGTCCAACCTGACCAATGCCGGCCGTTCTATACTTGAGAAAAACCCCGACTCTTTAGGCAGCCTGGGCATTGCGATTTCCGAAGCCGTGGAGGATGCTGTGATGCGCGAAGACACGCATTATGCTTTGGGCAGCGTGCTTAATCACGTTATACTGCATCAAACCGTTATCGGCTTGGAAGCCAAAAAGCAATTTGAAATGATCGATGAGTATCCGGATGTCGTGATCGGCTGCAACGGCGGCGGGTCAAACTTCTCCGGCTGCTCATTCCCGTTCCTGCATGATAAATTAAAAAACGGCTCAAAGACTGAATTTATAGCAGTTGAGCCTTCGGCCTGCCCCAAGCTGACAAAGGGCAAGTTTGCTTACGACTTTGGCGATACCGCCAAAATGGCTCCCATCACGATGATGTATACCTTAGGTCACGACTTTGTTCCGGCGGGTATCCACGCGGGCGGCTTGCGTTACCATGGTGATTCCGCGCTGCTGTCTCAGCTTTACCATGACGGTTATGTGAGCGCGGCTGCCGTGAATCAGACCGACGTATTTAAGGCGGCTGTGCTGTTTGCCCGTAATGAGGTGATTCTGCCCGCACCCGAATCATCCCACGCAATCGCTTATGCAATAGAAAAAGCGCTTGAATGCAAGGAGGCAGGCGAAGCCAAGACCATATTCTTCAACCTCTCAGGCCATGGCAATTTCGACCTCGCGGCATACGAAGAATACCTTTCAGGCAAGCTGACCGACGCGGTTTATACCGACGAGATGCTGGCACAAGGCCTCTCCACCATACCGGCGATCGATTAATCGATGACTCTCAAAGCGGCTGTTTTGAACACAGCCGCTTTTCGTTACTTTTGGTATAGGTATTGATTTAAAAAACGGCATCACTTTTGGCAGGCCCATGATTCTGATAAGGCGGAATGCCTAGCGTCTTATCCTTTCTCTCTATCCTGCAAACATAGGCCACAGCGAGGGAGACCAGGGCAAGCCCGCCGTATACAATTGGCTGATAGAAAACAATGACGTTCCATAATGCCATTACATTGCTAAGCACACTCCAAATGAATGCAGGAATCATTGCATACAGCACCGGCGCAAACCGGTTGTCCAGTCCGCGGCTTCCCATAAGCAAGGCAAACACAAACAAAAGATAAGCTTCATAGCCTGTTCCCAAATTCATCATGGCAGTCTGCATACGAGACAACATGGCAAATCCGGCGAGAACGGCGGCTAAGGCGCTTGCTATATAGGCAAACATAAAGGAGATGGCAGGAGCTTTGTTATCCCTCTTATGAAGCGGCGTGCCGAGCTTTGAGAAAATGATATAGACGAAAGCAAACAGGAACACGGCACCCAAAATAATCAGTAGACTTACAGGTATAGATTCCGAATTTAGCCGAAGTATCTCGGGGAATACAACCGGTATGGTTTGTCCCTGAAGTAAAGCAGCGTTGATCCCATTGACAACGATACCCGTCACCAATGTGATAATAGCCGCCGGTATTTTGAGATATGTCGCTGCTAAGCCATTGATGAGGCCGATGATTAGCCCTGCGCTTAAGGCCAGCATGACGCCCATTGTGAGTGAGCCTCCATAATTCATTGTCTGGGCAATAATCGTCGATGAAAGCCCCAGCACAAATCCGATAGACAGGTCTGGCCCTTTCGCCCGCACCGACAACGCCAGTGCTATTGACAGCACAGCATAGATAATCAACTGAATCATCACATTATAGATATTAATAGCCGTAAAGAAATTGACAGCGAACTGTGTCATGATACAGACGGCAAGAATCAAAATAAGCGTATAAATAAGCCCCACACCTGTATTCAAAAAAGTGTAGGCACGCTTTATGGGTGTCATAACTATAGGCTCTTGCAGCTTTTCCATATCAAAATAAATATTTTGCTTTTGAGGAGTGATGCAAGTCTCCGGCTTGTCCGCTTCGATCCTCGTTGGTTCACTTTCTTCGGCCTTTACCATTTCTGGCTCCGGTTCGGGCTCAGCAGGCGCTTGAGGCACAGAATATGGCTCTAAACGAACACCACACGACGTGCAAAATACCGCGTCATCCTTTAGCTCCTTACCGCATTGCGTACAGTAAATCATAATAATACCTCTTTATCATTAATTCTGCTACCGCTACACATTATTTTGAAATAATGATAGATTTTCATGCTCCCATAAAATTACTATAGTTCATTCTGCTAAAAAAGCAATGGTTCTAACCAATTATTCATTCCTTTCTTGTATGAAAATTTATTAACAGAAACCTAAAGTCAAAGTATTGACATCATCGCAAAAAGAGGATTATGTTAACATCGTTAACATTTTATACTATGTTATTAATACAGCAGGAATGGAAGCGCAATCTCTCGACGTAGATACGGTATCAGCGCCACATACAGCAGCAAGGCGATTTAGAAGCGATCAACGACGCTCTCGCCACACCATATAAAGTTTATAAGATGATAAAAGGCGCAAACACAGCGCCTTTTTGTTCAGTATTATGCCTCTTTAGAAACAGGGCTTTGCATGATTCTTTGCGCAGCCGGGCTGTTTTTCGCATTGGTAGCAGATCTCGTTGGGTAAAACACCGCTATCAAAATAACCCTTCAAGTTTGCAAGTGTCGTTCGCGCAATCTTCTCCAGCGCCTCGGCTGTCAGAAAAGCCTGGTGCGATGTGAGTATGACGTTGGGCATGGAAACCAGTCTCGCCAATACGTCGTCCTGTATGATGGTATTGGAAAAATCCTCAAAGAACAGCTCAGATTCTTCCTCGTATACATCAAGCCCCGCACCGCCTACACGGCCATCCTTGATTGCGGCAAGCAGCGCCGCTGTATCGATGAGTGCGCCGCGCGAGGTATTGATAATGAAAACTCCCGGCTTTGCGTTATCAAGCGCTTTTTCATCGATGATGTGATGGGTCTCGGGCGTTAAGGGGCAATGCAGCGAAATCACATCCGATTCGCGCATCAGCTGCTCAACAGAAACATAATCAATGCCTGAATCTGCCGCCGGAAACGGATCGTAGGCAACCACCTTCATGCCAAAGCCTTTGCATATATCGATAAACACCCGTCCGATCTTACCCGTGCCCAACACACCTGCCGTCTTTCCATGCAGATCAAAGCCGGTCAGACCGTTAATATTAAAGTTGAAATCACGCGTACGGTTGTAAGCGCGATGAATCTTGCGGTTAAGGGACAACAGCAATGCCATGGCATGCTCAGCCACCGCGTAAGGAGAATAAGCCGGCACACGCACCACATGCAATTTCTCGAAGGCGGCTTTAAAATCCACGTTGTTAAACCCGGCGCAGCGCAAAGCCAGAATGCGGATACCATACTCATGAAGCGCTTCTATTACCTTGGCATCCACCGTATCGTTCACGAAGACACAAACGCCGTCGGCCCCTTTTGCGAGAGAAACCGTATCGGCCGTCAGCCTGCTTTCAAAATATTTGATACTAAAGCCATATTCACCTTTGAACTTGTCCATCCAGAGCTTATCATAGGGTTTTGTATCATAAAAAGCGATTTTCTTCATAACCTTATACCCCTAATCATTGATGAATTCTTTTAAAACAGCACCCAAACGCTTCATGCCCTCCACAATTCTGTCTTCAGGCATATTGGAGAAATTGAGACGCAGCGTGTTTTCCATGCCGCCATTCGGGAAGAACGAACCGCCGGGCACAAAAGCCACATTCTTTTTCAGGCTCTTTATCAGTACGTCCCGCGCGTTCACGTTTTTCGGCAGCTGGGCCCACGCGAAAAGCCCGCCCTGAGGCCGCGTGAATGAAACGCCTTGAGGAAACTCCTTCTCCATCATCTGCACCATCAGATCCTTGCGTTGTTTATAAACCTTAAGTATCTTGGCGATATGTTCGTCGATATCATAAAGTTCTAAATACTTGGCTATTTCCATTTGAGCGAGCGTGTTGCACTGAAGGTCTGTCCCCTGTTTGGCCAGAACATATTTGCGTATGATGGATTTATCGCCCGCGATCCATCCGATTCTGTAACCGGGGCAGAATGTCTTGGAAAACGTACCTGTGCAAAGCACATTGCCCGTGGTATCAAACGACTGCACAGACGGCAAAGGCTCGCCCTCAAAGCGCAGCTCACCGTAGGGGTCATCCTCTATCACCACCACGCCATATTGAGCAGACAGCTTGGCAAGCTGCTTTCGGCGCTCTAAGCTCCATGTACGCCCCGTCGGGTTCTGGAAATTTGGGATGGCATAAATGGCTTTGACATTCGTATGTGATTGGAGCGCATTCTCCAGCTCCTCGGCGATCATGCCGTCATCGTCTGTGGGCACTTCCACAAACACCACGCCATAGGCACGAAATGCCGAGATGGCGGCCAGATAGGTGGGGCTTTCGCACAGCACCACATCCCCTTCGTCTAAAAATACCTTGCCCGAGAGATCGAGCGACTGCTGAGAACCGTGTGTAATGAGGATATTATCTTTATCATGCGATGTCCCCAGCCGCTCGTTCATACGGCTCGCGATCCATTCTCTTAAGGGGCCATAACCTTCGGTGGTGGTATATTGCAGAGCGACACCGCCCGATTCTTTAAGCACGATGCTGTTCACATTGAGTATCTCGTCGATCGGGAAAAGCTCCGGCGCTGGCAAGCCCCCCGCAAACGATATCATCTCGGGCCGCTCGGTCACTTTGAGTATTTCCCTGATTTCCGATGCTCTGAGCTTGCTCATGCGTTTTGCATATGTCACAGCCACGTTGCTCATCTCCATTTTCCGTTTGATATTGACATGATTATACACTCATGCTGCATGTTTATCAAATCAAATATCCGTCGCATAAATGTTGAGCGGCGTTGAAAAAAAGAGTAAGCGACTTAATTACTTGCTGGCTTGATAAGACCGCGTTCCACCAGATTGTCATATACAGCTTTCATGTTGCCGTTCTTGTTCGTGTATATATTTCTCAAAATGATTTTCCTAGCGAACAGAGCGATAATCAACCTATCTTTTAAACACTGGAGAGGGTATTTTCTTTTATGTATAATATCATTGGCCAGCTTCACACCCAACTTGTAAGCTTTTTTCATGGCCTTGGGGTGATCCTCTATTCTTCCATTCCCAATAGCAACGCCAAAATGGCCTGAAGCGTAACCTCTTTTGTGAAAGCCGGCCGTAAAGTGTTTCAAAATTTCTTTTGCTACTTTTTTTGCACCTATACCGCCGCAGGTGGATACGCCTACGAAATACTTACCCCCAAGACTGGACGTATAAGTTGTAAACATACCAATCCGGTCAATGATGAAATTTTTCATTATAGCAGTTGGCATGATGCCGTAAGACGGTGTCGACAAAACAATGCCTTCACAATTATATAGCTTTTGCTTTAATTCTTCGGCATCGTCACTTATATTGCACTTTCCTGTGGCCATACACAATTTCGGCGTTTTACCAATACACCCTTTGCAGTATTCAATATGATGCTCCGCCAAGAAGATTTCTTCTGTCTGCGCACCAACGCTTTCAGCACCTCTCATAACCTCCCTTGCCAATACACAAGCATTTCCGTTCTTTGCCGGACTGCCCATCACAGCAATAACCTTCATTTCTTATCCTCCTTATTGTCAATAATCCCATACAGATATAATTCAACAATTCTTTTTAAATAGAGCTGAAGTCCTTCAGCCGTGTTTCCTTTGTTAAACCAACGAAGCATTCCCATATAGAGAGAATCATTCAGAACATCCATCTTAAGCTCTTTCTCGTGTTGAGTGATTTTATTATGATCAGCGGAGTTTTCAGCGATCTTGGAAATGATACTCCCGAAATCGAACTGCTCCTTCTCTTCCGCACTTCCTTGGTTTTTCACCAATTCCTTCAGAAAGCAAATGAATAGCCCCTCTTCTGCAATAATGTATTTTTCCAACAGAACCAGCATGGCTTCCATGTTCTGCTGAAAATTACGATCGCTTATCATAGACTGCCGAAAATCCAGTTTCTGAAATACCTGAACGGCCCACTTCATTAAGACGTCCCTTTTTGATCCGAAAAAATTGTAGAAGGTGCCTTTCGCTATACCGACAGCCTTTGTTATTTCATCAATGGTTGTGGCTTCATATCCATTTTTACGGAACAATTCTATCGATATCATTAGAATTGTTTCACCCGTTTTTAGCCTTTGCTCCTGGAATAAAGACATATTACACCCCTTTTCTGACTCTGTTCATTTTTTGACTGCGTTCATATTATATGTATGCAAATAGAAAAAGTAAAGAGAAAAATATATTATTCTATGAAGGATATTGATGTAGGTGATAATCCGTTGCTATATCACAGAACCAAAAGCGAGAAATCACCCACCTGACATTTTTCTCAATCTGCCCTTCGAATCCAGCTGCGTCAAAATAAAACAGCACCCACAAGGGGTGCTGTTTTATTTCTGGTGGAGATAGCTGGATTCGAACCAGCGACTTCTCGCATGTGAAGCGAGCGCTCTAACCAACTGAGCCATACCTCCGCGCTAGTGCATTTGCTATTATAATATATTGCCCGTCGTTATTCAACCACTTTTTTTGCACATAGCGTTATTCGTTTTTAGTCATGCTCCATTCTGTCTATGGCATAACCATGATATAGGAACAAACGGGTGTTAAAACCTGCCTGCTTCATGTAACTTTGTCGTGGTAAAACAACCGCGGTAACTTTTTATTTCATTTCCCGATTGCCTGTCAGATTAATTCAAAATATAGCCAATAAGCCGGGCATAAGAATTGATAAGGTTCGATAAGCCTAAAGCATTGGAGGGTATTATGACCCCAATTCGTATAAATTCCGTCTCACAATACATCGACCAGACCAATGAGGTCCTGGGTACGCTCGCATCCGATTTATCTTTGTCCGAAAGAGCTTTTTTCAGGGGGCATTCACAATACCAATATAAGCTGCTGCCCAGTATAGCAAGACAAATCAATCCCAGCATTCATAACAACCCTTTGTTCATAGAAAAGCAGATTATTACGGAGGCAAAACTAAGGCTCCCGCATATGTTTGCTAACGAGCGATATGAAGTGAATATGCTTGCCAAGATGCAGCATTATGGTATTAAAACAAGGCTTTTAGACTTTACCGAAAATCCGGTAGTGGCTCTGTATTTCGCCTGTATCGATGAAACCGCTGCGGATGGCGCTGTTTATATGTTTGTGGAAAAACAGGAGAACATCGAGACCTGCTACAGTCCTGTGGCCAACGCCATTGCGCATATGTATGATCGTATCGGCTTTTTCTTCGATGATTACATCCGCTGCATTGAAGATATGGACTTTTTTAAGGTTCTGTCTTTAAAATACAATCAGGACTTTTTCTCGAGCAGAGATGACTATATAAAAGAACTGGTTGAGGACTTTAATACGCCCCTGTTTGTGCTGCCGGAGCAGCATTTTGAGCGGCAGATCCGCCAACAGGCGGCCTTCATGATATTCCCCAACCGCATCGGCTTCAACGACGAATCCCATGCCGTTTTGCATGACGATATTGCAGCCATTGAAATTGATCCCCGGTTGAGGCGTGAATTTCTCATAAACAGTGCAAGCAAGCAGCAGATTCTTAAAGAGCTCCATGGCATGGGCTTTAATAAGAGTACGCTTTTCCCCGAGCCAGAAAATATATGTAGTGACATCATGCAGCGTTCGCATGAACTTTTCAATATGGAAAAGAAGCCGCATCATGTGCCGCCTCACGGCGGTTAGGCTTTACTGCTGCCCCTGCTGTATGACTGAGCTTTCCTTTTTCCGTTTTGAAAAAGAAGAAAGGCATACGCACATAATCGTGATATTTGAACAAAGCAAAGCGATGGCTGTCCATATTTGCAGATCATAAATGCCAGAGATCAAAAGATTCACGGCGGCAATGGACACTGCCACAGCGGATATGATCACAGCTGCTTTTCCTGATTTCAAACTTTTTTTGTCTTTCATTTTAACACCTCACAAGACATATTAACGTGAAAACAAATGACAGGTCAAGACCGGTTTAAAAATGAGCAGATAACATCGGACGATGTGTTGCATAGAAAAACACCCAAAGCGGGTGTTTTTCATTTTCTATAATCGACGACGCTTATGTCACGTCCTTCATTGTATCGATGACTGAGCCATCGATGGCATTGACAGCCATCACCATGAGCGGCCCGGGATAAAAGTCGTTTCCGCCCCCCGAGGAGGTCATATATCCCTCGTAAACATAATCTTCGTTTTTGTATTCAGTTTTTTGTTTCACCGAGCCGTAGAACACATATGCGGGCACATATAAACCGGCCTTCTCCCCCGGTTTGTCTTTTTCTCTGATACGGATAAGGTTAAGCTGGATGTTATCAATACTAACATCGACTGTCCCTTGGGCATCTTCGCCCCAGTCCATGTATTGTCCGTAGGTGTATGTGACCGCGTTTTCGAACGCTTGCATCGCGGTGTCAAAGTCAATAAGCTTCGCATCTTCTTCAATAACTTCCGTCACAGTGCCCGGCTCATACCACTGTATTTCCAGAAAACCGTCATCGGATATCGTAAACTCAATAGACTCATAGAACCAAGGCTCCGTGTATTCATTGCCGCTTGCGGAGTCCGATTCGTGGCAGGAAACCGGAACACCATTCACGGTATGTGTGTAAAACAGCCGGTACGCATATTCAGACGCGGGGTCGTAATTGTCGTCCACGTGCCCTGTCCCATGATTGTCTACCACATAGGCCGCGAAGAGTTTGACATCGTCTATACCCGCCGCTTCAAAAAAGCCATCCGCCTTTGCGACCGCCTCGGACAGCGTAAGCTTTAGCTTGCCTCGAGCCGCTTCGGGCAGCTCACCGTCCTCCCTCACGCGCACCATGCCGTCCGTACTAAATGTCGAATCAACATTGGTATACCACACCGACATGCCGGACATGTCGTTCCCTGTCCGAATAAAAAGGTTTGTTCCAATATCATTGTCCGGACGGCTCAGAAACGCGTTCAATTCGTAACAAGTTATCTCTTTAAATTCCTTTTTCTGCAGCGTTCCGTCGCAGATTACGGGTTCCGGCTCTTCTTCAGGTGCCGTTTCATACTCTTTCTCCAGGTCGCTGATTCCCTGCTCAAAATCCGCTTTTTGCTCATCATCCAGCGGCTCACCGTCAAAGCCATTGGAGATCATTTTTTTATAGTGAAGTATCTGCTCTTCAATTTCAGATTTTGTGAACTGCTCCCGCGGTACAATAGGTTTTTCATCCGGAAAAAGATAGTTGAACATACCGGTCACCATATCCTGTGTCAATGTCATGGGAGCAACGCGCGCAAACGGCATTTTATCCGCTTCTGGCTTATCCACTTGGGCGTCCACGCTGATTTTAAGCGAAGCCGCCTCGTTCTCGCTGCTAAAGCTATAGCGCTCGGGTAAAATCAAATTTCCCAGATAACCCGGAGACGAGGTTTCTGCGTCTGTCTCCACCGCTTCACTTTTCACCTCTTCCACAAGGTCTTTATTCTTGTTGACCACGATAGGCTGCTCCGGCGTGGGCTGACAGGCCGTCGTGAAGCAGCACACAATCAGTAATCCCGCCAGCAGAACAGCCGCTGTCTTAACGCCAAGGCTGGATTTTCTTTTCATAAGTACTCCTCTCATCCGTTTTTCCATCGCTTTTCTTCCTCGGCACATCCCCATGCCCAGCACATACTGTATGCAGGCCTTCCCGGATAGACCGATCATCGTCTCTATGTATCGGATACGCTGGGATCTTTCCATGTGTTTCGTCGCGCCAGCATCGCAGGCCATTTCCATATCAATTTGTATCTGCCGAAACGCCAAGTGAACCACAGGATTAAACCAATAAATGCAGCGCAACAGCATCATCAAAAGACTCATCAGATGGTCTTTTCGCCGGTAATGGGTCAGTTCATGCCGTATGCCAAACATGATATTGGCCGTTTCACCCTGCGCAACCATGCTCTGCGGAAGCAGCAGCGTTGGGCTTAGGGAACAGGACAACGCCGGGGAATCCAGCCAGCTCTGTACCGAAACTCTGATTTTAGCCCGCAAGCCCATATCCTTTTTGCATTCATCAACCAGCGCACATATGTATTCGGGAACCGGCACGCCGCCCCTGCTGATCTTCCGGTGAAGCCGACGGAACAGCCACGCCGTATGTGCAGCCAGCACCAGAACGCCCGACGCCCACACAATGACAAGCACAGAAGGCCAATCCATCTTCCAGACTGCCGTCCGTACGCTTGGTTCATAAACAGGCTTTTCTTGTGTAACGGTATACTCATTTTCTTTCTGTGCATTGTTGCTTTCGGTTTGCGTGAACGGCATTGCGCTTTTCGACTGAGGCTTTGTATTGTCCTCAGCATTGAACCGTTCCCCACTCTGCGTCTGCACAATCAGGGTCTCGGTCTCAGGGATAATAAAGAAACTAAAGCCCGTTTCTATCGTAACCGGGAGCATCAGGCGCAAAACCAGCAGAATCCAGATTCCGCAGCCCAGCACGGCTGACACATGGTTTTTAAACACCCTTTTGAACAGAACGATCACAACGTATAACAAGACCGAATAAATCGTCACTTCCATCAGCACACCAAGAATGTCTCTCATGAAGGATCACCTCCCCTTCCCATTTCATCCAGGATCGCCTTTAGTTCCTCGCGGTCTTTATCCGACAATTCACTGTCGCGAATCATATAGACCAGCAGATCCTTGGCTGACCGTCTGCTGAATTTGTCAAATATATGCCTGCTTTCCGCACGAAAGCATTGCTCTTTTTCTACGAGCGCATAGTAGAAATTATCCCGTCCCATATGCTTGTAACCGATGAGTCCCTTTTCGACCATCCGCCCCACATATGTCACATAGGTGTTATATCTCCAGTCCATTTCATCGCCCATTGCCGCAATAATACCGGATATCGTTTGGTCGGGCTTCTTCCACAATGCAGACATTACAGCCCACTCGGCTTTTGAAAGAGATTTCTTCATAAAACCCTCATTTAAGTCTAGAGTTTCTTGTTGTAAATTAATATTTACAATTGTAGTTTATAAGGGTATTTTTGTCAATACCGTTTTTGTTATTAAATGTCTAATATAGATAAACCGCAATATCACCCCCAAATGATATTCTTAAAATGAACGAATAAAAAAGCTACCTGCATTTAAGCAGATAGCTTTTTCTTGGCTAATAGCCCTGATAATGATAGAGATGTGACCGAGATAAATGCAGGTCACAAGTGGGTATTCGTGCCGCCTTCCTTTGATGTAAAGAGAGAAGAAGAATTTTCTAAAGATAAACAAGAAAACTTTCTTTCAGAATAGTGTACCCCCTTTTTGCCCAAGCGATGGTAGATTGGGGAATCACAAAAGATACGTTCTTCAATCTGCTACTTATTAAAACTAACAAAGGCCGCGAACCATCTTGATCCGCAGCCTTTGATGCTGTTCTTGTCCTATTGCGCCCCGCCCGTTGTGTTTGTTGCGTTGTCCACAATCTTGCCCGCGTCAACAATGAGATCGTTCGTGTCGCCCATAAATGTGGGCAGCTTGCCGTCCCACTTGTTCCATTTGATGTACTCAATATACTCGGGTGCCATCGCAAGCGTCTCCTGAATCAGCTTGATGCTCTCGGCCTCAGCCTGCGCCTGTGCCACCTTCTGCTGGGCCTCCACCTGAATTCTCGCGAGATCCTGCTGGGCTTTAAGCGCCTGCTGCTCCGCCGTCTGCTTGGCTTCCACCGCCGAATTGAACTCTTCAGAGAAGTTGAAGTTTACGATGTTGAAAATCTCAATGCTCAGGCCGTACGGTGTAATCTTATCTTGCAGCGAGCTCTTAATCTGGTCTCCCACCTCTGCGCGTTTCGTAATCAGCTGCTCGGCGGTAAATTGTGCAGTGATCGCCTTGATGCTTTCCTGAATCGCGGGTGTGATGATGATGGACTCATAGTCCACGCCGACGTTTTTATACAGGCTTGCCGAAGAGCTGCTCAGCACGCGGTAATTCACCGCCACGTCGCACGTCACCGTCTGCAAGTCTTTGGATGCGGCGCTGCCTGAGTTCTCCACCTTATGCGTCCTGTTATCGATTTGAACAACGCTCTGCACGAAAGGCGTAATGATATGCACACCCTCCGAAAGCATGTTATCACTCACGGCTCCGAGCGTAACCAGCACGCCCGTGTGACCCGGCTGCACCACCGTAAAGCTGGATGCGCCTATAATAATCACCAAAACCGCCACAACGGCGATCAGAACGATCTTGACCTTTTTGCTCATTAACCCAATACCCTCTGCTTTCTTTTTTTCATATATACAAAAAATGATGTATTGGGTGTTATTATACAATACAAAGTTGTCTGTATCTAGTAAATAATCTAAGAACAAATATCATTTAACGTCTAAAACATATTTCTTTTAGGCCTCCCAAATGCGGACACATTACCGATATAAGCTCGGCTACGCCGCCGAGAAAGAAGAACACCGTCAGTTATTTTGATTAAGTTTTAGGCCGCTTCGTTTTTGAAATTGCAAAGCAAATAGCATCGGCAAGGTACTATTTGCTTTGTTCATTTCAATTCAATAAAACTGATTTTATTTCAACTAAGGCGTATCACCCAAGTTGCTCAAAGTTGATGTTTTGCGTATTGGATAGTCTGAAATTCACTTTCCATGCACCTTCCGTATAGTCGCCGTCTTCTGTAAATGTGGCCCATAAGGAGGACTCCTTCAGTTCTTCAATACTTCCAATATCAAAAACATATTCGATATGCTTAGATGACGCATCCCCGGTTTTTGTATCACTCTCTGTGTGGAAATAATAGTTTTTAGACTGGTAACTGTTGATGGGGCCACTGCTATTTCCAAGAGACAGATAACCATGGTTATCAACGCTTTGCGTCCACTTAGTTTGGATGTGCAATTTCCCATCCACAAAGCCAATATTACTGATGGTCACAAAGTCAACGCCGTTGCCCAGTGAGATATCCATCGCATCCGGAGTCAGAACCTTCATCGTTTCGCCGCCATCCGAGCCACCCGTATATAGATAGTCTTTTATTGGAACACTCGATGCATCTTCGTCAATAAGCGTTTTAAGATCGATCGCCGTATCATACCAATCATACTCCGTTTTATTGCTTATAAAGGAGTCAATACTGAAGGTTGTCATCTTTCCGCTCATCCCTGAGCCGCCTGAGCCCAGCATTTCAAAAAAAGCAGTGTTCGTTTCTTCCTCATAAGAAATCAATCTGCATGTAAAAGCAGTGGGGCCATCCAAAGAAAAATTATAGATATCAGTGGTATCGTCCACCCTATTTCCATTGGTATCTTGTACGCTAAAATACACCATCGCTCTGCGATTGTCGTTTGCAGCGTACAACACATCAACTCTAATTCCGTTATCTTCAGCGGACAAATTGATCGGATAAAGCATTTCAGCAATATCAGTACTAACGGCATAAAGCAAATCGTTGACGGCTGGTACCGTTGCAGCTAAAGCCGTTGCGGAAAATGCAAAACACATAATAACCGCCAGAGAAACCGTTATGAACTTTCGGATTGTCCAATACTTGTTGCGGCTCTGATGCTCGGAAGTCTTATTAAGTATACTATCAACGAGATCAGCGTTCACTTTAACATCTCCAAGTTTATTATCAATATAGTTTTTTAAACTAGTCATCGAAATACCATCCTTCCAATTGTTTTTTCAATTGTAGCCTTGCTCTATTGAGCCGAACACAAACAGCGGAGTCTGATAAGCCAAGCGCTGCAGCTATTTCCTTCGTTTTCATCTCACGATAATAGAACAACAAAACAACCTCTTTATATTTCGGTTTTAATTTTGAAACTTCTTTTAAAACCGTATCGTCTTCTATTACCGCTGCATAACAAAACGATTCGCCCTCCAATTGATTTTTTAGAACCACCCTTTTTACCCATTTGCTGCGCAGTTGAGACCGACATACATTGATGACAATACGCGTTATCCATGTTTTCTCAGAGCAGGCTCCCCTGAATGTCGGCCATTTTTGATAAAGCTTAATAAACGCTTCTTGCAGTGCATCCTCGGCAGAATGTAGATCGTGTAAATACAAAAAGCATAACCGAAGCATGGCGTCTCCATACTCTTCCACAAGCTGCTGTAAGTTGAGTCCTTTATTATCCGGTACCGATAAATTACTCACTTTTTCGCCTCCTTTGTACATTAGACGCAAGCTATGATGAAAACCTTACAATTTTTAAATTCGCAATAAATATTCAGGGTGTCTTAATAAACTATATATAAGAAAGCTTACATAACAATAAATCCGAACAACCTCTAAAGAAGCGTTCGGATTCAATGGTTTTGGTGGAGAATATGGGATTCGAACCCATGACCTCCTGACTGCCAGTCAGGCACTCTAGCCAACTGAGCTAATCCCCCATGGTATTCATTTACCCGTATGTGAAACGGACAAACACAATTGTAACGGCAAATCGCAACTCTGTCAACCACAAATTCATGGTGAAAGAACAGTCATTTTAAACTCTCGTTACGCTCCTGATAAACAAAAAAGGGCCTTTTACAGCCCTTTTGCTTTATCCCAATATTGCTTTTACCGTCTGCACGATCTTACCGACTGCTTCGTCCGCTGAGAGCTCCTGCGCGGCTTCGTCTTTGCGCGGCTTATACTCCACGATACCTTCGGCGGCGCGGCGGCCTACATTGATACGGTGCGGTATACCCAATAGATCCGCATCTTTGAACTTCACGCCCGCACGCTCGTCGCGGTCGTCCAGCATCGTCTCGATACCCGCAGCTTTGAGCTGCTCATAGATCTGCTCGGCCAGCGCCATCTGTGCTTCATTAGCCGCGCTCACGGGGACGACAATGGCGTTATATGGTGCCACGCTGTCCGGCCAGATAATGCCGTTTTCGTCATGAGACTGCTCAATGATGGCCTGCATGGTACGGTTTAAGCCGATGCCGTAGCTGCCCATGATGCAGGGTTTTTGCTTGGCTTCCTGATCAAGATACAAGCATTCCATCGCCACGCTGTATTTGGTACCCAGCTTGAATATATGCCCCACCTCGATGGTTTTGGCCAATTCCAGCTGCGCGCCGCATACCGGGCAGGGGTCACCCGTTTCAACCAGCCGGATATCACACACATCAGCCGTTATGAAATCCCGCTCGTAGTTGACGCCCGTAAAGTGATAATCCGTTTGGTTCGCACCCACAAGGAAGTTGCGCATCGCCACAACCTCTTTATCCACGATCAGCCTGTCCGCGTCAAGGCCGATAGGTCCTGCAAAGCCCACCTCAGCGCCCGTGGCTTTTCTGACATCCGCAGGCCCGGCCAGCTCAAGATTGGTGCATTTGAGATAATTCTTAAGCTTTGTTTCGTTAAGCTCACGGTCTCCGCGGACCATCGCGGCAACGAGCTTATCATCAGCAATGTAGAGCAGCGTTTTTGCAAACTTATCCGGTGTGGTTTTAAAGAAGCCCACCAGCTCTGCGATCGTACCCACATTGGGGGTGTGTACCTTTTCCACCGCGGTCATCTCTTCGTCGCTCATAACAGGGTGGGGACAGGGCGCAAGTTCTGAGTTGGCCGCGTAGCCGCATTTGGGACAAGAAGCGATGGTATCATCGCCGATATCCGATTTAATCATAAACTCCTGCGAACCCGAACCGCCCATCGCGCCGGTATCCGCGTGCACCACCACATAGTTTAAACCGCAGCGGTCGAATATCTTGCAGTAAGCGTCGTACATCTTCTGATACGACGCATCCAATCCCGCCTCATCCACGTCAAAAGAATAGGCATCCTTCATCACAAATTCACGACAGCGGATCATGCCAAAGCGAGGCCGCCGCTCGTCGCGGTACTTGTTTTGAATCTGATAGAGAGTTTTGGGCATGGATTTATATGACTGGAGCTCTTGCTTTAACACATGAGCAAATATCTCTTCGTGCGTGGGTCCAAGGCAGAAATCACGGTCGTTGCGGTCTTTAAACTTGATCATCTCGGTGCCGAACACATCCCAGCGGCCCGACTGCTGGTAATATTCCGCAGGCAGAAAAGCCGACATAATGAGCTCCTGCGCGCCCGCCGCGTCCATTTCCTCGCGTATAATATTTTCAATCTTCTTGAACACCTTAAATCCAAGCGGCATCAGTGCATACACGCCCGCCGCCAAGCGGCGGATCATACCGGCTTTTAACAGCAGCACATGGCTTTCCGCTTCGGCCTCCGAAGGCACCTCGCGCTGCGTAGAAAACAACATCTGTGACATTCTCATGGGAAAATAACTCCTTCAATCTTTCGCAATACCCGCACAGTATAACATAATTGAAAAGTCTGTTCAATGGAGCAGGGCAGGAAATATACCCTTGGTATAGCCAATACTCAGCCGTTCATCACGGGAAGTATGAAGGTTTGTCCGTCCTTTTCTAATATGTGCACGCTCGAGCTGTAAACACTCTCAATGTTCTGTTTCGTGAGCACATCGCGAGGCTCTCCCTGCGAAAACACATGGCCGTCTTTAAGCAGCACAATCTGGTCGCAGTAGCTTAGCGCGAGGTTTAAGTCGTGCAGTACACAGACCACCGAAATGCCACGCTCTGACGCAAGACGGCGAACAGTACCCATAATGTTTACCTGATGGCGGATATCGAGCCCCGTCACAGGTTCGTCAAGCAGCATAATATCCGCTTTTTGACACAGCGCCCTTGCTAATATCATCATCTGCCATTCACCGCCCGAAAGCGTGGTGATCAGGCGGTCTTTGAGGTGCGATATCCCCGCCGTATTCAGTGCCTCATTCATGAGCGCGTAATCCTCTTCTGTCTCGCTCTGCCAGCGTTTTAAATACGGATTGCGCCCCGTCAGCACAATTTCCCCTACTGTAAAATCATATTTAAGCGTCGCATGCTGCTGCACCAATGCCATGCGCCGTGCGATTTCACGCACAGACAGTTTCGCCACATTTCTGCCGCCAATGCAGACCTCACCTTGTTTAGGGTGCAGATGACCCGATATGCAGCCTAATAATGTCGTCTTTCCCGAACCGTTGGGCCCGATGATGCCGCAGAATCGTCCCGCGGTAATATCAAAGCTCACACCATCCAAGGCATAGCGCGGCGGTTCGTAGCAGTAACGGACATTTTTCACCGTAATGTCGCTCATCGTTTGACGCTCCTTCCCCGCCGTAGCAGCACAAGGAAAAAGGGCACGCCGATCAACGCCGTAATAACGCCCACCGGTATCTCCTGGTTATCAAGCACCAGCCTTGATAATGTATCGGCAATAAGCAAAAATATGCCGCCACCGAAGAATGAAAAAACGAGCAGTTTCTTATGGTCCGGCCCCAATATCAGCCGCATGATATGCGGTATGATGAGACCGACAAAACCGATTATACCGCTGACCGACACCGCACATGATGCTGCCACTGTGGTGAGAAGTATCAGGCGGAATCTGACGCTGCCCGCGTCCACACCAAGATGACGCGCCGCTTCGTCTCCTTGCAGCATAATGTTTAAATCACGGGCGAAAAACAAACACATTGCGCTGGAAATCAGCATAAATGGTCCGGCTGTGTATACCTTTTCCCACGATGCCGATGAAAAGCTGCCCATAGTCCACATCACGATATGCTCCATCTTGTCGCGGAACATGATCATAAGACAATAAACAAGTGCCGAGCAAAGTGTACTGATGGCGATACCCGCAAGCAGCAGCGAAAATGTGGACACCTTGCCATGCGCCTTTGCGAGGCGGTATACCGCCATCACGGCAAGCAGCGCACCTAGGAAAGCGAACAGACTGACCGCCCCAAAGCCTAAAAAGGTGGTTGTTACGCCAAAGGCCAGCGCAACCGTGGCTCCCAGAGCTGCGCCGGAACTGACACCGATCACGTAAGAATCCGCCATAGGGTTTTTGAACATGCCCTGCAAACACGCGCCCGATATACCCAGTGCGCCTCCTGAAATGAACGCCAACAGCGCCCTAGGCAGCCGCAGGGTGAAAAAAATAATCGCGGTGCTCGGCTGCGCCGTTCCGCCAAACAGGTTGAAAAGCTCTCCAAGGCTGACCCCCGAGCTCCCGAATAAAAAGGCAGACAAAACCGCGATGATGCCAAGCGGCACCATCACGACTGCTGTCAATCGAGCTTTTTGATGACTCAGCTTTTTCAATACTATTCTCCTGCCAGATAGCTTTCAATGTTGCCCTGTAATTGGCATAACGCTTCGGTGATCCGAGGGCCCGGCCGCTCGATAATGTCGGGTGTGATAAAGTAATAATGGGCTTGCTTGACCGCAGTCAAATCACTATAACCCACCGCCGATACAAGATCCGTCTCGGCTATCCCGCTGGACACAAGCAAAATGTCGGGGTCTTTTATCACCAGTTCTTCCACGGAATAATCCAGCCATTCGGGATTCATACCTGCCGTGACAGGGACACCGCCAGCCATTTCGATAATGCTGTTGATAAAGCTGCCCTCTCCGGATGTCCAGTTGCCATATTCGCCGATACCCATGACGTAGTAAACGGATGGCTTTTTCGTTAACGTGGCAGCCTTTTCTTTCACAGCCGCTTCCACATCGGCAATCTGCGCGTTAAGGGCCGCCGCTTCCTTATCCTTGCCTACCACTTTACCAATCATCGTGATGCTCTTTGCAATATCCTCATAATACGTGGCTTCCACCGCGACAACATTGAGACCCGCTTCCTTGAGCGTGGCGATATCCTCATGCTGCAAACCATTGCCCGCAAATACGACTGTGGGATTAAGCGCGATCACCTTCTCGATATCAAAACCGTTGAAATCCCCCACCACTTCAATATTCGCCGTTTCCTCAGGGTAAGTGGAGCTTATATCGATGCCCACAATACTGTTGCCGCATCCGAGCGCAAACAGTATCTCGGTGGCGCTGGGGGCCGTGGATACAATAGTGAGTTCCCGTGTGCCGACTGCCGATTCAACTTCCTGCCCCATAGCATCCACGTTCTCTTCCATTATGTCCTTGGGGACAGGCGTTTGCTGCGCATCCGGTGTGCTGTTTGAGGTGCAGCCTGCGAGCAGCCCTACGAGAAGCACTGCTGTAATAAGCAGCATAAAAAGTCTTTTCATTTCGTTTTTCCTCCGAATATTATATTTCCCTTACGGAGTGAAGAATCATGAGCTAAACAAAAACGCCTGAAGCGTTGATGCTTAAGGCGTAATCCGCATGCGTATGGCGGCCGTCTGCATCCTTCCCTCCGAAGAAATTCCGACAAAACACTCAGCTGGCAGGTTTACCGGCTCGGCTTCATTCCGCGAAAACGCCTTCCCAAAAACTGAAGCTTTCAGTGGCATTGTGTTTAACGCAGTCGGCCATACGGTAGCGGGGGCTGCAACGGCATTTCACCGTTTTCCCTATTATCCCCTAACAAAAAGGGGCACCAGTTCGTGGCATTTACTTTTGATACAGCATAGCATACAAACAAACATATGGTCAATACGAAGAGTAATCAGTATATATTTTGCAAAAAAATATATATATTTAATCGATTAGCTAATGATGGTGTGGTAAAATGACACAATCAGTAGTATGATTATGAATAACGTGTATACGATCACAATAATGGAGGAACGAGATGTTTTGTACAAAATGCGGTGCACAACTGCCCGAAGGCAGCTTTTTTTGCACAAACTGCGGATCAAAAATCAAATCTGAACCCACCCCCGACGTATCGTCCATTGTGCCGCCGATTATGGATCAATCTTATGGATATGCACAGCCGCCCCAGCCTAAAAAGAAAAGCAAGGCGCTTTTATGGGTGATGATTGGCGTTGTTGCCGCATTGGCTGTCGCCGCTGTACTCATCTTTGTTGTGTTTACTCCGGGCGGAAGCGGCTTTCCCTTCAGCGGTAATACCACGCAAACACGTTTCGCGAATGATGTCGTGGGCGTTTTTTCTAACGCTTTTGACGGTCTGCCGAATGACAAAATCACCAGCGAAATACTTGAGAAGCCTTTCGACATGCAGCTCGCTTATACAACTGAACTTTCAGGCATTAAAACGAATATAGATTTGGATGCGGCCTATGACGAAGCTGCGTTGGGCTTAAATATCACCACATCTTCTGATTACAGCAACAGTGAGTTTGCAGAATACTTCTCGGATATGGAACCCTTGGGAAGTACAGTTAAGATGCTGCTGCTTGATGATGTTTTATATGCCGATCAGGACGGCACAGTCAGCGGTTTGCGGTTTGATACCGATGCCGACCTTTCAAAGCCCATGTCGCTCAAAGAAAGAATCGCCTCACTTTTTAATAGCGATAAGAATTCACAGATTGATTATCTGAAGCTCTCTGAAATGCTCTTGAATAGTATCGACGAAAAATGCTTTGAAAAAAGTGCAAAAGAGACCACGCTGACACTGGATGGTCATGCGCTCTCGGAAGCACTGGATGTATTTGCGGATAAGCTTGAAGATGATAAAGAATTAAATGACGCGTTGAGCGATATTATCAAGGAAATCTCGGGCTATTCATATGATATGTCGAATATTATTTCTCTGGCAGCACCTATGCTGAGCGATTCCGATTTTGAGCTTGTCTGGACGGTTGAATACAACGGCGGCAAGCCCGACAATATGGAGATTGTTTTCGAGGAATCGGGCAGTCAGGTTTTTGAGGCTACATTCAGCTCTGAAAACAAAGGCGATGAAAGAGAGTTGAGCCTTGAAATAACCGCGGACGGCGAAACAGCTAAGATGGAGCTGTTGCTAACAAAAGCAGCCAACGGATTCGATTTCAAAGGAACGATCAGCGTGCCCGGTTCGGATGAGATCACAATTATCGGCGATCAGCAAATATCAGACGGCCATTTATCTGGCGCGATGGATATAACCTCTGCCGAGATGTCTATCAGTGTTGCTTACGAAGGCGCCATTTCCATTGGTATGCCAAAGGACGCTGTTAAAGACGACAGTCGTTTTGAGATGAATACAAATGGCGCAGCTATCTCTGATCTGGGCAATATGTCTTCACTGCCAGGCATTATTCGTGTCAATTAAATCGAGGCTGTAGACCGGATGGATGTACTTAGCGGCACAGATGTCATGATGTGCCGCTTTTTATTTGTCTTTCTCAAATTGCCTATTATTGAAAGACATGCCGTATTGGTGTATACTAATCGCATATCTAGAAACTAAAAAACTTTCACATATAAACGGAGGAAACATCATGACTCAACGTATTGGCATACTCACGAGCGGCGGCGATTGCCCCGGTCTTAACGCCGCAATCCGCGGTGTGGCCAAGGCATCTTATCAGCTCTTGGGCGATGCGGAGATCGTCGGCATTCTGGATGGCTTCGGGGGGCTCATCGACGCCACTTACCGGACAATGAGCAAAGAAGAGTTTTCCGGTATACTCACACTTGGCGGCACCATACTGCGCACCTCGCGGCAGCGTGATAAAACGCTGCGCCAAAATTCAGGTAAGTTTTTGGATGCGTTTAAGGCGATGTCCAAGAATTATGAGAAGATGGAGCTCGATTGTCTTGTAACGATTGGCGGCAACGGCACGCATACAGCGGCAGGTCTATTGGCCGACCACGGGCTCAATGTGATCGGTCTGCCCAAAACGATTGACAACGATATCTGGGGCACCGACATCACATTTGGTTTTCAAAGCGCAGTAGACATTGCCACAGACGTTATCGATAAAGTCCATACGACCGCGTATTCCCACTCGCGCGTCATGATCGTGGAGCTCATGGGCAACACAGCGGGCTGGCTGACATTGAGCGCGGGTATCGGAAGCGGCGCAGACGTGATTCTCCTGCCTGAAATCCCCTACGACATTAATGCTGTTGCCGATGTCATTAACGACCGCTACGAGCGCGGCAAGCATTTTTCCATTATTGCAGTAGCCGAGGGTGCGCGCAGCATCACGGATGCGGAAGATCAGGATCTTAAAGGCAAGCATTATTCCATCGGCTATAAGCTCGCTGACGAACTCAATAACGTTCTGGATATCGACACACGTGTTGTTGTTCCCGGGCATTATCAGCGCGGCGGCGCACCCTGCCCTTACGACCGTGTGCTCGCCACTGAGATGGGTGTGTATGCGGCCAAGCTTATACAGCAGCGTCAATTCGGCCATACAGTGGCCGTTAAAAACGGTGTGGTCACGTCGAACCTTATAAAAGACGTGGCCGGGAAAACAAAAACAATTCCGCTTGATGCAGATCTGCTGCGGGTGGGCCGTGAGATCGGCCTAAGCTTCGGCGAAACAAACTAAACATAAAAAGCGGCCTGCAATATGGCCGTTTTTTGCGTGGCGTAGGGACGGACGTATGTTGACACATACGACCCAAAAGAATAATATCTATATTGTTTATGTGAATCTATCAATATTTGGAGATACTATGATGAATACGAATTGCATAGCCGTTATACTGGCTGCCGGAGAAGGCAAAAGAATGAAATCAGCAACACCCAAGGTGCTTCATCAGGCGGCAGGCAAGGCGCTTGCGCAATGGGTCGTGGATGCGGCATCACAGGCCACAGGACAGAAAGCTGTGCTCGTCATCGGAAAAAACGCGGATGCGGTGAAAGATTATTTTGCCGACAGCGTTTTCTATGCGGTACAGGAACAGCCGCTCGGGTCGGGCCATGCCGTAATGGCTGCCAAGGACTATTTAACAGGAGACGGTTATGCGCTTGTTGTGGCAGGAGACATGCCGCTGATACAAGCCGAAACCTTAAGTGCTTTGGTTAACAAAACCGCAGAAGAAAAACTGGGAGCATGCCTGCTCACAGCCGTTGTTGATGATGCGACGGGTTATGGTCGTATCGTGCGCGGCAATGATGGGAGCGTATCCTGCATTGTTGAGCACAAAGATGCAACCGAGCCGCAACGCAAGATCCGTGAAATCAATCTGTCGGTGTATTGTTTTTCTCTGCCGCTGCTGCGTGACGCGCTCAAATGCTTACAACCCAACAACGTTCAGGGCGAGTATTATCTGACCGATTGTATTGAATATATTTCGAAAGCCGGGCATCGCATTGAAGCCGTGAACTGCGGCAACACGGATGAATGTATAGGTGTTAACGACCGTGTTCAGCTTGCCGACGCCGCTGCCAAGCTGCGCTGCCGGATTAACCGCAACCTCATGCTCTCCGGTGTCACGATCATCGATCCGGACAGCACTTATATCGATGCCGGCGTATCCATCGGCCAAGATGCGGTGGTCTACCCGGGTGTTACGCTTGAGGGAAAGACCATCATTGGCGAAGGGGCTGTGCTCTATCCGGGCAGCCGCATTGCGGACAGCACCATCGGCGCGCTGACCAAGGTGCAAAACAGCGTTGTTTTGAATTCTTCCGTAGGCGAAAACTCCACGATTGGGCCCTATGCGTATCTGCGTCCGGGCAGCATCGTGGGTAACGGCTGTCGCGTGGGCGACTTTGTGGAAGTGAAGAATTCCGTGATCAGGGATGGCGCAAAAGTCTCGCATCTGTCCTACATCGGTGACGGTGAAATCGGCGAAAAATCCAATATCGGCTGCGGCGTGGTGTTTGTGAACTACGATGGTAAGAAAAAGTCTAAAACCATTGTGGGTAAAAACGCTTTTGTGGGATGCAATGCCAATTTAGTTGCGCCAGTCACCGTGGGAGACGGAGCATATATCGCAGCGGGCTCCACAGTCACAAAAGATGTGCAGGAAGATGCCCTGTGCATAGCCCGAAGCCGTCAGACAGTCATTGAGGGATGGGCCAAAGCTAGGAGGGGCGAATGAGGAAAGCGTTCTTCTTTGATCTCGATGGCACCCTGCTCCCTTTAGACATGGACACGTTTACCAGAACCTATTATATGCAGATACAAAAGAGCGGTTTTTTTGATTTATTAGGAGAAAACGGAGAAAAAACATTTGGACAAGGCGTATATGCTATGCTTCTGAATGATGGCCGTATGCTCAACAAGGATGCTTTTCTTAAAACGGTCACCGAAGCATCCGGCAAAGAAAGCGGGCAGATCATTGCGCATATGGACCGTTTTTACGAGAATGATTTTATAAAAGTTAAGGATAGCTCACACGCAGATCTGCGTGTTGCCGAAACCATAAAGGTGCTTAAAGACAAGGGCTACCGGCTTATACTCAGCACGAACCCTTTGTTTCCGCCTTTGGCGACCAACATGCGTATTGAATGGGCCGGGCTCTCCCCCAATGATTTTGAATACATCAGTTACTACGATAATTCGCATTTTTGTAAACCAAATCTGGAATACTTTAATGAAGTGCTAGGTGTCACTGGCCTCAAAGCCGAGGAATGTTACGTTGTGGGAAACGACGTGCGAGATGATTTGAGCGCGGTTACGCTCGGTTTCGAAGCCTTTTTGGTTATTGACCACGTGATCGGAGACTTAAAAGAGGTGCCTGAATGCATGCAGGGAAATTATTCGGATCTGCTAAGCTTCGCAAAAAGTCTTCCGCAGATTTAAGCGGCGACTATTATATTATAGGGCTTGGAAATCCGGGAGGTAAATACGCGCATACACGCCATAATGCGGGTTTTGATGTGATTGAAATATTGTCTTCGCGGCATCATATACCTGTACGGATTCACACGTACAGCGCACGACTCGGCAAAGGCACGATCGGCGGCAAGCGTGTTGTGTTGGCAATGCCGCAAACATATATGAATAAATCGGGCGAAAGCGTTAAAGAAATGGCTCAGGCGCTGGGCATTCGTGCGGATCAGCTGATACTGGTTTATGATGATGTGGATCTAAAAACAGGCAGCATACGCATCAAGGCCCGAGGCAGCGCAGGTTCTCATAACGGCATGAAATCTGTGATCTATCAGCTGCAAACGGAAGAATTCGTTCGTGTGCGCGTGGGTATCGGCAGGCCGGAGGGCGATATTATCGACCATGTGCTGGGCGAATACTCAGACAAACAGGCCGCGTTTGATACGCTTACCAAAGCGGCCGATGCCGTGGAAGCGATTATCAGCGACGGGGTTCTTGACGCGCAAAGCCGCTTTAACTAACAGAGTGATAAGGCAAAGATGATGCACATAGGTACGCACCTCTCTGCGGCAGAGGTGTTCTTACAACTCACGGAAACGATACGGGCAGGGAACGTTCCCTGCTCGCTTTTTGGCGTACCGGAGAGCTTAAAACCACATTTGGCCGCGGCACTTTCGTCAGAGTTTCATAAAAGCGTTATTGTGATTTGCGGCGCAGAAGAGACGGCGGAGTCTTATGCGGGGGCGCTTGACGATGCCGTTCATATCCCTCACCGGCCGCTGCAGCTGCGCTCCTCCGTGGCGCGCAGCCGTGAGATCATGTTCTCACGTATACACGGCATTTCCTCGATGTTAACCGGAAATGCACGCGTCGCTTTTATAAGCGAGGAGGCGCTGCTTGCCAGGCTTGTGCCGCCCGAAGATTTCAAAGAAGCTCATTTGACCATACGCAAAGACCAAACCTTTGATCCTGAAAAGCTGATTCAGAGTCTTGTACTGAGCGGCTATGAACGCGTGAGCGCCGTGGAGACAGCAGGACAGGCCGCGCGGCGCGGTGAAATACTGGACGTTTTTTGTCCGGGCGCTGTCGCGCCTTACCGTATTGATTTTTTTGATACCGTTGTGGAAAGCATTCATGCCTTTGACCCGGGCACGCAGCGGCGCAGCCGCGAAAGCCTTGACAATATCACGATTCCACCTGCCGTTGAACTGGTGCTAAGCAGTGCTGCCGCTGAGCGGGGGCTGGCTTATCTGTCTGCGGCGAAGCCTAAGAATCCAGTGCTCGCACAGCGTTTCGAAGACTATGCCGATCATCTGAAAAAGCACCGTTACTTTGAGGACATGGAAAACTATGCGTATGCGTTTTGCGGCCATAGCCTCCTTGACTATCTGCCCGATGCTCTTGTTATAATTGACGACCATCGCCGCATCGTGGAATCCGAAAAAGAACGTATTGAGGATTTTGCGGAACGGCTGAACACGATGATACAAACCGGCGCGGCGCTTGCTGATCAGCACGCGCTCTATCTGCCTCTTTCGGACACGCTTCGCAACCATACCCCCGCGATAGACCTGTGCAGCATTGCGCCTTCACCCGAACTGAAAGCGAAAACCACACTGCATATGCGTGCCAAAAGCGCGCTCTCCTATCACCGGAAGCTGGAACTGCTGAAAGAGGATATAAAAGGCCGTGTTACCGCGGGATGGCGCATCTATCTGGCATGCGGCAGCATCACCCGCGCAGAGCGTTTATCCGCCGAGCTGTCCGATGCTGAGATGAGTGTGCCTGCGATTCGTGACGGCCGGGCACTGAATCCCGGCGAAGCGGGGGCCTACACCGAACGGTTGCATTTGGGCTTCGAGCTCACAAACGAAAAAGTCTATTATTTGGGTGAGCACGAAATATACGGCTTCGCCCGTAAGCACCGGCGGTCCTCTGTGCGCAGGCAAACAGATATTTTCACCGACTTAAAGCCGGGCGATATCATCGTACACGACATACACGGCAAAGGCCGATTTTTAGGTCTTGTCACGCGTGCTGTGCAAGGCATATCCCGCGACTATATGGAGCTGGAGTACCGTGACGGAGACAAGCTTTTTATCCCCACAGACCAGATCGATCGTGTACAAAAATACATGGGCGGAGAAAACGAGCGCTTATCCAAGCTGGGCGGCCGCGAATGGAGCCAAACCAAAGCGCGCGTTAAAAAGGCTGTTAAAGAGCTTGCAGAAGACCTTGTTTCGATATACAGCGAACGGCTGGAGAAAAAGGGTTATCAATATGGGGAAGATACGCTTTGGCAGCGGCAATTTGAAGACAGCTTCCCCTATGAAGAAACCGAAGGCCAGCTGCAAAGCATTGCCGAAATCAAGAAGGACATGCAAAACGAAAAAGTCATGGACAGGCTGCTGCTTGGCGATGTGGGTTACGGCAAAACCGAGGTGGCGATGCGCGCCTGCTTCAAGGCCGTGATGGAAGGACGGCAATGCGCCGTGCTTGTTCCCACCACACTGTTGGCCCGCCAGCACTTTTATACGTTCCGGGAAAGATTTAAGGAGTTCGCGGTGACCATTGAAACGGTATCGCGCTATGTATCCGCATCCGAGCAGAACCGCATACTCAAAGGCATAAAGGCAGGTACGGTGGACATCGTAATCGGCACGCATCGTTTGCTCTCCCCTGACGTCAAATTTAAAGAGCTCGGCTTGCTGGTTATCGATGAGGAGCAGCGTTTCGGTGTGTCACATAAAGAACGCATCAAAGATATCAAGCGCAGTGTGGATGTGCTGACCCTCTCAGCCACGCCCATTCCCCGTACGCTGCAAATGGCGCTCACAGGTATACGCGATTTAAGCGTTCTGGAAACGCCTCCCGAAGAGCGCAAGGCGCCCGAAAGCTATGTGATCGAATATTCAGGCCAGCTGCTGCGCGACGCAATCAAGCGGGAAATGGATCGCGGCGGACAGGTCTATTTGGTCTGCCGTCAGATCGGTCTCATGGATAGAATCGCCATGGAACTTAAGCGAAACGTACCCGAAGCGCGCGTGGCCGTTGCGCATGGACGCATGGGTGAAACGGCGATGGAAGACGTGATGGTGGATTTTCTAAGCGGTGCTTATGACGTGCTGCTTTGCACGACGATTATCGAATCGGGCATCGACATTCCTAACGTGAACACCGTGATCGTCTACGAGGCCGATAAGTTCGGACTGGCTCAGCTGTACCAGATCAAAGGGCGCGTGGGCCGCGCTGCCAAAAGCTCTTACGCCTATCTCACTTATCTCCCCGGCACGCACATGACACCCGATGCCGAAAAACGTCTGGCAACTATTGCCGAATTCACAGAACTGGGTGCGGGCTTTAAAATCGCCATGCGCGACCTGGAGATCAGAGGTGCGGGCAATCTGCTGGGTGCAGAGCAATCCGGTCAGATGGCCGCCGTGGGTTATGATATGTACTGCCGTATGATGCGCGAAGCAGTCGCCGAGCTTAAGGGAGAACGCGTGGAACGCCCCGCCGATACTTCCGTGGAAATCGGACTCAACGCTCATGTCCCGGCGGCTTATATCAGCGATGAGATACAGCGTATTGAAGTTTACAAAAAAATTGCTGCCATCGACAGCACCCGCAGCGCCAAACAGCTCAAAGAAGAAATCGTGGATCGGTATGGCAAAATGCCGCGTCCCGTGGAAAACCTCATGCTCATATCACTGCTCAAACGTTTCGCCGCACGTGCAGGTATCATATCTGTCACGCGAAGTGGTCGTGCGTTTACGCTCAAATATCCAGAAGAATGCGTGATCGACACAGATCGTCTGCTGCACATTTTGCAGCAGCATAAGCCATTTGCGCAGCTGCGCTCTGCCACGCCGCCTTTTATCGTGTATAAGCCACAAAAAAGCGCGCTTGATGCATTGCTCAAATTCTTAAACGATATCAGCCCCTGCTGCGTCGCGAGGGCGGAGGAATAACGTATTTATAAAAACCTTTCGCTTTCTATGATTGCCTTGGCAAGCTGCATATAGTCCGACTTGAACGGTATCTCGTTATTCACAATCAGCACCGCGATACCGTGGACAAGCCCCCAGCAATACATCAGCAGCTCTTCCTCGCTGCGCTTTTCCTCAGCGTAGTGGGCTTTATACCGTCTGACAGTTTGAACGAGCACGTCAAACGGATGCCCCTGCTTGTCTTCACAGTGTTTTTTGCCTGTTTCAGCCATACCCAGCTTCAGATCGCTCAAAAACAAAAGCTTTAAATATTCTGGGTTTTCCACAAAAAAGCGGACATAGGCTATGCCTAAGTCTCTGAGTTGTCTTTTGGGATCGGTGACTTGATTCGCCACAGCCTGCTCCAGGCTTTCGTTAAACGCTTGCAAAGCCGTCAGCGTAATCGCCGTGATCAGCTCCTCTTTATCTTTATAATGCCTGTATGGCGCTGTTTGGCTGACGTTGCAGGCCTTGGCCACCTTACGCAATGAAAAGGCGTCAAAGCCCTCTTCATTGAGTATATTTAGTCCCTTTTTGATCAGTTCCGTTTTTAAATCACCGTGATGATAGTTGTCTTTTGCCATAACCTTTTTCCTGCTTTATTTTATTAAAAAATTATAACACAAAATGTTGACAAGGTAAACATTGGCTGATATTATGTTTACATCGTAAACATTGAGGAGTTTGAAAATGAAAGCTTATATTCTGTCTGATAAGGACTATCAAACGGCTGCATACGTGCGGCTGCTAGACCAAGCCAAGGATGCTCTTTTGGGTTTTGAGACGGAAGAAAAGCAGCTCGGGCGCAACGATATCCACTATTGCGTGGGCTGCTTCGGCTGCTGGACCAAAAAGCCAGGAGAATGCGTGATTGGCGACGATCTTGCAAGCATAAACCGCGCTATGATGACCAGCGACGTGGTGGTATATCTTGTCCCTGTGATTTTCGGACAGTTCAGCGCGAACATCAAATACGCGCTGGATCGCTGGCTGCCCAATATGCTGCCGTTCTTTGAATCGAGAAAAGACGGCTCCACGATGCATCCCCGGCGATATACAAGCTACCCAAGGCAGATTATGATCGGCTATGGCGATAGCTTAAGTGCCGAAGATGCGCAGCTTTTCACTGACATCACAAAAAAACACCGCAACAACATTGACATATTGATTGATGACGGTACTGATAGACAAATAAAAAGTACGTTTGAACCGGCTTCGCTCAAGCGCATCGTGGGAGGTGTGTTATGAAAAAGGTAACTATACTGAGCGCAAGCCCCAAAAAAGGTGAGCCGTCTGTATCCGCTTATCTGTCTGAACTGGCTAAAGAACAAATAGAGAAATCCGGTTTGAAGGCGGATATTATTGATGTCGGCAAGGCGCTCAAAAACTGCGAACCCGCCTTTGAGGCCATGCGCAGCGCCGATGCCATGCTGATCATTTTCCCTCTTTACTTTTTCTGCATGCCCGGCATGCTCACACGATTCCTTGAGGATTATGCTAAGTCTGACGGACAAAAACGATCCGGGCAAAAGATCTTCACCGTCGTCAACTGCGGTTTTCCCGAGCCCCAGATCAACGAAGAAGCCATCCGCGTTATTCGAAGCTTTGCAAAACACATAGGCGCCGATTTCGGCTTCGGCGTGGCTTTCGGCAGCGGCGGCATGGTGCTGGGCGCAAAGGACGCGCCGTTTATGAGAAAAACGATGTCTGATTTCATAAGCGCTCTCGACCAAATGACGGCTGACATACAGCAGGATAAACAAGCGTCTTCACACACGGTATATATCGGTGTCAAAATTCCAAGGTGGATGTACTTTCTCGGCGGCAATATCGGGTGGCGGCAGATAGCAAAAATGAACGGTCTTAAGAAGAATGACCTTTACCGCACGCCTTACGGCTTATAATGCCAGATAAAAAAACGCCTCGCTTTATTGCACATAAGCGGGGCATCTGTTGCTATGGCTGCATAGCCAGTTTCTCCATGGTTTCGCCCGACAGACGGTATACCGTCCAGTCGCTCATTGGCTCTGCACCTAAAGACGTATAAAAGTCGATACTCGGCTGGTTCCAATCCAGACACCACCATTCCAGCCGTCCGCATCCTCGTTCAACGGCTATTTGAGCAAGCTTTTTGAGTATCGCCTTGCCGTACCCTTTCCCGCGGTATTCGGGAAGAACAAATAAGTCTTCCAGATAAATGCCCGCCTTTCCAAGGAAAGTAGAGAAATTGTGAAAGAACAACGCAAAACCGATTTCTTTTCCATCCGCGACCGCAAAAAACACCTCGGCCTTTTGCTTCTTAAATATCCACTCATCAAGCAGCGCTTCATCGGCTGTTACCAGTTCAAGCATGTTCTCATACTCTGCGAGCTTTTTAATAAAGGACAATATCAGCGCAGTGTCGCCGGGAACCGCAAAGCGGAAAGTGAGATCACTATTCATATTAAGCCTCCTAATTCATATAAATGTCAGTGGCAGCTCAGAAGCCAATATCCTTGGAAAAGTGTTGATAATCCTTGTCGCCGCTCCAGTCGCCGCCCCATGTCCACCCGCGCTGTGTGAACAGCTTATAGCAGAGGTCGTCATGGTCGATCATACCGATAAGATCCAAAGACCGATCAACATACTCCGCGCCATTCTCGGGCGCGACCCTGTCTCCGTCGATATACGGGTTCAGCACCGGATTAATGTCGATCGCCGCACCATAACTATGGCGTGATAGTTTCTTAGAACCCGTCACTTTGCGGTAGTTAAAGGCTGACGTATTGTTCGCGGCCATGGAGAGGTTGTCATCCCCCGGCTCACCGAAATCGTCCACAAGCCGCACCGACTCAAGCGGATATTCGGCTTTATACAGCTCATAGAAAATCTCTGTGACTTCTTTGGCCAGCTTTTTATTGACGATCAACTCACCGTCATGCACCTCTGCCTCAAAATCATAATAGCACAGCTTGATATAGTTCAGGTCATCATAGCTGATCTGCGTATCGTCATCGTCTTTAGGGTAACTCATCCCTGTGATGCGCTTCTTTAAATCGTCGCTGAGCGCCATATAGTAAAAGCCATCGGCAATTTCTTTCTTGCCGCTGTCCTTGCCGGACGATGGTGTCGCATCGGTTTCAGTATTATTTGCTGGCTCAGCGGTTGGTGCGGTAGTGGCTTCGATATCCGGCGGCGTTGTCTGTATGAGCGTCGGCACAGATGGGGATAAAGGGCTCGGTTTAACGCTAATGCCGAGAATGGTCTCTGCCGAATCATCAGCTGGCGAGCAGCCTGCAGCCAACAGACCGAGAATCAATATAGCTGATATAAGGAACGAAAGCCTGCTATTCAAAGCAACCTCACAACGAAATTTTTCACGTATTCTCACATAACGGCGTGGGGTAATAGATAATCACCAAACGTCAATCTATCCCGCATTATAATAAACCGCTGAGTCAGATAACCCAGCGGCCTTATCGTTATTGCTTGTTCTGATCCATCTGCCGTATCACGTTGCGCTGTATCTTGTCGCTTGTGGTCTTGGGCAGTGCGGTGACAAATTCGACAATACGCGGGTATTTATACGGTGCGGTCGTCTTCTTCACATGGTTCTGCAGCTCTTTTTTCAGCTCGTCGCTGGGCGTATAACCTTTTGCAAGCACGATGGTGGCTTTAACCACCTGTCCGCGAACAGGATCGGGCGCTGCCGTCACAGCGCATTCCAGCACACATGGGTGCTCTAACAGCACGCTTTCCACCTCAAACGGCCCGATACGATAGCCTGAGCACTTAATCACGTCGTCGTTGCGGCCCACGAACCAATAATAACCGTCGGCATCGCGCCAGGCCATATCGCCTGTATTGTAGATACCGTCATGCCACGATCTTTCGGTGGTCTGAGGATCGTTCCAATAGCCCCGAAACAGCCCTAACGGGTGCTGCTTGTCCGTATCTCTGACAACGATAGAGCCTACCACGCCATCCTCACATGAGCTGCCGTCGGCATCAAGCAAATCGATATGATACAGCGGCGAGGGCTTGCCCATAGAGCCAGGTTTAATCTCCAGCCACGGGAAGTTTGCCAGCAGTACGGATGATTCCGACTGTCCAAAGCCTTCATGCACATAAAGCCCTGTCATTTCGCCAATTTTCCTGTACACTTCGGGATTCAGCGGCTCACCGGCAAGGCTCGCATGCTCGATAAAGCTCAAGTCATAACCGGATAAGTCTTCTTTGATCAAATAACGGTAAATGGTGGCCGGAGCGCAAAATGTCGTCGGGCGTATGCGCATCAATGCATCCAGCAGCTTGTGCGGCACAAATTTTTCGGTATCATAAGCGCCGATCGTGGCGCCGCAGATCCATTGTCCGAATATTTTGCCCCACGCAAACTTTGCCCATCCCGAATCCGTTTGCGTCATATGAATACGGTTTTCCTGCACACATTGCCAATATCTTGCCGTTACGATATGTCCCAACGGAAACTCAAAATCGTGCCAAACCATTTTGGGCATACCGGTTGTGCCGGATGAAAAATAGATCAGCATCGGGTCTGTGTTGCATACCGCGTTGTCCCCTGTCGGTCGAATAAAAACGCTGTCCGCCTTGTCCATCTCTTTTTGAAAGCTTATAAAGCCCTCGGGCGTATCATCACCGACGCAAAGATAATTTTTTACCGACCTGCATTCGGGCATGGCCGCCTTGATATGTCCGATGATTTCCGGTTCATCCACGCTGATGAGCATCTTCACATCTGCGATATTGCAGCGGTATTCAATATCTTTGGGTGTCAGCTGATAGCTGGCAGGAATGCAGATCGCACCTATTTTCATAAGCGCTGTCATGCACACCCAAACCTCGGGGCGCTGCTTGAGAATCAGCATTACGACGTCGCCCTTTTTAATGCCAAAAGAGGATATCACATTGGCAGCGCGATCGCTAAGCGCCTTTATGTCACCAAACGAAAAGCGCTTCATATCCGCATTGTCATTTGTCCACACCAATGCCGGTTTATTAGGATCGATTTTTGCCCACTCATCTACAACGTCGTAGGCAAAATTAAAATGCTCAGGCGCGATGCATTTATAGTTTTGTTTCAGATCTTCATATGAATCAAAATCGACTCTGGGACAAAACCTTTTTATTATTTCATTCATACCCATTCCCCACTATTTTTCGTTAATCACGGTTAAAAATTTGGCCGTAGACCCAATGGCCGATTGTGCATGCGGCAGCCGCGGATCAAAATAGATTGCATCTCCGGCTCTTAGCTCATAGCTGTTATTGCCCAGCGTGATGCGCATTTTGCCTTCCAGAACGTAATTGAACTCCTGCCCGCCATGCATGACAAGCGCGGGTGTCTCATCCTGCGGATCAATAGTGACCAGCAAAGGCTCCATTTCGCGATGAATAAAATTGTATGCAATGCTGGAATAGCTGTATCCTGGATAGCGCTCAATATCGACCCCATGCCCTGCACGAACGATGCAATGTGTGTCCATTCGAGGCGGTTCACCCGTTAACAGTACGGTTAAGTCCGTTTGAAGCTCACCCGCAATGGCATAAAGCACGCTGATGGGTATATCCAGCTTTCCGTCCTCGTAAGCTAAATAGGTATCGTGCGCAATACGGATTGTGTCAGCCATTGTTTGTGTACTGATGCCTAATATCTCCCTCAGTTCTTTAATTCTGCTGGAGATTTGACGAATGTTCTCATCCATTTTTGGCTCCTCCTTGCTTGGCCTGCGCAGCGCTGCGCATATCTATGCTGGATTTGGCTATAAAAATAAGGCTCGCAGCTTTTGAAATGCGTTGTATTTTCCCCGAAGCCGATGCCTTATCCTGTGTATAAGGTAAAATTATTATAGACTTGTTTACACCTGAATGCAAACCTTTTGTAAGTTCTTATATTCATTGATGTATATAAATTTCGATTAGTTATCATATCAAACTAGTTGTTTAAAACCTAGATAGATGTTTATAAATAAGTAAGTAAATACATCTTAATCCCTGGCAGTAATTTTACGAGCCGCTACACGATAAACACAACCTGTCAAAATACAAAAACGCAAAGCCACAGGGCCCACCCCCCATCTGAATCAAAAGAAGCAAAACAGGGTTGCTATTTGATAGGCGGCTTTAGCTTTACCGCGATTCATTTTTATCAAGTGGTTCTATTTTTTATTTTATTTTTGATATAAATATTAAGAACACACAGACTAAAGAGGGGATGAACCATGGTTGGAGATATATGGACTCAGCTTGAATTTCTTTTACGGCTTGTGGTTGCGGGCATTTGCGGATGCCTGATTGGCTATGAACGCAAGAACAGGCTCAAGGAAGCCGGTGTCAGAACGCACATTATCGTGGCTTTGGGTGCCGCCCTCATCATGATTATATCAAAATACGGCTTTATTGATTTACATTCAAGCGCAGGTTACGACCCGACACGCATCGCATCCCAGATTGTGAGCGGCATTGGATTTTTAGGCGCAGGCATGATTTTCCTTAAAAAGCAAGCTATCAGCGGTTTAACGACTGCGGCAGGCGTTTGGACAACAGCGGGCATCGGCATGGCCATCGGCGCGCAGCTTTATTTTATCGGAGGCGCGGCGACCATTTTGGTGCTCGTTGTTCAGGTGTTGCTGCACAAGAATTACCGTTGGTTTCATTTGCCCGTTTCGGAACAGGTCAATATTATATTTAGTGAAAGCAATAATGCTATTACGTTTATTCAGGAGACATTCGCCGCAAATCACATCGAGATCATCAACCTAAAAGCGGAAAAGCTCGAAAACGATTTACTTGAGATGGAACTATACGTGAAACTGCCGAGGAGTTTCAACATTGCTAGCTTTATGAGTCTTCTCAAAGACAACCCTCACGTTAAATCGATACAGTTTTAAAACCCGATTCTTGCGGCGCTATTCCCGATTTATATTGATCTCTCCGATAGGCTCATCAGGCCTTTCCGGGCGCGACAAAAACACAGTACAAAAAAGCCCCGGCGTATAGCCAGAGCTTAAGCAAGTTCGTTTTATTCAAAAGCGATATTGACGTCAACGGCATTATCATCCGCCAGCAGTTGAACACACAACACCTGATTCGAGCTCATTTTGATGGAAATGTTCTCCCCCTGCAGCAGTGTCGGCGTGGAAATATCGACAGGCAGCCCCAAATTATAAAAAGACGTTGCCGCACTGGCCGTTAACATGTTTGCAAGCTCCGATAAAGCGCTCTTCGACATTTCGTCCAGTTCTTCTATCGGCATTCCCATCATGGTCGATGCAATGTTCTTAGCGCTCTGCATTGTAAGATTATAGACAACATTACCGCGTATTTTTCCCACAATACCGATGATAATATTGACTCCTGAGTTGACAAGTTCCTGCCCCTTAACGCTTAAGCTCCCCTTTTGAATATTTTCATAGCCGAGCTGGGGCATCACGGCAGAAAAAGACTCCAAAAACGGATTTATATATTTTACATCCACTTTTCTTCACCCCTTTGGAATCCAACATTAAGCAGTATGCTCCCAAAAGCTGTTTGTGCAATCACATTGGTTGTTTTAAAATTGGATGCGGAAACGAGAACACAGTCTCCACGAAGCATGGCCGGAGGCGCCACACGCAGACCCAGTGCTTTTTTCTTTCTGTTCAGTATCGAGCATGCGTTACCCGATATGATGTTTGCAAACTCCCCCAGAACGCCTGTTATCTCGTTATTGTTTTTGGGTTCTCTTTTTAAAACGGCGGTGACGAGACTTCTGGAGGTTTCCAATGATAGATCCAGCATCATCCGTCCCGAGAACTTGCCTATAATGCCAACTATGATGCTCATGCCTTGTGATTCAAACTCTTTGTTGGAATAGTATTCTTTCTCATACGTGGGTATGGTTTTTGTCATACGGTTCAGGCAATCCATCAGCGCTTCTTTAAACACCACAAAATATTCGTCTTCGAGAAACTGATAGAGCTCTTCAGACGCCATCACCCGATTGACCACCGTCATCAATTCTTCAGCATCCACCGGCTTTTGAACATAGGCAGACACTTTATTTTCTTTGGCCTCTTTTACGATTTCTTCATCCATCATCGAGCTGACAACGATCACCTTGATGTTTTCGTCAATTGCATGTACGGCGCGCGTACACTCAAGGCCGTCTGTGCCGGGCAGCGTCATATCCATTGTGACCAAAGTGGGCTTTGTCTGTTTAACGACCTCTTTCACTTCTTCCAAAGTACCGGCTTCCCCCACCACTTTGAGCCCGTTTGCCTCAAAAATATCCCTCAAAAACGCAATAGAAAAAGAAGAGTCATCCACAATGACAATTCTGATTTCATCCATAAATTGCCACGTCCCGCCTTTCGTATGATATGACAAAGCATACCACGTCTATCGACAAA
The DNA here is from genome assembly GCA_023436115.1 of Bacillota bacterium. Classification (GTDB taxonomy): domain Bacteria; phylum Bacillota; class Clostridia; order Christensenellales; family SZUA-584; genus SZUA-584. Next base: position 39,028 of record JAEZKQ010000002.1, on the reverse strand, counting down.
AATCATCACTTTTCATCATTTTTCGCGGGAGGGGGAATTAAAAAAGCCCCGACTTATCGCCAGAGCTTTGGTGGAGCATAGCGGGATCGAACCGCTGACCTCTGCATTGCGAACGCAGCGCTCTACCAGCTGAGCCAATGCCCCATATAGATGTTCACAGAAACGTATTATAGCGTATTTTTCGCACCCGCGCAATAGGTCACCGTGTTATTTTTTTGATTTCCAAATAACGCTGCGGCTTAGTATAATAGACTTATCCAAACGGGAGGCGGTGATAGGTTGAAGACCGACAGACTGGTTGCGATTCTTGTGGTTTTGCTTCGAAAAGAGCGCGTCCAAGCCAAGGAACTGGCCAAGCGCTTTGATGTGTCTGTGCGCACGATATTAAGAGATGTGGAAGCGATCAATCTAGCGGGCATCCCTATTGTCACCTACCAAGGCAGCGGCGGCGGTATCGGCATCGCCGAGGGGTTTCGCATGGATAAAAGCGTGCTCACAGGCGAAGAAATGGCTGCCGTTATTTCCACATTAAAAGGCATCGACAACACAATAGCAGGCAAAAGTCACGACATTCTAATGGAGAAGCTTAAAAACACGTTAAATGCGCAGCAGCTGGAGCTTCTCAACGCCAAGCTGAGGCAGTTTGTGATTGATCTATCGCCTTGGCATGAGGATGCTTATACCAAAGAAAAGCTCTCTGTGATACGTGAGGCTATCGAAGCCGCAACAGAACTCGAATTTACATATACTGATTCGCAAGGCAGCATAACGAAGCGCCGGGTGGAGCCTTATTCGCTGATACTCAAAGCGCAAAAGTGGTACTTGCACGCGTGGTGCTGCCTTCGGGGCAGCTTTCGGTATTTCAAGGTTTCGCGGATCAAGGAGCTAAGCACAAGCGGCATTTTATTTACTCCCCGGGATGTTCCGGTTGATGAGGCTCCGGACCAACCATCAATCAGAAATACGCAGGATCTGATTTCTTTTGACCTGCTATTCAGCCAGGCGATGGAAGAGATCGTGGCCGAATGGTTTGGCGACAATTTGGAAAAAGACGAAACAGGCAGAATCATGGTCAAAACAAGACTGCCGGATACTTATCAGACGTATGGGTTTCTTTTGAGCTTTGGCAATCAGGTCGAGGTGGTGAATCCGCCGCATGTGCGCACCGTCCTTGGCCAAATAGCAAAAGAAATTTATGAGAAGTATTTATCGCAACATGACATATAGCTGTCAGGTTTGTTTTGCTATAATGCGGTCAATAAAACAAGGAGGCTTACTATGAGCAATCCATTTACATTGACCGTACAAAAAGAACAGCCGGTGCTTTCCATACGCATCACAACTTCTGTTACCAATCTGCCACAGGAGATCGGCAAAGCCTATGAGGCCATCGGCGCATATCTTGAAGAAATAGGCGAAGCGCCTGCGGATGCGCCGTTCACCGCCTACTACAACATGGATATGGACAATCTTGATGTTGAAATGGGGTATCCTGTTTCTAAGATCATTCCCGGAAAAGACGAAATAAAGGCGAGCAGCATCCCCGCATGCAAACAGGTATCCTGTATGTACAAGGGACCATATATGCAGATGGGGCCCACCTACGAAGCCATGACGGACTGGGTAAAAGAACAGGGCCTTGAGCCAACCGGGATATGCTACGAATTTTACTATAATTCCCCGGACGAAGTACCCGAAGACGAGCTTTTAACAAAAATTCTGTTTCTGCTGAAATAATAAGCTTGGGCTTGGTTCCTTATGGCATAACGGGTTCTGTTGCAAAAAGACCGCCGCTTCGTTATAATATACAATTAATTGAAGTGTTTTGAATTTGTCTGCAAAACAATGCCGGAGGAATGGATGAGTATTAAAAGATTGGCCGCTTTGCTGGTTGCGGTACTGATTTGTGTGATGATGATCGGTTGTTCGGTAGAAACAGCCGTAAACGAAACCCCGACTGCCGTGCCGACGCCCAGCCCCACACCAAAGACAGATATCGAGGCGGTGCTTGGTAAGCCGATCACGCTCGCCATCGTGAGCAACGCGGACGAAGCATCGTCATCGCTGTTTTTTACAGCCGCTGCAAAGGAAGCGGAGAGCATGGGCGTGACCGTCACCACAACTGCCGCGGGCAACGGATTTGACGCAGCGGTGGCCGAAGCCGCACAAAATGCAGATGCGGTGATCGTTTTTCTGCCTCAACCCACGAAGAACATCAGTTCTTTGAACGAACTGGCGATACCGGCAGCGGTGTTTGAAACGCAAAAGGGCAGCGTACTGCAGGGTATGTCTCATCTTTATTATGAATCAGACGGGGAGTTGGACGCGGCATTAAACGCGGCGCTGACCTATCCCCCGCATGATACGCCGGTCAGATTGATACTGCTTTTTGAAACTGCCGAATCACCCGCATATCTGGCCTACCGGAAGCTTTATGAGGAAGGCAAAATCTTTCCCAAAGAAGTCTTTATCGCATCTGAGGAAGAACTTAGCGCTGACGCATGGCTGACCGAAAAGCTCACCGGCTATGTGGAAGGCATGGTGGATGCTGTGTTTGCCGAAAACGCAACGCTTGCGGTCGGCATCTGCGACGTCCTGTCTGCGCAAGGCCGGACCGATATGGAGGTGTTCTGCCCCGGCGTGACCGCTGATACTATCGCGCGCATGCAGAGCGAACCTTTTGTGTTTGCACAGGCGGTGGGTCGCAATGACGCTCTCGCGGGCATTTTAAGCGTCCGCGCTGTGCTGCAGATGCTTCATGGCGAACAGGCTGTGACACAGACGTTTGAACCTGTGCTGATTAATGCCGGAGACTTGGGTGAGGATCCCGTTTCGGCACTTTCAGCAATAGACAGCGAGAAAGCTTTGCTTTTCAATGCAGACTGGATGGATAAGCTGCGCGATTACTACAGCAAAGAAGCAAATACGAAGAAATAACAAACAAGCATCTTTTATATGTACCAAAAAAGGCCTTCGGTTTTTGCCGTCGGCCTTTTACTTATGCGTTAATGCAGGTTATAAACTTCCTTATATGTCTCGGACGGTAAAATCTCATCCATCACTTCCTCAATGATGCCCCATCCCTTAGTGAGTGCCTTTGTTTCCACGTAGCCTTCTTCACCCCAGTAGCTGACCTTCGTCCAACCATCCTTATCCGCTTCAATGACTTCCACGGCAGAGTAAGCGGGCACCTTGGTGATGTACTCAGAATCTTCGTTTGCTTCTGCGTACATATACTCCGTTCTTTTCAAGATATCAGCATCCTCTTTGGACATGATAACGCCCTGCTTGAAAGAAATGTATGCTGTACGCATGTAGCCTTCCCGCTTATCGAACTTCACCTTGACCCAAGGCTCCGCAATCTGCAGCACCTCAACCTCGGTTCCTATAGGCAAACGCTTTACGACGCTGTCGTTAGAACCATTACCCGTACGGATCTCCGCGTCTTCCTTCACCACCCAAGCCAAAGGATTGGGCAGCTCCGGCTCATCGTAAAAGTTCATTTGAAATGCTTTATAGTCCTTAAACGACATCTTAGATTTGAGAAGCTTCCTCATCTCCGAGTTAGACTCTTCGGTTGTAGAGACCTTAATCGTGGTACCGGGACAGGCATAGTAGTAAAGCCATTTGGCATCCTCAACATAAAGACGTACGCAGCCGTGAGAACCATTTTTCCCTAGCCGACGGAAGGCACCGCTTTGCAGCGTGTTGACATCGCGTCTGTCATACATGATGGAGTGGAAATACACGCCGCCGACGATTTGCGTCCAATACTGCGCAAAAGTACCGTCAAAAGCAGTAAACTCTCCAAAACGCTCGCGTCCCCCGATCTTCCATATGCCCTTAGGTGTGGGGGTTCCCTTGTCTTCCGGAATCAGCGGATCGATCTCGGTACGGCCGGACGTGCAGATAAAGCGGCGTACGACCTTGGTGTATTCACCGTTTTCGTCCTTCTCAAACACAGTGACGATTTGGTTTTTCAGATCGAGCAGTATGTAGTATTTGTCCGGGTCAGTATTTTTGAGCTCGTCGTAGGCCAGCGCCGGATGCGGGGCAAAGACAATACCGCATAACATGATGGCGACCACCAACAGAAATAAGAACCTTTTGATCAAGATGCACCTCCACAGCGCTATGTAAAATTATCCTGTTACGAAAAGTATAAGAACAAATGTAGGTTATGTCAATAAAGATACCCAAAAGGCGAAGAATAGCAAGCTATACACCCTAGCTTTGCTGCTTACCACCATATACCATATTTCAAGTTCGTATTCGAATCCACGCTTGTACAAAATAAAAAAGCACTCACAAGGGGTACTTTTTTATTGGGGATAGAACGCATTTTTGGATGGTTGTAAGTGGGGCGTTCCTCAATCAAAAACGAGATGCATTTTACACAATGGGGTGCGTTCTTATACGAAAAAAGCAAGAGTCCAAGGCTGCACGCCGCACTCCTGCTTTCTCTTTTATCCTCCAATACATATTCCAGCATTGTCTTTTATTTCTCGAGTCTCATTGTCTGTCTGGATGTTAAGCTGTACCCTCATGCCCACCAGATCGGTATAGCCCGCCGGCATGTCCTGATAGAACACCTTGCCGATGTTTTCTGTTAACGATTCGCCCTCTATGAATTCCTCATATACTATGTTTGGTTTGAAGCCGTTCAGCTCACACAGCTTGACCGCCGCCTCCTCCGATAAACCGATACAGTTGGGTATCACCGCCCAATACCGATGTTCCAGCCGCTCCTCGGCGCCGTCCTCCGTAAACGCCATCTTCATAATATTCATCTGTAGCTTTGTGATCTTATCCAAATCCTTGTTGAACTTGATGTTGAGCAGGTCGGAAAGCGTATATTCGGACGGCTCGCGGGTGACAGTTGTGCTTGACGGCACTATTATAAGCGTGTCCGACCCGTTTTCTTCCTTCACATCAAGTGAAAGCCCCGCTTCTTGAAGCATCAGGGAAATAAGCTCCTTTGTATCCGCATATTGCTTTTGGGTACAGCCACTGATCTTTATTACGATTTGCCCCGGCATACCGCTTGTGATATATCCCTTTTCAATAAGCGAATGCATCACCTGCATTATGGATGTGGAAAGCCAGTCTCCGGCGGTATCGAACTCCACGATCTGGCTTGCGTTAAACCTTTTGCCGTCTTCAAGTGTGAGATAAACGTCGTTCACCTCTGAATAGCCATGTTGAAAAACGCGGTCTTCCCCCTCGCCACGCCAGCCGATATCCTCAGGGCTGTTCACCTTTCCGGTAAGCTCATATTCTATCTCCATATATGCCGGGAGAGCGACGGGATCTGCGTCGGGAAGTGCGTTTTCGTCCAACTCTCGGCTGTCGTCTTCAGCCAATACTATTTGTACCTCTGTTTCGTCTTTCTTTACTGCATCCACCTTAATCTCGTACTCCGATGCCGCCGCTTTTATAGTTGCCGACATCACCTCAAGAAGGTCCGCATCATTTTCTTCGCCGCTGACCGACAGATATATGTGCTCGTCTACGCTCGCCACTGAGATATAGCCCTTTTCTATCAGCTTATTGACGACCAGTATAGTTGCATTCTCAAAGCTAAAGCCCGAGAAATCTATGCCATCAATGAGTGCCGCTCCGTCCTCGTTTTTACCCGATACACTTATTATCATCGCGCTCGCATCTACATTGAATTCGATCTTTGGATTGATGCTTAAAAGCACTTTTGTCCCGACAGTTTCAATTACCGTGTTCTGCTCAGAACTCACAGGAGGAATTGCTGCGGTGGATTTTGGAGATTGACTTAGGCCCGGCATGGTCACTGCAACAAGCAGTACACAAATGGCAGCCGCAGCCGTTGCAATGGATGTGATATATTTCCAACCGTGTTTTGACGTTTTATTCTTCTCCTGCTGCCTAAGAGAATTGGCCTCCCGCAAAATGTTACTACGCGCAGCTTCCTTAAAATCGTCAGGCATGTTTATCTTTTCAAACGATTCTTTGATCTTCATTTTTGCACCTCCGTAAGCATATCTTTCAAGAGCTTTCTTGCCTTATGCAGAGTTCCAAAAACGGTGGATTCGGCTTTTCCCGTCATACGTCCTATTTCCGCAGCGGAGTATCCCTCATAATAATGAAGATATACCGCCGTCTTGTATTTGTCCGGCAAAGCCATGATGCATTCCATTGTTTCGTCGATTTCAAACGGACCGACATAATCCGTTTGTCCTCTTTCAAGCGTGACGCTTCTTTTCCATGCAGATTTCAGAATATCCTTGCACACATTTGAAGCGGTTACGATAAACCATGCTTTCTCGTGCTCTGAATTCTGGAACGGCTTTTTGCAGAGCATATACTTAAGAAAAGTCTGCTGAAAAGCATCCATAATATCTGCTGAATTGAATTTCAAGTAAACACAGCATACCCGGTATACGGCATCCGCACTGCGTTCATAAGCATCATTTATTTCCTGATTCGTCCGTTGCAAGGAACTCACGGCATACATCCTTTCAAAGGCCTCTCTACTTTAAATACGATTTGGAAGTGAAATACTTTGTTGCAATAATTAAAAACTTGGCAACAACGCTGAGAAAACCGGGCGCAACGTATGTGCCTGTTGTGAATCACAGTATATCTATATCTTTGCTTATAATCAATCACACTGCCGTCCACCGCATTAATGGCTAGCCGTGAACCGTCTCTTCTGTCTCTAACGAGGATCTCGCCGTTTGGAGCAATCTTCGATATCGTTTGATGCAAGTCCTGCTATATTTAAGTTAAATTCAATTCGACTTTTTAAGTCGCTGACGCAAGGACAGCAAAAAAGTATGTTGCTCTCAAGATATTTGTTGATGCCCCAATTACCACCCCAGATGTGGTTAGATATCCAATTCAAGAAGTCATGCCTGCTGAATTTAACCAAGAAGAAGTCGATAGAATCCTACGTTATTTTGTATCTTTAATGTTTTTTTGTAATAAGATGTGTATATATTATTAACAATAAAACATCTATTAAGATGTTTTGGGGAGTTTGGTTAATCACTGTAAAGTATGTTGGATAGTAGGGATTCGCTCCGCTCCCGTCGGTCGCTTTCACGCCGCCTCGCTTGCCTTAATCCGCCACCGGCGGCGGCAAGCTCGTGTTCGAATCCACCCAATACCAATAAAAAAGCACCCACAAGGGTACTTTTTTATTTGGCGGAGAAGGTGGGATTCGAACCCACGTGCCGGTTCCCCGACAAACGCATTTCGAGTGCGCCCCGTTATGACCTCTTCGATACTTCTCCATATTTTGTGGCTTTTGGGCAGCCGTCCGAATGTTCATTATAAAGCATTTGTTTGTGTAATTCAAGTAAAAAAAATACCGCAAGGTCCTTATAAACGAAAGCTTTTTACTTCGGTTTTTGCGCATACCTATCATGCCGTATGCAAATAATATTTAGTATCTTAATGCAAGGAGAAAATCATGATAGAGCTATACGAGGCCAGCAAGCTTGGCAACGATGAAGATATGATGGGCACAAAGGAAGAAGCCAAAACGCTATTTAATATACCCACAGATGATGACATCGAATGGTTTAAAAATTTAGCCGATGAGGTTCAAAAATAAGCACATGCTTGTGTTCTCACCAAAAGGGTTATCGCTGCTTCAAAGATCATAAACGGCATAACATAAATAATTTGGAAGGATCATGCTTTGAAGGAAGAGAAAATAAAACGAGATGGCTTTACTTCCCAACTGGGGATCATTCTGGCGACAGCGGGCAGCGCAATCGGAATTGGAAATGTATGGCGTTTTAGCTATGTGGTAGGGGTTAATGGCGGTGGAGCCTTTTTGCTGATCTATTTAGTTTGCGTTGTAGTAGTAGGTCTTCCGCTTGTGATGGGCGAACTTGCCATAGGACGCAGCACGAATACCAGCGCCGTGACGGCGTTTAAAAAGGCCGCGCCTAAGACCTTGTGGTGGATTCCGGGCGCACTGGGTGTGCTGGCATCATTAATAATTATGTGCTATTACCCCCTGATTGCCGGCTGGTCTCTGGGGTATATGTTTGAAAGCATTGTGAATTGGCAGCCGATGATTGCTGATACATCCAGCTTCTTTAACAACTATGTCAGCGGCGATGTGAAACCGTTGATTATGCTAATTATTGTATTGGTGATGACAGCGTTTACGCTCATAGGCGGTGTTGCAAAAGGAATCGAACGCTCCAACAAAATTCTAATGCCTGCATTTATTATATTAATTATTATTCTTATTATTCGTTCGTTAACGCTGCCAGGAGCCTTAGCAGGGGTGGAATTTCTCTTCAAGCCTGATTTTACAAAGGTCACAATGGGCACGTTCTTAGAGGCGCTGGGGCATGGATTCTATTCACTCAGTGTAGGCATGGCAATTTTGATTACCTATGGCAGTTATATCCGCAAAAAAGATGATATTGTAGGCACAGCCGTTAATGTCTGTGCCTTAGATACAATCACAGCTCTTATGGCAGGTCTTGCGATTTTTCCGGCAGTGTTCGCACTTGGCCTAGAGCCCGGCGCAGGAACAGGGCTTGCTTTCATTACCTTGCCGAAAGCATTCGCAACGTTTGCAGGCGGTCAGATTTTTGCTGTCATCTTCTTTCTGCTGCTTACGATAGCGGCACTTGCTTCAATGACCAGCCTACTGCAGGTGCTGGTTGCTTATCTGGAAGATCAGTGGGGAATCAAGAACCGCAAGTTAATGCTTGTCATATTGGTTGCGGTCTTATTTGCTCTGGGAATACCTGCTTCGCTTTCTTATAGTTCTATGGCGAATTTTAAATTCTTTGGACTGACTTATTTTGATTTTGTTGATCAGTTTTCTGCGAATATACTCGTTCCTATTACCGGATTGCTAACAGCGTTGTTTATTGCCTTCCGCTATACAAAACAGTCTCAGGAAGAGCTTATGATTGGTGCAAAAAGACCAAATGGAATTCTGATACGCATGTATCCGGTGCTGATCCGGTATGTGGTTCCCATCTCAATCATATTTATTTTAATTAATGCAACCGGCATTTTTGGTTGGGGTTGATGCGGAAATAGCTTAACTGATAAGGTTCAAAAATAAGCACATGCTTGTATTCTCACCAAAAGGGTATCGCTGCTTAAAAGATCATAAACGGCATAAGAGCGCTTTGCATCAGCAAACACCAAAGCATGCGCATATATCGCATGACCCCGCGCTCAAATCGCTTTTCTTAAGCCTCGCAAGGAACAGCAGCATATGAATACAATTCTGCTTTCCGGCCAAATGCCGGCACCGAGAAAACATCAGAATAAGCCGAATCATACAGCAAACAGACGCGACATTATGCGAAGATTTGCTGCTCACAGAAAAGTATATATCATCCATATGGCGTATATGGATGTCCACGATATGAAGAATGATTAAAAGAGCGCCTCATGCAATTGCCCTCTTTGTATTTGAAGCAGTTTAGGATACACGCATGGCTTCAATGCTGTTCCATTTCCCCTGTGCACTGTTCCAGCGCTTATACAGCAACCGCGCAATCAATGTTGCGGGCATCAGCCGTCCTAAAAACCGTAAAACTGTATTCACACAGCCCGGTATATACACACGTTTACCTTTTAGCGCCGCCGTCATTGTTTTTCTCGCCACCTCGCCCAGGTCGTTCATTGTCAGATCGCCCCAAATGCCCTGTGCCGCGATGCCCAGCAACGCTTCGCGTGTGGTAGGCAGCCCTCCCGGGCAAAGTGCCAATACGCTTACGTTTTCATTCTTTAGTTCCTGCCCCAGCGCAATCGAGAAATCTAGCAGAAACCGTTTAGATGCCGCATATGTAGCTTTTAACGGTATGGGATACATCGATGCGAGACTCGATACAGTGACAATAATAAAACGCTCTTTCTTATCTCTTCTTGCTAATGCCGCGTGCGTGACTTTGAGTGTACCTTCAATATTAACCTGAATAATGCGTGCTATGTTGCCGCTGGGCTGTGTTGTAAAGCCGCCCTCATAATCGATACCTGCGATATTGAGCAGCATTCCCGGCTTAATATTGAGACTGTCCATGCAGCCGAACAGTTCTTTCAGAGATTCATCGTTCGTAAGATCGCATGCTTTTGTATAAACATTGACGCCGAACTGCCGCTCGATGCCCTGCTGAATTTGCATGAGCGGCATTTGGGCCATATCCGTTAGAAACAGGTCGTACCCGCGACGCGCACATTCCACAGCCATTGCGCGTCCAAGTCCTCCGCTTGCACCCGTTATCAGCACCATCATGCCTCTTCACCTCCGTCGAACTTCACACCGCACAGTCGTTCACTGAGTTCAAAAAGCCACGCTGCATCTTGCTCATCATCTGCTTGTCTGCTGTAAGGCACCTCTTTGCAGTCATGATAATATAGTCCCTTCGGCAACGGCATTTGATTGCTCAGATATACATATGTATGCGCCACAAATTCAGGTGAATCGCCGCGCTTTTTACGCAGAGACCAGAAGGCGTTGACAATCCCGCTCGTCTGCTTGTTTCCGATATTGGTATTCACAAGACCCGGGTCTACAACGTATGCCCTTATTCCGCTGCCTCCAAAGCGCCGGTTAATTTCCCGGGCAAACAGCATGTTACACAGTTTCGATTGTTTATAGGCCATCAAGCAACTGTAATGCTTGGCATACATCACATCACACCAATGCATCCTCATCATTTTGTGTGAATTGCTGCCTGTCATAATCACACGTCCGCCCGCTCTTTTCAGCGCCGGATAGAGCCTGTATGTGAGCAGAAACCCAGCCAAATGATTAAGCGCAAATTGCATCTCATAGCCGTCGGCGGTGGTGGTATACCCGTTGCGTATACCGCCCGCATTGTTGATCAGTACGTCCAGGAGTCCGCCTTGCGGCTTGATAAGATCAAGTATACGATCGGCCACAGCGTTGACATCGCTTTGCCGAGAAAGATCGCCGCTTACAAATTCGATATTCGCATCGGGCACTGCCTTTAGAAGCAAGGCTTTGGCGTCTTCGCAGGTCTTGGTTGTTCGCCCCACACCGATCACGTATGCGCCTGTCGCGGCCAGCGCTTTGGCAGCCGCAAACCCTATTCCCGATGTGGCACCGGTTATTACGATTGTTTTCACTATCGTCATCTCCTTTCGGTTATACCGCATGTATTCGGCAGTATTGGCCTGAGCCTGCCGGGCAAGCTCAGCCGTTCGCCGAATTCTCGGCAATACAATTGCTTTCATTTATAAATCATCAGAGACAGCGTCATAAATCTCCTGCGGCAGATAAAGTGTCAGCTTAAGCTCATATGGCTGAGGGAATATCCCGAAAAATTCATCCGGGAACGGCGATTCTTTAACACGCAGCACACCATCCTTCACACTTACATCTACGATGGCATCCATATCGATGGGTGCACTGAGCCACGCCTTGGCATAAGCCGTTACATGGGTCTGCTCCGACGGCTCAACGGTTACCTGTGCCATCACCGTATCCATCTTGACATCGTTGAAATCCTGTTCAACAGCATAATCGTTCTGCGCTTCGCGCGACATGAGTGTTCCAGAACCCATGATAAACGCCATCATCACCGTTACTCCGCCGATGCCGATCAGCATCAATACCAGCAGTGTTTTCATCAGTTTCTTCATATCTGTACCTCCTGTTCAGTGTGCCGCATCACGCGCCGCGCCAGCAGCGGCATTTGCCCCAGCGTGATTTTCCATAGCCTGAGCAGGCCGATAAATGCCATTATACTCAGCGGTACAAACATCATGGCCGCAAAGAATGCAAGCAGACCGTAGGTCACAAAAGCATGAATGAATTCTGCAACCGTCAGGCCAATACATGCCGCCCCCAAAAGGCCAAGGCTTATGACTGCCGCAAACAATAACAACAGCACGGTCAAACATACAAAATATAATGCGCCCACGATAAGACCACCGCCCGCTTTATAGCTCAGCGCCGCGCCGATCATTCGCAGACTATCAAAGATGCCTCTGGTCTCATGCGCTTTGTTGGCCGCGTTCAACATCGAATACATCTTCGCCAGCTGTTTGGGATCTCCCAGCGCTTGGGCGATCTGCTGCTCTGTCTTACCTGAGGCAAGCCCGGCTTCGAAGTGTTCCTTATAATCGTCTAATATCTCCTGTTTTTCTGATGTGCTCATATGCTTTAAGCTTCGTATTAATGCTTTTAAAAAATCATTCATCATCGTTATCCTCCATGATTTCAGCTACACTACTGACGAAAGCGGTCCATTCTTCTCTTAACATCTTTTCTGCTTCTCTTCCCTTGTCAGTCAGCGCATAATATTTACGAGGCGGCCCGCCGGATTCAGCACTGATATACGTGTCACACAAGCCGTCTGTTTTGAGCTTTCGTAAGAGCGGATACAGCGTGCCTTCCGCGATCTCAATGCGCGAGGATATTTTCTCGGCCAGCTCATATCCATAGGTATCCTTTTTCTTCAGTGAGGTGAGCACACAAAGCTCCAATACACCCTTTTTAAACTGTGCGTTCATTGCTCCTCCTTTTTAGTTATTGTCCAGTACTGTATTATGTTCAGTAGATGACCTGACTATACCACCAACTACTGAATAATGCAACATAGTTTTTATGTTTTCTCACACTTTTTTTACTGCATGAATAGTTTAAATTAAGCTTTAAGCTTTAAGGTGGTGATTTATGTATGAACGATAACTGCCTGGGACTTTTGCTGCTGCTGAGTTGTCTGGGCGGCTGCAATACATTTGGCTGCGGGCCCTGTGGCGGTTCGTGTGAATGTGGAAATCGCTGCGGTTGCGGCTGCGGCGAATGCTGCTCATGCGGATGTGGCTGTCGCTGCGGTGGTTGCCGATGTGACAGTGGCTGTGGCGGCTGTGGTTGTGACGGCTGTGGCCGTTGCAGCTCCTGCGGGTGCCGGACCTTTGGTTGTATTGGCTTTAACAAAGGCTTTGGCGGCTGTGGAGGCGGCGGCTGTGGTTGTGGCTGCGGCGGCGGCAGCGGCTGGGGAGACCTGTGCGGCTGTTTGGGTTGGAATCATGGCGGATGCCGCAGCGGACGCTTCTTTGGATGCTAGAAGATGAATCATAAATACGATAATAAAGGGGTGCAGTTCAATATTGCGTCCCTTTATTCACTGGGAAATAGAAAACACTCTTTATAGCTTAAGCGAATACGAAAGCCGTTTATCATTCTTTTCTTGTCTCCCCTTTAATTCCGACATATTGGTGCACGTTATTGTTTGTGCGGCGCGGCTGAAACTCAAACTGTTTGAGAGACTTGACAAAAGGTGTCAGCTTTGAAAAGCCGTAGTTGCGCGTATCAAAATCAGGATAGCGTTTGTTGAGCATCTTACCAACCTGCCCCAGATAGGCCCAGCCTTCTTCATCAGAGCTCTCTGTGATAATTGCTTTAAGCGCTTCAACGATCTCTTCCTTGCTGGCCATGCCTTCCTTGGGCTGCTGCGATGCTTTTGCTGTGCCATTCGAAGGCGTCTCTTTAACAGGCGGTGCGGGCCGCGTGAGCACCTCCAAATATTTAAATATTTCACAGGCCGATATGAAAGCCGTGGGTGTTTTCTTCTCGCCCATTCCCATGACAAACATACCGGATTCCCGCAGACGCGCGGCCAGCCTTGTAAAATCGCTGTCGCTTGAGACAATGCAAAAAGCATCGACGTTACCCGAATACAATATATCCATCGCGTCAATGATCAGCGCCGCGTCCGTGGCATTCTTGCCTGTTGTGTAGCTGTATTGCTGGATCGGTGTGATTGAATTCGTCAGCAGTACGTTTTTCCACGACGTGAGCTGCGGCTTTGTCCAGTCACCGTAAATACGCTTATATGTAGGCGTGCCGTGGTTAGATATCTCGTCGAGCACCGCCTTAATATATTTATCGGATACATTGTCTGCATCGATAAGCACTGCTATTCGTCTGTCGTTTTCCATTCATTTCCCCTATCTGTCCAAAATGTGTATTCATTATACCTTGTTTGGCTCACGCCAACAAGAGAGACAGAATCTTTTGCAAAGATATGGCTTTGCCATTTTACATCAGCTCAGCTTCTTGCCAGTCAATATTATATCTATTAAATTCCAGCAAGCCATAACCTTGCTCCGCGATTGTCGTTTCAGTCGGGGTCATAGCCAATCTGGCTGACTGTAAAAAAAGAAGAGCCTTGCTTTTGAGGCTCTTCTCCGGCTAACCTTAGTCAGTATTAATCAAGGGCATAGTTTTTGGCTCTGTCGAACTCATCCATAATTTCCTTAGATGGTGCTTTGGAGATGAGCGAAACCACAATGATCACCAAAGAGGCAAGTATGAAGGCCGGAAGCAGCTCATACACAGCGAAAATACCGCCGAGCTTAGAGATAACTTCCTTCCAAACAATAACTGTCGCACCACCGACGACCATGCCGCCTAAAGCACCTGAGAGCGTCATACGTTTCCAGAATATCGAGAAGAGTATCACGGGCCCGAATGCAGCGCCGAAACCGCCCCACGCATATTTGACGAGATCAAATATTGTATCATTGTTACCAAGTGCCATAATAGTTGCAACGATGGCCACCAAAACAACAACGATACGTCCTACCCACATGATTTCTTTGTCCGAGGCTTTACGGCGCACATAGCTCTTATAGAAGTTGTTAGACACCGCAGACGATGTGATAAGAAGCTGTGAATCCGACGTGCTCATGGTAGCTGCAAGTATACCGGAGAGCATAATACCGGCAATAAATGTGGGCATCAGCTTGACTGCCATCTGAATAAACACCGTTTCCTGTTGTCCGGACGGAAGCAGCGAATCTCCAAAAAGCGCCCGGCCAACCACACCGATGAAGACTGCAGCAGCCAGCGAGATGATCACCCATACGGTTGCGATACGTCTGGAGCGTTTTAATTCTCTGGATGAACGGATGGCCATAAAACGCAGCAGCACATGTGGCATACCAAAGTAGCCAAGGCCCCATGCCAGGTTCGATATAATATCCAATGCTGAGTAATTGACGAACTCTCCCGTTGTATTGTTCTGTACACCCAATACGCTGAAGAAATTACCGATGCTTCCTAAGTTCTCACCAACTTGGGGAATGCCGCCCACAGTTGCAATGCCAACCACGAGGACGATAACCAATGAGAAGATCATAAGTATACCCTGAATCAAATCTGTAACACTCTCAGCCAAGAAACCGCCAACAGCCGTATACAGAACGATGACCAAAGCGCTGATGATAACCATCCAGACATATCCGGTATTATCAAGACCAAATATCGACTGGAACAGTGTACCCGCTGCTTTAAAGCCTGTCGCCGTATAGATCGTAAAGAACACGACGATAAATAGTCCCGAGAAGATCATGAGTATTTTCTTCTTGTCATGAAAACGGTTAGAAAAGAAATCCGGAAGAGTGATTGAATCTTTTGCGACCTTTGTATAATTACGCAGACGCTTAGCAACTAGCAGCCAGTTCAGATACGTGCCAAGAGCCAGTCCCACAGCTGTCCAGAATGCTTCACCGATACCGATCGCATAAGCCACACCCGGCAGTCCCATTAGCAGCCAGCCGGACATATCCGATGCTTCGGCGCTCATCGCGCAAACCCAAGGGCCTAAAGACCGCCCGCCCAAAAAATAATCATCCGCACCTTTGTTGCGCTTATAATATATGATGCCGATAACAACCATCAGGGCAACATATACGATAATTGCAATAAAAATCTCAACCTGAGATCCGCTAATACCCATCTTGCTTGTCTACCTCCCAATAATAATAATATATTATTATACATGAACAAGCCCCAATAAACCAATACTTTTCTGGACAACTATTCGTCTTTATGTATATTAATGCTATTATTGATGACGGTTGAATCTGCATGCCAGATTACTGTCAGCCGCTACGGAAGCCACAGATTAGAAATAATATAAAAAACGCTGAAAAATGAGTCAGCGTTTTATATATTTATATTTACACAGCTCTCTTGAATTTTTTTAAGCTTCTTCCCGGGGATAAATATAATACATATCTTCCGGCAAATCGAATTCGGGGTTATTGCCAACTTCGTATATAAAGTTTAGCACCTTTTCACTGTCGAAAACGCAATGAATATCCTGTCCGCAGAACAATCCGGTTTGAGCCACGCCAATGCCTTTTTTCGCCATCGCATCTGTGGTTTCTTTAATACCTTCAATGCTCATTTGTTCTTTAATATGATGTAAACCTTCGCCTTTTTCATTGAGATACTTTTCATATGCCAACGGCCCTTCAATCTGCTGCAGCAGTTCTATTTGAGTGTCGCCAATATTGGCAAGCGCAACGATGAACTTATAAGGCTCTGTCACCAATTCGCCGTTCACCTTAAAATCGTCCAAGGATGAATTGTCAAATGTAAGCACCAGCCAAGGTCCCACATTGAGTGTCTCCACCCATTTTTGCATGGTCGCTTCAATATCCTTGCATACAAAAGCAATCTGACATATCTTCCTGTTTTTGTTGAACTCCATCAATTCTTTATTGGTCATTCTTACTTCCTCCAATCGAAATTCGTGAAGCTTTTCCTTTTACCAAAGTTTCCAGTCCGTTTCACATTGGCCATATTCATTTTTGCCGTTTGTGATTACCGTCCCGTCAGATTTTAAACCAACAGTATGCATTCTTGCCGCATAGATTTCGACGATACCCTTCCAGCCGGTGACATCGCATTGATTATAGTCATTAAGACCGGTGGAAACAAGCGTCCCGTCTTTTTTCATCCCAATTGTATGATAGCCTCCGGCGGTCAGCTGTACAATATCCGTCCATTCGGATACATCACATTGAGTAAATTCATTGTTTCCAACTGCAACAACAGTGCCGTCGGCTTTCAGACCGACTGAATGAAGACCCCCGCCAGAAATGCCAACAATGTCTTTCCAGTCTTGCGTGTCGCACTGACTTAGATAGTTGTCTCCCGTGGCCACGACGGTTCCGTCTGACTTTAAACCAAGTGTATGATAAAGCCCGGCGGAAACCGCCACAATATCTTGCCAATCTGACACATCGCATTGGCCGACATCGTTCAACCCCGCAGCCACGACAGTTCCATCCGACTTTAACCCGACGGTATGGTCATTTCCGATTGCAACCTGTACGATATCTGTCCAGCCTTCAATCTTGCGCTGGCCGTATAGATTATCGCCCACTGCCACACATGTTCCGTCCGCCTTAAGGCCAACCGTGAGAAAACCGCCAGCGAAAATCTGCTTGATGTCTTGCATTTTCTCCGTTTCGCTCTGACGGAATGTATCGTTGCCTGCCGCTAAAACAGTACCGTCGGCCTTAAGCCCAACTGTGTGAAAGTTTCCCGCTGCAATACGTCTTTGCGTACCGCCAACATCTCTCAAAAAAGCAATAAGCAGTGCCGCAGCCCCGACCAGAGCTGCAGCAACCGCAATATAGATAATGAATTTCTTTTTCTTTTGTGCGTTCATTTATTTTTCCTTAGAGCAGTGCCAATATCCCGTCTGCCATTGCGCTGAGAATGATATTGCATGAAGTCGCACCGGCATCCAACACACCTTTAGACCGTTCACCAAGCCTGCTGGACCGCCCAAACTTTGCAACCAGATCCCTTGTTGATTCTTTTCCTTTTTCCGCATTTTCTTTCAATACGGCCAGCGCCGATGCAAAATCTTTACCTTCATCAGTCGCTTTGCAGAATCCGTTCACTGCGGGCTCTAACACATCGACAAGTGTCTTGTCGCCCACACGCGCGTCGATGATATCCTTAAGCCCGTCAAGGGCACTGCTGAGCATCATCGAGAATACCTTCTCATCAATCTCATCCATGGCTTCTTCCGCCATGTTCATGAATATCGTGCCATAGATCGGTCCCATCGAGCCGCCGATCTCCATAAGCAATATGCTTCCCAGTGTATCCAAAGCCTCGGAAAAGCTTATATCTTGATCCGCGATACGTGTTTCACAAATCGTGAAACCCTTATTCATATTCATGCCGTGATCACCGTCGCCGATAAGCCCGTCGATCTCTCCCAGGTAGTCCTTATTATTTTGAACAGCCTTTATGGCTGCCATTACGATGCTTTTTCCGTCTGCGTTTCTAAAAGCACTCATATTTCTCCCCCCTTATCTCTTGAACTGTTTTAACCCAATACTGTCAGTTTCCAGATCCAATAATTCTTTCAGCTCATCATCCAGCTTCATCGCCGTAAAGGAAACACCCATCATTTCAAGAGACGTGAAGTAGTTGCCAACGTAGGATTTATAAACCTTGATGCCCATATCGGTCAGAATCTTTTCAATTTCGTTATAGAGCACATAAAGCTCCATGACAGGTGTCGCACCAAGTCCCGAAACGATCATGGCAAGTTCATCGTCTTTCTCAAACGGATAATCGGGAATAACAATATCAACCATACGTTTGGCTATCTTGGCCGCATTCTCGAGCGGGCTGACCTCAATACCGGGTTCGCCGTGATGACCGATACCCACCTCCATCATGCCGGGCTCAATCGTAAAATTCGGATGCCCGACAGCCGGCAATGTACACGGCGTGAGGCCGATACCCACGCTTCTTGTATTATCAATGGCTTTCTGAGCTGAGGTGATGACTTCGTCCAGATCTCCGCCGAGCTTTGCCTTTGCTGAGCCGATTTTCCACATGAATATCTCGCCCGCAACGCCTCTGCGCTTTTCACGCTGGTCTTTAGGGGCGGATGCTACGTCGTCGTTGGCCACGACAGTTTTGACAGTCACACCGGCCTTTTTTGCCATTTTAACTGCCATCTTCACGTTCATGTTGTCGCCGGAATAGTTGCCGTAAAGACAGGCAACACCTTTTCCCGCATCTGCCGTCATCATTGCATCGTAAAAAGCCTTTGCCGATGGTGAAGTGCATATTTCACCGACAGCAACAGCGTCCAGCATGTTATAACCCAAATAGCCAATAAACGCGGGCTCATGACCAGACCCGCCGCCCGTGACAACACCAACTCTGTCAACCGGCGCATCAATGGCTTTAATGACTCTTGGGTTTTCAGGAATCGTTGTTACCAAGTCACTGTGGGTTTTTACAAACCCTTGCAGCATTTCATCCACGATATAATCAGGATCATTAAAAATGCGTTGCATACCTTAATCCTCCAAAAAATTAGTCATAAATCTTATTTAAAATTCTTTTCATCCAGCTTCTTGATGGCGTTGACTTTGGGTGTTGAACTCCCGTCCTTAAACTCCAAAGACAGCCATTCCTTCGTGATTTTTTTGGCAAGTTCTGCGCCGATAACTCTTGCACCCATGCAAAGCACATTGGCATCGTTGCTGAGTTTTGCGCGCTCTGCCGAGAAATTGTCGTGGCAGACTGCTGCGCGTATACCTTTAAACTTGTTTGCGCTGATTGCCATTCCAATACCTGTTCCACAAATCAGCACACCATTATCTTTGTATCCGCTTTCAATGACTTTCAGCGCCACCTTCTCTGCGACATGAGGATACTCGGTCATATCCGACGTACTGTCGACACCCACATCCTCGACCTCTATCCCCATACTGTCAATCAATTTTTTTATCGTATTCTTAAGATCAACAGCTGCATTATCGCAGCCAATATATATCTTCTTTACCATTTATCCACCCCTGTTTTTTGATAAACTTAATAAACCATCTCTGGCTTATTAAATCAGATCTAAACTTATATTAATTATTCAACGTTCCTGTGGCGTTTCTCCATCTTTTCAAAAGTCAGACCGGGCGTTTCATCAACGATTTTCATGACGATAAGATCACATGTGATGAGTAAGCACTGCTCAAAAAGGTTCCCCATAGGCTGAATCGAAGGAACGACATCATCCGTACCCAGATAAACACATGCGGGAATAAACAATACGAAATCTGCAACGGCTTTGACGGCTTCTCCGCTGGGAGATCCCGTCATCACCGCAACTGTGGCACCGTTTGATTTGGCCTTTTCACAAACATAACGGATATGCCCGATATTACCGCCGCCAATTGTTGCAATTAAAAGATCCCCTTTGTTTATTGACGGCGTTGTATCATCCCATATCCAATGGATTTCTTTTCCCATGTGCATAAGGCGCATGGCAAACGCCCTGGTCATCATTCCTTCTCGGCCTACGCCGATAAAGAATATCCTGTCATGCTCGGATATAAGCTTAACAAAGTTGTCTACCATAACCAGATCAAGGCGTTCGAAGACCGACTGGTATTCTTTAATAACTGTAAAAGCTGTTTCTTTTAAATTCATATGATCACCCCCGTTAACATTTTTTTGAGGAGGCCGTTAGTTTCTTCAAAAGCTGCTTTTGTTTTTTGACATCTGAATATTCAACATACTTGTTAATGAACAACAAACCAAGCAGCATAATACCCCAGATCAGCTTCTTGGCGTATGGAGTAAACTGCCAGATTGTAAACGCGCTCTGCAAAACCTGAATACAGACAAGAGCAAGTATAATACCGGCAATCTTTCCTTTGCCGCCCGAAGGACTGATGCCCGCCAGCACACACACGAGGATTGCCTGGAGAAGATACGTATCTCCGTAACCCACCTTGGCCGAGTTCACTCTGGCAATAATCATAAGCGCTGCAAAGCCAGCCATAAGTCCGGCGAGTGCATAAGCGATCGTCACCATTTTTTCATTATTGATGGATGAAAAACGTGCCGCTGTGTGATTCTCACCGATCATGTATATCTTTTTGCCAAATCCCGTCTTACCCATCACAAAAACGAAAATGAGAGCGATAATTAAAAACAGCCAGAATATATAGGGTACTGTTAAGAATGTCGCCGTGCCGAACTCCGTATAGAGCTTAGGAAAATCCGTGATGCCCTGGCCGCCTGTTGCCGCCATGCTGATTCCCTGATAGAGTATCATGGTGCCCAATGTCGCCACGATAGGATTGACAGAAAACCTGGTGATGAGTATGCCGTTAAAAGTGCCGGCCACAGTCGCAACCACAAGCGCAACGAGAACGGCAATGACCACTGTGAAGGGCTCGCCTACAGATGCAAGAAGATTCTGATTCGTCAATACATAAGCAGCCATGATGCCCGACAGATTCGCGTTGGAGACGATGGAAAGGTCAATACCGCCCAGCAGCATCACAATGCCCATGCCCAGCGTTAAAACAGCAAACTCGGAAATTTGCAGTGCCATGCTCGAAAAGTTTCTCGGATTATACATCTTTTCGCCCAGCGTTATCGCAAGCAACGCCAAAATACCTATTGTCACAAGAATAAGAACGCTAAGCTGTAAATCTTTTCTGATTAGTGATTTTACCTTTTGCATATTTTTTCCCTCCGTTTACTTTCAGACTACTCTGTAAAGATAAACATACTCCTGTTCTTTCTTCTTTCCTGATAGGAAGTCATGATGATGCTGAACAAAAGAATGATACCAAGGAATAAGTCGTTCCATGAAGATGTAAATCCAAGGAGTATTAACGTGTTTTTCATGATATACATGACTGTGACACCCAGTATCGTTCCGAATATTGAACCCTGACCACCGGAGACTCTTGCACCGCCGATGATCACCGCAGCGATAACCATAAGCTCAGTACCGACCAATGTCACCGGATTACAGCCGTTCACTTCCGCGATGTAGAGCATACCCATCATACCTGCGAGAACACCCATATATCCATAAATAAAAAGATGTGTTTTCCAAATGCTAAATCCGGCTCTCTTCGCTGTTTCGATGGAACATCCCAGTGCGAATATGCCTTTTCCGAGCATTGTTTTGTATAGTATGAACCAAGTGACCAATATTACCAGAACCACAATCACGAAGAACACCGAGAGACCCATTATCCCTCCAAAGCCGTCTTCCATTTGAAAAAGCTTGGCTTCACCAAATTTCGTAATCGCGGAAGGTATTTCAAGCGAACCAATATTTTTTGTTCCGATAAACGTTGTCACCACACCATGGAACAAGCTCGATGTGCCCAATGTGATAATAAACGGCTCCATCTTTGTCACATGGATAAATACCGCATTCACAAGCCCTAATGCAAGACCGATGAGGCAAGCTATCAGTATGCCGAAAAAGATATTATCGATTCCCGTAGACATCATTAGCTTTGTCGCCACATACCCGCCAAAAATAGCGACAGCCGTAAACGATACGTCAATACCGCCAGATATAATGACGAGGAGCAACCCCATTGCCACAACCATTGATCCCGCCGATGATTTTACCATATCAAAAAAAGTAGCCAGCTGTAAAAATTCTGAATTGGCTATTGTGACAACGATACAATAGGCAACGATAATAAAAACGAGAAACTTCTCCGTAGTCAGTTGCCATTTCGCTTTTTTTATAGCGTTCTTCTCTGTCATGACGCTTCACTCTCCTCGCCCTTGTTTAACAAATGAAGTGAATTGATAAATTGACTGATTTGCTGTCCAGCCGTATTGGACTTCATTTCGTCTTCTTCGAATTTTTTGACTATCTCGCCTTTGAACATAATGGAGACTCTGTTGCAGTTCGCTGTAATTTCTTCAATTTCATCAGAAATGAGAATAACAGCCATGCCCTCTTTTGCAAGATGCTGTATCTGCTCATATATTTCTGACTTAGATCCGATATCAACACCAACTGTCGGAGAGTCAAGTATGAACAGTTTTGGCTCGGTAGCGACCCATTTGCCAATAACAACTTTTTGCTGATTACCGCCCGATAGCGTTTTGACCATCGTATCAGCGTTGGGAATGCGAACCTTAAAACGTTTGATTGTGTTATTTGCCAGTTCCAAACGTTTGGATTTATCAAGTATCCCGAGAGCTTTTGCAAACTTCTCAAAAATAGCCGAAGTGACGTTATCGGTCATATCCTTGCTAAGAAATAATCCTTGTGTCGCACGTTCTTCAGGCAGAAGCGCGATACCCTTTCTTACAGCTTCGACAGGGCTCTTAATCTTGGCGGGCTTTCCTTCAAACATAATTTCGCCCGAATCGGCCGGATTAAGACCGAACACCGAGAGCACCAGTTCAGTTCTGCCGGAGCCTAAGAGTCCTGTGATACCCATAATATCTCCTGGACGAACATCCAGATTTATATTCGAGAACTGTCCTTCTTTTGTGAGATTATTTATACTTAAAATGGGCTC
The DNA here is from genome assembly GCA_023436115.1 of Bacillota bacterium. Taxonomy (GTDB): domain Bacteria; phylum Bacillota; class Clostridia; order Christensenellales; family SZUA-584; genus SZUA-584. The sequence continues at coordinate 15,910 of JAEZKQ010000002.1, read as the reverse complement.
GTTTTGATCATTGTTGCGCATATAGTGAGAGTACGTGATATCCCTACCGGTCATATAGTTTATCAGCTTCATTTTATCGATCTCACTTTTTTCAACATCGGCAACCTGTTTTCCATCGCGGAATACCGTTATGGTATCTGCAACAGAAAATACCTCTTCGAGCTTATGACTTATAAACACGATAGCAAGGCCCTTGGTTCTGAGCTTATTCACGATTGACAACAATTTTTCAATCTCTGCCTGTGTAAGGGCTGTGGTTGGTTCATCCATGAACAAAATTTTTGCATCGAGAGCTAACGCGCGGCATATCGCAATAATCTGCCTGTTAGCGATAGAAATTCCCTGCACTTTTGTATCGAGTTCCATCGATACATCAATCATTTCCAGCGTTTTCTTGGCGATCTCATGAACTTCTTTTTTATTGACTATGCTTTTCTTTTCCTTGACCAGCTTATTCATCGCAATATTCTCAGCGACAGTCATGTTACCGAACAAAGAGAGGTCCTGATAAATGACCTGAACGCCCGCTTCAATCGCGCTGATTGCGTTAAGCTTCGGATAATGTTTCCCGTTTAACCAGATCTCACCGCTATCGGCGCTCTCAACACCGGCGATGATTTTGACAAAAGTGGATTTTCCGCTTCCGTTTTCACCTGCAAGACACTTGACTTCACCTGGCTTGATGGAGATATTGATATCCTCCAGTGCCTGAACACCAATATAGGCCTTGCTAATTCCCTTTGCAACTAAAATACTATTATCCACGTTAGTTCCCCCTATGCAAAATATTCTGTTCCCCCGTAAAGACGGGGGAACAGAACAGCGTTTCAACTTGTGAACTAGAATGTGTACTGATCGATGTTTTCCGAAGTTAAGACCAACGGAGCATCGCCAACAAGCATGTTGCCTTCCATCATTCTGATGTTCTGGTAACCGTCTTTGCTAAAGCTCATGCCTTCTTCGATCTTCTCGCCCTTAAGGACCTTCAGAGCGATTTCGCAGGATACATAACCCGCGTCTGCCGGTCTCCAGCAAAGCCCTGCATACATGTAGCCTTCTTTGATGTAAGCGCCGGACATGGACGGAACAGCTGTGCTGACAACAGCGATGTCGTTTCTCTGCTTGTCTTTAAGCATCTGGGCGATACCTGCGCCGGAAGCTGCGCTGTCTGTGAAGCCCTTCAGATCCGGGTTGGCTTTGAGGATTTCAAGCGCTTTATCATAAGCAAGTTTGTTGTCGTTCTTGTCTTCCAACGGCTCGGGTGTGATGCATTCCATGTCAGGATAGTTTTCCTGGCAGTACTTCACCGCATTTTCCCACCAGATCATGTGGGGAGTCATTGTGAGCATGCCAACGAAAGAAGCGTATTTGCCTTCGCCGTTCATCGCTTTGGCAAGGTTCTCACCGAAACGGATACCCTGTTCTTCGTTCGGGAAAGCTTCGAGGTCGTAGTCAACCGAGTCCAGGATGTCCGGAGCTTCGTGTCCGATAACAACGATGCCGGCTTCTCTTGCCTTCTGAAGAACGGGAGCCATTGACTTAGTATCGTTCGGAACGACGCAGATCGCGTCAACGCCCTGAGCAATCAGGTCTTCAACCATCTGAACCTGCTTCGCAGGGTCACCACCCTCAGGAGCGATCTGATAAGCATTAACACCAGTTGCCTGAGCAAATTCGTCAACACCGATTCTCATGTCGTCAAACCATGAAATACCTTCATGCTTGGCAACCATAACAATGGTGTATTCACTGTTGTCTTTTACTTCCGCAGCCGGAGATTCTTCCGTAGCAGCAGACTCTTCAGCAACTGGCGCTTCGGCCGAAGTATCAGGAGCTTCAGGAGCAGCCGGTGCAGCCGGTGCACAAGCGGCGAATGCAGCCACTACCATGCATACCATCAGAACGAGACTAATAATTTTTTTCATTGTATTCCCTCCATTTTATATTTACCTGCCTCTTGGCAAGTATTAACACTGTTATTTCGAGGCCTCCGCTTTCTTTACTGCATTCCCTAAAGCCTCATAGTTGCCTTGAACCTGTTCATATAGATTCCTGTATATCTTATAAAGATCGTTGTAAATTTCCTCATTCTGTGGAATCGGATCCGTTCTATCCGACACGCTAACCCAGTCTTTGACGATTGAATAGTCTTTGAACATGCCGCAGCCCACGCCCGCAATAATTGCATCACCAACAGGCGCACCCATAGCATCACTCATATAGACACCCGGGATTTGCAGAGCATCACAAATAATCTGTCTCCAGATTGGGCTTTGCGCACCGCCCTCACCAAGAACGATGGGCAGATTCATTTTTATATTGGATGCTTTAATGAGCTCAAAGTTATGCTTAAGTGCCAACGCCGCACCCTCAAGGAATGAACGAAGCATATGGTCCCGCGTATGAGCAAAGCTCATGCCGAACATCATGCCGCGGGCGATAGGATTCCAAATGGGCGTACGTTCACCCATGAAATACGGGACAGTTATCAGACCATCGCTGCCGACAGGCACAGTGGCTGCACGCTGGCAAAGATAATCGTAAATATTCATGCCCATCTGATCCGCCACGACGCATTCCATCGCGGCAAATTTCTCTTTATAATACCGAAGCGATGAACCGCAGCCGCATATTGCCGCCAGTGTGGTATATGATTTCTTGGAATTCGCCGCATGGACGATCGTTATCAGATTCTTTGTAAACTTAGGCTCTTCGTGAACCACACCAAGCACGCCTGCCGAACCCATCACAAGAGACATATCTCCGTCTTCAAGAGCGCCGCCTGCAACCCATGCCGCGTTGCAGTCGACTGTTCCCGCAAAAACGGGTGTTCCTGCTTTAAGATTGCACCGCTCTGCCGCTTCGGAAGTGACCTCGCCAACAAATTCGTCGCAGGCATAAAGATCAGGAAATTTATCCGGATCCAGCCCAATCTCTTCGAGCATGGCCGTGTCCCATTTTTTATTGACGATATCAAAAGCCACACCAATCAAACTCGCGTTGGAATAGTCGGTTACGAGCTTTCCTGTCAGCTTCATTCTCGGATAGTCGGCCGCTGTCTGAAACTTATAGGCCTTATCATAAAGCTCTTTTCTGTTATTCTTTTCCCAGAGCAGCTTCACAGTAGCATAGTACGGATCGCATATATTTCCGCTGACATTAAAAACTCTGTCTTCGCCGATTTTATTATTAATATAATCAGCTTCCGCTGTGCCCCTGCGATCCATCCAGAAATGGCTGAGCTGTAATGGTCTTTGATCTTTATCCATCAAAATACAAGCCGGCGAATGAGCGCTTATGCAAACACCTTGAATATCAGCAGCATCAATTCTGGCCTCTTTTACGGATTCGCTGATTGTATCAGCAACTGTCGACCAGTAGACTTCCGGGTCGTGTTCCGCCCAGCCCAGACTGTTTGTTAATGTGGGATAGCCAATAGTTTTCTTGCCAAGAATCTTACCGGATTCATCAATAACAACTGATTTTGTCGCGCTAGTGCCTACATCGCAGCCAACCAAATATTTACCCATTATCAACTCTCCGAATTTAATTATTTTATGGTTATTCTAAAGTAAACTTCTTCATCGCCGGTGTATTTATCGGTACATCCAGCAGCCGTTTCAATTCACTATCCAATTTCATAAGAGTCACTGTCGCTCCCATCATATCAAGTGATGTGAAGAAATTCCCGATCTGAGATCTGTATATTTTCAGTTTCTTGTCCACTAATATATCGTAGATTCTATTGAATATAATGTTTAGCTCAATCAGCATTGTGCTGCCCATACCGGAAACCAGCAAAGCAACCTCTTGCCCCTCTTTGAGGGAAATATCATTGAGAATCGCGTTAATCATGATCTCCGCTGTGGCATCTGCGGTTTTTAGTTTACATGTATCAAAGCTCGGCGCGCCATGATGGCCGATGCCGATTTCCATTGTGCCTTCTTCAATAAGATAATAGGGCCTGCCTTCCATCGGACTGATACACGACGACAAGCCGACACCGATACTTCTTGTGGCATGAATAGCCTTTTGCGACAACCTGACAACCTCATCGAGACTATAACCCAGCGACGCTGCGGCGCCTCCGCATTTCCACATCAGTATTTCGCCAGCGAGACCTCTGCGTTTGTTCTTTTCCGTGTAGGATACGTCATCTTTCGCAATGACTGTTTTTACCGTAATGCCTTCTTTAGCAACCAGCTTAATAGCCTTCTCTACGTTGACCCTATCCTTTTTATAGTTACCGTACAAACAAACGACACCTTCACCCGAATCTGCCGCTTTAAAAGCCAGGTATAAATCCTGAACCGTGGGTGTTACGAAGATCTCTCCAACCGCTACCGCATCGAGCATGTTCTTGCCAATATAACCATACATGGCAGGGTCATGCCCCGCTCCGCCGCCCGTTACAACGCCGACTTTCCCCGAAACAGGAGCCTTTGTATATTTTAAAACTTTTGGGCTGCCCGCGTATTCTATTGTTTTCGGGTAACACTTAACAAACCCACTGATGGCTTCAACAACCATGTTGCTTGGGCTGTTTATAAGCTTTTGCATTGTTTTCTCCTGTGCGATAGTCTATTCGTTAACTAAAGATTTATAATATGAAACATACACATCGATTTCCCTGTCGGTGAACTTTCGGCTCTTCTTGCCCATAAGCACGACCGACTTAAGCGACATATATGAATTTATCAAATGTTCTTTATTCAGAAACTCAGACCGGCCCTCTGCAACCGCGCTGATATGGTTAAATAGCCGACAAAGGTCAAGTTCCTTTTGTGTAATAAGCTCGTCAAGCCGAATTTTATTCAGCTCCAAATCGCTGTATCCTAACTTCTTTTCCTTTTCTTCTATAATTTCCTCAATGGCCACATATATCTTCATAAAAGTGGTCATTCTTAAATCGTTGCTTCTGTTCGATTTCTGGTTATAGCCCGCCTGATCCCAGCCAATCCTTTTGCTTATTTCTGAATTGCTGATGCCATAATTTCCGCAGATAAGATTGATCTGCTGGTATATGCTGTCTATGAGATAATACTTTATTATCTTCTTTATTGTAATTTCTTCAAATTCAGTCATTTAGCATCTCGTCTTCATTTTTATTAGCGTTGTAAATGACTGCAGTTGGTCTATACCCTATAAGCTACAGTCTTATCCCCGCCCTAGCCTATCTAACAGTACCAGAAGAAATAACATAATATTTTAAACTCGCTTCGTTTGTTTAAAATAATCATAGCCATTTGAGTGAAGCCTATCAATTGCACAAAACGCAATAAATTAGCTTATTCGCTCATACTTCTCTGCATTATTTTGTTAATAATTATTATTCATACCAATATTAACTGTCATTGCTATTAATTTTGATTACTTATGTGCCTTTTATTTTCCTATGTTAGCACTAATATAAACTTTCATATTCCAAGTGTCAATGGTGTTTGAAGCAGCCTTAGAATCAGCCATTTTTTCTACATTCTATACAAACATTAACGTGATTGATATTTTAATTTCAATTTATGGTTCCGATCCTCTATTATTTTTATATTTTATCGCTTTTGCTTTTAATTGTTATTCTTGTTAACTTTCCCCCTTTGTTCTCGAACTAAAATCATCAATTAAAGCTGCCTCTTTAGTAAGAATTGTTATAAAACATATTGATATTTCATTTCAATATGCATATAATTTATGTTGCTTATGTTAGCCTTAGTTACTTTTGTTACTTATATATGTGTGCCTAGTTTGTTTGATAACATGAATTCTTATAACATAAAATGGGGTGAATATACACGAATGGTACTGTCAAAAGAATTACTGCAAGAGCTGTACGTGAAAATGTGCCATACCAGAAAGTTTGAGGAGCAGGTTTCAAGATTTTTCGCACAAGGTAAAGTACATGGAACAACGCACCTTTATATCGGCGAAGAGGCCACAGCCACGGGCGTTTGCACCGCACTGGAAAAGGACGATTGGATCACCAGCACACACCGCGGACACGGTCATTGCATCAGCAAGGGTATCGACCTTAAAAGGATGATGGCTGAGCTTTTGGGTAAGGAAACAGGATACTGCAAAGGCAAGGGCGGCTCGATGCATATTGCCGATCTTGAAAACGGTAATCTTGGTGCAAACGGCGTGGTCGGCGGCGGACACGCAATCGCGGTTGGCGCCGCGTTAACATCTTCAATGAAGAACCTTGGTCGTGTCGTCGTCTGCTTCTTTGGAGACGGCGCAACCAACGAAGGCTCGTTTCACGAGTCGGTAAACCTGGCTTCCGTATGGAAGCTGCCTGTATTGTTTGTTTGTGAGAACAATCTGTATGGTATGTCCGTCTCAGTCAAGAATTCCATGAACATCTCCGATATTTCACTGCGCGCCGGTTCCTATGGCATACCCGGGCGCTCCGTTGACGGCAACGATGTCATAGCGGTTTATCAAGCGGCCAAAGAAGCCCGTGAATATGTCAGCAAAAACGGGCCCATGCTTTTGGTATGCAATACCTACCGATATCTTGGGCACTCCAAAAGTGATGCCAACGTCTATCGTACCAAAGAAGAAATCGAATTGTGGAAGCAGAAGGACTGTATCAAACGTCTGGAATCCGTTATGCTTCAGAACGGTTTTACGCAATCGGATATCGACACCATACAGAACCAAACAACCCGTGATATTGAAGAAGCCGTGGCTTTCGCGCAAGACTGCGATTACCCATCAATCGATACCATCACGGATGATGTGTACGCCTGATAAGGAGATTTAGATATGAGCAGGGAAATAACATATGCAGCCGCTATCAATGAAGCAATGTCGGAGGAGATGAGGCGGGACGAAAATGTCTTTCTTATGGGAGAAGATGTCGGCCTTTACGGCGGCGCTTTCGGGGTTTCCGTGGGTATGTTTCAGGAATTCGGACCCATGCGCGTGCGCGACACACCCATTTCCGAAGCTGTGATTGCAGGTGCGGCGGCCGGTGCCGCTGTGACGGGCATGCGTCCTATCGCAGAAATTATGTTTTCAGATTTTACGACCATATCTATGGATCAGCTTGTTAACCAAGCGGCCAAGATGCGTTATATGTTTGGCGGTAAAGCCAAAGTACCGATGGTGCTTCGCACGCCGGGCGGTTCGGGAACAGGCGCTGCCGCACAGCATTCTCAAAGCCTTGAGGCGTGGTTCTGCCATGTCCCGGGTCTTAAGGTGGTTGTGCCTTCCACGCCGTATGATGCCAAAGGCCTTCTGAAAGCAGCCATTCGCGATGATAATCCCGTCATGTTCTTTGAGCAGAAGCTGCTTTACCGTAAAAAGGGCTATGTTCCGGAAGAGGATTACATTGTGCCGTTAGGAGTCGCTGATATTAAAAGAAAGGGCCGTGATCTTTCACTTATTTCCTACGGCAGAATGGTTCCGCTTTGCTTGGAAGTTGCCGAAGCTATGAAAAACGAATACAATATAGAGGTCGTGGATTTAAGAACGCTCGTGCCAATCGACAAAGCGACGATCATTGAATCCGTCAAAAAGACCGGGCATGTGATTATTATCCACGAGGCATGCCAAACAGGCGGTTTCGGCGGGGAAATCGCCGCGCTGATCGCTCAGAGCGAAGCATTTTTCTCTCTGGATGCACCCATCACACGCGTTTGCGGATTGGATGTGCCCATCCCTTATTGTCCCGAGCTGGAAAAGAATGCGGTTCCGACATTTAACACCCTCTCATCAGCCATACGCAAGCTGATGGAATAGGCGGCATAATATGCAGACAACAAAAATTTGGGCAACCCCCTTAGCCAAAAAGCTTATCAAAGAGCGTCATGTGAATCCTCAGTCGATCACTCCAAGCGGTCAATACGGCGAGATCAAGGCGCGTGATGTTTTAAAGGTTTCCGCTGTCAAAACCACGCCGGCTGCCAAAAAACTGGCCGCACAGTTGAATATCGATTTGAACACTGTTTCCACGGGAAAGCGCATACGCAAAGAGGACGTTATAAATTACCGTGCGGCACAAAAAGCCCATGGTTCTGTGGAAATGCCATCAAATGCTCAAGTGAAGCCGTTTACAGCCATGAAGCGCATAACAGGCCAGCGCATGGCCAAGACTCACAGCGAAGTTCCTCCCGTCACGATGCATACCCATGCCGATGTCACAGCTTTGCTTAAAGAGCGCACGGCACGAAATGCGTCAGGCCATTTAAAGCTATCCCTTAACGATTATGTCATTCATGCCTGTGCTAAAGCCCTCGCGGACTCGCCCTGGGCCAACACGAGCTACTCACCCGAAGGAATTGTATACAAACCGGATATCAACATCGGTGTGGCCGTCGCGCTGGAACACGGCCTTATCGTTCCCGTTATAAAGAATGCGGACAGATTGACGCTTGAGCAGATATCCGCCAAAATGAAGGACTTGGCACAAAAAGCACGATCCGGAGCGCTGAGCGTTGATGATTGCACCGGCGGTACTTTTACCATCAGCAACCTCGGTATGTACGGCATCACATCTTTCACACCGATTATTAATCTGCCCGAAAGCCTGATTCTTGGCGTATGCGCAGTGGAAAAAAGGGTTTGTCTCGACGAGGAAGGACGACTGAGCAACCGGGACGACATGGGGCTTAGCATCACATTTGACCATCGCGTGCACGATGGCGCGCAGGCGGCGGTATTTCTTAAAAAGATCGTGGATAACCTGGAAACGGGAGGAAAACAAGAATGATCACAAACATTATTATGCCCAAAGCCGGTATGGCGATGGAGCAGGGCACTGTTGTCCGGTGGCTGAAAAGCGAAGGCGAATATGTCAAAAACGGGGAAGAACTGCTGGAGATAGAAACCGATAAGGTCAACATGACAATTGAAGCCGAGGCCGAGGGCTATCTGCTTAAAATACTCCACGATGTCGGGGATGTCGTTCCGGTGACGCAGACCATCGCCTATATCGGAGAAAAGGGCGATACCCTCCCCCAGGACAATCACACTGAGGCGCCGTCTTTGTCTGAATCCCACGATGTTGACTATGATATCATTGTTGTGGGCGGCGGCCCCGCCGGATACATCGCGGCGATCCGCTCAGCCCAGTTGGGGGCAAAAACCGCATTGATTGAAAAGGATAAACTGGGCGGAACCTGCCTCAACCGCGGATGTATACCCACCAAGACCTATCTGGAATCCGCCAAGCTGCTTGATACGCTGTCACACTGCAATCGTATGGGCGTTTTGGTGCAAAAAGAAGCGGTGCGGTTCGATTTAAAAGCGGCTTTGGATAATAAGAACGCGGTCGTTAAAAAGCTCACGAATGGCGTTGGCGCGCTGCTGAAAAGCTACGGTATCGATGTCATCAGCGGTGAAGGTACGGTGCTTCCAAACAAAACCGTACAGGTCAACGGCAAAACCTACTCAGCCAAAGCCGTGATCTATGCGGGCGGCTCAGTCCCCGCAAAGCTTTCCATTCCCGGCGCAGACCACAGTCGGGTTCTCGACAGCACACAGCTGCTCGATATGCAGACCATACCGGAAAGGCTTGTCATCATCGGCGGCGGTGTGATCGGCGTGGAGCTGGCCTGCGCATTCAGCAGCTTTGGCAGCAAAGTCACAGTTATCGAGTTTATGGAACGGCTGATACCCAATATGGATAGAAGCCTTTCCGAGGCTTTGGAAAAACGTTTAATAGCTTCGGGCATCACCATCCGCACATCCACAAAATGCGATAGTATCACGGAAGGCACCAACGGCAACCTGACTGTGGGCACAACCGGAGGCTCGTTTGAAGCGGATTATGTGCTTGTCGCCGTGGGCAGAAAACCTGACTTAGACGGCATTGCCAAGGCCGGAGTCGCTGTTGAGAAAGGCGCAGTCGTCACGGATGAAAGAATGCAAACAAGCATTAACGGCATATATGCGCCCGGCGATGTCAACGGCAGGCTGATGCTTGCGCATGCGGCCTTTAAGATGGCAGAAGTCGCCGCCGAAAACATCATGGGTATGAACAGCGCTTTTAACGCCAAGAATATCCCTTCCTGCATATACACCTTCCCCGAAGTCGCAAGCGTCGGGCTAAGTGAAGATGCGGCCCGCAAAGTCCATAAGGTGGTTGTGGGGCGATTCCCGTTCTCAGCCAATGGGCGCGCGCTGGCAGCAGGTGCGGGAGACGGATTCATCAAGGTTGTGGCCGATGAAGCCACCAATGAGCTGCTGGGCATTCACATTATCGGACCGAGCGCCACAGAGATGATTAATGAAGCGGCGGTGCTGCTGCACATGGAGATGGATGCGGATGAAATGGCCGAGATCGTCCATGCACATCCCACATACAGCGAAGCGCTCTATGAAGCCTGTCTTGCCTGCATCGGCAGAAGCGCCCACTCACCTAAAAAGTAGACAGGTGCGTATGCGCCGCTGTTTGAACTCACAAAAGCAAAAGGGGGATCATCATGGATTGTTTTCTGGGAATCGATGCCGGGACAAGTGGTATCAAAGCGATGATTATCGACGGGACAGGGAAAGTATGCGGTACCGGCTTTCACGAATGCGATATCACAACGCCGCAGCCGGGCTGGGTTGAGCAAAACCCTCTCGATTGGTGGGCTGCCTGTAAGAAAGCCGTTCAGCAGGCCGTCAAAAATAGCGGGTGCGGCAGTGATGTAAAAAGCATTGGCTTTTCCGGACAGATGCAAGGCAGTACACTCATGGACAAAAATATGCAGCCCGTCCGCAATTGTCTGCTTTGGCTCGACCAACGTGCAGTCAGGGAGGTGACAGACATTGAACAGCTTATTTCGGCTGAGGAGATGCTGTCCACCACGGCAAACTACTGCCTGAACAGTTTCTGGGCACCAAAGCTTTTATGGGTAAAAAAACACGAGCCTGAGGCATTTGACCGCATACATAAGGTGCTCTTTACCAAGGACTATTTAAGGTACATGATGACGGGTGTTGTGGCAGCCGAGGTCAGCGATGCATCACTATCGTTTTTACTTGATGTTCCCCAAAGAAAATGGGCATATAATATATTTGATAAGTTGTCGCTGCCCAAAGATATCGTTCCTGAGCTGCTTGTCGAATCACAAGAAGTTGTGGGTACATTAAAGGCGGATGTGGCGGCGGAGCTGGGCCTCCCCGCAGGTATTCCCGTTGCCGCAGGCGGCGGAGACCAGCCAGTAAGCGGTGTGGGCACGAATATCATCAAGGAAGGTATTATCGGTACGGCAATCGGCACGTCGGGTGTCGTATTCGGCTGCACAGACGAACCTTTGATCGACAAGCAAAAGCGCGCGCTTTACAGCATGGCCCATGCCGTACCCGAAAAGTGGTGCTTCTTAGGCCTCGTGCTCACAGCGGGCGGAGCGTTTAAGTGGCTGCGCAACACTTTTTTCGCCAGTGAGCGCGATGCACTGGCCGCGCAGGGAAAAGACGTTTATGATATGATGACCGCGCTCGCCTCACAAACCTCTCCCGGCAGCGAAGGACTCACCTTCCTGCCATATCTCAACGGAGAAAAGACACCTATCTCGGATGCTGACGCAAGAGGCGTTTTCTTCGGTCTCTCCGTTCGGCATGATCGGTCCCATATCTGCCGCAGCGTTATGGAGGGCGTGACTTTTGCGCTCCGTGATACGATAGAAATATGCCGGGAATTTGGCACCACGGTATCAGAAGTCCGCGCCACAGGCGGCGGTGCAAAAAGCCAGCTTTGGCGGCAAATGCAGGCGGATATCTACAACGCCAATATTATTACCATGAACATGGAAGAAGGCCCGGCAGCGGGCGCTGCCATACTTGCCGCCGTGGGAGCCGGATACTTTCCCACCGTTCAAGATGCCTGCGATGCGCTTCTCAAGGTGTCCAGCGTCACTGAACCGGTTACGGAAAACGTGAAGCGATATGAGGACTATTACCAGATATACCGGGAGCTGTACACAGCCAATAAAGATGTCTTTGCAAAACAAGCCCGTATTGTCGAGAAATATTTATAGAATAATTAGTCCCCCTAAGGCTGCCCGGGATTCTCTCTGTTCCGGGGGCCGGCAATACAAAAGCGCTGGTATTTTGGATATCAGCGCTTTTCGTATGTATCGCAAATGTATGCTAGATTTTTCAAACCACATGACATTAAAAAGCACCGGTCACTCCGGTACTGTGTTTATGTTTGCATCAGTATTTTAACAGCATATTCGCGGTTTCCAAGTCTGTGATCATCACATCGAGCCACTGCCCCATAAGCGCAGCCCGGATAGCCGGCACCTTTTCCAGTCCGAGTGCAAAGCCGATCGTTATTCGTGCAGATTCACGTGTCTTGGTTATATTGCTCGAAATAATATGATCGATAATGGGATGATGTACCAGATGCCCCTCCTGATCAATGAAGTGAAGCGCAATATCTCCCACAGCCCCCATGCTCTCCAGCTCGTCGATTTCATTTGATCCTATATACCCTTCGCGGCATATGGTTGAATGTCTTAAGTCACCGATACCGAATAACGCGATATCCACATTCTGCGACTTTTCAATGATGGTATGCACCATCGGATTATTTAAGAATATCTCTTTTTCTTCTTTGCCCGATACGATTGCGGGAACATGAAGAATAGAGCACTTTGCGCCGAGTGACTTTGCAAGATTCACCGCAAGCTGGTTGCTAAGCAGCGCCGGGTCTTTGCCAACACCGCCAACCAATGGCAAAACGTTCACTTCGGGAAAAGACAGCGGTATAAGCTGATCTACCATCGTCGCTAAGCTATTGCCCCATGCGATACCGATCGAATCTGTGGGTTTTAGTATAGAGATAAAATAATGGCATGCCGCCCTGGCGCATTGTATGAGACCGGGACCATCGGGTGTTGTTTTGATTACCTTTGCATTTTTCAGCTTGTATTTCTGAATAAGCTTTTGCTCGATCTCCGGGACTCCCAGAGTATAGGTGGTGACCTCAATGCGCACGATGCCCAAATCCTCAGCCTTTCTTAAAAGCTTAGATACCCATGGCCGCGAGACCCCTAACCGTTCAGCAATTTCGTTTTGTGTTAAATGAAAGATATAGTAAAGCTCTGCCGCAAGTATAATTCTATCCATTAGGCTAGGGGCTAATTCTTTCTCGTAATACTTTAAATCATTCATATTAATAATCTCCGGCAGAGTATGAATCGCATGACAAAACAGAATGAATTTTAGTGTTATATTTGTTAACGCTAAGGTATTTTATCATACCGAACCTCTTTATACAATTGTATTTGAAGTTTTTAGCGTGTCTTTCCGCTAACCAGTTATTGATTAATCGGAGTACTTTTATAATCATGTCTACTGCGTTATCCGCAGAGCAACCGGACTATAAAGTGGTATATTGTTCGAAATTGTTATGATAGAATAGGACATAAATTGTTTGAGCAGGCGGTGATTTGATAATGGATATACTGGAGGGCCTTAATGAACAGCAGCGGCAAGCGGTGACAGCAACCGAGGGCTTTATTCGCGTGATTGCCGGAGCAGGTTCAGGCAAAACACGGGCGCTCTCTCACCGGTTTGCTTATTTGGTCAACGAGATAGGCATCATGCCATCCAATATACTCTGCGTCACTTTTACCAATAAATCCGCGAACGAGATGAGACAGCGCATCCGCCGGCTCACAGGCGACAATGATACGGGCTATATCAGTACATTTCACAGCTTTTGCGTGACCGTCTTGCAGGAGGACAGCTATGCCGTCCAATACCCAAAGAGTTTCCTTGTGTTGGACAACGCCGATATCGATGCGATGCTTAAGATCATTTATGAAGAGCGGGATCTGACGCTGCGCCATATGACCTTTGCCAAAGCACGAGACATGATCGAAATTCGCAAGCTGCAAAAAGAGCCCGATTACTACGAGCACATGATTGCGATGCCGCTTGATAAGCTGTATCAAAAGTATCAGGACGCCGCGGAAACGGATGATATCATATTCTGGGGATACCTCTATCAGGAGAAGAAGTGCTTCGGGCTTGACTATAACGATCTCATCAAATACGTACTGCATATCTTTGATAAGGATGAGACTATCCGACTCAAATGGCAGCAGCGTTTAGAATATATCATGATCGACGAATTTCAGGACATAGACGAGCTGCAATACCAATTGATGAAGGTGCTTTGTGATTATCATAAGAATTTGTTTATCGTAGGCGATCCGGACCAGACAATATACACCTGGCGGGGAGCCAGCGTGAAATACATACTTGATTTTGACAAAGCATTTCCTAATGTGCGTACCATCATGATGATGGAAAACTATAGGTCTACCCCTCAGATTATTGCGGCGGCCAATTCACTGATCGATAAAAATAAGAACCGTATCAAAAAGGACTTGCTCCCCCGACTGAGCGATGGCGTACCCGTCGTCTATCACCATGCTAAAACAACGCAAGCTGAGGCGCAGTGGATGGCTTCCCAAATCAAGGCACTTGCAGACCAAGGCGTAAAACTTGACGATGTTACGGTATTATACCGCGCTCATTTTGTATCACGCTCCCTCGAGGAGGTATTCTTAAAGGAACAGCTTCCATATACGATATACAGCGGTGTTCAGTTCTTCGGTCGCATGGAGGTGAAGGATGCGCTGTCTTATCTGCGCCTCATTGCATACAAGGACGATCTATCCTTCATACGCATAGTCAACGTGCCCAAGCGCAATATCGGCGAACGGAGAATGGCTTTTCTGCAGACTTATTCTACGCAGAATCAGTGTTCTCTATATACAGCACTTGAAAGAACGGTTGATGATGAAATTTTTAAGAATACGAAAGCAAAACGCTTTCTAGCACTGATAGAGCGGTTTTCCGCCGCGTATCAGCACCGGCCTGTTTCAGAGCTGTTAAGCGCCGTATTAGACCAGAGCGGCTATGAAGAGATGCTCCGCACGGAAGGCAGCCAGGAGCGTCTGGATAATTTGGCTGAGCTCAAGCAATCCATTCATGAATACGAAACATCGTGCGGCGAAGAAGTCACACTGGAAGATTATCTTTCCCGTGTGGCGCTGCTCATGAATACAGATGCCGCATTTCATAAGAATGCCGTTAAACTCATGACGGTGCACACAGCCAAAGGCCTGGAATTCCCCTATGTTTTTCTATGCGGATTATCGGAAGGCATATTCCCTTCAAAGAAAACAGCAACGCTCGAAGGTATGGAGGAAGAACGAAGACTCGCTTTTGTCGCATTTACGCGTGCTAAACAGGCATTATACCTTTCCGATGCCGAGGGGTACAACCTCGATGGTTCATTCCGGTTCCCGTCACGTTTTATCTTCAACGTGGACAAGCCGCTGCTGAATTACACGGAGGAGTTGGATGAAAGTCTGATATCGCAAACAAATTGGCATGTCAGCAGCAGTGAAAGAATGCTGGGATCCATCCAAAATACCTTTAAAGCAGGTGCCCGGGTCGTTCACAGCATTATGGGCGCGGGAGAAATCGTTGATATCGACAGGGGCAGGGCTGCCTACATAATCAAATTTGACGGTATTGAAACGCTGCGCAGTATCAGCTTTAAAGCAAGGCTTTTAGCCGAGAGCAGAACGGACGGCAACGAATAAAGCGCTTTGCCCCAAAGCATTATGCACACATAAAAACCACGCTATTGCGTGGTTTTTAGTTTGGTGCGAGGAAGGGGACTTGAACCCCTACGGTGTACACCACACGCCCCTCAAACGTGCGCGTCTGCCAGTTCCGCCACCCTCGCATATTTTTTTGTCGCAAATGTGATTATAACATATGCAGTTAAAATGTCAAGGATAGCTTTATACATATATGCGTCAGAAATGTAGGACTACAATACATATTGGACACTGAACCTTGAAAATAAAAGATGCAGGAGCTGGCTCACGGGGTATTGTTGAGTTGAACAGACAAAACACTACCGAAAGGAGCCATTCCTGCATGAACAACA
>JAEZKQ010000011.1 GCA_023436115.1 Bacillota bacterium | reverse complement strand
CGCCGTGCGCGGACTGGTTGGTGTTCATGAAGTTCATGTCGATGGTATCAAACGGCAGGTTCTTATTGAACTGTGTGTTGAGGTGCAGGTAAGGTTTGTTGAGCAATGTCAGCCCGCCGATCCACATCTTACTGGGCGAGAACGTGTGCATCCAAGTGATCACACCTGCACATGCTTTGTCGCTGTTGGCGGCGATGCAGACCTCTTTGATCTCGTCGGGCGTGGTGACCACGCCTTTGGACACGACTTCAAACGGTATCTTGTTATCCGTGTTGAATCCGTCCGCCATTGTCTGCGCGTGTGCGGCGACCTCTTTTAACACTTCGGGGCCATACAGGTGCTGCGACCCCACGACAAACCAGAATTTATATTCAGCCATTGCTTTTCTTCCTTTCTTTTATGCTTGAAGCGTGTCCACGGCCGCATGTTCCACGGCAAGGCCGGGCTGGTATCGGTTCATGAACGTCATAAATCCGGCAACATCCGCTTCATCCGGCTTCACGGTGGCGCGTTCGCTGTTTGCAAACACGCGGTTTGATAGATAATCCGGCAGCGTGTCACCCTGTTTGTTTTGCATATATGCGGCGAGTATCGCGATACCCCACGGGCCACCTTCTCCGGCTGTCGCCATCACAGTAACCGGTGCACCCATGGCCGCGGCCATGATACGCTGTCCGACGTAAGCGTCCTTAAAGAAGCCGCCATGTCCTGTGATGGAATCCAGCGCCGCGCCCTCTTTCTCCAGCAGTATTTTCATGCCGATTTTGAGCGACGCGCAGGCGGAATACAGATGGGTACGCATGAAGTTGCTAAGGCTGAACTGTGCCTCGGGCATCCGCATGAACAGCGGACGACCTTCGTGGAATCCCGTGACATGTTCGCCAGAAATATAGTTATATGAGAGCAGACCGCCGCAATCGGCGTCAGCTTCCAACGCGCTGGTCAGCAGCTTGCTGTACAGTGTCTTGGTATCAAACCGGGCGCCCAGCAGTTGTCCCGCTTCACCGAGCAGCTTCACCCATGCATCAAGGTCGCCCAGGCAGTTATTGCAGTGCACCATAGCCACAGCATCGCCGGACGGTGTGGTGACCATATCCACTTCGGGATAGACCTTGGAGAGCGGTTTCTCCAGCACGATCATAGCGAATACACTGGTGCCCGCGCTCACGTTGCCTGTACGCCGACGGACGCTGTTGGTCGCGACCATACCGGTGCCTGCGTCGCCTTCGGGCGGACACATCGGAACGCCCGCCCCCAGCGTACCTGTCGGGTCAAGCAGCATAGCACCCTGTTCGGACAAAGTACCTGCCTGCTCACCGGCGGGCAGTATACCGGGGAGTATATCCGTGAGCATCCACGGGTATTTCTTATCGGCGATGAGCGCGTCAAACTGCGCCAACATATGCTTGTCATATTGCCGTGTGGCGTCGTCAATCGGGAACATGCCCGAGGCGTCGCCGATACCGAGCACCTTTTCGCCTGTCAGCTTCCAATGAATGTAACCCGCGAGCGTGGTGTGAAAGCTTAAATCTTTCACATGCTCTTCACCGTTTAGAATGGCTTGATACAGGTGGGCAATGCTCCACCGCTGAGGAATTGCAAATCCGAACAGCTCCGTGAGCTTTTCGGAGGCTTCGCCCGTGATGGTATTACGCCATGTGCGAAACGGTACGAGCTGTCTCCCGTCTTTATCAAAAGCCATGTAACCATGCATCATGGCCGACACACCGATTGCGCCGACTGTGTTCAGCTTCATACCGTACTTGTCTTGTACATCGGCAGCTAATTTTGCGTAACAATCGCAAATGCCTGTCCAGATATCGTCTAGCGAGTATGTCCATATGCCGTCTTCCAAACGGTTCTCCCATGTATGGCTCCCCGTTGCGACCGGACTATGCGCTTTGTCGATCAGTACCGCTTTGATACGCGTAGAGCCCAGTTCTATACCCAGATATGTGTCGTTTAGATTCATACTTATCTCCTCTTTTTGTATTAGTGAGCGGCACCCGGCAGCTTTTGTAATGATCGCCGCGCTTTATGCTTTAATAGTTCGATAAGTTTCAAAATATACCTTTAATAGGATGTTGAATAAGTTTGACTGAATTCGTTAAGACTGGGCAAGCGGTCAGACACATGAAACTGAACACTTACCCAGCCTTCTTAACTTAGCTGCTTATAGCTCTGGAGGAACTGCAAGCCTTTGGCAGCTTTCATAATGACCTGTAATGGAAATACGAATCATCAAAGCCTTCGTCTTCTTCCGTTACATAGATAAATCACTTTTTTCCTTCTTACTCTTAACCATCATCCATTCGGGCAGACGCAGCTTAAAGCCGCCTTTTTCACGAATAGAGAGCACGACGCTCTGGAGCAATATAAAGAAGCACAGCATAAGCCCGATGGTAATACTCTGCCAATATGGCTCCCTAAGCCCCGAAGCGATCACGATATTGCTGATAGTCTTTAAAGAAAGCACCCCGAAAAGCGTGCCAATGACATTGCCAACGCCGCCGGTTAATAATGTACCGCCGATAATGGCAGATGCAATCGCTTGCATTTCTGCAGCAGTCGCATTGGATGCGTTTCCTGCCCCTGTATGCAGCAGATAGACATAACCGCCGATTCCGGATAACACGCCGCATAGTAAATAAGCATAAAATTTTGTGCGTTTTACATTGATACCGAGCATTAACGCGCTTTGTTTGTTGCCGCCCACCGCATAGAGGTTGCGCCCGAATCGCGTCCATCTGAGAATGATGAATATGGCAATGACGACGGCTAAAGCGATTATGACACCAATCTCGATTTTGGCGGGAATAAAATTACCTTGTTTCCCATAAGAACCGATACCCGGAATCACAATACGGAATTCCTTAAGAGCGACAAAGGCTTCGTGTACTGCCGTGCGCGGAGCAGCGCTGACGATGGTTATCATGCCTTTTGCGAAGAACATACCTGCTAAAGAGACAATAAAGGGCTGTATATCCAAATATGATATCAACACTCCCTGAATAAGCCCGAACGCTATCCCTATACCCAAAGCTAAACACATCGATCCAATGACGCTGCCGCTATGGTCATCCAGATAAACAACGCAGGCCATGGTGACCAGCGCGGTTATGCCTCCCACCGAGATATCTATGCCACCAACTATCATAACGATAGTCAGTCCGCAGGAAATCACAATCAAAAACGCATTGTTATTGAAAATATCAAGGAATTGCTGAGGATTCAAGAAACCGCCACCCCAGACAAGCATAGCAAGTACGTACATGCCAATGAAGGTGCAAATCGTTATGGTCAAGAGCAAATTGGTGTTGGAAATTGGCTCCTTGCGTTTTTTCTCCGGTATCCCGTCATATAGACCTTTTTTACTTGTCATATTATTCATTCTCCGTTATTTTCGTCGGTTTTTCGAACAGCTTATTGCGAATATAACCTTATAGGCTTTTGCCGCTGTCGAGGTAATTCTCAGGTATTGTCACCCGTTTTTTAAACAGCTTATCGCGCAGCTTAAAGACATATTCTTTTACAATCGGCGAGCTAATGACAACGATGAGAATAATCACAATAGCCTTATAGGCTTTTATCGCCGTCGAAGGAACCTTCATGGCATAAAGCGTAATCGTCAACGCCTGAATGATATATGCACCGATAACTGAACCGGCCAAGCTGAATTTACCGCCGCTTAGAGCATTGCCTCCAATGGCGACTGCCAAAATAGCGTCCATTTCAATATCCAGAAGAATGGTTTCATGGTTGATAAGCCCTATTCTGCTGACGCCGATACAACCTGAAATCGCAGAGCATACACCCAGTATCAAAAACGATAATATTTTCATCCAATCCGCATTGATTCCGTTTAAGCGCGCGGATTTCTCATTGATGCCAACCGCTTGCGTATATAACCCAAGATTGGTAAACCTTAAGACAAGCCATACCAACAAGCCGAATACAACGACGATAATAATGGGTGTAGGTATCGGGATACCCGGAATAAAACTGCCAATATAACCAAGCAGCGGGCTATCAACAGTAGGCGTTGCACCGCCGTTTATCCAATACGCGATTGGGCGTCCGGCAGTAAACAGTATTAATGTCGCGATCATCGGCTGAATCTTAAACTTAGAAACCATTGCGCCGTTGAAAGCACCGCAAAGAATTGTCACAACACAGCCTGCCAAAAAGGCGAAGAGAATCATTGGCATTGTCACTTGATTTTCTTTAAGCACACGTACAAAAACGCTGCCCGCTATGGCCGCCACTGCGCCAACGCTGATATCCTGTCCTCTTGACGATGCCGTGACCAGTGTCATACCAATGGCCAAAATAGCCAGCTCGGAGGCACCGTTTAATATGCTGATTATATTTCCTGATAGAACGTTGTTTCCGTCGTTATTGGTTGTAATGGATAATGAGAAAAATCCGGGGTCTCTTATTAAATTAAAAACAATGAGCATAAAAAGCGCAAACAACGGGAACATTAATTGAGATTTTGTTAATTTCTTTAAACCTTTAACCATTTTGTGCCTCCCCCGCTATCGTGTGCATAATTTTAGCCTGTGTCATGTCTTCGCCCTTAAGTTCTCCCACTATCTTACGGTCCCTCATAACAATAAGCCGCGAACAAGTGCGAAGCATCTCTTCTATTTCTGATGAGATAAACGTGACGCTTACGCCTTCTTCGGCGAGCTTCAAAACAAGCTTTTGTATTTCAACTTTTGTACCGACGTCAATACCACGCGTCGGTTCATCCAAGATAAGATACTCTGGATTCGTGAGCAGCCAGCGTGCAAGTATGACCTTTTGCTGATTGCCGCCTGAAAGTGATTTTATAGGCGTATCCTTTGAAGCAGTTTTTATCCCTAATAATTTGATATACTCATCTGCAAAGGCTTCCGCCTCATTTTTGGAAAACGGCCTGAAAAATCCTTTCATGACCTGTAATGCCAATATAATATTTTCACGGACAGACAAATCTTCAACGATACCGTCTTGCTTCCTGTCTTCGGGCAGATACCCGACACCATGCTTCATGGCATCCTTGGGCTTGGATATCTTAACTCTCTTTCCGTTTATCTTCACCTTTCCGCCGGTCACTTTATCAGCGCCGAATATTGCGCGCACGCATTCGCTGCGGCCGGAGCCAAGAAGCCCTGTAAACCCGTTAACTTCCCCCTTGTGAATTTTGAAATCAAACGGCTTCGTCCCTTCTGCGCTGGATAGACCAATCGCCTCAAAAACGGGCGTGTCATCCGCCTTTGCTTGTAATACTTTTTTATTTTCCAAGGCTGAAATGTCGTCAAGCTCTTTCCCCATCATCTTTGAAATGAGTTGTACACGCGGCAAATCCTTTATCTCGTACTCTCCAACGAGCTCACCGTTGCGCAAAACGGTTATCTTATCGCAAACCTCGTACACCTGTTCAAGAAAATGCGTGATGAATATGATGCCGACACCGCGGGATTTAAGCTCACGCATAAGAGAGAAAAGCTTTTCAACCTCGTGCTCATCCAGCGAGGAGGTTGGCTCGTCTAAAATAAGGACTTTGCAGTCCATATCCACGGCGCGGGCAATAGCGACCATTTGCTGTACAGCCAGCGAGCAAGTGGCCAGTTGCTGCGTGGCTCTCGCCGGGATATTCAGTTTCTCAAGTATTTGGGTCGTCTTCTTAATCATAGAACGCCAGTTTACAACATTATATTTGCCCCGCCCGATAAACATATTTTCGGCAACTGTGAGGTTAGGGCAAAGTGTAATCTCTTGGTAAACCGTGCTGATGCCTAAATTCTGAGCATCTTGAGGTGATTTGACAGTAATCTCTTTGTTAATACCCGCAATGTGGATTTGCCCAGAATCTTTCGGGTATACGCCAGTTAAAACTTTAACTAAGGTCGACTTACCGGCTCCATTCTCACCCATCAGGGCATGAATTTCGCCTTTACAAAGAGTAAAATCCACATCTTGCAAAGCGCGTACACCCGGGAATGCTTTGCATATTTTCCGCATGGATAAAACGATGTCGTTTTGCATAGGTACTAACCATCCTTTATGCGTTGGAATTTTCGTAAAGATGGCGGTGCGAGCATGTGGAGATATCCACATACCCGCACACCGCGCATACTTTATACGTAGTCCCTGTTATCAGGTGTAAAGGTTATTCGCCGAGACCGTATGTATCGATGTCTTCCTGTGTAATTGTTGCTGCATCAAAGCCCTTCTCTTCAGAAATAACTTTCTTTTCAGAAAGCGTCTCACCGGCTTCAAGCTTCTGAATCATCTCAGCGATAACAGCTGCCTGGAAGGGGCTGCACTGACCGTCATAGTTCCAGTTGCCGGCAAGCAGTTCTCTGAGCGCCCACTTGTTGCAGTCGAAGCCCATAACGACAACGTCTTTGCCAACGCCGTGGGTGATACCGGCTTCGTCAAGAGCTGCCACAGCACCCTTTGCCATACCGTCATTCTCGGCATAGATCACGTTAAATTTGTCACCAGCGTTGATGACAGCTTCTACAATTTTCTTAGCTTCGGCTTCATCCCAAGTCGCAGTCTGCTGTACAACCTTTTTCATTGTGCCGGCTGCAAATTCAGCATCCAGCGCAGCTGTACGGCCGATCTGAGCATCGCTGCCCATGGCGCCCTGGATGTGAATGACGTTGTACTCAGGAAGCTTCTGAGCCTTCAGCCACTCAACAGCCGTGGTGCCTTGCTGTGCCATGTCGGAAACAACGGCAGCTTCATACATGCTCTCGTCCACGTTCATCATGCGGTCGAAGAGGAACACTTTGATGCCGGCTTCTTTAGCACTGGTCAGAACAGCATCCCAACCATCTGTAGCGGCGGCCGAAATAAGCAGATAGTCAACACCGTCGGTGATAAACTGTCCAGCTGCATTCAACTGCTCATCATTCTTCAGGCTGTAGAAGGTCGAAACTTCGTAACCATTCTCTTTTGTGAAGACTTTTTCAAAATCAGCCACGTTCGCCGCGCGATATCCGGACTCAGCCGGCGGATTGTTGACGATACCAACCTTGATCAGCTCGCCAGAGGGTTCGTCGACGGGCGCCGGATCGTCGACAGGTGCCGGATCGTCGGCGGGTTTCGTTTCTTCGACGGGTGTCGATTCTTCGACAGGAGCAGGTGCCTGAGTGCAAGCAACCAGACCAAACGCAAGTACAACAGTTAACAGAATAACCAACAGTTTTTTCATACTTTCAATTTCCTTTCCATTTTTATGTGTGACATTACACACATTTTTCATTTACCTTATAACATCTGGAAAACGAAAAAACAATATCCCAGGAACAACCGCGGAAGAATTCTAACCAACTTGATTAGATAGCTAAACTTTGTGGTTTTTATACCTTATTAACACCTATGCACAATCGTAATTTTTCAGACTTTTATCGTAAAAAAATGACCCTATTCAATACGCCAAAGGGTCTCTTGGCTCAGCCCGGCTGCTGGTCAAAAAAATAAAAGCCCCGCTTAAAACAGAGCCTAAATCCATAATCGTATTGCCCATTGTGAAAAGAATGACTGTCCTTTAATATCCCCTGCCGTCAATCATTTCTCGCGTAATGGTGAAGCAGTCAAACTGTGTTTCATCGATATATTTTTGGTCTTCGACTGCCTCCCCACGCTCCAACCGTTTGATGATTTCGTCAACATAGGGACCCTGCAGCGGATTACATTCCACATTCAGCGCAATTCTCCCATCCAAACAGTATTCAAGACCAAGCTTAGTCGCATCAAATGATATGACGATCACGCCGCCGTTCGCATTACATTCTATCCCCGCTTCTTTCATCGCATCGATAGCGCCCAGAGCCTCGCCGTCGTTCTCGCAATAGACCACGTCGATTTCTTTTGTCTGCTCCAAAATCGCACCCATCACTTCATACGCTTTGGCTCTTGTGAAATCGCCGTCTTCCTGAGCAACGATTTCCCAGCTTGGGTTTCGGCGGATCGCCTCCTTTAGCGCGGCAGTCCGGCCGATCTGTGCCGAGGATCCGAGCGTCCCCATAATATGAACAATCCGAACGGGATTTTGTGTTCTCCCCTGCTTTTTCAGCAGATTCTCTAACCATTGGACAGCTTTATCGCCTTCTGTGCGAAAATCGGAGCCGATATATGTGGTATACAAAGACCTGTCCATCACTTCGATATCTCGGTCGATCACGATGACCGGTATTTTGGCCTCCTTCGCTTCCTGAAGTATAGAATTCCAGCCTGTTTCAGTTCTGGGTGAAACGACGATATAATCCACGTCCTGCTGGATAAAGGTACGAATCGCCCGAATTTGATTTTCCTGCATGTTTCGGGCATCGTCAAAGATAAGCTCATAGCCATTTTCTTCGCATAATGTTGCTTTGATGCTCTCGGTATTGGCAACACGCCATTCGGATTCCGCACCTACCTGCGAAAACCCCACCACGATCAGGTTATCCGCATTATCATCGGAAGTATCCGGTGTGGGCACCTCATTTATACAGCTGCAAAACAGCACCACGAAACTTAAGGCTGTTGCGATCAATATCTTTTTCATGCTTCCATCTCCTTATCGATCGTCTGCATAGGAAACGTCACAATGACCTTTGTCCCTGTATCCGGTGAGCTTTCTATAGCTAATCCATATTCCCTGCCGAACAGTATTTGTATCCTCTGGTGGACTGTCCTTAATCCAAAGCCTTCGCTCCTGTCATATATCAATGATGCCCGTACTGCTTGCAGACGTTCTTCCGACATGCCAGACCCATCATCCGTCACTTCCAAAACAAGACGCTCATCCTGCACTCTGCCCGTGATACGGATAAAGCCTTTGCGGCGGCTGATTTTGATACCGTGATACAGCGCATTTTCCACCATGGGCTGCAGCGTCAGCTTCGGCAGTATATATTTTTTTAAATCATCGGGAATATCAATTTCGTAATCCATCAGGTCACGGTAACGTATTTGCTGTATTTCCAGATAGCTTCTGATGTGTTTTTCTTCCTCCGCAAGCGTGATAACGTTCTGCCCGCGGCTTAAGGAGAAGCGAAAATAGCTTGACAGGCTGCTCACCATCATCACAGCTTCACTGATTTCTCCCGACTCGATCAGCCAGATAATGGTGTCCATTGTGTTGTAGAGGAAATGCGGATTCATCTGAGCCTGCAGCAATGCCAGCTCGGTACGCCTGCGCTGCTTTTCTTGCTCTGCGTTTTTATCCATGAGCTGCTTTAAACGCCCGACCATGCTTTCTATACCGTCCGAGAGAAGCTGGACCTCCTCCGCATCGGCCTGTATCGGCTCGCATACAAGCAGACTTCCCTTGCCGATCGCCTCGAGACGGGAGCAGAGCTTATCGATCGGATCAACGATCCTGCTGCTCAGCCTTCGCGTATAGGTCAAAAGAAAATACAGCAATACCAGCGATAAAACCAGTATAAGACCCATCACGACGATCATTTTTGTAATCATATCCGACTGTAATTCGGCCAGATGTACCGCCTCATAATAAACATAGGTGTACATATATTCCTGGATCAAATCCGCCATCATATAGATATCGTCGTTGAGTTGGGCCATCTTGGCATCATAGCCCTGCGTCTCTGCGATCTGATATATTTTTTCTTCTAGGTTATGGCACAGATTCAGCACGCTGGTGATAGGGCGCAGGCTGTCCTTTTCCATCGTCGTATTGATCAGCTTTCTTGCGAGCGTCTCAGCGGACTTGACTTCCTCGATAGGCAGGCCCTCAGAATACTGGCTGTCGATCACGTAATAGTACATCTTTGTTTTAATGTCGTTGGTAAAGTCCTGGTTAAAATCCGAAGCCGTCGTCACGTTGTTTAAAATCGCGTTATACTGCAATGCATACCCGACACCAATGGATGCGATCGCGATTATGACAATCATCAGCGGCAGCGCGAGAATGAGTATCATTTTCCACAGTCTGCTCTGCATGGTCATTTTAGCATGATTCGCCCCGCCCCGGAAAAATAGCTTCACTGTCTGTCTCCTCTGCGGTATTCACTGGGCGTACGACCCGAAACTTTCTTAAAAACGAAGCTGAAATAATGTGGATCCTTAAACCCGACAGCAAACGCAATCTCACTGGAACGCTTGTCCGTTTGGCGAAGCATGCGTTTAGCCTCGCTGATTCTTTTACTTGTCAGGTATTCGACGAAGGTTTGACCGACCTCTTGGCTGAACATCGCTGAAAAATAATTAGGGCTGATGTTGACTTCCCGGGCCACCCTGTCGAGCGAAATAGACTCCTCCGGATAATTCTTGTCGATGAATTTAATCGCCTGAACAAGCAGGTCGCGCTGCTGCTTTTTGCTTTCACAGTTACGAACCTCGATAGCCTGTCCAATCACCTGACGGGCATATTCACGAACTTCCTCCGGCGTCGATGTGCTGTCTTTGGGCCGAAGCTCCGCCGGCCAGAGACTGTCTGTACGGCAGCCAATTGAATCCAGATACTCCGTTGCCGCAAAATACACAGCCATAGCCAGATACCTGCAAAACAACGGCATGGAAAGGGTTTCCTCTCCGGCGCTTCGCAGAAGCTGTTCGATAAAGCGGTCGATTTCTTGTTCTTCTCCGTTGCTTAAAAAGTTATGGATACTCTCCTGATCGATTTCATTTTTACCGGTGTCAGCTTCGAGGCCGTCATTTTTACGAAAATCACGTATGCTTGCTTCAGACAGGATATGTTCTTTTGGGCATAAATAACGATAGGACAAAATACGGCTTGCTTCTGTAAAACAAATAGGGACAGCACTGAGCCGCGATACCGGCGTCCCATAGGCGATATACCAATCCACATCGCGCCCGGCCATGACACAATACCTTTGTATATTCTCAGTGCAGTCTAAAGTGAGCTGAGCGATATCGTCCTGCCCTCCCTTAACCAAAACGGCGTATGTCGTGACGTTCCATCGGAACAAAATGAACTCCCGATGGCTGACGATAAACTGCGTAACCCTGTCCTGTACCGCCGCGAGTGCGTCCGTATAGCTCTCCGGTGTGCTGCCGTCGTATTCGGCGCTGTTCAGTGAAAAAAGCACAATATTATAGCATAGGGCGTTTAGGTCAATGCCCATTGTTTTCGCCGTTTCAGAAATCTCCGATACACTTAAGCCCCCGGTAACGATTTGTTCAAAAAACCGTCTGCGCGAAAACGTCTCGTACTCCTGAGCTTCCTGTTGGAACTTCGCCAGATATTCCTGTTGCTGTTGCTCGGTCTCCATTTTCTGATGCAGCGCGATGAGCGTCTCCACCATTTTTTCTTTGACGACGGGTTTTAGCAGATATTGCTCTACGCCCATGCGTATTGCCTGCTGTGCATAGGAAAAATCGTCATATCCGCTAATGATGACAACTTTTGTCCTTGGCAGTTCCTCTCGTACCAGCTTGATTAAATCGAGTCCGTCCATGAACGGCATTTTGATATCTGTAATAATAAGATCGGGTTGTATCTGACGAATCAAAGGTAATGCGAGTTCCCCATCCGAAGCGTCACCGGCATAAATAAAGCCATACTGCTCCCAATGAATGTTATTGCGTATGCCTTCGCGCACCACGATCTCATCCTCGACAAGAAAGACCTTGAACATGTTGATCTTCCCTTCTCATAGACGTGTATGTAGTTTAATTTAAATTGAAAAAATCCCCTGTATATTATGTATGATTTAGCCATAAATTGCAATAGAATATTTTTTGATAATAGTTCATTTTTCTTAGAGGAGGCTTTTTCTGCATTAATAATGTACATTAAGTGATAAAATATATCCCCCCGCGAACCGAATTGAACAAACTCGCGAGCACAGTTCACCTGATAATAAAAGTTGAAAATAAGAAAACACAGCGGCCGGATTGAAACCAAAGGGCTTGCCAGCTGCTGTTCACAAGCTGCAAGCCCTATCAATCGCATATTAAGTTCCGCCAAGTTATGAGGACCATATCCTAAGCATGCCGACAGCCTGTTTTTGATTCTTGTTTATGGCGTGTCGGCGTTCTCACCGAGTTTGAGCCCCAGCACCTCTTCGCCCCACTCGCGCAGTTTGTACTTTTGTATTTTGCCGCTGGCCGTCATCGGGAAAGTATCTACAAAACGGACATAGCGCGGGGCCTTATGCTTGGCAAGACCGTCCTTGATATACTGTATGATCGACTCCTCCGTTTCGCTGACACCCGGCTTCAATATAATGCAGGCGAGAACTTCTTCGCCGTATTTATGGTCTCGGACACCCACCACCTGCACGTCGCTCACAGATGGATGCGTATAGAGAAACTCCTCGATTTCTCGCGGATAGATGTTTTCTCCGCCGCGTATGATCATATCTTTGAGCCGCCCTGTGATCTTGTAATAGCCGTTTTCATCGCATACACCCAGATCGCCCGTGTGCAGCCAGCCGTCCTTGTCGATCACCTGCGCCGTGGCTTCAGGCATTTTGTAATAACCCTTCATCACGTGATAACCGCGCGTCACGATTTCGCCCACCGTGTTCGGCGGCACATCCAGCCCCGTCTCGGGGTCGATCACCTTGGCTTCCACGTTGGGATAGGCGCGTCCCACTGTGGATACGCGAATCTCCAGCGGATCATGGATTGTGGACTGCGTGATACCCGGAGACGATTCCGTCTGACCGTAAACACTGGTGATATGGCGCATGTTCATCTTATCTGCCGCTGCTTTCATGACCTCCACGGGGCAGGTAGAGCCTGCCATGATGCCTGTACGCAGATTCGATAAGTCGTATTTGGGGAAATCGGGATGCTCCATCATGGCAATATACATCGTAGGCACACCATGGAACGCCGTGCACTTTTCGCTGTCCAGCACATGCAGGACGCGCGTCGGATGGAAATGATCCACAAAGACCATTGTGGTGTCATTGGTGATGGATGCCATCACACCCAGCACACAGCCGAAGCAATGAAACAATGGTACCGTGATGCATAACCTGTCTTTCTCACTGAAAGCCATGGATTCGCCAATGATCTTGCCGTTGTTGATCAGATTATAGTGTGTGAGCATAACGCCTTTGGGGAAACCCGTCGTACCCGACGTATACTGCATATTGATGACATCATGCGGATCGCACTGGGCCTGCCGCGCCGCGCGCTCCTCTTCGCTCACTTTTTCAGCCAGCTTCAGGACATCGCTCCAGTTGTACATACCGGCGTGCCGAGCTTCATCCAGAAAAACGACAGTCTTCAAAAATGGCAGCTTCTTGCTGTTGAGCTTACCCGGCTCGCTGGCGGCCAGCTCCGGGCAGACAGCATTGATATGGTTAACGTAGTTGTTATCCTTCGTACCGCCCATCAAAATGAGCATCGTGGAATCCGACTGTTTCAGCAGGTATTCCAATTCAAACTTCTTATAGTTGGTGTTGACGGTTACAAGCACCGCGCCTATCTTTGCGGTCGCAAACTGCGTTTGTACCCATTGCGGGTAGTTGGTTGCCCAAATAGCCACATGGTCACCCTTCTTTACACCCATGGCCATAAGCCCACGCGCCACACGATCACACTCGTTCTTAAACTCTGCTGTGGTAAAACGCAAACCTTCATAAGGATGAATGCTGCATTCCTTATCCGGGATCTCTTGGGCTTTTCTGTCCAGCCAGTCGCCTATGGTCATATGAATAAATTCCGGCATACTAAACCTCCGTTTGGCGTCCCATCGTTGGGTCGTGTTTTGATATTAAAAAAAGCCCTCATCCATACAGAGACGAAAGGCTTCGCGGTACCACTCTGCTTGCGGAAAAAATCCGCCAGCTTCATACAAGGGCATACACACCCTTGTCTTAACTAACGCATAAAATCTCGTCAGAGCCTACTTTCAATTTCAGCCCTGCAGCTCCGGGGTGAGTTTCACTTAAAGCCCGCGACCGCCTTGCACCGTCCGGCGGCTCTCTAAACGCTGTAAGCTTATCGCTACTTTCCCCTTCATTGCCTTTAAATTATTATAATTGTTTCAATTATAAATGAGGCTACGCTTCGTGTCAACTGTCACTTTTACAGCGCGTTTTACTGGTTGTAGGACTACAATACATATTGGACACTGAACCTTGAAAATAAAAGATGCAGGAGCTGGCTCACGGGGTATTGTTGAGTTGAACAGACAAAACACTACCGAAAGGAGCCATTCCTGCATGAACAAC
>JAEZKQ010000010.1 GCA_023436115.1 Bacillota bacterium | reverse complement strand
CGCCGTGCGCGGACTGGTTGGTGTTCATGAAGTTCATGTCGATGGTATCAAACGGCAGGTTCTTATTGAACTGTGTGTTGAGGTGCAGGTAAGGTTTGTTGAGCAATGTCAGCCCGCCGATCCACATTTTGCTCGGCGAGAACGTGTGCATCCAAGTGATCACACCCGCGCATGCTTTGTCGCTGTTGGCGGCGATGCAGACCTCTTTGATCTCGTCGGGCGTGGTGACCACACCTTTGGACACCACTTCAAACGGTACATTGTTATCCGTGTTGAATCCGTCTGCCATTGTCTGCGCGTGTGCGGCGACCTCTTTTAACACTTCGGGGCCATACAGGTGCTGCGACCCCACGACAAACCAGAATTTATATTCAGCCATTGCTTTTCTTCCTTTCTTTATCTTATCACGTAATCTTTTACGGTGTAACCCGCAGCAAATACATACACGTCTCTCGTTCGACTCAATTAGTCAGCCCTAATATAAACCAATCATAATAGGTTATTTGTATTGTAGCTTCTTGCAATAATCGTGTACTTTAAAGAGCCCCGTTAAGGTTTTCTTTAGTCCGTTTCAAGAGATTAATAATGGTGGTGAGCTGGCGCTCACGAAGTTTTAAATGGGTAAAACACTTTGTCAATTGGATGAATTTATCTCAGATCAATTTGTATCCGGCACTGCAGGACAATAGTCCAGCCACCATGTAGCTGCCGGGTTGGGCTTTCTTTCGCGTGTCGCAACCGAAGAGCCCAACCCCATTACACCTACACATATATATTTATTGCTTGCTTATCAAACCTTAGACCTGGATTTCGACCACACATCAAAGCCCACAGCCGCGAGAAGAACGAAGCCTTTTATCGCCTGCTGCCAGTCAATGCTGACGCCCATGATCGACATACCGTTGTTCAGAACGCCCATGAGCACACCGCCGACGATGGCGCCGACCACTGTACCGATACCGCCCGTTGTGGAAGCACCGCCGATAAAGCAAGCCGCAATCGCGTCGAGCTCAAAGCCGTTGCCGCCTTTAGGCGTTGCGGAGTTCAAACGACCGGTGAAGATGATGCCGGCAAGCGCTGCCAGAAAGCCCATGTTGACATACACCCAGAACAATATACGTTTCGTTTTGATACCCGAGAGCACAGCTGCTTTGGGGTTGCCGCCGTAGGCATAGATATGGCGGCCGGGAATTGTCTTGTTGGTAATGAATGAATAGATAAGGACCAGAATCACCACCACAACAAGAACCATCGGCAGGCCTCTGTATCTTGCCAACTGATAAGTAAATCCATTGACAACAAGAAGAACGATGAAGATTTTGGCTAAAAACGCACCTATCGACGAAACCGCAAAATTGTACTTTCTCTTGTTTCTGCGCTTATTGACTTCACTTAAAATGAAGAGAACGGAAGCCAGGAGTCCGGCAAGGAGCGCCAGTATATTCCACCCCTCTACGCTAAATATATCGGGTATGAATCCGGCAGCCACAAATGTGTATTCATCGGGCAGCGGCGCAAGGCTTGTCGCACCAAGGACAACCATCGTGAGTCCGCGGAATATCAGCTGACCGGCCAGTGTTGCGATAAACGCCGGAACACCGATATAAGCAATCCACGTACCATGCCAGACACCAATCAAAACGCCAACAGCCAGAGAAATCAATATCGCGGGCAGAACCGGCATATCTAGCTTTAAAATGAAAACCGCGGATATACCGCCAACAAATCCGACGACGGAACCGACTGAAAGATCGATGTTACCACATATCAATATGCACAGCAGCATACCAATAGCCAGAACAAATACATAAGCGTTCTGCTGGATCAGGTTCGAAATGTTCAAGGGTGTTAACAGTATACCGTTTGTCAGAATTAGGAACAAAATCATAACCACGATCAATGCAACAATCATGGCATGCTGTTTCAATGTGCTTTTGAGCACTTTTAGACCATTATTATTCATCTCGTTACCTCCTTGTTGCTTTGCATTATGCACTGCATAATATTTTCCTGCGAAGCCTCTTGCGCAGTCAGCTCGCCAACGATCCTTCCTTTGTTCATCACATATATTCTATCACACATTCCCAATATTTCAGGCAATTCCGAAGAAATCATGATGATGGATTTCCCTTTTTCGGCAAGCTCGTTGATAATGCAATAAATCTCATATTTTGCGCCCACATCAATACCTCTTGTGGGCTCGTCGAGGAACAAAATGTCCGGGTCGGCAAATATCCATTTGCTGAACACAACTTTTTGCTGGTTCCCGCCCGACAGATTGCCAGTTTTCTGCAATATACTCGAAGATTTAATATTAAGCTTATCTCTGAAATCTTCTCCAATTTTTATTTCGAGATTGTCATCTATAACGACACCCTTTTTAAGCGTATTTAATGCAGCCAGAGATATATTTCGTTTGATATCGTCTATTAGTATAAGACCCGCTGTCTTTCTGTCTTCGGTTGCATAGGCAATTCCGTTCTTGATCGCATCGCTCACGTCATGCATCAAGATTTCCTTGCCATCTTTAATCACGGTCCCCGAAATTTTTCTGCCGTATGCTTTACCGAATACACTCATGGCAAATTCCGTTCGTCCCGCTCCCATAAGCCCGGCTATACCGATAACCTCTCCCTTTCTTACATTGAGGTTGATATCTGCCAGAACTTGCTTTTCAGGATCCATCGGATCAAAGACATTCCAATCCTTAACCTCAAATCGGACATCACCGATTTCATGCTTACGTTTCGGGAAACGGTCGGTAATCTCTCTGCCGACCATGCCTTTAATAATACGTCCTTCACTGATGTCGTCAGCGCCTTTGACAAGGTTCTCTATCACTGCGCCGTCGCGAATGATTGTAATCTCGTCAGCCACTTTTGTGACTTCATTGAGTTTATGAGATATAATAATACTGGTAATACCATGCTCTTTGAGTTCTACAAGAAGGTCTAACAGATGGTTTGAGTCCTCATCGTTCAAAGCCGCTGTCGGCTCGTCCAAAATCAGTATTTTCACATCCTTGGCAAGCGCTTTTACAATTTCGACCAATTGCTGCTTTCCAAGGCCAATGTCCTTAACTTTTGTCTCGATATTTTCGTTAAGCCCAACTTTTTTGAGCATTTCAATGGTTCTGCTTCTTGTTTTATCCCAATTGATAAT
This sequence comes from Bacillota bacterium, assembly GCA_023436115.1. Taxonomy (GTDB): domain Bacteria; phylum Bacillota; class Clostridia; order Christensenellales; family SZUA-584; genus SZUA-584. The sequence continues at coordinate 142,137 of JAEZKQ010000010.1, read as the reverse complement.
AAATCTTCTGTCGGTCTGCTCATTCCCCAAAAAAACATTTTCCGCGATGGATAAGCTGGGAATCAGCGCGAGCTCTTGATGGATGATTGCGATACCTTTTGCTTCACTGTCGTTGATGAATCTAAACGTGCATACTTCCCCTTCAACAATAATATCCCCTTCATATGTTCCGTAAGGATAAACACCGCTTAATATATTCATCAAAGTCGATTTGCCGGCGCCATTTTCTCCGACCAAAGCATGGATATGTTTCGGCTTGACCTGTAGATTTACATTATCAAGAGCTTTGACACCCGGAAATGTCTTTGTTATATTCTTCATCTCTAATATGTAATTTCCCATCGTCTCACTCCTTTATATATCTGCCGCGACCAAAAAGTTAACATCCTATGATAGCCTGAATCGGCTGGTGCTGTATTTTACAGCACCAGCCGACCATATGACTGTTATGCTATTATCGATGCTTATTTAATGTCATCTTCGGTTAAGTAACCGGAATCCATAACGAGTTCCTTATAGTTGTCAACTGTGACAGTGTAAGGCACGAGCAGGTAAGACGGAACGATCTTCTTATTGTTATTGTATGTTTCGGTATCGTTGATTTCCGGCTCAGAACCTGTCAGCACCGCATCAACCATGCCAGCTGCAACAGCTGCCAGGTCTCTTGTGTCTTTCAGTATTGTGGAGTACTGGTCGCCAGTGATGATCATCTTAATGGAAGCAGCTTCAGCATCCTGACCTGTCACGATCGGCCAGTTGTCTGTTCCGACTTCGTATCCGAAGGATACCAGAGCGGAGATGATGCCTCTGGAAAGACCGTCGTACGGAGAGAGAACGCCGTCAAGCTGTTTGCCGCCGGTGTAATTGGCTGCCAGCAGAGCATCCATACGGGCCTGAGCCACAGCGCCGTCCCAACGAAGTGTGCCGATGTCTTCCTGCTTAGTCTGGCCGGAAGGAACCACGACTGTGCCGTCATCGATCAGCGGCTGAAGAACATCCATCGCACCAGAATAGAAGTAGAAGGAGTTTGTGTCGTCCGGAGATCCTGCGAACAGCTCGATGTTGTAGGGGCCGTCGCCTTTTTTGGCTTTCAGGCCTTCAACCAAAGACTCAGCTTGCAGTTTGCCGACGCCTCTGTTATCAAATGTCGCATAGTAGGAAACAGCTTCTGTATCAACCAGCAAACGGTCATAAGAGATGATCTTGACGCCGTCTTTGCCAGCCTGGTCCAGAGTAGCGGACAGGGTCGAACCGTCAACAGCCGCGATGATGAGAACGTCAGCACCCATGGTAATCATGTTCTCAATCTGAGATTTCTGTGTCGGGATATCGTCTTCCGCATACTGCAGATCCACTTTGTATCCTTTTTCTTCAAGGATCTTTTTCATTGTCTCGCCGTCTTTGATCCAACGTTCGCTGGATTTCGTCGGCATAGAAATACCAACATAATAGTCACCAGCATTTTCAACCGGTGCTTCCGGTTCAACAACCGTGTCTTGAGTCTCCGCAGGCGCGGGTTCTTTTGATTCCCCTGCTGCCGGTGTGCCGCTGCACGCAACAAGCGCAAACACCATTACAAACACCAAGAGACACATTAATAGCTTCTTCATTTCTCTCTCCTTGTTTATATATTATTTTTTACGCCGGATGTTATTCCGGGTAAATCGATTCGTTTCACAGTAAATGTTATAATAGATATGTTCGAATAATTTCGTTTTGTTAGTTTTGTATTTCTTTTTTGAATATTAACACTTTGTTTACACTGTGTCAATAAATATATGTTTGTTTTGTTATTATTTATATCGTTTTTTTGCTTTTCCGTTCTATTGCTTTTGTATTGAAAAAAGCTTTATAATCATGTATGATATATAACAAACGTATGATTAGACCATCTTATACATTTGATTATCTAATCATTTATGTGCTTAGGTGAAATATGTTTGCAATTGAACGTATAAGAATTATTAAAAACTATTTAAATAAAGATAAGCATGTTTCAGTCGCTATGCTCAGCAGCGTACTTAATGTGACGGAAGTGACAATACGCCGTGACCTTGAAAAGCTCGAGAGTGAAGGCTACTTGAAACGCACCCATGGCGGCGCTGTGATCAACGAAGACAACGAACAAGGGCTGATTTTGGAGCCGGCTGAAGAAGACGCCTCCCAGTATCAGGAGATCGCAGATACAGTTTTTCATCTCGTAAGCGACAACGATATTATTATGCTCACAGACGGGACCACAAACCGCTATATCGCAAAACGGCTTACACAAAAAAACAACCTCACAGTTTTAACAAACGATGTGATTATCGCGTTGGAGTTTTCAAGCTCTCCGGCCAATAACCTTATACTGGTGGGCGGCAGTCTTGAAGAATATGCACTTTACGGGCAGCTTACCATCAACAACATGCAGAACTTTTCATTAAATCACTTAATCGTAGAGGTTGATGGTATCAGCAAAAATTTCGGTGTGACTGTTTCCAGCATCAATAAAGCTTCTTTGATCCAGCAGGCCTGCAAAACAGCCAAGACCGTATCTCTTATATGCCCATCGAATAACTTTGGCGAAAAATCTTTTTGCCGTGTCGGTGATATCGATATTGCCGATAAGATTATTACGGATTCAGCATTGGCAGACAATTATAAGGATTATCTTTTTGATTCGAATATTCAGTTATATACATCTGTGGATATTTACGAGGGAGAATAATTTTCAAGGGCTTAGGAACTAAACGGAGGCTTTTAATTTGAGTATTCCACTGGTAAAGCTGGAGAACGTTAATCTGGTTTTAGAGAACTTCTCACTCTCCAATATTGACCTCGATTTGTTTCAAAATGAAATACATGTTGTGATGGGTGAGAATGGTTCGGGAAAAAGCCTGATGATGCAAATCATAAGCGGTATATTGCCGCCTGATTCCGGCAGTATTTTTATTAATGATATACCGGTAAAGAGCAGGCCCTTTTCTTCAGGGATGTTTAAAGATGTCATTTATATCAGACAGGATGCAACAATGCTCTCTCAGCTTTCCGTTGCTGAAAATCTGTTTTTCAATAACCTCCCAAAAAAGAATAAGCTTTTGAATGTTATTGATTATGATAAGCTTAATTACCTATGCCAAAAGCTGATCGATGAACTTAACTTGCCTGTTTCCGTTTTCGACAAGGTTTCATCGTTAGGGTTTGCCCAGCGGCAAATCATTGAGTTTTGCCGCGCATATATATCCGATGCCAAAATTGTCATACTCGACGAGCCCTCCTCCGCACTCACACAATCCGAACGCGATCTTCTTTATCGCATTGTGCATAAAATAAAAGAGCGCGGAGCCGGCGTGTTCTATATCACGCATTGTCTGGAAGATGTGTCTATTCTGGGCGATCGTATCACAATTATTAAAAAAGGCCGCATTATGGGCACGAAAAAGGTGTCCGAGTGTACCCAGGAAGATATTATACGTATGCTCAGCGGGCATTGTGTCGAACAGCGGTATCCTAAAATTAAGATAAACAAAGGCAAACAGATATTGTCCGTCAGAGATCTGGGCTTTCAGGACAAGCTCTACAACATCAATTTTGACCTTCATCAGGGAGAAATATTGGGCGTGACCGGTCTTGCGGGCTCAGGGAGAACACTGCTGGCAAATTGCTTGTTTGGTGCCGTCCAAAATATAAAAGGCCAGATCATTCTCAACGGCGTGCCCACAGTGATCGACAGCCCATACAAGGCCATCAGCAGCGGCATAGCGCTTGTTCCCGAAAACAGGCTGACAGACTCCATATTCGGATATATGGATATCAATAATAATGTGGCCGTTTCATCACTCAAACGTTTTGCCAATTTCATTTTGATTAATAATTCGGTGCTGGAACAGGTTGTATCCGATTATGTTCAAAAGCTCAATATTCCGCAGAATCTGCACAGCAATATACTTGAATACAGCGGCGGCAATCAGCAAAAGGCCATTTTTGCGAAGTGGATCATGAGCCGCGCTAAAATATTCATATTAGATGAACCCACACGCGGGCTTGACATTGCCAGCAAGGTAGATATTTACAACTCAATCAATGATCTTATTAAGAAGAAAGCCAGTGTCATTTTTATCTCTTCGGATATCGAAGAAATCCTAGGCGTTTGTGACCGCGTCGCCGTATTGGCTGACCATACTTTCGTATGCAATCTGCCCACCAAAGATATTACTGCAGAAAAGGTCATGGAGCTTTCAACCTGCAAGGAAACTTGATCATTTTTAGCATCACGATTGTATGAGCAAAAAAAACCGACGTTGTGAAGCGCCGGTCTTTTGACTCATGAGAAATTCATCAAGAACATCATTTTCAGCCGTCATGCGGGTTGTCTTCTTCACTATAAACCACGCGAATACTCTCCGGTAGCCCGACCTGACTGTTTGTACGGTCAGTCTTATTGGTTCTCGATTCGCGCAGATCGATTATTCTTCTGGCATCTTTTCGCTTTCTCATTATCTTAACCTCTCTTTTTTTTTAGTATGTGCGTTTTTAATTATTTATAACAAGCTCTTTCTTTCCGCAACTGCCACGGGATTTAGACAAAAAAATATCGCTTAAATCATTTTATCTACAAAATAATATATTTTTTGTTCTTTTACTTGTTATTCTCGATCTTTAACATTGACAAAACCTACCTCGTATAAGACAATAAGTTTAATATTACAAATATATTTCAGGATGCGTATTTTGTCATGACAACTAAACACAAACACCGTAAGATCCCGTTCATCATTCTTATCGTCTTTATACTCACGTTTTCTTTTGGCGTGTTTGCTGCGTTGGCAGACGACAAAGTTGTCACTGATGCTAACTTAATAAAGGCATTGCTCGCTTTGGGCGCAGACAGCAACGGCGATGAGCAGATCACAACTGATGAGATCGAAGCACTAACAGGTGATATCGACCTTTCAGGCAAGAAGATCTCGGATATAACCGGTTTGGAATATGCAATTGGTGTTAATTCTATAAATCTAAAAAATAATACAATACGGGATATAAGCGTTCTGACAAAATTGATCGCAAAAAAACCTGCGCTGACAAGCGTGGACTTAAGCAAAAACTATCTCGTTGTGACTAAGGGCAGTGAAGACTTTTTAATCATTAAAGCACTTATTGATGCAGAATACACGGTTATTTTCGAGCCGCAGAAAGCGATACCTGTCAGCGGCATATCGCTTGAAGAAAGCCTTGTGATATGTTTGAATGATACGGTCACATTAGTTCCCACGATAAAGCCAGCAGATGCAACCAACCAAACCGTTATCTGGACGTCCAGCGATGAAAGTGTCGTCACGGTGAAAAACGGCGTTGTTAAAGGGATCGGCAAGGGGAAAGCCACCATTATTGCCACCATCACCGAAGAAACGAATGGTAAAAGCTTCTCAGCCAAGTGTACCTTTAACGTTAAGTCCAATACAATTGAATCTACAAAATATTCGATTGACAGAAAGCAAGGTATTATAAAAAACATCTCAAAACTGACATCGCCCGAGCAGCTTATTTCCAATCTTAGCAACGACGCAAAAGACATCTTGATTTATGATAAGGATGGAAAACTAAACACTCTGCCCAATATCGGGACAGGCATGAGCGTTAATTTGATGGTGGCCGATAAGCAACGGGACAGCCTAAAAACCATCGTGAACGGCGACGCTAACGGCGACGGTGCCATTTCCATTTCGGATTATACGCTTGCGCGTCTTGATATACTTGGGCTTAAACCTCTTAAAGGTGTTTATAAAACCGCATGCGATGTCAACAGCGACGGGAAGATTTCAATATCGGACTATACGACGATAAGGCTTGATATTCTGGGCCTTAAGCCGATCACTGTTGCTCCCGATCTGCCGAAGGTATCTGATCCGCGTATCAGGGCATTCCTTGATATCGCGCTGGCACAGCAGGGTAAGCCCTATGTATGGGGAGCCAGAGGGCCGTCCGAATTCGACTGCTCCGGTTATGTCTATTATTGCTTAAATCAGGCAGGATATACGGTAGGGCGAACCACAGCGGATTCATACAGCAAACGTGAGACTTGGCCGTACATTCCCAGAGACAAGCTGCAGCCGGGTGACCTCATGTTTTATAAGTCAGACACCAATCCGAATGTCATCGGACATATCGGCATATACCTTGGCAACGGTTATCATATCCATGCGTCATCTGATTACGGCTGTATCATTATCTGCAAGATTGACGGCTGGTATGACCGTATGCTGAGCTTTGGACGCCGTGTGTTTAATTAAAACATATAACGTTGGTTACTTAAAACTTGGCGTTTAACTGTTGACACACAGTAATTCTTCTCTTATAATGTACTAGTTTCCGCTTGAAACTTGGAGAAGTACCCAAGTACGGCTGAAGGGGCTCCCCTGCTAAGGGAGTAGACCGGGGTAACCGGTGCATGGGTTCAAATCCCATCTTCTCCGCCAAAAAATAGGCTCACCAAAGGTGGGCTTATTTTTATTCATAGTAGGTATTTGAACCCGAGCGATCCATCTAGCAGCTAGCTGGACTATTAAAAAGCCCCGGCTGTGCCGGGGAGTTCAATAAACTTAGATAAAGAAACGTCTCGTTAATTATTGAAGATGATCGAATTGACCCAAACCATATTTTATGCCGCTGGGCAAAAGCTTAACCTCGTCTTTATCCCAAGTTACAAAATCGAAGCTTTGCAGGTTATCCAGGTGATGTTTTGCCGTTTCTTGAGACATACCGATCTCGCTTAAAAAACTCTGCAGGTTATAGCTTCGCGCGTCAAACGTTATCCTGTCTTTATTGGTTTGCTTCCATTTATCGTACAACGCCTTAATAATTTGTAAATCCGGCTGCTGAATTTTATCTACGATCTTCATTTCTAACCTCTCGCATATAGTTTGAGATTAGTTTTTACCGGGTTTTCATTTATATACCCGCGTCCCTTTATGTTCACTTTGCATTGGCAAAACTTAAAAGCCCTTATTCATAGTGCTTGGGCAGTGTGATGATAAATTCTGTTCCTTGGCTCGGTTTGCTGCTGACCTTTATTGACCCGCTATGCGCCAATACAATGGATTTTACGATCGCTAGGCCTATACCCGCCCCACCTGTCTTGCGGCTTCTGGATTTATCCGATCGATAGAACCGCTCAAATATATGCGGCAGGTCAGTCTCGGAAATGCCGATACCCGTATCTGAAACTGTGATCTGCACGCTGTTCTTTTGCTCTTTCAAGGCCACGCTCACACTGTCGCCAGGCCGTGTGTATTTCCTCGCGTTTGATAATAGGTTGACCATGACCTGGCTCAATTTGTCCCTGTCAGCAGCAAAATGCAGGCTTTGTCCTTCATAATGAAGAGATTTGTTCTCATTGGCAAAGTCATTTTGCTGATGCACAACAATACCCTTAAGCAATTCAGACAAGTCAAACTCCGAGATATTCAACTCAAAATTCTTATTTTCAAACTGTGCCAGCTCCGCTAAATCGTCCACGAGCCGGTTGATACGCATAATCTGCTCATAGAGCACTTTGAGTCTCGCCTCATCGAGTTCCATCACGCCATCCATAACCGCTTCCAGATTGCCCTGAACAGTGGTCAACGGTGTGCGCAGCTCGTGAGCGATATCCATAGATGTCTGTCTGCTCATCATCTGCTGTGCGTTGAGCGTGTCCGCAAGATTATTCACCGTATCCACAAGGCTTCTTATTTCTTTTGTTTTAGACTGCTCATTGATTCTGTTTCCGTAAAACCCATGGGCTATCATCTGCGCCTTGTCGATCACACGGGAAATAGGCCGACTGAGCTGCCTTGACATCATAAACCCGAGGACGATTGCAAACACCACAGATGCGACACCTGCCCATATGATGAGGCTGTTGATGGTGTCTATAAAGTAAAGGTCACTGTCGGTATAGAAGAAAGGGCCGTAATAGCCCACGCTGGCCGTACCGATTTTCTGACCGTTAATATTCAGATCATATTCCGACTCCTCATAGCCGCCCTCCCACTGTGAATAGCGGCTTTGCATATTGCGGCTCATGTTGGTCAGCATCTGCTGGCACATACCATTGTTATGCGTTGCGGCATCCCAGACGACAGCGCCGTCGTTATCCGTCACTTTGAGTATGAGCCCATTCTCTAACGCGTTCATGCCCATGTCTTCAATATAGGCAATATCCCAGCCTCCGGCTGCGCCAAACCTTTGAGCTATCTGAGATACGACTCCTTGCGCATTATGGCGCTGCTGTGTGATCACATAGTTTTGGAACTGCGTTTCCAGCAAAGCGTTAGACAGTGCGATAACGACCAAAACGCAAATCACAATGATGAGCACGTAAGAAAAGGACAGTTTTGTTCTTAAGCTGTACCGCATGCTATTCGCTCCCAAATTTATATCCCATGCCATGAACAGTCAATATGTACCGACACTTTTTTGTATCCGTCTCAATCTTTTGCCGCAGGTTTTTGATATGGGAATCGATCGAACGGTCAAAACCCGCATAGTCTTCGCCCAGCGCAAGATCGATCAGGTCAGTGCGCGTAAACGTTCTGCTCGGAGATTTGGCCATCGTGCTCAAGAGCCTGTATTCATTCGGAGTCAGATTCACAGGTTCGCCGTTTTTATACACCTCATGCTTAACCGTATCGATCATCAGCTCATTGTCGTTAAAGCTAAGCAAGCCGGAAATACCAAAATCCATGCCTTGGGTACGTCTGATCAGCGCACCCACACGTGCCACAAGCTGGCGCGGGCTAAACGGCTTGGTTACATAATCGTCCGCACCGATATGCAGCCCTTTGAGTATGTTTTCTTCTTCCACCTTGGCTGTGAGCATGATGATAGGCACGCGGGACGATTTGCGTATTGCCCGGCAGACATCTTCACCATTTATATCCGGCAGCATCAGATCCAAAAGAATAAGGGAAAGAGGCCGGCTGTTGAATACTGCCAGCGCATCCCTCCCGTTATAGGCTTTGTGCACCGTATACCCGCCTTTGACTAGATAAGACTCGACGAATTCGACGATGGATTCCTCATCGTCCACAACGAGTATACTTGTTTTTTCTTCGCTATGTTTCATAATGCTTACCATATGCTCTTCGATCATAGATTACGATTACTGTTGAAGGTCGTATGGCTTTAATAACACATCGATATCGCTTCCGTCAATATCTTTCATAGTTTCAAATACCCATCCCTCAATGTTTTGCACATCTACACCGATATCAGCAAGCGGTTTTGCGGCAATCACAAACACGATGTCCTTATCGTTCTTCTGGTACTCTTTTGCCCATTCAAACTTACCGCCCGGCAGTTTGACTCCGTAGTGGTCAAGCTCCTGATGGTAAGACAACACCTTGCGGTCGAACGCAACGCTTTCAAGCAGTGCGTCGGTTACATTGTCTTTTTCGCCTTTGCCCTTACCGTAGTCCGCCGTCAGATACAACTTATCCCCTTCGGCTTTATAACCTTCGCCGAGTTTAGCCGTATCCAGTCCCGCTGCGGTGAACGGCGCAAGCGGTGTCTCCAGCAAAATATCCTCGGTTCCCGCGCTGTAATCCTTGCTGATCTTTAATGACGTTTTACCGTCAACCGTCACTCTGTAGTAACCGTCGGCTTCACTGACAAGCGACTGGTATTTTTGCGTCATATCATTCAATGCATCGGGGCTATATTTTAAAACCACGTCCATGCCCGCGCATCCGGCCAATAGCAGCATCACGACAACCAAGCTGACGGCCATTATCGTTGACTTTTTCATTTATAACCTCCAGTTATTTTTGCGTAATCTTAAAACGTTTTAAGCGCAAAGCATTGGAAACCACCGAAACGGAGCTTAACGCCATAGCCGCACCCGCGAATATCGGATTGAGCAGCGGGCCTCCAAAAACATATAGCAAGCCTGCCGCAACGGGTATACCTGCGAGATTGTAAACAAACGCCCAGAACAGATTTTGTTTGATGTTGCGGATGGTGGCGCGGCTCAGCGCGATGGCTGCAGGCACTTCGTTTAAGTCTCCGCGCATCAGCACCACGTCCGCCGATTCTACAGCAACGTCCGTCCCTGTACCGATCGCGATGCCCACGTCGGCCTGCACCAGCGCGGGTGCGTCATTGATACCGTCCCCCACCATGGCGACTTTTTGATTATCTTGCTGCAGCTTCTTCACCTCTCCGGCCTTATCTTGAGGCAGAACGTCGGCAAGCACATTGTCTATGCCCACTTCTTCTGCTATGACAGATGCGGTGTTCTTGTTGTCGCCCGTGATCATGACTACGTTAATTCCGAGGCTCTTTAGCTTTTGCACAGCCGCTTTGCTCGTGGGTTTCACAGTATCAGCCGCGGCCATGAGAGCCGTCAGCACACCGTCTACCGCCACGTACATGAGCGTCCTGCCCTTAAATGCAAGCGTTTGGGCGTCTGTTTCAACTATTCCCGTGTCAATATCGTTTTCCGTCATTAGCTTCACGTTACCCGCTAACACTCTTTTACCGTGTATGGATGCGTCTATACCACGCCCCGGAACGGCCTTAAAGTTTTCAGGCTCCGATAGTTTCAGCCCCCTGTTGTTTGCCCCCTCTACGATCGCGCGGGCTATCGGATGCTCCGATCCGCGCTCCGCGGATGCCGTCAGTACGAGCGCTTCTTCCTCACTCATTGCCGCATAGGTTCGTATATCTGTCAGCACCGGTCTTCCTTCTGTGATCGTACCTGTTTTGTCAAACACGACAGTTTTTATACGATGCGTGGTCTCCAGCGCTTCTCCGCCTTTAATGAGTATGCCGAGCTCCGCGCCCTTGCCCGTACCCACCATAATGGCTGTCGGTGTGGCCAATCCCAGCGCGCACGGGCAGGCAATAACGAGCACCGATACGAACACATTGAGCACGAAGTTAAAATCCTTGCCTGTCAGTGCCCAGATGACCGCCGCCACAAAGGCGATTATCAATACGACGGGCACAAAATAGCCGGATATGATATCCGCCATCTTGGCGATGGGCGCCTTTTTACCCTGCGCTTCCTCCACCAGCTTGATGATCTTCGAAAGGGCGGTATCCTCGCCAACCTTGGTCGCGCGGAACTTGATAAGCCCTTCCTGGTTGATACTGCCGCCGGTCACTTCGCTGCCCGGATGTTTATCCACGGGCAGGCTCTCGCCGGTCAGCATGGATTCATCGACGGACGACAAGCCTTCTGTCACCACACCGTCCACCGGAACGGTTGATCCCGGGCGCACCAGCACGATATCTCCTGCCGACACCTCGTCCAAAGGCACTTCTATCTCTGCACCGTCTTTTATAATCGTGGCTGTCTTGGGCTTTAAGCCCATTAGTTTCTTGATCGCTTCCGACGTCTTGCCTTTGCTGACAGCTTCTAAATATTTGCCCAGCATCACGAGCGTAATCACGACCGCTGCCGACTCAAAGTAAAGGAATTGCGCAAATGTAAAATCCCCCAAGTAGATCATCACCGTCGCATAGATGCCGTACAGGAACGCGCTGCCTGTGCCGATCGCGACCAAGGTATCCATATTTGGCGCGCCTTTAAACAGCGTCTTAAGCCCCACCGTGAAGAACTTGCTGCCCGCCAGTATGACCGGCAGCGTTAAAAACAGCTGAACCAGCGCGAATATGAGCGGAAAATCGTGCGGACCCATAAAGTAGGGAATAGGCAAGTTTAATGCAGTAAACATATGGGACATGGCGATATAAAACACCGGAAGTGAAAAGACTACTGCGACGATGAGCCGATTGCGCATATTCTTAAGTGCTTTCGCGCGTCTCTCGCTTTCCAAGTCCCTGACATTCTCCCCTTCGATATCCTTGGGCGTATAACCCGCTTTGGTAATGGCCTCTTTGATTGTAACCAGCTTCACTTCCGACGGGTCATACTCCAACGTGGCCCGATTTGTCGTCAGATTGACCGAGACGGACTTCACGCCGGACAGCTTTTTTACCGCACGCTCCACCGCCGCCGAACAGGACGCACACGTCATGCCTTCAACAACTAGCTCTAACCTTTTCAGCGGCTGTTCATCGATCAGCTTATATCCCGCATCCTCGATCGCTTTTCTTAGCGCCTCAAATCCCAGCTTGTTTTCATCATATATGACATGCAGCTTTTCAGTCGCAATATTCACTTCGCTCAGCGACACGCCCTCAACCTTAGCCACGGCTTTCTGCGCATGCGCGGCGCAGGATGCGCATGTCATACCGGCGACTTTATAGTATTTTTCCATTCTGATTGCCTCCGTCCTGTCGTTTTATATCTATCCATGCCTGCCCGAACAAGCAGTTCCTATTCTTCGATTTATATTCGTAGTTTGCTCTTTTTTTCTTGTTGCAAGCACTATTATCAGCCGCAGCAGCCGCCGCCCAAGGGCGATTTATAGCCAGCCGCTTCCTGTTGTATCTCACCTAAGTTGATTTTTGTGATATCGTCTACCACCTTTACATAACCGTTCAGCATGCCCATCCAGCAGCTATACGAAAAATCCGCTTCGGGTGTAAAATTAATCACATTCTCGCCTTCCACTAAATCCTTTTGTGCGTTATAGGCCGGGAATATCAGGCTGTTGGTGCATCCGCTCAGATTCTCCCCGTTGATGACCCAATAGGTTTCGACATCCTTTTGCATCACGACCAAGGCAGGATCAAAACCGTTTTCGTTGACTGTGATGCTTACGGTTTGAACGCCATCCACGATCTTTGCGATCGCGACCTTATCGACAGGAAACCTGCCGTTCTCAAACCCCGGCGCATAGGAACCTGTTCCGCAGCAGCCCCCGCTGGCTGGTGCTTGACTGCCGGTCTCTGCGGGTTGTACGGCTGCCACGCTGTCTGTGTTCCCCACATCCGAAACCACGTGGATGCTGCCGCTGATCATGCCCATCCAGCACGTATAAACGATGCTGCCTTCTTGCGTCGGTGTGAACTCAATGACATTTTCACCCGGCACAAGCTTCTTCTCGACATTGTATCTGGGTATCGTCACCGGATTGTTACAGCCGTTGAGCTCATCTTCGTCCGCCGTGATCGTCCATTTCACGGGTATGCCCGCCTGTACGGTGATTGGGTCATACACATTTCCTTTCATCTGCGTACTGACAATCTGCACATCACCCTCAATCTTCGCAACATTCGACGGCGTGTTGTCCGTTGCGAGTGCAGGCGACAAGCCAGACTGCGTCAGTCCCCTTCCCATCATCACAACACCCAGCGCAATCACGAGTATGGCGCTTATTTTCATAAGCCGTTTTGTAAACTTTCCGCTCAGCAGAGAGCTTATTGCACCGAACCCGAACATCAGCGGTACCGTACCCAAGCTGAATATCAGCATGGATAACGCACCCGTAAAAAAGCTGCCTGTGCCCAGCGCGTATATTTGCATGGCCTGAAGCGGCCCACACGGCATGAGTCCGTTTAAAAGGCCCACGATAAACGGCCCACGCCGCTTCTTGCCCGTCTTTTTCGAAAATACTTTTGGCATGCGAGGTATCAGCTTTCTCATCCATGGAAATAGTCCCGTCAAATTCAGACCCATAATGACCATAAAGACTCCCGCCGCAATGGCGATAATACCCTTGGCTGTGCCCGAGAAACTGATGACCGACCCCAGTGCACCCACGATTCCGCCGATGATGGTGTAGGATATCACCCGCCCTAAGTTGTAAAGCAGGCTGGGGCGCATCTTTGTTTTAAGTGTTTGCGGCGCGTCTGTTTGGTGCGCAATGCATTGAGACAGATTGATGCCCCCACACATCGAGATGCAGTGTACAGACGTTAACAGGCCAACAACAAACAACAGGCCGAATCCCATCGACGCGTTAATCTCAGGCAGAAAGTTTAAGCCCAATGTATTATTAAACATAAAGAACACGGCAAACGCGATGATTGCTATACCAAGAACTATCGCAGCAGCCTTGTTCCTGCCGGATTCCTTATTTTCTTCATGGCCGACCGTAATGGAAGACTGCTGCGTTTGCGCCGTATATCCCAGTTGCTCGATGGTTCTTATTATATCATCCGTGCAGGCAATGCGCGCATCGTGTGATACAACGACTGTACCTGAATTGTAGCTTGCACTGACGTTGGTCACACCCTCTAGCTTCTCCAAGGCTTTTTCAATTCTGGAAGAACAGCTTGTGCAGAACATTCCTTTAACGGTCAGCTTTGTTTTCACTTGCTGCATAGCCGATTTCTCCTTTATCTCTTCCACTTACCAAGCAACACTCTGTATTGGGATAAAACGTCACCGGATATCGTAATCGTATCTTCAGTCTCTGTTTTTTCACTCTCAAACACAGGAACGGGATTGCATCCACCCTTCGCGATTTCAACCTGATCTACGGTAAAGCGGTTGCCGCAGTTTTGGCATATGAGGACATCGCCGTTTTGTTTATAGTAACCACGGCCCGAATCAAAGCAGACCTGGCAGGTATTAAGCGCGGTTCTCACAGTGCCGTCGCTTGCGCGTATCGCAATCACTTCCATGTAGGTATCGCCCGATTGATACGGAATAAAAGACGCTTCTTCGGTTATTGCGTTTTTATCGATCGTTATGCCTTCCGATTCCGAAACCGCATCTGTTGCCGTTTCGGTCGGTTCTCCTTGAACAATCTCCACAGCCGCAATGTCTTCTTTCTTTTCTGGCTGTTTGTTCATCAGTATCAACCCGGCGGCTCCTGCTATGACAATAACGATGGCAATGGCAATATAGATTATTCTTTTTGAGCTTTTGGATTTTTTCTGTTCTGTTGTCATGGCTATTTTCGCCTTTCCTTAAGTTTGTCTGAATCATACCAAACAGTTGTGGAGTTTTTATGAAGGCGTTAAGATTATACAATGGATTTTTATACAAATAAATAAACCTTTGTAAAAAAAGGCTTTCGCTTTGGCGTTGGTTGTGAGAAACACTCTTAATGATCCCCACATCACCCATATCTCACATAAGCACACCACATATTACTTCATGATCAAAATGCAGCTCTTTACTCAGCAGATCATATCCGGCAACAGTATTGGGAAACAAACGTCTGGTACTCTCTAAAAAATCATTCGGGTCTTTGAGCGACGGACTGTAATGCGTCAGCCAAAGCTCCTTGGCCTTCGCTGCTGCGGCCAGCCGGGCAGCCTCTGAGAAAACCATGTGCTTTTTCTCGACGGCGCTCTCCAGTTTTTCGTCTTCTCCGTAAATGCCCTCGCAAATCAGCAGATCGGCATCACTGCAAAAGGCAGGTTGTTCATTTGTCGGCCTCGTATCCGTGCAATAGACAACTTTAATCCCTTTGCGCGGCGGCCCTAGCACCATTTGAGGCTCATATCGTTGATTTTCAAGTTCCACCGTCTCTCCGTTTTGCAGACGGCTCCAAAGCGGCCTTGGGATTCCAAGCGACTGCGCCCGCACAGCATCAAAACGCCCCGCGCGCTTTATCTCAAGGCTGTATGAAAGACAAGTGATGTGATGGTCCACAGGAAGGCTCTTTATGCCTATGTCCCCGATGCTGAATTCACTGGCGATCGGTGACGGCAATTCCACGATATGCAGATCGAAAGGCAGTACGGGCACAATAACGCATAAACCTCTGACCACCGCCTCCAAGCCCGGCGGGCCAAACAAAGTCAGCGGTGTCGTTTTCCCACTGTTGCCCAGCGTCAGCAGAAACCCCGGCAGTCCTGCGATATGGTCGGCATGGTAGTGCGTAAAGCCAACTGCCTCAATGGATTTAAAGCCCCATCCCGCCAGCTTTATGCCCACCTGCGTACCCTCTCCGCAGTCAATCAATATCAAAGCGCCGTTATAACGGTAAAGCAGCGCCGTCAAACGCCGCTTTGGCAGCGGCACCATGCCGCCGCAGCCGAGCAAACATACATCAACCATGAGAACCTCACATGCTATGATCCTTATATCATACCATAATTTATCCGCCCAATGACACATCCTGCTGCTGTATAGGCAAAAAGCTGCATATGCGCCTCCTCCCGCCCAGCGGACAATCAGGCCTACGTGGCTGCGAATAGACTAAATTTTAGCACATTGTTAACGCTATGTTGTGATATTTCACAGGCTTTTATTCGCAAATTGCATCTCATAAAAAACACCCCGCAGCCAAGTGCAAGCGGAGTGTTAAACGGTCATTTTTGTCTGGGTTCTTTTGCTATTTCATGTTTTCATTAAGCACCCTAAAATAATAATTGGCTTCGCGCAGCACATGATCGCTTAAGAGCGGAATGATAATCGAGCGGATATCACAGGACAGTATCCCATTGGCGCCCTGCATTTTAAAGTTTCTTAAGTTTTCTGTGGCTGTCTCGCTTCTCATCGCCACTTCGGGAAGCATTTGCATCATACTCTGTGCCGTTTCCGCTTGCTGCTCAAGGTTTTCAAACTCGACTGCGAAACCCCTTGCTCTTTGTTTGAGATCTTTTTCTGTGGGGTCCAGCAGACCGTCAATAAACTCCGCATGATCGCCCATATTTCTATTCCAGAAAGCAATCTCTTCGATGAATTCATGCGCGTCGAGCTGCACATCTCCGGCCAGCAGTGCTTCAAGCAAGCCGATGTAATTCCGGGCTTCCCTTATGAGATGATCGATTTGAAGCGGATAATTCATGGTGATAATACGGCAGCTCATAACATCCTGAAAAACACGTTCCTTAAACTGCAATAATTCAGTCGCAAGCCCAAGAGCGCTCTGATTCAACCGATCGACTTGGCTTTTCATCGTATCGGGCGGTGTTGCACCACCTCCCAGATTATATTCCTCTCTTGTGAGCGACATATCTATCGGAGCGCCCGTAAAAAACTGCGTCTGCCGTTCGGCTTCCTCTGTAAACCGGGTAAACAGCTCTCCCGATGTCATGACAATCTCGCTCACATAGCCCTTCGCAAGGCGTATTGCTTGTCTAAACAATTCGTTGAGCCTTTTCCCTAAGTTTTCGGCCTCTGCGGCAAGTGTTTTATTTTTTGGTGTGAAACCAAGCTGCATAAACAGAGCATGCTCTTTCATAATCCTTAAAAAGAATAGATTTAGCTCAAGCGAATCCTGTATGTATAGGGTTTGCGATGGCATAATTGCACCTCCTGTCTTTTTGTTATCATATGAAAAATGCGGACATTTTGTTATTTATCTCGCATACTCGCAGTTTACAAGACTTAAGCTCAATGCACTCCGAAAAAGCAATATCATGGCCGTCTATCACTGCTAAAGTATTGCGATTTAATTTGGCGACATTGTCCCATTTTTCAATTTAAAAAAAGGAGCCCGCACGGTATCTTAAAACCTCGCGGGCATTGGAATTAGTGGCTGCATTAAATTTTTAATATCTGAAATGCTTCAACAATAATGACTATTTCTTTGGTGTCTTTTGTGGTCTTACTTAATAAAAGTTCGTCTTCGGCAGGATCGTTGCTTGTATATATTTCAGACTTGTAAACAGGTGCTAAATCTATCTTTGATCTGGCTTCATATGACCGTCGTTTTTTGACTTTCACCATTCTTAGAATCGCTGACGGAATATATTTCACCAAGAACTCCAGGGAGTAAATATATTGTTTTTCGGTATTATCCCTTGACATACAGCAAACAATAGTGCTATACTGTATTTGAGGTGATAATCCATGACGTTTTTAGAACTTATTAAAAAGTTCCCGACAGAGCAGTCTTGTATAGACTACTATTTGAAAATCAGATACCCTAACGGTATCCATTGTAATCATTGCGGATCATCTAAGGTTTATCAGCGTACTAAAAACCTTAAAGCATTCACATGCAATGACTGTTATGATAGTTTTTCACCTTTCACAGGTACTATCTTTGAAAAATCATCCACTGACTTAAGAAAGTGGTTCTATGCCATTCACCTATTCTTGAACAGCAAGAAAGGTATTAGTGGTCTTCAACTCCAACGTGAAATAGGTGTTACCTACAAAACAGCATGGAGAATGCTTCAACAAATCCGTCTTGCTATGGGTAACGCAACACAGAAAGAATTCTTTAACACTATTGTTGAAATTGATGAAACGTATGTTGGTGGTAAGCCACGTAAAGACAATGAACATGATGATGACCTTCCTAAAGGGACAGGCACAGGAGCTAAACGGGGAAGGGGTACTTCTAAGACTCCCGTTGTCGGCATTGTGGACAGGCTCAACAAACAAGTGTACGCCAAAATAGCCATGCCTAATAGTGAAGGTAAGAAACTCACGGCTAAGCAGCTTATGGACATTCTCAACACCGTGTCAAAGGCTGACAACGGCAATACCATTATGACTGACGAATTCAGAGGTTATGACCCACTAAAGCGTAATAACTTCATCCATCTGCGTGTAGACCATACAAAGGCATTCAGCGATTATAACGGTACACACACTAATAACATCGAAAGCTTTTGGGCAACGCTTAAACGTGGCGTGTATGGCATTTATCATCACATCAGCGTGAAGCACATGCAGAGGTATGTGGATGAATTCTGCTTTAGATATAACAATCGTGGGTTGAATATGTTTGATATGGTGCTGAGACAAAGTTTGATATAAATTAATAGAGACCCGTTAAGGTCTCTATTAATTCCTACGACTTACATAAAGTACAGTTGGCATTCGCCTCTTATAAACCAATTATAAGTCTTATATTAATATATGTCAAATACTTAATCATGATTCATCAATTTAGATTTAGGAATCGTAATTATTCAAATACATTATCTCCATCTCTAAATCATTTATTCTTTTGTTAATCTTAAAGTCTTTATATGCAAAGATGAAGCTAAATAATTTGTCATATAATTTCTTAAAAAAGTCAGGCGTTACTTGTTTCGGTATTTTATCATCTTTTCGTTCTATAATTCTAGACTTACTTACCCATCTTGCACTATTTAAAATAAGTACTGTTGGTTTACTAAAACCATCAGTTTCATAACCAATAATATACTCGTTATATTCCTTGCCAGTCTTTTTATTTATTGCCTTTTTAATTTTACTAGATGAACATGGTACGACAAATATATTATAAGTATCATTTCTTATCACAACACAAGGATGCTTATAAGAGAGTTCACTCTTCATATTGTCGCCAAAATCAATTAAAACAATATCTCTTGGTTTATACGCATGTTCATAATTTGTTTCTTTTCTTTTTATATAAAATTCTCTTGATTTAATCCATAAAGCTAATTGATAAACATCAAACCGCTCTTTTATGAATTTGAAAATATTGTTCTTATGATAGAAAAATTGCACCATCAATTCTTGATTTTTATAACAATCTACATTTTTTAATTCATGATTGTCTTTTAACTGCTCTAGCATCTGATGATTAATTTCTTCCATACATCCTCCAACAAAATATTTCACATTATATCACAATATTGAATATAGTGTGATAATATATTAAATAACATAAAAGTTAATAGTATAATTGATGGTCATGAATATACTTCTTTAGTCTTCTTATGAAATCTAAAAGTTGATCAACCTGTTCGGGGTTGTTTTTACGCCTTTGCCCTATATATTTGGTATTCAACAAATTTTCAGCGTTTAAAGCTGCCCTTTGACAACGGACATGTTGCTCTTCTTCACTCAAATCTTTAACACTATTTATAAATTCATCATAATCAAATTTCATTGTTTTCGCTCCGCTTTTTCTACATCTTATATCACATTTTGTTGTAATACAAGTAAATATATTCTATAATGTTGGTAATAAATGTTGTGGAAGGATAGCAATATGGATAATAATTTTAGGAATCAGTTTCCTGACTTCCAAGCGATTTCAAAAAGTATTGAAGAAAAGAAAAAACATGATAATGGTTTTGCAAGTATACTTGCAAAACAAATCTATAAACAAACAATTTCTTTTGATCAAAGTATTAATCCAGACGAAGAGGTGGGTATCAAACTTGTTCAATATGGCGAAATCATAAAATTTACCATTAGTAATATAGGGTATAAAGATCCTTACTTGATATATTTTTATGGTTTATTAGACGATGGCTCTCCGATACAACTAATTCAACATGTTAACCAAATTAGTTTTGTATTAATAAAGATGAAACGTCTAGAGCCAGATAGTCCTAAACGTCAGATTGGGTTTTGCTCCGAATAAGTTTCAATAAAATTGTTTTCAAATCATCTTTTTGATAAGGCGTAAATATAATACCGCCAAATATTAATTGACTCATTGTTAGTTTCCTTTCGTGTAGTATAAGTATATGATGTGATAATTCAGAAACAAATAAATGTATGGAGGTTTAAAATGTCTAAAGATTATTTTGAAGTACCAGTTGGTTTGTTAATAAGTTGCCCAGAGTGTAATGAAGAAATTTCACATAATTACACCCAAGAAGATGTACTTAATAATGAATACCTAAAATTTACATGTGAATGTGGATATACAGCAAATGTTAATACTGAAAAGTTGATCGAAAAAGCTAAAGCTGATTATATAAAAGAATTGAAAAAAGTGTTTAAAACAACTTAAGAACAGAATAATTCTCGGCTATATCTTCAATACTAATTCCAGCATCAAGTAATTTTTTAATCTTACTTGCGTTTTCATCTGAAATAAAAAAAGATGTACTAATTATCATACTCTAAATTCCTTTCTCTATTTTACTGTACGTAGTGGGATAATACCGTTGTTTTTTATTATATTGATGCAAACAGGCTGCCTGAACCGATCAGACAGCCTGCGAAGCTCTAACTTTTTATTTTAGCTTTGTACCGCACTCGCCGCAGAAACGGACGCTTTTGTCATTCTCGGCACCGCAAGTGGGGCAGATATTAAGCGCCAGATTCGTACCGCAGTTGGTGCAGAATTTGGACTGGCCCGCAGGCTTGCCGCATTTGGGGCAGAAAGTTGTTTTCTGCTCAATCTCGCCCTGGAACACCTGCGTCTGCTCGGCTTTATCCCAGATATCGCGCTTCATCTTGTCCGCGCGGGCTGCTGCGATCTCCACATTGGCGCGGGGCGCGCATTCGGAGCACAAGCCCACTTCATCGTTAAAGCAGGTATCGCAGACCCATGTATTGCACTTATGGCAGCGGTGAAAATGCTGCTTAGCTTCGTTCTGTGCCATTGCGAAAGCTTTTTCATGCTCTTTATGCCATTCCGGCGACATACCTTCAAAGCGCTCTGAAAGAATATGCTCACCCTGATACGCCGCGCTGTGCAGGTTTCCCAGCACACCGCCGCCGCCAAACAGACTGGCCGCCGCACCGATACCGCGTGTGAGGCCTTTGAAAAGCGTACCCTTTTTATATGTCTGAGATTCAATAAATGATGTCCGAAAACCATCGTGGCACTGGTCGCAATAAAAAGTGAACTGAAACCCCGCGTCCGTGCTGTTGTCCTCGTAATTGCGTGTGAATGCCTGCATCATATCTTATTTCCTCCTGCTTTTATCTTTTATCTTTTTGCCGCACAGTGTGCATTTTGTATTCTGGTAAAATACCAGTCCCTGGCAAAGCTTGTTTTCACATTTGATCATGAGCGACTGGTGACACGCGTCGCACTTGTCAGCCACAAAAGTCGTCTGACCGCAAAAGGGACATGCGACGTGAAGATCCCGCCCGCACGACGGACACCGCTGCCACTCACGTTTGATCTCGTTATTGCAGCCGGGGCATGCGTCATAAAACGGACTTTGCCTGCCGCAGACCGGACAAAAGTGACTGTCGTAGCCAATGAAGTTTCCGCACCCTATGCACGGTTTGTCGTATCCCGCCATTGTCTATCCTCCGTTATTTAAATATGCGTCAAGAGAGCGCTTCCATGCCTCAAAGCCGCTGTGGGCCACTCTTCCCTTATACTGCGTGCGCAGGTTCACCAGTGCTTGGCATCGGGTCAGCGCATTGTGATATGCTTCATACTTTCCGGTTAACAGCGCTTCGTCGCTTAAATAGATCGGTTCGCGCCGAAAATTCACGGCAAGCATGCTTTCGTTGAACGCGGGCAAAAACGAAAGCCACGGCTGGTTCATCTGAAACACATATGTCGCGGCGGCTGACCCTCCGAGGCTTTCCATAATGACTCTGCTGCCTGCCTGCGCCAGCAGTATGATGCTCTCCCCCGTCAAGTCGCCCATGAGTCCCCGTTTTATTCCCACAGCCATCGCTTCCGATACCGACTTTAAATAGCCGTATTCCTCAGGCATTTGCTCAGTCAGCTTTCTTTCCAGCGCATCGGCAAAAGCGGCAGATACACCGCGAATGTCCGTTATGGGGGTCACAAGCCCTTCCATCATGAGCAGCGCCAGTTCATCGTCGGCGGGTGCGATAGCGCTGAGCTTTTCTTTCGTAAGACGGACGAGTTCCGCCTCACGCTGCTTATATTCACGCAGAAAATCGTCCGTGGAAAACCCCAGCTTTTGCAGCACATACTGTCGGCCGCCCTTATCGGAAATCGTAAAACGGTAGGGCTCGTTTTTCACAGCAGTTACAAGGCAAAAGGGTATGCGCACCAGCGCGTGCGTTTCGGGCAGTATCACAAGCGCCGTTTCACAAATGCGAAACGCTGCCGCGCTTATCTCCCCGGCGGGAGATATATACTGACCCTTTGTTTCATAATGAACAGCTTCGCTCATCAGCGATTCTTTAAAAATAATTTCGTTGTAAGCGCGCACAAAATGGCGCACAAAATCTTCATAGAGATGCCCGATTTGCGAGAGCGTTACGTTGCCCTTGGGCATGGTCACATCAATGTGGTAGTCCGCCGCGCTCACGCCGGAAATGGTATTGAGCTTTATTCTTCGGTTAAAACCCGGGCCGGACAATATAAGAAAATCATCGAATAATTGAGCGCTTGTTTTTTCACGCTTGTCACTGCCGCACGTATAACAAAGCTTTGCAACGATCAATGGCTTAACTTCCGGCGACTCATCCAAGGCTGATGCTCTCCTTTACGTCCATATATTGTGATTATATCAGCATACGGTAATATTTTCAATCTTTTGGAGTCTCATTTGACTGGGAAAAGTGTTGTGATTTGTGTGGGAAAATCAAACAGTAAGCTGTTTAAAGAGCATCCTCACGCGGGTTGTGAAGGTGCTTAAGGAACCACATTCAAATTATTTGAACGCGGCGCGGGCTGCACGCTCCATCGGGCAGGTAACAGCAGCGCACTGTCATCAAGAGCATATCCATACGGTACAGGGTGCAGCCCCCATGTTAGCCGAGAGGCTGTACAACCTGCCGGTCATATTCCTCTGTTCCGGTCTTATAAACCACCATGCCGCAATGCTCGTATTTGATAAATGGGGTATTGTCGTCTATGTAGTCCGGGCTGTCGTGCCAGCGGATTTCCATATCTGCCCATGTCATGGCGGTGTAGCACCCTGCCGTTCCGGGGTCCATAAACAGCACACCGCTGTCGTTGTAGCCGCAGGCAATCACCCAATGTCCGCTTGCCCAGTAATCCCGGTAGTCCTCTGCGTCAAACGAGACCCATTCATCCGGGGAGGTTTCCTTGTATTCCCACGCCTGCAAGGGCATCATAACAACACCGCCGTTATTGATGACTTTTTTCAATTCCTCGGCGGTCATTTCCTCCTGCCAGGTCACCTCGAGTTCTCCTGTTTTCTGTATATAAGCCAGTATGCTCTGGTAGGTGGTTCCGTTTTCTCTCGTTGTGCCGCAATCCTCCATAAGATATTCGTCGTTAATATCCCAATCGTAGGAGGCCCATCGCAAAAGACTGTGCATGGCTGCAATGCCGCAGGAATATGTCGTTCCCTGGCGGATCAACGGGACTTCCACAAACTGCGGATAATCCGAAAGCTGCGCCTGCGCGACATCTTCCTCTTTCTGCAAGCAGCCGCATAGGAAGACAGTCAAAAGAAGAATTGAAAGTAGCATCGTCAAAAGTTTTTTTACTTGCATAATGCATTCCTCCAAAATAGGTGCAGGAGTCAAAAGGATGTTATATTGCTTATTAGGGTATCACGCGTTGAGAATATTTAGTTATAGTATGCAGTATATTTTTTCAAGCACCGACAGATACCAAGGCTTTCCGTGCACCTAGAGCAGCCTAGCAGTTGCCAGTATAAACGCTAGTGAGCACTTTTCGAGCGACATCGGCCAGTGCATAAACAGTTTTGACGGGCGTGGGTTGCTCGCCGCTCATGTGATAGCGCGGGAAAAAACGTGATATATGCAAAGGAATAGACTTGTCGATACTTGCGAGCCATTCACTCTCGCGCCGCATATCGTCTTCGCTGTCGTTTTCTCCGGGCACGATCAGCGTGGTCACCTCCACATGGCAGTTCTTGACCGCCGTTTCTATAGCACGTTTGACTGGCTCAATATGGCCTTTGAGTTTTTTATAATAGTCCTCGGTGAAGCCCTTTAAATCAATATTCATGGCATCAATAAGCGGCAGCAGTTTTTTAAGCGGTTCTTCGTTGACATAGCCGTTGGTCACCAGCACGGTCTTTTGGCCGTTGGCCTTTAATAGCTTTGCGCAATCGCGTACATATTCGTAGCCGACGAGCGGCTCGTTATAGGTGAAAGCCACACCTATGCTCTCGGGCACAGACAGCGCCCTTTGCAGCAGAGATTCCGGAGACAAGTAGACCGCCCCCGCACTGGCGCCGTCACCCACAGCGATCTCATGGTTCTGGCAAAACGGGCAGGCCAAGTTGCATCCGTAACTGCCCACAGAGAGTATCATGCTCCCGGGAAAGAATTGATAGAGCGGCTTTTTTTCTATAGGGTCAAGCGCCATTGCGGTGATACGGCCGTAGTTGTTCACGCGTATCTCACCGCCGTAGTTGCTTCTTGCGCAGCATAGTCCCGTCTGACCGTCTTTTAGAACGCAGCCGTGAGGACAGACATCACACCGTTTTGTGCTCATTTATGCCGCACCACCTCAAAGCGTTCCATCATATACTTTTCGTTCCGAGATATGTGTGCCTTTTGCAACGCAATGTTCACCTGCTGCTGCGGGCTGTTTACGCCCGAAAGATTGGGAAGCAGCAGACCGCAGCGCTGGCCTTTGCTCACAATCACGCCGTAGCGCTCCTCATCGAGTTCATCCATCGACGAAATGGGTTCAGGTTCGCCCAATACATCCACGCTGTACACGAGCGAATCAAGTTCGTCCTCCGTCACCACATCGAACCTGAGGTCTCCCGTACCTGCGCTTATGGCATTCCGCATGATCTCCTCGGCAATACTGGATGCCGATGGCGCGATCGTGCCGATACAGCCGCGCAGTCTGCCGTCTTTTTTCAAAGATACAAAAACGCCTGCACGCGCGTTAAGCATTTCCTCCGGCAGCCCCGCAGGCAGATCTGCCGGTTTTCCCGTCTTCACATAGGTTTCCAGCGACAGTCTCGCAAGACGGACATAAGCGTCCTCGTTTGCTTTTGTCTGTGCAAGCTTCACCATCTGAGCCTTCTCATAGATGTCGCCAAAGCGGCGGCTTTCATCGCAGTCCAGCACTTCGTAGCCGCAAACCCCATAGCCGACGCCAAAAGGCCCCTCATACGAGAAGGAATCGGGCAGCACTTTTCGTCCATCCACCACGCCCGCCAATTCAATGAAAGCGCGCAGCCCGCATTCAGCCGCAGCCTCGCAGAAACCTTCGTCAAATTCCAGCAAACGATCAAATTCTCCCGTCTCAATAGCCTGTGTCACTTGTTTATCAAATGCCGGACCTTCAGCGGTATAGCCATAGGGTCCTTCATTTGAAAGCTTATGCGATAGATCACCGCTGGCCACAAACACAGCCTTTCGCCCCAATTTTTGGGCCACCTCTGCAATGCACATACCAAAGCGGTAATGTTCCAAAAATGATAAGCCTGATATTGAAACGCGCACGAGACGATAATTGGTATAATATTGATCGATAAAGTGCAGCGGCACCATTGTGCCGTGGTCGAGATGCCAGTCTTTTTCTCCGAGTGTACCTGCGCTGATGCTGCGCTTTGTCGCGGCATCGCACAACGCACTCACAAATTTGCTGTCGTAATTCTTTTCAAAACGAACTGCCGGTGCGCCAAAATGCTCAAAGCTGCCTTGAGAGCTCTCTCCCGGCGAGATGTGGATATAGTCTCCATACATCACCGAATGCGGTGACGCGACGATAATGGTTTCCGGGGCAATCCGCGCAATATCTTTGGCCACCTGTGTCAAAGCGCTCACCGTGGCTCCTATTTTTTTCTCTTCTCCTTTTCCCACCGCAGGAATAATCAGCGGCGGATGCGGTACAATGCAAGCATACTCAACTGCCATATCACATCTCCTTTCGCCGATATTATACCACCGGGGCAGGACGGGAAAACAAGAATCCGGTTAGACACAAATTTTTTTCCAGAATTCATTAAAATAAGACCGCTAATTTAAATATTATAGGGGCTTGGGATGAGCCTTCGCATCAATTCGCGGTAAGCCGCCCAAACAAGCATAAACGGCACAAGAAAAATATCGCAGGCCAAAACGCTGATTTCTTTCCACAGACTACTGTCCGGCTCAGGCTTTCCTTTAAAGCGCGATGCCAGAGCGCCCCAGATATTACCCTGAGCGTTGCCCGCCATAATCATGCAGACGCAGGCGCGTATTGCCAGCGCTTTATCGGTGCCGTATGTTTGCACCACGCGCAGCCATGCCGCGTTATCCACATTCCCCAACGTATCGGCATAATGCTGCGCAAAGACAAGCGCCACAGCCTCATCCTTAGGTGCATCCGATATATCACCGTCCAGCAGCTCTGCGATCTCCTTTTCGGTCATACCCAGCTTCAGCGCTTCTTTGGTATGGAACCAACTGCACAGCTTACATCCGTTCACATGCGTCACGGCCAGCATGATCCGTTTGACAAACGCTTTATCGATCTGCCCTTTCTTTTGTGCGCGCCGCATATCGCTTAGGCTTGATAAAAATTCACTGAGTAAGGCGCAATTGATCCATGCGCCGTATATCCGTCGCATTGACCCTCCTTACCGGCGTTTTAAGCTCTTTTCCACAAACGCCGCAATCTGGTGCTGCTCTTTTTCGATACCTTCTGCGCTCACGGGGCCGCGCCCCAGCCTGTCGCACAAACAAAGCAGCGCCACCTCATTCACATCCGTTTGCGCAAGCATGGCTTTCGGATTAAAAAACGGCAGATTTTTGGATGCGTACAGCGCCTGCATGTGCCACCGCACCAGCGCCCCCACCTCACGCGCAAAAGCCTCGCTCTCGCCGCATGTCTTAATAAACCGGACTACTTGTTTTTCTCCGGCCCTGTCATGATCGTAGGCAGTAATGCGGCCTTTTCGGAGCTTTGTTGTTTCCTTTTTGCCCACGTCGTGGAGCAGCGCTGCCCACATCAAAGCCCGCGGTGATTTGCTGAGCCGCTTTGTCATGGCGGCATTATTCACCACAAACATGGTGTGGTTCCAAACGTCACCCTCGGGATGGTGGACGGGAGACTGTTCCAGACCAATAAGGTCGGTGAGCATCGTGAACGGGTCTTTTGCCGGGAACGCTTCCTTTTGAATCAACTCGTTAAAATAATCAGAGGGTTTCTCGTCCTGCATCAAATGCTTCTCAAATTCCAAAAAACATGATTCCGCCCAATCCATTGCAAAAGCTCCGCCGTCATATGATGATACTATTATCTTGCGAATGGACGGCGCTTATGCGCTATAAAGAACCAGCTTGTTATTGTTCGTCCGGCTCAATACTGTTTCTAAACGCGCCGCAATTGGGGCATTCAAAATCATCGGGGATCATTTCCATGACATCTAAGTAATCGGGCTCATAATTCTCCACGGAAAACACATAACCGCAAACCTTACACACAAACTTCATACTCTATTATTTCCTTTACATAATATTAAGCACACACAGCGCTTATTAAAAAATGTCAATAGAAACCGGGCAATGATCCGACCCCAGCACAGTGCTGTGAATGGTAAAATCGCGAAGCTCGTTTAATATGCGTTTGGATATGCACGCATAGTCGATACGCCAGCCTGCGTTGCGCTGGCGTGCGCCGAAGCGGTAAGACCAATACGTGTAGGCATCGCGCGTATCCGGATAAAGCTGGCGGAACGCATCCGCAAAGCCCGCGTCCAGCAGCTTGGAGAAGCCCGCACGCTCCTCATCAGTAAAGCCCGCGTTACGCCTGTTGGAAGACGGGTTCTTTAAATCGATCTCCCGGTGCGCCACGTTAAAATCGCCGCAGACGATGACAGGCTTTATGCTGTCTAGGCCGCATAAATAACTGCGGAAATCATCGTCCCACGTCATACGGTAGGAAAGCCTTTTTAGCTCCTCCTGCGCGTTGGGTACATAGACGTTTACAAAATAGAAGCTGTCATATTCCAGTGTGATCACACGGCCTTCATGATCGTGACTGTCGATACCGATGCCGTATGTCACGGCCTTCGGCTCGGCTTTGGAAAACACCGCCGTACCCGCATAACCCTTTTTTTCCGCATCGTTCCAGTAGTCATAATAGCCCGGCTGGTCAAATTCGATGTCGCTGCGCTGCAGCTTCGTCTCCTGAATACAGAAAATATCCGCATCCGATTCCCTGAAGAATTCCAGAAAACCTTTGTTGTAGCACGCGCGCAGACCATTGACATTCCACGATATGATTTTCATGTCTCCACCCCTACTTGTCTTTTCCTGTATCATACCATGAAGACAGCGGATGGACAAACCTCATACAGCGGCTTATTTGAATTTACCTGCATCTCTGATTCGGCCGCCAGAAATAATGATTCCTGCAAAACAGCGGCAAAATGCATAACCTTGGGAAAGAAAACCATCTTCTGCGATATATAGGTGGCGCGGTTTCATAAGGACATGACGGCTCTTCCGGGCACGGCAGCAGGCATTGGCATCCGTCCTGCACCATGGAATTGAAGATTTTTGCGTTACATGGCGGCTCCTGGATACATGGTTCTAATTGGGGCACATCACAAACAATGCCCGCAGGTTCGACAGTGGCCATGGCGGAAAACTTTATAGGAAACCGGACGCAAAGCAATTGGCTTACCATAATCGTACAATCGCGTGAATTGCAGTGACAAGGCTCAAACCTTGGTTTCCCCACACATTTTGCTTGCACATCGCCGATCTGCGCATCAGGTGTCACCGTCACTTTTGCTTCAACACATACCTTTTTTTGAACTGTTGCCGGGCATTCCATGATTATATACACCTACTTTAATTGATGATATTACATTATACGTTTCGTTACCTGAATTGTGACTATATCAATGACGATATAAATATAAGCCCTGCTGTTCAAGCAGGGCCTATAGACCGTATCTCAGTCAGGGCAATGTTCAGGGCAATTGGGAGCGTCACCCTCATTGAACAGAGCCAAAGGTTCCTGAACCGCGGGTGCTCCAGCCTGACCCCCGGCAGGTGAATTCGCCAAGAACGTATTTGCCGCAGCAATAGCTGCTGTTGCAAACTCACATGTTGCACCGCTTAATACATTTAAGTTAGCCGCAAGCAGCTGCGCATACAGCACCTGATACTGGCCTGCAAAAGGCGGATCAGACGGGGCGGGCGGCGAAGGCGTATTAAAGTCAAGTACAGCATTTGCGTTTGCCGTCGTTACGGTAAAACTCAAGCCTTGAGAAGCAATACCCAATACGATTGATCCCCCCGCACCCGTGATTAAGGCGTTGGTTACCGCTTCATTATTTCTGTAGAATCCAATTGTATGCGTGCACCCCGTTTGGGTTGGGCAGCCGCCCATTGCAGGTTCACCGCAAACGATCCCCGCGGGTGTAGCTGTTGCATTAGCATGGAATGTCAGAGGCACCTGTACGCAGATATTCTGGCTCACCATGAAACTGCAGAATGAAGCCGGTGTGCCCGGACAAGCGCCGATAAACGGAGCACCTGCGCAAAACGTCATAATATCTCCAACATCGACCTGCGGTGTTATTGTTACATTCGCTTGAACACATACTGTTTCATGAACAGTTGTCGGACATGCCAAATATGATCACCTCTCCTTATATTGGTTAGTATAATATATGACATCCGCGACTATTTGTGATTGTATATATCCCTGGATATATTATTTCACTTTTCTATCGGATCAACGAACAGCTTTTTATAGGCACTGTAGCCCTCTTTATCAAAATCAGCAAACGGTACAAAACGCAGCGCCGCCGAATTGATGCAGTATCGCTGGCCGGTGGGCCCGGGGCCATCTTCAAACACATGCCCCAGATGCGCGTCTGTACCCTTGGTGCGAACCTCGGTGCGTACCATACCGTGGCTTAAGTCCTTTTTTTTCGTTATGCGGCGCTCATCCACCGGCTGAGTAAAGCTGGGCCAGCCGCAACCCGAATCGAATTTATCCAGCGATGAAAACAGCGGCTCACCGGATATCACGTCCACATAAAGCCCCGGCTCATGGTTGTCCCAATAATCGTTGCGAAAAGGCGGCTCGGTCGCGTTCTCATGCGTCACGCTGTATTGCACCGGCGACAGCCTGTCCCTCAGCGCATCCTTTCCCCACACACCCGCAATATAAGCTGCACGCCCCGAACCGGACTTATAGCGTCCGTAGTGCAAAGGGTTCTTCTGGTAATAAGCGCAGTGGCCGCTTTCGGCGGTGTAGAACGTGGTCTTGGGTAATATCTGCGTGCGGACTGGCTTATCGAACAGGCGCTGTATGCGGCGCTTGGCATCCTCCGCGATGCGTTTCTCCTCATCATCGCCGTAAAAAATGGCCGTCTGATACTGCCGT
Organism: Bacillota bacterium; assembly: GCA_023436115.1. Classification (GTDB taxonomy): domain Bacteria; phylum Bacillota; class Clostridia; order Christensenellales; family SZUA-584; genus SZUA-584. Next base: position 111,421 of record JAEZKQ010000010.1, on the reverse strand, counting down.
CCTCTGTCCGCAAACTGTCCGTAAGCATCCGTGGGGTCTATTTGCCTCCAGAAAACCTCGATCAATTGTTCAAAAGACACTATTGACGGATCATAGGTGATTTCAACAGCCTCGAAGTGGCCTGTTCCCCCGCCGCAGACTTGTTCATAAGTGGGGTTTTCTGTAAGACCGCCCGTATAACCGGGCAGAACTTTGATGACCCCCTCCATTTCCGCGTAAGGCGGCTCCATGCACCAGAAACACCCGCCCGCAAATACCGCCGTTTTATATTCACTCATTTTTCGTCCTTTCCACCCTCTGTTTTGCCGCAGCTTTGAGTACCTTTAAAAAAGCCGTGGGTATGGGCTTTTCATTTATTTGTGCCCAAGGTGTCCATTCCCATGCGGCATGAAGCGCTTCTTCACAATCGACCCGATAACGAAGGATCTGCATCTCCCACCGCTGGTGCGTAAACACATGCACCGCTTTGCCGATGATTGTCCCGCCATTAATTTTAATGCCATACTTGTCTGCAAACGCTTTCTCAAACGGCTCATCGTCTTTGCGCTCGGCCAAAGGCAGTCCCCACATACGCGCCAGCAGCGATTCATTCTCCCTGTACTCAAGCAGCACCGATTCCCCGGTTTCTATCACAGCCGCCCACAATGGCACAATGCGCGGTTTGGTGCGCTGTTTTTTGACGGGAATTTCGTCCACAGCGTTTTGCCTCATTGCCGTGCAGTCTTCAATCCAGGGGCACTTCAAACAAGCAGGCGAGACAGGACGGCAGATCAGCGCACCCAGTTCCATAAGCGCTTGCGTAAAATCCCCCGCTTGGTCATCTGCCATCAGAGCCGCAACGCATGTTTCCACCTCTTTGCGAGTTTTGGGCTGCGAAATATCTCCACGTAAGCCAAAAAGCCGCGAGACCACGCGAAGCACGTTGCCGTCCACAGCCGGATATGGCTTGCCAAAAGCGATACTCATCACAGCGCCCGCCATATAAGGCCCGACGCCCGGCAACGCGCGCCAAGCTTCAAAGCTCTCCGGAAAAGCGCCTTGATTTTTGCTCACGATGAATTTTGCAATACGGTACAGATTCCTGGCCCGAGAATAATATCCAAGGCCCTGCCACGCGCTCAGCACATCCTGCTCCTGCGCCGCAGCCAGTGCATAGACATCGGGGAACCGGTCCATGAACGGCTTATAGTAGCGAAGCACCGTTTCCACTGTGGTCTGCTGAAGCATCATCTCCGACACGAGCACGGCATACGGCCCGCGGATTCGCCGCCACGGCAGATCCCGTTTATTCTCTTTATACCAGTTTAAAAGCTTGTCCCTCATGCGTCCTCCTGTTATTGAGCTTATTTTAACATATAGCGAAGCAATGAATTGTAAAAAAAGAGAGACGGCATCTCTCTTCAGCGTGAATATATGACATGCGATTCATCCACTGATAACGTTCAGAATAGGTATCAATGGATAGTCAATATGAGGCCGCTATAAAGCGGGGCCGCTCATTGGCTGTTGCTCGGGAACGGGTATTTATCAAGGCTCTCCAGCCGATAGCCCATGCTCTCCCATTGTGTGATGAGACGGTCGAGTATAGCCGCGTTCGTAGCTGATGTGGCGTGCAGCAACACAACCGCGCCGGGATGCGTGCGTGATATAATGGTATTGATGGCATCCTGCTCAGCGGGTTGGGCATCCACATACCAGTCCTTATACGCAATGCTCCAAAAAAATGTCTTGTAGCCAAGCTGCTGAGCGTACTTTAAACACAATTCACTGAATTTGCCCTCGGGGGGACGAAAATAATTCGCCAGCGGTTTGCCCGTGGTTTCGTTATAGAGCTTTTCCAAGTCTTTCATCTCTTTGGTGAACTGAGCAAAATCCGTCATAGCGGCCATGTCTTTATGGTTCATAGAATGGCTGCATACGAGGTGGCCTTCCTCAGTCATACGCTTCACAAGGTCGGGAGCCGTTTTCATATAGTGACCCACAAGAAAAAATGCTGCGGGTGCGTCATGCTTCTTTAACGCGTCAAGTATCTGTGGCGTATAGCCGTTTTCATAGCCCGCGTCAAACGTTAAGTATATGACTTTCTCATCGGGATCGCCCACCCAATATGCGTCGAACTCGTCTATAAACGCAAACTCCGGGCAGTCCTGCGGCTGTGCACCGTCAGTGCGCGGCATGCAATACCAGTTATAGATGCTCGTTTCGCTATGGGCCACATGATTAAAGCAGACTTCGCTCGAAAAGCCCAATCCAACGGAGAGCGCAACCAGCACAACATCCAAGCATGCGACTATAAAAACAGCAATGCCTTTAAATTTCATTGTACAATACCTCTATATCACTCATATTCCAAGCTATGCGTGTTATCGTTTCTATATTCGCTTTATAGGGGATATCCATGATGCCATGTACAAAAAGAATCCCGGCAACGGTTTAATCGTTTGCCGGGTTTATAAAGCTTATAGATCCCCTAAGGTCTTTTATTCGTTCTAAAGAGCTGAAAGCTTTAAGTCTTTAAGCGTATATCGTCACAAATCTTATGGAATACAAATCGCACATGAGCAGGTCGTCTGTCAGCAGCGGCCTTAACACAATATAGCTTGCGCCCACTTCCACCAGGACACCGACCCTGTCAATAAGTGTGCCGGAAGTGCCGACTAAGAATTCAACGCGCATGTTCTTACCGATAAAGTTTCTTAAAAAGCCTGCAGAGTAATACGGGCTTTCTACGGTTGTCGGTGTTTCAATGCCCGATGTCCGGGCAGACGGCATACCGGGCATCATCGGCGTTCCCATAGTACCGTCCGGCATTGAGGTCATCCCTCCCTGTGACGTCGTGAGGCCTCCGGAAAAATCCATCATACCATCGGACATATTTAATCTTCCTCCCGGCAGACTGCTTGTTCCCGGTATGTTCATCATTGCTTCGCTTCTTTCAGGAATACCAATCTGCATATTGTTTCGCATGGGTTTTGTCGTCATGTTTCTTTGGTTGTTTTGCATCGCCCGCGGTAGTGATGCATTGCCTGTCATCATTTTGTTGTCATAGCTTTGATTATAAGCCATTATTTTTATCCCCCCTTTCTTAGCAATTAAGTTAATGCATACAGAGACGTCGGCTGAAAGAAACAGTGCTGGGCAATCCTGTTGAATTGAACGCCGGTTCTGTTATATGGAAAGTATGGCGGACATTCTACAGTGAACGGGTTCATATACCAAAGTGTTTCTATCGCACCCGTATGAACATTACCAGCCAACGCCCAATCAGCTACGTCATAGTGAATTTGATCGGGCGTCATGTTCCACACATTCTGCGGATTGTATTCCCCTCCTACTATATCCATATAACATGTAAACTGACCCGGCTGGGTAAGCACCCGACGCAGGTCCCCCTGTCCTGTTCTTAAGTATTCACCGTAAGAGACATGCACCCTGTTCATTATCGTGGATGCGACAGCTTTCATGCCATCCAAGCCCTCTCCGCCGGCTTCGCACTTTATCATTCGCGCAAACAGCTCTCTTGCTGACAATTCCATTGAATCACAACCTTTTGTTTAAGTTTGCCGGTCATCACCGTTTATTGCATACAGTACAGTATATTGCACTAGCGCAAAAAGTGATAAAACTTTAGAACGAAAAATATACATGACAGCAAGACGCTGTAACGCACCATGCCATAAGGGGTTCATATAATAAAACAGTATGATAAAAAATTAAGTCTAAGGAAGTGATGAGATTTGGACATACACGTTGTACAGCCGGGCGATTCTCTCTATAAAATCGCACAGCGTTACGGTGTCCCCTCGGATGATATTGTCCGCGCCAATGAATTAAACGATTTGCCCTTTCTCGTTGTGGGCCAGTCTCTTGTGATACCCACTAGGGAAATTGCTCACACTGTTGCCCCGGGTGAAACCCTATGGTCGATCGCGCGGCGTTTCGGAACCACAACCAGCAGTATCATTGCACTTAACAGATTAACTAATCCCGACTTAATCAGACCGGGAACTGTCCTGCGCATACCCGTACGGGAAAAAAACTACGGTTACATTGAGGTGAACGGTTATATCGAACCCTCAACACCGGAAAATGAAACACGATACATTCGGGAAGTCGGCGATTATCTCACATATTTAGCCCCTTTTAGCTATCAGGTTCGCGCAGACGGAACGCTCACACCCATTAACGATACTGCCATGCTGGCCGAGGCCAGAAACCACCGCATTGCGCCCCTGATGGTCATTACAAACTTCAGCGAGGGCAATTTTGATACCGAGCTGGTCGATTCCATACTCGCCAGCACAGCAATTCAAGATACATTGATTGCCAATCTGCTGCAAACGATGCGAACCAAAGGATACTACGGCGTGAATGTTGATTTTGAGCGCATATCTCCGGATAACCGCGAGCTTTACAACAATTTCTTGCGGCGTTTGGTGGCAGCGCTGCGTCCTCAAGGGTTTGTGGTCTCAACGGCGCTTGCGCCCAAGACGTCGGATGTTCAAACAGGCGCATGGTATGGCGCGCATGATTATCGTGCGCACGGTGAAATCGTCGATTTCGTGGTTATCATGACATATGAATGGGGATGGTCCGGCGGGCCGCCTTATGCTGTCGCACCGGTCGACCTTGTTGAAGATGTGATCCGCTATGCGGTATCGGTGATACCCAGCCGCAAGATATTAATGGGTATGCCGCTGTACGGCTATGACTGGACGCTGCCTTTTGTGCCCGGCGGTAAATTCGCAAAACGCTTAAGCCCTCAGGAAGCCTTGCAGCTGGCCGCTGCCGAAGGGGCCACCATACGTTTCGACCAGCAGACACAGACTCCCACATTCAAATACTTCGACGCAAACGGTGCTGAGCATGAAGTCTGGTTTGAGGATGCGCGCAGTGTCCGTGCCAAGCTGCTGCTTGTCAATAAATACGATCTGCGCGGCGTGAGTTATTGGCTGCTGGGTCTGGAATTCCCGCAAAACTGGATCGTGCTTGACAGCATGTTTAGCATTGTGAAGGTCGTTCCTTAAAATGCTTTTCATGCTGGTCTTTTTAAAACCACCGATTCTTTTTTCCGCGTTGTCACGCTCCGCTTTGTGCTATATGTATGAGCGGAGCATTTTTCTTTTTAAACGCCTTATACCAATGGTGCTTTTGCTCATAAACGAAAATATTTGCCCATATATTCTTTAACGGCTGCATTTATATTTCTTGACATAAATCCCCATACCTCTTATATTCTACATGTAGAATATTATTTCAGGAGTAAACACATGGCTCTTCGATATGCGATTCTCGGTCTTCTCAATTATCAGGACATGACAGGCTACGATCTTAAGAAACTGTTTGATGACTCGATTAAGAATTTCTGGTTCGCAAGTATCAGCCAGATATACCGTGAGCTCAATACACTTCAAAGCGAGGGCTATTTAATTTCTGTGATTCAGCCGCAGTCTGATAAGCCGGACAAACGCATATACAGCATCACCACCGCAGGAAAAACCGCTTTCAAAAAGTGGATCGCGCACTTTCCGGATAAACTTTCCAAAGAAAAACGAGACGAGTTCTGTCTGCGGCTGTTCTTCGGTTCAAACCTGTCTAAGGCTGAGTTGATCAAACAGTTTAAAAGACTGGTTCGCGAGAAGGTCAAGCAGCGTGAAGAGATCAAATCCTATATAAAGATGACGCAGCTTTATGCCCAGAAGCTAGAGCTTATCGGCGGCGAGGAGCTCTATTGGACATTTATACTGCGCCGCGCTCTGATGAATATAGAAACCACCATAAAATGGGCCACAGAATGCATCGCCGATTTGAATGAAGCAAAAAACGTTTGATAACACATCAGGCGTTCATTTTTATAAACGAAAGAGGAAAATATGAAAGTCACGGAAAATGTATATTTATTGGATTCGACAGCACTAAGCTATGCTTATCTCGTTTACACACCCGAGCCTGTTCTCATCGACACCAGCATGGGGTTTAACGGTTCCCGCATACTGCGCGAGCTCTCGTCGCTTGGTGTTAACCCCAAAGATATAGGACATATCCTTATTACCCACCATGATCTGGATCATATCGGCAGCGCGGCGTTGCTTCAGGAAGCCACCGACGCGACCGTCTGGGCCTCGGCGGAGGATATTCCCTATATCATGGGAGAAAAAGATCGACACAGCTTTAAAAAATACTTGTCACGCATCATAAGAGTAAAAAAGCCGGCAAATCTAAAAGCGTTCAGCGGCAACGCCATAAATGGCATTCAGATTTTGCCGTCGCCCGGCCATACGCCGGGGCACGTCTGCTTTTTATATGACGGTGTCCTTTTTGCGGGAGATCTGCTGGAGAACAAAAAGGGCAAGCTCATTCCTTATCCTGCTGCTTGGGACTGGGATTACGAACAAATGCTGCTATCCATCAAGAAAATCGCGTCAATTGCTTTTACATGGGTCTGTCCGGCGCACGGCAAGCCGATTCAGCGCGGCGAGCAGCTTGCTTCTTATTCGGTTTAAGCTTCGGACAGCACAGGCCAGCCCGTAGTTTCGAGCTCTTTTGCAAGGCCCGGGTCGGGGTTCACAACGACGGGATGCCCCACAAGACGCAGTATTGGCATATCTGACAGGCTGTCGGCATAAGCGCAGCTTTGCTCCCAATCCACTTGTACGCTTGAAAAAGCGTCGTTCAGCCGCTGAGCCTTCTCATCGCCGGAGACGATATCCAGCGTTTGGGACGCGTCCACAGTATCTTGCTTATACTTGAGCGCCGTACCGATCACGGTATCAAACGATAGCGACGCGCCCACATAGTCCATCAGCCTTTGATAGCCGCCTGAGAGCAGCACGGTATGAAATCCGCCTGCTTTTTTGTTTCTCATTTCAGCGACCACAGCGGTATTCAGGCTTTGCACGATAATCCTTGCGCAGCGCTCAAAGAACGTATCCACATCTTCTTTCGTCATAGCGTGGAATATATGCGTGAAACGCTGCATGGCTTTTTTGCGCATGTGCTCCCGCGACATGCTGCCATACAACCCCAGCTTATAGCGTATGTACATGACGCCGACCATCGCATAAGTGACCATCAGCCGTCGCATTGATAGCTTTTGCTCGCGCCACTGCTTTAGCAAAAAGGGCAGCGTGTCCTGGGGAAACAGCGTCCCGTCAAAATCGAATACCGCCAGTTTCATCTTAACCTCTAATTCACATTTTTCATTGTTAAGGATATGCGTTTTTTACCCACATCAACCGCAAGCACTTTGACCTTCACCACATCCCCTGTTTTGACCACATCCATAGGATGCTTCACAAACCTGTCGGCCAGCTGCGAGATATGCACAAGGCCATCCTGATGCACACCGATATCCACAAACGCGCCGAAGTCGATCACATTGCGCACCGTCCCCGTTAATACCATGCCCTCTTTCAGGTCTTCTAAATGCATCACATCGCTGCGAAACACAGGCTGTTCAAACGCGTCACGCGGGTCGCGGCCCGGCTTTTTGAGCTCTTCAAATATATCCTTAAGCGTGGGCTCGCCGATGCCCACCGATGCGGCCAGCGTGCGCACATCCCATTTGTCCACCTGTTGCCGCAGCGTTTCCAGATCCTTTTCGTCCGATAGCTTAACGCCCTGCTTTTTCATAAGCAGACCCACCGCACCGTAGGATTCGGGATGGATCGCCGTGTTGTCGAGTATATTTTCCGCGCCGGGTATGCGCATAAAGCCCGCGCATTGCTCAAACGCCTTGCCGCCAAGGCCTTTTACTTTTTTGAGCTGCTGACGGTCTTTGAAGCCGCCTTGGCTTTCGCGCATTTCCACGATGTTTTTGGCCACGGCAGCTGTTATACCCGAAATGTATTTAAGCAGCGAAGGTGATGCCGTGTTTAAATCCACACCCACCGCGTTCACGCAGTCTTCTACCACGCCGCCCAGCATTTCCGCAAGGCGCTTTTGGTTCACGTCGTGCTGATATTGCCCCACACCGATGGCCTTGGGGTCTATCTTGACCAGCTCGGCCAGCGGGTCCTGAAGCCGCCGAGCGATGGAAACCGCGCTGCGCAGCGCCACGTCGAACTCCGGAAATTCCTCGGTGCCCAGCGCAGACGCCGAATAAACCGAAGCGCCCGCTTCGCTGACGACCATATAGAAAACGGGCCTTGAGAGCATTTTGATGAGTTCCGCTACCACGGCTTCGGTTTCCTTGGAAGCCGTACCGTTGCCGATGGCGATAATATCCACTTTATGCTTGTCGATGAGCTTTTTTAGATAGTCCTTAGCTTTGGCTATGTCGTGATGCTCCAGCGTCATATACACCACGCCCGTTTCCAGCACCTTGCCCGTGGGATCGACCACGGCCACTTTATTGCCTGTTCGAAAACCCGGGTCTAAACCCAGTACAGTTTTTCCATGCACGGGCGGCTGAAGCAGCAGATTCTTAAGGTTCTCGCCGAACACCTTGATGGCCTGCTCCTCGGCGGCTTCTGTGAGCTCGCCGCGTATCTCGCGCTCGATGGACGGGAAAACGAGCCGCTTATACGCGTCTTCCAGCGCCGACTGTAAGTATGCGCTCTGCCAGCGCGGTTTGAATACAGCTCTGTGCATCAGCGCCACCGCGCCCTTCTCTTCGGCATCCAGCTTGACACTCAGAATCTTTTCCTTCTCACCGCGGTTAAGCGCCAACACCCTGTGGGGCACAAGCTTTGCCACCGGTTCGGAGAAATCGTAATACATATCGTAAACTGTGCTTTTGTCCACCGCCGCTTTGGAGACGGCGAGACCGTTGCGCCTCACCCATTCACGAAGCTGTTTTCGAAGATCTGCATCGTCGGACACCATTTCCGCGATGATATCCAGCGCACCCGCCACCGCTGCCTTGGCGCTTTCCACTTCCTTTTCCGCGTTCACATAGTCCGCCGCGATAATATCAATATCTGCGTCGCTCGTCTGCTGTTCCCATATCAGCAGCGCCAGCGGCTCTAAGCCCTTTTCCTTGGCGATCGTTGCGCGTGTGCGCCGTTTGGGGCGGTATGGGCGATATATATCGTCTACCTCGGTAACGCCCTGCGCGGCTTCTATCTTGGCTTTGAGCTCGTCCGTCATTTTGCCCTGCTCGCTGATCAGCCGGATAACCTCTTCCTTGCGCTCTTCCAGCTTGCGCAGATATTCCAGCCTGTCGGCCAGCTGACGCAGCGTTTCGTCCGTGAGAGAGCCGGTGACTTCCTTTCTGTACCGCGCGATGAAAGGGACGGTATTGCCCTGATCCAACAGCGATATGGCGCTTTGAACCTGCGCTTCTTTAATTTGCAGTTCGTCAGCGATCTGTTTTGCGATATTGATCATAGATACTCCTTGTTGATGTCTGAGGGGAAACTTGCATACAAATCGTCCATCCATTTACTTGAAAAACACGACCAAAGAGACTTCCCCGAAATTGTCAAATGCTACTTGGGAATTATAGCATCATCGCAGCAATGGTTTCAAGAATACTATATCTTACACATTGTTTTTATAAATTGAAAAACTCACCGGCCATGTTTTGCGGTGCCGGCCAGCTTTATTATAAGCCCAAATATCCGAAGAGAAAGCAATCTATACTTTAGCTATCAAAATACCACTCATGAACTAAACGAAACAACCATATCAATGCAACGCTCATGATGCTTCCTCTAAAGCCCCCGCGATGCTGTCAAGCAGCGTCTCCCGCTGTTCAAACAGCGCCTCGATGTCTATGTCCATTCGCGTCTTCATATATTCTTCAGGTGTGGTCGTATAAGAATGGGCCGACGCATAACTGTAAGCCATGGCGATGATGTTCTCGCATTTATAAAGCTTGCAGAGCAGGTCTTTAAGCCCCTCGCCCGTTGTTCCCATCGAGAGCGCATCAAGCATACGGGCAAAAGCAGCATCCTGCCTGCCATAGTCCTCGATCTGGCCCATCGCGCTGGCTGCTGCATCGTCAACGGTCTGGGCGGCCTGTGTTAACACATCCACCGTTTCCTGCTCGGTCTCCTCAGTAAGCAGCGCTTCGCATTTATCCAGACGGGCCTCCAGTGACTTGGCGTAATAGAGGCGCAGCAATGCCGTCTGCATCTGCATGGGCAGACTGTTATCAAAGCTCTTATCCGCTTCAAACACAGAGATGTCCTGCGCAAGCTGTCTGTATTTTTCCGCCGTCTCAAGTATCCTATCGCTCATGGCCTATCACACTCTTTGCTTTTTGTTATAAAGTAACATGCTGACCGTTAACAGCACAAGTGCCATCCCGAACGGCTTTGATGTTTTTGAAATGTTTCTTTAAATCGGAAATATCCAGCAGCGGCATAATGCCCTCCCTATATAAATAGCGAAAAATGATATCACCAATTTATACCATAACAACACGACGATCAGTCAACGGGCAACTTACAAAAATTACAACGAGATTATTTTATTTCGCTGCAAAGATTAATGTGAGAAACGTTTATTTTAGCCCGGCATAAATTATATAGAACCATGAAAAAAGGGTGACGTTGATTGAATATTATTATTGGAATAGAAGATCAGGGCCTTGAGTTGGCACCGCTCATATCGAACCGCATGCATGACGCGTTGCGTCAGGGCTGTATTGTGAGTATCGATGAGATTGACGGTACTGAAGGGCGCATCGCAAAGGTGTGCCTTTCCGATTGTGATCATTGTGAAGAAAAAGAGCACACCATGCTTTGTGCGATACTTTCCGATATCATCGTGGAGAATCTGCAGATTCGTCATATGGTACGGCTGTTAAAGCAGGAGTATTATTTCCTGTCCGAAAAAGAGCAGTGTGATATACTCGTAAAAGCGTTAAAGAGGCTGTGGTACGGCACATCAGGACAGAAGAACGAGGTCGCTTTGTGCAAAATCGATGTGAAGCAGCGCCTGAGCGATATGCTTGCGCAGAACGAGGCCGATACCGTAATGCTGGAAGGCTTTATGCGTTTTCGCATGAAGGACTATTTGGAATCGTGGGAAAAAGAGCTTGCGCTCTGTGTGGAAGAGTATATCAAAAAACGTGAATATGCCGAGTTTGTTGAAATATTACGGCTGTTTGTAAGAATACGTATCCCCCGTGTGCGCCAAGTGCATATCTGTGTCGACGGCGATGGTGAATATATGCTGCTGGACGATCGGCTTTGTCTATTAAAGTGCCGGTTTTCGGGCGAACGTATCGACAAGGACGATGCGCTGCTCAGCGCTCTTGTGAATATGGCACCGCTGTCCATCGTGGTGCACAATAAAGACCGTTTCTGGGATGAACGTATTATTGAGACGATCAAAGATGTCTTCGGCAAGCGCGTCGAGTTTTCGGAGGATATGATTTAGCAGCCTTTTCCTTCACAAAAAACGCCGCTTGGTGTAATATGGTGTCTGAACATAACCTAGCGGAGTCAACAAATGATAATCGATTTTCATACTCACTGCTTTGCCGATTCGCTGGCGGCTTCGGCAATCGGCAGGCTCGAAAACAACGCCAACATCAGTGCGCAGCACGACGGTACGGCGGATGGCTTAAAAAAGCACATGGCTGCTTGCGGCATCGACAAGGCTGTGGTGCTGCCTGTGGCCACAAAGCCCTCGCAGGTAAATGTCATCAACGACTGGGCCCTGCGCAATACGGATGAGAAGCTGCTGTTTTTCGGTGCGCTGCATCCCGATGACGACGGCTTTATTGACGTTGCCGCGCAGCTAAAAACAGACGGCTTTAAAGGGATCAAGCTTCACCCCGATTACCAGCATTTTTTTGCGGACGATCCGCGCATGATGCCGCGTTATGCGGCGCTGCGCGACCTTGGTCTTATCGTCGTGCTGCATGCGGGTGTGGATATCGGCTGCCCAGCCCCCGTGCGCTGCACACCGCTCATGATCCGCCGCATTGTGGACAATACACCCGGGCTTAAGCTCGTCGCCGCACATATGGGTTCCCATGCATTGTGGCGCGATGTGGAAGATGTGCTTCTGGGTTTGCCTATTTATATCGATACATCGTATTCGTATTATGCGCTCCAAAGTGAGGATATGTCCCGGATGATTCGCCGGCACGGCGCCCATCGCGTGTTGTTTGGCACCGATTCACCCTGGAAGCGCGCCGATGACGAGATTGAGCATATCAGATCGCTGGATCTTCCCGCCGAAGACATCGAGAGAATAATGTGCGGTAACGCACTGGAACTGCTCGGATAAACGGCAACTTCTGCGCAAATATACACTTGTCTGATTCTGCAAGTCCACGCTTCGCGGTTCGCGCGGGCTCGTATGGATTCCACGATTGGTCATTGTGCTGTATGTAATAACACGCATAGTGTCGATGTCAATCAAAAAATTAAATAGATTTAGTGCTCAGACGGTGGATTTTCGTTCTGTATCACTGAGTTTAAATAGTGATATTATGCGGATTTTTTGGGTTTTGGTATCATAGATACGTTTCACAAAACATCCGGACTCACGTCATAAAGGGCTAACACAACACCTCGCTTGCTCATATGATATTAAGGGAAACCAAAACAGCATACGCGGGGTGGAATATGATAGAGCGAGGGGATATTTTTTACGCGGATTTAAACCCCGTTACAGGATCAGAGCAAGGCGGCATTCGTCCCGTGCTTGTGATACAAAACGACACCGGCAACCGGTTTAGCCCAACGGTGATCGTTGCAGCCATAACGTCCAATCTTGGCAAGGCGCGCCTGCCGACGCATATCATCATCGATGAAGATGCGTTAAGCGAAAAGAGCGTTGTTCTCTTAGAACAAATCAGGACGATTGACAAGACCCGGCTGATAAAAAAAGTAGGACGGCTGAGCGAAGAGGATATGCTTCGCATTGACGAAGCCATTTCCATTAGTATGGGGTTTGATAAATCGAAACAAAACGACAAAAACTAAAGCGGAGGAAAAATTCTTCCGCTTTTTAATAGCCGGGCTCTTATAAGCTTAATCTTCGCTCAAGGAGGCGCAATGAAACAGCGCACCAAAGACTACATACTCATTACCATCGGTGTGGCTCTTGCTGTGGCAGGGCTGAACCTGTTTCTTGTACCCAATAAAATCGCAGCAGGCGGTATCAGCGGCATCGCCACTATACTTTATCATGTATTCGGTTTCCCATTGGGTATCAGCATCGCCGTACTCAATATACCGCTGTTCTTTTTAGGTTTTAAGATCGTCGGCAAAAGCTTTGCGATACGTACCGCTTATGCGCTGGTATTGTATTCGGTGCTTGCCGAGATCTACCCCATTCCGTCCAGTCAGGATATGTTTTTAGGGTGTGTTTATGGCGGTGTTCTGGTGGGCGGTGGCATCGGTATGGTGGTGCGCTCAGGAGGCAGCACAGGCGGCACGGACATGGCCGCCAAGATGCTCTGCTCACGGTTCAAATCTATCGGTATCGGCGTTTTTGTATTTGGGATCGATTTTCTCGTGATTGCGGCTGCGGGCTTTATATTTGAGCCTAAGGCGGCGCTGTACGCCATTGCGTCGCTCTACATCACATCAAAGCTTATTGATGTGATTACAGAAGGGCTTGCGATCGCCAAGGCGTTTTACATCATCAGTGACAAAAACGAAGAAATTTCCAAGGTCATTATGGAAAAGCTGAGCCGCGGCGTCACCGCTATTGATGCCAGGGGCGTATACAGCGGACAACAAAAGGAAGTGCTGCTCTGTGTGTTAAGATGGCATACGGAAGGAGCTAAATTAAAGCGCATCGTGAAAAGCATCGATGAGAAAGCGTTTGTGATTGTGGCCGATGTCAAAGAAGTGATGGGCGAAGGGTTTTAAAAAAACTTTAGTGATTATATGGTTTGCTGTTGTTTTCATCTTCCGAATGGTGGTATTATTATAAAAAAATAATATGATTTTTGGGCAGAGAGGAGTTTTGTCCGGACATGATAAACAAGGAAAAAACCATGCCCTGGTGGTTCGTTATTTTGACGGGTCTTGTCATACTTGCTGCAGGTATATATTTGTTGGTATCGCCCGTGGGCGGCCTTAATATATTGACATTCCTGCTAGGGCTGGGCGTGTTGGCCTTCAGTCTATACAACTTTTACAAAGCCGTAAGACACAAAGATGATAACCGTCTTTTCATACCGTTTCTTGTTCATGCACTGCTAGATCTCATTTTATTCCTGCTGATACTCATCATTCGCAATTCCCCGACACTGCTCGGTGTGATTCTTTCCAGCTGGTTCATCGTGTTCGGCGTTTTCGGGATCATCCACGCGCAGCAAGACGGCGGCAATAAACATAAAGCGCGTATCAGCACACTGCTCCTTATTATCGGCATTGTGCTCATCATACTGCCTTTTGTGTTGGGTATCGATCATATCATTTTCCTCGGCATCGTATCCATCGTGATTGGCGTGGTAAGAGCAACACAGGGCATTATTCTAAAGGCGCAGCAGGATGGGCGCACCTCCGGCGGCCGTTCGAATCTGATATAGCGGTTGACACGTGCATAACGTTGGCATATAATTTGATATCATAAATACTGATGACCAAAGGACAAGTAGGCAAAGCAAGAACGCAATGCAGAGACGCGCACACCATAGGCTGCAAGTGTGCCGGTGCGAAGCTTTTCGCCGAAACCACCTTGTTATAAAGAGGGCTGGCCTCCCTATCGGCCAATGAAGAGCCATATCTATGGAAGATGGGTGGAACCGCGGTTAAACAATCGTCCCATGTACGAATCAAGTACATGGGTTTTTTATTTTATCGATCGAAAGGGAACGAAAATGAAAATTACATTGGCAGACGGAAACATACGGGAATTTGAAAACGGCAAAAGTGCGCTGAGTATTGCGGCTGAAATATCAGGCAAGCTTGCAAAAAAAGCGTTGGCCGCGCGTATTGACGGCACGGTATACGGCCTTGATCATGTGATTGGTGAAGACTGCAAGCTGGAAATACTCACTTTTGAAGACGATGCCGGAAAAAAAGCGCTGTGGCATACAGCGTCCCACGTGATGGCACAGGCTGTGAAAAATCTTTTCCCGGGCGCGAAGCTAGCGATCGGCCCCGCGATCGACACGGGCTTTTATTATGATTTCGACGTGGAAAAGCCGTTTGATGCGGACGATCTTAAAAAAATCGAAGATGAAATGGCACGCATCGTGGCGGCAAACCTGCCGTTGGAGCGTTTTGAGCTGTCCCGCGCCGAAGCGCTTGAGCTTATGAAAGATGAACCCTATAAGCAGGAGCTCATCCACGACCTGCCCGAGGATTCCGTTTTAAGCTTTTACAAGCAGGGTGATTTTACCGATCTTTGCGCGGGCCCGCATGTGCCTTCCACGGGCAAGGTCAAATCATTCAAGCTTTTGAGCGTGGCGGGTGCATATTGGCGCGGCAGCGAAAAAAACAAGATGCTTACGCGAATCTACGGAACGGCTTTCGAAAAGAGCGAAGAGCTGGCTGCGTATCTGAACCAGCTTAAGGAAGCACGCGAACGCGACCATAATAAACTGGGCCGCGAGCTTAAATATTTCACCACGAGCGATGTGGTGGGTCAAGGTCTGCCGCTGATTATGTCTAAGGGAACAAAGGTGATGCAGGTTCTCAGCCGGTTTGTGGAGGACGAGGAGGAAAAGCGCGGCTACCAGCTGGTGCGCACGCCGCTCATGGCCAAGAGCGACCTTTACAAGATATCCGGCCACTGGGACCACTACAAGGACGGTATGTTTGTGCTGGGCGACGAAGACAAGGGCGACGAGGTGATGGCGCTGCGTCCGATGGACTGCCCGTTCCAGTTTATGATATACAACTCCGAGCTTCACAGCTACCGCGAGCTGCCCATACGCTACAGCGAAAACGCAACGCTGTTCCGCAATGAGGCGTCAGGCGAAATGCATGGGCTTATCCGTGTGCGCCAGTTCACACTGGCCGATGCGCATATCATCTGCACACCCGAACAATTGGCGGATGAGTTTAAGGGTGTGGTCAGCCTCATCCAATATATGATGGAATGCATCGGTGTACAGGATGACATCAAGTACCGTTTTTCCAAATGGGATCCTAAGAATACCGAAAAATACATCAACGATCCCCACGCCTGGGAAACCACACAGCGCCTGATGAAAGAGATTCTTGACGAAATCGGTCTGGATTATGTGGAGGCCGACGGCGAAGCCGCATTCTATGGCCCCAAGCTGGATCTTCAGTTTAAGAACGTATTCGGAAAAGAAGACACGCTGTTTACGGTGCAGATCGACTTTGCCAACGCGGGCCATTTTGACATGACCTATGTGGACAAAGATGGGGAAAAGAAACGTCCCTATATCATCCACCGTTCGTCCATCGGCTGCTACGAGCGCACACTCGCGATGCTGATCGAAAAATACGCGGGAGCCATGCCGCTCTGGATCGCGCCTGAGCAAGTGCGCCTCATGTCCATCACCGACCGTTCGCTCGAATACCTGCGTGAATGGGAGAGCAAGCTCAAGGCTGCCGGCGTGCGCGTTACGCTGGATTCGCGCAGCGAGAAAATCGGCTATAAGATTCGCGAAGCGCGGAATGAGCGTATACCGTATATGGCTGTTGCGGGCGACAATGAAGTGGACAAAGGTACGCTTGCCATACGTAAGCGCGGCGAAGGCGACATCGGCGAGATGGACGGTGATGCTTTCGTGGCTATGGTACTCGACCAGATCGCCAATAAGACAATTTTCTAAATCAGTATAATCAAAAGGCGGTATGCTATGAAAACAAACCGCCTTTTTTTGCTACCTTTGTTATATACATATGGGCCTGATTCTCTTCGCAGCATCGTCATTCTGACAACGAAGAGTCTTTTCTTTTACTGACCGGCCAGCTTATCTGTTTGCCCATTCATAATAAAGGGCAAATACCGCTGAATTTTCTTCTCAGGCCAATTCCACCATTGTAGCTGCCGTAACTTTTTAATTGTCGCTTCGTCAAAACGCTTTTTAATCTCCTTAGCGGGAATTCCCCCCACAATTGTGTAGGGAGGCACATCCCTTGTGACCACCGCGCGTGCGCCTACGATCGCCCCATCGCCAATGTGTACGCCGGAAAGGATAACGGCTTCGTATCCTATCCAGACATCGTTTCCAATGACGATATCACCCTTGTTATCCCATGCCGATGTCACCTCCCTTTTATCCAACCCCCATTCTTCGTAGAACAACGGAAACGGATATGTTGAAAGTGATTTTTGCGTGTGATTGGCGCTGGTAAAAAGAAACTTCGCCCCGCAAGCTATTGAACAAAACCTGCCGATGATCAATCTGTCATGATTGACAGGATAGTGATAAAGCACATTGTTCTTTTCAAACTGCGTGGGATCACTGACAAAATCGTTATACATGGTGTAATCACCCACGATAATACTGGGATTCGTTATCACACCTTTCAGATAGACTGTTTCGCGGTCATTTGTCCGCGGATATATCTTTTTATCCGGAATAGTCATAAAACCCTCCTTGATCGATGTTATTATTGAGCTATTCCGGTTAATACAATGCAGTATTTCACTTTTTCCCCAGCCTTTCATTGACTTAACGGTATAGGCTTATGAGCCTTTGTTAACCAATTTAAAAAGCAAGGCGTTTTAAAACCCTGCTTTTTCATTATTACATGATGTGTGCCTTGCTTCGTTCTTATGTGATTAATAGACAAGCGGTTTACCGGCGGCACGCAGCACCATTTTCTGATGTTCCTTGTCGGTAAAGCCCAGCACGTCCGAGGTGCTTCCCGAGAAATACAGGCATGTATGCCCCGCCATGCCGTTTTCGGCGATGGTATCCGATCCGCTCGGGTTGCCAAACAGAGAAGCCGCATATGTGGCGGTGCCCACTGTGACCAATACGCTGCGTTTTTCCCAGTTGGGTTCGCCGCCAAAGCACTGAAGGAACATATCGTAAGCGTCCTGATCGGTTGTCTCCACGTCCGCGTGTCCGGTTCCGCCCGTACGCTTTACGGTAAACTTTTTGCCGGAATTATAGTCGGTAATCGTTGCGGTGGTGCCCACAGCAAACGCCGTGTCGACCACTGTCGCCCAATCGGCCGCCTCGCCGGGGGTGGGCTCAGAGCCTACCAAGCTGGGGCCTGATTTTACTTTGGAAGCCGTTGCTGCATCCAGAGGCTTACGCAGCGCGTCGGAAGCAAATAGCTTGGCATAAGTCATTTCGCCGATACGGCCGTCGGCATCGAGAGCATTGTTCACCTGAAAATCCTGAACCGCCGCTTGTGTCATCGTATAATACAATCCAGTCGGACGGTAATTCAAATACCCTAAGTCTCTTAAGCGCATCTGTATGCGGAAAACCGGTATCCCCTGACTTTCCAGCGTAATCATCTGAAAGCCGCTTGCCGTTGTTGTGGTGTTCGGATCAGGCGTCGCATTTGGATCCGTTTGTGGCTCCTCCTCAGGGTCCGTCCCTTGGGAGGCATCCGTTGGGGTGGCGGTCGGCGAGGTTTCCGGCGCGCCCAGCGCCACAGGCATGGCCATCGTGAAAACCAACATCAGCATCAATATAATAAACAATGTCTTTTTCATTTCAATCTCTCCTAAAAAGAACACTCCTCATTGGTTTTTTTTATATTATCACAGTTTTCTTGGAAAGTACAGCCTTAGCCCCCCACCGCAAACATATGTGATTGTCTATACGCGTCCCAGTCTCCTTCAAATGTATGCGTTGTCCGGTCTCGTATAAACACGATCCTGTCCGCAACCGCTTCTATGAATGCGCGGTCGTGCGATACAAACAGTACAGCGCCCGGATATGCCGTCAACACATCTTCCAACGCACTGCGGGACTGTGTGTCCAGAAAGTTTGTAGGCTCATCCAGCACCAACAGATTAAAATCACTGAGTATGATCTTGGCAAGCGCCAGCTTGAGCCGTTCCCCACCGCTCAGCGTGGCTGCCTTATGGTGCAGCTCATCCCGCCGGAACAGCAGCCGCGCAAGTATTGTTCGCACGAAACATTCATCATATGCCGCTTCTGCCATCACATTTTGCAGCACGCTCAACTGCGGGTCAACCGCACTTAAATCCTGCTTAAAGTATCCTGTTTTCAGCCGCGCACAGGCTTCCACACCCGTCACGCGCGCTTCAATCATCTCAAGCAGCGTCGTCTTCCCCGCGCCATTGGGGCCGATCAGCGCCGTCTTTTGACCGTTAGGAATGTGAAAGCGGCAATTTTCCAATACGCTCATGCTGCCATACGTTTTATTCAAGCCGCTCACGCTGACAAGCACGGGATTGTGGATCGCGCTCGCGTGCAGATCAAAAGCAATATCCTTGCCACGCCACGGTTTATCCACCTTCTCGAGCTGCTGCATACGTGACCGTGCGGCCTTGGCGGCTCTATCCAGCTTGGCCTTTTGTTTCTGCCCACCCATCTTACTATGCAGCCTTGCTTCCGAATTACCCATTCGCCGGGGCGGCTTTTTGATGCCTGCTGATTGCCGCGCTTTTTCGTCGGCAAGCTGTTTTAATCGGCTCCTTTCAGCGGCGTAAGCCTCATAGCGCGCTTCCTGCGTCACCTGTTCCAGCTGCTTTTGCGTGGTATAATCCGCGTAGCCGCAGCTAAACAGCTTGCAGTTCCCGTCTTCGATTTCCAGCACCTTGGTGCAGACGTTTTCCAGCAGTACCCTATCGTGCGATACGAGCAGCAGCGCGCCGTCGAACGCGCAAAGCTGCGCTTCCAAGCTAGTGATGCTCTCAATATCCAGATTGGTGGTGGGCTCGTCCGCCAGCAACAGATCGGGCATACTCAAAAACGCCTCGGCAATGCGGGCCGCGGTCTTTTCTCCTCCGCTGTGCGCCGATGCGTCCTTTGGATCACCGAACTGCGCAATGAATCCCGCGCTGCCGCGCAAACTGATGCGTCCCTCGTCCGGCTCCTCGTCCCCCATAATGAGTTTAAGCAATGTGGTCTTGCCAGCGCCGTTACGCCCCACCACGGCGACTTTATCTCCGTGATAAAGCGCCAGTTTTCTTAATGAAACAACGGTACGCGTACCGAAGCTCTTTTTCAAATTAACAATGTCGAGTAACAAAAAAATCCACTCCTTATAAAAAGAGAGGATCACTGCAAAAAAAACTATACAAAAAGGCATACATGGTCTTGCATGATAAAATGGTACAGTAATCCCCTAAAAAACGTTGCGGCCAATAACTTAGGCCTTTCTCACATTTTTGGATTACTGTCTCTTCATGCGCCCCGTCTGCCTCCTTTGATTGTTCATTGTCCGATTTCACGACAACCATACAATACCAACTTTATTTACGGCTGTCAAGAGGCAGGCGCTTTCATAAGTATTTCCTCAAGTACAGGCAGCGCTTTGCCTTCACGCAGCATAGGCGCAAAAAGATCGCCCGTTTTGGCAAGCCGCTGTGGCGCGTTGACGAGTGTGAAATCACATGGTTTCACGCCTTTTTCTAGTTCATCCCATGTCACCGGCATAGAGACTGACCCGCAGGCCACCGCTCTGGGCGAATAGACACAGATAATGCTTTTGCCGCGGCCCATTTGAATGTAGTCAAAATAGAGCTTTCGCCCCCGGTTTTTAACGATGCGCTCCGTGGTGATCATATCGGGATGCTTGGCTTCAAAATACCGCGCGAAGAACGTGTTGATTTGGCGGCCTTCCTCAAATGTCATACGGCGGGTTGGTATATAAACCTGCATGCCGGATGCGCCCGATGTCTTAACATAACAATCCACGCCCAACTGTTTTAATGTATCGTGAACCAGCAGCGCGCATTCGGTGACATCCTCAAATGTCTGCCCTTCGGAAGGGTCAAGATCAAAGACGAGCGAGTGAAGCATACCGTCCGGTTCTCCGAAAGGCGTATGAAATTCCAGCGCCGCTGTGTTTCCCAGCCACATCAGTGTTTTCAGGCTGTCTAAGTTGATAAACTCCTCGCCGCTGTCCATCGTGATGTTTACCCACTCGGGTGTACCCTTGGGCGGGCGTTTCTGATAAAAAAACGGCTCGTTCACGCCATCGGGATAGCGCAGTGCTGTTAATGGCCTCCCCTTGGTGTGCGGCAGCAGATACGGCGCAAGGGAAACCAATGCATTTATATAGCCGGCCTTTGTCAGGCCGATATCGGGATAAAGCATCTTATCCGGATTGCTGATAGACACATCGCTGCCCTGTACGGTAATGGTACTCATAGGCTAAACTCCTCTCCTGTCGCGGCTGTGGCAGGGCTGTCGGCAAACCCGATCAATACCGGATGACGCAGCGTGCCTGCGGGTGTCCACTCGGCAAACCGCACCCAGCAGGTCAGTATCGGTTCGAAAAGAATATCATCTTTGCCTGCGGTTTTTCCTTTTTTGCGCGCGTATTCTCCCAGCCGTTTTAAATCTTCCTGAGATAATCCTGTCCCTGCATGTCCGACGGGCGTCAGCTTACCGTCCCGATATACGCCCAGCACGAGTGACGCGACCTGCCCGGCATTTAAATGCACACCGGTCACAGCGCACAGCATTTTTTTTGCCGTCTTGGTTTTAAACCAATCTCCATGTGTTTTGCCCGGCGTATAAAAGCTGCCGCGTCTTTTTGATACGATGCCTTCCATGTTTTCACGCTTCATGAGCGTAAAAAGCGCCTCGCCGTCGTCGAAGCTGTCTGCAAGCGCCGCCACGGCACTGCCCGAAAACCTTTCCCCCAGCAGAGTCTGACGCTGCTCTATTGGCCGCCGCCTCAGGTCAACGCCGTCTAGCTCCAGCAGATCAAACACGATATATCGAACGGGATACTGGGCAATAACACCGGGGCCATGCACGCGCGACCGCTTGAGCGCATGATAAAACGATGGCCTGCCCGTCACAAACACAACGATTTCTCCGTCCAGCACAGCCTGCTTCGCGTCCATCTGCTGATTCAGCGCCGCAAGCTCCGGATAGGCCGCGGTGGCGTTTCGCCCGCTTTTGGAAAACACCGAAACACCGCCGTCTTGCAGCACGGTGATGCCGCGTATGCCGTCCCACTTGATCTGATGGATGAACGCCCCTTGAACAACGCCCGATACGGCAATGGGCTCCATACAGCGGATATTCATTTAGTTGGCTTTGCGTTTCGGGGTGCTTGTTTTCTTCATCTTCTTTTCCGTCTGCTCCACGCTCTTTTTAAGCGCCTCCATCAGATCAATCACGTTGGTTTCGGGCGCGTTGGGCTGCGATACCACCTGCTTGCCCGCAATCTTATCCTCGATAATGCGCCGCAGCGACTCGCGGTATTCATCCGTATATTTGGACGGGTCAAATGCCGCCGTTAAGTTGCCGATGAGCTTTTCGGCAATATCCATTTCCTTGGCGTCCACCTTCACCTCGTGCGGCAGCGAGGGCACCTCACTCACTGGACGTATCTCATCGGGATAGAATATGGTTTCCATGACGAGCGCATCGCCGTACACGCGCAGAACGCACAGCGTTTGCTTATCCCTCATTGTAACCTTCGCCACTGCGATACGGCCCGACCGGTTCATCGCTTCGCGCAGCAGCGTGTAGGCTTTATCCCCCATTTCGGGCTGGGGCGCTAAGTAATAGGTCTTGTCAAAATAGATAGGGTCTATCTCGGTGAGGGCGACAAAGTCCACGATCTCGATGGAACGCGCCTGCACTTCGGCTTTAGCCGATTCGATATCTTGATCCGAAACGATTACGAATTTTCCCGGCTCATATTCGAAGCCTTTCACGATATCGTCCGGCCCGACCTCCTCACCGCACAGCGGGCATACTTTTTTATATTTAATGGGCGTATGGCACTTTTTGTGGATAGAACGGAATCGGATATCCTTTTCCTCCGTCGCTGCAAACATTTTAATGGGTATACTCACCAGCCCAAAGCTGATGGTGCCTTTAAACATCGCGTGCATGGCTTTTGCCTCCATGATCTTGATGCTTTTAATATGACCTGTTTCCCCGCTAAATATGAAAGTCGGCTTCAAACGCAGCTTAAGAATATAGAAAAGATTCCACTTGATTTTTATGTATCAACCTTAACCGATAGTGAAAAAATTGCCTCATCTTAAACATCTTCGGACAATTTAAAACGCTCCCGAAAACATGAACCTTGCGGGAGCGTTTATTATTAGGGGGGCTAACTACTGGGAATTATGTTTTCAGAATTATTGTGCTTACCACGGTTCGCCGACAGAAAACACATAGCTTGTTTCATATTCGCCGACCTGCCCCGCTTCAATGATGGGGCTGTCAAACTGCGGCCTGTTCACGGCATCGGGCGCAAACTGTGTTTCCAGACAGAAAGCGCGACGCTTTAAAGCCTTGCGTCCGCCCTTTAGGGGCAGGCCTTCCTCCAGGAAGTTGCCCGAATAAAGCTGAACGCCCGGGCAGGTGGTCGTCATCGTCATCGCGATGCCCGTTTCCGCACAATATGCCTGAGCGGCGGGGCTGTCCGTTTTGTTAAGGTCAAAGTGATGGTCAAAGCCGCCCACATATTTCATTTGGTCATGGTCGGCACCAATATCTTTGCCGATCTTCTTAGGCTTGCGGAAATCAAACGGCGTGCCTGTCACGTCGATCATCTCACCCGTCGCGCTCACGTTTTCATCGATCGTCGCTATTCTATCCGCGTTGATAGCAAGCTCGTGGTCTAGTATCGAGTCGCTGTCCTGCCCCGCCAGGTTGAAATACGAATGGTTTGTCATGTTGAAAAGCGTCTTTTTATCACTCATGCCGCGGTACTGTATGCGCAGCGCGTTGTCATCTGTAAGTGTATAGGTCACGCAGGCAATCAGGTTTCCCGGATATCCCTGGTCGCCGTCCGGGCTGAAAAGCGTCAGTGTCAGGCTATTTTCTGAGGTCTGTACTGCCTGCCAAAGCTTTTTGTCAAAGCCAACAATGCCGCCGTGAAGATGGTTCACACCGTTGTTGCAGTCCAGCTGGTAGCGCACACCGTCCAGCGCGAAGGTGCCGCCCACGATTCGGTTGCCGCAGCGGCCGATCGCCGCGCCTAAGTATGGGCCGGTGGCTTCATATTCGGCGAGTGTGTCAAACCCCAATACCACATCGGTCATTTTGCCGTTTCTATCCGGCACAAATAAAGACACAATCACGCCGCCGAAATCGCTGATTGTTGCAGAAAGGCCGTTTTTGTTTGTTAGTGTGTAAAGGTTAGCCGTACGCCCGTCTTTGCAAACGCCGAAAACTTCTTTTTTCATCTATTGTATCTCCTTTGGGATTATTACAAATGGTATATTCTATAAATTACATCGTTTTTCGCGTTTTGTAAAGGCTATGCTTTTGTTTCTTTCCATTCTCATTTTGTCATGAAAATACCACTCATGGAATAAGTTTTCTAAGAGAAGGAGGATGCAAAAGAGTTATGCGGGCCAATATTCACGAAATCAAGGAAGAAATGTTCTATAAGAAACAGCGTGTTTTACAATACACCATACAATACCCCGAGGTTGCATCAAGCGTTTTCAGCACAGCCGCCGCAAATATCAACCGCTATTACCGCGGAAAGACCGAGCTTTTTCGGCAGCGTTTGCGGCACAGCCTTTATTATCAGGCCATTCGGGAGTTCGATAACGCGCAGGAGAACGGCTATCCTTTCCGCACCTTTGAGGCTTACCTTGGCTCGACGCTTACCTTCAATCAAGACTGCGCCTTGAGCCTATATTTTGATGCCTATCAGTTTACCGGCGGCGCTCATGGCAACACCACACGCACATCCGACACATGGGACCTGCCCAGCGGCCGCCGCGTCACCATGGCGCGCTTTTTTCCGGCATATGCGATGTATAAAGCCTATGCCATTTCCAACGTCAATGCTCAAATTACACAGCAGATGCAAAGCGGCGACGGTATGTTTTTTGAAGATTATGAGATCAGCACCGCACGCTATTTTAACGCCAACAACTTTTTTTTGCGGCCAGAGGGGCTTGTGGTTTACTATCAACAATATCAGATAGCCCCGTATGCCAGCGGTATACCTGAGTTTCTTCTCCCGTACAACAAAGAAGTCCAGCGGCCGCAATGCCGAAAGGCCGTGACATAATCCTTCTTCATTTTTTCATATGAAAAACTCCGCCAATATTTGACGGAGTTTATTTCTGCTATTGGTTTTGAGCGTGATGGGCACACCCGCCGCAGTCTTGCTGCGAAGCGGTGTGGGACGCGGCGCATCCGCTGCAGCCTGCACATCCCCCGCCGGCCTTTTTTCTTTTGACCATGCGCACAATCACCAGCGCGAGCAACGCCGCCACGATACCAGCTATTATATAATCGATCATTTGATTCACCTCTGTATTTTGGCTTCATTGCCGGATATCATCCTGCCTTTTCCCCTTTTAAACAGGGATATGATACCCACAGCGATAACAGCCAGCAATATGACACCCAGTATATACACCATCGGGTTTTCCAATAGGGCTATACCGGATATCGCACCCTCTCCGGCCGCCTCAATATCGCCGCTGAGCTGGAAAGCCTGAGCGCCGGGGAAAATCAATCCGCCCACTAAATTCACAAGCAGCGCCATCACATAGGCAAGTCCGGTCTGATAGCCGATGGCAATAAACGTCCATTTCCAGCCGCCCATTTCGCGTCTGATCGCGCCGATGGCCGCAAAACAGGGTGCCGCAAGCAGTGTGAATATCATGAAGGCATAGGCTGTCACAGCTGTGAACGTCAGCATCGTATTGGCACCTACCAGCGCGAAGGTGGATACGACCACCTCTTTTGCCACAAGCCCCGTCAGCGATGCCACCGCGGACATCCAGTTGCCAAATCCAAGCGGCGCAAATATAGGCGCTAATACACGACCGATACCCGCAAGTATACTCTGGTCAACCTGCTCGGGCGAAAGATATTCAAACGAGAAGCTGAACGACTGCAGGAACCATACTGCCGCGCATGCCACGAATATGACCGTACCCGCTTTGATAACGAATGCTTTGCCCTTTTCCCACATGTGTATCAGCACACCCTTGGGACGCGGCATCTTATACGTCGGCAGTTCCATCACGAACGGCGCAGGCTTGCCCGCAAACAGTTTCGTTCTTTTCAGTATAAGGCCGGATATAATAACCATGATAATACCCACGAGATACATTGAGGGCCCCACCCATGACGCATCCCTGAACACCAGTGCCACGAACATCGCAAACACGGGAAGCTTGGCTCCGCAGGGAATGAACGGGGTCAGCATCACGGTCATTTTTCTGTCATTTTCATTCTCGATGGTTCTGGAAGCCATAATAGCAGGCACCGAACAGCCTGTGCCGATCAGCATCGGTATGAAAGACTTGCCCGAAAGACCGAACCGCCGGAATATCCTATCCATAATGAACGCCACACGCGCCATATAGCCGCAGTCCTCGAGTATGGAAATGAAGAAATAGAGTATCATGAGCTGCGGCACGAACACAAGAACCGAGCCCACTCCGCCGAATATACCGTCGATGACAAGGCTTAATACCCAGTCGGATGCGCCCCAGCCTGTCAGCAGGGATTCCGCGCCGCTCGTTAACCACGCGATCAATTGTTCCACCCAGCCGATCGTCCAGTCTCCCACTGTCTGTATAGATATGAAGTAAACACCCCACATGATGAGGAAGAATATCGGCAGCGCGAGAAAGCGGTTGGTGATCACCTTATCAATTTTGTCCGAGGTGGTCAGCTTGGGTCGGGACTTCTTTTTGTACGCCCCGGATAGCAACGCTGTCACACATTCGTACCGCTCGTTGGTAATAATGCTTTCCGCATCATCGTCCTGCTGTGCTTCTATGGCCTGTGTGATGGCTTCAATACGGCTTTTTAATGCTTCGCTGAGTGTTATTTTCTTAAGCAAATCCTCGTCGCGCTCAAAAAGCTTCACCGCCAGCCAGCGCGGCTCATAAGTCGTGAGTTCCTTTACCTGCTTGACTTCATTGATAATATCCGCAAGCGCTTTTTCCACATCCTTTGAGAAAATCTGCGGCCGGGGCTTGCTGTCTGCCGCCAGAGATATCGCTTTGGATACAAGCGCGTCTATGCCTTGGCTCTTAACGGCTGCAATCGCCACAACAGGGCATCCCAGCAGCTTCTGCATCGCGGCGATATCAATTTCATCGCCGCGCCTTTTCACAACGTCCATCATATTCAGCGCGATAACTGTGGGCACACCCAGCTCGATCACCTGAGTGGTCAGATACATGTTGCGCTCCAAATTCGACGCATCCACGATATTGATAATCACATCGGGTTTTTCGTTGATAATAAAGTCCCGCGCAATCACCTCTTCCAATGTATACGGTGACAGCGAATAAATACCCGGCAAATCGACGATAATGACATCTTTTTTATTATTCCTCAGCCAGCCTTCTTTCTTTTCCACAGTAACGCCCGGCCAGTTACCCACATATTGTGTGCTGCCGGTCAGTGCGTTGAAAAGCGTCGTCTTGCCGCTGTTGGGGTTGCCGACAAGTGCGATTTTTAGTGACATAGGTATTCCCCCTTCCAAATGTTAGCACTCGCTAACCATGAACGTAAAAAAATATTATTCCACGATGATATTGGCAGCATCGGCCTTTCTCACCGAGAGTTCATATCCTCTGACAGTGATCTCGATCGGGTCTCCAAGAGGCGCCACTTTTCTGACCTCAATTTGAGTTCCTTTCGTAATGCCCATATCCATTATTCTGCGTTTGAGGGCGCCCTCTCCCTCGAGCTTAATAACCTTGACAGTCTGTCCGCAAGGCACTTGATTGAGTGTCATCATAGCCTCCTAAAAACGTATCATATCAATATCAAAAATATAATTCAGCAAAATTGTTAGTCTCATCTAACAGTTAAGAGTTTATCACGGCTAACATTCATTGTCAAGATAATAGCGCCTGCTTCTTGCTCTTTTTTCGGGCAATTCTAAACCACATTTGGAATAAGGACATTGACCCCTGCCGCCAGCTTTACAGTGCCATCGGTCACTTGGATTGCTCACACCGTGCGGTATATAAGCAGCGTTTTATAAAATGGATAAGATGTTGGGCAGCGTCATTAAGCGCCATCAGCGCCATAGGAAAAGCATTTATATATGTATTTTAATATATATCACCCGCCTCACGTATACAGCATATGATAATAAAGAACTCGTTCGCAGTGGAATTATGTAAGCACCGATACCTTTGGCTTAACGGATAGGAGGACATGAAAACATGGAAGCGGTCATACTCTGCGGTGGAAAAGGAATACGAATGAACAAGGGCGCCGGTAATGTGCCTAAATCCTTATCGGATTTGAATGGCAAACCGATTATCTGGCATATTATGAACCTGTTCAGTCAATATGGCGTACGCGATTTTATATTGCCCCTCGGGTATAAAGGTCAAGAAATCAGAGATTACTTCAATAATTTTTATATCAATAACATGGACTACAAGCTCTCGCTTGGCAATAACCAGATTGAGTTTTTAAATGAGTTCGAGCACAACTGGAATATTACATTTGTGGATACCGGGGTGGAGACCCAGACAGCTGCGCGTATCAAAATGATTGAAAAGTATATCACTGGCGATACTTTTCTCGTCACTTACGGTGACGGTGTAGGCGATATCAATATTAGCAAGCTGCTTAAATACCATGCCCAAATGGACAGATTAGCCACAGTCACAGGTGTCGATTACCGAAGCCATTACGGCATACTGTCGGTCAAAGACGGTGTTGCCACATCATTTAAGGAAAAGCCCTTGCTTAACCTGATCGTTAACGCTGGTTTCTTTGTTTTTAACAAGTCGGTTTTCCAATACTTGAGCGACGACAAGCGCGCATCTTTGGAATCCACACTCCTCAAAAAGCTGACGGCCATTGATGAATTGTCAGTATACAAGCATGAAGGTTACTGGATCGGTATTGATACGTATAAAGACCTCCTAACCGCACAGCATAACCTTCATCGGCTTTTCCCGAACAGCACCGAATAGCTATTAAACCCGTTGCGGCTTCATTTGAACCGATAAGGTAAGCCGCGCTACATACACATGAACCGGGCGCATACATAATTTTTAAGAAAGGCAAAGTCTGGTGATTGTGATGAACAACTTGATCAAAATGACACCCTTCGAGTTATTCCTTAAAAAAGAGACAGCTCAGACGCAAGAACATCTATCCCAATATATACCCACGCCAACTGCGGCTGATATGCCGACTTCGGCAAACACACCACCTGTGTCGATTGAAGAAGTGAAGACACAGCCGACAACCCAAATATCGGTAACGCAAAGACAGACCGCGCAAGAAACTCTTATGCATATGCAGGTAAATCCACAAGCCATTGCGCCAACGAGTGCGCCAAAAGCACTTTACTATCTATGTACTGTAACGGATGCCTCATACTTGTTCAAAGTTGTGGCTCAATACCATTCTCTGAAAATGTATGCACGTGATTTCTATCTTTATGTTTGCTGTACGGACGAACAATCATACCGCACATTAAAATCCCTGAAGATGGCGCGCTGTATACCCGTCACGTTAAAAGATCTAAACTACGGCGAGCTTTTTACACTGCAAAAGCAGCGGGCGGCAAACGAGTTTGCTTGGACATTAAAAAGTTATCTTATGCTTTATCTACTGGAGGTTCAAGGCCTGCCTCATGTGCTTTATTGCGACGGTGACGTCAGCTTTGCGGGTGATGCAGGCCACTTATACGCGGATTGGGGTCCATCATCCATCTACCTTTGTCTGCAACGGGACGTTGACTGGGTAGAAAAAAAATACGGTACGTATCAGGCGGGCATCATGGGCGTCAGAAACGATGCCAATGGCCTTTCCATGCTTCGGTGGTGGCGCGATAAATGCCGGGAATGGTGCTTTAACTACGAAGACAACGGCCGTCTCGGAGATCAAAAATACCTTGATGACGTACCATCCCTTTTCGGTTCAGTCAAAATATCATCCCATCGCGGCATCAACGCAGCGCCTTGGAATACGATCTATAACAACGGCTACAAGATCACAGCAAAAGGAAGCCAAGTGACTATTGACGGTGATCCTCTGGTGGCCTACCACTTTGCGTGTATTGACATTTATGATGAAACGCGTTTTGACCTATGGCGGCTGGGCAAAATCGATATACAGCCCATAGTCCTTAATGCGATTTATATCCCCTATTTAAAAGCGCTTCAAGCGGCCATCGTTTTGATAAAAACGCAAATAGCCAACATATCGCAGCTGTTCTTTGGAAAAAGTTTTGATACAGCCAAAACGCCGTACCTTTTTACTGAGGCAAATCTGAGACTGTCTCAATGGGATGGAAAATACGCCTTTTGTACCATCGCCAGCCGTACCTATGTCGTCAAGACACTTGCGTTTTACAGCTCGATTCGCCGTTACCTTAGTGACTTTCACCTGTGGATATGCTGCGTTGACGATACAGCTTATACTGTGCTGTCACGGTTTGAGTTGAAAAACACGACATTGCTTCCCATCCGGTCAGTAGAAACGCCAGAGATTCTTCAGACGCGAAATTCCAAGTCAACCGCGGAATACTGTTGGACGTTAAAACCCGCGCTTTGTGAATACATCTTCACTCATTACAATGTGAACCGTCTGCTCTACTGCGACTCAGATATCTATTTCTTCTCACACCCCAAAGCGGTATACGATGTGTGGACGAATTATGCCACTATGCTCAACCTCCAGCTGGGATCCGCCGAGCTAGAGCACAAGCATGGCATGCATCAAGCCGGAATGATCGGGTTCAGTAAAGAACCTGATTCATTAGAAATTCTGCGTTGGTGGAAACAAAAGTGCACGGAATGGTGCTATGACGACCACAGTGACCCGTCGCGCTGGGGCGATCAAAAATACCTGCAGCAAATACCCAATCAGTTTGTCAATATCAAAGTCAACGACAGATATGGCATTGTGGCGGCGCCGTGGAATATCGTCATGAACAATATCCACGATCTACGTGTCAGCCGGGCGGGCGGCGATGTCTACATCGGAAACGAAAAACTCACAGCTTATCACTTTGGCAGTATCAATGTGATCGATGAAAGAACATTCGATCTATGGAAATTAGAGCGTTTGAGCTTCGACCGCCGTATTTTGGACTATATTTACATGCCGTATTTGACGCAGATACAGAGAATTTTCGGTGCAATACGCGCCAATGGTATCAGTTTAGCACCACTGTTTGCCGAAGAGAAATCCAGCTTTAATCTATACCAGCTCCATCCGCTGAAGGAGAACGCTCATGGGAACTCTGGATCATTTGTCTGGTAAGCGTCTGCTGGTGACAGGCGGTGCCGGCTTTATCGGCTCTCATCTCGTGAATCGACTGATACGCACGGGCGCTAACGTGACTGTGCTGTT
The DNA here is from genome assembly GCA_023436115.1 of Bacillota bacterium. Lineage (GTDB taxonomy): Bacteria > Bacillota > Clostridia > Christensenellales > SZUA-584 > SZUA-584. The sequence continues at coordinate 80,124 of JAEZKQ010000010.1, read as the reverse complement.
AAAAAGCGGTGAGCCGTTGTGGCGGCTTACCGTAAACGCAGGCCAATATTATGCCGTAACGGCGGATATCGCAGACAGCTCAGCTATATCCCGGCTTTTTACCGATATGCGGCCCGATGGCGTATTCCATCTGGCTGCCTACGGGGTTGACTCCGCAGCCCAGGACGTCAACACGGCTATTCGCGTAAATGTTTTAGGCACGGTAAATGTACTGAATGGTATGAACGCATCCGGCTGCCATCGTATCGTCACCATGGGCAGCGGCGCTGAGTATGGTAATCATGAAGGCCTGATCCGCGAGGGTGCCGCGCTGTTCCCCGGAAACGTATATGCCAGTACCAAAGCCGCTGCGGCGCTAATCGCGCACCAATACGCGGCCGAAATGGGCATAAGCATAGTCACGCTGCGTCCTTTTGGCGTATATGGTGAAGCTGAGCCCAAGCATAAGCTTTTTTGTCATGCGATACTCACAATGCTGAGCGGGGATGATCTTGATCTGACTGCGTGCACTCAGAAACGTGATTACTGCTATGTCGAAGATGTGGTGGATGCGCTCATATTAAGCTTCACAAACACAGCACTGACCAACGACATATTGAATGTGGGCACCGGCGTTGCGTTACCTCTTCGGTACTATATCGAGCATATTCGGGCTCAGATAAAGCCGAGCGGGCGCGTTCGCTACGGCGTATTGCCATTCCGCTCAAACGAAGTGTGGTCACCCGTACCGGATGTATCGCTCATACGGCAGCGGTTAGGCTGGCAAAATACTTACAGCCTTGAAGACGGCCTCAACAAGACTATTCAATGGTTCCGGGAACACAGGCATTATTACGAAAATAACTGAACAGGAAGAAGACATACTATGAGCATAAGCGAACGATTTTCGATATTGCATGGGAAGAATATACTTGTGACCGGGCATACGGGCTTTAAAGGCTCGTGGCTGTGTCTTTGGCTCTGTGCTTTAGGCGCAAACGTCATAGGGTACAGCCTTGAAAACAATCATCCCGAAGGCAACTTCTCACTTTGCGGGTTAAAAGAGCGGATGACACATATCGTGGCAGACATACGCGATCCGTTATGCCTGCGCAAAGCCTTCCACTGCTTCCGTCCTGATGCCGTCATCCACCTGGCCGCTCAGCCGATCGTGCGCAACGCTTTTGCTGACCCGCGTTATACCTATGACGTGAACGTGATGGGCACATTGAATGTATTGGAACAGCTGCGGGAATCAGAAAGCTGTCAAGCCGGTATTTTCATCACAAGCGATAAATGCTATGACAACAAAGAGTGGATATGGGGCTATCGCGAAACAGACAGACTCGGCGGTGCGGATATCTACTCTTCCAGCAAAGGCTGCGCCGAGCTGCTCATTCATTCATACCGCCACTCCTACCCCGCCGACTTCGGCCCTGGCGGGAAAAGACTCATCACAGCCCGCGCCGGCAACGTACTGGGCGGGGGCGATTGGGGTGATTACCGCATACTGCCGGATTGTATTCGCGCCCTGCGAAACGGTGAAAAAATCGTGCTGCGGAATCCGATTGCCATTCGTCCATGGCAGCATGTCTTAGAGCCGCTTTCGGGCTACCTGCTGCTGCTTTCAGGCGCTCTTAGTCATGATGAAGTATGCACAGGCGCATGGAACTTCGGCCCTGATTTTGACAATGTAGCCTCGGTAGAAAAGCTTGTGCAGAAAGTGATTGAAGCATGGGGCGGCGGCTCATACACCTGCAAAAAGGCGAATGGATTACCGGAATCCGAACTTCTCAATCTGGACAATTGCAAAGCGCGTTACTATTTGGGTTGGATACCCGTTTGGGATATCGACACCACCGTCCGCAAAACAATCGCGTGGTATAAAAACAGCGCGAACACGGACATTGTCGCGCTGTGCGAGCACCAGATAAAAGAATACTGCGAAAAATGCGACGAAAAATGCGCTAAATAATTCGGAGCAGTTTAAGCAGCAAGGGCATCGATTGCTCGAAATTCACGCCGTAGCGCACATCCGTACCCGCCTCGTACGTGAGCTGTATGCTTTGCGTCGTAAAATCCACAGCGATTTGGGCAGAATCGGCCAAAGAAAAACCATGCATCACAGCGCACAGCAGCACGCTCGCAAAAACATCTCCCGTACCGTGGTAATACCCTTCAATTCGCGGAGCCAGCGCATATTGGGCCGTGCCTGACCTATGATCATAAGATGCCGCGCCCAGCTGCTCATCGTCGAAATAAACACCCGTTAATACCACACGTTTGGGGCCCAGCGCAGCAAGCTTTGTTAATATATCTTCTATATAATTCGGCGTGTATGGCCCTTCGCGGTACGGTTCTCCCAGCAGCATGGTTGCTTCCGTCATATTGGGTACTATGATATCCGCTTTGGTGCACAGCGCCCTCATACCGTCTGGGAAATTCTCCGGAAAGACTTTATAAAGGACCCCGTTGTCCGCCATCACGGGATCCACCATGATGAGCGTATCTTTGTCTCTTAAGCGGTCAAAAACCTTCTCTACGATATGAATCTGCTCAAACGAACCCAAAAAGCCGGTATAGATCGCATCGAACCTTAAATTGAGCCCCGCCCAGTGATCGGCAACTGCAAGTATATCATCGGTTAAGTCGCGGTAAGTAAAGCCTGTGAAGCCGCCCGTATGCGTTGACAGCACAGCCGTAGGTATGACGCTGGTCTCTATGCCCGCTGCCGAAATAATAGGCAGCGCAACGGTCAGTGAGCATTTCCCGAAACCGGATATGTCGTGGATAGCGGCGATTCTCTTTAGCATATCTTCTCTATGACTCCTTGAAATTGATATGTCATTATATACTTTGTCCGCTTTTTTCACAACCCCGTTTGCATAGCTAAATAACAAACAATACCCGAATATAGAAAAAAATACAGCAGAGATGCTTGCAAATTTCACTCCGCCATTATATAATCCTAACGAACGTTAAAGAAAGATTATAATGCAATGACAGATGTCGATCTGAAAATTAAAATTAAAAAAACTGCCGTGGATCATTTCAATAAACACGGCTACCACGGCGCGACGATTCGCAACATAGCGAATGATGTCGGGTGTTCCTTGCCCATGGTCTACTACTATTACCAGAGCAAAAAGGAACTGTTTCACGAGATCATCAAAAAGGACTATTTCGACCTGCTCAATAAACAAGCATCGCGTCTTGATACCAAGAATATTCTCGATTTTTATACGGCATTTGTTTGTAAGGTCAGCGAATTAGATGAGTATGACAAAAAGGTTTACCGCTTGGGTGTAAAGGTTTATCTGTCATTCGATGGCGACGATGAGCTCATGGATTTAATGGACAAATGGGAAAAATCCATATACCCCAGACACTATGAACTGGTGATGCCGCATTTGAAAGGCACAAATAACGCCCCCGTTGTGGTACGAACTTTGATACATCTTCTTGAGAACTTGATTGAGAGCATTGTTGTGAAAAACCGCTGCTTAACCGAACAGGACATTCGTGAGGAATTAGCCATTGTTCTCGGCGGCACATAAAAAAATTTTGTCTCAGACTTAACGAACGTTAGGTTAATATACAGAGAAAGGACAGCGAAAAATATGGATGCTGCTAAAAAACTTGCTCTTATGCAAAACACTTATGCCGTGGCACTCGCAGAAATGGTCAATGCCTATGAAAAGCTCCATGTATTAGACTCTATTGTGGCCCAAAAGAAAGAGCGACAGGCACAAACTGCCCCCTATATGAACCAGCAGCTTGGTGTTGAAAGCGTTCAAGATGTTTTTAATAACTTGGCCAGCGTTTTCGGGTGTGCCAATTGGTCGGTGGAGGAAACGGCAGACGGCTATATCGCCACAGCCACAGCCTGCAAGTTATGCGCTTTGTCTAAAAAGATGGGCGGTGCGATCCCCTGCCATGGCTGGTGTCTAGACCCCATGGCGGCGATGGTGGCTGCTATCACAAACGGGAAAATTAGCAGCGAGCATTTTAAAGCGGAATGCACATTGATGGACGCTGACTGCTGTAAAGTGATTATCACCGCTGTCTAAGCCATATCGGCGCAACAAAAAGAGCGCATTCATCGGCTCTAGGGCTTGTCTTACATTCATTTTGAGTATTGCGGCAGAGCCCGACCCCCTGTTGTCTTTGGTATCAAGCGGCACGCGGAGGCCGCCGGATCAGTCGGCATCGGCGTTTCCATGGGCTGGGCCGGTGTTTCCCGTTAGTGTCTGCGCGGACTATTTTATCTTCGGCGGTGTATACACGTAGGTGATACCATTGATGACCGGATATTTATGAAACTCGAACGGTATAGGGTCGCAAAGCGGTGTTCCGTCCGCCGACAGAATATGCTTATATGTTTGAATCTGTGTTCCTGCCCTTGGCTTCGCGTAGACATAGTTTGGATTGCTCGCGTCAATCACCGTTCCATCAGGCGCGACTGACTTATTGGAAATTACCTTCGTACTCGGAGAACCGTAACGTTTCCCTTTATTATCCGAGGTAAAGTTATAGATGATGCCCTCGCCATACTGGGGATCCACAGGCAGCTGCCCATAAACCTCCACCGTCACCGTCATTTTTTTGGGGTCCACATACGATACCAGGTAAACTGGCATGGTGTTGTCGTTCCTGAGAATCAGATCAGGTTTGGGGGTGCTCAATGTTGCGTCTAAGCCCAGCGGTACATAATCGGACGGTATCGTATGGTGCGTTGACGTGACAATATAAAGCCCCGCTCTTATTGCCGCATTATAAGTCGTGCTGCCCAATTGGCAAACGCCGCCGCCATATTGCTGCGTGTAGCCGCCGTTCTCAATACCTGCGGCCTTTTTCCAGCCGTATTTTTTTGCACCTGCGGCATTTCGCGGCCCGGCTTCGGTATTAATCGACCATTCTTCACCGGGGTCGATAACCACACCATTTATAAAGCTGGACATACGCGATACGTTCCAGTTTCTGTTGGCACCTTTATGGCTTTTATAGCAGGATGTCCACGACGCAATGAGCTGTGTATCCTCTTTAATATCCTCAATTTTAAGCTCTGCCTCCGTCACCTTAACCGGCACCGTGATTGTGGAAAAATCATCGCTGCTCACAGCGTTCATCACATGATCGCAGATCGCTTCCGTATCCACATCGATGCCTGTCACTTCAGGCGTATAGATGAAGCGTGAAATATTGGCATCAGCCGGGATATTGTCCTTCTCCTCATAATGATCTGTTTCCCAATACTGAAACCTTAACTTGTTGGGCATCTGGTCTGCCGTGATACGAACAAGGCCAGCCGGGCGCTTGATCTCCTTATAGCGCGAATGCGCGTCGGCCATTGCTTTAGGATCGGGCTCAAAAGCCAATGGCGTACCGTCTGCGGCCAGCGTATAACCGTTCGGCATAAATATCGCTGCTGCATTCAAAGGCGCGCGGTCGAGCTCCTTTTTAATATCCGCCAAAGCCGCACGCAGCTTGCCCTCTTCAAGGCGCAGGCTGACTGTAAAATCCTTGCCATCGCTTCTTGCCGTATCATACGCCATTTTGCGCTCAACAAATGAACCACTTCGTCCGAAAGAGAGCGCATTTGCGAAAATATCCTCGTAATCTGTGCTGACATTAAAATCCACAGCGGAATATGTGAAGAGTTCGTTATTTACATTAAGCGTAAACTTAACCCCACTTAAAAGCTCTTTATGAATATCCTTCGTGGCTTTTTTGGCCTCCTGTTCGGTCATGCGGGATATATCAATACCATTGACATAGACGCCCTTTATTACCGCATTATAATCCAGGACACGCTCGATATACAGGTTTCCTGCTCCCAGCAGCAAGAAGGCGCAAACAACTAACGCGGCTATAAACACCGCTGAAGATACGAGCAGGAATATCCGCCTTCCCTTCATTTTGCCCACATTTTTTTCTGCCTGTTCATTCATATCACCTAACATAGAATCGGTCTCTCTCCCGTTGTATACATAAATTCCCATAGTTATTTTAAACACTATGCGATATGTTATACAGACTTTCCGCTGATATTTGTATGCATACAGCAGTATATCCTCCCTAGAGCTATAATGCTTGTATTTTGCGCATTATCACTGAACGTATATGTACCGACTTCAACCAACATGAATATAAATGTTTAGGAGAATATGGTTTGTTTTAGCATGCCGCTATAACATTCCTATATTCCCCCACTATTATGTGCTCTATTAAATTCCTAGCCTTACTTAAAGCTTCATTTTGACCATCGACGCCTTACCAAAGCTTATAAGTTCTGTCATTCTTTTTCTTTCTGTTCCGCTTCCTTTTCCAGCTTCTTGGCCAGTTCCATAAGCTCCTGCCTATCCTGCTCCGTGAGTTGCCCGTTTTCAGCCATGCTAAGCATCAGACGCCCCACCGAACCAAAGTAACCGCGCCGTGAAAACAGTTCGCCGCCCTCTGCTGAAACCGCCGCCTCTTCCGATAAAAGCGGCGAATAGAGCTTATCCTTTAAGTTACGCTCTTCGGCAAGCAATAAGCCCTTTTGAGCCATATTGCGCAAATACGTATGATATGTTTTATAGCTCCATTCTATTTCTCTGTTTTGCTGCTGTACCGTCTGCACGATCTGCTTCATCGTTTGCGGGGGCCTTCCCCAGAGCGCCTTTAATATGACCCATTCAGAGTCCGCCAGCCTTTTTTTCATTATACAAACCCTCCACCAAAATCTCCCTTTTGCAGTCAATATGCTGTATCATTCTTTACTATATAAGACAAATGTTTTATTGTCAAGCGCAGGCTAATTAGTCTTGAACTTATAAACCAAAAAGCTTCGCTTTTTCAAAAACTCTATAATACAAAAAAGGCACACCGGCTGATGTGCCTTTAAGGTTCATTCATATCGCTTACTTAGGCTAAATTCTCTTTCTTTGCCTTGGGCAGCGCTTTTTGTTTACCCTCTTTGTCGCCGAGTATCAGCATGGGCACCTTAGCGTTGCGCACAGTGTCTTTTGTGATCACGCATTTCTTCACATCGCTGCGCGAGGGCACCTCGTACATCACATCCAGCATAATGCCTTCCAGTATCGCACGAAGACCGCGTGCGCCTGTCTTGCGCTCAATGGCAAGCTTTGCGATCTCGGTTAAAGCGTCATCTTCAAATTCAAGCTGCACGCCGTCCATCTCCATCAGCTTAGAGAACTGCTTGACGAGCGCATTTTTAGGCTCGGTGAGTATGCTGACCAGCGCGTTTTCCTCAAGCTGGTGCAGCGTCACGATGATCGGAACGCGGCCCACAAACTCGGGGATTAATCCAAACTTTAACAGATCCTCGGGCAGTATGTTCTTATAGAGCTCCGACAGATCCTTTTTCTCGTTGGATACAACGTTTGCGCCAAAACCCATCGTCTTGCGTCCGATACGCCGCTCGATGATGTTCTCCAGCCCGCCAAACGCGCCGCCGCAAATGAAAAGAATATTCGTCGTATCGATCTGCAAGAACTCCTGATGCGGATGCTTGCGGCCGCCCTGCGGCGGAACACTCGCGACCGTACCTTCGATGATCTTCAGCAACGCCTGCTGCACACCTTCGCCGGACACATCGCGCGTGATCGACGGGTTATCGCTCTTACGGGCGATCTTGTCGATCTCATCAATATAGATAATGCCGCGCTGGGCACGCTCAATATCGTAATCAGCCGCTTGAATCAGCTTAAGCAGTATATTCTCGACATCCTCGCCCACATAGCCCGCTTCCGTCAGAGACGTTGCGTCGGCCATGGCAAACGGCACATTTAATATACGCGCCAGCGTTTGCGCCAGCAGCGTCTTGCCGCTGCCCGTAGGCCCCAGCATCACGATGTTGCTCTTTTGAAGCTCCACATCGTCTGTTTTGGTATCAGAATTGATTCGCTTGTAGTGGTTGTAAACCGCCACCGCAAGATTCCTCTTCGCGTTCGCCTGACCAATCACATATTCATCAAGCGAGGCGACGATTTCCGCAGGCTTGGGTATATCCCCGATCTCAAACGCCGAAGCTTCCTGATAATCCTCTTCTATGATTTCTTTACACAGCTCAATGCACTCGTTGCAAATGTATACACCCGGGCCGGCCACAAGCCGTCTGACCTGCTCTTGGGCCTTTCCGCAAAACGAGCACTTAAGCTGCTTTTGGTCGTCTGTGTAGTTCGGCATTGATTCACCTCGTTTCCTTACTTGTTCTTCGGCGGGATGATCTCATCGATCAGCCCATATGCAAGCGCTTCCTCAGCGCTCATGAAATTGTCTCTCTCCATATCGGCCTCCACCTTTTCTATCGGCTGACCGGTTCTTTCCGCAAATATAGCGTTCATCTTCTTTTTTGTCTTAATGATATGCTCCGCATGGATCGCGATATCCGTTGCCTGACCGCGCGCACCGCCCGAAGGCTGATGGATCATGATCTCGCTGTTAGGCAGTGCTTTGCGTTTGCCTTTCGTGCCCGCAGCAAGTAAAAACGCACCCATCGAAGCAGCGAGGCCGATGCATATCGTGCTCACGCCGCACTTAATATGCTGCATCGTATCAAATATCGCCATACCGGCTGTCACCGAACCGCCCGGGCTGTTGATATACAAGAATATATCCTTATCGGGGTCTTCGGCTTCCAGGAATATCATTTGTGCCACAGCCAGATTGGCCATGTTATCCTCTATCTCACCGGTGATGAACACGATTCTGTCTTTCAGCAGACGCGAATAAATATCGTAACTTCTCTCGCCCTTGCTCGTCTGTTCGATCACGTACGGTACCAGTGTCATAGATTTTACCTCCGCCTATATAGTATAGTATTCTATTCGGCCGAAGTGTTTTCCTCCTCGGCCTTGTCCTTTTTGACTTTTTTCTTCGGCGTTGTGAGAACGGCGTTCTCCACAAGAAAACGCACCGTATTATCATACGCCAGATTTTCTTTGATATACGAAAGCTCTTCTTCTTTCATGTTCTTGGCATACTCGTCCGCGTCTTTTTTGGCGCGTTCGGCCCGCTTGGCTATCGCTTCGTCAATTTGCTCTTGCGTCGCTTCAATGTTTTCGGCCTTCATGACCGCTTCCACCACCAACTGAGTCCTCACGGAGCCTTCGGCACTTTCCCGATACTGTGCACGCACATCCTCTATCTTTGTGCCCGTCATGGCAAGATAGTCTTCAAGTTTTATACCCTGATACATCATAGAGTATTCAAGCTGCTGCAACTGGTGATCGATCTGGTTTTCGATCATGCATTCCGGCAGGTCGATTTCAGCGTTTTTGACCACCTGGGCCAATACAGCGTCTTCCGTCTCATGCTGAGCACGGTGCTCCGCCGATTCCACCATCTTCGCACGGATGCTCTCACGATACTCCGCAAATGTATCAAACTCAGATACATCCTGAGCAAATTCGTCGTTAAGCTCCGGCATTTCCTTCTGCTTCACTTCGCGCAGCACGATATGGAAAACCGCTTCCTTGCCGGCCAGCTCCGTCGCACGGTAGTCTTCCGGAAACTTAACGGTGATATCCCTTTCCTCGTCCTTTTTCATGCCGATAATCTGCTCTTCGAATCCGGGGATAAACGTGCCCGAACCCAAATCAAGCGACTGATTCTCAGCGGTTCCGCCCGCAAACTTTTCGCCGTCTACGCTGCCCGAATAGTCGATGATAACCTTGTCTTTATCCGCAGCCGCACGGTCTGCCTCAACCCATCTGGCGTTACGGTCGGCAATGCGGGAAATCTCTGCATCCACCTGCTCTTCCGAAACCTCAGCCTTCACCTGCTGAGCTTTCACGCCTTTATATTCACCAAGCTTCACTTCGGGCTTCACAAAAACCTCGGCGGTATACGATACGCCTTCTTTGCCTATAGCCGTCACATCCAGCTCAGGTCTTGATACGGGTATAATATCAAGCTCGTCAACGGCTTTTGTATAACTCTCAGGGAATACGATTTCAAACGCATCCTCATAAAAAATGCCCTCGCCGTAATGGCTTTCAATCACAGGTCTTGGAACTTTGCCTTTTCTAAAACCCTGTATGCTGAATTTGCTTCTGTTCTTAAGGTATGCCTGCTGCAGCGCTGCCGCAAAATCCTCTGCTGATACTTCGATCGTTAATTTAACCTTATTCGCGCCAACGCTTTCCACTTTCGCCAATTTATTGTCCTCCTCGGATTGTTTCACCAAAATAGCGGCTATCTCTCTTGCAAAAATGCCGCTCTATATAGTAACATATATGCAATTTCAATGCAACGGAAAACACAGCAAAGTTTATTGAAATTTCTTAGATCATGGCCTTTTTCTGCCGCAGGAAATACTATATCGGAAATACTCTGCCATGGCAAGGAAAAATCCATAAAAAAAGAATCTAAAAGTATTGCATAAATATACACTTTGTTGTATAATTATAAACATCAATCGGAAAGGTTATGTATGCATATGAGTCAATTAAAAGTTTTGCTGGCCTATTCTGGCGGGCTTGATACGTCGGTCATCATTCCGTGGCTGAAAGAGAACTACGACTGCGAAGTCGTCGCAATGGCGGCGGACGTCGGCCAGGGCGAAGAGCTCTCACCGCTCAACGAAAAAGCAATAGCGAGCGGTGCGTCCAAAATATATATTGAGGATTTAACGCAGGAATTCGTTACTGACTTCATTTACCCCACGCTCAAAGCGGGCGCCGTGTATGAAGGCAAATACCTGCTGGGCACATCCATGGCGCGGCCCATCATTGCCAAGCGCCTCGTCGAGATCGCCAAAAAGGAAGGCTGCGCCGCCATTTGCCACGGCGCGACAGGCAAAGGCAACGATCAGGTGCGTTTCGAGCTCACGATCAAGGCGCTTGCACCCGAAATGAAAATCATCGCCCCTTGGCGTATTTGGGATATCAAATCGCGCGAAGATGCCATCGCATATCTGGAGGAGCGCGGACTGCCGCTTCCCGTTTCTAAAAAACGCCCTTATAGCATGGACCGTAATCTCTGGCACTTAAGCCACGAGGGCAGCGATCTGGAAGATCCGTGGAACGAGCCGCAGGATGAGCTTTATCTTATCTGCACACCGCCTGAGAAAGCGCCCGACAAGCCGACCTATGTGACGGTAGGCTTTGAAAACGGCGTGCCCGTTTCGGTAGACGGCAATAAGCTCTCTCCCGTGCAGCTTCTGGAACAGCTCAATGAGCTGGGCGCGGCCAACGGCGTAGGTATCGACGATATGGTAGAAAACCGTCTCGTGGGCATGAAGTCGCGCGGCGTGTATGAAACACCGGGCGGCACAATACTCTACGAAGCGCACCGCGCACTTGAGAGCATCACGCTCGACCGCGACACGCTGCATTACAAACACGGCGTAGCTATCAAGTTCTCCGAAATGGTCTATAACGGTCAGTGGTTCACACCGCTGCGCGAAGCGCTCAGCGCTTTCATCGATTACACACAGCAGACCGTGACGGGCGACGTGCGTGTGAAGCTTTACAAGGGCAGCTGCACGTCGGTAGGCATTAAATCGCCCTATTCGCTGTACAGCGAGGAGTTCGCTACATTCAGCAGAGACGAGGTCTACAATCAGAAGGATGCCGAAGGCTTTATCAATCTGTTCGGTCTTCCGATTAAGGTTAAAGCACTGCTGGATGCCGAGAGGAACAAAAAATGAGCAAAAAAATGTGGGGCGGCCGCTTTGCCACCGAAACGGATGCGCAGGCGGCAGGCTTCCATTCCTCTATATCGTTTGACAGCCGTCTGTACCGTGTGGACATACTGGGCAGCATGGCGCATGCCAAGATGCTGGGCGCAGTGGGCATCATACCCGAAGCCGACAGTGCGTTGATCGTGTCGGGCCTTGAAGCTATACTGGCTGATATCGAATCGGGCAACGTGGCATTCTGCGAGCATGATGAAGACATTCACATGAATGTGGAGCGTCTCTTAACCGAGCGCATTGGCGATGCGGGCAAGCGCTTGCATACCGGGCGCAGCCGCAACGATCAGGTCGCGCTGGATGTGCGCATGTTCTTAAAGCAGGCTTGCGGCGATGTGGACGCAGTGCTGCGTGAGCTTATCGGCACGTTGGCCGGAATTGCCGAGCAGAATCTTGATACCATTATGCCGGCTTACACGCATCTGCAAAAAGCGCAGCCCACCACGCTGGCGCACCATATGATGGCCTACGCGCAGATGTTTTACCGCGACTGCGTGCGTTTTAGCCACGCCAAAGCCGCGGCAGACGTGATGCCGTTGGGTTCGGGCGCGCTCTGCGCCACCACATATCCGCTAGACCGCGATATGGTAGCCGAGAGCCTTGGCTTTTCCGCCGTCACGCCCAACAGCATGGACGCCGTGGCCGACCGCGACTGCGTGCTGGATTACCTTTATGCCTGCGCCGTGCTGGCCATGCATTTATCACGGCTCTCCGAGGAGATCGTACTGTGGTCAACAGGCGAGTTTGGGTTTATTTCCTTAAGCGACGCGTATTCCACGGGCTCCAGCATCATGCCACAGAAGAAAAACCCCGATATGGCCGAGCTGATACGCGGCAAGACAGGCCGCGTTTATGGGGATCTGATGGCACTGCTGACCGCCCTAAAGGGGCTGCCGCTCGCTTACAACAAAGATATGCAGGAGGACAAGGAAGCGCTTTTTGACGCCCACGATACTGTTTCCGCGTGTCTGCCTGTGATGACGGGCATGCTCAGAACGGCAACCTGGCGCAAGGACAATATGAAAAAAGCCGCCGGGCTGGGTTTCACCAACGCGACAGATGCGGCGGATTACCTTGCCAAAAAGGGAATGCCGTTCCGCGACGCACACGAGGTGGTCGGCAAGCTGGTACTGTACTGCGAGCAAAACGGCAAGGCTATTGACGCACTTTCGCTGGCAGAGCTGCAAAGCCTCTCCCCCATGTTCAAGGATGACGTGTTCGATGCGCTATCGCTTGAGGCTTGCGTGCAGCGGCGGGCGGTATTCGGCGGGCCCAATGCGGACAGCGTAATAAAACATATTAAGCTGATAAGAAAATTCTTAGCAAAATAGATACTGGCTGCCCGGCAACGGCAGCCTTTTTTCAATCAGCCCCCCCCACTATAGATCTGACTTTATTTAACTGTTTATATATTAAATTAATATGTTACAATATAAGCCGTGATACAACATAAGGCCAATTGTAGAAATGCACAATATGCGTGGCAGTACACCATAAGTTTTTGGGGTTCCGGCTTTAAGTGTTGTAATCAAGGGAATAATGCGTTACGTATGCTCTTTTTTAAGGCAGCGTAGCGTTTTTTAGACTGGAGCAAAAAGAGGTTTTCAAAGGAGGCTGACCAATATGCCGGCATATTTAACACATCGCGCAGCGGGTGAACGGGTACTGAGCCAGCTTGGCAGCGGCGCGATTCCGCATGAAAAAGCTTTTTATCTTGGCTGTCAGGGCCCGGATATTCTTTTCTATAGAAACTATTACCCGTGGCGCTCGTCGAAAGACAGCTTGCCGCTTGCGCTTGAAATGCATAATGAAAATGTCAGAGACCAGATGGAAAACGCATTGGAATTTGCACGGCAATATGACAGTGCGGATAAGGACGAGCTGGTCTCGTATATTGCCGGGTTTATCGCGCACTACGCCATCGATAAAAACGCGCATCCGTTTGTGTACGGGAAAGCCGGGAAGGACACCAGCGTGCATCACGGCATTGAATTCATGTGGGATAGCTATTCCGCCATGGAACAGTGGAATTTAAACCCGCAGAATTTTGATGTATCCGCCGAGATCATGTACGACAATATCGGCGAGGGTATCTGCGCGTGGTATAAAGCTGTGGCGGACGATGTATACAAGCGCGTGATATCTTTGGATGTCATCAAGCAGGCGCAATGGCATTTTGCCAAAGCCAAAAAGGCGCTTGCCGATATCAACCTGCCTAAGAAGCTGCTGATCCATATGATCAGCGCTATGACAGGGTTTGACGCACGCGTGATGCTGTATCCTGAACGGCGTGATGAAACGTGGTTTTCCAAAGACGAGTACAGCCAGATGCAAAATATGATTGCCCAAGGCGTGAAAGAAACATGCGATATGATACGCTTTGCGTTTGACTATATCGACGGCCAGATAAAGCCCATCCCTTCATGGTTTGGGGACAAAAACTTCTCCGGAAAAATTGCTTAAACTTATAAGGCGGCATGCAACACACTGCAAGCCGCCTTTTTTATTGCTTGGGTTCACAGGCTTCGCAATATCCATGATGCATGCAGATCACGCTGCCCGCCAATTCTTGCATGTCCAGCGGTCTTGCTGCCGTTCTAAAAACACGGCGATTCCCTCTGTTTTGATTGTTTGCAGGTCATCCAGCACATGGACTATCTTTTCCGATAGCGTTTATCCAGCTGTTTAAGCTTCTGGCAGGGAAACTCGCTGCAATCGTAGCAAAAGTCCGCGCCGTTTTGACGTTCCCCACAGTTTCTCATTATGCAACGAAGCAGCTGGGCATTTTTGTGCCGTCGCTGCCGCGACATCCGTCGCATTATCTTTTAACCGCAAATGGGCATAACAAATGGCATAGTTGGGCCCGCACGGCGCGATCATCACAGTTATATAGCAACCTCACTCATTGAAAGTATAAAATAACGGAACGGCCAAAACCGTCCCGTTATGCAATCTTTAGTTATCTGATCTGCCCGTTTCCGCGTATGATGTATTTGATCGTGGTGAGTTCTTTTAAGCCCATCGGCCCTCTGGCGTGCAGCTTCTGCGTGCTGATGCCGATCTCCGCGCCGAAACCGAATTCGTTGCCGTCGGTGAAGCGCGTCGAGGCATTCACATAAACCGCCGCCGCGTCCACGCGCTCTAAGAAGGTTTCAGCGCTGTTGTAGTTGGTGGTCACGATGGCTTCGCTGTGCTTCGTGCCGTATTTGTTAATATGGTCAATGGCTTCATCAAGGCTGCCCACCACCTTGACGGTGAGTATATAGTCGTTGTACTCGGTATAATAATCCTTATCCGTGGCAGCCTTGGCATCGATAATACCACGCGTTTTCTCACAGCCGCGCAGTTCGACGCTGCTTAACTTTGCCGCCATCATGGGCAGGAACGCCTCCGCCACCGCTTCGTGCACGAGCAGTGTTTCCGCCGCGTTGCAAACCGACGGACGACTCGTTTTGGCGTTGTCGATGATGGACACGCCCATCGCAAGGTCGGCACTATCGTCGATATACACATGGCAGTTGCCCACGCCTGTTTCGATTACCGGAATTGTCGCGTTTTTGACCACCGATTGTATCAGCCCTGCGCCGCCGCGCGGTATCAGCACGTCGATCACGCCGTTAAGCCCCATCATATACGTAGCCGCTTCGCGTGATGTGTCGTCGATCAGCTGTATCGCGTCCTCGGGAAGGCCTGCTTCACCCACGGCTTTTCGCAGCACATTCACCACAGCGATATTGGAGTTGATGGCATCACTGCCGCCGCGCAGTACGGTGGCGTTACCCGTTTTTAAGCACAGCCCCGCCGCGTCAGACGTAACGTTGGGGCGCGCTTCGTATATGATGCCCACCACGCCTAAGGGCACGCGTTTGGTGCCTATAGAAAGGCCATTGGGACGAAGCACCGTATGAATGACTTCACCCACGGGGTCATCCAGTCTCGCCACGCTTTCCAAACCCTGCGCCATACCTTCAATGCGCGCTTCGCTGAGCGCCAGTCTGTCCAGCATCGCTTTGGATGTTCCCTTTTGTTTTCCGGCCTCCAAGTCCTTTGCGTTTTCAGTCAATATATATGCCGCGTTATCGCGCAGCGCCTGCGCCATGCGCTTAAGCGCCTCATTTTTCTTGGTAATGCCCGCTCCGGCCAACACAGCCGAGGCGTTTTTCGCCGCAAGCGCCTTATCCAAAACGTGCTGCATGGTATCCCTCCGCATATTTTTTGTCATTATAACACCAATTGCATCCAAAGTCACGCCGTTGTATAATAGGTCTCTAAACGGAGGCTTAAAAAAATGACACTGGACGGTTTGACGCTTCATTACATTGTGGAAGAGCTCAAGGCGCACATCATAGGCTGCAAGGTGGACAAGGTGCACCAGCCGCAGCCCGATACCGTGGTGCTCTCGCTTCGCGCGCCCGGAAAAAGCCCGAAGCTGCTTATTAGCGCAGGCGCGTTCGATTGCCGCCTCCACCTAACCGAACAAAAGTATGCCAATCCGCAGTCACCGCCGATGTTCTGTATGTTTTTGCGTAAGCACTTAACAGGTGCAAAGATCGTGGATATCGCGCAGACTGGCCTTGAGCGTATCGTCAGAATCACGATGGAAGCCAAGGACGAACTGGGCCTTGCCCGCCGCCTCGTGTTAATTGCCGAGCTTATGGGCAAATACTCCAACGTCATACTCACCGAGAACAACGTCATCATGGACAGCTTGCGCCACGTCACCAAGTCTTTGAGCCGTGTGCGGTGCGTGCTGCCGTCGCTGGAATATGAAGAGCCCCAGTCGACCAAGCTCAATCCAAAGACCATATCGCGCCCGACGCTTGTGGAGATGCTTCATAAAAAGGGCGGCGCCAAGATAAAATCCTATCTGTCGTCTCTGCTGCAGGGCGTTTCGGGGCAGACAGCCGATGAAATACTCTGGCGGTATATGCCCGAGGGCTACATGGAGCATCCGCGCGAAGCAGAAAGAATCGCCGATGTGATACTCGATTTTTTCAAAGAGACACCCCGCCCCACGATGTATCTGCGCCAAGACGTTCCTTTTTTCTATGCAGCCTTGCCATTTCACGGCGTCGCCGCGGATGAAACTGTTGCCGCACAGACCGTGAACAGCCTTGTCGATACGTATTATTACCGTCTCAGAGAGCTGGAGATACTTGGCCGCAAACGCGAATCGCTGCACCGTCTT
This sequence comes from Bacillota bacterium, assembly GCA_023436115.1. Taxonomy (GTDB): domain Bacteria; phylum Bacillota; class Clostridia; order Christensenellales; family SZUA-584; genus SZUA-584. The sequence continues at coordinate 63,256 of JAEZKQ010000010.1, read as the reverse complement.
GTATCCAAGCAGCTTGAAAAGCTGGCGCAAACGCTGCAAAAGCAGCAGTTTACCATGGAACAGGCCAAAAAAGCTGAAATCTATAAGTCGCAGGGCGACCTCATCACCGCAAATATATACCGTATAACTCGTGGGTTGCAGACGCTTGTCGCCCAGGATTACATAACGGGTAAAGATGTCGCCATCACACTGGATACACGCCTGTCCCCCGCCGCCAACGCGCAGTTGCAATACAAAAAATACAACAAGCTGCGCCAGAGCCTTGATATCGTCGCCAAGCGTATCGCGCAGACAAGCGCGGATATCGCTTTTCTGGAAAGCGTGCAGGTGTCTCTCGATGCCAGCGATACTTTGGACGAGCTTGCCGAAACGGAATATGAGCTTGCCAAGGCCGGCTTTATGCCCCGCGCCCATACGGCTATGCGCACCACGCAGGCACCATCCGAACCTCACCGTTTTATATCGTCGGACGGATATACCATACTGGCGGGCAAAAACAACCGGCAGAACGATCTGCTCACGATGAAAACAGCCGCGCCCGATGATATCTGGCTGCATACCAAGGATATACCCGGTTCGCATGTACTGATATGCAGCGCCAAGGGTAATGCGCCCGAAACAACGCTGCTTGAGGCGGCCACCATCGCAGCTTATTTAAGCAAGGCCAAGAGCGGCGCAAAAGTGGCTGTGGATTACGCACCGCGCAAGCATGTGCGCAAGCCGAATGGCGCGAAGCCCGGTATGGTGGTATACGAAGGTTACAATACGCTGCTCGTCAGTCCGGATAAATCGCTTTTCGAAAAACTCCTCGTCATGCCACCTACCAAAAACAAGGTATAATAAAAGACCTATATAGATCGTTTTTCCAGACTGTCTAAAGTATATATAATAATAAGCGGGCAAGTCGGGCTTTGCCCGCGAACCCACACCTTGCGGTTTTGCGCAGTTTTTCGAGCGCAGCTCGGATTAAGGCGAAGCGAACAAAACCGGCAAACTGGCGGAAAATCCAATGTTTTTCGCCAAACATAAAAAAAGACCCATGAGGGTCTTCTTTCTTTTGGTTTACTTTTTTGCTTCCATTTCGTTCTCGGGAAGTTCGGAATCCTCAACCGTAGCGATTGCACCTTTTGCAAACACCATACGCACACCATCGGGAAGCACTTCAATCGTCACAAGGTCTTCCTTCACAGCCGCGATTTTACCATAGATACCACCAATGGTTTTGACCATTTTTCCGGGTTTCAAGCTTTCCATCAATTGCTGGTACTGCTTTTTTCTCTTACGCTGCGGAATAATCATCAGAAGAATAAACACAACGAATATCGCGATCAGCGGTAAGAATTGCATCAAGGAACTAGATGTATCAGTGGGCATAACTTAACCTACCTTTTTAAAATTCTCTCGATTATATATACTATATGAGCATGTCCTAATTATCAACTGTTTTTTTGCGTTTATCCCCTATAGTTTGCAAAAAATTCATTTTTAAAGGCAGGAAATCTGTCTTCCTCTATGGCACGGCGAATATCGTGCATAAGAGAGATGGACGCATGCACATTATGGATAGAAAGCAGCGTTGCGCCCAGTATCTCGCTTGTCTTAATCAAATGACGTACATAAGCGCGTGTGAAGTTTTGGCATGTATAGCATGTACAGCCTTCCTCGATGGGACGAAAATCGCGCGCATATGACGCGTTCCTTATCACAACCCGTCCTGTTCTTGTGAGGGCAGTGCCGTTGCGTGCCACACGTGTTTGCAGCACGCAGTCGAACATATCCACACCGCGCGCCACACCGTCCACGAGACAATCAAAAGACCCGACACCCATGAGGTATCGCGGTTTTTGCTCGCTGAGCAGCGGCACAGTGGCTTCGAGCATGTCGTTCATCAAATCCTTGGGCTCTCCCACGCTTAGGCCGCCGATGGCGTTGCCCGGAAAGTCCATATCGTTTATCACCTTTGCGCTTTCTTTTCGCAGATCGGCGAAAGTGCCGCCCTGAACGATACCGAAAAGCGCCTGATCGGTGCGTGTTTTGGCATCCTTGCAGCGCTTCGCCCAGCGGTGCGTGCGTTCCATCGCAGCGACGACGACATTATATTCCGCCGGATAGGCTGTGCATTCATCAAACGCCATGATGATATCCGCGCCCAGCGCCTGCTCGATCTCCATGGCTTTTTCGGGCGACAGCATATGGCGTGATCCGTCAAGATGAGACTGAAACTCGGCGCCTTGCTCGGTGATCTTTCGAAGCGCACCCAGCGAAAATACCTGAAAACCGCCGCTGTCAGTGAGTATAGGCTTGTCCCAATTCATGAAACGGTGCAGACCGCCCGCCTCCGCCACCAAGTCGTGGCCGGGGCGCAAATAAAGATGATATGTATTCGCCAGCACGATCTCAGCACCCGTGGCCTTCACCTGATCGGGCGTTAATGCCTTCACCGTCGCCTGTGTGCCCACAGGCATGTAAACGGGCGTTTCTATCGGGCCGTGGGGCGTATCGATACGGCCTCTGCGCGCCATTGTATCCTTGCATGTCTTATGTAAAGTAAAGCTTAAAGACATCGTTCCTCCAAAGTCATTGTTATAAAATCAAGCACCGCGCTCCATTATACCACAATGAAAGCACGGTGCATCATTTTTGCCTAAATTGTAATGCTGATTGTTTAAACATCTAATAAACCCACAGCAAATAACTCATTCTGTCAGGCCGTCTTTTTAAGATATTTGTCCAGAAACGCCACATACGCTTTGTTGATTGTTTGTTCATAGCCGCCCACATCAAAAAACATATTTTGTCCGAAAAACAAGCACAGCGGCGGCCGGGAATAGACGAGATCGGTCAGCGACATATGCCCCGCCCCCGATATATGAATATCCTGTGTGTCGGAGCGGTCATCCCTTTGCATGGCGCTGTTTTGAGCATATTGCGGCGAAGAAGATAAAATGTGCCAAGATGAATCCGTGTACACGTTGAGCACAGGCACCGGATACGGCGCATCTTCCCACACGAACTCTCCGTCCTTAATACCCGTCACATCGCACATGAACGGCGCTTCCAGCGAGATCACAGCAGATATGTCGCTGCGCATCCTGCCGATACCCAGCGCTGCAGCACCACCCAGCGAATGCCCCATCACACCAATTCTGGATGTATCTACGATATGGTACACACTGTCCTTCGGTTCCGTGTCCGCTTGCGCAATGATCGTATCGATCACAAAACTGATATCTGCCGTTCGCACAGCCATCCATTCCTTAAACAGGCTATGAAGCTGCTCCCGCTGCTCCTTTGTATCATCCCCCGCCTGGATAATCTGAGATTGAAAAGAACCGTCTATACCTGTGTATTGGCCGTCCGGTCCAACAGTGCCAAGGCACTGATATGTGTGATCGATTGCGCAGACGACATAACCCTGACTCGCAAGCTCGCGGTATTGCGTTTCGTTGCTTTCTTTAGAACCGAACGAACCATGGGAAAACACCACCAGAGGGCAAGATCGATCACTCAGGGTTTCATCATCCGGATACCAGAAAGCCACATTAAGCCATCGGTGAGAGCCGTCGTCTTCATATGTTTCCAAACGTCTCTCATCTATAAATGTGTCGTATGTCGTTTCCACCTGAAATTCTCCCGTTGTAACGGGAAAGCTCCACGATGGGCTGTACCAAACATACCCGAGTATAAACGCGGCAAGTAAACCACCCACAGCGCAGAGCCATTTGACGCTCTTCTTCGGCTTTTTTCTAAATAGGCTGAATACCGCAAAAACAAGCGCAAGCAAAATCAGAATGACAAAAATCAGATTTCTCATAACACCTCTTGCTCCAAACGGATTGGCTCTTTATTAGAATCGAATTGTTTTTTTGCAATCATGCCCTTACAGCAGCAGCATCGCGTCACCGAAGCTGAAAAAGCGGTAACGCAACGATACGGCCTCATTATACAGCGTCAGCGTCTGTTCTCGCCCCGCAAACGCGGACACCAGCATGATCAACGTGGATTCGGGCAGATGGAAATTCGTGAGCAGCGCGTCTACAGCCTTAAAACGATAGCCGGGCTTTATGAATATGTTCGTAAAGCCACTCCCTGCTTTGATGATACCCTCTTCGTCCGCCGTGGATTCCAGCGTGCGCACGCTCGTGGTGCCCACCGCAACGATACGCCCCCCATTTGGCCGCACGCTGTTGATCAGCTTTGCCGCCTCCTCGGAGACGCTGTAATACTCCGAATGCATGATATGCTCGTCCACATTCTCTGCCTTGACGGGCCGGAATGTGCCTAACCCCACATGCAGCGTGAGCCGTGCGATTGAAATACCCATGGCCTCAATTTTGGCAAGCAGCTCGGGCGTAAAATGCAGCCCGGCTGTGGGTGCGGCGGCGCTGCCCTGCTCTCTCGCGTAAACCGTCTGGTAACGTGCTTTGTCGTCCAGCTTTTCATGGATATACGGCGGCAGCGGCATCTCACCCCGCTCGTCCAGTATCTCCTCGAACACGCCGTTAAAACCAAACTCGACTTCCGTCACGCCGTCTTCCTTCTTTTCCTGAATCACGGCGGAAAGGCGCTCCGAAAACACGACGGTGTCCCCGATGCGCAGTTTTTTGCCGGGGCGCAGTATCACTTCCCAGCGTGTGAGTGACAGCCGCCGCAGCAGCAAAAACTCGCACTCACGCTGCGTCCCCTGCTTCGTGCCGTAAAGCCGCGCGGGCAGCACCTTGGTATCGTTGATAACGAGCACATCGCCCTTTTTTAAGTATTCTGTGATATCGGCAAAGACCTTGTGTACCGTTTTGCCCGTACTGCGGTTATACACCAGCAGCCTTGAAGCGTCGCGCTTTTCGATAGGCGTTTGGGCAATCAGGCTTTCGTCTAGGTCGTAATAAAAGTCGCTTGTTTTCAACTATTCCTCCGCGATGTCGATCTTTAGCTGCTGTATCTGCGCCGGGCACGAACAGCCCAAATGCGCATACGCAAGCGGCGTGGCCACGCGTCCGCGCGGCGTTTTATTGATAAAGCCAAGCTGTATCAAAAATGGCTCGTACACATCCTCGATGGTCACATTTTCTTCGTTGGTAGCGGCGCAAAGCGTATCCAGTCCCACGGGGCCGCCGCCGAACTTATGGATGATGGCTTCAAGTATGGCTTTATCCACGCCATCCAGACCGATCTCGTCCACTTCTAACATCTCAAGTCCGTAACGGGCGATATCCAGCGTGACGCGCCCCTCGCCCTTCACGTCCGCAAAATCGCGCACGCGTTTTAACAGCCGATTGGCGACACGCGGCGTTCCTCTGGAGCGCGACGCGATTTCCAGCGCCGCGTCCTCGTCGATATCTGCGCCCAGTATACCCGCCGAGCGTTTCACAATCTCGCCAAGCTCCTCTGGGCTGTACATCTGCAGCCGGTTGATGACGCCGAAGCGGTCTCTGAGAGGCGATGTGAGCATACCCGCGCGCGTCGTTGCACCCACAAGCGTAAAGTGCGGCAATCCGAGCCTCAGCGTTCTTGCCGAAGGTCCTTTGCCGATGATGATATCCAGCGCGTAGTCCTCCATCGCGGGATAGAGCACTTCCTCCACACTGCTGTTCAGGCGGTGTATCTCGTCGATGAAAAGCACGTCGCCTTTATTTAAATTGGTCAGTATCGATGCCAGATCGCCCGGCCGCTCGATGGCGGGCCCCGATGTCACGCGGATATTCACGCCCATTTCAGACGCGATGATAAACGCAAGCGTGGTTTTGCCTAGGCCCGGCGGGCCGTAAAGCAGCACATGATCCAGAGATTCACCGCGGCTTTTTGCCGCAGCCATGAACACCTTCAGATTATCTTTGGCCTTTTGCTGGCCGATATATTCATCTAACGTGGACGGGCGCAGCGAAAGGTCAGTCGCCGCATCCATATCGCCCATCTGTGCCGATACAATTCTGTTTTCGTCCAATGCCGCCCCTCCCTTAAGCGCCCATGCGTTTTAACGCCATGAGTATGATCTCCTCGGTGGTGTCGCCCAGATTCTTGACGGACGATATCGCCCGCAAGGCTTCAGCGCGATTGTACCCCAGAGATACCAACGCGCTGAGCGCTTCGGCCTCAATGCCCATCGTACCTTCGGGGCCAGCCTCAAGGCCGCCCACTATCTCGCTGTTGTTGATGGTGCCCGCAAGGTCGATAATAAGGCGCTGAGCCGTCTTTTTGCCGATACCGGGTATTTTTTGAAACGCGGCTTCGTCCGATGTGATGATCGCCGCTGCCAGATCGCTTATCTTCATGGCCGAAAGCACCGCAAGCGCGCCCTTGGGTCCGATGCCCGACACGCCCGTTAAACGCACGAACATCTCGCGTTCCTCGGTGGTAAAAAAGCCGTACAGCGTATGCGCGTCTTCGCGCACAACAAAATGACAGTACAGCTTCACGGTATCTCCCGCTCTAAAATGCATCAGCGACTGTGATGTGGTGTATATGCGGTAACCGATACCGCCCGTTTCCACCACAGCCATATCCTTTTCGGTGGCGACAACCTCGCCTTTAATATAATCGTACATTATGAACCTCTTTAAAAGATTCTTTTATCTGATACGGAACGTATCCGCAAAACGGCTGGAATGTGCATGGCATATCGCGCAGGCTACTGCGTCAGCCGCGTCGTCGGGCCTGATCACTTTATCCATACCCAGCAGCAGGCGCACCATTTCCTGCACCTGTTTTTTGTCCGCGTGCCCATAGCCCACAATCGCCTGTTTGATCTGCATGGGCGTGTATTCATAGAGCTCGGCGCCCGTTGAAAACGCCGCAGCCATGGCCGCACCGCGCGCCTGCGCCACCTGAATCACCGTCTTCACATTCTTGCCCGCAAACAGCTCTTCAAAAGCGATACAGTCGGGCGCATGCTTTTGTATCAGCGCGCCCATGTTCTCGTAGACGATTTTGAGCCGTCTGGGGAGCGGCATACCCGCCTCGGTGACGATCGCGCCGCATTCCACAAGCCCCGGTTTGCTGCCATCATAGCGGATCACGCCATATCCCATCAGCGCAATTCCCGGGTCTATGCCAAGAATGATCATCCGTGCATCCTTTCATCTTTAACTAGATTTACTATAAAGGCAAGCCGTCTTTCTGTCAAACAATACACGAACAATTATTCTTGTTTTATATAGACCTGAAAGCGCCCTGTAAATCCGGTGACTCATAAAAAACAACGGAACATGTTCCCGTTGTTGTATCGATCAGGCTCTATATTTTTTCTGATGCCTTTCTCTGGAGGGAGGTGGCGCCGATAGGCGTCGGAGGGAGATTAAGCTACTGCAAACAACTGAGTTCGTTAATACTTTCAGAGACATTAATACTTGTACAACTCCAAAACAGTCCCTTTTCCAACAACATGTTTGCCTTCTCTAACCTCAAAATCTGTACCAACCGATAAGGAACTGTAATCAACTTTTTCATATAAGAATCTAACTCTAGCATGTATGTTTTTATCAAATTCTGCTTTGTCAATGAATTCAATAAAAACTACTCCCATATAATGCTCTTGACCTTTTATAACTAAGTGCGGGCGATAGCCAGAGCAAAGAGGCGCATGTCTCGCTTTACTGAAAAAAACGACCTCAATTAAAGCTGCAGACTTATGGTATTTAAAATGACCAATACCGCTTTCTTTCTTTAAACTCGTATCCCCATTCTTACACATAACTTAGATACTGCACCCCTTACGGCCGGAAAAACTCAAATATAATCGCGTCAAAATACTCACGCAGGCGCTTGGCATCGTCGGTATCGCGCACCGTCCACCCCGCAAGCTTGCCGCCCAGAAGACGGAAAAGCCCCAGTGAAAGCCTGGGCGTATCCTCATGCCTATAGGCCACAAAATGCGGGCGCGTCACAATATTTGAATATAAACCGGACAACATCACACCCTGATAAAACGGCAAGTCCGAATAATTTTTGAGACCCGCCGAGAGCTGGCCGCGTACCACATCCGGCCTGTTTTTGCGGAACCAGCGCACGATACGCGGGTCAAACGACTCAATACAATAAGGTCCCTTGTAAGCGTCCAGCAGTGCGGCGGTTTTCTCGCAAAGCGCTGTGTTATTGCGCGAGCTCTTGAGCTCCACAATCAGCGCTGTTTCTCCCTTAACAAGCTTTAACACCTCACTGAGCAGCGGTATCCCTTCGTTCGTATCCAGCAGCCTTAAGCGCCGCAGTTCTTCATACGTACAGTCGTTAACCGCTTTATCGATGCCGCACATACGCTTCAAATGACCGTCGTGGAACACAACCACTTGGCCGTCCGCCGAAAGGTTCACATCCAGCTCAATGCCGTACCCAGCCTCCACCGCCGCAGAAAACGCCGCCAGAGAATTTTCCGGTATTGTCTTGCTTTTATTATGAAGCCCGCGGTGCGCGTAAAGCGTACGCCAAAGGATAGCGTCCGCGTTCTTCGGGGATGCGCCGGGCGCGAGCAGCAGCGCATACAATGCCGCCGCTGCAATCACCGCCATGATAATAATCATTATAACCATGTAAACCTGCCTGTTCTTTCAATTAATCAGCCGCATCGAAGGCTTCCAGCGTAGACGCTGGCGCAACCGGCTTGGAATCGCCGTGCTTCACCATCAGCATGGTGAAAAACGCGAGCGCCACAAACACCGCGCCATAAGGCAGCAATGTGGAAAAACCTACGTTGTCCAGCAGCCAACCCGACAGCACGGGCGTCACCACTTGAGCGGCCATTGAGAACGTGTAGTAATATCCGGTGTATCGGCCTACGCTGGCGCCTTTGGACATTTCCAGCACCATAGGCAGTGAGTTCACATTGATAGCCGCCCACGCCACACCGGCCAGCGCAAACGATACATACATCAGCGGCGAATATGCGGTGTAAAACGACGCGGTACCAAAAACCGCCGTCAGCAGCACAACGCCGAACAGTATGCTCTTTTTGCGCCCTACCTTCCCGGAAATAATGCCCACGGGGATAAAGGCAATCGTCGCAGTGGCCAGAGCCACCAAGAGTATGAGCGAGGCCTGCGATGACTCCATGCCCAGCGCGTTGACCGTATATTTGGAGAACGAGGTGGTCACCGCGTTATATCCCATGAACCAAAGGAATATGGAAACCAGTATTAATATCATGCTCTTGCGGTATTCACGCGGAAGCTTTACCTTCTTTTGTACAGTTTTGTCATCTTCTTTGGCTTCTTCGGGATCAATACCCATCGCCGCGCTGTCTTCTCGCATCTTCTTAACAAGTTTGGGTTCTCTGATCGTGAGCAGCAGAATAGCCGTGCCCACAAGCATAATAACTGCAATGGTCACAAATATCGGCCAGAAGTTAGCGTCGGCCTGCTTTGTGTCGGGCGCAAGGAAAGAGTTTAAAATCAATATGATTGCACCGCCAACCGAGCCCATCAGGTTGATGACGGCATTGCCCTCGGAGCGCAGCGGCTTGGGGGTCACGTCCGGCATCAGCGCCACAGCGGGTGAGCGGTATACTGCCATCGATATGATAACCATGCCCAAGGCGATCATAAAAACGACAAGCTGCTGTGTATGCGCCGCATACGGGATGCCCATCATGAATATCACCGCCGCCAGCGTACCGATGATGATAAACGGCGTTCTGCGCCCTATCTTGGTATACGCCCTGTCGGAGATCATGCCGAACAGCGGAAGCATAAACAATGCCGCGACGTTATCAAGCGCCATGATAACACCGGACACCGTATGGTTGATATTGAATGTGTTTTGGAGCATCAAGGGGATGATAAAATCGTAGAGCTGCCAGAATGCAGAAATGGTCAGGAAGGCAAGACCGACAAGAATGGTTTGCTTGTAATTCAGCTTCATCGTTTTTTCTCCCGTATTTAATATTTATATATATAGTATCACCAAATACGGGGAATGACAATTTATAACGGGTTTTGTTTTGATAAGGTCTTGTCAAGTAAAAAAGAGCCTCCGATGAGACTCTTTTGTTTAGTACTTCTTATTTCAGCTTCTTCTTAGCCACTGTAACCATACCGGCAAATGCGGTCTTATCGTTAACAGCCATGTCGGCCAGAATCTTTCTGTTGACCTTGACGCCCGCGAGCTTAAGCCCGTTGATCAGGCGCGAATAGCTAAGGCCATTCACACGTGCTTCAGCATTGATACGCGTGATCCAAAGGCTGCGGAAATCTCTTTTCTTCAGCTTACGGCCGATATAAGCGTAACGAAGCGAACGCATCACAGCTTGGTTGGCCGCTCTGAACTGCTTGGATTTCGCACCAAAATAGCCTTTCGCAAGTTTTAAAACCTTCTTATGTTTCTTACGGGCATTTACTGCCCCTTTTACTCTTGCCATTTATCGTTTCCTCCTGTCCTTAACTATTTGTAAGGAATAAGCAGTTTGATATTCTTCTCTTCTGCCGCGTCAATAAAAGTACCCTGCCTCAAATTTCTCTTCCTCTTAGAGCTTTTCTTATTGAGGATATGCCTCTTGAAAGCCTTCGCTCTCTTTACACGGCCGGTTTTCGTCAGCGAAAAACGCTTGGCCGCGCCTCTGTGCGTTTTGATCTTTGGCATTACTCCATCGTCCTCCTTGTTAGTTCTTTGGTGCTAATATCATGAACATACTACGACCCTCAAGCTTAGCGCTCTTCTCCATCATGGCATCATCCTGAACCATGGCATAGAATTGCTCCATCACCTGCCGCCCCATTTCCGTATGTGTCATCTGTCTGCCTTTAAAGCGCAGCGATACCTTAACCTTATCGCCATCCTTTAAAAATTTGCTCACGTTCTTTGCTTTCACATCAAGGTCATGCTTGTCGATCGTTGTGGAAAGACGCATCTCCTTAATTGTGATAATCTTTTGGTTCTTCTTCGCCTCTTTTTGCCTTTTGGCCTGTTCAAACCGAAATTTCCCATAATCCATGATCTTGCATACCGGCGGCTGTGCACCGGGGGAAATTTTGACGAGATCAAGGCCTCTTTCTTCTGCAATGTTCATCGCCTCACGCGCAGACATGATACCAAGCTGTTCTCCCTCGTCTGATATCACGCGGATGCTCTTATCTCTGATCTGCTCGTTAATCTGATGTTCGTTTGCGATTGTAAACACCTCCATAAAGATTTTGCAAACATGAGCGTCGTTTTCTGCAAAAAGCATTTTTCATTTCTTTGCAGGCTTCCGATAATGTGTCCGTCATGCAGACAGAACAAAAAAACGGGTGCAGTACACCCGTTCCACTCGTCATTCTAAGTGCTTACCATGTCTGGCACTGCGCCGACAGGTGAGAAACGGGCTGTTTCTGCTTTCAAGCATGGGAATGATAACATAAATCATCGGCTTTGTCAACAACTGCTTCCTGCGAGATATCCGGTGGAAAAAGCAATCTGCAAATTATAACCGCCTGTAAGCGCGTCCACGTCGATCACCTCGCCCGCAAAGTAAAGCCCGCCGCACATCTTGCTCTGCATCGTAGACGGGTCGATACTGCGCACATCCACCCCCCCGCGCGTGATCACGGCTTCGGCGATGGGACGTTTGCCCTTGACACTCAGCTTTAGGCCCTTGAGCGCGGCGCACAGGGCGCTTCGTTCTTCACGCGTGATGGAGTGCACTTTTTTATCCGGTGCGATGCCGCAATATCCGGCGATAAGCGGCGACAGCTTGGCGGGAACAAGGCCGCCCAGCACATTGTCAAAATTTTTGTTGGCGCGCTCCTCAAAATCGCGCAGCAGCCGCTTATCGAGCGTTTTTTCATCGAGTGCGGGCTTAAAATCGATCACAGCCGTGTAGCCGCTGTCCCCCTGCATATAAGCGCTTGCCGACAGCACAAGCGGCCCCGATATGCCCGTGTGCGTCAACAGCAGCTCGCCCTGTTCACGATATACGGCCTTTTTGCCGTTTTTGAGCGCAAATCCTACGTTCTTAAGCGTGATGCCCGCATAGGGGCTTAAATCCTCCAGTGTTTCAAGGCCGATTAGTGACGGGCTTGTCTCGGTAATCTTATGCCCGGTCTGCCGCGCAAACCGATAGCCGTCTCCTGTCGAGCCGGTAACGGGGTATGAAAGACCGCCCGTTGCGATAATCACACTGTTAAAGCCGCGCTCTTTACCGCCGCACTCAACGCCTTTCACCTGTCCGTCTTGCGTTATCACCCGCGTGACCGCCATTCCCAGCTCCACCTTCACGCCGACTTTTGAAAGCGCTTTGCCCAAAACTTTTAATACATCGCTGGATTTATCCGACACAGGAAAGACGCGCCCGCCACGCTCCGTTTTGGTGGGCAGCCCCATCTTTTCGAGCCATTCAATCAGTTGTACATTGCTGAATGTATAAAACGCACTGTATAAAAAGGCGTCGTTTCTTACGACGCTGCCGAAAAAGTCTTCTATGGGGGCGGCGTTTGTAATGTTGCAGCGCCCCTTGCCCGTTATGAAAAGCTTCTTGCCAAGCTTCTCGTTCTTTTCAAAAAGCGTGACTGCGTGGCCGTTGCCCGCGGCCGCATACGCCGCCATCATACCAGCGGGGCCGCCGCCTATCACACACACTTCACCCATTATTAAATCTCTTCCTTGCCCATATACACATCATGCTCGTTCCAAAGGTCTTCGAGCATCTCAAAGTTCTGCCTGAGGCCGTCCTTCTCACGCATACCGATCAGCAGTACCAGCGCATTGATAACGCTTACAGGCGTTACCAGTGAATCCACGAAAAGATTCATGTCGGAATTCACATACAGGCAAGCATCCGCAGCACCGGCCAGCGGTGAAAGCTCGTTGTCTGTGATACCGAGTATTGTGGCGCCGTTCTTTTTTGCAAAGTTCACGCCGTCCATCGTACGCGAGGAATAGCGCGGGAAGCTGATGGCCACCACGAGGTCCCCCTTTTTGGCATGAAGCATCTGACCGAAAATATCGCAGCCTATGCTCGACGTCACAAGGTTTGCCTTGCTGATGATATAGTTAAGATAATACCAGAAGAACAGTGCGATCGGCGCACTGGAACGCAGGCCGAGAATATAAACGCAGTCGGCACCTAATATCATGTCGGCGGCTTTAAGCATCATATCGTAGTCCAGTACCTCACGTATATGGCGCAGACTCGTGATATCGTTACGAACAGCCCAGCGCACCAGCTCTTCCTCGGTCATATCGCTGCCCAGTCCCATGCGCTGCACATTGGTCAGCTTGGTGCGTATCAGCTCCTGAAGCTTCTTCTGCAATTCAGGATATCCATCGTATCCCAGCGCGCAGGCAAAACGCACAACGGTGGATTCGCTCACGCCAACGGTATCCCCAAGCTTCGAAGCGGTAATAAAAGCGGCTGTGTCATAATGGTCAATAATATAGGCTGCGATTGCCCGATGACCCTTACTCATAGCGCTCTGCCGTTCCTTAATGGCTTTGATAATATCGTTTCCTTGCATAAAAACAGCTCCCTTATTGTGCAGTTACACGATATATTGTATCATATACGGCTATAAATGCAATTTGATTTTTTCTATCTTGCATGAGAGCGCGCTGATTCTGTCTCTTGCGGTCAAATCAAACTTAATGGGCGTCATGGCAGCATAGCCCGCGCGGATCAAACTTAAGTCGGTATCTTCCTCCGCTGCTTCCTCGCGCAGTGTGCCCGTTACCCAAATGTATTTGTTGCCTCTGGGGTCGTCTCGCAGCTCGACGGCATCATCATAGGCTGTGCGTCCATGCGCAGCCACTTTTATGCCCTTGATCTGTGATAAAGGCAGATTCGGCACATTGAGGTTATAAAGCACGTCCTCAAATTCACCGTCAAATAAGCCGCTGCATATCAGCCGCGCTGCCACCTCGGCCGCAGAATCAAAATGCTCGGCAAATTCGGAGACACAGGAAACAGCCATAGCCTTATACCCCATGATCACCGCATCAAGCGCAGCCGCAACTGTGCCCGAGTATATGATATCCGAACCCAGATTCGCGCCATGATTGATACCGGACACAACAAGGTCTACCTTGCCGTCCATAACGTGCGCGATGCCTATCTTCGTACAATCCACAGGCTGTCCGTCGACCACATAACAGGCAATGCCATCAAGGCCCGATGGCTGTATTTTTGTGACCCTTAGCGGGCGGTATATCGTGATGGAGTGCGATGTGGCACTCCTCTCAGATTCGGGTGCGACCACCGTCACATCGTGCTCGCGCTTCAGCCGCTCAGCCAGCGTTTTAATTCCCTTGGCATGAATGCCGTCGTCATTCACAATGAGTATTCGCATAGGCACCTCCTGTTATCGGAGTCATTGTACAGTAGGGCCGATGAATGTGTCAATCACCCGTTGGCTCTATGCAAACAGCCACCAGGTTAATATGCGTCTAAAGGCGTTGGCAAAATTGCTTTCGGCCACTTCCTGCTTCACCACCGCGTCTACGCGCCCGATCTCCGTGCCGTCTACCAGTATGCGCAGATATCCGATCACATCGCCTTCTTTAATGGGAGCGGAGATGTTTTCCAGCAGCACAAGCTCTTTTTCGATCTGCCCTTCTTTTCCCTTCTCAATCAGCGTGGAAAAATCCTGCCCCGCGTAGACATCGATAAAAGGCAGCGTACCGCCAGCAATGGCAAGATCGGAACCGAGCTTCTGCCCTTCCCGTACAATTGTCTTAGACGTGAAGCCCGCAAATGCGTACTCGAAAGCGGCCTTGGCTTCGTCAAAGCGTGTCGAGCTGTTGGAAGAACCCAGTGCCACATAGATAAACCGGCCGCCGTCACGCTTTACAGTCGCCGCAATGCAGTATCCGGCCGCATTTGAGGAACCGGTCGCAATGCCGTCGCAGCCCTCGTAAAACCGAACAAGCTTGTTCTGATTAACCATTTCCGTCTCACGGTTGTCAGGGTGAACGTAGTTTTCCATCCATATACCGCTCCATTTATAGAACAGATCATACTTCACAAGCTCGCGGCAAACCGTTGCCACATCGCGTGCGCTCATTTTCTGTTCGTCTCCCAGCCCCGACGCGTTGACAAACTGAGCTTTAATCCCCAAAACGCCCGCTTTTTTGTTCATCATATCGACGAACGCTGTTTCGCTTCCCGCCATCTTCTCGGCAAGAGTCACCGTGGCATCGTTGGCGCTGCATACAATCGCCGCTTTAAGCAGATTCTCCACGGTATGCGTGGTATTGACATCCAGAAACACCTGTGTACCGCCCATCGCTGCCGCGTGCTCACTGACAGTTGCGGTGTCGCTTAGCGTCATGCGGCCTGAATCCTCCGCCTCCAAAAACAGCAATATCGACATGACCTTGGCTACACTTGCGCATGGCAGCTGTTCATCGGCGTTTTGTTCGGCAAGCACATTGCCGGAGCTTGCGTCCACAAGTATGTAAGCCTTGGAAGTGGCCGTATAGCTTTGCGCATTTGCCGTGGATGCGAACGCAAATACCATCACAAAAGCAAGCGCAATAATCATTATCCTTTTCATAACCGAATATCCCCTTTTTTTACTTTTGCGGTTAGTTTCCCCCGAAGATATGGCGGATATTCTTTTTTACATGTTTTCAAAACGTTTCAAAAGGCGCACTTGAAGAAACCAAGTAAAGACTATATAATCCAAAATATGAATACATTCACGAAAAAAATAATTTGCGGTATTTTCATGATTGCCGCTGTGCTGACAACAGCCTGCGCCCCTCTTTCCGCCGAGGAATCCGAATCAGAGCGCATCTATTACGAACAAAAGTATGCGGATGAAGCCGAGCCTGAGGGCGATGTGGCAAAGCTGCTCGATTTACTCGACACATGCGTGGGCGGACAGTATATATTCGGCGGGCAGGGAGATGCCATTACCGATAAGTTTATCGATACCATGTACAAAAGGTACCCTGAGTATTTTGACGGCGGCCGCCTGGAATATCTGCGCGCTATTGCGAAGGAAAGCCAGATGGAAGGCTTTGATTTCCCTGCGGACTATTCATGGGATTGCAGCGGGCTTTGGTGGTATGCCGTCAACGAACTGGGCTTTTATAACGAATACACCGACCGCACTGCAAACGACACCTATAAAGACTATTGCACACCCATCACCAAGGAAGAGCTCCGCCCCGGAGATTTGGTCTTCTATCAGAACAAGGACAACAAGATCGTCCATATGGGCATCATGGGACAGCACGGCTATATCTATGAGGCTGTGAGCGGCTTTGTGGGCGTGGTCTGCAAACGTACCATTGACAAGCGTATTTACAACAACATCGTTCAGGGCGGCGTGATGAAAAACGCCAAGTGGAACGTTTTTGGCCGGCCCAAGATATTCGAATAGCCGTTAAAATGACTGGGACAGCGCGGATAAAAACATAGTGTTCAGCTCCTCCCAGCCTTTCTGCGGAGCGGCAGGAAGCCTCTCGATTTGGTCTTTGATTAAAACGAGGTTTGTTTCGATAAAATAATTCAACTCATTGATTCTTGGAATCTCACCGATTTCCGGCATTTTCATTTTCAGTTCCAGCAAGCTTTCTATCGTGGGTTTTAATTCTTCTTCCAGCTGTGTTTCAACCAAATCCGAAAATAGCATAGGCGGCGGGCATCCACGTTCCAGAATCCACCGACAGGCAAGAATCGGCCGTATGACATAAAAGTACTTTTTAGCTCTCACACGCTCTCCCTTGAGATACTCCCGGTAATTGCCTTCAGCCATATTGAGATAGTGCCATAGCCCGGACTTTGCTATAAAGAACTCTTTTATACAAGGTTTAATGTTTGTAAAGAAATCTGTGGTTTTATAGACGACAGGAGAATTGCCCCATTCAAAGAGTGTTGGATTGGATGCATGCAAAAGCCGCAACGTTTTGTTTAAATCCCATCCATTTATGTCCAGCACATCATCAATCGGATATTCTAAAACATCTCTGATACCTTCAAGTCGCAGATAATCATCCTTCGGCCTTATGTAGAAGAATCTTACATCATAGTCGCTGTCCGGCGAAGCAAATCCCCACGCCCTGCTTCCCGACTCAACGGCGTGAAGAATCCTGACGTTTTCCCCCTTATCGATCATTCTCCCTCAGGCTGCTTACGATGCCAACCCCCTCTTGAGAGAGCCTAATCTGAAATGTGCTATGCAAGCTGCTTTATAAATCCGTCTATCAGCGTTTGTATACGGCCCGCCGCGACACGGCCCGTCTCCATCACTTCCTCATGCGTAAGCGGCTGATCGAGTATGCCCGCCGCCATGTTGGTGATGCACGACATCGCTGCCGATTTCACGCCCGCGTGCGCCGCCGCAATGATCTCAGGTACGGACGACATGCCCACGGCATCCGCGCCCATCATACGCAGCGCCTTGATTTCGGCAGGCGTTTCAAAAGACGGCCCTTTCATCATGGCATACACACCCGATTTCACCTCAATATTGTTCTCCTGCGCTGCTTTTTTGAGCGCGGCGGACAGCTGCTTATCATAAGCGTACGACATATCGGGAAAGCGCGCGCCGAAATCGTCCATGTTTGGCCCCGCAAGCGGATTTAAGAATGTAAAATTGATATGGTCCTCTATCACCATAATATCTCCGGCCTGAAAGCCCGTGTTGATGCCGCCCGCCGCGTTGGTAATCAGCAAATTCTTTATGCCCAGCCTGATGAGCGCACGCAGCGGTATCACCGTTTCGGCAGGTGAATAGCCTTCGTAGCAGTGAAAGCGCCCCTGCATGCAAACCACGTTCACGCCGTGCTTTTTGCCTAGCACCAATCGCCCCGCGTGGCCCTGCACCGTGGACACAGGAAAGCCGGGTATCGACGCATATTCGATCACCTGCGGCTCCTCCAGCGTATCGGCATAGCCGCCGAGGCCGCTTCCCAATATGATGCAGACCCATGGGCGCTGCGTCACCGTTTTATCTAAATAGTCATAAGCCGCATATATTCTTTCCGTTGTCATATCACTTATCCTCCGTGATTTCTTTATAGAACGATGTGCCCACGTGCCAGTCAGCAAGTCCGAAGAACTCCGCCGCCGTCGCAGCGATGTCCGCAAACGTACTGCGCACGCCGATATCCGTACCGACCCGAACCGCAGCCCCATAGGCCAGTATCGGTATGTATTCGCGTGAATGGTCGGTGCTTGCCGTGGTCGGGTCGCAGCCGTGGTCTGCCGTGAAGATGATGATATCCTCCGGTTTTAATACAGAGAGCATTTCAGGCACGCGTGCGTCGAGCGCTTCCAGCGCTTCCTTATAGCCCTGCACGTTGTTACGGTGACCGTAAAGCATATCAAAATCCACAAGATTGGTAAACACAAGTCCGTCAAAATCCTCTTTGATAGCTTCGACGGTTGCGGTGATGCCAGAATCGTTATCGCGCGTGTGGTTGCGCTTGGTCAGCCCCACGCCCGCAAATATATCCTCGATCTTGCCGATACCGACAACCTCCAGCCCCGCGTTACGGGCAGCGGCGAGTATGGTTTCTCCGGGCGGCTCAAACGAAAAATCTCGCCGGTTTGTTGTGCGCGTGAAATTCCCTTCCTCGCCGGTGAACGGACGTGCGATCACGCGGCCTACGCCCAGTTCGCCCGTGAGCATACTTCTTGCCTTTTCGCATATGGCATATTGCTCCGACAGCGGCACCACGTCTTCATGTGCCGCGATCTGAAACACGCTGTCTGCCGAGGTGT
Organism: Bacillota bacterium; assembly: GCA_023436115.1. Classification (GTDB taxonomy): domain Bacteria; phylum Bacillota; class Clostridia; order Christensenellales; family SZUA-584; genus SZUA-584. Next base: position 44,628 of record JAEZKQ010000010.1, on the reverse strand, counting down.
AGACGATCAGCTTTCCGGTGCGCACATGCTCCGCGCCCAGCTCTTTTATGATCTCAGTGCCCGAAGCGGGATAGTTGCCCAATGTGCCGCGGCCAACAGCCTTTTCAAACGCGGCGATAAAATCTGCCGGGAAACCGTTTGGGAATGTCGGGAACGGCTGTTCCATAATCAAGCCGGCTATCTCGAAATGCCCGCCCGTGGTATCCTTGCCCGCGAACCTTTCCGCCGCTTTGCCGTAAGCGCCCGTCACAGCCTCGCCGCAAGGCAGATCTGTCAATCGGCACAGCCCCAGCCTAGCCAGATTGCTAAGCTTGATATCAGGATAGGCCGCGATGATATGCCCCAGCGTATCCGAGCCTTGGTCTCCAAACCGTGCCGCGTCGGGCATTTCCCCCACGCCCACGCTGTCCATCACAACGATAATGAATTTTGCCATAGCGCCTCCTCTTTTCTGCCTTATTATAGCACAAAAAAACGCCGTGCAAACGGCGGCTTCATTAAGCAATCACATAAAAGCAAATGACGATCAGCCATTATACGTCTTGCTCCAGCAGCTTGCGCCACTTTTTTTGCCTGTGCCTGTAAAACGTGCAGCTCCACCAATAAACCAATATGCTTTTCCAGCCCGCCTGCAATTCCACTTCGTCTGTGTAGTGCAGGGTGTTCTCATCCATTTTACGCAGTACGATGCGATGATTCCAAACGGGCACGCTTTTGTTGCTTTCTATTGTGTAAACCGTGTAAGTCATCTTGTCAAACTGCACCACGCGAATTGTATGCGTACCCAGTGAAAAAAGCCCAAAAAGCTTTAACCGAAACGCAAATGTCTCCCCTTCCCGCCATTTAACCTGTGTTTTTTCATGCAGCTCAAACGCGGCAAAAGGCGCAGCGATAAACTGCAAAGTGTCCAGCCGCTGGAGCTTATCCCAGAACTCATTAATATCGGCATGAAAAACAGAAGAGACTTTCACGATTCGATTCTTCATAATACCCCACATAGACATACTATTTACATGTCTCTTTTGCATGATAGCACAAAAATGATTTTAGAAGAATGATAGGCATTTGATACGAAAATAACCCCCAGCATGCTGTGACATTTGGGCCGTTTAATAAACACACCGATAAGACGAAGTAAACATATCATATAAATAATAATCAAATAAGACGGTCGAATACTATTCTTTATCCGTCTTACTGATTTAGGGATCTTATACTCCCTATGAAATTACTTTAGTTTTTTTAATTCATCCGAGGTAATTTTTAGTGTCCCATCAAATTCATGTTTGTCTGAATCAGACGGTTTCGGTTTTGCATATGAGCCATCCTTCTACAATAGAAGTTTTCCATCATATCCACCGATAATATCATATAATGGTTCAGAGAAATCCTTTAAAAAGCCACTGGTATCACCAGCAAAAAGCAAAACCTCTTCATCTTTTGATAATGGATAATATTCATCAATCCCCATTACAAGTTTTGTGTCATCTGAACATAACTTTTCTCCAGTGTCGAAAGATTTCTTATCTTTAATGTAATTTTCTGAATATTCCCCCATAGTTGTTCTTCCGCCCACCAATTAACATCATGATTCGGGAAATTCTTAAGGTTATTTCAACATCTTTTGCCCTTTCTTCATGTTCACATAACCGATGACCTTAAAGCAGGTGACAATGACGAGGACCATTGCACCTAAGAATATGATTGACGATACCAATCCAAAGACCGACGAAAAAATGCTCATAAAACTGTCTACTTGAGGCATATGAAAATCTCCTATCACAATTTACTTATGGATTTTTGAATAATTCCCCCGTATTGGTTTAATTTCTATTTCATGTATCATTAAGTACCCTGTTAATCAACATCTATTAACGGTTAACGATATCCCTGCGGCGCGAAATAAGCTTCTTGAGCCATACGATATTCGTCTTTTTCAGGCATTGCGTGATAAAAAGCAATGCGGTATAGATGATACATAGCAGCAGTATCTTGAGCGTTAAGTTGGCAGCCGTCATCACCGCGCCAAAAGGCAGCAGATAAAACAGCAGCCGCACGATTAATGCGGAGGCCGCGATACACATCAGCGGTTTGATGATCCAATCGACATAGCGGATTCCCGTATGGCTGGCCTTGAGCAGCCGCCGTATGCTCAGCGTACCGTTGAGCACCGCGCTTATATACATAATCACAATAAACGCTACTAATCCAAATCGCGGAACCAGGGTGAATATCAATACGACCCGCAGCGCCGAGTCCAGAATATTGATTTTCAGCGTCGCAAGCTGCTGGTCAAGGCCGCTGAGCATGGAATCCACCACGAAATCCAAGTATATCAGCGGCACAAGCGGCGCAAGCCATAGCAGCAGCCTGCCTATTTCGGCGTTTTGGTATATAAGCACCCCGAAATCTTTCGCAAAGGCTATGAAGATGCCGCAGAACAAAACTGAGAGCATCACAGACATCTGAAACACAGCTGCAAATATGGATTTCACACGTTGCGAGTTATTCAGCGCGCTGGCCTCGCTGAGTTCGGGAACAAGCAGCGTTCCCACAGCCGTCCATAAGCCCGAAGGGAAAAACAGTATGGGCATCACCATACCGATCATGCCAAACTGCGAGAGCGCGTCTTTGTGGGAAGCGCCGTTCTTCTTAAGCCCCAGTGGAATCAGCATGTTTTCGGCGGTTCTTAAAATCGTTCTGATATAGGCGCTGATGGCAATGGGCACGGATATTTTGAGTATCTTTTTTGTGACCCCCGGTTCTTTCGCAACCGCCATGTGCTGCTGCCGCTTCTCATGAATGTAGAGAATAAAAGCGTAAGCGCACGATAGCGCCTCGGATATCATACTGGACAGTATAATGGCAAAGCACGCGTATTCCAGTCCCAGCGGAACAAAAGCGTTGATCACCATCATGATGACAAGCAGCCGTACGATCTGCTCGAATATCATCTGTGTGGCGGGCTTGATGACCTTCCGAAGCCCATAAAAGTACCCTTGCAGACTGGACGATACCGCCATAAAGGGCAGCCCCGGCGCGAGCATGCGTATAGACAATATCGACCTTGGATCACCTAAAAACGTAAGGCCTATAAAATCCGCGAACACATATAAAACAGCCCCGAAAACGGCGCTTAAGCAAAGACCGATCACAATGGCTCGGCGCAGCACGTTGGATGTGGTCTGATGGCGGCTCTTGCCTATCGACTCTGCTGTCAGCCGTGATACCGCGATGCCAAGCCCCGACGAAGCAAACGTCGCCGCCAGCACATAAACGGACAATATCAACTGATAAAGACCAACGCCTTCGGTGCCGATCTTACCGGACAGAAACGCAATAAAATAAATGCCGATAACGCGCAGAATCTGATATGTCAGCGTGAGAACAAGCGTATTTTTAAGAAACCTTTTTTTCATCCACATACATCCGTTTGCGAAAAAATTAAATGACTCTTAAATATATGTGGAAGTATGGTGTCACAGTAAGCTAAAAAAAGAAGTTTACAATTAATTTGAATCTCTTTATCCCCATATTTGACGTATATTATGCTATATGCTAAAATATACAAATATTCGCGAGGGTAGCAATATGAAAAAATTAATTATATTAGTGCTTGTTTTTATCACTTTTATGCTGGCTGCTTGTGATCATCGGTATGTTTTGCCTAGCAGATCACCTTCACCATCCGAAACGGCAACAACAACAGTATCGGCAATGCCGAAAGAAAACCTGTGGGATAAACTTAAACTTGAATCTCTTGGGCATGAAACAATGGGCGATTATATTGTATTCAACTTTAAAGTCACCAACAATAGCTCATACCACACCTATGAGTATGTCAAAGTTAAGCTAAGCCTACTGGATGAAAACGATGATGTACTGACTTCAGATTGGACGTATGCAGTATCATCTGAGGGGTTGGAACCTAGTGACAGCCAAGAATTTGATTGTATGATTAAGCAACCAAGTGAAACAATAGCAAGATTTAGTTATAAAGTAACTGATTTTTCGTAAAAACATGTAAACTTTTTAGGTTAATAATAGTAGTTATAAATTTATAAAGTCGATGTAAAAAAAGAGCACAGAATATTTGCTCTTATATCAGCCGTCATTCAATCATTCTTCCTGCCGTTTAAACCGGGAGAAGAATCGCAGCATGGGGTTCACGTTGACCAGTTTGACCGCCTTGTATATGCACATTTCATGACAGCACATGCATTCAATGCATTTTTCATAGTCAATAAGTTTTGTCTGCTTATCGATGGCCTGCACGGGGCAGCTTTGCACACAGACGTTGCACTGTTTGCATTTTGCCATATCCATCTGCGGCCTCGTTTTTAGAAAATCAATGAGTTTCCCAAGAATACCGCTTTTCTTTGCGCCCTGTCCCATAACTTTGGGTATTCGAAAGTCGGCAAGCTTGGGTGCCGTCTCAAAATCGCCGCAGACCTCGATATTCTCCGGCCGCCACTGCCCAATATTGTGTTCTATCGCCGCCGAGAAGATAGGAAGCTTCTGAGTGCTTAAGCCGATCATACCCGCCGCAACTGTGTCCAGCGCAAGCGAATCTGTGCTGACGAGTATTTTATGGGCGGGATAGATGCCTCCCGTTATGGGGCCCTGCTTATCCATCGCCAGTATGCCGTCCATGATATTTAAATCGACTCGCAGTGCCTTGTTGATGTCACATATCACCTGCCCGAAAGCCTGCGTGGTCGACGCATACTTATGATATTGCGCCTTTTTAAGGCCCGGCACACAGCCGAACAGATTTTTGACCGCGCCCGTATATGTTGCGGCCATGTGTGTTTTGAGCTTCGGGAGGTTAATGACGAAATCGGCATCGAACATAGGCTTGGCAAGATACATCTTTTCACCGCCGGATACCGTCACTTCAACGACGCCTTCCTTATCAAAGTTTTTGATCACCGCGCCTTCCTCATCCGCTACCCGGGCAATACCGGAGACGGTGAACCCTTTTCCGGTCTGCGCTTTGCCGCCTATCGCGCCGCCCGAGCTGTCTCCGATCCACACCTGACACCCGTATTGTTTGACGATGCGCGCCACGGCACGAACAAACTCGCAATGGGTCACGGCGGCTGTCTCAGACGACAACGGCCCGATCAGATTGACTTTGAGCAATACGCTCATTCCCGGCTTGAGCCATTGGTCCCAGCCTCCAAGCTCGCCCACGCCCGCGTTGACCTTTTGCATCAGCTCTCCGGTCTCATACGATTCACACTGCATCACTGCGACTTTGCTGTTTACCATACTCTTATCCATCCTTTTCCATCGCCATCGTATCACATCAGCAACGTAGTGAAAAGCTGTTTAAAATAAAAAAGAACCCGGTAAACGAGTTTAGAGAGTGTTGAAAAATATTTAAATATGATTCGCGGGCATAACGGGCTATGAATCACCCCAAAAACTATCGCTTTCGGGGGCCCCTTCCCGCGAAGCCCACACCTTGCGGTTTTGCGCTCGAACTTACTCGAACCAGCGGAGCGAGCAAAACCGGAAAGCTGGCGGAAAACCGAAGGTATTCAGACAAGAGGGACCCGCAAAAACGGGTCATTCCTCATCAGGGCTTGTGATGATGTCGATATCCTTTTTTGTAAGACGTGCTTTGGATAACAGATCGGGACGTTTAAACGCTGTTTCCTGCAATGACATGCGCCGTCTGTACGCCTCCACATTCGCGTGATGGCCGCTCAGCAGCACATCGGGTACAGCTTCCCCATCGTAGACCGCCGGGCGCGTATACTGCGGATATTCCAGCAGCGCGTCCGAAAACGATTCTCCCACAGCGGATTCACCGTTGCCCAGCACCCCGTCCACATGACGGATACAAGCATCGATGAGTACCATGGCCGCCAGTTCTCCCCCTGTCAGCACGTAATCCCCCACGGAGACTTCCAAGTCGATATGACGCCGCAATGCGCGCGCATCCACACCTTCGTAATGGCCGCAGAGTATGTTGACGCTTTGGTATTGTGCGATATCCAGCGCGAGTTTGTGGCTTAAAGGCTTGCCGCACGGCGACATATAGATATTGAGAACAGGCTGCTCACAGCCTTGCCGCACATCCTTAAAGCATGCGTCCACGGGCTCGGGCTTTAACACCATACCCACGCCGCCGCCCAAAGGGTAGTCGTCCGCACGACGGTGTTTATCGTTCGCCCAGTCGCGTATGTTGACCGTGTTGATCGAAATATGCCCCGCAGTAATCGCCCGGGCCCATATGCTGCAGCCGCAGACCGACTCAAACATTTCCGGGAAAAGCGTGAGCACATTATAGGTCTTCATAGACCGCCACCTCGGCCAGCGCCGCGCTATCCACACGTATGATGCCCGCCTTAATATCCACGCTTTGTATCACGCGCTTTAATGCCGGAAACATAAAGCTCTTGGGGCCCTTCACCGCATAAACGTCCGCTGCGCCGTGCTGCAGAACGTCACCCAGCGTTCCCAGTTCGTTTCCTTCCGCGTCTACGATTTTAAGCCCGATAAGGTCGATGATATAGTACTCGCCCTCATCGGGTGCTTCCAGATCGTCACGGCGCAAAAAAAGCGGCTGTCCGGCCAGCAGTTCAGCGTCGTTGCGCGTGGTAACCTTGTCAAAAAGCACATACACGAAAGGCGCGTCAATACGCACCGCGGTATAATCGGTGCGTCGATAGTCGCCATCTTTTTTTATGTAGGCATAACCGCGTTCACAAAAAGCGTCATAGTTGTCGGAAAAAAGCCGCACTTTCAGCTCTCCGCGTATGCCGTGCGGCTTTAGTATGCGTGCAATTTCAATCATGCTCCACGATCTCGACAACGTATTTTTTGCGCGACCGCGAGGACGCGGCTTTGACAACGCTGCGAATGGCCTTGGCAATGCGGCCCTGTTTGCCGATCACCTTGCCCATATCGTCGCGCGCCACAGAAAGCTCGAGCACAATGGTTTTCTCGCCTTCGACTTGCTTGACCTTGACCTCTTCAGGGTTGTCAACCAGCGACTCGGCTACGTATTTAACCAGCTCTAACATATTCATTCACCTATTGGATTACGCCGTTTTTTTTCAGGAGCGAGCGCACTGTCTCAGTGGGCTGTGCACCGTTTTTAATCCATGTTGCTGCTTTGTCGCCATCCACAACAATCTTTTTTGTTTTCGGGTCATAGTTGCCGATCTCTTCAACGAAACGTCCGTCACGAGGCGCACGCGCGTCTGCCACAACGATTCTGTAGAAAGGATCTTTTTTTGCACCGATTCTCTTAAGTCTGATTTTTAAAGCCATAATTTCCTCCAAAATATTTAATTTATCAGAACGGCATGCCCATCATGCCCTTTCTTCCGCGTTTTCCCGACATACTCTTCATCATCTTGGTCATCTGCTCAAACTGCGTAAGCAGCCGGTTTACATCCTGCACCTTGGTGCCGCTGCCCGCCGCGATACGTTTTTTGCGGCTGCCGCCGATGATATTTGGCCTGCGCCGTTCCTCAGGCGTCATCGATTTGATGATCGCTTCGGTACGGGCCATCTGCTTGTCGTCCAATTGGACGTTGCCCAGCTTACTGCCTCCCGGCAGCATCGAAAGCATGTCGCCAAGGTTACCCATATTCTTAATCTGCCCCATCTGCTCCAAAAAGTCTTCCAGCGTAAATTCGGCTTTGCGAAGCTTCTTTTCCAGAGCAGCCGCTTTGTCCATCTCAAAATTTTGCTCAGCCTTTTCGATCAGCGTAAGCACGTCGCCCATGCCCAGTATACGCCCCGCCATACGGTCGGGATGGAACACCTCAACATCTTCGAGCTTTTCGCCCACGCCCGCGAACTTGATAGGCTTGCCCGTCACAGACTTAACGGATATCGCCGCGCCGCCGCGTGTGTCGCCGTCCAGCTTGGTGAGCACCACGCCATCGAGAGCAAGACTTTCATTGAAGGCCGCTGCCGCGTTCACCGCGTCCTGCCCTGTCATGGCATCCACCACAAGCAGCTTTTCATGCGGCTTCACCGCTGCCGCGATGCGCTTGACTTCATCCATCATCTGCTCATCGATATGCAGACGGCCTGCCGTATCGAGTATGAGCACGTCGATGAGCTTCTTTTTAGCTTCGGCCACGGCCTGCTGCGCCGTTTTTACGGGGTCTTGCGTGCCCTGTGAGAAGAACGCCGCGCCCGCTTTTTCGGCCACCACCTCCAGCTGCCTGATGGCTGCCGGGCGGTAAATATCCAATGCCGCAAGCATCACATTACGGCCTTCTTTTTTCCACAGCTTTGCGAGCTTGCCGCACATCGTGGTTTTGCCCGCGCCCTGAAGACCGCACATCATCACGATGGTGGGCGGGTTCGACGCGAAATTCACACCCACATGCTTTTCACCCAGTTCATTGACCAGCTCTTCACGCACAATTTTGATCACCTGCTGGCCGGGCGTCAGGCTTTTTAAAACCTCTTCGCCGATAGCGCGTTCATTCACGCGCGCCAAGAAGCTTTTGACCACCTTGAAGTTCACATCGGCTTCGAGCAGCACGAGCTTCACCTCGCGCAGCGCCGCCTTCACCTCCACTTCGGTCAGTTTGCCTCTATTCGTCAGCTTCGAGAATACATGCTGTAATTTTTCTGAAAGTCCTTCAAACGCCATGCTATTTCTCCCATATATCCGTGATCTCGTCGATCAATGCCACAGCTTCCGGCCTATCCTCCAGCAGTGCACGCATACGGCCCAGCACATCCAGCGTTCTTTCGCGCTTTTGGGAAAGGCCGAGGCACTGTTCATAAAATAGCAGCTTTTGCCGCGCTTTACCGATACCGTCCCGTGCGGCCTGCCGTGTGGAGTCCTCTATCTGCGCAATTTCGGCCAGTGAATAATCCTGGTTGTAATACATGTCGCAAAGACGCTGCTGTTTCTCCGTCAGCAGCAGCCCATACGTATCGAGCAGCAGCACCGTTTCAAAATCCTTCTCCACAACCGCACCGTCCGAAAAGAAAATCACCCCAAAAAGCTATGCTTCTCGGGGACCCCGAAAAACTGTAAAGCATAAAAGCTTTACAGTGCTATTATAATGATTTATGTATGTTTGTCAAGTCTATGTCATTTTCATCCGCCGATAAATTCCCACACATTGTCCGACTCGAAGCTGAGGCCGCCGTTTTCGAATTCAAGCGAATAATCGAGTTCCTGCGGGGCTTCGCTCCCCTCATTTCGCACATAGCCCACAATGAGCTCCCATGTGGTCTTGGTTTCCTGCGTTTTCGTATTTTCATATAATCGGTGATTCATATCCTCGGCGGCATTGAGTGGAATAGCATCTCCTCCTCCTATATCCTCAATATAAGCGTTGACCATAGCCAGTTCCCCAGCATTGATTTCCGATTCCTGCGCGCAGCCCGAGAATGCAGCCAGCGCGAGAGATAAACATAAAATCACATAACAGATTCGCTTCATACGTCTTCACCTCATTTTCATTCCTATTGCGTAAAATACAAAAGGTATGAACCAAAAATTTGGCTCATACCCCACGCACCGTTAATATTTTACTTTAAAGTCTATTCGCTGTCAATAAATTGTGCTCCGGGATGTAGCGTCCTGTAAACTAAAGTCTTCTACATAAATAAAATGGGCATCCACTGGACGCCCCTGCAACATTCGATTATTCAATCAAGCTTTGCGCAAACGCAAGCGGGTCAAACGGTTCCAGATCGTCCATGCCCTCGCCTACGCCCAGGTATACCACCGGCAGCTGCATCTCCTCGCAGATAGCACAGACGATCCCGCCCTTGGCCGTGCCGTCGATCTTGGTCAGTATGATGCCCGATAAATCGGTGACCTGCGAAAATTCCCGCGCCTGCGCGATGGCATTTTGCCCCGTTGTCGCGTCCACCACAAGGTAGGTGCGCTTGTGTGCCGCGTCATACGATTTGTCGATCACGCGGTTGATCTTAGAAAGCTCGTTCATGAGGTTTTTCTTGTTGTGCAAACGGCCCGCCGTGTCGATGATGACAAGATCGATATGACGGTGTTGTGCGGAGTCGATCGCGTCGTAAACCACGGCCGCCGGGTCTGCCCCCTCGCCATATTTTACCACGCGTGCGCCGCTGCGTTCGCCCCACTGGGAAAGCTGCTCTGCCGCCGCAGCACGGAAGGTATCCGCCGCAGCCAGCACCACGCTCTTTCCTTGGGAAATAAAGCTGTGTGAGAGCTTGCCGATGGCTGTCGTTTTACCCACGCCATTGACGCCCACGATGAGTATTGCGCCCGAGCCTTCAATGTCGGTGGTGTCAAATGTAAGCATATCGGCGATAATGCTTACCAGCAGCGGCTTGACCGCCGCCGTATCGGTAACTGATTTCTCCTTGACCTTTTGGCGCAGCGTTTTCATGATCTTCTCCACCGCGCCCACGCCGATATCGCAAAGTATCAGCGTTTCCTCGAGTTCATCATAAAAATCGTCATCGATCTTCTTAAAAGAGGCCAGCACACTGCCGACCTTCGAGGATATATTGTCGCGGGTCTTTTTAAGACCGCCTTTAATCTTATCAAATACGCTCATAGATTCTCCTTGTCAAGACGCACAGACAGCAGCTTGGATACACCCTTCTCCTCCATAGCGAGGCCGTATAGGCTGTTACACACCGCCATCGTGGGCTTTCTGTGCGTGATCACGATAAACTGCATGATGGATGTGTATTTCTCCAGATTCTCAGCAAACTTTCTCACATTGGCTTCGTCCAGCGCCGCATCGATCTCGTCGAGTATGCATACAGGCGAGGGATTGATCTTCAGCAGCGCAAACAGCAGACTGATGGCCGTCAGCGCCTTTTCTCCGCCCGAAAGCAGCGTGATCTTCTGAAGCTTTTTGCCCGGCGGTTCGGCCACGATCTCGATGCCGCATTCCATGATATCTTCGCCCTCTTCCAGTATCAGCTCGGCACGGCCGCCGTCGAACAGCTCCTTGAACGTTTCACCGAAATATTTGTTGATCTTTTCAAAGCTTTCCTTAAACGAGCGCCGCATTTCGGACAACAGCGACGCGATGAGCTTATGCAGATCGGCCTCGGCCTTATCCAAATCTTCCTTCTGCGTCGCAAGCGATGTCATGCGCTCTTTCAGCGCCGCATATTCGTCGATCGCGCCCGGATTCACGCTGCCCAGATCCCGTAAACGCGTTCGTATCTCGTCGGCCTCGGCTTGCGCGCCTGTTAAGTCGATATCCTCACGCTCAGCCAGCGCGTTGGCGTAGGTCAGCTGGTGCGTATCCCAGAGCCGGTTCTGCGCGGCTTCCATATCGCTTTGCGTCTTTTCGATATTAAAGGCGGTGCGCATTCCTTTCTCAATGGTTTCACTGAGTTCGCGCCGTGTCTGATTAAGACGTGCCTCCATATCATCCAGCGCTTTAAGCATCTTTGCGCGTCCGGCAGACATTTCTCCCTGCTTTTGCTTTTGCTGCTCCAGCACAGCCGCTTTCTCCTGCTGTTTTTGCACGAGCTGCGCTTTGAACTGACGTAAATTGTCTTCACTTTCGGCGTTGAGCTCCAGCGTCTTTTTGCGTGCGGTACAGGTGCGCTCCGCCTCCTGCCGTTCCATGCCCAAACGCATATTATCGCTTAGCAGCGCGGCGTTTTCACGGAAAAGCTCGGCGCTTTTGAGTTCGGCGTCGTGCAGACGCTGCTTTAGCAGCTCGATCTGAGCCGCATTCTTATTATATTCATCTTCAAGGCGTTTATAATCCTCGGTACGCGTTTCGCTGGATTGCTGCATATCGCTATGCAGTGCGGTGAACTTCGCCATTTCCGCGCTGATCTCCTGGCTGCTTTGGACCAGTGTACGGCGTTCATGGCGTACCGCCGCGCCGCGTGTCTCGGCATCCTCTAATGCCGCAGCCAGCGCTTCGCGTTTTTCGCGGCTTGTTGCGGATTCGATTTCATTATCGTGCAACGCACCGCGCAGCTTTTCGATCTCAGCTTGCAGCGCCTCACGCTCTGTTTTTCGTTTTTCCAGCGCCTTTTCCAGCTCACCCACCTGAGCGCCCAGCGTTTGCGCACGTGATTTAAGCTCCTCTTCGCGGCGGTCACGCGAGACCAGCCCGCTTCGTTCCCGCCGCAGGCTGCCGCCCGTGATGGAACCGCCCGGGTTGAACACATCGCCGTCCAGCGTCACGGCGCGAAAAGACTGTCCGCAGCTTCTCATCACGCGGATGGCCGTATCGGTATCCTTCACGATCACGGTACGTGCCAGCAGGAAATCGATGGCCTTTTGCGCAGAGCGGCATGAGACCAGCTCGCTCGCAACACCGCACACACCGGCATCGCTTAACTTGTTCTTTTCTTCGTTCGATAAATAACGCGGTTTCAATGCCGCCAGCGGTAAAAACGTCACACGTCCGAGGCTCTGTTGGCGCAAGTACGCGATCAGCTGCTTGGCATCGTATTCGTCGTTTACGATGATGTTCTGCAACGCCGCACCGAGGCAGGTTTCCACCGCCGTTTCGTACATGGCGGGCACCGATATCATATCGGCCACCGTGCCTAGAATGCGCTTGCCCAGCTCAGGATTCGATTTGCCCGCCAGCATCAGGTTTTTGACACTTTCGGCATAACCTTCAAAGCTGGCCTTCATATCCCCCAAAAAGCGAGCAGATGCCATACTGGACGCATATTCACGCCGTGCGGCTTCCAGTGTCTGCTGTGTTTCCGCAAAGTATGTCGCTGCGGCACGCTCCTTTTGCACCGCTTCGTTGAAAGAAGCGCGCAAAGCAGCCGCCTTTTTGTTTAATGCCGCAAGTCCCGAATCGATGGACTCGACAGCCGCTTCAATCTTCTCCTGCTCCTCTTCCATCGCCGCAATCTGCATATCGATATCGGCGAGCCGCTGCTTCACATTCCTGTCTTTTTCCTCAAGCGCGGATACGGCGCTGCGCACGTCGGCCATCTTCTCGATGGTCTGTACCTTTTCGCTTTGCACCGTTTCAATAATGCGCATGCGGTCTTCAAACGAGCTGGTCAGCGTTTCCAGCTCACGGCTCGTTTGTGCCGCGATATCCTTATACCGCTCCAGCTCAATTTCGATCTGCTTGATACGGCTTAAATTCGTCTGTTCATTGAGCGTTAGATCCGAGATCTTCTTTTCGGCATCCGCGGCCTCACGGCGCACACGCTCGCTGTCCTTTTCAATGTTGGCGATACGCTCGTCGCAAAGCTTGATCTCGCCTTCCACACGTTCCAGCTCGGCCATACTGATGCTTAAGCTTGCAGCCAGATCGCCGCCTTCGTCTTCGATGCGGCGCGCGTTCTCCTGCTCCTTGGCCAGTCTTTCGGTGAGCTGTTCCAAAAGCTTTTCTTTTTCGACCCGCTCTTCTTCAAGCTCGATTTTCGATGCTTCCAGCTTGGCAATCTTTTCTTTAAACCTGTCGTAGCTGCGTAGGAATAGATTCACATCCAGCGTTTTTAAGCGTTTGCCCAGCGACAGATAAACCGCCGCGTCATCGGCCTGTTTTTTTAGCGGCTCAATTAAAAACGCCTGCTCGCGCAGTATATCTTCCACGCGCATGAGATTCTGCCGAGTTCTCTCCAGCTTACGCTCAGCTTCTTCCTTGCGCACGCGGTATTTCATGATACCGGCGGCTTCCTCAAACACGCGGCGGCGATCCAAAGACTTTTCGCTCAGTATCTCGTCAATACGTCCCTGTCCAATGATGGAATAACCTTCCTTGCCGATACCCGTATCGCGGAAAAGCTCCAATATGTCTTTCAGGCGGCACTTGGTATTGTTGATAGAGTATTCGCTTTCGCCGCTGCGGTAAAGCTTGCGCGTCACTTCAATTTCCGTATAATCATTGCCCATACGACCGTCACTATTGTCAAAAATCAGCGTGACCTCACAGTATGAGCGGGGCTTTCTGGTTTGCGTGCCGGCAAAGATCACATCCTGCATCATGCCGCCGCGCAGCATACGCGGGCTCTGTTCACCCAGTACCCAACGCACAGCATCCGATACGTTGCTTTTTCCGCTGCCATTAGGGCCCACAACGCCCATGATAGACCCATTCATATGCATTTGTGTTTTTTCGGGAAACGATTTGAATCCCGTCATTTCAATGCATTTTAAAAACAAAAAAACGACCTCACTTTAATAAGCTAAAAAGAATGACTGTATGCGTCCTGCAAAAAAAAATCGGCGTGACGCCGACTCGCCCGTCTGACTACCGCACCTCGACGAGCAGCTTGATTGACGTTCTTGATATGCCGTCTATTTCGATGTTAGTAAACGCAGGAATAACCACAATGTCAATACCGCGCGGTGCCATAAACCCGCGGGTGATCGCAATGGCCTTAATCGCTTGATTGACAGCACCTGCACCGACGGCAAGTATTTCTGCCCGCTGATTCTCGTTAATCATCGCCGCAACAGCACCCGCAACGGATTTGGGCTGCGACTTTGTCGAAACGCGTAATGGTTCCATAAATGCCCCCACTTAATAATAACAACTCATTATAACAATTTGTTGCTCTATTGACTATCTTTTTTTATCATTGCAGGTGTACAAAAAACAGCCGGACGGTTATTTACCGCCCAGCGCCTCATCCAGCATACCTGCAATTTTGTCTTTGCCCACAACACCGACCGACTTGGCTGCCACGTTGCCGTCCTTATAAACGATCAGCGTCGGAATGCTCATGACACCATAACGGCCCGCAAGCTCCGGCTCCTCGTCGATGTTCACTTTTCCGATGATCGCCCGATCCTTATACTCCTCGGCAATCTGCTCGATCACGGGGCTCAGCATACGGCACGGATTGCACCATTCGGCCCAAAAATCGACTAGCACAGGACGGTCGGAACCTAAGACCTGTTCGTCAAATTGGTCAGTTGTAATCTGCATAGCTTTTTCAGACATCGTTTTAATCCTCTTTGCTTTTGTTTACGGGCGCTGCTTTGCCCACCATGCGGTAAACATTGCCCACTGACTTATTATACAACGGAGCGGCTAATTTTAACAAGAAAAACGATAATACCGCAAAAATTACGGCACACAGCGCCATGGTGACATCCACGTTTTGGAATACGTGCCAAACATCACTGAGCAGCCAGCCTGCAAACGCGCCCAAAATCAGCATGAAAAGCGGAAACACATAGGCCAGCAGTGACGCGCGCATGGCCTTTTTCATGCGTATACTCACTGCCACGCTGTCGCCCACCTTGGCTTCAAACTCGTTTTTCACCTGCACCACGATCTCGTTCTGGTTGGACAGCATGCCGCAGGCCTGGCAGCGGCCGCAGGCTGACGTTCGAATGAACTTCACCTGCGCCGTGTCGCCTTTGATATCCACGACCTGCCCGTATTCTGTCAAATTATCCATTACTTATTCCTTGATCTTAAGCCCCAGCTCCATAAGCTGCTTTGAGGACACGCGCGAAGGCGCATTGGTCATCAGACATGATGCGTTTTGCACCTTGGGGAATGCGATCACGTCACGTATGGACGAGCATCCCAGTAGCAGCATGGCCAGACGGTCCAGACCGAACGCCAATCCGCCGTGCGGCGGTGCACCGAACTTAAGCGCTTCGAGCAGGAAGCCGAAGTTCTCCCAAGCATCCTCATTGGAGTGTCCCAGCGCATTAAGCATTCTTTCCTGTAATTCAGTGGTATGGATACGAATGCTGCCCCCGCCGATCTCGTTGCCGTTAAGCACGATATCATACGCCTTGGCATACACATTACCCGGATCAGACTCCAGCTTGTCCACATCTTCGTCCTTGGGTGATGTAAACGGATGGTGCATCGCCAAGTAGCGTTTTTCTTCCTCGCTGTATTCGAACAGCGGGAAATCCACAACCCAAAGCAGATCCCAAACACTTTCATCGATAAGATTCAGCTTTTTGGCTAGCTGCAAACGCAGGTTACCCAGAGAGTCGTAAACCACCTTGTCTTTGTCGCCCACGAAGAAAATGATGTCCCCCGTCTGAGCGTCCAGACGCTTTAACAGCGCGTTCATCTCGTCTTCAGTGAAGAACTTGGTGATGGGCGACTGTATACCGTCTTCCTTCATGGATATCCAAGCCATGCCCTTCGCGCCGTATATCTTCACGAAATCCACGAGCGCGTCGATCTCGCGGCGTGCGAATTGCTCCACCGCGCCCTTGGCATTGATCGCGCGGACGCTGCCGCCGTTTTTGACGACCGATGAGAACACCTGAAAACCGCTGTTTTCCACGATATCGCTCACGTTCACCAGCTCTAAGCCAAAGCGCGTGTCGGGTTTGTCGGAGCCGTAACGGTCCATCGCCTCTTTATACGGCAGGCGCTTGAGCGGAAGCTTCACGTCAACGCCCATGACTTTCTTAAACACATGCGCGATAAGGCCTTCATTCATGGCGATGATATCGTCCACATCCACGAACGACATCTCCAGGTCGATCTGTGTGAACTCAGGCTGGCGGTCGGCGCGCAGGTCTTCATCGCGGAAGCATTTCACGATCTGGAAATAGCGGTCGAAACCGGACATCATGAGTATCTGCTTTAATGTCTGCGGCGACTGCGGCAGTGCATAGAAGCTGCCCTGATGGATACGCGATGGCACCAGATAATCGCGCGCGCCCTCAGGCGTGCTCTTGGTGAGCATCGGCGTTTCAATATCAAGAAAACCGTTTTCAATTAAATATTCGCGCGCGGCAGCCGCAATACGGCTTCTCACCAGCAGATTGCGCTGCATCGTCGGGCGTCTCAAATCCAGGAAACGGTATTTAAGTCTTAGTTCGTCGCGTACTGCCGTGTCGTCTTCAATCTCGAACGGCGGCGTCTGCGCACGGCTTAGCACCTTGATTTCCTTTGCCTTGACCTCTATAAAGCCTGTGGGCAGCTTTTCATTCACCGTCTCTTCGTCACGGCGCACGATCTGACCCTTCACGGCGATGACATACTCGCTTCTCAGGCCGCGCACACGCGTAAAATCACCTTCCACCAGCGATTCGTCGAACACCACCTGCATCAGGCCTGTCCTGTCGCGCAAGTCCACAAATATCAGCGCGCCAAAGTCGCGGCGCGTCTGCACCCAACCCATCAATGTCACATCTTTGCCCACATCATCAACCGAAAAGTTGGTGCAGTAATCTGTCCTTTTCCACCCCTGCAAAAATTCGCTCATCGTATTCCTGCCTTTATGTATAGATTCAGTTCCTCAAGCGGAACCGTGTTTTCCTCGCTTTTTTCCATATCGCGCACCACCGCGACAGCCTTTTGCAGCTCATCGTCTCCGATGATCGCCACAAACTTTGCACCCAGCTTGGCCGCATATTTAAGCTGTGCTTTTAAGCTGCGGTTTATGTGGTCACACTCGGCTTTGATGCCGTCTGCACGCAGCTTCGACGTGATACAAAAGCCCTCCACCGCCGCCGCTTCTCCCAGCGTACACACATACGCGTCGCACAGGCGCGGCTCCGGCAGCTCTATACCCAGCGATTCCAGCACGAGCAGCAGCCTTTCCAGCCCCAGCCCGAAACCGATGCCCGGCATAGACGGCCCGCCCAATTCCTCGACCAGCCCGTCGTAACGGCCGCCGCCGCAGACGGTGCCCTGCGCGCCGATGTCGGTGGATATAATCTCAAATACCGTTTTTGTATAGTAGTCCAGACCGCGTACGATAAACGGATTGACGCTATAAGCGATGCCCGCCGCTTCCAGTCTTTTTTTAAGCCCTTCAAAGTGCGCGCTGCATTCATCGCACAGGCAGTCCAGCATCACCGGCGCTTCGTGCACGATATCGCGGCATGTCTCTTCCTTGCAGTCCAGTGTGCGCAACGGGTTCGTCACCATGCGCTCACGACAGTTGCGGCAAAGCCCCTCTTCTTTTTGTTTTAAGTATTCACGCAACGCGGCATTGTATGCCGGGCGGCATTTCTTACAGCCGATGCTGTTGATGTTAAGCGCCAGGCTCTTGATGCCCAGCGTATGGAACAGCGTCAGCGCCACCGATATGACCTCCGCATCGATGGAAGGCCCCTGAGCACCGAACACCTCCACACCAAACTGGTGGTGCTCCCGAAGGCGCCCCGCCTGAGGCCGCTCGTAACGGAACACGGGGCAATTCAGGTAGTACATTTTTGTGGGCTGGGCCTCGGCATACAGGCTGTTTTCCACAAAGCTTCTCACCGCGCCTGCCGTGCCTTCGGGTTTTAATGTCAAACTGCGTCCGCCCTTATCCTCAAATGTATACATCTCTTTCTGCACGATATCCGTCGTATCTCCCACGCCGCGCAGAAAAAGCTCGGTATGCTCAAACACAGGCGTACGAATCTCGCGGTATCCAAACCTTGCGCATATGTCCCGTATCACCGCTTCGACAAACTGCCATTTTCCGCTCTGCGACGGCAGTACATCCTTTGTGCCTTTGGGCGCTTTCGTCAGCATTTTTAACTCCTTCTTAATTAACTATCTTTCTATTCCGACAAGAACCAATGGTTCGACCCGAAAAGTCGCCTTATTCGAGTGAATCAGTGGTTTTATAATAAAAAAGTCCCTGCCTTAACAAGACAGGGACGAGTCTTTACACCCGCGGTACCACCCTTGATTCCCAAGCACGTCCTTGGGCACTTTAACATATAGGTCGCGTGAAGCGGCTGTTACCCGTCTTAAACCGTTCTCTTTCCGATTGCAGTCCCGTCGAAAAGTCCCTGTCAGCGCGGCACAAATAAGCGGATGTCCCCTTCAATTTGCCTTATTATACACTTTGCCTTTTTGTTTGTCCAGACTATTTGCAATACCCGTTAAGCTTGCAAATGCCATACGATTCCCGCGCGATGGCCAGTTCTTCGTTAGTCGGCACCACCCAAATATCCACCTTGGAATCATCCGACGAAATACGCGTCTCTCCGCGTGCACTGTTCCTGTCTTTGTCGATCACAGCACCCAGGAATTCCAGGCCGGTAACGCATTTTTCACGGATACGCTTATCGTTCTCGCCAATGCCCGCCGTGAACACGATCGCGTCTACGCCGCCCATAGCCGCCGCATACGAACCGATAAACTTGCGGATGCGGTAGCAGAACACATCAAGCGCCATTTGCGCACGCTCGTTACCGCTTTCCGCCGCCGCCCACAGGTCTCTAAAATCACTCGAAACGCCCGAAAGGCCATATACACCGCACTGCTTGTTCAGGTAATTAATGGCTTGATCAAGGCTCATATTCATTTTGTTCATCAGATAGGGAACGATAGCCGGATCGATATCACCGCTGCGTGTACCCATCACGATGCCTTCAAGAGGTGTGAAGCCCATCGTGGTGTCCACCGATTTGCCGCCGTCCACAGCCGTAATGCTCGAGCCGTTGCCAAGATGGCAGGTAATGATCTTTAAGTCTCTGATATCTTTGCCGATAAGCTCTGCATAGCGGTTCGACACATATTTATGGGACGTGCCATGGAAACCGTAGCGGCGCACGCGGTATTTGCTGTACGCTTCGTATGACAGGCCGTAAAGGTATGCTTGCTTGCCCATCGTCTGGTGGAAAGCTGTATCAAACACAGCCACCATGGGTGTGCCCGGCATGGTCGCGATACAGGCTTCGATACCCATGAGGTTCGCCGGATTATGCAAGGGAGCTAATTCGCAGCATTCCTTAATGGCATCCAGCACCTTTTCGTCGATCAGCACGCTGGCCGAAAATAATTCCGCACCGTGCACCACGCGGTGTCCCACTGCGTTGATCTCCTTCATGCTGGAGATCACGCCGTGTTTTTTATCGGTCAGAGCCGAGAGAACCAGCTCTATCGCAACTTTGTGATCCGGAATCGGCTGGGATATCACCACTTTGTCTTTGCCCTCAGGCGTATGGGTCAGCGATGAACCCTCAATTCCGATGCGCTCAACTGCGCCCTTTGCGATTATCTGCTGCTGCGTCATTTCGA
This sequence comes from Bacillota bacterium, assembly GCA_023436115.1. Lineage (GTDB taxonomy): Bacteria > Bacillota > Clostridia > Christensenellales > SZUA-584 > SZUA-584. Next base: position 24,736 of record JAEZKQ010000010.1, on the reverse strand, counting down.
TCATCTGATATTTCAGAGACGAACTGCCCGCGTTAATAACAAGTATGTTCATGATGTCCTCCTTAAAACCACCGCAAAGCCTTAAGCTTTATGGTGCCCCCAAACTATGTATTATTTTAATCCTATGAAAGCGCCTGTACAGCGGTAATTGCCACAACAGACACGATATCCTCTACACTGCATCCGCGCGACAAGTCATTGACGGGCGCGGCAAGGCCCTGACAGATCGGCCCGATGGCCTCTGCGCCTGCTAGACGCTGCACCAGCTTGTAGCCGATGTTGCCCGCCTGCAGATCAGGGAATATCAGCACATTGGCATGTCCCGCCACCGTACTGCCGGGCGATTTGAGCTGCCCCACGCTGGCCACGAGCGCAGCATCCGCTTGAAGCTCACCATCCACCTCGAGAGTCGGGGCAAGCTGCTTCACCAGCGCAGTCGCTTTGACGACTTTATCCACGTTTTCGTGTTTTGCGCTGCCCTTTGTCGAGAATGAAAGCATTGCGACCTTAGGTGTCATACCCGTAAGCTGTGCCGCCGTTTTTGCTGTCGAAACAGCAATCGCTGCAAGCTGATTTTCATCGGGATCGGGATTCACGGCGCAGTCACCAAAGACCATGATGCCATTATGGCCATAGCTTTCATCGGGTAATATCATGATAAAACAACTGGAAACCACTGATATGCCGGGTGAGGTTTTGATTATCTGAAGTGCGGGGCGGAGTGTGTTGGCTGTTGTGTTGATGGCTCCGGCCACCATGCCGTCTGCGTCGCCCATTTTGATCATCATACAAGCGTAGTAGAGCGGGTCTTTAACTTGCTTTAAGGCCTGTTCTTCCGTGATGCCTTTGTTCTTTCTCAGGTCGAAGAATTTGTCTGCGTAGCTTTTGAGCTTTTCGGATTTCTCCGGGTCTATGATGCGTACATTGGTGTAATCAAGACCTTCTGATTTGGCTTTGATCTCATCCTCGTTTCCGACGAGTATGACCTCTGCGAGTCCCTCTTTGGCGATTATCTCTGCCGCCTTAACCGTTCTCTCCTCTGCGCCCTCCGGCAGCACAATTCTTTTGTGTGCCGCACGCGCCTTTTGCTTAATTTCGTCCATAAGTCCCATGTTTCTACGTTATCTCCCTTCCAATATAAAACAAAATATGTATATCTACAGAACTTCTGTGTCATGGTATAATAAAACCAACTGATATTATATATAATTATTTTGTGTTTGAAAAGGACAAAATTATGTTTATTTGCGGCATTATTGCTGAATATAACCCATTTCACAGGGGACATGAGAAGCATATCTCATTGGCGCGGCAAACTTCGGCTGCTGATCTTGTCGTCTGCGTGATGAGCGGGAGCTTTGTGCAGCGCGGCGAACCCGCAATTTTCGACAAATGGACACGCACAAAATCCGCGTTACTGTGCGGCGCGGATGCCGTGATCGAATTGCCGCTGCTGTATGCCATTCAAAGCGCTCAAGGGTTTGCATCGGGCGGCGTGCGTACACTGGCCGCCGCAGGCGCGACCGACCTATGCTTTGGCTGTGAAACGAACGATATCGATTTACTAAGCCGTCTGGCTCGGATGCTCTCTGACGAGGACGCAGCCTACAAAGAAGCTTTAAAGCAAAGCCTGGGTGAAGGCAACAGCTTCCCCCGTGCACGCATGAACGCCGCGGGCGCGCCCGATGTCGCGTCCATGCCGGGCGCGCTGCTGGGCATCGAGTATTTAAAAGCGATATACACTGAATATCCGTACATAAAGCCACATGTGGTGATGCGCGAAGGCGCGGGCTACCACAGCGCCGATATTGAAGCTTACCTGCCCAGCGCCACGGCCATTCGCGCCGCGCTGGCTGCCGGAGAAAAAGAAAAAGCGCTGGCCGCCCTTCCGGAAGCTTGCCAGGCTTTTATAAGTGAACAACTGGAATCCGGCCTAAAACCCGCTTTTGCGGATGCTTTTGATAACGCGCTGATCACCACACTGCGGCTCAAAGGGCCGAAGTACATAAAGCAATTGCCTGATGTGTCGGAAGGCCTTGAAAACCGCATCTATGCCGCGGCCTTAAAATGCGCGACACGTGCCGACCTTATCGCTGCTGTGAAAACCAAGCGTTACACCTACGCCCGCATTTCACGTATACTGCTCTGCGCGCTGCTAGGCATCACGCGGGACATGATGGAAACGGCCAACGCCGCGCCCGTATCGCACATCCGCGTGCTGGGTGCAAAAAGCCCCGATGTACTCTCCAAGCTGGCCGCGGCAGCCAATGTGCCGCTTATCACCACCGCCGCCCCGCCTTACCCGCAGATCGATACCGCCTCTTCAAACATTTGGGCGCTCACGCAGACGGCATCGCCGTTTTGCGATACGGACAGGGATTTCACGCAAAGGCTGCTGGTGGGTAATTAATATTTATATCCAAGGTTGATAAAACTGTCGTCTATCACTCATAGTATTTTTTTATATCCATTATATCCTTTTTATAGCTGCAGTCCAGAGTGTCATTTCAAATAAGCGTTTCATACCCCCGCCATGCCGTACATATCATGGAAAGAAGGAACGTGATATGATAAAAAAATTGGCGCTCATCATTGCCGTGGCGGCCCTTGGTGTGCTGCTGCTTATCTACCCCGAAAACTGCTTAAACAGCGCGCGGTACGGCCTGAATCTCTGGTTAACTGCCGTGTTTCCATCGCTGTTTCCGTTTATGGCAGCTTCCTTTTTGCTGCTGCAAACAGGCGTGGTGCGGCTTATCGCGCATGTTTTCGCTCCCGTAACGCGTACACTTTTTTTTGCGCCGGGCGAATCCGCTTATGTGTTTATCGCTTCGGCTATGTCCGGCTACCCATTGGGCGCGCGGCTCACCGGCGAGCTTTATGCAAGCGGCCAAATCGATGAAGCGCAGGCACAGCGTATTGTGCGCTTTACCAGCGTGTCCGGCCCGGTATTTATCACAGGCGCAGTAAGCACAGGGATGCTCGGCATGCCCGAAGCGGGTATTTATTTGGCAGTTGCGCATTATCTCTCGGCTATTGTTGTGGGTATTCTATACGGCTGCTTTGCGCGTCGCCAGCAGCTGCGCGCCAACAAAAGTCCAAACCCGCGCTTTGCCGATGCCTTACGTCAGTTTAAGAAGGACGCGGCAGTCTGCCCGCCCGTAGGCGAGCTGCTCGCAAACAGCGTCGAAAAAGCCATCATGACCATGCTCAAGTTGGGCGGACTTATCATATTGTTCAGCGTTGTGTTGGAAATGATGTTGGTCACGCGCATTATGGATGCGCTTTCATGGGCCTATTCACCGTTTACGAGTCTTGCGGGGCTAAACAAAGCGGGCGCGCAGGCACTGCTGTACGGTGGTGTGGAAATGACGTCGGGCTGTGCACGCGCGGCGGCTCTCGCCGGAGCGGCCAGCATGAAACTGCCTCTGATTTCCGGCATTATCGCTTTTGGCGGGCTGTGTATCCATATGCAAACGCGGGCCGTGCTGGCTTCCGGCGGCCTAAAGCTCAAACGATTCGGCCTTGCCAAGACCATACAGGCGATGTGCGCGTGCGGGCTCACAACGTTGCTGCTATGGCTTTTCCCGCTCACGACTGCCGCCTCCAGCATAACGGGTGAGACAAAAACAGCCGCTTTCGGCGGCGTGATTTTTGCTGCGGCAGCACTTGTCGTGCTGCTCGGTATTAAAATATGGCAAAGGTCAAGACGTACTGCCCTTCCTTTTACTTGATAACTCCAAACGGTTCTTTCGAAGCAGCTTTAAATAATCCGTAAAATAGGATTCCACCTCGGCCAATATATCGTCGGCGTATTCTTTGGCACCCAGCGTGATCTCGACCGCGTTGCTTTCAGCCTTTTTAATGATCTCCTTGGCTTTCATTTCGGCTTCCTGCACCACCGAATCGTCTGATATGCGCGTTTGCAGTTCGTCCTCGGCGCTTTTTACGATAGAGCCGGCCTCTTCCTGCGCGGAAGATAATATCTCTTCCTTCTCCTTTACAAGCTGTTCGGCCTCTAAAATCTCAGAAGGCACGGCAGCTTTTAAATCGTTGATGATCTCCATCACGATATCATAATCGATAGACCGCTTACTCGAAAAAACGGCTTTGGGGCTGTTTTCAATCTCTTCTATAAGCTCGTTGATCAGTTCAAGTATCTTCATGCTATCACCTGCGAAAATTATTGATTATATCGTCTTTTATCTCTGCCGGTACTAACCCTGTGATATCACCGCCGTGGTAGACAAGCTCTTTCACCATACTGGAGCTTAAAAACGAATGATTGATGTCTGTCATCAGGAAAATCGTCTCAACATTTTTGGCGAGTTTGGCGTTCATCGCCGCCATCTGAAACTCATATTCAAAATCGGAGATGGCCCGAAGCCCGCGGATGACAAGGTTCGCGCCTTGCCTTTTCATATAATCCACAAGCAGGCCCGCAAAGCAGTCCACACGCACGCCCTTTAGATGTGCTGTGCTGCGTGCAATGAATTCCATGCGCTGCTCTACGGTAAACGCCGGCTTTTTGCTCTTATTGATCAGCACCGCCACCGTCACGTCGTCGAACATGGCCGTTGCCCGCGTGATGATATCCAGATGGCCGGATGTGATGGGATCAAAGCTTCCGGGGTAAACACATTTAATCACTTGAGTTCTCCATATGCCAAAAACAGCAGCGAAATATCGCCGTAATCCTTGCGTTTTGTGAGATTATAACCCAAAGGCGGCGTAAAATCAAATTTTCTGCGGCATTCCAGCACGACGGTGGCCCCGTCATTAAGATTATGATGGTTATGAGCGGCTTCCAGCAAAGGACCGTAGAGTTCCGCATCATATGGCGGGTCTACCAGCATGATATCATATCGGCCAAGAGCCGACATAAGCTTCACTGCGTCTCCGCGGTGCAGCGTATAATCCGTTACGTCCAGCGCTTTTAAGTTTTCTTCCAGAACCTTTTGGCAGATCTTTTCCTTTTCCACAAAATCCACATGAGCAGCGCCTCTTGACAACGCTTCGATACCAAGTGCACCGCTGCCCGCAAATGCGTCGAGCACATGCGCACCGTCCAATTTGAATTGCAGCGCGCCGAACATCGCTTCCTTGACTTTGTCGGCGGTGGGGCGCACCGCGTCACCTTTGGGGCAGTTTAAACGGCGTCCTTTGTATACGCCCGCAATCACGCGCATCAGCGCAGTCCAAGCACGCGCGTTTCGGTCACGAGCATGTCCATTGAAATATCATAGGGCTTGGCGGCAATGTGAGGCACCACCTGAATGTCAAAGCAAATACCGATTTTAAACGCATCTGTTTCCTTTAAAAATCGGTCATAGTAACCGGCACCAAAGCCTATTCGGTTCAGCTCCATATCAAACGCAATACCCGGTACGAGCACCACATCCGGCTCAACCTGTTCGCTCTCGTTGCTGATAATGGGTTCGGGAATGCCGTAAATATTGCTGCGCATCACGGAATCGTAGGTGTAATCCACAGCAATCAGATTATCGTCGCCCGCTATATACGGCAAAGCCACGTTTTTACCTGTTTCCAGCAGCGCGTGCATAAAGGCAAGCAGATTCGGCTCGTTCTTATGCGAATAATACGCCATGACACATTTTGCGTTTTTGATGCAATCCAGCTCCAAAAGCGTGTGTGTAATATGGCCGCTGGAAACCTCGGCCTCGCGCGTATCGATAAGCAGCCGCTTTTTAAGCATCTCCTGCCTTAAATCATCCTTCATTTTTCATCCTCATAATACAATCTCGGTACGCGCGGAGAAAGAGCGCACAGTATCTCATAGTTGATGGTGCCGCATAGCGCTGCGTACTCCTCAACAGGTATAAAGCCGCCGCCCTGCCTGCCAAAGCACACCACATTATCATGCAGCTTCACATTGTCGATACCGGTGACATCAATGAGTATCTGATCCATACACACACGTCCCACAACAGGGGCGCGTTTTCCTCCTACAAGCACCTCACCCTTATTAGACAACAGCCGGTTAAAGCCATCCGCATACCCGATGGGCAGCGTGGCAATACGCATTTCACGCGGCGTGGTATACGTGCATCCGTAGCTTAATTTTTCCCCTTCTCCAATGGTTTTAATATGCGAGATCTGCGTATGCAGCGACATTGCGGGCTCCAGCTTCACATCCCTGTTCACTTCGTCGGACGGGTAACACCCGTACATCGCAATGCCCACACGCACCATGTCATAGGCCATCTCCGGACAGTCCAATGCCCCGCCGCTGTTGGCCGCATGAACGATGGGCGAAAAACCGCGTTCTTTCACCAGCCCGATAAACTCTTGAAACCGCGCATTCTGCTTATGTGTGTACGTTTTATCCGCCTCGTCTGCGGTTGCGAAATGCGTCATCAGTCCTTCAAGGTTTAAGAATTCATCACCGGCGATGACCGAAAGCATATCCGCCGCTTCTTCAAGCGTCTTTACGCCCACACGGTTCATCCCCGTGTCCACTTTGAGATGAAGGTTCAGCGTTTTGCCAAATTCTTTGGCCGCTCTCGCCGCGTTTTGGACACAATCCATCGATGTAACCACCATCGACAGACCCAATGAAGCACCCTTGCGCCACTGCGAACGGTTGGACGGCCCAAGTACAAGTATCGGCACGCTCACACCATCGTCGCGCAGCACCGCGGCCTCTTCGGGTATCGCTACCGCGACCCACTCCGCGCCTGCTTCAATGGCCGCTTTGGCCACCATGACACTGCCGTGTCCATAGCCGTCAGCCTTAGACACCGCACAAAAAAACGTGCCTTCAGGCAGATTTTTTTTAATGTTGGTCACATTGCGCTTGATCGCGCTTAAATTCACCTTTGCGTATGTCGGCCTGAGTAACATAGCTACCTTCTTATTTCTTGGGCCTAAAGCACCGCATCATAAGCGGGCTTTAGGCCTTTTGATTCTTATAAAACATCCTGCTCGGTAAGCAATTTGACGCCGCCTGCCTCCAATGCTGCTGTTGCGGCCGCAATGTCTTCGACGCGGAAAAGTATCAGTGCGTTTTTACCTACCGTTCTCACAAACGAGTAAAGGTATTCAATGCTGATTTCCGCTTTATCGAGCAGACGAAGCACCTGCGCAAGGCCGCCCGGATGATCCTGCACCTCGGCAACGATCACTTCAGTGGCGCTGGCTGTAAATCCTTCGTTTTTTAAAAGCTGAATCGCTTTGTCGGGGTCATTGACGATGCAGCGCATGATGCCGAAATTCGTGGTGTCGGCGATAGACAGCGCAACCAGGTCCACACCGCCTTGGCCCAAAACATCCGTGATATTGGCCAGACGGCCCTTCTTGTTTTCCACAAAAACGGATATCTGCTTGATCATAACAACGCCTCCTTATTATTATAGCATTCTCTTATCGATCACGCGCTTGGCCTTGCCTTCGCTGCGCGCAATGGTCTTAGGCTCAACGAGCGTCACCTTGGCCCCGATATTGAGCACCGTTTGGATTTCAGCGCCGATCTTGTTTCTCAGTGTTTCCAAACGTTTCACTTCATCCGAGAATATTTCAGCCGAAACCTCCACCTGAACTTCGAGACAGTCTGTATTGTCGATGCGGTCCACAACGATTTGGTAGTGAGGCTCCACCTCCGCGATATTGACGAGCACGCTTTCGATTTGCGACGGGAACACGTTGACACCGCGGATAATCAGCATATCGTCACTGCGGCCTAAAACCTTGGTCATACGCGCCATGGTACGCCCGCAGCTGCATGTGTCTGCATTCAGCGATGTGATATCGCGCGTGCGGTAACGAATCAGCGGAATGCCGTCCTTATCGATCGTGGTGATGACAAGCTCGCCCTTTTCACCATATGGCAGCGGCTCCAGCGTTTCGGGGTCAATGATCTCGGCAAGGAAGAAGTCTTCCGCGATATGCAGTCCCTGCTTATGTTCGCAGTCTGCCGCCACGCCCGGCCCCATGATCTCCGACAGCCCGTAAATATCGATAGCCAGCAAATTCAGGCGTTGCTCGATCTCCGTGCGCATGGCTTCCGTCCATGGCTCCGCGCCGAATACGCCGCCGGTCAGCTTTAAGCTCTTGGGGTCAACGCCCATCTCCTCCATCGTCTCAGCCAAATACAGCGCATACGACGGTGTGCACGCCAGCAGCGTCGTACCGAAATCCTGCATCAGCATGATCTGCCGCTTAGTGTTGCCGCCCGAAACGGGTATCGTCATCGCGCCCAGTGCCTCAGCACCATAGTGCGCGCCCAAACCGCCCGTGAAAAGTCCATATCCATAGGCCACCTGTATCACAGATTGTTTGCAGCCGCCCGCGAATGTGAACGTGCGCGCCATAAGATCGCCCCAGTTTTTAATGTCGCGTTGGGTATAGCCGACAACGGTCGGTTTGCCCGTGGTACCGGAAGACGCGTGAACGCGGACAATCTGCTCCTGCGGCACGGCGAACAATCCAAACGGATAGTTGTCACGCAGATCGCTCTTGAGCGTGAACGGAAGCAGTCTTACGTCGTCAACGCTTTTGATGTCTTCGGGCTTCACGCCCTTTTCGTCAAACGCCTTTTTATAGAAGGGTACATTTTCATAGCATTTTTTTGCGGTCGCCTGCAGCTTCTTGGTTTGAAGTGCGCGAAGCTGCTCTCTGTCCATGCATTCGATTTCTTTATTCCAATACATACAGTGTATTCCTCCAAAATATGATTTAAGCGTTGTAGCCCTTCTCGAATGCCGCCAAGTTGACTGCAAGTGTTTTTGGGGGAACTGTTTCTTTTATGGCATCGAGGAAAGCCTGTTTATCAATATCCATGTGTTTGGCCAGCACGCCGATGAGCACGATATTGATGGCTTTGGCGTTGCCCGCCTCTTTGGCGAGAGACAACGCGTCCACAAATACCGCGTTTGGTACTGCCTGGCTAATGCGCTCTTCGATATCCGCAGGGTACGCCTCTGCGCCCGTGATCACGGGCATGGGCAGTATCACCTGCGTGTTGATAAACATACTGCCGTTTTTCTTCAAACGGCCGCACCACCTCAATGCTTCCAGCTTTTCAAAAGCCAGTATCATATCCGCGCCGCCTTCATCGATGACGGGCGCGTAAACCTTATCCGCGAAACGAACGTGCGTCACAACGCTGCCTCCGCGCTGCGCCATTCCGTGCACCTCCGAAAGCTTCACATCATATCCTAAGGACAGCGCCAGATTTCCGAGCACACGGCTCGCCAGCAGCGTTCCCTGTCCGCCTACCCCAACAATTAAAATATCGCTCATATTATTCCCCCGCCGTTTCTATCGCGCCGAATTTGCATACACCGGCACAAAGTGAGCAGCCTGTGCATATCGTGGCATCAATCGTCATTCCTTTGTCTGTCTTTTCGATGGCCGGACAACCCAGCTTCAGGCAGACACCGCAGGTTTTGCACTTATCTGTTATCGTATAAGACGGCAGTATATTCTTTTTATCCAGCAGCACGCACGGGCGTCTGGTAATGACCACGCTAAGCTCTTCACGCTGCGTTTCTTCTCTGAGCGCTTGCTCTAACTCCTTTAAATCAAACGGATCGACAATACGCACATGCTTCACCCCGATGGCTTTGACAAGCCCCGGTATATCAATGGTGCAGGCGATATCGCCCTTTGCCGTTTTGCCTGTACCCGGATGATTCTGATGGCCCGTCATACCAGTGGTCGCGTTGTCGAGTATGATCACCGTCGAGGTCGAACCGTTATAGACCATGTCCACAAGCCCAGTGATGCCCGAATGGAAGAATGTCGAATCGCCGATGACCGCTACCAGCTTACGCGCAAACTCTTTGCCGCGCGCTTTTTCCATACCCGTGGCCATGCCGATGCTCGCGCCCATGCAGACGCACGCATCGATGCCTTGCAGAGGCGGCAGCGCACCCAGCGTATAACAGCCGATATCGCCCATTGCCGTGAGCCCGAGCTTCTTCATGGTATAGAAAACGGCTCTGTGCGGGCAGCCGGGGCACATCACAGGCGGCCTTTGGGGCAGCGCGCCCGGATTACAAACCGTCACTTTTTTTCCGCCGATCCTGTCAGCGACTAGGTTCACGCTGTATTCACCCTGCACGGAGAATACTTCTTTGCCGATGACTTTGATACCCATCGCTTTGATCTGGTTCTCAAAGAACGGCTCCAGCTCTTCCACCACATATAGCGTATCCACCTGAGACGCAAACTCGCGTATCAGCTTTTCGGGCATCGGATAGATAAGCCCCAGCTTGAGCGTACTGGCATCCGGCAGCGCTTCGCGCACATAATTATAGGTCACGCCGCATGTGATGATACCGATATTTTTATCCCGGTATTCGACGCGGTTTATATCCATTGAATCCGCTTCTGCTTTTAAGTCGTTCATGCGCTGCTCGACAACGATATGGCGCTTTTTGGCCATGCCGGGCATCATCACGTATTTGCCTATGTTCTTTTGATATTCTTTGAGTGTATCACCCGAACGCTCACCCAGCTCTACAATACCCTGCGAATGTGACAGGCGCGTATTGGAGCGCACCAACACAGGCGTATCATACTTTTCGGACAAATCAAAAGCGATTTTCATGAATTCCTTGGCCTCGCCGCTGTCCGCAGGCTCCAGCATGGGCACATGCGCGCTTCTGGCATAGAACCGAGAATCCTGCTCGTTCTGGCTCGAATGCATGCCCGGATCGTCCGCCACGATAATGACCAGCCCGCCGTTGACGCCTGTATAAGAAACAGTGAAAAGCGGGTCAGCCGCGACGTTGAGCCCCACATGCTTCATGCAGCAGAGTGCGCGTGCGCCGCCGATGGACGCACCGATAGCCACTTCGAGCGCAACCTTTTCATTGGGTGCCCACTGCGCATATATCTCGTCAAATTTGACGATGTTTTCTGTAATTTCGGTACTTGGCGTACCCGGGTACGCTGCGGCGACAGTTACGCCCGCCTCATAAGCGCCGCGTGCAAACGCCTCGTTTCCCAGCATCAATTTTTTCATTCGTTTCCCCTTAAGTTGCTTATTTTTTATTCGTGTCCGCGCAGATCCGTCACGCGCTTGGCTTTGCCCTCAAAACGTTTGAGCGAATGAGGCTCTACCAGCTTAACATCTGCGCCGATGTTTAATACCGTATACAGCGCATGTTTAATCTTCTTTTCCAAAGCTTCCAGCGCGCTGAACTTATCCAGCAGTGCTGCGTCGATAACTTCGACGAGCACTTCTATCTTGTCCATATAACCGTCTTTGCGCACGATGATTTCGTAGTGCGGGCCGATATCCTCGACCCCCAGCAGTACGCTTTCGATCTGCGACGGGAAGACGTTCACACCGCGGATAATCAGCATATCGTCCGTGCGCCCCTGCACCTTGGCCATACGCATCGATGTGCGTCCGCATTCGCACTTTTCGGGTATCAGCCATGTGATATCCTTGGTGCGATAGCGTAATATCGGCAGCGCTTCCTTTGACAGAGATGTGATAACAAGCTCGCCCGGATGACCGACCGGAACCGGCTCCAATGTATCGCGATCTACCACCTCACAGTAGAAATGGTCTTCGCAGATATGCATGCCGTCTTTAATATAGCACTCGCCCGATACGCCCGGCCCGATAATTTCTGAAAGGCCATAGTTCTCTGTGGCAACGATATCCCACGCCTGCTCGATCTCGCGGCGCATTTCCTCGGTATGCCCTTCGCCGCCGAACATGCCCAGACGAAGCGGCAGCTTTTTGGTATCGATGCCCATCTTCTTTGCGGTCTCCGAAAGATAAAGCGCATACGACGGTGTGCCCACAAGCAGCGTGGAGCCGAAGTCCTGCATAATGTTAAGCTGTCTTTCTGAATTGCCGCCCGATATGGGTATAATGGATGCCCCCAGCTTTTCCAAACCGTAATGCAGTCCGAAAGCGCCTGTGAACAGTGTGTATCCGAATGTGATTTGTGCAACGTCGTCCGGTGTGGCTCCAGCCGCGCAAGCAAGGCGCGCGATGCATTCCGCCCACATGTCAATATCGGCTTTCGTATAGCCGACAACGGTGGGTTTGCCTGTGGTGCCCGACGACGCGTGTATGCGCACAACGTCCTTCATGGGCACGGCAAAAAGTTTATAGGGGTAATTATCCCGAAGGTCATCTTTGACCGTGAAAGGTATTCTTCTTATATCGTCCAGTGTTTGAATATCTTGCGGTTTTACGCCTGCCGCGTCCAGCTTTTTGCGGTAATGCGGCACATTGTTGTAACACCGTTCTACCGTGCTTTGCAGCCGCGAGAGCTGTATTTTTTCCAGCTCCTCACGGGACGCGCATTCGATCTTCTCATTCCAGATCATCGCCAAATCCCTCATCTCTTTGTATTCGCACGCCTTTTTTGTCTTTCCATGCTTCCGTGCTTCGTGATTGTATAAATTATAGCGTATCAGGTATAAAAAATAAAGTCTTTATACATAGTTTAAATAATCGGCGATCATTTTAAGCGTTTTTGCTAAGCGGCCTATGATTGTATGACAGAAAAGCCGGCCAGGAATAAGTACGCTTCTCTGCCCGGCTTTTTTCTTGTTACGCCAGACCCAGCAGCCGTGCGGCGTTCGCCACAATAAAGCAGACCACGATCCCGCAAACGGTGGGAACGAGGAACGATACCACCGTCCATTTCCAGCTTTGCGTCTCCTTTTTGATCGTCCAGCATGTGGTGCCGCAGGGCCAATGCATGAGTGAAAACAGCATCGTGCAGATGGCGGTGAGCCACGTCCAGCCGTGGGATACAAGAAGCTCTCTAAGTTGGTCCAGTGAATCCAATTCAAGCATGCTGCCTGTTGCCATATAGCTCATAATGATGATGGGCACAACGATCTCATTGGCCGGAAACCCCAGTATGAACGCCATGAGTATGAACCCGTCCAGACCAATGAGCCTTGCGAATGGGTCAAAGAACGCGGCGCAATGTGCAAGAAGGCTCATATCACCGACAAAGATATTCGCCAATATCCATATGATCAGACCCGCCGGTGCGGCCACCATCACAGCACGCCCCAGCACAAACAACGTTCGATCAAAAATCGATCGGACGATGATTTTCCCGACCTGAGGCTTCCTGAACGGTGGCAGTTCTAATGTAAATGAAGAGGGGACGCCTTTTAACATTGTCTTGGACAGCATCTTTGAAACAAACAGTGTCATAACGATGCCAAACAAGATAATGCCGACCAATACCAAAGCGGAAACGACAGATTGAAACGGGCCCGCCACGATCGCTGCAAAAAACATTGTGATGATCGTAATCAGCGTGGGAAACCGGCCGTTGCAGGGAGCGAAATTATTGGTAATTGTCGCAATCAGGCGTTCCCGCGGCGAATCGATAATACGGCACCCCACCACGCCCGCCGCGTTGCAGCCAAAGCCCATGCACATCGTGAGCGCCTGTTTGCCGCAGGCACATGCCCTTTTGAAATACTTGTCGAGATTAAAAGCGATACGCGGTAGGTAACCCAAGTCTTCCAGCAACGTGAACAGCGGAAAGAATATGGCCATGGGCGGCAGCATTACCGACACCACCCACGCCAATGTTCGGTATATTCCCAAAACCAATACGCCGTGTACCCAGGCAGGCGTGCCCAGCCCCGTGAAAAACGCCGTAAGCTGATCTTCCAACCAAAATAGTCCGTCCGAGATCAGCTGCGACGGATAGTTGGCGCCGGTGATCGTCAGCCAGAATATCACGCCCAAAAGCGCCAGCATGATGGGCAGCCCGAAAACCTTGGACGTTAGCACTTTATCGATACGCCGGTCGGTTTCTTTGTATTTCTCGTTTTCAAACCTAACGGCTTTTTTGCAAATGTCCTCGGCGCGGCGGACAATGCTGGATACGATTTTATCTCTGAGCGTGCTGGCATCGATACCCGATTCACTCAGTAAATCGCGTGCCTCTTTCACCTTTTGAGCAATGATGACATTATCCAGCAGGTTAAACCCCAAATACTTTTGCAGTGCACTTAAAATCGTTCCGTCAGCATCCAGCAGCTTCAGTGCCACCCACCGGCTGCAAAGGCGGCCGCTCAGCGGCTTGATAAGCAGCGGCTCCACCAAGCCGATAGCCTGCTCGATCGTACTTTCATAAACCATTTTCTGTGGCGATGAGCGCTCCTCGCCGTGTGACACATCCAGCACCGCGTCCATGAGCGCGTCAAGCCCCTTGCCCTTGCGCGCGTTGGTGCCGATGACCGGCACACCCAGCTGCCGTGACAGCGATTTGAGGTCTATATGAATCTTTTTTCTTTTGGCTTCGTCAATCAGGTTAACGCAAACGACAGCCTTGTCTGTGATTTCCAGAGTTTGCAGCACGAGATTCAGATTCCGCTCCAAACACGTTGCGTCGGTCACAACCACTGTGGCGTCAGGGTCGGCGAAGCAAATGAAGTCCCGCGCGACCTCCTCCTCAACGGAATTGGCCATCAATGAGTATGTACCCGGAAGATCCACCATAATGAAGTGATTGTCTTTATGTTTGTATCTTCCCTGTGCATTTGTGACGGTTTTACCGGGCCAGTTGCCCGTGTGCTGTTTTAAGCCTGTCAGGCTGTTAAACACTGTGCTTTTACCCACATTCGGATTCCCGGCCAGCGCGACGATTTTTTCATCCGTTCTTTCTATTTTCAGCTCGCTTTCCAGCGCGCGTAGCCCAGTCGACTGAGTTGTTAATCCCACGTTTATCATTCCTCCATATGATTATATCCGGGTTGCCCGTTTTCCGGGCTGTTTATGGTATTCAATTCGCTGCTTCCACGATGATCTTGCTGGCATCCTCGCTGCGGATCGCGATCACAGCTCCGCGGATGTCGTATGCCACAGGGTCTCCCGCGGGGCTTTTGAGCAGCGCTTCCACCACAGTATCGCTGATAAGCCCTAAATCCAGCATACGCCTGCGCGATTTGCCTTCCGTAAAGAGCATCTTAACTTTTGCTTTTTGCCCAATGGACAAATGGTTAAGCGGTATATATTGTTGAGACATAGCGTCCTCCTAGCTTTTTAAGATTTCCCGTTTTAGTTGCGAGAAAGTTTTTTTCTCTACACTATATTCAAATAATGAAAGAATGTGATGAATATAATTCATAGAATAAAGAAAAGAATTTGATTGGGATGTGACAAATGGACAATGAGTTTCACACAGTGAGGGGATACCAGCTTCTTCGCCGTCATAACATGATGCTGACACCGGCAATGGAAGATTATCTGGAGATGATATTCCGGAACACCCAGCAGGACGGCTATTTACGTATCAACGAATTGGCAGAACAGCTTCACGTCCGGGCATCATCTGCCACGAAGATGGTGCAAAAGCTGGGTGAGCTGGGGTTAATCAAATACAAAAAGTATGGCATTATTGAGCTTTCCGAAACGGGAAAAGAGGTGGGAAAATGCCTTTTAGATCGGCACAACGTGATCAAAACATTTTTAGTGACCATCGGGATCACCGAGAATCTGCTAACGGAAACGGAGCTTATTGAACACTATATCAGCCCTAACACGCAAAAGCATATGGAGATATTCAATAGTTTTTTCCTCTCCTATCCCGAATTCGCAAGGCGGCTCAAAAGCTTTGTGGGCGAGAATCTGGATAAATAAAAGAAGCCGCCCGAAATGGAACGGCTTCTTGTCTTTATTCGCTATTTGAGATTACACAAAAACTTTTTTCAGCCTCGCGAAGCGCGGAAGGCCTTCTTCATACGGAAGTATGGTGTCTCCCTGAATCAGCGGCAGCGCGTAATCAATGAAGTCCTGCGTTAAGCCTTTGCCATCCGGCAATATCCATTCGTCAGGAATCTTCTTTTCTCTGTTGGCCACTTCGGTCAGGTTAATGAGCTTGGTGTTGCATTTGTATTCCTTGCCGGGTTCACGCTCAAACGCGACCATGTGGTCTGTCATGCCTTCCACCGCCGCCTTGACAGCTGTCTGTCCCGCAAGGAACGATTCGTTAATGTCTGTAAGTGAGCCGGAATGCGCTGCGCAGCGTTGAAGCAGGCTGAACTCGATGCCGCGCACTTTGGCACCTGTGGCTTCTTTGCAGAAGTTTGCCAGTGTATAGGCAAGGCCGCCGAGCTGCGCATGGCCGAACGAATCCTTAGACTGGCTCATGTCGCTGCCGTACTCGCTGACATAACGGCCGTCTTTGTCTTTAATACCTTCGGAAACCGCGACGATAACCTTTTTGTTTTTCGCGTAGATTTCCTTGACGCTGGCTAAGAACTGCTCCATATCAAAAACCTTCTCCGGCAGATAAATGAGATCGGGGCCGAGTCCCTTGTAGGACGCGAGAGCAGTTGCGGCGGTCAGCCAGCCTGCGTTTCTTCCCATGACTTCCAGAATCGTGATCATGCCGGTGTCATAAACACGCGCATCCAGATACACTTCCATCGTGGAGGTCGCGATATATTTTGCAGCGCTGCCGTAGCCCGGGCAGTGGTCTGTCGCCCAAAGGTCGTTATCGATCGTCTTGGGCACGCCCATCACGCGCATCTCATAGCCGGACTTTTGCATATATTTGCTGATCTTGTTGCAGGTATCCATCGAGTCGTTGCCGCCATTATAGAAGAAATACCGCACGTCATATTTCTTAAACACTTCGAGCATTCTCTTATAATCGGTCTCGTCCACATCGGCATCTTTCAGCTTATAGCGCACGCTGCCAAGTGCCGAGGACGGCGTGGTCTTCATGAGCTCCAGCTCGCCTAAATCTTCCTGTCCTATATCAATCAGCTTCTCTTCCAACACGCCTCTGATACCGTGAGCCGCGCCATACACTTTGGTAATACAGTCTTCCTTAAGCGCCTGCATGAAAACGCCTGCAGCACTCGCATTAATAACAGATGTCGGCCCGCCCGATTGGCCGAAGATACATGCCCCTTTTAATACTCCCATGGTTGTCCGTCTCCTCCTCAAAAAAATAAAACTTTAGCAAGAATTATATCCCACAAGGCGCACATTTTCAATGCATATTTAGCCATTAACGCAAAAGCTTTGTTTTTATGACAATATAAAAACCAGCCAAGCAGTTGACGCATGACTGGTTGTGTGTTCGGTATTTTTGCTATTATGCGGCAGGCACCGACTCTTACGGCGCCGGGTTTATTACGGGCTGCGTGCCGTCGTCCGTCGCATCCGGGTTTGTTACGGGCTGTGTGCCGTCATCCGTCGCATCCGGGTTTGTTACGGTCTGTGTGCCATCATCAGTCGGGAGCGGCTCCGTTATAAGCTTCGGGCCTACGATGCTCTCCCCCGCGTAAGGTTTATATTTCGTCTCAGCGATCTTCTTCGGCTCTCCCACCTCTTTGCCGTCCTTGTAATAATGTTTGTATGAGACATAAATGTAGCCTTCGCGCCGTTTCACCACTTCTTCCGTATAGCCCGGTGCTTTGGTGTTATCAATGGTTACAAGCATCTCTCCGTCCGGCTTTAACGTCTGCACAAGCTGCGAACTTAAGCGTATCTCGTCATACGCTTCCGGGAATGGCTCTCCGTAAATTTCAAAGTTGACCTTCTTTTTCGAACCTTCCACCCAGCAGAAGATATAGACGGTATGCTGCGTATTGTTTTTATATATAAAGTCGATATTGTTGGTATCGATTGTGGCGTCAAGACCGCCGTCCACATAACCCAGCTTGATAGAGTGTCCGCGCCGGCTCACGATTTCCAGATCGGCCTTTAATACGGCAGTATACATCGTGGTGGATACTTGGCAAACGCCGCCGCCCGCCTGATCCTCGCTGCCGCCGCGAACCACGGCCGGAGCCGGTTCCCAGCCCAGACTATAAGTCCGCGGACCCAGCACCGTGTTGGTGGAGAATTCCTCGCCCGGGGCCAGCGCATATCCGTTTATAAGCCCAACCGCTTTCTTAATATTGTTAACGCGTGATTCACGGTTATACGGCGATTTCTTAAACGATGTACTCGCGGATGCGCGCAATACCATGTTTGCCATCAGCTCTGCCTTTGTTACGGCAGGCTGCTGGACATTCACGGGTACCTTAACCGTACCGTATTCTTTGCTGTCGATTTGCTGCGATACGGCAGCATAAAGCGCTTCCTGATCGACCTTCAGGCCTGTTTGCTCATCGATATAGGTAAACCGGTTTTCCCTGTCATCTTTGTTGATTTGCACTTGCGCATCTTTGGCAGGCGCGTCGATCCCGGCCGCGATCTGAGAGAGGCGCGGCTTGGCAGGTTCCGTATCCACGGTGAACTCCGTATAAAAAGCAAGACCCGAGTTTTTAATCTCTGCGATTTTGTTCTGTTTTTCCACCTCGCTGCCCTCGCGCGCCACACAGAAGGCCTCTTTGACCACGGCTTCAATATTATCGGATATCTCAAAATCATCACGGGCAAGTGCAAACTGCTTTCCGTTATAATCGATCGTGACACCGACCTCATCCAGCCTTTTTTGCATATCCGCATCCACTGCTTCCACGGCCTGCGCCATCGTCATGCCGCCAACATCGATACCGTCTATGGTAATGCCGTCATGATATGTACCTGTGGCATAAAGCTCTTCCCACTGCTGCGGCGAAAGCGTGTTGTTTTTAAACAGATAAATACCCAGCACCGCAAGCGCTGCCAACACAACAAAAATCCCGGCGCCCCAAATAAAACGGCGCTTTTTATAAGCTCTTTTCATCATCTTTGTAATCCTTTCGTCTATTGATTCATTGCCAAAAAGGATTGATTTTAATCAAAAATGAACCAATTTATTTTTTTTATATAATCACAAGCTTATATGACTTAATGCGGTGGCGATATGCGGAGCATTTTTTGCTTCAGGCTTGGCAAAGTGTTTTATGCGTTCTCATTTTTGAGCTTTTCCAGCAGCTCCGAAAGCTCATCACAGTCACTTACAGACAGTTTTGAGTCTTTAATCATGCATACCAGCAGGGCCTTTGCGGATGCGTCACTTAGCTTTTCGAGTATGTTTTTGCTTTCTGCCATGATGCACTGGTCTTCGGGAACGTTAGGATAATAAAAATTATCCCGCCCCAGCACATCAAAACCTATGAGACCTTTGTTGCACAAACGCTTCACATATGTCGCGTACGTGTTATATTTCCAGTCCATTTTATCGCCCATAGTCCGTATAATGCCCGACATCGTTTGCGGCGACTTCTGCCACAGGGCCGACATCACCGCCCACTCCGGCTTTGTTAATGACTTAAGTTCCATTCCCATCTCCCCTTCTTAACTCATTTATAACTCCCCGTTAAATCCGTCAACTACTATTGTAGTTGTCAATAATCAATTTGTCAAGACAACAAAAAAGGAGCCCTACTGCTGATGGGCTCCCTTTTAAGAACTGTCATTATTATTCGCCGATGATTTTGATAAGGACGCGTTTCTGACGCATACCGTCGAACTCACCATAGAAAATCTGCTCCCATGGGCCAAAATCCAGTTTTGCTTTCGACACCGCAACGACCACCTCCCGGCCCATCACCGTACGTTTCAAATGCGCATCCGCGTTGTCTTCAAAGCCGTTGTGAGCATACTGTTCATATGGCTTCTCGGGCGCAAGCCGTTCCAGCCACCGTTCAAAATCAGCGTGCAGACCGGGCTCGTCGTCGTTGATAAATACGCTTGCGGTGATATGCATGGCGTTGACCAGACACAGCCCCTCGCTGATACCGCTTTCGGCAAGCGCCGCCTCTACCTGAGGTGTGATATTGATAAACTCACGTCTTTTTTTGATATTCAGTGTCAGCACTTTACGATAACTTTTCATCATAAGCCTCCGCTCACCTTTTGTTATCATCATAGCGGGATTGAACATCGCTGTAAACCCTTTTAAGCGGCGTGATGCTCATTCTTTTCTTGTTTCTCGACGGCTTTATGCGCTATTGCCAACGGTAATACCATCACTACGGTAAAAACAGCCATGGCCAAAAAGGCCGTCCGAATGTCCCACTGCTCACTGATGCCACCGAAACCCAGCAACAATACAAAGCCGGAGAGGTTGATAAGCAGTGAATTGACAGACAGTACCGTGGCCCGCTGTGATGAGTCTGTCAGCCGCTGTATGCGTCCTTCTGCGAGCACAATGCCACAGGAAGCCAGCATATAAAACAAGCCGTAAACGGGAAGCATATAAATTGCATTGATATAAACCGAAATAAAGAGCAGCAAATCGGCTAAGACGGCCAGTACAAGGAGACCGTTCACAGTTGCGAAAAGCCGTTTGACCTTGTGTGCGAACCAGCTTCCTAAAGACTCCAGCCCGGTGCGTATCGCGCCCCACACGCCTATCCAGCCCAAGGACAAACCGACTCTTTGGGCATAAACCTGATCGTACTCCTCCAAAACACCCGGAACCACAGCGATAAGCGTGCAAAACGCTATCAACACGGTCAGCTTCGCGTTATTTTTCGAAAATTTGATACCTGTTTTTATTTGGCCAAAATAATAGCGCCATGTTATCGCATCACATTCCGCTTTTCTGGCATCCTTGAGCAGCAGCGCGAATATAACGGACAGCCCGATTGATGCGACGGATAAGAGAGCCGCCACATCGAATCCGACAGCAGCCACAAATCCGCCCAGCGCCATAGACAATGCTGCGGAAACTCCGCAGAAAAAGCGAAACCGTCCGGCATATCTTTCATACTCATGATCCATTTCGTGTTCCTTGAGCATATCAAAAAGCAGAGCTTCGCTGCTTCCTGAACAGAATGCCTCCTGCAAGCCCCAGAAAATAAAGCCGGCGGCAAAGAGCATAAAATCCTGCGCGAAAAGCCACAGAATAAAACCGATCAGTTTCAGCACGGTGCCCAATACGATCATGTTTTTCCTGCTCCACACATCCGCCAATATTCCCGAAGGAATCTCCAGCAAAAAGACGGGAACGCTCCATATCATCAGCAGAGACGATATTTCAAGCATGGACAAGCCTTTGGACTCGAACATGAGCATATAAACAGGATAAAGCAAAACGAACTCTCTGAAAAAGCCATGCAAATAAAATATCTTGAGTTTTCTTTTCATTATGTGTAACCTCCGATAAAATTTTGTTTGTGGTTGACGAAAGAGCGAAACGGAGGTGCTCGAATAGAAACACAATAAGCCGCGAAGCACTGTGCTTTTCGGCTGAAGTCTAACCATTTATATAGATGGTGTTATTGGCCTGTGTCCATAAAGCTTAATATAAACATGGGTGCTCCTTATATTTGATAATACATTATATCACATAAGGTAAAATGAGGAAACGCATGTTTTTCTTATCTGCTCCCCATAGGCTCAGTTTAATGTCTTGTTTTTGGTTTGTGTTTTAGGAACCGCATTAATATAAAACCGAAAAGAACCGCCCGGGGGGTAGCCGAAGCGGCTCTTCCCCATATACATTTGTTACCCTATCTAGTTTTGTGCTTATGCAATTTTTTACTTATCGTTAATTCTTTTGTTCCCTTATCGTACTTGCCGTTGCTTTGCCCTGCAGTTACTCACTGCACTTGCGAAAAAGCGGCTTAACCAGCCGCCTCCTCCGGAGGGGGATTCCCATACCATTCTAACACAAACGAACACCCTAAATAACAGCTCATGCTATGAGTCAGTGATTCATTTAGACGTTTCCGCGATACGCAGACTGCTTCTTGGTTGTGCGGCTGCTATTGGTATGGGCATCCGAAGTAATGGGCGTTTGGCCCTTACTTTTTTCTTTTCTGGCTTTCTTATTGTCGGGCTGACTGTCTTTGGGCATTTTTTTGCCTCCTTAATATTAATGTTTTTAGTTTATCCGCCGGTTAACCAATCAATACCGTCCCCTATAAAGTGACTCAAGTCAAATTCACCTTTAAAAAAAGCGGTCCTCACAGTATAATGATGGCAAACAATCGAATAAGTATGACAACAGCGGGGCTGACGAATTTTTAACAATCTTCATTTCAAACTGTTTTGAAAGGCAGGACGATTCATGAAAATTCTCGTGGTCGGCGGAACGGGACTTCTGGGCTATCATGCGGTGCTTGTCGCGCTGGAAAGGAACCACGCCGTGAGTGCTATGGCGGTAAAGGATATCGACCTTTCCGGCTGGTATCCCGATGCGGTCAGCGTGGACTACGGCGACGTGTTTACGCTTTCTCAAAAAGAATTGACACGGCGCTTTTCGGGCTATGACGCGCTTGTTTATGCCGTAGGCCCGGACGACCGCGTGGTACCCCCTGCGCCCGCTTATGATTTCTTCCATGAAAAGCTCGTGCTGGCGTGCGAGAAAACCGTCACGGCGGCAAGATTTGCGGGCATTAAACGCTGTGTCATACTCAATTCTTATTTTGCGTATTTTGACAGGCTCTGGCCGCACAAAGAGCTGAGCAAGCATCATCCGTACATCCGCTGCCGCGTGGAGCAGGCACAGCGCGCTATTGCCGCAGGTGGCGGCACCATGGCCGTGATGATACTTGAGCTGCCGTATATTTTCGGCAGTATGCCCATGCGCACCCCCTTATGGAAGGATGTGCTGCTCGATAGGTTCACTGAAAACCGCGTGATCTACTTCCCCAAGGGCGGCACCAGCATGATCACAGCAAGACATGTGGGCGAAGCCATCATCGGCGCAGTGGAACGGGGCGAGCACGGACGGCGATACCCCATCGGCGACGAAAACCGCACCTACAACGATATGCTGCAAATGATGATGGAGGCACTGGGCACGCCCAAACGCATCGTCAACATTCCGCGCTTTATGGCGGTCATCGCGGGCGTGTTTATTGAGAGAGGCTGGTGCAAGAAGGGTTTGGAAAGCGGCCTGGAGCCCAAAGCGCTGATGCGCGACATTATTACCGACTATCTATATTTTGACGCTTCCGAGAGTGCGGATGCACTCGGTTTCGGGCGCGGCGGTATAAAAGAGGCCATATTAGACACCATGAAAGCCTGTTACCCCGAAAGGTTTTCAGACAACGACTAGACAATAAGCAGGAGACACTCATGCCCAACGCCATCATCTATGTTTTTACCGGTACCTATCATACGCTTAAAGCGGCGCAGATGATACGAACGCATCTTGAATCAGACAATATCCGCACGCAGATCTATGAGGTGCGGTATCCGTTTGATAACGTACCGCTTCCCGACGACTGCGACTATGTGGGTTTCGGCTATCCCGTCCACGCATTTAATTCACCGCTTATGTTCCTGCGGTTTGTGCGCAGCCTGCCTGTCGCCAAAAGCAATAAAGCGTTTATATTCAAGACATCTGGAGAGCCTGCTAGAATCAACGCTGAGTCATCTTATTCGCTTTGCCATATACTCAGGAAAAAAGGCTTTGACGTGGTGCTGGATACGCATCTTCTGATGCCGTACAATATTCTCTTCCGATATAAGGATGGTCTTGTGAAGCAGATGACGCTTTATACCGACGCGCTATGCAAGCTGCTGACTGTCCGTCTTTTAAATGGTGACCGTGACACATTCCGTTTCAGTAAAACGCGCCGCTTGATCTCATTATGCATGCGTATCGAGTGGTTTGGCGCATGGCTCAACGGGCGGCTGTATACTGTGAAAATGAAAAAATGCAGCCTGTGCATGCGCTGCGTCAAAACGTGCCCTGCTGCCAATATCACTTATGAAAACGGTAAGTTCCGTTTCGGAGGACGTTGCGCGATGTGTATGCGCTGCGTGATGTACTGCCCCAAGGATGCCGTGAACTTCGGCATCCTTCGTCCCTTGCGCGTAAACGGCGGCTATGCGTTTGACAAAATACTGGCTGATCCCGCCATTTCCCCTGATTTTGTGGGGCCCAAAACTAAAGGCTATTTTAAGCTGTTCCGCAGCTTTTTCCACCGCGCTGACGACGCGCTCGCGGTTTACGATATGCAAGTGAAGGGCTGTACGCCGCAGCCCAAGCCCGACGCGCCCGAGCTGACGGTGTTCGAGGCCTATGAAGCGGCCAAACAGGAAAAACACGTGGAGCTGGAAGAATATGAAGGTTGATTTTTTCTTCAAGATTTATATTTGTAGCTTTTAAAAAAAACATAACCACCCGTCCAACGGGTGGTTTGCACAAGGGCTATAAGCCCATGTTACCGGCCAGCGCCTAAAGACGCTGGCTTTCACATTTGTTCAAGCCTCTAATGCCTTTGCCACTTTTGCCACTCCTGAAGGAGTGTTCATAATACCAACTACCCTTTAAAGGGGTCTTCGTACTCCTTTACACTCAGCTTATCCAAGGCTATATCATGCTTCTCCTGCTCTTCGATATATTTCCTTATGGTTGCTTCGTTTAACCCTACTGTACTTACATAATATCCTTCTGCCCAAAAGTGCCTGTTCCCAAATTTATATTTCAAATTTGCATGTTTATCAAACATCATCAGCGCACTTTTTCCTTTAAGATATCCCATAAAGCTTGATACGCTCATCTTTGGCGGAATACTTACAAGCATGTGGACATGGTCCGGCATTAGATGCCCTTCCACTATTTCTATCCCCTTATACTGACATAACTGTTTCAGTATTTCTCGCATACTACTTTTGTATTGATTGTAGATCGCTTTACGCCTATACTTTGGAGTAAATATTATGTGGTATTTGCACATCCATTTCTTATGTGCCAGACTATTTGTTTTATTCGCCATTAAATCACCTTTCCTTTCTACGTATAGAGACTTGAACATTCCTATACTATCGGATAGGTGATTTTTTGTATAACCTTTATTGCACACCCGCAAAGCGGGTGGTTTTTTATCTCGCACGTTTTGCGTGCTCGATTGGCTAAAGCCATAA
>JAEZKQ010000019.1 GCA_023436115.1 Bacillota bacterium | reverse complement strand
CTTTACCATATTCACTGAAATCGGCGGAGACGTGGACGGCGGTATTTTGGCTTCCCCGATACTGGGCAAAGAGGGAACAACAATGGAGGGGCTCATTATATATACGCTCTCTTCAGTTATCAAAGATGATGGTTCAAAAACCGCTTTGGTCGTTGCTCTGGACAAAGAGACAGGGAAAATTGTATGGCAAGTGGATATGGAGAACTCAGGCTGGACCCCTTCGTCGCCTGCAGCGGTATATACACAGGACGAACAGGGCTATATTATTCAGTGCCTTTATAAGGGGACAATCAAATTAATACGTGCGGATAAAGATACCGCTTCCGTCGTGGATTCGATTAACGTAAGTGAGGAATTTGGCTCAGAGGAATCCAACAGCTTCGAGGCAACGCCCGTGGTGTTTGAAAACATGATCGTTGTGGGATCAAGAAGCGGACATTTCTTTTTCCTTAATATCATGTAAAAAGTAATTTGAAGTCATATGTAAGATTGGATTTAATGAGAGAGCTTGCTCATTGACTAAAGGAGCCTTTTTAACGGCTTTTTTAGTTTCAGGGAAGGTAAATAGAATACTAAGTGATCCATGTTGAAAGTGGGAGAAATTTCACATTGACGTTTACCGGGGCAAAAAGGTTTGTCTGCGCCGCCTTTTTATAGTATAATTTTATGAACTGTGGTGGAATACTTAAGCGAAAGGTCAGGTTATGAAGAAAAAATACTACGCGAGAAGACGAAGAAGCAGGAGAAAAGCAAGCATACGGTTTTATGTAATCATTGGTTTGCTGATCATAGCGCTCGCCGTGGGCATATATTTAATTGTAAAGGCAGTGGGCAGTGAACCGGGAACGCCTATACCGCCAAGTGAAACAGTTGATATGACAGCGCCCGAGGGGACGGTCGGGCTGCCGATAGAATCTACGGAGCCGACACCGACGCCCCAGCCGTCTTTATCTGACGATTTGGTGCCGCATGCCACGGAAAATACCGATCCTGCGAAATTTGGGTTTGAAACGGCTATTCAGGATAACGGTACGGATGTGACTACCTATCAGCGCAGTGAACCAATATCCTTTGGATCGGGCGATGAATATACAGCGCTTGAGGGCATTATCGGCTTCAGAGGTAACAACTACCGCGACGTCTCAAGCTGGGGAACGGCCACGATAAGCGAAGAAAAACTGGAAAAGAAGGACTATAACAAGCAGACAAGTGCGATAGGAAATTGGGGCGGTGCTGCCTGGACAGGACAGCCGCTTATTGTGAAGTGGCCTGCGGAAACACGTGCTAAAATGACATCGCTCTATGAGGAATTCCGAAACAAAGAAGATTTTGTTGAAGTAATTTATGCGTCTCTTGACGGACGGCTCTACTTTATGGAGCTTTCCACGGGTACCAAAACGCGCGATTTCATTGATATCGGTGCGCCCACAAAGGGAACACCCGCGCTCGATCCGCGCGGATACCCCATCATCTACGTAGGACAAGGGCTGCAGTCGGACGGCAGCGGAACCAGTTGTAACAACATGTTTGTACGGGCATACAGCCTGATTGACAATTCGCTGCTCATGAAATTTGGCGCCGAGTCAAAAGACCCGTTTGCGCTGCGCAGCTGGCAGGCTTATGACTCCAGCCCGCTTGTGGACGCAAAGACGGATACGCTGATTTATCTTGGTGAAAACGGTATCATGTACACTTGCAAACTGAATACACAGTATGACCCGAGCGCAGGCACGCTCACAATGGATGCCGACCCTGCCAAGGTGAAATACCGTTATACGACGCCGCGCAACAGATCTGCGGACGCGAGTGTAGGCGGACGCTGGGGCATGGAAAATTCACCTGCGGCCTGGCGTGAATATATTTTCTTTACGGATAACGCGGGCATGCTGCAATGTGTCAATCTGAATACTATGGAGCTTGTTTATGCGAACGACCTGGACGATGACAGCGACGTGAGCCTAGTTCTCGAGGAAGATGTGACCAACAACGCGTTCTATTTGTATACGGGCTGCGAGTATGATGAGCTAGTGCGTGACTTGGGGTCTTCCGGCCCGGCATACGCCCGCAAGATAGATGGTCTTACGGGTGAAGTACTATGGACGAAAGACTTCATGGTCCAATCTAATTCTTCTGTTGACGGGGGTATTCTTGCCACACCGGTGCTCGGTAAGGAAGGGACCACGCTGGAAGGACTTATCATCTACAATGTGACAGCCGAAATCAAGGGCGACTCGACAACGAGCAAGCTTTATGCGCTCAATAAGGATACCGGCGATATCGTTTGGGAATATGACATGGACGTTTCCGGATGGTCACCTTCATCGCCTGTCACAGTCTACTCCGATAAGACCAACGCTGAAGGAAAGACAATCGGCTATATTGTGCAGTGCGACAAGGCCGGAGACGTGGCTCTGCTTAAGGTGGACGGCGGTACATGTACGGAAGTCGATAAGCTGAGTCTTGCTAATGGAGAGGTGGATCACAACTTTGAAGCAACACCTGCCGTCTATGGCAACACCATCGTCGTGGCATCAAGGGACAGAGAAATATTCTTCATAGAGGTCAAATAATAGTAACGATAGAAGGAACCCCTCAAAGGCAAGCTGCCATTGAGGGGTTTTTGTATACTGCATTTTTTAAGCCTGCGTTTGTGCTGCTGCCGAGGGAGAGAGTGGCATAATCGGTTCAAATGCTTTTCTCGAGCGGATCATGAATACGATGGCAATCGCCGTCATCAGTCCCAGATAGATAATCATCAAGACCATACTAAAGCCCAGAACATACTGCAAAATATACATGACGGTATCGACAAGAAAATGGGTCAAGACAGCAGCGCCAAGATAGAGAACTTTCTTCTTTCTGACACTGATAAGAACGAGCAGCGATAGCGCGATCTGTATGATAAAAGCAAAGATTCGCTCAAGACCGCTGAGCAAAATATCAAACGGCTGCAATGCTGTGAGCTGAGTGAAAATTTGATTGGCTTCATCGGCAGAAAGGTTCGCTGTGAGCTGTGCAAAATCACCGTTGTTGATGCTAAGGATCAGCGCCAGATTGCTCAAATAAGTGATGCCTACAACAACTGCGCCAATTCCGCCGTAACCGGCCCCCAGCGCAAAGCCGTCTATCCAACGGTCACGCTCCTTCAGCAGTGCGCGATAACCGCAATACCGTCCGCCCTCCTCAACGAGGCCCGCCATAAGCCCTAAGAATAATCCGTATAACAATGGATTATTTGTCATGTGTTTATACCAATCCATAGACGCGAAAAGTCCGTTCACCAATGGGACGCGAAGCATCAGCTGAAAAACGATAAAGGTCGCCATACCGGCAAAAAAAGGTATCATCGCACGCTTCTTCTTAATCAGCAAATATGCAAGGCTGCCCAGCGGCATTCCAAAGCAGATCACGATATTGATAATGAGCGCGGTGATGGAGGATGACTGAACCATAAATATACTCCTTCTATATCATTACCATTAATATAGAGGAATGGATTATTAAAGTAAATATCAGACGAAAAGATGTCGATTATGAGAGAGTAACCATTAAGAAAATGCTATGTGGATGAAAAATGGAGGCAAATAAATAGCCGGCGGAAAGACAACTCCGCCGGCTGATGACAGCTTTCTTTACTTGTTGGTCATATACTCATACATGGCTTTTGCAGCCGCTTTCCCCGCACCCATCGCGAGTATGACAGTGGCCGCACCCGATACAGCGTCTCCGCCCGCATAGACACCTTCGATGGACGTGGCGCCTGTTTCTTCATCGGTAATGATCCCGCCCCAGCTTTGTGTTTTAAGGCCGGGCGTGGCTTCACGCATCAGCGGATTGGGGCTTTGGCCGATGGCCACCACGACAGCGTCCAGCTCGATGTCGTACTCGGAACCCTTGACTGCAACAGGACGGCGGCGTCCAGAGCTATCCGGTTCGCCCAGCTCCATCTTTTGCAGGCGCATCGCGCGGACATAGCCGTCTTCCGTGCCGAGTATTTCGGTGGGGTTCACAAGGAATTGGAATATGATGCCCTCTTCCTTGGCGTGATGGATCTCTTCCAGACGAGCGGGCATTTCAGCCTCACTGCGGCGGTAAACAACGTAGACCTCTTCCGCACCCAGACGCTTAGCACAGCGTGCTGCGTCCATCGCCACGTTGCCGCCGCCGATGACAGCCAGCTTTTTATGCCGCACAACGGGCGTATCGTATTCGGGGAACTTATAGCCCTTCATGAGGTTGATACGCGTTAAAAACTCATTGGCAGAATAAACGCCGTTTAAGTTCTCGCCCGGTATTTCCATAAACTTGGGTAACCCGGCGCCCGTTCCGATGAATATCGCTTCAAAGCCCATCTGCTTTAAATCATCGATGGAAAGCACACGGCCCATAACCATGTTTGTTTCGATTTTAACACCCATACAAGTGAGTGCGTCGATTTCCTTTTGCACCAATGATTTGGGCAGACGAAATTCGGGTATGCCGTAAACCAGCACGCCGCCCGGTGTATGGAAGGCTTCAAATATGGTGACATCAACGCCCATCTTGGCAAGGTCTGCCGCACAGGTTAATCCTGCGGGGCCTGAGCCGATCACAGCGGCTTTCTTACCTGTAGGCATGGCACATTGCATCGGCTCAGAGCCGTGTTCAATGGCGTAGTCTGCCACAAATCGTTCCAAACGTCCTATGCCGACGGGTTCGCCTTTAATACCGCGTACGCAGTACTTTTCACATTGGCCTTCCTGCGGGCACACGCGTCCGCATATGGCGGGCAGTCCGTTTGTCTCTCTGATTTTGTTGTAGGCATCTATATAGTTGCCTTGCGTAATGAGTTCAATAAACTCAGGTATCTGAACGTTCACGGGGCAGCCGGTTACACAGGGCTTATTTTTGCACTGCAGGCAGCGTTCCGCTTCATTCTTTGCCATCTCTTCGCTGTAACCCAGCGCGACTTCACTAAAATTGCATGCTCTATCCAGGGCATCCTGTTCGGGCATTGCTGTTTTCTTGGGATCCATATTACGTTTTGCCATTATTAATCTACCCCCTTGAACAGGTTGCATGAATCTTCCTGCTGATGTTTATACATGTTCTGGCGGCGCATCGCTTCATCAAAGTCGACTTCATGACCGTCAAAGTCGGGCCCGTCCACACAGGCAAACTGGGTTTTTCCGCCCACGGTGACACGGCAGCCGCCGCACATGCCCGTACCGTCAATCATAACGGGGTTCATGCTGACAATTGTCTTGATACCATATTCTTTTGTCAGTTTGGAGACAAATTTCATCATAATCAGCGGACCGATAGCGATGACAAGATCAAATTTTTCACCGGCTTCAATTTCTGCTTTCAAAGCATCGGTCACAAAGCCCTTATGGCCGTTGCTGCCGTCGTCGGTCATCACGAGCAGCTTATCAGATACCTTGCTGATTTCATCTTCCAATATGATGAGCTCTTTGTTACGGAAACCTGTGATACTTGTGACTTTGACACCCAAGGAATGCAGCTTTTTTGCCTGCGGGTATGCGATTGCCGTACCAAGCCCGCCGCCGATGACAGCCGCTTTTTTCACGCTGCTGTCGAAGTGTGAAGCTTTGCCTAAAGGTCCTACGAAATCGAGCAAGCTGTCGCCTTCATTTAGTGTACCAAGGTGTATTGTAGTCTTGCCGACCTCTTGAAATATAATGGTTACCGTGCCAGCTTGGGCATCATAATCTGCTATGGTAAGCGGAATGCGCTCACCATGTTCGTCAATGCGCAGTATGATAAACTGGCCGGGCTGTGCTTTTTTTGCAACCGGTGGTGC
Source organism: Bacillota bacterium (assembly GCA_023436115.1). Taxonomy (GTDB): domain Bacteria; phylum Bacillota; class Clostridia; order Christensenellales; family SZUA-584; genus SZUA-584. The sequence goes on along the minus strand of JAEZKQ010000019.1, from coordinate 27,527 downwards.
ATCGATCACCAAAAGCTTAACCTGTTCGCTCAGTGTTTCTTTTTTGAGTATTTTATACACAGCTCTCTTCCTCTCGCAAAATATTAAAGTATGTACGTGAATTATAGCATTTAAACATTTTATAAGCAAAGAGTTTGTGAATCAAAAAGGGAAACATATTTATACAGCATGTAACGAAGGAAAAAGCTCCTTTTTTTAATAGTTGATAGCTTTGGCTGAACCTGTTATACTCACTATGTTATTTAAGACATTCTATGTTGGAGGATTGTGCGTTTTTGCACGTATTGACGATATGAAGGAAAAGCTTGTCATCAGGGGCTCTAAGCCACTAACGGGGACTGTCAGCGTCAGCGGCGCGAAGAACGCGGCTGTGGCCATACTACCCGCGACGATTCTGTGCGAAGGGACTTTCGATATTGACAATCTGCCCAATATAGACGATGTTCGCCTTCTTGATTACCTGCTTTGCTGGATGGGCGCAAAAACCACACTTGAGAAAACATCCTTAAAGATCGACACAACAGGCCTTAAAACCCATGTCATCAATAACGATGCCGTGAAAATGATGCGAGCGTCATATTACTTTATGGGCGCACTTTTAGGCCGTTTCGGTAAAGCTGAGGTGTATTTGCCCGGCGGCTGTGCCATTGGCTTGCGTCCGATCGACCAGCATGTCAAAGGCATGGAAGCGCTGGGAGCCAAAGTGAAAACCGAATACGGCATGCTGAAAGCGCAAGCGCCAAACGGCCTTGTGGGCACGGATATCTATTTGGATGTGGTGTCTGTGGGGGCAACAATCAATATTATGCTCGCCGCTGTTACGGCAAAGGGCAAAACGACAATTGTCAACGCAGCCAAAGAACCGCATGTCGTGGATGTGGCCAACTTCTTAAACCGCATGGGCGCCAAGGTGAAAGGCGCGGGTACGGATATCGTGCGAATTACGGGTGTGGACAAGCTGCACGGGTGCAGTTATTCAATCATTCCGGACCAGATCGAAACTGGCACGCTGATGATTGCGGCTGCGGCCACGCGGGGCGATGTGACCATAACGAACGTGATTCCCACGCACATGGAAGCGCTGACGGCCAAGCTTATTGAAATGGGTGTCACCGTGGAAGAAGGCGACGATACGCTGCGTGTGACTTGTCATCGCCGGCCCAAGCATGTCAATATCAAAACACTGCCTTATCCGGGTTTCCCGACAGACCTTCAGCAGCCCGCAACCGTTCTGCTAAGCACCGCAGAAGGAGCCAGTATTATTGTCGAAAGCATATTCGAGTCACGCTTCAAGCATATCAACGAGATCAGGCGTATGGGAGCCAATGTGTCCATAGATGGGCGCGTGTGCGTGGTTGAGGGTGTAGAGCGCTTGACAGGCGCACCGGTACGTGCTACCGATCTGCGTGCGGGTGCGGCGCTAATCGTGGCAGGCCTCATGGCAGACGGTGAAACGGAAATCACAGGTGTGCAGTATATTGACAGAGGATACGATCATATTGAAGGCAAACTAAAACAGCTTGGTGCGGACATACGCCGCGAAAAGATGACAGAAATCGATGACTTTAATCTGTATAATGATTAAGAAATATATTTATGCCTTTAAAAATGCAGCCTTCTTGCCAGCTCCTGTTTGACGGCCTTGTTGGTATCAAGCAATATCATCAGCGCGACGATTGGCAGGCAGGCCGCCGTCACAAACCAAGACCATATAAGAGAAACACTGCCTATCGTATATAGGTCTATAAGAATTTCAAGAGTAATAACCAAAAGTGTCACAAAAACGAATACTGTTCCCACGATGCGCAGGAGCCCTGCCAAAAACCCCTTTTTTATTAACGAGACAGCCGCTAGCCAGTAAAGCAGGCAAAAGAGTATGATAGGAAAAGCCAAAGTGAAAAACCAATGGTGTTGGGGAAGCACGTACTGAATAACGCCAAGGCCCAGGGATACAGCGGTAAAATCGGTCAGGAGCATTTTTTTATAATCAAAACGCTTAAAAACAAATGGTGAGGTGCAAATCGTCCAGAGCATAAAAACCCCGGTCATCACAAATAAAGACCACGTGATTTTCTTATCGTAGAGCAGATTGCACAGCAGGCTGATCGCAATGGGAACGGCGGCGAGTATGGAATTGAATTTGATCCAGAAGTTGTGGTCTATTTTTTTATACTCATCCCGTTTATCGGCGAATGTTTTTTCCGGCTCAATGCAAACAGTATCAAGCGGATTGATGATCGGCACACCGCATAGCGGGCAGCTCTTCAAGTCTCGTTCCAGTTCCACACCACAATTCACACAATAAGACACCTACCTATATCCCCCTGTTACTCTCGATTTTGACATGGATGCCCATCTTCACAAGAAAACGAAAAAACTCCCGCTCGACATGAGTTTCTTTGATTGTACTTGAAAAGCAAATGCTGATCATGTCACCAAACGTGCATACGGCGCAGTTCACACTGTTATAGCGCAGCGCCCCCAGCATCACATCAAACCGTTCTACGTGTACCGCCATTTCCTTGGGCATATCGACAACACCGATGTTGGAAAGCGTACTGGTGATGCGCGTTTCGCCCGCGAGCTGAAAGATGAGGTTGATGACCCTGTTTTTTAAATATAGCGGCAATATACGAACAAAGATATTTTTCTCAGCCTTGACATTCTTGGACATTTTAGCGGCCAGATTTTTCTTTGTGAGTTCACAGCGCAGATAATGATGGACGACGCTCAAAATCTCTTCGAATGTATAGTCGCCCCAGTTGGCGTTAATTTCCGGGTTCACATAAGATGAAAAGTTGCGCAGCGTCTGAGTTTCGAAAAATGCGCGCAGATTGACAGGGACAGAGACCTTGATAGGTTTGATACGCCTCGGATTTTCTTTCTTTTGTATGAGGTAGAGCGTGTACATATAAACACCGACAAGAAAATCGGTGAGTGAGACGTTATATTTTTTGGCGGCGGTTTTCAGGTCCGAAATGCGGACAAGGCCGCGAACGATGTTGAGCGTGTGGTGCTCTTCCTTTTTTCCCTTAATCTGATAAGCTCGTGTTTCTTTCCACGACCTGACCGCTTTTTTATTGTAATATTTAAGGAAGGCATCCTCGGATTCTTCATCAGAAGGTGGTTGACTGCAGTCAAGAACACCAGAATTTGCGGGAATATCCCAGCCGCCCAAGCTGAGGTATTGCGCGACAAGCGTCTTTAAGAATGTGATACCACCGTAACCGTCGGATACCGAGTGGAAAACTTCCAGTGAGATACGCTTATTATGGGCGCGTACGCGCCAGAGATACCCGTTACAGTCTTTTGTATATAATCGGATGCAAGGGTTGATCGCGTCGCCGGTGACCTGCGGCAGGCGGGGGTTATTCTCAAAGTAATACCAAAACAAACCTGCCTTTAAGCGGCAGGAGAAAATGCCCATGCGTCCGACCGTTATCTCCAAAGCCTTTGCAAGCCGCTGTTCATCAACGGTTTCACGAAGTTTGACGGAAACACGGTATATGGCTGTCCATTTGCGGCTTCGTATAGCCGGATAGAGCTTGGCGGCATTGTCAAGCTTATACCATTGCTTCAGATCATGTTTATTCATTAAGAGCATCATACTATTTTTACGCAAAATGTACAATAATTGAATGTATATGCCGGAAAGCAAAAAAATGGGCGGAAACGGCAGGGGTTTTCCCGACGTTCCGCCAATAGTAGGGGTATTGGGGACAAGTTTGGGGTTACAATGGCAATAAAGGTATTAAACTATTTGGCAAGCTCTATCGTGATAGAGACTTTATCCTTGCTTTCAAGTGCGCTGTAGCTCACCTTAACGCCCGATTTTTTAATTCGGGACAGCGCTTTTTTAATGGTATTCAGATAGATCCGGTAATCGCGCATGATACAGACCACATGCTGGCCGCCGGTATCGGCAGGGACCTCGCCGTAAAGCTTAGCAAGCATCTTCTCGACGATGTCCTCGGTCATTTTCACGGACAGGTTTTTCTGCGTGATATCCTTGATTAAGCGGATCTGAGCATCTTCGTTATGAAGCCGCAGCAGAGCGCGTGAATGGCGCTCGGTGAGCTTATAAGTCGTAATCAGCTCTTTCACACTGGCGGGTAGCTTGAGTATGCGCATCTTATTTGCCACTGTGCTCTGGTTTTTGCCGAGCCGGCGCGCAAGCTCCTCCTGTGTGAGGCCGTGCTCTTTCATAAGGCTTAAATATCCTTCGGCCTCCTCAAAAAAGTGCAGGTTTTCCCGTTGAAGATTTTCAATCAGCGCTATCATCGCGCTGTCCTCATCAACGGCAGGCTGAACAAACGCCTTGATATGCGTAAAACCGGCTTTGCAGACAGCACGCCAGCGGCGCTCTCCGGCAATTATCTCATAATAATTGTGATTCAGTTTTCTGACCGTAATGGGCTGGAGAAGCCCGTATTGTTTAATGGAATGGGAAAGCTCAGCAAGGCTTTCTTCGGTAAATACACGCCGTGGCTGATAGGGATTGGGACGGATATAATCAACCGGAATAATCTCAAGTGTATTGTTCTGGCTTTTGTCCATGCTGAATTTGCGCAAGGTGTCTGTGCCAGGCTTCTGGAATCTCAACAATATTAAAACACTCCTTTACATACGCGTATTGACGCGAAAAAATAAAATCATCAATCATGTCCCGTTTTTTTTATTTTTCTTTATTTCGGGTTGATTAATTGCACAATTCGGCATAAAGAAAGATTGTCCTTCACAGATGGCAATAGTTCCTAATATACGACATAAATAGTGGAATAAAGTGTGGAAATCGCGTTAATTGTCGAAAAAATTATTTATGATATGTCCGGTTTGAACCGATCATAAAGGCGCGGTAAACCTGCTCTAGCAGCACGATGCGAAAGAGCTGGTGAGGCATGGTCAGGGTGGAGAATGAGATAACGCTGCGAGCAGTTTTTTTGATATCGGCCGACAGACCATATGAGCCGCCGATGGCGAAAGTGAGATCTCCCGCATCGGAAAATTTTTTAACAAGGCGGGAAAAGGCGAAAGAATCTAGAGCTTCACCCTCTGGCGAGAGTGCAATGATCGTTCCTCTGGCAGCTGAAAGCAGCGCACGGCCTTCTTCTTCCACCGCTTTTTTAATGAGCGCGTCGGATGCATCTTTGGGCAGTGAGGCTTCGCTTTTTTCGACGACAGCGGGGCGGCAGAATGCGCCGAGACGTTTTATGTATTCCGCCTGTGCCTGCTGCCAATAGCTTTCTTTTAGTTTTCCGATACAGACTATGGTCAAATTCGGCATGGTTCTTCCTTATATACTGTTATCATCTGATATGGAATACGCCTGTCACCCTGTCACGAAAAGCGAGCCCTAAGTTTATATCCTGCCCGGGAGTAAGTCCCTGAGCAATCAGCGCATCGGTGACGGTGCGAAAAGCCAGCTGTTCTGAGTTGTTTTCGCGGCTTAAGTGACCCAGCAGTATTGAAGTAACACCGGCACAGGCCAGTTTCACCGCGGCATCAGCGGCATCGTCGTTGGACAGATGCCCCTTGCGCGACTTGATGCGTTCCTTGAGTGCGTAAGGATAACGGCCTGTCCGCAGCATGGTGGCATCATGATTGGATTCGAGCAGTACGAGGTCGCAGCTTTGCAGCTTCATTTCCACCTTCTGCGGAAAATAGCCCAAGTCGGTCGCCACCGCAGCTTTACGCCCCCCATGGGATATACAGTAGCCCACGGGGTCAACGGCATCGTGTGGTATTTCATAAGGCTCAATGAGCAGGTCGTCAATATAGAATTCCGATTTGGCGATAATCCGCTGCAGCCGGCTCTGTACGCGGCCAAGTTTATCGCCACAGGCCTCCCATGTGGGTGCCGTAGCGAAAACGGGAATGCTGTGCTTGCGTGAAAGTATGCCGGCACCTTGTATATGATCTGAGTGCTCGTGTGTAATCAGTATGCCTTTGATTTCCCGGATATCCTGCCCGATGCTGCGCAGCGCCTCCTCAATCCGGCGGCCTGAAACGCCCGCATCCACAAGGACGCGCGTATTGCCGGAGCTTATGAGTATTGCGTTGCCGGACGAACCGGAAAAAAGCGGTGCCAAAGAGAGTGCCATAACTTAAGTCCTTTCCTGTCGACACATTATAGCACAGTGGAAGCACCAAACGCTATGCCCTAAAAGTTGCTATACAGCATCAGAGTGTGATATCTTAAAAATGAAAGGCGGCCTTAATCAATATGGAAAAATCGTGTGTGCAGGTTTATACGGGCAACGGCAAGGGCAAGACCACAGCGGCGATGGGGTTGGCGATCCGCGCGGCGGGTCAGGGCTTAAACGTGAAGATCGTTCAGTTCTTAAAAGGACGTGATACGGGTGAACTTCATATTATCAGCCGGATCGATAATATTGAGCTGCTGCGTGCGTCGGACTCAAAGGCGTTTTTTTATATGCTCAGCGATGAAGAAAAGGCCGCTATGCGCGTACGTGTTTGCGATGTGCTGAAAATAGTGGATACTTGGCTGGATAAGGCCGATCTACTGATTATGGATGAGGCAATGGCGGCGCTGTCCTGCGGCATACTGACGCTGCCCGAGTTGCTGCATATCATTGATCGCCGCGGCCGCACCGAAGTGGTGCTGACGGGCCGTGATGCACCGGAAGAGATTATAAGCCGCGCGGATCTGGTGACCGAGATGTGCGAGGTCAAGCACTATATGGACAATGGCGTTGCCGCAAGAAAGGGTATCGAATACTGATGGGTATTGTGATGGTCACGGGCGGTGCACGCAGCGGGAAAAGCACGTTTGCCGAAAATATTGCGCGGGAGTCGGGCAGAACTGTGGGGTATATCGCGACCGCGACAGTGACCGATGAGGATATGCGTCACAGGATCGAGCGGCACAAGGCATCCCGTCCTGACGAATGGATGACATTCGAGCGGCACAGTGGGTTCTCTGCGCTTTTAGAAGATACGCGTTTTTCGTCCTGCGATACACTGATACTTGATTGTTTGACAGTCATGATCGCAAGCCATATGTTTGAAAGCAATCTGGACTTTGACGGCTGTGATTTGGATGAGGTGGGGTTGCTGGAAAGCAGAATCATAGCAGAAGTGGATACGCTGCTGGATGGCATTGGCGGCAAATCGCTGATCGTGGTGACGAACGAGGTGGGACAGGGGATCGTGCCGGCTTACCGCATGGGAAGTATCTTCCGTGATATGGCGGGGCGGCTCAATATGCATGTGGCTGCAAAGGCCGATGAAGTCTATTGCATGATTTCCGGACTGCCTATGAAGCTTAAATAGTGAGGCGGATGATGAAGAGCTTTACCGCGATGCTTGCGTTTTTTACGCGCATTCCTGTACGTGCTCCGGGGGACTGGGATGACGTGCAGTTTAAAAAGGGTATCAAATACTTCTTTATTATAGGGCTTATTGTCGGCCTGCCTGTGGGTGCCGTCATGCTGCTTAAAATGTGGGCCGGGCCTTATCTGGCTGCTTTTGCCGCTTTGGTGGTGTATCTGCTTTTAAGCGGCGGGCTGCATGTGGATGGCATGGCGGATACAATGGACGGGTTTGCCGCTCACCGCGACAAAGAAGGCACACTGGCCATTATGAAAGACAGCCATATAGGCACATTCGGTGTGCTGGCTGTTTGTCTGTATGCCATCGGCATGACAGTATCTCTTGCGCAGACGCAAGAATTGGCCGTATGGCTGTTCCCGCTGGTGGGACGTTCGGCTGCATTGATATGCGCTCGCCTGTTTGGCAGTGCCCAGCCGGACGGATTGGGCAAGAGTTTTATCGACGGTGTCAAAACTTTTAATGTCATTGTGGCCATATCGGTTTATATATTCATAGAGGTGGTGTTATGCTTACTGACTGCCGGGCTGCCGAACGGCTGGCTGCTTTGCGCGGGGCTTACGGCTTCGTTTGCCGTTGCGGTTTTGAGCACATTGCTTATTGTAAGCGGCATGGCGAAACGGCTTAGTGGCATCACGGGAGACTTGATCGGCTTTTCAATCGAGTTCAGCCAGCTTGTTTTTTTACTCAATGCATGTATTGTTGTTATCGTTTTATAAATATTCGCGTTTTGATTAAGACAGAAAGCGACAAAAAACATTCTTTGACAAAAGACGTGGGCGATATATAATAGGGGGGTAGACAAGCGAAACGAAAAGAGGGGCAGTTATGGGAAACTCAATCAACGATATATTAATGGAAGACTTTCAGAACGTCGTGAGCGAGCTGCTCATACGAAATAGAAGCGTTCTTGATATTTTAACTAAGGTTCAAACCAGTTCCGGCCGAGTGAACCGCTCTGTTGTCAAAGCGGTTACCCATTGCGGCTGTGTTCAGATTGAGGGGAAAAAACAGGCCTTTCCCGGCGAAGTCAGCATGAAAAACCTAAGCGATCTGACCTCGACGCAGCTTAAGGGTGAGCTTTGTCCTGAGTGCAGAAGGACAATCGAAGAGGAGATTGGCGGCACGCTGTTTTATCTGGCCGCACTGTGCAACACCTTAGGGATCAGTCTTTATGATGTGGTATTGAATGAAAAGGAAACGCTCGGAACACTGGGCAATTACAGCTTAAGGTAGGAACCGTTTATAAAAAGCGGCAGCCGCAAAGCGCCGCTTTTGTTTTTATCAGTCATCTGACAAAAAAAGATTTTTTACAACAAGAAAGGCGATTTTTGAGCATGAAGCGTCCATTTATCACGAAAGAACAAGCAATGGAAATCAGAGAGAAATTCCCCACCCCATTTCACATTTATGATGAACGTGGCATTCGTGAAAACGCCAGAAATTTATATCAGGCATTTTCATGGAATAAAGGTTTCAAGGAATTTTTCGCTGTGAAGGCCACGCCCAATCCGGCCATATTAAAGATATTGCAGGAGGAAGGCTGCGGCGTCGATTGTTCATCGTTGACGGAGCTGATGATGAGCGAAGCCTGTGGTTTTAAGGGCAGCGATATCATGTTTTCGTCCAATGTGACGCCTGAGGAAGACTATATTCTCGCAGGAAAGCTGGGTGCGACGATCAATCTTGATGATATAACGCATATCGATTTTCTCGAATCTTTAATTGGCATACCCGAAACAATCGGATGCCGTCTTAATCCGGGCGGACACTTTGAGTTGGAAAATCAGATTATGGATAAGCCCGGAGAAGCCAAATATGGTTTTACACGCGAACAGCTCACGAGAGGGTTTAAGATTCTCGCTCAAAAAGGCGCTAAGAGGTTTGGTCTGCACGCGTTTCTTGCCTCCAACACCACCACAAACACGTATTACCCCAAGCTGGCGAGGCTGTTGTTTAAAACCGCGGTGGAGTTAAAGCGGGAAGTCGGCGTGGATATTGCCTTCATCAATTTATCGGGCGGAATCGGTATACCATATAAGCCCAAGCAAAAGTCCAACGATATATTTGCGATCGGCGAAGCGGTCCGGCAGGCTTTTGAAGATATTATGGTGCCCGCAGGTCTGGGGGAAACGGCCATATACACGGAATTGGGCCGTTATATGCTTGCCCCCTTTGGCCATTTGGTCACGACAGCCATTCATGAAAAGAATATTCATAAGAAATATATCGGCGTGGATGCCTGTGCGGCCAATTTGATGCGGCCTGCGATGTATGGCGCGTATCATCATATCACCGTGCTGGGCAAGGAAGATGCGGCCTGCGATCACAAGTATGATGTGACGGGCGGACTCTGCGAAAACAACGATAAATTTGCGGTAGACCGCTTGCTTCCGAAAATCGACAGGGGCGATATATTGGTTATCCATGATACAGGGGCGCACGGCTTTGCCATGGGATACAACTATAACGGCAAACTGCGCAGTGCAGAACTTTTACTCAAGGAAAGCGGTGAGGTGGAAATGATCCGACGTGCAGAATCTCCGCAGGATTACTTTGCAACCTTTGATTTCACAGGATTGTTTGAAAAGACGTCATCCTGTTAAACTTTTTGTAAACCATTTAAGAACCATGCTTTTTTCTTGTTGACAAGGGTATATGGTTATAGTAATATGTTATATTGCATTAGCGTGCTCATTATAGGGGGGAGTCTCTTATTTTGCCGACGAGGATGTGGGTAGTGTTTTAGCAGGTGTCGTGGAAAATTGCGGTATATTATGGCCCTGTTACGGGAATAATCAGCGAGTGCCTTCATCTTGAAAATGTCATAATGTTATTTTGCATAACAGGAGAGTGGATTAAAAACTTATGGTGCATGAAGTCAATTTTGGAAAACGAAGCAGGATGAGCTTTTCGAAGATCGAAGAAGTCCTGGATATGCCGGATCTAATCGAGATCCAAAAGAACTCATACAATTCCTTTTTAGAGGTTGGCCTCCGTGAGGTGCTCAATGATATTTCACCCATAACCGACTATTCTGAGAATCTGATACTCGAATTTATCGATTACTATCTCGAAAACAAACCAAAATACACCGTCGAAGAATGCAAAGAAAGAGACGTTAATTACGCTGCGCCGTTAAAAGTTGTGGTGCGCCTTATTAATAAGGAAACAGGGGAAATGAAAGAGCAGGAAGTGTTTATGGGAGATTTCCCGCTCATGACCGAAAAGGGCACATTCATCATAAACGGTGCCGAGCGCGTCATCGTCAGCCAGCTTGTGCGTAGCCCCGGTGTTTATTTTGATGTACAGATCGATAAATCGGGTAAAAAGCTCTACAGCGCCACAGTGATTCCTAACCGCGGTGCGTGGCTCGAATATGAAACGGACAGCAATGATTGCTACTGGGTACGCGTGGACAGAACAAGAAAACTGCCCATGACAGTGCTGATGCGCGCGATGGGCTGCGGAACCAATCAGCAGATTATCGATCTTTTCGGCGACGAGGATTTCCTTCAGGCAACATTTAAAAAGGATGGCGGGCAGAGCGTTGAGGATGGTCTTATTGAGATCTACCGCCGTTTGCGTCCGGGCGAACCGCCGACTGTTGAAAGTGCGCGGATGCTTATTGACTCTTTGTTTTTTGACCCGAGACGGTATGACCTAGCAAGAGTCGGCCGTTATAAATATAATAAGAAGCTCTCGATCGCGGACAGAATTGAAGGCCAGAGGAGTGCCGAGAACATCGTTTCTGAAGACGGCGAACTGCTGGTGGCTAAGGGAGAAATTATTTCCCGAGACGTTTCCATACAGATCGAAGAAGCGGGTATCAACAGTGTAACGCTGCAGATTGGCGAGACCGAGGTCAAGGTGCTCGGTAACAATTTCGTGCGTGTTAACAGCCTTTTGTCGTTTGATCCCTTAAGCGTGGGTATCAATGAAAAGGTTCATTTCCCCACATTCAAGGCGATACTGGCCGAGTTCGGCAGTGATGAAGAAACACTCAAGAAACAGCTGAAGAACAATATTGAAAAGCTCATACCTAAGCATATCATCGTCGATGACATTATGGCTTCTATGAGTTATCAGATTGGACTTAAATACGGCCTTGGGCATACAGACGACATTGACCACTTGGGAAACAGGCGTCTGCGCAGCGTGGGTGAGCTGCTGCAAAACCAGATTCGCGTCGGCCTTTCAAGACTGGAACGCGTTGTACGTGAACGTATGTCAATACAGGATATGGACGTGGCCACACCCTCGAACCTCATCAATATCCGTCCGGTGACGGCAGCCATAAAGGAATTCTTCGGGTCATCACAGCTTTCACAGTTCATGGATCAGACGAATCCGCTGGCGGAGCTCACACACAAACGTCGTTTGTCTGCTTTGGGACCCGGCGGTCTTAACCGTGAGCGCGCATCGTTTGACGTGCGTGACGTTCACCATACGCACTATGGACGTATGTGCCCGATCGAGACGCCTGAAGGTCCGAACATCGGCCTTATCGGATCGCTGTCTACCTACGCGCGTATTAACGAATATGGCTTCATCGAATCGCCTTATCGGGTGATCGATAAAGAAAATAAAACCGTTACCGATGAGATCGTCTATCTGACAGCGGATGAAGAAGACAAATATGTGGTGGCACAGGCCAACGAACCGATTGGCGAAGACGGCAACTTTAAGCGCAGCCGTGTTATGTCGCGCAGGCAGGAAGAAATCGTTGAAGTGTCGCGTGACGAGGTTGACCTTATGGACGTGTCACCGAAGCAGGTTGTCTCAGTCGCGACGGCGCTGATACCGTTCCTTGAGAACGACGACGCGAACCGTGCGCTCATGGGTTCCAACATGCAGCGTCAGGCTGTGCCTTTGGTTAAGCCTGAGGCACCGATTGTGGGCACAGGCATGGAACATAAAGCGGCTCAGGATTCAGGCGCCGTGGTACTTGCATATGAAGACGGTATCGTTAAGAGCGTATCGTCTGACAGAATTCTGATTCAGGAAGAAAAGCAGGTCAGAGAATACAAGCTGATCAAGTTCTCCCGTTCGAATCAGGGCACATGCACGAATCAGTACCCCACAGTGAGAACAGGAGAGAAGGTCAAAAAGGGCGATATTATAGCCGACGGACCGTCTACCGAATCAGGCGAGCTTGCGCTGGGACGAAACGTACTGGTCGGGTTTATGACATGGGAAGGATACAACTACGAAGACGCGATACTCATCAGCGAGCGTTTGGTTCGTGATGACGTGTTCACGTCTATCCATATTGAAGGCTACGAAGCCGAAGCGCGCGATACCAAGCTGGGTCCTGAGGAGATCACACGCGATATTCCCAACGTGGGTGAAGACGCGCTCAAAAATCTTGACGAGCGCGGCATTATCCGCATCGGCGCCGAAGTGCGTGCTGGTGATATACTTGTCGGCAAAGTGACACCCAAGGGCGAAACGGAACTGACCGCCGAGGAACGCCTGCTGCGTGCCATATTTGGTGAAAAAGCCCGTGAAGTCAGGGATACCTCGCTGCGCGTGCCGCACGGTGAAGAAGGTATCGTTGTGGATATAAAGGTTTTCACACGTGAGAACAAGGATGAGCTGACTGCCGGTGTTAACAAGCTGGTGCGCTGCTACATCGCTCAGAAACGCAAGATATCCGTAGGCGACAAAATGGCCGGACGTCATGGCAATAAGGGCGTTATTTCACGGATACTGCCTGTGGAAGATATGCCGTTCCTGCCGGACGGTACACCGCTGGATATCGTTCTGAATCCGCTGGGCGTGCCTTCGCGTATGAATATCGGCCAGGTGCTCGAGGTACATCTTGGCTATGTGGCCAGAGCGATGGGATGGCGTATTGCAACGCCTGTTTTCGACGGTGCGACAGAAGAAGATATTATGAACCTCTTTAAACAGCTTGGGATGGAGCCGGACGGCAAAACCGTGCTTTATGACGGCCGCAGCGGCGAGCCGTTTGAAAACCGCGTGACAGTCGGTTATATGTACATATTAAAGCTCCACCATCTTGTGGACGATAAGATACATGCCCGTTCCACAGGTCCTTATTCATTGGTCACGCAGCAGCCGCTTGGCGGTAAAGCCCAATTTGGCGGACAGCGTTTCGGTGAAATGGAAGTGTGGGCACTGGAAGCATATGGTGCGGCCAATACATTGCAGGAGATCTTGACTGTGAAGTCGGACGACGTGGTGGGCCGTGTGAAAACCTACGAAGCGATCGTGAAGGGTGAGAACATACCCGAGCCGGGCGTCCCGGAGTCGTTTAAGGTGCTTATCAAAGAAATGCAGTCGTTGGCGCTCGATGTCAAAGTGCTCGGCGATGTGGGTGAAGAGATCGCCATTAAGGAAAGCGTGGATGATGATATCGCCGGTCTGGAAGTGAACATTGAAGGCACGGAAAGAGAAATGTCTGACAAACGCAGTGAAAAAGTGCGTGAAGACGACTTCTCTAACATCAGCTTTGACGAGTTGGATGTGCCCGAACTGGATGCGCTGGATGATATCGACATCGATATTGACAAAGCTGTTGTAAGCCGCAGCAGCCGTGTTGATGAAGACTTTGACGATGACGATTTTGATGATGACGATCTTGATATCGACGGAGATCTTGACGGTATCGACAGTGACGACGACGATGAAAAAGACGGTTACTACGAGAACGATTACGACAAGAAGAGATATAGCGACGACCAGTTTGACGATATAGAAATCGAATCTCTCGATGGCTTGATTGATGATGATGACAGCTTATTTGATGATGATTACGATAACGACAGAGAATAGTAAATAGTTTTTTGGCATATACGAGAGGAGAGAAATTATTTGTTCGAACTTGGCAATTTTGATTCCATTCAGATTGGCTTAGCGTCCCCTGAGAAAATCAGGGAGTGGTCCAGAGGTGAGGTGAAAAAGCCGGAAACCATCAACTACCGTACGCTCAAGCCTGAGAAAGACGGCTTATTTTGCGAACGCATTTTTGGGCCGACAAAGGATTGGGAATGCCACTGCGGGCGCTATAAGCGCGTGCGCTATAAGGGCATAATCTGCGACAAGTGCGGTGTTGAGGTAACGCGTGCAAAGGTGCGTCGTGAGCGCATGGGGCACATCGAGCTGGCAGCGCCTGTTTCGCATATCTGGTATTTTAAGGGCATACCGTCACGGATGGGACTTCTTCTTGATATGTCACCGCGTGATCTGGAAAAGGTGCTTTATTTTGCTTCGTTCGTGGTGATTGACCCGGGTAATACGCCGCTGGAATATAAACAGCTTCTTAATGATAAAGAATTGCGTGAATGCCAGGAAAAGTACGGCGATGATGCTTTTATCGCAAAGATGGGCGCAGAAGGCGTCAAGGATTTGCTTAAAAAGATAGACCTTAACAAGACGTCTCGCGAACTTAAAAAAGAGCTGGAAAACGCCACCGGCCAGAAGCGCGTCCGCGCCATCAAAAGGCTTGAGGTGGTTGAGGCTTTCCGTCAGTCGGGCAACAAGCCTGAGTGGATCATACTTGACTGCATACCGATCATCCCGCCGGAACTGCGCCCGATGGTTCAGCTGGACGGCGGACGGTTTGCGACGAGCGATCTGAACGATCTTTACCGCCGCGTGATCAACCGCAACAACCGACTCAACAGGCTGCTTGCGCTGCGCGCGCCGGATATTATTGTAAGAAACGAAAAGCGTATGCTTCAGGAAGCTGTGGATGCGCTGATTGACAACGGCCGCCGCGGGCGCCCGGTGACGGGCCCCGGCAACAGACCGCTTAAGTCTCTGTCGGATATGCTGCGCGGCAAACAAGGCCGGTTCCGTCAGAACCTGCTGGGCAAGCGCGTTGACTACTCGGGCCGAAGTGTTATCGTTGTGGGTCCCGATCTGAAAATGTACCAGTGCGGTCTGCCTAAGGAGATGGCGCTGGAGCTGTTCAAGCCTTTCGTGATGAAAAAGCTGGTGGAAGACGGCTTGGCTCATAATATTAAAAGTGCAAAACGCATGGTGGAGCGCGTCCGGCCCGAGGTTTGGGGCGTGCTGGAAACGGTCATCAAAGACCACCCCGTGCTGTTAAACCGCGCCCCCACGCTGCACCGTCTTGGCATACAGGCATTCGAGCCCGTCCTCGTCGAGGGTAAGGCGTTAAAGCTGCATCCGCTCGTTTGTACCGCTTACAACGCGGACTTCGACGGTGACCAGATGGCTGTTCACGTGCCACTGTCGGTGGAGGCGCAGGCTGAGTGCCGCTTCCTGATGCTTGCTGCGAACAATATTTTAAAACCGCAGGACGGTAAACCGGTTGTCAGCCCCACGCAGGATATGGTTATCGGCAGTTATTACCTGACCATACATCGCGAAGGCGCGCTGGGTGAGGGCGAGTATTTCTCGTCTCCCGAAGAAGCGGTCATCGCGTATCAGACCGGCAAAATTGCCTTACAGGCTATGGTTAACGTGCGCTTCACAAAAACAATCAACGGAGAAAAGCGCAGCCGCATACTCACGACAACGCCGGGACGTATCATATTCAACGAAGCCATTCCTCAGAATTTAGGCTTTGTGGATAGATCTCAGCCGGACAGCGAATTCCTGCTGGAGATTGACTTCCTTGTGGGGAAAAAGCAGCTTGGAAAGATCGTGGATTTCTGTTACAGGAAACACGGCGAAACAAAAACGGCTGCTATGCTGGATGATATCAAGCGTCTTGGATTCCATTATTCCACAGTCGGCGCAATCACGATCAGCGTGAGTGATATCGTGATACCCGAGGCCAAGGCGGAGTATATCCGCAACGCTGAAGAAAAGGTTGTAGAAATTGAGAAGAAGTTTAAAAGAGGCTTCTTAACAAATAAAGAAAGAAAAGAAAATGTTATTAAGGTTTGGGCGGATACCACAAACCTCGTCACCGATGCGTTGATGGACGGTCTTAGTTCCTTCAACCCGGTATACATGATGGCGAACTCGGGCGCGAGAGGGTCTACCAACCAGATCCGTCAGTTGGCGGGCATGCGCGGCCTCATGGCGGACCCGTCCGGTGAAATTATTGAGATTCCGATCCGTGCGAATTTCCGCGAAGGCCTGACCGTTCTTGAGTTCTTTATCTCCACGCACGGTGCGCGTAAAGGTCTTGCCGATACGGCGCTTCGAACAGCTGACTCCGGTTATTTAACGCGTCGTCTTGTGGACGTCAGCCAAGATGTCATCGTGCGAGAAAACGACTGCTTAAAAGAAGGCGATCCGATAAGAGGCGTCTGGGTTGAAGATGTTATAGAAGGCAAAGAAATTATCGAGCCGTTCATTGACAGAATAGGCGGACGTTATGCCGCTGCGGATATCGTGGACCCCAAAACAAATGAAATCATCGTTCATGCGAACGAAATGATTAGTTATGACCATTGCCGTCGTATTGAAGCGGCCGGCATCAAGGGCGCTCACATCCGCTCAGTGCTCACCTGTAAAACACAGCACGGTGTATGCTCCAAGTGCTATGGCGCGGATATGTCATCCGGAAAGACCGTCAGTATCGGCGAAGCGGTGGGTATCATTGCAGCTCAGTCGATCGGTGAGCCGGGTACACAGCTCACCATGCGTACATTCCATACGGGCGGTGTTGCGGGTGAAGACATCACGCATGGTCTGCCCCGTGTCGAAGAGCTTTTCGAAGCCAGAAAGCCAAAAGGCCTTGCGGTTATCAGCGAGATAGCCGGCGTTGTGTCGGTTGGCGACAATCGCAAGAAGCAGGAAATTACCGTGACAAGTGAGGATGGACAGGCGGAAGTATATTCCATACCGTTCGGTTCGCGTGTCAAGGTGAAGGACGGCGATGTGATCGAAGCGGGCGACGAACTGACTGAAGGTTCCATCAATCCGAACGATATCTTGAAGATAAAAGGCGCAAAAGGTGTTCAGGCCTACCTCTTGAAAGAGGTCCAGATGGTTTACCGACTGCAGGGCGTGGAGATTTCCGATAAGCATATTGAGGTTATCATTCGACAGATGCTCAAAAAGTGTAAAATCGAAGATGCGGGTGATACGGATCTGCTCCCGGGTTCTTTGGTGGATATTTATCACTTTGACTCCGAGAATGAGCGTATGATCCGTGACGGTAAGAAACCCGCAACAGCCAAACGTGTGCTTTTGGGTATTACCAAGGCATCTCTGGCAACAGACTCGTTCCTGTCGGCGGCTTCGTTCCAGGAAACAACAAGGGTGCTCACGGAAGCTGCGATTAAGGGAAAATCTGATCCGCTGCTGGGCCTCAAGGAAAATGTCATCATCGGTAAGTTGATACCTGCCGGTACGGGCATGAAACGCTACAGAAACATCGACGTGATTAAAAACATACTCAATGAGGATATCGCGCCGGATTTGGAAACGCATAATGCAAGATATAAAAGCGCATTGCTGGATGGTTACGATGATCCGGCAGAACTGAGCGCTGAACTGCTATAGTTGTTAATTGGGGGGGGAGAAGGTGCCGAAAAATGGAAATTGTGCTGTATCAGACAGCAACTTATGTAAATGGCTGAGTAAAGACTGCGCAGACTGTTATATCAATAGTGTAAAAGATACATCCGAAGCCAACAAGATGTTGTCTGATTTCGAGGTCATGCTTTCACTGTTGCCAGAGGACTTTGACAGCCTGCAGGCAGAAGAATGCTGTTTTTGCACAGGTAAGCCGCAAAAACGCGTAACTTACGGCATGATCGACCTTGGGCATAGTGAGCCGGAAAGCAAACGCGGTATGTTCTTTGGTATCGGAAAGAAAGTCAGGCAAAAGATCGGGTCGCTGCTCCCCATATCCATATCAATATGCAAGAGCTGCCGTCATAATTTCCGTGTGGCAGAGTCACTAAAATGGATCATGATGCTGATATTTCTTGGAATTGCGATTGCCCTTTGCTTTTTACCTTCGGTTAACGGGAATGCTGTTTTGCCCTATGCGGTGATACTGGTTGGTGTGCTGCTGGGTTATATCTCAGGCAAGGTCTTATCCGCAATGTATGTGAAGGCAAAGAGTTCTGTGACCCGGTTCAGTATTTTTGAAATACCGGCCTGTGCACAGATGAAGCGCGATGGCTGGTTTACAGTTCAGGATGAAGGAATGGTATCCCGTTTGATATTCAACAAAAAGCCCATGCTAAAAAAACTCAGCGACTTGGGCATAAGTATAGAAAAAAAGGCTGAGTAAATTTATTTGAACCCTTACAGACTAAGGATTGACAAGTATTTTTGCTGGTGTTAAAATGGCTCTGCTTGCTTTTTTGGAGGGCTTTATCCGTCATGGAGGTTAAAATTTGAGTGTGTTGCATGAGCTATCCGCACAAAAAAGGGTAGCAGGCTTAAAGCAAGTCCTGCGCTGTGCGCGTCTGGGCACACTGGAGAAGGTTTATATCGCCAAAGATGCGGATGAGGACATCATAAAAATGCTGGTCAGCGAGTGTAACAAGCACCGTATTCCTAAAGATATGTCTCTGACGATGCATCAGATTGGCAGCGCCTGTGGGATTGAAGTGGGAAGTGCGTGTGCCGGTATCTTGAAATAGATGGTCTTAAGAGTTATCCCCTCATTGGGTTGCGAGGGGTTTGCATAGACAGCGATAACTTAAAGGAGGTGAAAAATTAAGTATGCCAACAATCAACCAATTGGTTAAGCAAGGCAGAAAAACGGCTGAAATGAAGAGCAATTCTCCGATTCTTAAGCAGTGCCCCCAGAAGAGAGGCGTTTGCTTGACGGTGAGAACAATGACTCCTAAAAAGCCGAACTCGGCCTTAAGAAAGATTGCAAGAGTTCGCCTGGTCAATGGCATGGAAGGTACTGCGTACATTCCGGGCATCGGCCATAATCTTCAGGAGCACTCCGTTGTGCTTATCAGAGGAGGCAGAGTCAAGGACCTGCCGGGCGTGAGATATCATATAGTCAGAGGCGCTCTCGACAGTGCGGGAGTGGCTAACAGAAAACAGGCGCGCAGCAAATACGGTGCAAAGCGTCCCAAGAAGTAATAATTAGGAGGATTCAACATGCCAAGACGCGGAGGCGCTCCAAAGCATGATGTTCTGCCTGATCCGATATATCGTTCATCCATGGTGACTAAGATGATCAATCAAGTTATGCAGGATGGCAAAAGAGGGACAGCGCAGAAGATTTGTTATGAAGCGTTTGATATAATCAAAGAAAAATTAGGCCTTGAACCTCTGGAAGTCTTTGAGAAGGCAATGGATAATATCATGCCTGTTCTTGAGGTTAAGGCGAGAAGAGTCGGCGGTGCCACCTACCAGGTACCTATCGAAGTACGTCCTGAAAGACGTCAGACACTGGGTATCAGATGGTTAGTGTTAAACACAAAGAAAAGAAACGAACGTACCATGAAACAGAAACTCGCGGGTGAAATCATGGATGCTTACAACGGAACCGGTGGCAGTGTGAAGAAACGCGAAGACACGCACAAAATGGCGGAAGCCAACAGAGCGTTCGCGCACTACAGGTGGTAGCATGAGACATAAGGAGGAAGCTAGTGCCCAGAAAATATCCGCTTGAAAAAACAAGAAATATAGGTATTATGGCGCATATTGATGCGGGCAAAACCACCACGACAGAGCGTGTATTGTTTTATACCGGAAGAACCTATAAGATTGGCGAAACCCATGAGGGTGCAGCCGTTATGGACTGGATGGAGCAGGAACAGGAACGTGGCATCACGATCACGTCTGCGGCAACCACGGCTGAGTGGCGGGGCCACCGGGTCAACATTATTGACACACCCGGCCACGTTGACTTTACTGTTGAAGTGGAACGCTCGTTGCGTGTGCTCGATGGCGCTGTGGCCGTGTTCTGCGCTAAGGGTGGCGTTGAGCCGCAGTCGGAGACCGTTTGGCGTCAGGCGACCAAATATCATGTGCCGCGCATTGCGTACATCAATAAGATGGACATTATGGGCGCGAACTTTTTTAATGTTTTGGACATGATGAGGGAACGCTTAAAGGCCAATCCCGTGCCGTTGCAGCTGCCTATCGGTAAGGAAGATGATTTTAGAGGAATTATTGACCTTATTGATATGAATGCTACCATCTATATCGATGAATTGGGAACGAAAACTGAAATAGTTGAGATTCCTGAAGAAATGAAGGAGCTTGCCGAAGAGTATCGCGTGAAACTCATTGAGTCTGCCGCGGAGCATAACGACAAGCTGCTCGAGAAATATTTTGAAGGCGAGGAGATCAGCCGTGAAGAGCTGGTTGCCGCGATTCGTCAGGCGACAATATCTTTAGATATCGTTCCTGTGACATGCGGATCTTCTTACCGCAACAAGGGCGTTCAGCCGCTGCTTAACTGCATTGTGGACTTTATGCCGTCTCCCCTCGATATTCCCCCGATAATTGGGAAGAACGACAAGGAAGAGGACGAGGTACGCAAGGCAGACGACAACGCGCCGTTTGCGGGCTTGGCTTTCAAGATCATGCAGGACCCGTTTGTGGGTAAGCTTGCATTTATGCGTGTATATTCAGGTACGCTCAAGTCAGGAAGCTACGTCTATAACTCGACAAAGGGAAAACGAGAGAGAATCGGCCGCTTGCTTCAGATGCACGCCAATTCCCGTGAGGAAATCGAAGAAGTCCAGGCAGGTGATATCGCGGCCGTTGTGGGCTTTAAACAGATCACGACAGGCGATACGCTTTGTGACGATAAGTACCCGATTATACTCGAAAAGATGGAATTTCCGGAGCCTGTTATTGAGGTTGCGATCGAACCCAAAACGAAAGCCGGTCAGGATAAGATGACCATGGCGTTGATGCGCTTGTCGGAAGAAGACCCTACATTCCGTACATATACCGATCCTGAAACCGGACAGACGATTATTGCCGGTATGGGAGAGCTTCATCTTGAAATTATCGTGGATCGCATGATGCGCGAGTACAAGGTGGAAGCGAAGGTGGGCAAACCGCAGGTTTCCTACCGCGAGACCATACGCAAGTCTGTCACAGAAACCGGGCTTTACAAGAAACAATCGGGCGGCAGAGGCCAGTTCGGTCATGCTGTTATTACGATCGAGCCTTTGGAGCCGGGCAGTGGATACGAGTTTGTCGATAAGATCGTGGGTGGTGTGATTCCCAAGGAATACATACCCGCTGTGGACGCAGGCATTCAGGAAGCCGCCAAGAACGGCGTGCTTGCTGGCTTTGAGGTTATGGATTTCAGAGCCACGCTGATTGACGGTTCGTACCACGATGTCGACTCATCGGAAATCGCATTTAAAATTGCAGGATCAATGGCGTTTAAGGAAGCTATGAAAAAGGCATCGCCGGTACTCTTAGAGCCTATTATGGCAGTGGAAGTGAATGTTCCGGATGATTATCTTGGTGACGTTATGGGAAACCTTAACTCCAGAAGAGGTCATATTGAAGGAACTGAGCTTCGCAGCGGTG
This sequence comes from Bacillota bacterium, assembly GCA_023436115.1. Classification (GTDB taxonomy): domain Bacteria; phylum Bacillota; class Clostridia; order Christensenellales; family SZUA-584; genus SZUA-584. The sequence goes on along the minus strand of JAEZKQ010000019.1, from coordinate 5,750 downwards.
TACAGGTGATCCGTGCGGCTACGCCGCTTTCCGAAATGTTTGGCTATGCGACGGATCTTAGGAGCCGGACACAGGGCCGGGGTACGTTCACGATGCAGTTCTCGCATTATAACGAAGTGCCCAAGAGCATTGCGGAAAAGATCACGGGTTAAAAACCTAGATATGAAACGGACAGGCAGCTAAGAAAAGCATTGAAGGATCCGTTTATAAACCAAAAATGAATGAAATCAAGAATGATTAGGAGGAGAAATCAATGGCAAAAGCTAAGTTTGAAAGAACCAAACCCCATGTAAACATTGGAACAATCGGTCACGTCGACCATGGTAAGACAACATTGACGGCTGCCATCACAATGTGCCTTGCACAGAGCGGCCAGGCAAAGGTCATGAAATATGACGAAATCGATAAGGCGCCTGAAGAAAAGGAAAGAGGAATCACGATCAATACATCTCACGTTGAATATGAGACGGAAAACCGTCACTATGCACACGTGGACTGCCCCGGCCATGCTGACTATGTTAAGAACATGATCACTGGTGCAGCTCAGATGGACGGCGCGATCCTCGTCGTGTCGGCTGCTGACGGCCCGATGCCTCAGACCCGTGAGCACATTCTGCTTGCCCGTCAGGTTAACGTGCCTTACATCGTTGTTTTCATGAACAAGGTTGACCAGGTTGACGATCCCGAGCTTCTCGAGCTCGTCGAAATGGAAGTTAGAGACCTGCTGTCTTCTTACGAGTTCCCGGGCGACGATATTCCCGTCGTGAAGGGCAGCGCGCTTCTCGCGATGAATGCGCTGGTTGAAGGCAAAAATGCGAAGGAAGATCCGAATTGCAAGTTCATCTTCGATCTGATGGATGCTGTCGACAGCTACATCCCCACACCGGAGAGAGATTCCGACAAGCCGTTCCTTATGCCTGTTGAAGACGTGTTCTCCATCACCGGCCGCGGCACAGTTGCCACCGGCAGAGTTGAGAGAGGCACAATCAAGATTCAGGAGTCTGTTGAAATCGTCGGCATGACTGAAGAAACAAGAGACGTTGTGGTTACGGGTGTTGAGATGTTCAGAAAACTTCTTGACCAGGCTATGGCCGGCGACAACGTAGGTCTGTTGCTCAGAGGCGTGCAGAGAAACGAGATCGAGCGCGGTCAGGTTCTTGCCAAGAAAGGCACAATCAAACCCCACACTCACTTCAACGGCCAGGTTTACGTGCTGAAGAAGGAAGAGGGCGGCCGTCATACACCGTTCTTCCACGGTTACAGACCGCAGTTCTATTTCAGAACAACTGACGTGACAGGCAGCATCTCGCTTCCGGAAGGAACCGAAATGGTTATGCCTGGCGACAACATCACAATGGAAATCAAGCTCATTACGCCTATCGCTATTGAGGAAGGTCTCCGCTTCGCTATCCGTGAAGGCGGCAGAACGGTTGGTTCCGGCGTTGTCACAAGCGTTATCGAGTAATTAACGGCTTACATTTGGCTGACACTGCGTTATAGCGGTGTCAGCTTTTTATTTTTCACAAAAGACGATCAGACTCCATAATTCAAAGACTATATAATATGCTGATACATGTGGAATCGTGCGCAATAAGAGTCTTTTCTATCGCATTTCGCCATATAAATATATGACAATATTCAATAGGAGGCGAAACTGATGGAAAAGAAGGATTTGCCAAAACTCGAGACAGAAGGTTTCGTAACCCGTGAAAGCACCCGTTTATCATGGAAACAAAAAGTATCCGGTATTGCGAGTGATATTGGATTTAACGAGAAGAGAAAAAGAAGCGTCAATGAAGACGAAGAAATTGATTTGGGTTATAAGCGGTTGCTTGCCAAAACAGGTGTCTGCGCGGCAGTTGCGATTACCATTCTGATTATCAGCAGCGTGAGCACACCGGCCTCAGCGGATGTATCGCAAGCGGTGAACTATGTTGTTAACCACGAGTTTGATATCGACGAAGATATCGGACGGCTTAAGTTCGTGGAGGTACTCGATGAGGAGACAGAAAGCGTTTTTAGCGCATTACCCGACGCGATGGCTGTATATCCCGCAGATGGTAGCGTGGTGACCGCGTTTGGCGAGGGAGGAGCGACGGGCGTGCGTTTGAGTGCTCAGTCCAGTGAGATACTGAGCATTGCAAAGGGTACGGTTGTGGACACTGGCAAAATCGGTGAAGATGGTTATGTGAAAGTTGAGCTGGATTCAGGAGAAACAGTGGTTTACTATAACCTCACGCCATGTGTTCAGGAAGATGATATCGTATTGCCCGGTCAAGCCATCGGGAAGATATCGGATGACTATTTGTATGTGGAAATGAAGGATGGCAACACGTATGTCGATCCCATAGCGTATATCAAGGAACGCGTAGGGACGGCGCTGCAATAACGCCTATGAAATCATTCCGGCTGTTTGGCGGCAGGCTGAAAATCAATCTGCTGATGATACCTGTTGTGGTGGCGCTGATTGCCGTCGGAATGGGCGATGTGGTACTGTACTATATTCCGACTGTGCTGCTTCATGAATGGGCTCATGTGCTTGCGGCTGCGGCTCTGGGTATGACAATTACTGAAATGGAGCTGTTTCCGTTTGGTTGTGCGGCGCGGCTGCAATGCTTTGCGGTATCGCGTTCGAAAGAGATATTTGTAGCGGCGGCAGGCCCTGCCGTGAATATGGCTGCCGCATGCGCTATTTTTTTTATCGACAAATATGGTGTGCAGATAGCGATAGCGGAAAAACTGATCGCCTCAAATCTGGCGTTGGCGGCTGTCAACATGCTGCCTGCGCTCCCGTTGGATGGTGGCCGTATCAGCCGTGCTGTTTTCGCATCTTTTATGGGTTATAAACGCGCAACCCGCGTTACGGCGATAGCGGGCGTCGTTTTTGCCGTCATAATGTTTGGTGTGGCGGTTTGGGCATGGGTCGAGAGAACGTTTAACCCGAGTCTTTTTATTATGAGCTTCTTTTTATGTCTTGCTGCTATAAAAGAACTAAAAAGCGCGCCTTATACGCTGATACGAGATTTCACCGGCAAACGAGAAACCATTGATAAACGCAAAACGCTTCATATCAACAGGTTTGCAGCCATGCAGACGCAGACGCTTCGGGATATCATGCGAGAGTTCGAAGCGGGGAAATATAACATCGTCACTGTGCTGGATAAAGATCTTGGTATTTTGGGAGAATTGGATGAGCGCCAAATTTTAGACGGTATGATGCAAAAGGGCACTCAAGTAACGCTGGGCCGTATCTATCGGCTAAAACAGGCCATAGAACAAAAGTAAATGTCATTGAATGCTCAACTTTACTGTGCTACAATGAAATCAAGAAGGTGACTCACAAATGCGTATTTATTTTTTACACCATAGTGCAGTATGCGTGGAACTTGGCGGCACACTGCTGATATTTGATAACTTCATGCATGACCCGGACAAGCATATGCAGGACGGGTATATTGGTGAGGAAGAAATCGCGTCGTATGAACGCGTCTATTTTTTTGTATCGCATTCTCATTTCGACCATTTCAGTCCGCGTATATTTGATTTGGCGAAGAGCCACGTTAAATATATACTCGATGATACGGTGCCAAGGGAAGGCGTACCGGAAGGAACGGTTTACATGCATTCGGGTGACGAGTATGATGACGGCTGTTTGTTTGTGCGCGAGTTTGCTTCTACGGATATCGGCGGTAGTTTTTATATTCGCTGTCAGGGGACAAGCCTTTTCCATGCGGGCGATTTAAACGATTGGCACTGGAAGGATGAGGGCAACGAACGCTACTCGCGCGTCATGACACATCTTTTTACGCGAGAGCTCGCGTATATTAGAAAGCATGTGGCGCATATTGATGTTGCGTTCTTTCCGGTCGACAAGCGAATGGGCACTGATTACGATTCAGGGGCCAAAGCGTTCATCGAGACAATGGAACCGGATGTGCTGATACCGATACACTTTCAAAGCTTTGAGGATACCGATGAGTTTTGCAAAAAAATGACGGGGAAGAAGACGAAGGTCATTCCCGTCCATCATAAAGGAGAGAGGCTGATATAATGAAATTTCAAATTGAACATGCCAATATTAATGTAACGGATATTGAGAGAAGTATTAAATTTTTCGGTGAAGCGTTGGGGCTTCAGGAATCGCGCAGAATAGAGGCCCCGGATGAATCTTTTATTATTGTTTTTTTGAGCGATAATATGACGGATTTTAAGCTGGAGCTCACATGGCTGCGCGACAAGCAAGGCCCTTATAACCTTGGAGACAATGAAAGCCATATTTGCTTTGCAGTGGATGATTTTGACGCGGCTTACGCGCATCATAAACAAATGGGGATTATCAGCTATGAGAACGCGGCGATGGGCGTTTACTTTATTGTTGATCCGGATGGGTACTGGCACGAGATCAAAAAGCGCGGATAACATACGAAATGCGTCTATAGATATGCAGGTTTGCCAAACATATTGAAAGTGTATGCAGCTCGGTGTCTTCTAATAGTATGGCTTGTCATGCTTAGCATTTCGAGAAACGATTCTGCACAAGTTATCAGCTTGGACACACTTAATGGGAACTTAAAGTGCTTAACCACATTGCTCAAGGAAAACGGCAAGGGAATAGGCACAGTGTTCTTCAATAGCTTCCAAATATCGATCACGAGAACATTTGTCTTGTGCTGAATACTGATAAAAGCGCTTGCCCTTAGAAGGCATGAAGCAGGCACGAATTTGATAACGATTTGAACATACTGACCGGGGTAAAGCATCTTATCATAAGCGGCCTCCGTGACTTAAGGCTAGAGATTCAATCGTGATGCCATCGTCACTTGATAACCAGAAATAGATGTAAGAACGAGTTTTATTTGTATTTGCGGCCAGCATGTGAAATACCATGTTTGAGTGCAAATAAAACGAGGGATTATCCGATATTTCATGTCCTGTGCTAGGCTTTTCATGCAGGAATGGCTCCTCGCGGTATGGTTTTGTCTTGTTAACTCCCGTGAGCCAGCTCCTGCATCATTTATTTTCAAGGTTCAGTGTCCAGTATGTTTTGTAGTCCTACAACATTGACGAAAGTGTCTATAAAGATGTAGGTTTGTCAAACATATTGGACAGTGTATGATGCGAGATATTCGGTTGGCGATCGCCAACCGAGCGGGCGCATAGGTATCTTGTTTGAGCGGTATCGATAGACTTCAAGCTGGTGATTGAAGTCGGCATAGGAATATTAGAGTAAAAACGCTTCTGATCTTCACGATGGCTGCGTTCGACCTTGCCATTGTAAGGCCGAATGAGCTTATGCCGATACCTAACTTAAGCGCTGTAGCTTCAAACAAGGTAGGCAGATCACGTTTAGCAGATGAAAATCTGTTGGTAAACTCAATCCCTTTATCAGTTTGTACGCACTCTATCGGAAACTTGAAGTATTTGACCAAGTGCTCAAGGAAAACAGAAGACGAGTAAGTATTATGTTCTTCAAAGGCCTTTATATAACGCAGGCGAGAGTGCTCGTCAATAGCCCTAAACTGATAGAAACGATGTCCTTTGGCATCGCCGACAAGACAGGATAAGGGCACAGACTTGACATCAACCTGCACGCGCTGGCCGGGATATTACATCTGTTCATATGGTTTGGGCACGTATTTGGGCTTAGGAGAGGGCATTGGCTGTAAGCCAATGCGGCGCATGACCCGATACAGGCTGACGATGGAGCGAGTATATCCGTGCTCGCGCATTCGGCACCAGAACTCACACAA
>JAEZKQ010000021.1 GCA_023436115.1 Bacillota bacterium | reverse complement strand
GTGCCATCGTACCTTGATAACCAGAAATAGATGTAGGAGCGTGTCTTGTTGTACTTCCGGCTGGCACGGGAAACACCACGCTTGAGTGCAAAAGAGACAAGGGATTGCCGAAATTTCATGTTCTGTGTTATGTTGTTCATGCAGGAATGGCTCCTTTCGGTAGTGTTTTGTCTGTTCAACTCAACAATACCCCGTGAGCCAGTTCCTGCATCTTTTATTTTCAAGGTTCAGTGTCCAATATGTATTGTAGTCCTACAATTGTGAATAAATGAGTTGTACATTTTGTATTGACATTGCTAAAGTCTTATGATAAACTTTCGTTCTGTCGGTTGCTCGATATAGTTAGGCTTTTAAAGCGGCCGGCTATGTGCGCCTGTAGCTCAGCAGGATAGAGCAACGGCCTTCTAAGCCGTGTGTCCAGGGTTCGAGTCCCCGCAGGCGCGCCAAAATTCCCAAGACAGCGCTGTTTGGGGTGGTCTCATGGTGGGTATAGCTCAGTTGGTTAGAGCGCCAGGTTGTGGCCCTGGAGGCCGTGGGTTCGAATCCCACTACTCACCCCAATAAATTCCTTTGGGGTGTAGCCAAGCGGTAAGGCACGGGACTTTGACTCCCGCATTCGTAGGTTCAAATCCTGCCACCCCAGCCAAATTAATATGACCCACTAGCTCAGGCGGTAGAGCACTTGACTTTTAATCAAGGTGTCCGGAGTTCGAATCTCCGGTGGGTCACCACGCGAGTGCCGAATACTAAGTATTCGGCTTCTTTTTTGTTTTTGCCAAATCAAGGCGTGTATATTAGGCATAGATGGTGTAAGCATTGAACTTCAAAGCGCCGAAAATGACGGTACGAGCATTATTCTCATATTTCCTGACATATAAGTTTGCGTCGATAATAGAACCGGAGCTGTCTAAAAGCTTTTGAGCACCTATGCTCAAGGGCTTTTTTATAACATACTAGGTTTACCATCGCCGATTAAGATACTGTTGTTAATCAACTAAACAACTAAACAAAAGTAACATATCTAAAATTTGTTTAAATGTCAGTACGCACCAAAATGCTCGGTGTTTATACGAAACCATAAACAAACATCAAATATAAATACTATTATTTTAGCTTAACATGCAGAAAAACATTGACAAATGACAAAATTGTACGTATAGTAACAGTACTACATACAGAACATTCCTAAACAAACAAACTAAACAACAATATGAACAGTAATGCTGGTCTAAAGGCAGGAGAGGGATATGCAAAACACACTTTTTCCAACGGATCATGAAGCCAAACAAATGATACTGGAAGTAGGCCGCAGAATGTATACCAAGAATTTCGTCGCGGCAAATGATGGAAATATAAGCTGTAAGGTTGATCATGATATTATCTGGACAACCCCGACAGGCGTTTCCAAAGGTTTTATGGATGAAGACATGCTTGTTAAAATGCGTTTGGATGGCACTGTGCTCTCCTGCGGCGCATTGAAACCTTCTTCAGAAGTGAAAATGCATATTCGTGTCTATAGCGAAAATCCCGAAGTCATGGGTGTGACGCATGCGCATCCTCCTCTTTGCACATCGTATGCCATTGCAGGTATCGGGCTGGATAAGGCCATTTACCCCGAAGCGCTCGTGAACCTAGGTACTGTGCCCTGTGTCCATTATGAGACACCGGGTTCGCAGGGCATTCCTGATTCCATTGCACCCTACTGCAAAGATTATAATGCTGTACTGCTTGCAAATCATGGCGCTCTTTCCTGGGGAAAGTCGCTCATAGAAGCTTTTTATCGTCTGGAAGCCATGGAGCATTATGCTTTGGTGCTTATGTATACAGGCAACATCATCGGAAAAGCCAATGTTCTAAGCTGCGATCAGGTGCAGGAGCTTTTGGATATTCGCAAAAACATGGGCATCACCGCAGGCGGTGTTCCGCCGTGTGCGGCGAAGCCTTCAAACTTAAAAGATGTGGTGGCATCCCACGTTCCGATCGGACAATCGGTGCAGGAACGCAAGGAACTGACCGCATGTAAACAGGGGGAGGGCTGCGGCTGCAGCGTCTCGGCACAAGACATTGATATCGCTCAAATCACGCAGGCCGTATTAAAACGCCTGAACAATTTATAAAGAGTTTTTTACAAATGGCAGATCGCTTGCGCGAGAAGAGGCAAGGATGAAAACAGTCATCATCGGGGGTGTTGCGGCAGGAATGTCGGCAGCCTCAAAAATTAAACGCAATGATCCGACCGCGGAAGTCACCGTTTATGAGAAAGGACATTTTCTTTCTTACGGCGCTTGTGGTTTGCCGTACTTTATCAGCGGTGAAAATACCGACTATACCAAGATGATTGCCCGCTCACGCGAGCAGTTTGAAAAGCTGGGTGTCCGCACATGGCTGTGCCATGAGGTGATATCGGTGTCTCCGCAAAGCAAGACGCTGACTGTGAAAAACATTGAAACCGCGGAAACATTTCAGGACAGCTATGATTCACTGCTGATTGCGACGGGAAGCGCCAGTGTTGTCCCCCCGATACCCGGCATTAATAACGCGGGTGTATTCTATATCAAAACGTTGGAAGACGGCCTGCTGCTGCAGAAAGTCGCAAGTAACCCGTCGATACGCCGCTGTGTGGTGGTTGGCGGCGGTTATATCGGTGTGGAGATGACGGAAGCTCTCTTAGCACTTGGCAAGGAAGTGACGCTGATCGAAGGCGCAGACCGTATACTGATGCCATTTGAACCCGAAATGTCTGAGATTGCCAAGCAGGAGCTGTTGCAAAACGGTGCGGTAGTGAAAACGAGCGAAAAGGTTCTTGCAATTGAGGAAAAACAGACTCACCGTCTGATACGCACCGACCGCGGCGAGTACCAGACCGACATCATACTCATGGCGGTGGGCATATTGCCCGCAACAGCCTTCTTAAAAGAGACGGGCATCCGTATGGCTGAAAATGGGGCCATTATTGTGGACAGAGAGATGCGCACATCCATACCCTGCATCTATGCCGCGGGGGATTGTGCCATGACATATAACAGAATAGCGGAGGAGGACTATTTCCTTCCGCTCGGAACCGTTGCCAACAAATGCGGCAGAATTGCAGGAGGCAATATGCTGGGCCGCCACGATAAGTTTACCGGCGCACTAGGCACTTCTGCCATCAAGGTCTGCGGCATTGAAATGGCGCGAACGGGCCTGAGCGAAGCCGATGCCATTAGGTTGAAGCTGGATTACCGCGCAAAGCTTGTAATGGCTTATAACCATCCGGCGTATTACCCGGGTCAGACCGCAATCGCGATCAAGCTGATTTATGAAAAAGGTACACGGCGTTTGCTGGGAGCCTGCGCGGCGGGGCAGCAGGGCGCTGTATTGCGCGTTGATATGTTTGCCATCGCAATCCATAGCGGCATGACGACGAAAGAGCTTGGCATGGTGGACTTAGCTTACGCGCCGCCTTTTGCGGGCGCGTGGGATGCGGTTCACATTGCGGCCAACGCGGCGAAGTGAGACTGACTATGGATAAGCTGATGAGCTTATAAATGAAACAGCAGATATACCCGTGTAAAAATTAAGCTTGTGAGGTAATCAACATGTCTCGTTTTGACAGTTATTTTCTCATGAAGGAATCTGACGTCATCGAATATGTCAAGGAGACGCTGGATATGTTCAGCACGGATGCCAGCCTTAATGTTAAGGAAATCGGCGACGGCAACTTAAACTATGTATTCCGTGTGATCGAAGAGGCAACGGGCAAGTCGGTTATTATCAAGCAGGCCGGCGAAGCGCTGCGTATTTCCGCCGAGATGAAAGTGTCTACCGACCGCAACCGTATCGAGTCTGAGATTCTTCAGATTCAGGACCAGTATGCGCCGGGTCTTGTTCCGAAGATATACAAATATGATACCGTCATGTGCGCTTGCGCCATGGAGGATCTTTCGGATTACGAGCTCATGCGTTATGCGCTCATGAAGCACAAAACATTCCCGCGCTTTGCGGATGATGTGTCGACCTATTTGGTCAACACGCTGCTTAAGACAACAGATGTGGTCATGGAGCATAAGGCCAAAAAAGCGCTTGTGAAGAGCTTTATCAATCCGGAGCTTTGCGAGATCACGGAAAGCCTTGTTTTCACCGAGCCTTACAACGATGCGAATAAACGCAATCTCGTCTTTGAAAAGAACGCACAGTTTGTTAAAGAGCAGCTCTACGATGACAAAGCGCTGCATTTGGAAATCGCAAAGATCAAATTCGGTTTTATGAACAACGCTCAGGCGCTGATTCATGGCGACCTGCACACGGGCTCGATATTCGTCAATCCGGACAGTACGCGCGTGTTCGATCCGGAGTTCGCGTTCTATGGTCCGATAGGATACGATATCGGAAATGTTATAGCGAATCTGTTCTTCGCATGGGACAATGGCAATGCGGCAGGCGCGACAGATTTCTGTGAATGGGTGCTTAAAGCGGCCGCCGATACCATCGACCTGTTCAATAGAAAGTTCCTTGAGTGCTTCGATGATTGTGCCACGGACATTATGGCCAAAACGCCCGGATTTAAGGAATTCTACCTCGACGGCATTATGACCGATACGGCTGCGTTTACAGGCACGGAGCTGATCCGACGCACGGTGGGTATGGCGCAGGTAAAAGACGTAACGACCATCGCCGACGCGGACAAGCGCGCATACGCCGAGCGTGTGAACATACTGTGCGCAAAGGATATGATTATGAACCGCACGAATTATAAAAAAGGTGCGGACTATGTGGCGGCGCTGATCCGTGCGACGGAAGCTGTTTGTTAAACTGGAGGAAAACATGTCGGGAAACATTATGAATTATGAGACGGTGGCGCTGGACGACGCGAACAGCGCGCTCGTTATCATAGACCAGACAAAGCTGCCCAATGAGGTGGATACCCTTCACCTGACGGAGCAGAAGGACATATGGGATGCCATATACCTGCTTCAGGTTCGCGGGGCACCTGCCATCGGTGTGGCGGCTGCCATCGGTGTGTATCTGGCTGCCAAGGGGATCGATGCCGATACATATGAAGCATTTTATAAAGAGTTCAAAGCGGCAAAGGATTATCTCGCATCGTCGCGTCCCACAGCCGTCAACCTTTTTTGGGCGCTGGACCGCATGGAGAAGGTTGTAAGGGACAACAAGGACAAGACTGTGGCCGATATCAAGCACCTGCTGCATGACGAGGCTGTGGCGATCAAGGATGAAGATATTTGGGTCTGCAGAACCATCGGTGAATACGGTCTCTCGCTGATCGAAGACGGATACGGTATACTGACGCATTGCAACGCGGGTCAATTGGCCACAGTGAAATACGGCACGGCGCTCGCGCCGATCCATCTTGGACATGAAAAAGGCTACAAGTTCAAGGTGTTTACGGATGAGACACGGCCGCTGCTGCAGGGGGCACGCCTTTCCTCGTTCGAACTGCACAGCAACGGTATCGATACCACGGTGATCTGCGACAACATGGCGTCTCAGGTTATGAAAAACGGCTGGGTACAGGCGATATTCGTGGGCTGCGATCGCGTAGCCGCCAACGGCGACGTGTGCAACAAGATCGGCACATCGGGTGTGGCGATACTTGCGAAATACTATGGCATTCCGTTCTACGTCTGCGCGCCCACATCGACGATCGATATGAACACCGAGAAAGGCGAGGACATTCCGATCGAGGAGCGTCCGGCCCACGAGGTAACCGAGATGTGGTATGCAAAGCGCATGGCGCCCGAGGGTGTGAAGGTTTATAACCCCGCCTTCGACTTTGCGGATAACGAGCTGATCACAGCCATTATCACGGAATACGGCATTGCGCGTCCGCCCTATTCGCAGAGCTTAAAAGAGATATTCGAGAAGAAGAACGCAGCAAAGAAATAGATATGGGTCGCGCGGGGAAGCAAAACTACCCCTTTTGACCGCAGCGGCATAATGAGGACAGTATGAACGAAAAAGCCTTAAGGACATTGGTGGAGAGCATAGTGCTAACAGAGCTGGCAAAGAGCGGTGAGTTTTTTGTACCGGTCTCGTCGTCGAACCGGCATATCCATTTGTCTCAAAAGGATTTGGAACAGCTCTTCGGAGCAGGTTATCAGTTAAAAAAGATGCGTGATCTCGTGCAGCCCGGCCAGTATGCGTGCGAAGAACGTGTGACCTTGGAGATGCCCAAGGGAAAGCTTGTGCTGCGCGTGGTGGGTCCTGTTCGCAAGGAAACGCAGATCGAGATTTCCTATACGGAGGCCATCAAGTACGGCGTGACACCGTTGGTACGCATGTCGGGTGATACAGCGGGAACGCCGGGCGGCGTACTGCGAAACGGCGACAGGCAGGTCACGATACCACGGGGAATAATGGTTGCGGCACGCCATTTGCATATGTCAGCTCCGCAGGCTGAGGCCTATGGATTGCGGGACGGAGATATTATCTCGCTGTGCGCGGAAGGCCCGCGTGAAATCGTATATCGCAATGTGATCGTCCGTGCGGGGGAAGGCCACCTGCTGGAAGCTCATATTGATATCGATGAGGCAAATGCAGCGGCTCTGAAAGACGGCACGCTTTGCCGGATAGAAAAAGAGACCAAACAAGCATCGGCACCAGATTCAAGGCCGGCGGAGAAGATGCCGCTCAAAGGCAAGAAGGAGCGGGTGCTGATCACGGAGGACGATTTGAAGGCAGCGCGTGCTGCCGGACAGTCCGTGGTCATCCATGATGAAGATGCCATCATTACGCCGCTTGCGCGTGATGCGGCATGGGAATACCACATAGAACTGCGATGTGCGCAGCACAAGAAGGAGTCAGTATGATCTTAGGCAGAGTCAGGGGTAATGTTGTCAGCACCACGAAATCAGAAAAGCTTTCGGGTTACAAGCTTCTTATTGTTGTTCCCATCAATATCGACACATTTGAAGAACAAGGCCCGCCGGTCGTGAGCGTCGATACAGTGGGTGCAGGAGAAGGTGAGGTCGTGATGGTGGTCAGCGGAAGTTCGTCCCGGCAGACCGCTGCCACGGAAGGAAGACCCGTCGACAGCACCATCGTCGCCATCATAGACAGTGTGGATTTAAAGGGTAAGCGTATATTCGACAAATTTCCGCAGACCGCGGAAGAAAATAAGAGGTAAACAGCTATGGCGTTGACAGAGCAACAGATTCGTCAGATCACCGATGATATCGTCCGTGAACTGTCAGGCAAATTGAAGACAAGTGCCCCTCTGACACCAGCGCATAACGGCGTGGCTTGTGCATCACCTGCCCCCGTGCCGACACAGCGCTGGCTGTGCGATACAGCAGAGGAAGCGATACAGAATGCAAAAGCCGCGCAGAAAATTCTGATGGACTTATCGCTGGAAAAACGCGGCGAGTTGGTCGCGGCGATGCGCAAAGCGGGTATTGATAATGCCGAGCACCTGGCCCGTCTGGCAAATGAAGAAACGGGCTATGGGCGCGTGCCGGACAAGGTTAAGAAGAACCTGCTGGCCGCGAAGAAAACGCCCGGCACAGAGGATCTGCATACCACCGCTTATACGGGTGACAACGGCATGACGATTGTCGAGCAGGCGCCATACGGCGTGATCGGCTCGATTACACCATCCACCAACCCGACGTCAACGGTCATCAATAACTGCATCAGCATGATCGCGGCGGGCAATTCCGTTGTGTTTAACCCGCATCCTGCGGCAAAGCGTGCTTCACAGGAAGCGATGCGGCTCATGAATGAAGCCATTATATCCGCAGGCGGCCCGGCAATGCTTATCACCACCGTCAAAGAGCCCACGCTGGAAAGCGGACAGGCGATTATGACGCATAAGGATATACCGCTGCTGTCCATCACGGGCGGCGAAGCTGTCGTCCATGTCGCGATGAAGACCGGCAAAAAGGTCATTGCGGCGGGTCCCGGTAATCCGCCGGTGATCGTTGACGATACAGCCAATATTCCCGACGCGGCCAAAAAGATCGTGGACGGAGCAAGCTTTGACAACAACGTGCTTTGCATCGCGGAAAAAGAAGTTTTTGCGTTCGCAAGCATCACAGATGCGTTGATGGCCGAAATGGAGAAGAACGGCGCGTACCGTATCAGCGGCGCGGATATCGATAAGGTCTTGGCGACAACCTTGATCAATAAAGACGGCAAGTATGTGATCAACCGCAAATATGTCGGCCGTGATGCGGCGGTGATATTGCGCGACAGCGGTGTATCCTTCACCGGAAACCCGCGCCTGATTATTGCGGAGGTTGATAAATACCATCCGTTCATCATGGTGGAAATGCTCATGCCCGTATTGGGTATCGCACGGGTATACAGCATTGAGGAAGCGGTGGAAGAAGCCTATCGCGCGGAGCAGGACTACAAGCACTCGGCAATGATACACTCGTCCAATGTGCATAATCTGTCCCTTGCGGCACGCCGTTTGAATACAACAATATTTGTAAAGAATGCGTCGTCGCTGGCGGGCCTTGGGTTCGGCGGCGAAGGCTTTACGACACTGACGATCGCGACACCGACAGGTGAAGGTATCACAAGCCCGCGTGCATTCACGCGTCAGCGTCGTTGCGTGCTCGCCGGTGATTTCAGAATTTGCTAAACATCATCCGGCTATCCTGAAAGGAAAGAAAATGGAAGTTGTTGAACTTGTAAAAAACGCGGGGGTGGTCGGCGCGGGCGGCGCAGGCTTCCCCACACATGTGAAGCTTAACTGTAAAGCGGCTGTCGTGATTGCGAACGGCGCGGAGTGTGAACCGCTGCTGCGCGTGGATCAAACGCTGATGCAGTCTCAGGCAGAGCGTATCGTGCTGGGTATGGAAGCCGCGATGAACGCTGTGAATGCGAAGCTGGGCGTGATCGCCACTAAAACGCATTATCATGATGCGGTGGAGGCATTAAAACGTGCCATCGGGGCGAAGAAGCATATCAGGCTTCATCTGATGAAGAGCTATTATCCCGCGGGTGACGAAAAATCTTTAATATATGATATCACGGAACGTGTCGTGCCCAGCGCCAAGCTGCCACTGGATGTCAATTGCGTGGTGGTGAATGTGGGCACGCTTGTCAATACCGCCGATGCCGTTATCGGCAAGCCGGTGACGCATAAATATTTGACCATTGGCGGAGATGTCAAGAACCCTGTGACGCTATGCGCCCCTGTCGGTACACCGATGCGCGCACTGCTCAAATACGCAGATTTTGACGGCAGCGAAAGTGACTATGCACTCATCGTGGGCGGCCCGTGTATGGGCCGGATGGAAGAAAACTGGGATGCGCCCGTCACCAAAACAACGGGCGGAATGCTGATGCTAAAGCGTTCCCATCCTCTTATTGTGCAGAAAACGACGCCGATGAGTCGCCAAGTCAAGCTGGCAAAGGCGGTGTGCTGCCAGTGCAGCCAGTGTACGCAGCTTTGTCCGCGCAACGCGCTTGGGCTTAATGTGCAGCCACATAAGGTGATGCGGGCGGCTGCTATGGGCGACGCAAACATCATTGGCGATATCAACGGTTTGCTGGCCTGCTCTAGCTGCGGCCTTTGCACAAATTACGCATGCAACTTCGGACTTCAGCCATCAGAAATGATGACCGAGTTCAAGAATAAGCTCATGAAAGCAGGTGTGCGTCCGCAACCCGAGGAAAAGATCGTGCCCGATTCGGCGCTGCGCCTAAAGCGTGTTCCCACGGGCAGGCTGGTTGCGCGCATGGGCCTGTGGGCATACGATGTCCCCGCGCCACTGATGCCGGACAAGGTGGAAGCCGAATGTGTCAGAATTCCGCTTCAAATGCATGTCGGAAAGCCTGCGGAGCCGGTGGTCACTGTGGGGGATGCGGTGCAGTGCGGCAGCCTGGTCGCCCGGATACCCGAAAAGTCGCTGGGCGCGGCCATACACGCCAGCATCAGCGGCAAGGTTGTCAAAATCGCGGGCGGCTGTATCGAGATAAAGGCGTAGGAGGAGAAAACGTATGAATGCAGTGGGCATGGTTGAAGTCTTGAGCATTCCTTTGGGTGTGCTGGCGGGAGATGCAATGCTGAAAACGGCGCAGGTGTCGCTGGTAACAGCGCAAACCGTATGCGCCGGTAAATATATAGTACTTGTGAGCGGCGATATTGCGGCTGTCAAGGCGGCTGTAGAAGCGGGTGTGGAAGCGGCGGAGAACACGCTTGTAGACAGACTTCTTATCCCAAATGTTGATGAACGTGTGGTGGCTGCGATGGCAGGCGCTTGTGAGGTGGAGAATGTGCAGGCCGTGGGCATATTGGAAAGCTTTTCTCTGGCAGCGGCTGTGCAGGCAGCTGACGCAGCTGTGAAGGCGGCCGACGTTGAACTCATCGAGGTGCGGCTGGGCCGCGGTATGGGAGGCAAATCATTCGTGCTGTTAACGGGCGAAGTGGCTGCGGTGGAAGCGGCTGTGGCTGCGGCGGAGAACAGTGAAGAAACGCAGGGTATGATGGCCAGAAGTGTTGTGATTCCCTCGCCCCATATGGATATGATCCGCGCACTGCTGTAAACGTGGTGAAGCGGTTTATCAAATAACAAGTTGACCGAAATAAATAGAGGAGATAAATGACAATGATGAAAGAAGCACTGGGGATGGTCGAAACTAAGGGTTTTGTTGGCGCGGTTGAAGCGGCGGATGCGATGGTTAAAGCGGCTAACGTGTCATTGGTCGGCAAAGAGAGCATTGGCGCGGGTCTTGTCACTGTGATGGTTCGCGGCGATGTGGGCGCGGTAAAGGCGGCCGTGGAGGCCGGCGGTGCAGCGGCCAAGCGTGTGGGTGAGCTTGTGAGCGTTCATGTGATTCCCAGACCGCACGGCGACGTGGAAAGCATACTGCCCAAAGTTCAAGGCTAAGGAGCGGCCATGTTTACCGGCCGGGTCGAAGGCACAGTGGTGTCTACAGTCAAAGACAGCGCGCTTGTGGGTGTTAAGCTTTTGTTGGTGCGCCTGATTGAGAATGGTAAGCCCACAAGGCTGGTCGTAGCCGGAGATGCGACACGGCAGGCGGGAATGAACGATTTTGTAACGCTGATCGGCTCCAAGGAAGCGGCGCTGATGTTCAGGGGTGTTCTGCCGCCTTGTGATGTGGCGATTACCGGATTTATCGACGACTACAACTTAAAAGAAAATGGATAGCAAAAGAGAGGAGAATAAAAATGGATAAACAAGCTTTGGGAATGGTCGAAACGAAAGGCCTTGTGGCTGCGATTGAAGCGGCGGATGCGATGGTGAAAGCGGCGAATGTGACATTGCTCGGCAAGGAACGCATCGGCAGCGGTCTTGTGACTGTGATGGTGCGTGGTGACGTGGGCGCGGTGAAAGCATCTGTGGAAGCGGGCAGCGCTGCGGCAAAACGCGTCGGCGAGCTCGTAAGCGTCCATGTGATTCCCAGACCGCATGAAGATGTAGAGAAGATTCTTCCGACTGTCGGCTAAGAAAGGACACGGGATTGAAGCTCGCAAGAGTGGTGGGCAATATCGTGTCCACCGTCAAAGAACAAACGCATGAAGGCTGTAAGCTCATGCTTGTTCAATATATCGATGCGAAGGGTGAGCCGGACGGCCCGAGACTGATCGCGCTTGATTGCGCGCACGTCGGTATCGGCGATCTTGTGATCGTCAATACGGATGGTGGGGCAGCAAAGATGCTTCTTGATGATGAGGAGATTATCAACGATCTGACCATTTGCGGTGTTGTAGATGAGTATACACTCTATGATGAAACAATAAAAAGCTAGCATCGCCCCATAATACAGGGGAGGGAGACATGCTTAAAACAATTCACCGTATCTTTACCTGTTCAAAGATCGTGGAGCATCATCAGCCGGGGACAAAGTTTGAGAAGATTGGCCAGAAATTCACCGTTGCCACGCTTGAACGCGCGTTTTATGCCTAACATCTCACATGCGTGGGTGAGATCCGCGCTTTTGGTAACGGCTGGGCAAAGGAGGCATTGCAACGGTGGCGGATCGGGCGTCACCTTGCCGATGTGTCCCAATCCTCCAGTGCAGAGAGATGTTGCTGCCATAAAGCATATTGACACCGGCGCGGGTGTGCTATATATTTATGGCAATTATTATGGAGATATTTTATTTCGATATGGCTCCGAGATGGCCGATCTCGAATAAAATTAGTTGAGTCCGCTGCGTGGGTGAAGACGTGGTCTCTGCGGTTTATTCGAAGCCCGGTGAAAAAGGGGTGTCGCGGTGGCTGCTTGGCGCAACAAAATTGTTAACGAATGCTTATCCCCATCATACAAGACCTGCCCTACAAAGCAGGCGACGAGGCAGCCGTTTTTGTAACCGGACTCGGCACGGCATCGCTGGAAGTATCAACCGAATCTTAGAGCAGCAAGGCATCAATGTGTTTCATGTTTGCATGGGCGAATATGCCGCCTCTATGGAAATGAGCGGTGCATCCATATCGCTGGCCTATTTGGAAGGTGTACGAAACCGGGGCAAAACGGGAATAGGCGACAAAACATTTTTTAGACGGTTTATTATTGGCTGCTCAGTCTTTGAGTGCTGACTCGAAAGACGATATTATTATTTGTGAGGCGCTCAAGAAGCTGCCTAGCGTGCGCACAAGGCCTTCCTTGCTACCAAGGGAATACCGGCAAGCATGGGCGCGCGGCGGCATGCGGGGAAAAATCGCGCGACCTACTGGATCGGGGTGTGGCAGTAGCTGATCTTTTGATGAAAGGATTTGCCGATTTATTAATAAAACGGCATCAAATTTAGGGCATGACAATTAGAGAGATTGCAGCACTGGCGGGTGTATCACCCGCGGCTGTATCACTGGTTCTCAATGATAAAAAAGGAGTCAGTTCTAAGACGCGTGATCACATAAAAAGAGTGCTTCAGGAGAACAATTATACGGCGACGCAGCAAACCAAAAAGTCACCGCGTTGTCGGATTTGCTTTATCAAATACAGAACACATGGTATGGCTGTTGAAGAAAATCAAGGCTTCATTGCGTCTATTATAGACCAAATCGAGATAGAATGCCGCCGATATAATTATGATCTGATTATGTGCGGCTGCACGAACCAAACTGCCGAAGAGACGTTCCAGATGATCGCAAAGGATCCGATGGATGGTGTGATTCTTCTGGGCACTGAGTTTGACGCGGATAATTTTGAAATGATGCGGAATATCAAAGCCCCGATCGTGGTGCTGGACCATAGCATGCAGTATCAAAACGTGGACAGCGTCGTGATGGCCAATGCCAATATCGCAGCCGCTGCGGTCAACTATCTTTATGATCTGGGCCACAGAAAAATCGGTTATTTTCAGACCAGCGTCAAAGTCTCAAACTTTACAGAGCGTTATAACGGCTATTTGGAACAGCTCTCTAAGCTGGGTTTAACGCCGCCCGAGCCGGTGCTGCTAATGCCCACGCTCAACGGCGCTTATGAAGATATGAAAAGGCTGCTGGCATCGGGTGAATACGTACCCGAAGGAGCTGTGCTTGCCGGGAACGACAGTATCGCAATCGGTGCGGCAAAAGCATTGCAGGAAGCGGGCTATCGCATTCCCGACGACATTTCCATCATCGGTGTGGATGATATTCCTTTCAGTTTCATGACGGTGCCTCCGCTGACCACAATGCGCATATCGCGCTCTGTGATGGGCATACTCACCGTCAACACATTAAGAGAACGCATGAAGCATCCAAGCTGGCCGTACATGCATGTGCAGATCACAGCGGAGTTGGTAGAGCGCGGCAGCACCAAGCATGTGTGAAGGCCATCTATTATCATTAAACGAACGATCTTTATCCGTAAAGCTCTTGAATTAATTCAGGGCTTTATTTTTTGTCCAAAGTGGTGTTTGCCAAACTCCTCTGAGAATATTGGCAGCAAGCTGTGCCAATACATTTTTTTCATATTCCAGCAGGTACGAACATCCGGGCTTTTTGCTGTTGTTGAAGAAGGGCTCAGATGCGAAATATATAGAATTTGACCAGACGTTATTTTGGAATGCAGGAGCCATATATCACGTTGAATGGGTCATTGAAATTATCAATACGGACGGCAAGTCAATCATTAGCCATCATAAGCGGGCCCTCACCGGTATCGTTGGCAAAAGCCGCTTATGTTCGTTGATAATAAAACCTTTCTGCGCTATATTAATATTAAGGAGCCAGATAAGTATTGAACATTAATTGAAAGGTTTTGCGCAATGCGTTTATTCATCGGGATTAAAACCGACTGTGAATCCTACCTTTGCGGTTTGCAGCAGCAATTGACCAAGTTCGGCACAGGCAATTTTACAAATAAAGATAATTTACATATCACGCTAAAGTTTTTGGGCGAGGTACCCTTTTCCCGGCTTGAAGGTCTTTATGAAGCGATGGATGACATAAAAGCAAGCCCTTTTATTTTGTCATGTACAGGTGTGCAGATTTTTAATAAAAGCGGCATAATATCCGCAAAAGTTAGCGGAGAAATAGAAAAGCTCCAAGCTCTTCAGTCCACGTTGGAAACGGCACTTGAACGTATAGGTTACGCAAAGGAGTCAAGACCGTTTCGCCCCCATATTACGCTTGTTCGCCAGTTTAAAGCGAATGAGGGCTTTAATCCGGGAGTAGTCAATAGCGAAAAAGTTACTTTTCGTGTGGATGAAGTGATATTGTTTGAAAGCAGGCGAGACGCAGGCAAGCTTGTGTGAACTGCACCCCTAAAGTTAGACAGTATGATATACTGAAATAACTTTGGGGGTGTTTTTATGCCAAAAGGAACTTCATTTTCGGGAGAATTCAAGCAACAAGTGGTGGAAGACGTACGTAACAATC
>JAEZKQ010000027.1 GCA_023436115.1 Bacillota bacterium | reverse complement strand
TGTTGTTCATGCAGGAATGGCTCCTTTCGGTAGTGTTTTGCCTTGCAACTCAACAATACCCCGTGAGCCAGCTCCTGCATCTTTTATTTTCAAGGTTCAGTGTCCAATATGTATTGTAGTCCTACACTTGCTGCATGACAGATTGTGATGAAATAATGTTGACAACACGATAATATACTGGTATTATTTGTGAAGATATTCTTAAAGAGAGGTGAAATTTGTGTCGGCGATAAAAGTTCATATGGTAATTGCATATGGCGTACTGTCGGCATACAGCCTCTCGGGATACTTGGTCATATCTTAACGTTTCAGTTTTATGGCTATACAGTTTGGTTTTCCTGACCGCAGGCAATGTGTTGCTCTGTGGTTTTTTTGTGTGTGCCCGACAGTGCTCTTCTGCATGGTTTGAGTTTACGGACAACACTTGGAGGTTTACCAAATTGAACAGCAATATGAACAAACACAATAAAGCGGCCTTGAATCATCAAACGCATACTTTTCAGGCTGTTATTGCCAATATAACAAATAAGCAATGCCAAATCGTCATTGCTAATAAAATCATGCCGTGCCTGATTCCGGGCTCACTGATTTCACATAGAAATACGCTGGCTGTCGGGGACGAGGTTGAGGTGGGGCACGCCGATACCGAGCAATATAAACTCCATTAGGGTACTGCCGAGAAAAACGGCATTGTACCGGGGAAACCGCCGCGTACCCGCGGAAGACATATTAGTCGCGGCGAATATGCAGTTTCTGCTGGCCATTGTGAGCGCAGATTACCTCATCAATCAAGCCGGATATCTTGAGACGGCAATCATCGCGGCCAGACGATCGGGTATCGGAGTGGGTCTGTTTATCAGCAAAGCTGACCTTATCGGCGAGAGCGCTAGGCGTTTGCTTGAAACCAAGCTGGCTCTGTATCGCGATGCAGCCGATGCCGTCTATTTTGGCGCTTCCCATGAAATCAATAAAGAGCTGATTCAGACAGTGAAAAACAAAACCACGGTTTTGACAGGAGACAGGGGATGCGGCAAAACGACCGTGATCCATGGGATTTTAAACAGCTTAAACGCAGACACAGCCAAACAAGAAAAGATACAAAGCACCCATGCGAGCGTGCTGCATGTGGGTCCTGAGGATACCCGATTGATTGATACACCGGGCTTTCGAAGCTTTTCACTGCATCACATCACGGAGGATGAGCGCAGCTGCGTGTTCCCTGAAATAACCGGTTTGATATCGGGATGCCGTTTTCGCAACTGTACCCATGTTTATGAGGAGGGGTGTGAGGTGATTGAAGCGCTTAGAGACAATCGCATCACAAGAGAGCGTTACGATGCTTACCAAGAGATGGCACAGGTAGCTGTGGGGTCTGTAAAAAAAGAGAGACACGCGCCAAGAGTTGATTACCGGCATACGGCATGCACAGAGAGCTTTGTCTGCAAGGCCTGCGGAGAACTGGTTGTACCGGAGGGAGCCGGCAGCCAGCACCGAAACCATTGCCCCAAGTGTTTATCCAGCGTGCATGTGGATATCAGGCCGGGTGACAGGGCCTCTCTTTGCGGGGGTATCATGGAGCCGGTCAGCGTTTGGGTGCGAAAGGGAGGGGAATGGGCCGTGATCCACAGGTGCCGATTGTGTGGTGGCTTCAGCTCCAATCGGGTTGCGGCGGATGACAATCCGATGCTGCTGCTGTCTATTGCGGTCAAACCGTTGTCGGCTCCGCCGTTTCCTTTGAACAAGCTGACTTCGCTCGGATTATAGTATCGCTGTCATAAGAAACGGGCACCTCAAAGGCGCCTGTTTACTTATACTTCATTTCTCGGCCCTGTCATGAAACCTTTTGCCGCATCATACACTATAAGACCAAAAATCATTTGTGAGGCGGATTCATCATGGCACAGTGTCCGTATAGCTATTTCGATTATAAAATGGAAGCGGGCGATACGTTTTCGTCGCTGGCCGAAAAATTCAGGGTATCCGAGCAGGCGATCATTGACCAGAACAAAGGGCTAAAGCCAACCGCGGGACACCTCGTGCGCATACCGTGCGCTTGCGGCGGCTGTACGCGCGGGTCATTCTATGCCATACGCAAAGGCGAGTCCCTGTTAAAGATCGCCCAGCGCAATGGTCTAAGTTTGACGCAGCTTTTGAAAGCCAATCCGTATTTAAACCCCAATTATTACATACCCGGGCAGGTGATCGTGGTACCGCAAGCACCGCCGCGCAAAAAAACGGCAGTCTATACGCTCGCAGACGGTGAGGGCCTGTTTGATGTGCTGCGCAAATTCCGAATGGACTTAACCATGTTTTGCATGATGAATCCGGGTATCAACGCCATGGGGATAAAAGCAGGGCAGCGCGTGAATGTGACGCCGCGCAGCGAAAGCAGCGTGCCGGGGCGGTGGTATACGGTGGCAGCGGGAGAGAGCCTTGTGGATGTGGCGCAGCGTCATGGTATCAGCGTCAGTATGCTGCTGGCTGCGAATGAGAATTTGCGTCCCAGTGATTTTAAGCCGGGCGCGAGGGTGCGTATACCGTTCAAATAGCGTGTTGCGCCGTGCCTCTTTTTACAGTAGAATGATATGGAAAAAGTCTATAGTAAAGATGGACGAACTACTAAAAGAGGAGCCTTTCATGATACTGATCAACGAGAATTATTTGGGACTTCAAGGGAGCTATCTTTTTTCTGAGATGGCCAAAAGAATAAATGCCCACGGCGGCGACATCATTCGTCTGGGTATCGGGGATGTCACGCGACCGCTGCCGGCGGCGGTTGTTGAAGCGATGAAAAGCGCTGTGGATGATATGGCGACAGCAAAAGGGTTTCACGGTTATGGTCCTGAGCAGGGCTACGCATGGCTGCGCGAAGCTATTGCCGCCAACGATTACGCGGGCCTTGGCATCGAAGCCGACGAAATATTCGTGTCAGACGGCGCAAAATGCGACACAGGCAATATACAAGAGTTGTTCTCGCCCGTGTGCGAGATCGCCGTTCTTGACCCTGTTTACCCAGTGTATGTGGATACCAATGTGATGGCGGGCCGCGCCGGTGACTACAACGAAACCAAAAAAGGCTATGAGAATATCACCTATTTGCCGTGCAGCGCGGAAAACGGGTTTAAGCCATCGCTGCCTCAAAAGAATGTCGATATTATTTATCTTTGCTATCCCAACAACCCGACAGGCACGGCACTGACCAAGAAAGAGCTCAAGCAGTGGGTAGACTACGCGAAGCACACGGGCGCGCTGATACTATTCGATGCGGCTTATGAAGCGTTTATACGCGAGGACAATGTGCCGCACAGCATTTATGAGATTGAAGGCGCCAAAGAGGTGGCGATCGAATTCCGCAGCTTTTCCAAGACAGCGGGCTTCACAGGCACGCGCTGCGCATTTACCGTCGTGCCCAAGAGCCTGATGGGCGCGGACAGCGACGGCAATATTCACTCGCTCAACGCCATGTGGAACAGACGCCATACCACAAAGTTCAACGGCGTACCGTACATCACGCAAAAAGGTGCGCTGGCCTGCTATTCTGAGGCGGGCAAGACACAGATCAAGGAAACGATCGATTTTTATCTCGGCAATGCGGCCATTATTCGCGAAGGGCTTCAAAGCCTGGGTATCGATTGCTGGGGCGGCGTGAATTCGCCGTACATCTGGCTCAAAACACCGGGCGGCCTGCCATCATGGGAATTCTTCGACAGACTGCTGGACGCGGGCGTGGCGGGAACGCCGGGCGCGGGCTTCGGCAGCGCAGGCGAAGGCTATTTCAGGCTGACCGCATTCAACACGCGTGAAAACACACAAAAAGCCATGGAGAGGTTTGCCGCGCTTAAGCTTTAAGTTCCTTTGCAATAGGAGGCGTAAATATGGCAGCACAGAAAGCGCTTGTGGCGTACTTTTCGGGTACGGGCGGCACAACGAGAGCGGCCAAGGCTGTGGCTCAAGCGTTTGAGTTACGCGGTGTCAGCGTGGATATCCAAGAGATCAAGACGGGCAAGGCGTTCCCCAACGGCTCAGAGGATTATCTGGTGTTGTTGTTTGCGGTGCATGCCGCCAACGCGCCCGAGCCTGTATACCGATGGCTCGAGAATCTTTCACCTGTGAGCGGGACAAAAGCGGCGGTGCTCGCTGTATCGGGCGGCGGAGAGGTTTTTCCCAATACCGCATGCCGTTTAAGCAGCATCAAGCGGCTTGAGAAAAAGGGCTATGAGGTCGTTTACGAGCACATGATCGTGATGCCCAGCAATATGAGCATAGCCACGCCTGACGGGCTCGCGGCAAGATTGCTTGAAGTTCTGCCGCAAAAAGCCGCTTCGATGGCGGATGATATATTGAGCGGTATTAGGCGGCGCGTGAAGCCCAGTCTGTTGAACCGCTTTATGTCCGTCGTCTGTGAAATGGAGAAAAAGGGCTGC
Organism: Bacillota bacterium; assembly: GCA_023436115.1. Classification (GTDB taxonomy): domain Bacteria; phylum Bacillota; class Clostridia; order Christensenellales; family SZUA-584; genus SZUA-584. Next base: position 103,941 of record JAEZKQ010000027.1, on the reverse strand, counting down.
CATATCTTTGGTAAGTGGCTGATTGCTGACGAAACCTGTACGGGCTGCGGCTGGTGCGCAAAGGGCTGCCCGGGGGCCAATATCCGCATGGAAGGCGAAAGACCCGTCTTTGGCAATCAATGCGTGATGTGCTTTCGATGTGTGTACGGATGCCCCAGCCATTCATTGCGCCCAAAGCGATTCAAATTTGCGCTTAATAAAAGAGGCTTTGATATTCGCCGTTATGAGAACTCGGGGATTCAGCCCGAGAAAAAGACAGGCGTGGTATGGAAAGGCGTCAACCGGTATTTGGAACAATAAAATAACAAATAGTCAACTGGGACGGACTTAAGGCCAAGCAGCTTTAAAGCCGTCCTGTTTATTTTAAGACGGCGAATAAAGGCTGCCGGATGTCCTTTATTGTTTCATTTGAAAACGCTTCTTTCTCGTGCTAATATCAAAGGAGAAAGAAGCTTTCGTTATTAATACTATCATTTTTTCGGAGGCGGCATGAAAATACTGCACACATCCGACTGGCATATCGGACATACGCTCTATAACAAGAAGCGCTACGATGAACATGAAAAGTTCTTAAGCTGGTTAAAAGAAATCATCACAGAGCGCGGTATCGACGCGCTGCTTGTGTCAGGCGACGTATTCGACACGGGCGCGCCGGGCGGGCAGGCTCAGCGGCTCTATTACGACTTTTTAACATCGCTGCTGGGGACATGCTGCCGCACGGTTGTCGTGGTGGCGGGCAACCATGATTCACCCGCGCTGCTGGAAGCGCCCTCGGGCGTGCTGGAGCGACTCAATATTCATACGATCGGTCTTCCGGGCGAGACGGAGCGCCATGTGATACCGCTGCGGGATGCAGCGGGGACTGTGAAAGCTGTCTGCTGCGCGGTGCCGTACTTGCGCAAAAACGAGATGGTGCGTATCGAGGACGATTCGCAGACCAGCGATGAAAAGATCGTGGCGGCTACGGCACAGTTCTACCGGGACCTAATGCAGGCCGCTTTGGAATACCGCCAAGAATACGGCGATAATCTGCCCATCGTGGCGACAGGGCATCTGTTTGCCCAAGGAGCGATGCGCACCGAGGGAGACGGTGTGCGTGAGCTTTACGTGGGCAGCTTAGGGCAGGTGGGCGCGGATATATTCCCGAGCGAGCTTGATTATGTGGCACTGGGGCATATCCACGGCGCGCAAACAGTGGGCAAGCAGCCGCGTATTCGGTACTGCGGTTCGCCGCTTCCCATGAGCTTTTCCGAGCTGGGACGCGATAAGTACGTGTTGGAAGTGAGTCTGGATGAAGGCCTATGCGTGCAGGAGATTCCCGTGCCCGTTTTTCAGCGCATGGCGGCGGTGAAAGGCAGTCGTGAGCAGATACTTGATAAGCTCTCTGAGCTGACCGGGGAGGACGTCTGGATCGAGGTGACATATACGGATGAAGTGGCATGCCCTCATTTGAGCGCCGACATTGCCGAAGCCATGAAAGATGCCAAGGCGCAGGTGCTCTGCATTCGCAATCATTCGGCGGCAATGGGTATGACGGGTATAACGTATGAAGCGCAATCCTTAAACGCCATGTCCGTTCAGGATGTGTTCCTTAGCTGCATCGATGAGGACGCTTATAACGACGAAGATAAACAGGCGCTTATTGACTGCTTCAATGAGATCATTCGCGTAGTGGAGGAGGCGGAGTCATGCGCATAGAACGCGTCAATATCGAAAATTTAAATTCGCTCCTCGGACGCTTTGATATCGATTTAACGGACCGCGCCTATTCGGGCGGTCTTTTTGCGATTGTCGGGCCTTCGGGCGCGGGCAAAACCACCGTGCTGGACGCGATCTGTCTCGCGCTATACGGCAAAACACCGCGCATTGAAACCATCAGTGAAACACAGGATGAACTGATGACCAAAAGCGCCTCCGTCTGCAAAGCGGAGGTCGTCTTTTCCGCACGCGGCAAACGCTATAAAAGCATTTTTGTGCATGAACGCTCACGCGGCAGCAAACCGTTTCGTGCGGTCCGGCGGGAACTGTTGGAGCAGGGTGCGGACGGCGCATGGCAGGTCATCGCGGCGCGTATCCGCGAGGTAGACGAAAAAATAGAAGCGATATGCGGCCTTGACTATGGTCGGTTTACGCGCTCCATCATGCTGGCGCAGTTCCGCTTCGCCGAGTTCTTGCAGGCAAGCTCTAACGATCGCGCGGCCATACTCGAACAGATCACCGATATGGACATCTATCGGCGTATATCCATTGCGGTATATGAGCGAACCAAGCAGCAAAGAGAGCTGCTTTCGAATATACGCGTCAGTATGGACGGCATTCAGATACTCAGCGAGGCTGAGGAAGCGGTGCGCAAGAAAGAAATGGGCCTTTTGGCAGCGGCCATCAGCGACCATGAAAAGCTTAAAGAGCTGCTAAACCACTGCCGGCTGGCGGCCAAACAGGTCGGTAAGCTCGGAGAAAACATAGCGCGGTACAGGCAGGCGGTAAAACCGCTTGAGGAGGCTTTTGCCGCAAAGTCCCTCGCATTTGCCGCGGCTGAGCAGACGGAAAAGACACAGGCACAGGAGCTGTTTGCGTTGCAGGATACGCTCAAAGCTGTGCGAGAGCTCGATATAAAAGCCAAAGCAAAGGCTGAGGATGTGGCGCGTATCGACAAGGATATTGCGGAAGAGACATTACGCATTAAGGAACATAAAAATAAGATTCTTGATATATTCAGGAAGTATGAGCCGGGGGCCTCAAATGAGCGCTACCGGCAGATGTATGAATCGTGCGAATTGAGTGCTCAATTGCGCGCAAGAGCCAAAGCGGAGCTGGATGCGGTCAAGGCCGAAGCGGACAGTGTGCGTAAGAATATCGCACAGCTGCTTTCCAATAAGGATGAAGCGCATTGGCAAAGCCGTCTGGATGCACTCAAAAAAGCTTTGCCGCTCTGCGAGGCTCGTGACGTCATGACAAAGGCGCAGGCCGAGCTGAATACTTATCAGCGTCGGCAGCAGGAGCTTAAGAAAGAACAAGACTCGTTTGAGGCGACGGCTAAAGAGATCGAAGATAAGTTTACCTATGCGCAGCTGGAGCTGCGTTTCGGTAAGGCGCGCAGCGAGCTGGCGGATGGGCAGCCCTGCCCGCTTTGCGGTGCTTTGCATCACCCCAAGGCCGAAACGAGCATCGATGAATCAGATTTTATCACTGCAAAAAAGGCGTATGACGAAATGATACGGCAGAGAGATGAGCTCAAACAGCGTATCGTTGAAAACAGCACGCGCATGGCTGACACTGCTAAGCTCATTGAGGACAAACGGCGTTTTATTGAGGAAAACAATGCTGTGCTCACGGCGGGTGAGCAGGAGACGGATACCGTTTTGCAGGCGATCAGCGGCATGGAAAGAATGCTGCGGGACTATCATTCACTTCGAAATAAGCTAGACAAGGTCAACGAGCAGGTGACCGCTCTGACCGTTCGGTTTGGTGATGTCGATAAGGATGTGGAGGCCATCGACAGCCGCAAGCAGATGATCGGCGAAATACAAAACAGCATTGGAAAGCGGCAGCAGGACAAAGCGCAAGTGCAGACACATTATGACGCACTGATTGCGCAAAGGCGATCGTTGTTCGGAGATAAGAATGCGGACGCTGAAGAGGAGTCGGCTAATAGACGCTTTGGCGAAGCGCAGGCCGCCAAGGAAAAATGCCGCTTGGACTTAAACAGCGCCGAGCGCGAGCTGGAACAAAACCGCACGAATATGAAAAGCACGCAGACTGCTATCGAGGAGCAAGCGCGGCAGCTTGATATGGCATATAAAAAAGCTTTGGCAGATGCAGCGGCTGTGCATAATGTCTCAGCAGATGACGATATGGCATCGCTTTATGCGGGTTATACAGACGCTGCGGCAAGGCTCGAGAATACGCCGGATGAAAAGACTCTTGGGGACGCGGCGGAGGCGCTGCAGCGGTTTATCACGGGGGAAACGCGGCACCATGCCGTGATCGGACAGATATTAAAGACAAATGAATCTGAACGTCTGAAACGTAAGTCACTTGAGAACCAAGAGCGGGCCTATAAAAAAACGCTTGAGAAGTGGGAGAAATTAAATGCGCTGATCGGTTCGTCTTCGGGCGACAAGTTCAGCCGAATGGCGCAAAGCATTACGTTTGATGCGCTGCTGCGCTACGCGAACCAGAGCCTAATGCGCATGAGCGACCGCTACATATTGCAGCGTGATGGCGCGGGTGCGGCCAAGCCGCTGGAGCTGGCCGTAATCGATACGTATCAGGCGGGTGAAAAACGCCCCGTATCCAACCTGTCGGGCGGGGAGAGCTTTATCGTGTCTCTCGCCCTGGCGCTGGGGCTTAGCGAAATGTCGTCGGGTGCGGCACGTATCGACTCGCTTTTTATCGACGAAGGGTTTGCTTCGCTTGACGAGGATTATCTGGAGGCCGCGCTGCAAACGCTCTCTACGCTGGGCAGCCGTGAGGGAAAGCTTATTGGCGTGATATCACATGTGGAAGCGCTCAAAAGCCGCATCGATGTGCAGATCGAGGTGAGCCGCCGCTCGGGCGGGTGTGCGGCGCTGTCCGGCCCGGGCATTGTCTCCATTCATAACTAACAGTGTAATATGAGAGGTCTAAAAGCATGAAGAGGATTGCATGTATCATATCTGTTTTCATATTGTTCTTACTGGTAGGCTGTGGTTCGAAATTAGAATTACCAGACAATCCGATTATTTTTGACACAAAAGTCAATGATGGGTACCTTTCTATTATATCGGAAGAGAAGGAATATGTGCCTTACTGTGCATTTGAACCGTCACAAGTCGGAGACTGTATTGGATATTATATAGATAATGGTGATAAGATCTATGTATGCAAATTAAAAGGTCAATCATCAGATGAATGGATTGTCGATGTTTTGGATTTGGATAACTGTAATGAAGGAATGATTTTTAGAGAAAAGAGTACGACTCATATCCCATATGGATTATCATCTGAATATGAATGGAACCAATAAGCGATTTTGTGATTCATAAACCCCATCAGCGAACTGCCTTGACCAAAGCTTGAATAAACACAAGTGCCCTTTCGTACATAGACTAAACCATCAATGTACGAAAGGTTTTTTTATGCAGCCTTATGATCGTGACGCAGCCGTAGCCTATGCTCGAAAGTGGGCGCTAGACCGTAATCCCGCGTATTATAATTACGACAGCTTGGGCGGTGACTGCACCAATTTTGTGTCGCAGTGTCTGTATGCGGGCAGCCGCGTGATGAACCATAAGCCCACATTCGGCTGGTATTACTACAGCGCCAACAGCCACTCGCCCTCGTGGACGGGTGTGCCGTATCTGTATAACTTCCTTGTGAGACAAACCGGCCCCGGGCCTGTGGGCGTGGAAGTGCCGATGGAGAAGGTGCAGCCGGGGGATGTGTCGCAGTTTGCGGGCACATCCTCGCGCTTTTCGCATTCTCAGCTTATTTCCTCGGTGGAGCCGGGCGCGGGGCTGGAGGGTATACGTGTGTGCGCGCATACCAATGACAGCCTGGACAGGCCGCTGTCCACTTATAGCTTTCTAATGATTCGATTCATTCATATTGCAGGCGTCAGGTAATGAAACGTCGGTCAACGGAGCTTCGCTTTTTTTACTCTGCCATCCGATCAATACCATGCCGAATATCACAAGCGCGCCGCCTGCCCACTGCTCCCAGCCCGCGTGTTCACCCAGCAAAACCACTGATAGTATCAGCGATGTAAACGGCATCATACCCGTAAAAGCAGCGGCGGTGCTTGCGCTGCACCGTTTGATACCCGCGTACCAGCAGATAAACGCCAGTGCCGTCACAAAAACACCGTACCAAACCAGCGCGAGCCACTGCGTGATATCGGCAGTACCAAGTGCGGCAAACGGCTGCTCAGAGAGTGCGGGTACGAGCGAAAAGACCAACGCGAGGGCCGAAACAAGCGCCGTTTGCACCAGAGGATCCAGCGTCTTTGTTGTTTTAACGGCAGAAATTCTCGAGAGAATATTAAAAACCGATTCGCTGGCCGCCGCACCCAGCACCAGAAGGTTGCCCAGCAGATGCTCTGTCGATAATTGACTGGTGGCAACGCCCTGGATCAGCGCGACACCGGATATCGTGCCTAAGACGCCTGAGAGCTTGTGAAGCGTGACCTGTTCTTTAAGCAGCAGCCAGGCCAGTATCGCGGTGATGGCAGGCGTCGCGCCCGTGAGCAGCCCCGCTTCGCCTGCGGTGGTGTGCAAAAGCCCCTGAAGTAATAACAGACGGAATGCGAATATGCCAAATAACGCCTGCAAGGCCAGCATGACGGCATCGGCAAGGCGCATTTGCCGCAGTGAGGAGATGAGCTTGCCTTTGCATATTGGCAGTAAAAAAAGCAGCGCGAAAAGCAGGCTCACAGCCGTGATGGTAAATGTGCCGAGCTGTTCTGTTAAAAATCTGGCAGCGATCACGCTGGTACCCGCCAGTGTAAACGCACCCATCAGAAACAGGGGTCCTTCAAATTGCTTCAAGATATCATATCTCCCTCGTAAGAATTTTAAATCTATATGTTTTATGGTATCATACTATCGAAACTGGTGTGAATGAAGAACCAGTTAAAGCTTGAATGAAGCAAACCAGTTGGAGGCGCTTATGTGGGGGATCGTACTGAACAGGCAAAGTACAGTGCCAGTCAAACGGCAGATATATACCGCGCTTAAAGAGCAGATGATAACGGGACGGCTTCAGGAGAATGAAGCGCTGCCATCCACGCGGGAGCTGGCCGCTGCTTTAGCCGTTTCGCGAAGCACTGTATGTGAAGCCTACGACATGCTTATCGCTGAAGGATTCGCACTGACCCATCAGGGCGCGCCCACGCGCGTGGCGCCGGGGCTTGCCATAAACAAAGCGTTACAGGACAAAACGCCAAAGCCGCCTCAAAGCCTGCGCACATATACCGCAGATTTTATGACAGGGCAGCCTGATTTACGCTATCTCCCGCGGCGTGCTTTTGAACAGTCTCTGAAAAAAGCCGCGGAGGATCTACCTATTACGGCGCTGGGATACACCGGCCCTCAGGGTATGCCGCAGTTGCGCGAGGAAATCGCCGCGTGGCTGTACCGCAGCCGCGGTATATGTGCGGACGCTGACGATATCTATATCACGGCAGGGGCGACGCATGCGCTGCATCTGATCGCGGAGCTATTTTACAGCGGGAATTCAAATATCATCATCGAAGACCCCTGCCATACGGGTATGCTCAAGACCTTTTTGAATAAGGGCTGCGTCCCTGTTCCAATTCCCGTGGACGGGCAGGGTATGTGTGTGGAAGAGCTCAAAACGCTGCCCGGCGCGCCTGTCTATGTGACCCCGTCCCACCAGTTTCCTTTGGGCGGTATACTCCCGGCAGCAAGGCGCGCGGCGCTGATCCGATTCGCGCAGGAAAACGGCAGCTATATCGTCGAGGACGATTACGACAGCGAGTTCCGCTATTGCGGCGAGCCCATTGCGCCGCTGTTGGCAATGGACCCGGAGCGAGTGATATACGTGGGCACATTCAGCAAAATACTGTATCCGGCGCTGCGTATCGGTTTTGTCATTTTGCCGTATGCGCTGCAAAAGCGGTGGCGCAGCTTACGAACCTATGCCGATGTGCAAAACCCCGTCTTTGAGCAGGCGGCTCTGGCAGATTTTTTACATACACGTAAGCTGGACAGGCATCTGCAGAAAATGCGCAAGCTCTATGACGAGCGGCGGCGTATATTGCTGCAGAGTCTGCACGACGCTTTTGGCGAAAAGTGGCGGCCTTGGGGAGATGCCGCGGGGCTGCATATGGCTGTGCAGTTTGAGGGACGGTGCTTTGATAAGCTGTTTGAGGAAGAAGCCGGAGCACGCGGCATTCGGGTTGTGCCCGTATCACGCCATTGTATCGCAGAGGGTACACACGACGACAAACTGCTTTTGGGGTATGGTCATATGGAACCCGAAGAAATCATGCAAGGCATTGCGTTGCTGCACAATGTGCTTGAACGACAATAAATTTCGTGAATATCTGGGATTAAGGCAAATTTACATAAAAATTCTTGTAAAATCACCTCTAAAGACTTATAATCATTTGCGTTCATTTAAGAAAAACCGGGGTATTTATGCGTAAACAGGAAGATATTAGAAATATTGCCATCGTGGCTCACGTTGATCACGGAAAAACAACGCTTGTGGATCAGATGCTGCGGCAGTCGGGCATATTCCGTGCCAATGAAGCGGTGCGTGAGCGAGTGATGGATTCGGAGGATTTGGAACAAGAGCGGGGCATCACCATACTCGCTAAAAATACAGCCGTCGAATACAAGGGAACAAAAATCAATATCGTGGACACGCCGGGCCATGCGGACTTCGGCGGCGAGGTGGAGCGCGTGCTGACCATGGTCGATGGCGTGCTGCTGCTTGTGGACGCGTTTGAAGGCTGCATGCCGCAAACGCGCTTTGTGCTCAAAAAAGCACTGATGCTGGGTAAGCATGTGATCGCGGTCATCAACAAGGTTGACAGGCCGGGCGCGCGCCCTGAAGCGGTGCTGGATGGTATTATTGATCTTTTCATCGAGCTGGACGCAGCCGAGGATCAGCTGGATTTTCCCGTTGTGTATGCGTCGGCCAAGGCCGGAACCGCGTCGATGAAAGCCGATGCTGAGCCCACCGATATCACACCGCTTTTTGATGCGATCATCGAGCACGTGCCCGCGCCCGAGGGAGAGCCCGAAGGCCCGCTGCAAATACTCGTATCCAGCATCGATTACGACGATTATCTGGGGCGTATTGCGATCGGCCGTATCGAGCGCGGCTCAGCCGTAAGAAACATGGCGGCGGCACTTTGCCGTGAAGACGGCACGTCTCAGGGCGTGAAGATCACGCGACTGTTCGAGTTTTCAGGGCTCAAACGCCGCGAAACGGAAAAAGCACGTTTCGGCGATATCGTAGCCATCGCGGGGCTGCCTGATGTCAACATCGGCGAAACCATATGCGATGCCGAGTGTATCGAACCGCTGCCGTTTGTGAAGATTGACGAGCCTACCGTGTCTATGAACTTCATCGTCAACAACAGCCCGTTCGCGGGGCGTGAAGGTAAATATGTCACATCCAGAAATCTTCGCGAGCGGCTCTGGCGCGAGATGGAGACCAACTTAAGCTTAAAAGTAGAAGAGACGGACACCACCGACGCGTTCAAGGTGTCGGGGCGCGGTGAGCTGCATCTGTCCATATTGATCGAAACGATGCGGCGCGAGGGCTTTGAGTTCTCGGTATCGCGGCCTCGTGTTATTTTGAAGCAGGAAAACGGCGTGACAATGGAGCCGTATGAACTGCTCATGATCGACGTACCGGGCGATTACGCGGGCGTCGTGATCGAGAAGCTGGGGCCCCGGAAAGCCTCGCTGGTGGATATGAGCACCGACGGCGGCACCACGCGCATGTCGTTTAACATCCCGTCGCGCGGGCTGATCGGCTACCGTAACGAGTTTATGACGGACACCAAGGGCAACGGCATTTTAAACCACCTGTTCTGCGGTTACAGGGAATGGGCTGGCGAGATTTCCGAGCGTCAGCGCGGATCGATCATTGCGCATGAGCAGGGTGAATCCACGGCTTACGGCCTTTTCAACGCGCAGGAACGCGGGCGGCTTTTCATAGGCGCCGGTGTGTCGGTGTACTCGGGAATGGTCGTGGGGGAAAACGCGCGTGCGGAAGACATCGTGATCAACGTCTGCAAGAAAAAACAGCTGACCAATACGCGCGCATCCGGTTCGGACGAGGCGCTGAGACTGACTCCGGCCACTATACTAAGCCTGGAGCAGTCGCTGGAATTCATCGCGGACGATGAGCTCGTGGAAGTGACGCCCAAGAGCATACGCCTGCGCAAGGCGGTGCTCGACAAATCCGACAGGGCGCGGCTGCAAAAAGCAAACTAAGACTAAAACAAAGACGGTCATTGCGGCCGTCTTTTTATGTAACATGGAAGAGCTTTGATTTTATACTGAAAGAGCGTTTGTCTGTTCAGTTACTTTTTGGTTCAGATGCTGTTCAAATAAGCTTTTCTGTAAACATAATAGTTTTCTGATTCTTTCACTTTTCATAATACCGCGTCAATATTCAGACCCCTAAGAACGGTAAGCTGCTTGAGTCCGTCCCTGATCTCTTCTCTGGAAAAATCGGCGTTTTCCAGCTCTTCGTCGGACAGCGTATTGATCGTCTGATAAAAATCCAGCGCAATCGCCATATGCGACGGGTTAGCCGGGTCGATGCTGTCGAAAAGCAGGTCTTCAGCCTCACAGAGCCGCTTTTGTGCTGTCAGAGCCATCAGCTGTGTATACCAAAGGTCTGTTTCTGAAAGGTGGGTCTCATCCACGATTTCATACTTTTTATAGTCCTTGCCGAAGAGGATTTTGACGATGATGCGGCACATGTCCTCAATCTGGCGCATCAGCCAGTCTTTCTGAAAATACATACTCATATCCTTATTCATTATTTGCTTATCATTATACACGAAACCAAACTGAAAACGAACTTACGGTTAATTTTTCAGGTATTATTTGTATCATTTTTTGTCTGTGTGTATAATGATATACATATCAAAGCGTTCACTCTATTAAAGGAGGATTCCACGGTGAAGGACATAAAGCAAACTGTTGGCGCGCAGCGCGCATTCTTCAACGCCGGAAAGACAAAGGATTTAGGTTTTCGTATTGAGCAGCTCAAAAAACTTAAAAATGCTCTGATTCGCAGCGAAGCGGACATTGGAAAAGCGCTGTTTGAGGACTTTGGCAAATGTACCTTTGAAACGTATGCGACGGAAATCGGTCTGATTATAAGCGGTATCAAGGAGTTTGAACAACACTTGCGCTCATGGGCGCGCCCCAAAACGGTGCCCAAGTCGATGGCGACGTTTCACGCGAAAAACACTATCGTTCATGAACCATTCGGCGTAACGCTGATCATGTCTCCGTGGAATTATCCTGTGCAGCTGACTCTGGCGCCGCTTATTGGCGCGATGGCAGCAGGCAATACGGCTGTTGTAAAACCGTCACGCTATACGCCCAAAACAGCCGAGGTGCTTTCGCGTATTATCAGCGACAATTTTGCAGACGAGTATATCGCTTTGTTCGAGGGCGGGCGCGAAGTGAACGAAGCGCTGCTCGCCGAGCGTTACGACTTTATATTCTTTACCGGCGGGACGACGGTCGGCAAGGTGGTCATGAGTGCCGCCGCGAAAAACTTAACGCCCGTGGTGCTGGAGCTGGGTGGAAAAAGCCCCTGCATCGTGGATGAAACGGCTGATATACAAAAAACGGCACGGTCTATCTGCTGGGGCAAGTTCTTAAATGCGGGGCAGACGTGCATCGCGCCGGATTTCGTCTACGCTAAGCGTGACGTGGTGCCAAAGCTGTTGGATGCGCTCAAAGAGCAGATTACGCACATGTACGGCACAGACCCAAAGCTTAGCAAGGATTTCGCGCGTATCATCACGCCATCGCACTTTGAGCGGGTCAGCGGACTCATTGACCCGGAAAAGGTGTTCTGCGGCGGGCAAACGGAGGCCAAAAGCCGTTATATTGCGCCCACAGTGCTCAGGGATGTGACGTTTGACGATGCTGTGATGCAGGAAGAGATATTCGGGCCGATACTTCCTGTTTTGGCCTACGATGATGAGAATGATATGATACAAACGCTGCAAAAACGCGAAACACCGCTGGCACTGTATGTGTTCAGTACGGATAAAAAACGCGTGCGGCACATTATCAATATGCTGCCTTCGGGCGATGCCGTGGTGAACGATACCATTATACACAGTGCCAACGCGCATCTGCCGTTTGGCGGAAAAGGCTTCTCGGGCATGGGCGCGTATCACGGATGGCACAGCTTCGAAACGTTTTCTCATAAGCGTTCGGTGGTTTACCGTCACCTCGCGCTGGACCTGCCGCGTTACGCGCCGTATCCAGAAAAGATGGGGTTAATCAAGCGGTTTCTTTAAATCATGACAGCGGCCGCAGGGCTCTTTGCCATCTGCTAAGGCCTGCTCCAATGAAACGGGTATGCGCGAAGATGAAAGCGAAGAACAACCGGATTCATGGTATTTTTTACCCGTTTTGGTGACATAGACGGTCGTTTCATCGGGCGGGGCGCTGGCCGTTTCGGCGGGCGTTGCGACGGGTGTCGCGTCAGGTGTTATGTCTGGCGCGGCAAAGCATTGGCCGCACGCCTCTTTGCTTTCCTGCAAAGCCTGCTTTAAAGCGACAGGAATGCAGCTGGGGGACAGGAACGGACAGTCTGCCGTGTGGTATTTTTCGCCCGAAGCCGTAACATAGACAACCGCTTCACCGTTGGGGACAATAATAGCCGTGCCGGAAGGCGGCTCGGTGGGGGATGCGCCGCGCACCACAACGCCGCCGGAGGAGACAGTTTCGGCGACGCAGCCACTGATTAGCAGCAAAGCGACTATCAAAATAAATAGGTGTTTTTTCATTGCTCCGTTATCCTGTCGGGTTATTGTCTGCATTATCCCACAATATGGATGTAAACGCAATGACATACCGTACTGCATGGCAGACATGATTCGGAGCAAGAATGGAGGGCAATATGGAAAAAAGCGTATTTGACAGGTTTTCGTTCTATTCAGGCATGAGTGAGGCAGACAAACAGCTGCTCCGCAGCGCGGTGATTCGCCGGGATCTGCAGCGGGGTCAGATCATGATGGGCGACAATAAAAAGTGCGGCGGCATCCCTATGGTGATGAAGGGGCGTCTGCGCCTGTTCCGCTTGTCTGATAAGGGCCGGGAAATGACGCTTTATCGTGTGGGTGAGGGAGAGCTTTGCATCATGGCGGGTGTCTGCGCGCTGGGCGATGTGGAATACGATTTTTCCATTGAGGCCGAAAGAGACAGCGTACTGGCCACCATTCCGCCGGATACGTTCAAAGAACTGCTATACCGTTCCGATTCATTTCGTACATATGTGTTTAACGCGCTGGCTCAAAAGCTGATACTCTCCATTGAAACCATCGAAATGCTGATCTTCAACAGCATCGAGGAGCGTATTATGGCCTATTTGCAGCGTCATACCAACGCGGACGGCGAGGTGAAGATCACGCATGAGAAAATGGCTGTGGAACTGGGGTCATCGCGGGAGGTGATCACCCGGCAGCTTCAGAAGATGGCGGAGAAGGGTCAATTGGAATTAAAGCGCGGAAAAATAATTGTTAAGATTTGTTGTGAATAAGTAACAATGTCACAGATATATTTCCGGCCGTATTGTATTCTTAGATTGTCGATAAGACAATACAGATATAATACGAATCGGAAAGGAAGATGGATATGGCGAAAAATATTACACTGGATAATTTTAAATCGGTGATTGAATCTGATAAACCCGTACTGCTCGACTTCTGGGCCACATGGTGCGCACCATGCCGAATGCTTGGCCCGTCAATCGACCAGCTCAGCGAGCAATACAAGGAGACCGCCGTTGTCGGTAAAGTAAACATAGATGAGCAGCGTGAGCTGGCCGAGCATTTCGGCGTGATGAGTATTCCCAGCGTTTTTGTTATCAAAAACGGCAAGGTTGTCGACAACGCTGTGGGCGTAAGGCCCAAGAAATACTATGAAGACGTACTCGATAAAGCGATTGCGATGTAAACGAAAAACACACCATCAAAACCATGTATAGGCAGATCGGATCATCTGATCTGCTGTTTTTTTATTTTTGTACACCGAGCGATGCAATCCATTCGGCGTTTTCCTTAAGGGCACAGCCGCCGCGGCTCTCTTTGAGCAAATGATGATTTTCGCGGATCTCCTGCAGCAAACGCGATTTTAGCGCTTCTTTGAGAGTTTTTTCTTTAATGTTGGCGTCCGAATAGGGCGCAAACGGGCAGGCCTCCAGAGAGCCGCTCGAGCTGATATGCAAAAAGCCACGTGCTGATGCCAGACAGCCGCCATATTGCTCTTCATCGCCCGGCAAGGAAACGATCAGCATGTCGTGCTTCTTGTAAAGCTCTTTTTCTACGGCACGCAGGTGCACCTTTTGTTCCTCAGTGAGACACAGAGAAACATCCTCCGCACCGCAGGGTACGTATTCGATAAGAAACGCCGCTCGGCAGCCCATTTCCTGCATGGTATCAAGGTAGTCGCTGCGCACCACCTCGTCATAGTTGACGCTGGTCAGTGTCACAGAAACGCCGAAAAGCTGTCCGTCATCGTCCAAACGGTGCATAATGCTTGTGACGGCGTTATATATGCCCGCGCCGCGCCGTGCATCCGTGAGTATCTGTCCGCCTTCAAGGCTCATGACGGGTATTAGGTTCTTCGTTTTACCCACTTTGTGCGCAAGCTCGTTTTCCAGCATGAGGCCATTGGTGAACATCACAAAAAGCAGCTCAGGGTGCTTCTTTGGCAGCTCAAGAATGCCGGGTTTCATAAGCGGTTCACCGCCCGCGATCATCACGACACAGACACCCAGCGCCGCCGCTTCATCCACGACGCGCGTGATTTGATCCATACTCATTTCCGCGCTCTTATCGCGGTTCTGATTGCACGCGTAGCAGCCCGCACAGGCTAGGTTACATTCGTTTGTGACGCTCAGAATCAGCACGGGCGGTACGATAAGGTTTTCCTTCTCGGCCAACGCTGTACGAATTTTGCCGGATTTTTTAATATGGGAAGCAATACGCGCGAAGGCCGTTATATAAGCCGGCCTTTTTAAGAGAAACCTTTTGTTTACGGCTAGTGCATCTGTGATCGTACCGTTAAATATTTCAATACCCTGATTCATTTTTAACCCCTTAATTTCCTTAAAATAGCTATACGATTATATAACATATACGCACAAAATTCGATATTATTAAAAGAATTTACAAAAAGTTAGTTTTTAATGCAATAAAATATTTTCATAGGTGTCTATATAGTAAAGAGTGTTAAAATAGGAGGCTTTGATGACAGCTTCGGGGCAAATGTATTTAAAAGCGGTTTGCTATTTATCGGCTCAAAGCGGCAAGACGCGCGCTGCACAGTTGGCAGAGGCTCTTTGCGTATCTCGCCAAGCGTTAGCAACGCGCTTTGGGCACTGACGCAAAAGGGGTATTTGACGCATGAACCGTATGGTGATATGCGGCTCACGACAAAGGGTAAATAGCAGCACAGGCGTTGATCCGCACAGATAAACGTTTAAGACAAAGAAACTGAAGGGAGCAGGGGCATGAGCAGTTCCTCGCTCGCAGATATCATTGCGAGCGGCTTTGGAAAATTTAAAAACTATTTACGTGCGTCATTCTCACAGCTTAACGAGTATGATGCGGAAGATATCGTACAGCAGACTGCGCTTCACTTATTAGGTAAAGACGAAACGTATGGAATCAGCAATGCCACGGCTTACATCTATACCGCTATTCGCAACAGGGCGATCAATGTATTAAAAAAACGCAGACGTGAAGAACTGGGGGATACAATGCAGCCCGGTCATGACGGGTCGGCGGAGGAGGCAGCGCTACGGGAGGATTTGAAAGCGTATATGGAAGCAGCTCTGTCTTTACTCGACGAAAAATCACGCTTTGTGTTTGTGGAGACAGAGCTAAACGGCAGGAACTACAAGGAGCTGTCTGAGCAGACCGGTGAGCCTATCGGCACGCTGCTGTCCCGTAAAAACCGTGCGATGAAGAAGCTTACGATACTCTTGGATGAATATGAACAATAAGAAGGAGGTTTAAATAATGGAAAAAGACAATAAACACTCCCGTGGATTCTTTCGCACATTGGGGTGGATTATCGTAGGAACACTGGTTGCGGCGCTGTTTGCCGTGGTACTGGGCGCGCTCGTTATGGTGCTGTGGAACTGGCTGATGCCCGAAATATTCGGTCTGGGCATCATCACGTATTGGCAGGGCTTTGGTATTGCACTGCTTGCGAAGCTGCTGTTTGGCGGATTCGGACATAACGGGGAGAAAGGGCCAAAATCACCGTATGAGACAAAAAAATGCCGCTATGGCCACAGGCATGCCGGCCACATGCACAATTGGCGGTTCGACGATGTGTATGAGGACTGGTGGGAAGAGGAAGGCGCACAAAGCTTTGAAGAGTTCATGAAAAAGAGCAAGGAAAGCAAGCAGGACAGTCAAGACCCGACACAGAATGCTTAGGGACTCAAAAAGCGGCAAGCTCACGTATGAACTTGCCGCTTTTTTATCGTTATGATGCGCGTGAGAGTGCGTTCCCATACATATCGTACAGCACTCCGGCTTCGTCCCCTTTTTTGCTCCACACCTTATTATCGTTCCATATATAATCACCCTTGCCGCCCATGCATGCGACGGTAAGAGCCTGGCCCGACTTGAGAGCAGCGCCCTCGGGAAACACAAAAATTTCATTGCCCTTTTCTGATATAATATAATAATCGGACAGGTCGGCATCGCTGCCGTTGTTGATAAGTGTAATCGTTTGGGCATCTTTGTCTATGCTTTGTATCGCGATATTTGCGACGGGTGCAGGGGGCTGCGAGTCGGAAATATTGATTCTGCCGTCGTTTCCTATCGTGAGCAAAACGCCGCAGGTATAATCCTGGGTGACGTGTACATCTGCCTTGCTCAAAGCCGACAGGACGCGCGGCGCGGGCGTATCAGAATCGGCTGCCGTATTCGTAGAGATCACGGCGGTTTTCGCGCCCACGGCTTCTATAAAAGCTTCGGACGATGCATCCGGATTGCCGTGATTCGCAACTTTGAGCACGTCGGCAGTTAAATCAACTTTGGAACCCAGCAGGGTATTCTCTTCAGCAAACTGCATGTCACCTGTAAAAAGCAGCGTCACATCGCCTGCATGAAGCTTCATGACAAGTGAATTATCGTTGTCGTCATCCGCGTTATAGACAAGCGGCCCGAGCACCTCGAAATATACATCCGCTGTAATCTCCACCTTATCACCTGTCGACAGCTTGGTCTGCGGCAGCGACAGCTTTGCAGCCAGTTTATCAATCTTATTTTCGCCATTATTGTTGTTCATGGAGATTTTTGCGGAATAGAGTTTTTCCACGCTGTATTTTTGCACAAGCGCATCCATGCCGCCGATATGATCGGCATGGGTATGCGTTAAGAATACGCCGTCTAGTTTTGTGACGCCGCGGACAGCCAGTGCCCGATATAACGCCGTGATAGATTGCTTTTCTCCGGTATCAATAAGATAGGATTTTCCGTCCGTTTGAATCAGCGCCGCGTCTGCGCGTCCGACATTGATAAACAGCACGGATAGCAGTGAATCACCGTTTTGCTGCGATGGGGCCGGTGCTGCAGTTGGGGGCAACGTGGGTTCATCCGACGGTGCCGATGGTGTCGTCCCGGCAGTGGATGCGGTGGGGACAGTTTCGTTTCCCGGCATAGGCGTACACCCGAGAAGCAGTAAGAGCGATAGTATAACGGCAGCAAGTTTAAACTTCATGAATCTCTCCAGACTTTGTTTTGTCTATTATAAAGCATTTCCACAATTATTTCAAAATTGCAGATTTGAAAGGACGGATATATGAATCAGTACTAAATACTGCGCTCGAGCTCCTGCTTCGCGAACTTAACATCGCGCAGGATATCATATCCGTCTGCTATTCATCATGTTCACATGTCAAGTATGACCAATATGAATGATGCTTAAATCCAAAAAAAAGAACCCCCGGACAATCCGGAGGTTCCTCTCATTCACAAATGTCAGCTGATATATGCTTATTGATAAGCATAGGGTAAGAATTCGTCAACGTTGTCTTTTGTAATCAATGTGGATTCTTTTACGTTGTCTTTCTCAATTTTGCCTGTGGTCAGGAATTCTCTGATCACTTCCACAGCCTGTGCACCGATTCTCGGGAAGTAGGAAGCTGTCGCTTTGTGGATGGTGTTGTCAGCTTTGATTTCGTTCAGAGCTGTGACTGTGCCGCCCATGCCTGTGATCAGCTTGATGTCTGTACGGCCCTGCTGCTCGATAGCAGTCATAGCGCCTGTGGTGGCTTCGTCGTCATGTGTGAACACAACATCGATCTTGTCGTTCGCTGCAAGCAGGTCAGACATCGCGTTGAAACCGGCTGTGCTGTTGAATTCGCCGTCGCCTTCGCCGATGATCTCGATGTTTTCATACTTAGCGATCGTCTCGATGAAACCATTGTACCTTTCAAGGTCAATCGGAATGCCCATATAGCTTCTTAAGTTAACAAGCTTGATGTCTTCCTGGCCTTCGAAGAATTTGCCGATGTAGTCTGCTGCCATCACGCCGCAGGAATAGTTGTCTTCCGCAACGAAGGAGGTGTACTTGTCCGAAGCAATGTTTCTGTCGATGATAACTGTCGGGATACCCGCATCATAAATCTCTTCCATGATCGCTGTCTGCAGCGTGCCGTCGCCGGGTAAGCAGGCAATCAGGTCATAGCCGCCATCTTTGAACGTGGTCAGGATATTTGTCTGATCGGCATCATCCGTCGCGTTCTTGACTGTCCATTCGATCTGTGTGTCGCCGGCAATAGCTTCCTCGACGGACTTCAGCAATGAAGCCTGCCAAGCGTTGTTGGCCGGGGGCAGAGAAATCGCTACTTTGAAAGTGTCAGCAGGCTCTTCAGCCGGAGCTTCCGATTCTTCAACAGGAGCACTTTCTTCAGCAGGCTTTTCCGATGCCTGAGGAGCGGGAGCTGAGCATGCGACCATAGCAATGCACATCAAAACCACGAGAAATAACACTGATAATTTTTTCATCTTTCTTCCTCCATTTAGTTTTTAATCATAAACATCATTTGTTTATGAAATCAAAATCATTAGTTATTGTTACTGCGCGCCTGCAGCAGTACGGCGATCATGATGACGGCACCTTTAAGCGCTCCTGTTAAGTAAGTCGAAATATCAAGCTGAATCATCATGTTGTTCACAAAGTACAGGAGTATCGCGCCGATAACAGTACCGTATATCGTGCCGCGTCCGCCGGCGAGCGACGTACCGCCCACGAGAACGGCTGTGATGGCGTCGAATTCATAGTTGCTGCCCGATGTTGTAGACGATACGGCAACCATTCTGGAAATTTCGATCGTACCCGCGATGCCCACACATATACCCGCAATGACGTAAGTCCAGATCTTTGTTCTGTCAACCTTGATACCCGAATATTTTGCCGCCAATTCATTGCAACCTACTGCGCTCACAAAGGTGCCGAATTTTGTTTTTGTCAGCAATATTGTCAAAATCACAGCCACAACCAGCATGATGATGAATGGTGTGGGTATGGTTATGATGGAGCCGTTACCGATAGATTTAAAGAAAGTGTCGGTGTTATTGCCCGTTACCGTTGCGCCTTTGCAAATATACATTGTGATCGAACGCGCTATGATACCAGTTGCCAGTGTGACGATAAACGGGGGAACCTTCACCTTTGTGGTGATGATGCCGTTCAACAGTCCAAAGAGCGCTGCCACCACGATACAAGCGAGTATCGAGACGAAAAGCGGAAACTGACCGCTGCCCTGCATAAAGACAAGAACCGTACCCGCTGTGGCCATAACAGGGCCGCTTGATAAGTCGATTCCGCCCGAGATAATGACAAACGTCATTCCAAGCGCAATGATCCCAACCGTGGATGCGTTTCTAAGAATTGTTGTAACGTTATTCCATTCCGAAAACTTACCGCCTGTGACGATGGCACATAGTGCAAACAACACGATAAACACAAATACGATGCTATACTTCGACCAGAGCCGCTTTAATACATCATTGGATTTGCATTTTTCTTTGACTAAACTGTTCATAATTTAATCCCTCCGCAAATTAACACGCATTTGTCGCGTAAGACATGATCATTTCTTCTGTCCGGTCATCGTGGGTGAGTTCACCCTTAATTGATCCTTCATGCATCACGATCACTCGATGGCATATGCTTAACACTTCGGTTAAGTCTGAAGAGACAATGATAATTGTTTTGCCGGATGCCGAGAGTTCATTGATGATTTGGTAGATTTCTTCGCGTGCGCCCACGTCTATCCCGCGTGTGGGCTCGTCCAGAATCAGAATATCCGAATCGACAAGCAGCCATTTCGCAATCACGATTTTTTGCTGGTTTCCGCCCGAGAGATTGCTTACGAGCTGATCCTGCGACGCACATTTGATATTAAGCCTTTTTATCATGTCCTGTGTATTGCGCTTCTGCTTAAATGATTTAATAAAAAAGCCCTTGTTCTTGACCTGGTCGATCAAGTTGATATTCTCTTTAATGCTTCTCTTGATAACGACGCCGGTTTTTTGCCGGTCTTCGGTCACAAACCCCAGGCCCTTCTTGATGGCATCAGCCGGTATCTTGTTCGTAACGGGTTTGCCGTTTAAGTAGATCTCGCCGCACTTGACCTTGCGGATACCAAAAATATACTCCATGAGCTCGCTGCGGCCGGAACCCACAAGCCCGGAAAAGCCTACGATTTCACCGCGTGCCACCTTGAAGCTCACATCTTTAAGAAGACAGTCGGAAACATTTCGGACATCCAAAACGATATCTTGCTGATCGCCTGTGAAATTGCTTGCTTTCGACACACTGACCTCACGGCCGACCATGTAGTTCGCAATGTCCTGCTCGGAAACCTCACAGACTTTCTTTGTGACCACGAATGTACCGTCCCGAAGAACCGTGACTCTGTCGCAAACCTCTTTGATCTCCTTTAGGCGGTGGGATATGTAGATAATTCCGATGCCGTCTTTGGCGAGCCTTCTGATCAGATCAAAAAGAATATTCGTTTCTTTCGACGTAAGCATTGCGGTCGGCTCGTCCATAATCATGACTTTCACATTAAAGGATATGGCCTTCGCAATTTCGACCATTTGCTTCTGAGCCGTTTTTAAGCTGCAAACCAATGCTGTGGGGCTGATGTTCTGGCCCAAAGATTCGAGCAGTGCTCTCGCGTCTTCGTTCATCTTTTTGTGGTTAATCAGGCCGTTTTTCTTCAGGGGCTCTCGTGTTAAAAAGATATTTTGGGCGACAGTTAAGTGATCCATGAGATTAAGCTCCTGATGGATCATGGAGACGCCTCTATTTTGTAGATCCAGCGTCATGAGATTAGAAGGCAAATGTTCACCGTCCAAATAAATATCGCCTTCATCGTGCTTATAGACCGCCGCTAAAATCTTCATTAACGTTGATTTCCCTGCGCCGTTTTCTCCACAAAGAGCAACAACCTCACCGCGGTCAATGTAAAAATCAACTTTAGACAGCACTTGAACACCGTAAAAGCTTTTTGAGATTTTTTTCATCTCAACTAAATTTGACATTGCCTCTCTTTCGTTCCTCTCTTTAGATTTACCTGACTACCGGTCATGTTTGGTCAAATAATTTTTGAGCAAAACGACCCTTAGCCATTTCATATGTGAATTAAAGATCTTCACTCAGTTCTATTACGACACCGTTTGGATCTTTAAAAAGGAGAACATTTTTGCCAAGGTGTTCAAGCGGACACAAGGGTAGCGTAAACACCACATTATTTTTAATTAAGCGTTCGTTCCATGCCTGTATATCGCTGACGCTAAAGGCAATGTGCGCTGTGCCTGAAGCGCTTTCGGGGTGTTCAAAATGTGAAATATCCTTTTCATGGTCAAAAAGCTCAATTGTGCTATGGTCGTTCACCTTCATGTAGACCAACACATTGTCGCCGTTGGGCACGCGCCTTAGCTCTTCAAAACCCAGAACCTGCGAATAAAATTTAACGGATTCATCGATGTTTACCGCATTGATGGCGATATGATCGATTTGATTGATTTTCATGCTGTTACCATCCTTTTGAGATCATGTCGCCCGTGTCGCAGAGCCATCCCGCGATATGACGGGAGAGTTCGTAGTGACGGCGGTAAATGGCCGTCTTCGCTTTATCCGGCTTTTCCACGCTTTGGAGTTCATGGGCCTTATCGATGGGCGAATAGTCCTTCCAATAACCCAGGCCATAAGCAGCCAATGCCGCAGCACCCAGAGATGCCGCGTTCTGGTCAACACTGGTTTTGATCATGTTCATGTCGAATATATCCGCAAACATTTGCCGCCAATAGGGACTTTTTGCACCGCCGCCGACCATCAGCAGATCGGAAATGGATACGCCGCAGCTTTGCAGCACTGTCATGGCATACCAGAGATTGTAGGTGATGCCCTCCAGCGAAGCACGAATCATATCATTTCTCGTATGCGAGAGCTGCAAGCCCACAAAACCGCCAACAATATTCTTGCTCTGTTCGATCATCGCGCCGCCCGCAAGGCTCGGGTTAAACTGAAGATTGTTTGCACCGATAGGGGAGAGCGCTGCAAGCTCGTTCATGGCTATATATGCGTCGGCAATTTCGCCGTCTTGCTCTTTTTGCATAAGATCGGGGCATAGCGTGTCACGCACCCAGCGGAAGCTCGAACCGGCCGCGAAAATGCTTGTGGCCGAGGCGTACATGCCGTCGATCACATGCGCGAACACGAACGGTTTCTTCTCGGTGTCCACCAACGGCGTATCGCTGATAACCGCTATCCATGAGGAAGATCCCAAGGATATGTACGCGCGTCCGTTTTCAATACCTCTTGCGCCCAGCGCCATGCAGGAATTATCCACGCCGCCCGCAACGACTTTGACGTTTGTTGTGAGACCAAGCTGTGCGGCTGCTTGCGGTGTGAGTGTGCCCACCACGTCATGCGAGTGCAGCAATTCGGGAAGCAGCTCGCGGCGGATACCCGAAGCTTTGATGTAGTCTTCGTCGTAGCATCTCTTGGCAAGGTCATAAACACCGCTGCCCGATGCATAAGAATGGTCGGTGCACATCCGGCCTGTGAGACGCAGGTTACAATAATCCTTAGATCCCAATATCATGTGGGCGTTTTGGTAGAGCTCGGGTTCGTTATCGCGGTACCACATGATTTTAAATATCGAATAGCACTCGGCCGGAAAACCGTTGCCTGTTTTTAAGTACCATTCGCTGTACGGTACAATTTCAAAGAATTCTTTTATCTGCTGCTTGGCGCGTGTGTCGCTCCAGATAGGAGTCATGCTGCGCAGCAGCCTGCCATCTTTATCCACAGGGACAACGCCCAGAGAATGGCCCGAGATGGAAAGTGCCACAATGCTCTCGGGTTTCACGCCGCTCTGTTCCAGCAGCAGCTTTGTGGTGCTGCAAATGCCGTCGAACCACACATCGGGTGACTGCTCGTGAAAATCACTGCCTGTATAAACCACGTCATACTGGCTGAATGTATCTTTGTATGAATGGCCCTGCATATCAAATAAAGACGCTTTGATGCCGCCAGTGCCTAAGTCATAGGCGATGATCATGTCTGTATTGTGCATGTTGTTCTCCTAGTTGAAGCTTTCTACGATGGCCAGTGCCGAAGCTGTGTTAATGCCGAAGCGCTCAACATCCAATGCCAAAAGCGCATCAAATTCCTCGCGCGTACGGATACCGCCGGCAGCCTTGATCTGAATTTGGCCGCGTGTTAAATCTTTAATTTTGGCAATACGCTGTATATTGGCATCTCCCGGAACCCAGCCTGTGCCGGTTTTTAGGAAGTCAGCGCCGCTGTCGATCACGATACTACACACGTCTGCAAGCTCACTGTCGTCGATACAGTTCAGCTCGATGATGACTTTAGTCAGCACGTGGCTGGGCGCTATGGAAATGATTTGTTTTAACTCATCGGCTACAAAAGCGAGTTCACCATTTTTGAACTTTCCAACATTCATGACGATGTCCATTTCCTCGACACCATCGTTAATAAGCTGTTCAGCCTCAAGTTGCTTGACCTTTGTGGTATGTCCGCCGCCGGGGAAGCCTACCGGTGCACCGACGCGGATATCCGGGTCATCCTTAAGCATTTCACTCACTGTTTTGGTCCAGCAGGGAAGGGAATGAACGTTAATGAAGCGGTATTTACGTGCGACTTCAACAACCTGCTGTATGTCCTTTAATGAATGATGAGTTCTGACTGCACTGATATCAATAAGCCTTGCGGCGTCTTTTGCTGTCATAATTAAGACCTCCCTGAATAGTGCTAAAAAAATGATACGTTCCAAAGTGGATTGTAAACGCTAACGGAAAGAATTGCAACTATTTTTTCTCGATAAAACATGAAATACTTGCTGAAATATTTTGGTAGTGGTATTATTTATAGCGTGAATATCCTATAATAATCAACTATATTCAACAATATCAATAGATAGGGGTATGAATATGGCAACAATGAAGGATGTTGCAAAGCTTGCGAAGGTTTCCCATGGCACTGTCTCAAATGTGTTGAACGGGTCAAAATCAGTCAGCAGCGATAAAATCAAAAGGGTCGAGCAGGCTATGGCTGAACTGGGTTATAAACCCAACGTGTTGGCCAGAAACTTAAAAACGAACCGAACAGGCCGCATTGAAGTGTTGCTGCCTGATATTTTAAACCCCGCATATGCCAAGCTGTTTGAAGAAATAGACAGGCGTGCGTCGGAAAAAGGATATGCCGCATACTTACGCGTATGCTCAGACGTACCTGACCGGGAATGCGATATGCTGGAGAAGGCGCAAATGATGGGGGCTGACGGCGTGATACTATTAACGTGTCAACCCGGGAACACCGAGTTTTTCACGCGCTTGATTGAGGGCGGCCTGCCGATCGTATTCATTCATCGCAAAGTGACCGGCTACCATATGAACAATGTGGACATGGATATTCGGGCAGCTATTATAGAAAGCATTCATGGCCAATATGCGTCTGGTTTTGAACGTATTGCCATCGTGGCAGGCCCGCAGGAGTATTCGTTTGAGACCGAGTGCGTCGATGCCTACTTCAATGCTTTGCGCAAGATCAAACGCAGTATTGAAACCAGTTATATTGAAACCGTCAACAGCAACAAGGAAAGCGCTATGCGTGCCGCAATACGGTTAATGGAACTCGAATCGCCGCCGCAAGTGATTTATACGACGGATCGTATGCTCAGCGAAGGCGTGGAATGTGCGCTGGCTGTGGCCGCCAAGCCGCAAATGGCAAAGCCCGTCGTCATCACGCTGGATGCGCAGGATTGGACGAAAGCAAAGGGTGAAAAAGACAATACACTGCTGCTGCCATATACGAAGATGGCGCAAAAAGCCTTTGATATGCTTAAAGAAATTGTGCAAACAGAAGATACCCGAGGCGGAAGAAGCATTTCCGTGCCCTGTTCGCCAAGTACGGGTTTGGCGGCCGCTCGCTGTTTTGATATCGGCGCACGGCGTAAGATCCGCATACTTACGCAGGACTCGCCCGCAAGCCATTCCATCCGCTCGCTGGCGGCCGATTTTAACCGCAGTACGGGTATTGAGTTTGAACTTAATCAAGTGCCATACAGCAGCTTGCTAAAAGAAATACAGCATGGCATACCTGCGGGGGATTATGATGTTTTCTCGTTCGACCTTGCCTGGATGAAAGAATTGGCTTTGGGCGGATACATGCAGGATTTGTCTGAGTTTTACCCCGACCAGCATATGTTGTCTGAGATGTTTTCTGAAGATGTGCTGCGAGAGCATTGTTATTTCCGCGACATGCTTGTGGCTTTACCGTTCAGCCTGACTGTTCAGCTGCTTTTCTATCGTAAGGACCTTTTTGAACAGCTCAAAAACAAACGGCTGTATTATGAACTCAATAAGCAGGAATTGCGTGTTCCCGCAACGTGGGAGGAATATAATCAAGTCGCGCGGTTCTTTACAAAAAAATATAATCCGGATTCTGAGACGCTTTTTGGCACGACACTGGGCGCAATGCACGCGTCGGGCGCGGTGTGTGAATACCTTCCCCGGGTTTGGGCGGAGGGCGGCAGCATATTTGAAAACGGCAAAGCCGTTATCGACAGTGAGCCGTGTGTGAGAGCGCTGACCGGATACATGGAAAGCTTCAGTTACGCCAGTCCCGAATCGCCCGCACAGTGGTGGGATGAGCAGGTGGAGCGCTTCTCGCGGGGAGAAGCGGCTTTGATGGCGATGTTCTCAGATCACGCCACGGTATTGGAAGACAGAAGTATATCGGCAGTCGTCGGCAAGGTTGGTTGTACACTACTGCCGGGACGCGTCAGCGTCTTGGGCGGATGGTCGGTGGCTGTGAATCCATACACCCAAAATAAGAGAGAAGCCTTTGAGTTTGCCAAGTGGACGGCATGCGAAGCGCTTATGATGCCTAACGCCATGCTGGGCAGAATCATTCCATACCGAACGATCTTCGAAAGCAGCGAGCTTTATAAGCTCTACCCTTGGTATCGGACGCTGCCTCAGGCGTTCGCCTGCACAAAACGGCGCAGCATGCCCAAGAACTCAAAAGGGGAGGGTGTTTCCGAGGCTGTGCTTGAGAAAATCATCGCGGACGCGGTCCATACGACGCTGGAAAAACGCAAAACACCAAAGGAAGCTTTAAGTGAAGCGGCAAAGAGGCTTAATGAAGCAGTAAAATGATACGATTAAAAAATAATTGACACGTTCAAAAATATCAATTATGATTAAAGGCGTGAAGCTAGCAGAGAAGCTTCATGCCTTTTTATCTGCTATCATTGACGTCAATAGCACTATATAACGCATTTTAAGCCGTTCATACCGGCAGAGACCTACGCTGGTATGAATGAATCAAGAAAGAAGGAATGACTAATGGAACGTTACAGAGACGTATTGCTAAGCCCGATCAACATCGGTAAAAGGGTGTGCAAGAACAGGTTTTTTATTCAAGCCATGGAATGCACTGATGCGGATGATAACGGCAATCCGTCAGAGTTGACGATTGAGCGCTACTCCAACCTGTTTAAGGGAGAGGCGGGTATGGTGACGCTGGAAGCCATCACCGTTACGGATGAGAGCAGAAGCCGCTTGAATCAGCTTGCAATTATGCCCAAGAACGCGAAGCCTCTTGAAAAGTTCGTGGGGGATTTGAAAAAAATAAATCCGGATGCGCTATTCGTTTTTCAGCTCACGCATTCCGGAGAACTCAGTAATCCCGGATTCTCGCGCCGGGTCACCGTAAAGCCGCTTCCGGGCTTTGGCGGCGATGTGCTCACCGAAGAAGAAGTTGACAGGATCATGGATCAGTTTGTGCTGGCTGCGCGCATTGCCTATGACGCAGGTGCGGACGGTATCGATTTAAAGCTGTGCCACGGATACTTAGGCTCCCAGATACTGCGCCCTTACAACGACCGTAAGTGGAAATACGGCGGCGCGTGGGAAAACAGACGCCAGTTTGCATTTGATTTGTATGAGAGAATCAATAAGGAGATTAACGACCCCAACTTCCTGATTGGCTCCAAAATCTCTGCATGGGAAGGTTTCCCTGGCGGTTTCGGCACAGAAGGACCGGATTCGCCCATCATTGATCTGACGGAACCGCTCGATTTGGTACGCGGTCTTGAAGAGCGCGGCGCGCAGTATTTCGTACAGTCCGGCGGCAGCCCGTCGATCACCGTTGCTGTCACACAGGCTGATAAGCATGCGCCGTATTTCGCCTATCTGCATCCCACATGGGCAAAGGAATTTAAAAAGGCGGCAAAAAGCGCTGTGATCATCGGCTCCAACTATTCGGTGTTCAGGAACGGTAAAAACGGCTGCCTCGCGACGGAGCAGGAAAAGAACTCGATGTTCTTTTATGGCAGCAAGTTTATCGAGGAAGGCAAGGTCGATATGCTGGCCCTTGGTCGCCAGTCTTTCGCAGATCCGCTGCTGCCTCTTAAGCTGCGTGAAGGCCGTGAGAAGGAGATCAAATGGTGCACGATTTGTGACAATTGCTTGGAATTGCTGATTCGTCAGAGAGAAATCGGCTGCTGTACATATAATAAGCACTATACCGACGTGCTCGTAAAAACGAGAAAAGAATTTGGACCGCTTCGGACATTACATACTTGATAAAAAACAAAAAGGAGAAATGAGATGAAACTAGGTTTTTTTGCAGCGAACTATGCCCACCTTTCGTTGGAAGAAGTCGCTAAGATCATGGTTGAGTATGGTTACGAGATGATGGAGATTCCCGCATACAGCGGCTGTGACCAGTTTAATTGCGACGAGATCTTACAGCCCGGCCGTGCAAGTGAACTTAAGAAAATGCTTAAAGGATATGGTATTGAGATATCCGGGCTTTCCAACCATGCGGACTCCCTGCTTATATTAGGGCCGCATACGGAAGATACAGACAATCTTTGCCCCGGTACCAAAGAAGAAAAGGTGAAATACGGCATCGAGAATCTGCTTAAAACAGCTCAGGCGGCAAATGCACTGGAAGTTCCCATTGTGAACGGATTTACAGGTGTCACCAACTGGGGCCGTTACTTCCCGTTTCCGTCAGCCGATGGCTGGGAGAAAATGGAGAAAGAATTCGTCGAGGTATTTACCCCGATTCTTGACAAGTTCAAGGAATACGGTGTGAAATTTGCTGTTGAGCCGCATCCCAACAATATGATCTATGACATCCACACGGCAAAACGTGCGATAGAGCTAGTGGGCGGACACCCGAGCCTTGGCTTCAACCTGGATCCGGCAAACCTCGTTTACTTAGGTCTTAAGGTCGAAAACTTTATCGATGAACTGGGCGATCGTATCTTCCACGTACACGCTAAAGACGGTGAGATTGTGGAGCATAACATACAGCGCGGCGGTATACTGATGCAGGGAGACTGGCAGCGTCTGGATCGTGCATTCCGTTTCCGTATCCCCGGCTGGGGCAGCGTGCAATGGAAGAAGGTTATCACTGAATTGGCCATGGTCGGTTATGACTATGTATTAAGCTACGAGCATGAAGATGTGACGATGAGTGTGGGCGACGGCGTAGAAAAAGTAGCACCATTCTTAAAGCCGCTGATCATCAAAGCGCCTTATGAAGGCAGACGCGACAAGATATTCAACAATCCGAGAGAATAGAAGGAGAGTACATTATGGCTGAAATGATGAAAGCTCAAATCGTCAAGGCTCCTTATCAGATGGAGTATACTGAGGTTCCGATACCCACGATCAACGACGACGAAGTTTTGATCAAGGTGAAGGTCTGCGGTATTTGCGGGTCTGACTGGAGCATCTATACCGGTAAATATGCCGCGGACAAGCTGCCGATGGTCACAGGGCACGAGTTCTGGGGCGAGGTCGCGAAGGTCGGCAAAAATTCAAAGGGATTAAAAGTCGGCGATCGTGTGGCGGTGGATATCTGCCTCACATGTGATACCTGTTACTTCTGCCGCAGAAACGACGGCCTGCTGTGCGAAACATTCACACAGCTGGGTATTCACACGGACGGCGGTTTTGCCGAATATGTGAAAGCACCATGGAAAAACTGCTACCATCTGCCTGACGACATGGACGATTATACAGCGGCGTTCGTGGAACCGCTCACAGCGGTTATTCATGCCGCTCAGCGTATGGACGCGCCTATCGGGTCTTCCGTGGCTGTTATTGGATGCGGTCTGGGTATATTGCACGGTGCATTGGCGAAAGCCAGAGCCTGCGCGCCCGTTATCGTGATTGGTGACGATGCAGAGCGTCTTGCGACAGCGAAGAAGATGGGTGCAGACATTACCATCAACGTCAAAGAAGTGGATGATGTGGTGGCAGAGGTCAAGAAAATAACGAACGGTGTGGGTGTTGATTTCGTGATCGAGGCGGTGGGTTCTCCCGCAACTTACGAGCAGGCGTTCAAAATGCTGCGCCGCGGCGGTAAGGTAGAAGCGTTTGGTATTGCAGCTCAGGGACAGACAGCCGCGCTTGAACCCTACGAATTCGTTCTGGGTGAGAAAAAGGTCAGCGGCTCTTGCGCCGGTATCGGCAACAACTGGGGCGAAGCCATTACGCTTTTGCAGTATGGCATCATCGATCCCAAGCCGATGTTCTCGATGGCTGTGCCGCTTGCCGAATTGGAGACAGCACTCAAAGAGATCAGAGAAAAACAGAGCCTTGTTAAGGTATTCGTTTGCCCCGAGCTTAAGGAACGTGTATATTTCTAAGGGTATATGCAACATTTGGTCTAACAAGAATAGCTTCTCATAGATACGAAAGCCTCCTGTCGCTTAATTGACAGGAGGTTTTTTGTCTGGGTATTACTGGCTACGTTGTGTATATACAAAATATGTGATAGCATGATGTATCATACAAAAAATCATGGGGGAAACATGTATAACGATCTTTTTTCTATCGGGGGCATCACGATTCATGCTTATGGGGCTATGATCGCCTTTGGATTTGCTATCGCCATTATCCTGAGCTATTTGCGGGCCAATGCTTTCGGGCTCAGAAAGAGCGCGGTCATAGACATCGCTCTATTAGCACTGATCTTTGGCTTTTTGGGCGCTAAGCTGATTTTTGTCATCGTTGAATACCAAGCTTTTTTTACCGATCCGTTGCGGGTACTCGGCTCTGAAGGCTTTGTGGTTTACGGAGGCATAATCGGCGGTGTGGCTGCAGCTATTATATATTGCCGAATAAAGAAAATCAGTTTTATGAGCTATTTTGATCTGGCTATGCCGGCAGTGGCGGTGGCTCAGGGTTTCGGAAGGATCGGATGTTTTCTTGCCGGCTGCTGCTATGGCTGTGAAAGCACCTTTATGGGTGTCGTCTTTCCGGAAGGCAGTCTGGCTCCGGCCGGTGTTCCGCTTCTTGCTACCCAACTCATTTCATCGGCAGGAGATTTTTTGATAGCACTGATTTTGATACTGTATGCAAGACGGTCCAAGATAAAGGGCCACGTGGGAACGCTTTATCTTCTCCTGTATGGTATTGGTCGCTTTGTATTGGAGTTTTTCAGAAACGACGGCCGCGGAAGCATCGGCGTACTCTCTACGTCTCAGTTTATATCGATATTTTTTGTAATCGGAGCGGTTATCTTGTTTTTTATCAATGCAAAACGCGCGATGCCCGCGGATAAGATTTTGGATAAGGAAGAGCGGGTGATAGCGCAGAAAAGCAATCTGCAGCAGGATCAAGAGCTTAAAGCGCTTAAGAAAGCGAAGAAAAGCGGCAAGAGCGAGGAAAACGCTACAGAGATTAAGTAAATGCGAATAAGAGGGAATTATCATCTGTACTAAGCCGCTTTTAACGGCGGTTCTTTTCTTATTCGGAATAAACATCTTCGATCATTTCAATATAGCTCCGTACCTGCTCCGTGTCTGGAAAGCCGCCGTACCACGAATCCGTCAGTTCGTTTGGATCAACGCTGTATTTTGCTTTGAGGATCAGCTCAGGACGATATTCGTAATGAAGAAAATCAAAATGTGCCCATTTTCCGCCCCATATAAAACCGTTGTTTTCGAAGGCTTCTACCAGCTCATCAGGATAAATGTCCAGTCTGCTTTGTCCCTGCTCCTTGCTGGCCCACCGCCAGTAATCACACGGGTCGCTTTTCAGATCGATAGCGATGGCATAAGCATGAGGGCTGAGCTGATTGGTTCCGGCGATCACACGGTAATTAAACGTGCCGTTGGTGGGGTAAGCAAAATTATAAATCTCCGGATGGTCTTTCATTACTTGGGCTAAGTCTTTAAAAGCTGTTTCCAGCGCCGCGGAGGCGCCATTCTGACCATTAAAAGGACAAATGCGTGATCCTATGGATACACTTTCTAGATTAGCCTCAACTTCGCTTTTGTTACAGCCATAAACCTCGTTCAAAAAAGCATAAACACGAATTCTTCCGGGATCAAAACAATCTTGACTGAGCAGACGAATGGGATTCAGCGGATAGATCATTTCCATCATGTCCTGCAAATCGGCATCGGCAAGTTTTTCGTCGTAGCTTTTGCTGCGCATATCATCATATATTATTTTGCTGTCCGATTGCATGACCACATAGATTTTGCGACTCTCGTCCATTTCCAGCCCCTTAATGTGCTGCGGATAAGCCATCATCAATGCAAGCAGGTCTTGCTTTGCTGTTGTCTCATAGCCGGAGTTTATATTCTGAGCCAGCACATTAATGCTTTTCCCCACAGATATGTCTTCATAAGTAACCTTTGCCGTTAGAACCAGGAGTACCAAAACGGCTGTTAGAATGATGAATCGTATCCTTTTCATGTCAACGTCCTCACGGTTTGGTTCGCATATCGACAGCCAGAACATTTAACGCAGAGCGTTTCTCTTTCTGAGCCACGTCCATACAACGCCCACAAAGAAGAATATGCCGCCGTAACCAACTACGGGATAGAGATACTTAACCATATTGGAAAAGCCGAGCTGGCCGGCCATGAAAGCAAGCAATGTCGCACCGATAATGAAGTAGATCTTAGGCAGCTTTACCGATAACCGTTGCACAAAGCCATACAGATTGCCGACCGCCGTCGTATAGACTTCGGCAAACAGCACCACGGCAAACACCACCCTGATCACGACAGACAGTTTATTCGCAATTTCAATCATGGGCACCTGCATGGCGTAAACATCAGCGATGTTGGTAAGCAGACAAAAATAGATTGCAATCATGCCGATCCCCAGCCCCACGGCGCCCAGCAGCGCTCCCCAAAAAAGCTTACTCTTGTCGTGTGTGACCGCCCCCATGGGAGTGAGTACGCCGATGGATATGACGATATTATATGAGGCATAGTTGACTGCCGAGAGCAGCCAATTGGGAGTGGCACCGTTCAAACGGGATGCCATACGCACTTCCTCATGAGTAATGGGGTTGTTTATCAAGCTGCCAATGCTGATCACGAGTACGGACAGTATGAGGAAAGGGACAACATAGCTGATGGCGTTGATGACACCTTTTGTGCCTGTTACAACCGTCAGCAGTGTGATCACCGCCATCGCAAGCGTACCCCAAATGGGAGATATGGAGAACTGCTCGTCAAATATGGCACCTGCACCCGCAATCATGGCAGCAAGTCCGCCGAACATAAATATGGTGATAATGATGTCAATGAATGAGCCAAAGAACGGGCCGTTGGTGTAGCGCACAATATCCACGTGGGATGTGGCTTTTAAATGACGCCCCAGTATAAGTATGGAATAACCAATGAAAAAGAATAATACAGACGATATGATGACGCCAAAAAGACCTGCAGCCCCGAAAGCACCGAAGAATTGTAGTATCTCTTGTCCGGAAGCAAAGCCCGCTCCTACCACTGTTCCGATATAAGCCGAAGCAATTTTGAAAACGTTCAGTGAAGATGCGCTGTTTGTGTTCATTTAATTCCTGCTTTTTATACGTTTATTTTATTATATATGAAACGGTGCGGCGGATTATTTCACAAGATGTTTTGTTACGCCTCTATTATGTTGGAAGGATAACGCGTGCAAATAGTTTGACTATACTTAATCAATAGATATTGATCGTTATAGCATCATTGGATTAAATTGATGCCATGAGCATATCACCGGAGCAAATGGAAAAGTTTTTTCGCCATATTAGGAAGAGCGGCATATTCTTTTCGTGATTAAGCCATAATGGAGGTAAAGAGAATATAAGGAAGGTGCTTATATGAAGAAACATATTTACATAACAGCCTTGCTGCTTTGCTTAATGCTGTTAATCGCAGGCTGCTCCGGGGGTGATTCGCAGGACGCATCGACTCAGATGGCCGCAGCAAGTCCCTCATCAGAGGCCAGTGCAAGCCCGAGCGAATCGCAGAAACAGATGACTAAGCCTGAGCAGCTTATATCTAAAGAAGAAGCCGCTCAGCTTGTTGGGGAACCGGTCAAAGACCCCACAACGTCGGAACAGCCTGTTCTTGGTATGAAGATATGCGTATACGCGGCAGAGGCTACCGATTCCAAAAGCTACTTGCAGGTTGTACTGATACAAAAAGAGGCGATGCAGTCGGGCCAATCGGGCCAGTCGGGTCAGTCAGGTCAGTCGGGCCAGTCGGGTCAGTCGGGTCAGTCAGGTCAATCGGACCAATCCGGCCAGTCAGGCCAGTCGGGTCAATCGGGTCAGTCGGGCCAATCCGGCCAAGCCGGCGGTGAAATGTCCCCCAAGAGCCTCTTCGAGGCGTTAAAGAAGATGTTCGCAGATCCAAACGCTGCGGATATCGGTCGTATCGGCGAAGATTCTTTTGTATCGGCCAAGGGCATGAGTGTGTTGTCCAGCGAATATTATATCTATGTTGTGGCCAACACTTCAGATCCGGCTAAGGCTGAGAAGGCAGTCAAACAGGCGGCCGAGCTCGCGGTGAGCAATCTGAAACGCATACAAGGTGAATAATAAAGATAATAGTATAGAAAAGAGTTTGAAAACGATGAGACAGCAAGTTTCATCGTTTTTTATGTGAATCTTCGGCGGGAAAGATGAATGAATCGGCGTTATGGTGTTTCCAATGATCGCTAAAAGGATTATACTTTAATACAAAGGAGCACGCCATCAATCTGCATCGGGGGTTCTATGAAAATATTAAACTTCGGTTCATTAAATATCGACTATGTCTATAATGTTGACCACATTGTGATGCCGGGCGAAACGATTGGTTCCTATACCATGAATGTTTATCCGGGCGGCAAGGGCTTAAATCAAACGCTGGCGATCGCAAGGGCAGGCGCAGACGTTTATCATGCAGGTATGGTGGGGGAAGATGGCCATATGTTGACGGATCTTCTTCAAAGCGATCATGTCCACTGTGATTTTATCCGTACGGTCTGCCAACGAACAGGCAGCGCGTTTATACAAGTAGATAAAAACGGCCAGAACAGTATCGTACTTAATGGTGGCGCCAATATTCAAAATACATTGACGTTTATTGAAAGCGTACTGAACTGTTTTGACGAAGGGGATTGGGTGCTTCTGCAAAATGAGATCAATCTCGTGGATGAGATCATACAAAGGGCTTACGATAAGAAAATGCGTATCGCTTTTAACCCGTCGCCTATAAACGACGCATTGCTTGATTATGCGCTTAACAAAATATCATTGTTTATCATGAACGAACACGAAGGTGAACAAATAACGGGAGAAAAAGAAACAGACACTATATTGGCGGCTATGCACGAACGCTACCCAAAATCGCGTGTTGTTTTGACACTGGGCAAATCGGGCGCTGTTTATCGGGATAATGATAATATCTATAAGCATGAGGCTTTTTCGGTAAAAGCTGTGGATACCACAGCAGCGGGCGATACCTTCACGGGCTATTTTCTCGCCGCTTTGACCAGAAATGAAGATGTGCCCTCGGCACTTCATATCGCTTCAAAAGCAGCCGCGTTAGCGGTAACGAAGAAAGGGGCAGCCAGCTCGATTCCCTATCTTAAAGAAGTCATCGATGCGAATCTCCCAGGCTGATCGTCAAACACCTTATCAGCGTATATCTTTGGTTTCTGTTTGTTTACGCTGGCAAAGCAGCCTATGGGCATGAAAAGCATAGTGCTGCACACGATGGTTAAAAAGCGCTCAGGGCTTCCTCTGAAGACGCGTAAATATTGAATATGTTCGAGAATCCGGCGATATCAAAGACTTCCTTCACATTTGTGTTTAAACAGGCCAAAACGACCTTTCCTCCCAGCTTGCCTGCCTTTTTGGCTGCCATAAGCAAAACGCGAAGTCCTGCGCTGCTGATATAATCCATAGACTTAAAATCCAATATAATATTCTTCTCCGCACCCTGGTCGATCATGGACAGCAGCTTTTTCTCCAGTAAGGCGGAGGTGCCGGAGTCAATTCTTCCTTCCACCACCAGTAAGGTTGCTTTATCCTTTTTCGTTTCTTTGATATTCATAATGAATGCCTCCTTATAAGAACTTTTTCATTTTCAGTACGTTATAAGCCGCTTCGCGATGATATGCGACTTCGTCCATCATTTTACGCACGATATGAATGCCCAGCCCGCCGATGGGACGGTCGTCAATATTTTGGCTGATGTCCGGCTCCGGTTTATCTAAGGGATTAAAAGGTATCGCATCTTCACGAATCTCGATCACCAGCGTTTTATCCTCAACGGCCAGCTTAACGGTGATTTCATGCGCCTCGCCTTTCCCAAAACCATAGGTGATGGTGTTAGTCAGCAGTTCGTCCAAAGACAGGTTGACTTTAAACACGGTATCCTGAGCGATACCATTTGCGGCTGCAAAGCTTTCCACAGCGTCTGTCAGCGCCGGGATCTCATCCAGCTCATTCTTAAGACGGTACACCATACGGTTGGGACTAAAATATTTGATAACCATTATGGAGATATCATCCGACTGGACAGCACCGTTTGCAAAACGGCGCGTTTCAGCGAGTATGTGCTGAGCCGTTTCCTTTGCGGTATTGCCCGCAAACTTGCGCAGTATATCAACCAGCCGTTCGTCTTTTAAAAGCTCTCCGGCAGGGTTCATCGCCTCAGTGACGCCGTCCGTATACATGATGAGGCTGTCTCCGTCACAAAGAGTAACTCTTGAGGAGGTATAGCAAGCATCATCCATAACGGCAAGCGCCATGCCTGGTATTTTAGGCAATGCTTCTATCTCACCATTTGCCTTAAGCAGATAGGGGATGTTGTGGCCGCCGTTGCTGAAAACCATTTCTCCTGTTGTTATGGTCAATATACCAAGGAATTCAGTGACAAACATCCCCGAATCGTTGTCTTTGCACAGCTCGTTGTTGACTTCATACAAAACCTGATCCGGACTCATATGTATGCCTGCTTTGGCTTTAATTAACGTTTTGGTGACCGCCATGAACAGCGAGGCCGGAACGCCTTTCCCGGATACATCGCCTATTGTGAAACAAAGGTGATCCTCATCGAGCAAAAAGAAATCATACAGATCGCCGCCCACTTCCTTAGCCGGTTCAATGAGGGCGAAGATATCAAATTCACGGCGCTCCGGAAAAGCGGGGAAGATTTTTGGGACAATACTCATCTGTATCTCTCGGGCTACGCTGAGCTCGCTTTCAATCAGCTCTTTGGTGTGCTTCGTTTCACGCTCTTTGATAAGATTGTGAATGATAAAAGCGAATATACCCATTCCCAGTGCATTGGTCAATATCATGGGCAGGCTTAAGCTCTCGATAATAGGGTATATGGTACTGAAAGGCTGAACAATCACAAGGGCCAGACTCATATGAAACGCTTCCATCAAAGCCATAAAAATAACAGAGCCGGTTATGCTTAAGAATTTACCTTTTCTGAACAGGTAAATCAGTCCGCCCGCAAGCCCCGCCAGAACAGTGGATATCGAGCACGGTATATACGTAAGACCGCCCAGAAAGAAACGGTGAACGGCACCGATCAGCCCGGCACCTAAGCCGACCAGCGGACCGCCGATAAGCCCGGCGATAGCAGGCCCCAGATCGCGTATGTTGGCAATGGCATTCTTGAAATCAATACCGCTTAACGTTCCGTATATGGAGAACAAGCCGAACACCACGATAAGCGCCAGCTTTTGTTTAACAGCCACCTTTTTAGCAGACATGATCGCGTTATAGACCTTGGTTCTGGTGAGAATATAAGCAAGGACGATAACAACCGACATGCTCTTGATAAGATTAATCAGTAAATCTAAAATGTTATCTATGGATGCCACCCTCTTTAATAAGTTCATTGGCTTTCGTTACTTGCCTAATCATGCTATACAATCGTTGTTTTGTGTTATCCACGGCATTTTATGAAGCCGGTTTTAATCGCACATTCGCTTCAGATCATAAACTGGGTTGCCAACGCTCAGTCATATGTGATTCAGCCCCTTTCATGGATAGCGGGAGTTGACCGTTGTACTCATGAAACCGTTTGATATGGTTTCAAAATCAAGCTCTGTGGCTGATATACGAATTTATCTGAAAAAAGCCCCAATAACCCTAGTTATTAAGGACCTTAATTTTTACGCAATAGGACTCCACTTAAATAAGGTTGATACGTCTTTAGAGAGTGCTGTAGGTTCATAAGTTAAGTCACAAGTCTTGCGCCGTTT
This sequence comes from Bacillota bacterium, assembly GCA_023436115.1. GTDB lineage: Bacteria > Bacillota > Clostridia > Christensenellales > SZUA-584 > SZUA-584. The sequence continues at coordinate 66,128 of JAEZKQ010000027.1, read as the reverse complement.
TCTTTGGATGATAGCTCCATTATTTTATAGATAAACAGTACCGAATATAGTGAAACAATGGTAAATTCAAAACATATTGATGTTCATCGTCTGTTTTGGGTGTCCGGTATGGTTTTGGATGTATCGGCGCTTCGTTACGGGCGTGATTTTATTATGTGTTAAGACATATAAAACTCATACAAGCCTCCTTTGCCACATACACATGTACCAAGATGAAAAAGGGGGCTCAATGCATGAAAGAATATATCGAAGACCGTGTGACGCGTATTGCAGACTATGTGCTCATGAGCGGAGCGACTGTGCGTCAAGCGGCGCGAACTTTTGGTACGAGCAAGAGCACGGTACATAAGGATCTGACAGAACGTCTTTGTGCGATTTCGCCGTCTACGGCACGGGCGGTCGCGGAGGTGCTTAGAAAGAACAAGGAGGAAAGGCATATTCGCGGCGGGAATGCCACGCGGTTAAAATATAAGAACCAATAATGCATGAGGCCGCCGAATTAAGCGGCCTTTTGCCTGTAGTCTCGTTCTATAAAAGCGTCCGAGAGAAAACGCCATGCAGGCGGAAAGCCGACATGGCGTTGATATTAATCTCTATTCGTATAACGATAGTCAAAGCTTAATTAAAGTTGACATATATCTCATTTTCGTTTTTTTCGTAATGGACACCCCAGTTTGGCACTTTTATAGAAAACATCGAACATAGCTTTTCAATATCGGCCTTTAGCTGCAGGTTGGCAGCCTTCAACGTATCTAAACTATCAAGCGATCCTAACGACTGACATTGCTTGGCGGCTCTGTTATAGATATCCCAGACATCGGCACCATACTTTCTGTAATCCGCAGGGTCAGGAGTGGGCGTCGGGGCGGGCGGTGCGGGTGTCGGAGCCGCTGGGTCTACAGGTGCTGCCGGATCGACGGGTGCGGGATCGGCGGGCGGTGCGGGTTTCGGGTATTCAGGAAGCTGTTTGTCAGCATCCAAAATGACCTTAACTTTTTTCAAAACCTCTTTGGATTTGGGCGCGATAACGTCTGCCTGCATCTGCTCCCAAAGCAACATCGCTCTTTTTGGGGAATAGTTCTTATACTGCTCCACATCAACACCGTAAACCTTTTTAATCAGCTCTACGCGGTCCTTCTGATCGGTGAGCACAAATCGCCAATTAAATATATTGTGATATCTTCCGCCCATAGAATACATCTGTATATTGTCGCTGTCGACATTATAGGCGTAAGCCGCGAGCGCCGCCGTTTGAGCCAATGTTGTATTGGTATAAAGATTGCCATCGAATGCGCCCAGAATATCCGGCAGTTTAACCAGAAGATCGGAATCCTTAATTTTCTCAAATATGGCAATCAGCATCTTCTTTTGACGGTTGATACGGTTTAGGTCGCCCTCTTCGTTCTTCGCTAAATTCTTCCTGACGCGCAGATAGTCAAGCACCGCTTGGCCGTCCATATACTGATAGCCCTTCGTATAGGAGCGTCCCTGTATTTTGAAGTCAATGTCGACGTCGTAATAAAGCCCGCCGATTGCGTTGACAAGCCCTTTAACGGCGCCCATATCCACCGCGTAATAGTATTCGACGGGTATATCGCCCAGCATCCACGATGCTGCTTCGCAAACCTTTTTAAATCCTGATTCCGTCGGCCAACCGCCGCCGCAGTCTATCGACGCGTTGAGCTTGTATATCCCTTTGACTCCGGGAATCTTGGCATAGGTGTCGCGGGGAAGAGAGATCATGCTGACTTCATTGGTATCGGTGTTAATAGACAGCACGATCATCACGTCTGAATGGTAAGCATGCTTGCCGCTCCACGTTTCGCGTTCAACCGAATAGTCCACACCGATCAGCATGATGTTAACGATATTATCAAGCAGTCCAAAATCAGCCTTAGCGACCAATTCGTCATAAGGATCGATTGTGGGGGTAGGGCCCAACGTCTGATCAGTTGTCTCTTCGGGAGATGGTGTTGCCGTTACCTGCTCAGAAACCTTATCAAATTGACCCATTGGGTTAGACCAAATGGCATAAGCATAGGAAGCAAAGCCAATAAGCGCAGCCAAAACAACCGCAATACTGGAGAATATAATCTTCTTTTTTGTGCTCCACGGTTTTCTTGGCTTTTTGGCCTTTGCCGGTTTGGCTTTATTATCGTCCGGCGATGCTTCCTCATCGCTGTTCGCTAAATAAAACTCAATGGATTTTTCCTCATCAAGCGGCTCTGTTTCGGCTGATGACACGTCTTTTTGCGTATCGGCCGCTTCAGCGGAGCTTGTTTCGGCTGTGTTTTCCTCAAGAGGCTCTTCGGCTGATAACTCGTTTTTTGGCGTATCGGCTGTTTCAGCACAGCTCGTTTCATTTTCCTCAGACTTAATCATGTCATTGCCAGTGCCGGAGCAAGGAACAGAACTGTCTGTCTGTGCATTGTCCGCGCTTTGCTGATCAATCTGATTGGCTGGCTGCTCTTTCTTCTTCTTTTTCACTTTGTCACTCCTAGAATAACCTTGCAGTTTTGGTTTTCGTGTTCTATTAGAATACAATTCTAACATATTGTTGTATATTTTAGAATCATTAAAAAACACTGTTAGTATGTTTTAAAAAAAGTTTACAGCTTGATGAAGCTTCCATATGCTTACATACCATCAACATTTACTTTACTACTAACGACAACCTCTGTCAACATGATAAGTCTATTTTTATTGATTTTTTATGGCTGAATACGACCGAGTCAAAGCGCGTTGCCAATGGTGCAAAGGTGAGGTATAATACGGAAAAAGACAAAAGCTGTTTATATGGGGGAGAATATGCGTAAGACGGAAATTGGCCTGGGTATTGCCGCGGGCATCATAGGACTTGTGTTGGCGCTGTTATCTTTGCTGTCGGTGCTGCCCTATTCCGAGCAAGATGTTATACTGCCGCATGATGCGGCCAGCGTTCAAACCTATGGTATCATACTGCTTGCGGTGAATGCCTTAGGAGTTGCGGCTGCAATAACGGTAAATAAACACCATGTCATGGGTTCCGTCGTTATGACGCTGTGCACAGTGGCTGTGCTGGTCTTTGGTTTTCCGTGGCAGTCCATCACCGCTGTGGTCTATATTATCAGCGTGGTCTTGGCAATGGTGCCTGTCAAACAAAGCAAGTAGAATTCGTAACGTCAGGAGTATTCACTATGTTGCTCGTCACAGGTGCCCGGGGGCATATCGGTAATGTTCTGGTGAGATATCTTTACGAAAAGGGTTACCGGGATTTAAGGCTCATGGTGCAAAGCGGCGATACCTCTTTCATAGAGCCCTTTGCAAAGGAAATTGTGCGTTGCGACATTCGCGATGCTAAGGCTGTTGAAGAAGCCGTAAAAGGATGCAGCGATGTTTTTCATCTTGCGGGCTACATTCATATGACCGGTTCAGACAAACAGCTGTTAAATGACATCAACGTGGGCGGCGTAAAAAATATAGTGGATGCCTGCCTCAAATGCGGCGTTAAACGCCTCGTTCATGTATCCAGCATCCATGCGCTGTTTCCTGATGATAATTTGTCGATTCACGAAACGGTCGATACTGATTTGGGTCGCTGCACCGACGAATATAGCAAAACAAAGCTTTTGGGTACGCTCGAAGTCTTCAAGGCATGTGAGAACGACGGGTTGGATGCCGTCATCGTGTTTCCCACAGGCGTGGTCGGCCCTTACGATTACCGTTCGTCTATGTCGGGCACTATGTTCAAAAAATATATCGGCGCGCGCGGCACCACGCTGTGTTTCGACGGCCGGTTTGATTTTGTGGATGTCCGTGATGTGGCCGAAGGTATTTTTCTGGCATGGCAGAACGGTCAAAAAGGAGAAGGCTATATACTATCGGGCGAGCAGTGCAGCATTAAAGAGTTGATCGAGACGATCGGGCAATTATCCGGCCATCACTTAAAAGCGCTGAATATCCCCGTGTTTCTCGTCAAAGTATGCGCATCTGTGATGCCGGTTTATTACACGCTGGCCCAAAAAACACCTATAATTACCAAAGAGACGGTGGATGTCATGATATCGGGTGTCAGCATTTCCAATGAGAAAGCAAAACGGGAACTTGGATTTTCTCCGCGTCCGCTGGAACAAACGATACGAGATACCGTCAAATGGCATACGGCAAATCTATCACAATAAAGCTGGTTCAATTATAAAAAGAAGCGTTTGCAAAGTTATTATTTTACAGACTATTCACAACAAACACTTCATTTTCGGGTATAATATAAGTGTACTGATACCATACGATAATAATCTTCAAGAAGCCGTCATTATTATTTGTAATAACAAGTAAAGGAGATGATTATCGTGATATTGGTGACAGGTGCCGGCGGCCATATCGGCAATGTGCTTGTAAAGACACTATATCATAAGGGCTATAAGGAACTGCGTCTTTTTGTTCAGCAAAATGAAGATATATCATATATCGAAAGGTATGCCAAAGAGGTTGTCAGGGGTGATATCCGTGATTATCTGGCCGTTTCGGCTGCGGTGCGCGGATGTGAGTTTGTTTTTCATTTGGCTGGCCTGGTGCAGATATCCGGCATTCGTAAAAAGCTAATTTATGATGTGAATGTAGGCGGAACGCGTAATGTGGTGCAGGCCTGCCTGGAAAAGGGTGTGAAAAGGCTTGTGCATATATCGAGCGTGCATGCTTTAAGAGAACCCGAGGCAGGGAGTATCGATGAGTCGCTGGATACGGATGTCAACAATCTGCTGGGGACTTACGCCAAATCAAAGGCAATGGCGACTATCGAAGTGATGAACGCCATACAAAAGGGACTCGACGCCGTTATTCTTTTTCCCACAGGTGTCATCGGGCCTTACGATTTTCGTTCGTCTTACACGGGTAACGCGATAAAGGGCTACATAGACGCAAAAAAGACACAGTATTATTTTAACGGTAAATATGATTTCGTTGATGTACGCGACGTGGCAGACGGCATTTACCGTGCGTGGAAATACGGAGAAAAGGGTCAAGGTTATATCATATCAGGCAGTGTGTCGAGCCTTGAAGATATCATCAAGGCAGTGGAAAAAAGCACAGGCCATACGATCAAACGTCGTAAGGTGCCCACGCTGCTTGTAAAAACGGCCGCCTTCTTCGCACCGGTCTACTATGCGGCGGTGCGTAAAAAACCGATATTGTCCAAATATTCCATCGACGTGCTGATGTCCAATTCACGCATTTCTTGTGAAAAGGCCCAGGCGAAATTGGGTTATAAGTCGCGGCCCTTGCTCAAAACAATACGTGATATGGTGCGATGGCACCGCGCAGTAAACGCTCAAAAGAGTTAATAACGATTAAGGAAAAGACAAAATAGTATGCTGATAAAAGCTTTTGTATTGGATAACGAGGTGTTGGTGACCGCGGCGGACACCACAGACATGCTTAAAGAGGCCGCAAGGATACATGATTTATCACCGATTGCGGCGGCGGCATTAGGCAGAACAATGACAGCCGGCGTGATGATGGCTGCCCAGCTTAAGGACGAAGGCAAGCTGACCATAACGATAAAAGGAGACGGGCCGCTTGAAGGCATCGTGGTCTGCGGCGACGGGAAACTCAATATGAAGGGCTACGTGGGTAATCCGCTAGTAGACTTGCCGCCTAAAAACGGCAAGCTTGACGTGGGCGGAGCTGTCGGAGCAGGCAGGCTCACCGTGATTCGTGACTACGGTACGGGAGAACCGTATACGGGACAGGTCGAGCTGGTCACGGGTGAAATCGGGGACGACTTCGCTTATTACTACGCCGTATCTCAGCAGCAGCCCACACTTTTGTCGCTGGGTGTGCTCGTGAATAAAGACGGGATTGCCTGCTCGGGCGGTGTTATGGCGCAGCCTCTTCCGGGCTGTCCTGAGACCATTATCACGGCGCTGGAACATAAGGCATCGGATATGGCGGGTATCAGCAAGCTGCTGCTGGAGCAGGGGCTCCAAGGGGCGCTCAAAAACATATTTGACGATATCGATATACTTGAAACCCGAGAGACACAGTTTGTGTGCGACTGTTCCTATGACAAGGTGTATGGCGCCATTGCTGGGCTGGGGAAAGACGAAATACGCGACATACTTGACAAAGAGGGCTTTGCCCATGTCAACTGCCAGTTTTGCGGCAAAGACTACACAATACCCGAGAACGAGCTTAAAGCGTTGCTCGACTAGCCGGATAATTGTCCACAGTGTTTCGGGCTATGCCTAATAATTGATGTGAGAACACTTCTGCAAGTCAAAAAAATGCAGGAGTGTTTTTATTATATAGCAATATATTTACTTTGCAGGGTGTTTTAATAGCAGAATTTTTACTTGTTTTTCTAATTGCATAATGACAGTGAAGATAAGTGACGATAAAACCTTTAGATCTTGTCATCCGGAAAATAATCCAATACAAAGTCAATACTGCTTCGACAATAATAACGTCTGTTTCAAATCAAAATTGCGCTCAAGGAGGAGCCGCCTTATGAAGCTTTTCAGAATTTCGAAAGCTATAAAAGAGACAATTCCCCAAGCAGTGAGAACATCTAAAACGCAAAAGGAGAAGAAAGCATTCTTTGCAAGCAATATAAAAATAGCGCCGCGTCTTCTGATGGGATTTCTTATTATTGCCCTGATAACCATGGGGATGGGGATATATGCTTCAGAAAGCCTGACTCAGGTCAGCAGTTCGTCCAACGAAATGTACACCGGGATATTGCTGCCATACAGAAGTCTTGTTGACCTGTCAGACTCGTTTGAAAAAAAGTGCACATTGCTACGGCAGATGCTGCTTGCAGGTGAAGAAAACAGGAGCCAATATTTATCCGGAATCAGTGTCAACGATCCGTCGTATGCGGCTGCCGTAACAATATTAGAGAAGCTTGTATCCGGAGAGAACATCCAGCGGCTGGGTAAGCTGCAGGAGACATACGAGGCGTATAAATCGCTTTTGGATCAAGCGTTGGAGAGCGTGAAAGAGGGTGACGCGCAAACGGTTATTGACGATCTCATGAACTATGGCGACTTAAGAAACGCGGAAGCTAAAGTCGAGGATGCGCTTAAGCAATTAAAGTTTTCTATGACACAGAATGCCTCGTCGCAAGCAACGGACAACGAGAGAACGGCTAAGAACGTTATCCAAGTCACGATGATCGTTGCCGGAGCTGCAATTGTGCTGTCTGTTCTGATCGGCTTACTTACAGCGCGTGGTTTCAGCAAGCCTATAAAACAACTCACATCCAACGTCAAACGGCTGGCGGCGGGAGATACCAGCATCGAGATTACAGACGCGGCTGCAAAAGACGAAATCGGCCAGATGCGCGAAGCGATAAAAACCATATTAAAAGTCATCAAGGACCTGGAGCAGGATACAAATATGCTGATCCGGGCGGCGATAGACGGGCAGCTTGGTGTACGGGCGGATGCCGGCAAGCATCAGGGGACTTACCGCACAATCGTAGAAGGCATCAACGCGACAATGGATGCCATGATTGGGCCTATCAAAGAATCGGCAGATGTGCTTAAAGAACTAAGTCATGGCAATCTTGATGTCGGCGTAACAGGCAGTTTCAGCGGCGATTTCTCGTTGATTAAGGATGCGCTCAACAGCACGATAGCAACGCTGAAAACGTATATCGGTGATATCACGAACATACTGGATAAGATATCAAAAGGTGATTTGACGGTCAATCTGACTTCGGAATTCAAAGGCAGCTTTGCGGCGCTGAAAGAAGCGATCAACAATAGCGTTGATTCCTTCAACAGTGTGCTCCTGGATATAGATATAGCTGCGACGCAGGTGGCATCCGGAACCAGGCAGCTCTCGGAAGGCAGCCAAACCATATCTCAAGGCGCGACCGAGCAAGCGAGCGCAATCGATCAATTAACATCCAGCGTCGCGCAAATATCGGCACAAACCAGCCAAAACGCCCATAACGCGGATAACGCGAATGAGCTTGTCAGAGCAGCCAAGAACGACGCGGTTTCGGGCAATCGGCAAATGGAGGAGATGCAGCAAGCGATGGAAAAGATAAAAATCTCTTCCGAAAGCATATCCAAGATCAACAAGGTGATCGACGACATTGCGTTCCAGACAAATATATTGGCGCTTAACGCCGCGGTCGAAGCAGCCAGAGCTGGGTCTTACGGAAGAGGGTTTGCTGTGGTGGCGGATGAAGTGAGAAATCTTGCCGCGAGAAGCGCACAGGCCGCGAAAGAGACCACGGAACTAATTGAGAATTCTATCAATATGGTGGGTGAGGGCACAAGGATCGCTGATAAAACAGCCGGTGCGCTATCAGATATCGTATCGGGTGTGGAAAAAGCCGCTGCGCTGGTGGCTCAAATCGCGGTCGCGTCTAACGAGCAGGTTGTGGGCATAACGCATATTGACAGCAGTATCGAACAAATGCTGCAGGTGGTACAAACGAACTCTGCCACGTCTCAAGAGGCTGCGGCTGCCAGTGAAGAGCTTTCCAGCCAAGCGGAGATGCTGCGCAATATGGTTGCGAAATTTGAGCTTCGGCATATAAGCGAAGATTTACCTAAGCAAGATAATGTGTCTGAAACCTCATGTGAAAGTTTGGCTGATTCATACATTGCCCTTGATGATAAGGATTACGGTAAATATTAAACGAACTGAACTTCCGATTCTTTCTGTTAAAAAGGCTGCTGAAAGGTTGAAAGGCAGCCTTTTTAATCGCTTGTGAATTATAGTCGAACTTTAACCGACTTTGTTGATCTTGTCATGAGCCAACGAAAGCATAAGCTTGATACGGTTGAGCTGATTGACCTCGCTTGCGCCCGGGTCGTAGTCGATCGCGACGATGTTGGCCTCGGGGAAACGCGCGCGTATGGGCTGTATCACACCCTTGCCCACAATGTGGTTAGGCAGACACGCAAAAGGCTGTACGCAGACGATACCATCCGCGCCTTCTTTAAGCAACTCAGCCATTTCGCCCGTTAAGAACCAACCTTCGCCCGTTTGATTGCCGATAGACAGGAATTCAGACGCGGCTTTTGCCTTCTCTTCGATAAAAGACGGCGCGGAGAAACGGCGGCTTTGGCTGAGCACCCTGCGCATGAGCTTGCGCGAATTCTCTATCATGGAAATAGCGATATTGCCAAAATGCGCGAACAGCTTGGGTCGCTTAAGCACCTCATGTTTGAAATTCATATTGTATGCGCAATACAGCAGAAAATCGATGAGGTCAGGCACCTTCACTTCGGCACCCTCGTCCTCCAAAACCTTAATGATCTGGTTGTTCGCCGTGGGGTGATATTTCACCAGTATCTCGCCGACCACACCGATCACGGGTTTTTTCTCATCGGTGACAGGGATGGCATCGAACTCACTGACCATATCGATAATGTTGCGTTTAAACAGGCGGTGATTGAGCTTTTTAATGTTCGCCAGCGCAATATCACGCCACTTGATATAAGCCGCCTGCGTATCGCCGGGATTTAGCTCATAAGGGCGCGTAGCCAATGTCAGCCTGTTGAGCAGGTCGCCGTAAATCATACCGCGCATGGCACGTCTGAGCATGCCCAGCGTGATCTTAAACCCGGGATGCTTTTCTAGCCTTGCCGCGCTCAGTGAAATGACGGGAATATGCGGATAACCCGCGTCTTTGAGCGCTTTACGGATAAAGCCGATATAGTTGGACGCGCGGCACCCGCCGCCTGTCTGGGTGATGATGCACGCAAGCTTATCGGTGTTATACCGGCCGGATTTGACGGCTTCAATAAGCTGGCCTGTGACGATAATGGACGGATAGCACGCGTCGTTGTTGACGTATTTCAAACCCTCTTCTACAGCCGCCGTATCCACCGATGGCAGCAGCTCGAACCGGTAGCCCGAGGACTCAAAAGCGGCGCGTAAAAAGTCAAAATGGATGGGCGACATCTGCGGCGAAAGTATCGTAAAGTCCTTTTTCATGAACTTTTCAAAAACAACTTTTTTGTACTCAACGGCGCGATGCTTAACGGCATCTGCGATATCGTCGATCACACGCCTTTTCTTACGTTCTGATACAGCAGCTGCGAGAGAGCGCAACCTGATGCGTATCGCGCCTGTGTTGTTGATCTCGTCAATCTTCAGCAGCGTGTATATCTTGCCGTAAGCCTTGAGTATCTCCTGTGTTTGGTCGGTGACCACCGCGTCCAGGCCGCATCCGAACGAGTTGAGCTGGACAAGCTCTAGTCCTTCCGTGCGTCCGGCGAGATGCGCCGCCGCATAGATGCGTGTATGGAACATCCATTGATCGAGAACGCGCAAAGGACGGTATTCGCCAAGGTGCGCCACGCTTTGTTCCGTGAGTACCGCGAACCCCAGCGATGTGATGATGGACGATATGCCGTGGTTGATCTCCGGGTCGATATGGTATGGCCGCCCGCCCAGTATGATAGCCTGCATCTCACCGCGCCTGACCTTGGCCAGTATTTTTTCGCCCTGATGCCGGATATCGCTTTGGAAATGAAGCTTTTCTTTCCACGCCAGCTTGGCCGCACGTTTCACCTCATGGGCCGGTATATCCGGGAATTCCTCGACAAGCCTTCTTGTGAGCCTGCTGATGGTGTCCATAGGCAAAAACGGCATCAGCAGCGTCACGCCGTTTTCCTTGATTTCCGGCATGTTGTTTTTGATATTTTCAGGATACGACGTCACAATCGGGCAGTTGAAGTTGTTAGCCGCTTTCTTTTGCTCTTTTTTCTCATAGGGTACGCAGGGAAAGAAAATGGTCTTTACGCCGCCGTCGATCAGCTTGCGCACCGCGCCATGAGCCAGTTTGGCCGGATAACAGAGCGATTCCGAAGGTATGCTTTCGATACCCGCCGTATAAACGCTGCGTGTGGAGCGCGGTGAAATCACGACACGGTAAGACAGCGCCGTAAAAAAAGTATGCCAGAACGGGTAGTTTTCGTAAATACCCAGCACACGCGGAATGCCGATGGTGCCGCGCTTGGCTTCATCTTGTTGAAGCGGTTGATAATCAAACAATCTTTTATATGTGTAATCGTACATGTCGGGCAGCTTGTTCTTATGCTCCGAGCCCTGCATACCGCCGCGTTCACAGCGATTGCCCGATACGAACTTGCGCCCATCGCCGAAATGGCTGACCGTGAGGCGGCAGTTGTTTTCGCAGCGTGAGCACCGTGCGTGTGTCTGCGTTATGTTCATTTCCTCAAGGGCCTGAGCAGAGAGCATACCGGATACCGCGCCGGAAGGGCAGCGGTCTTTAGCTATCAGCGCCGCACCATACGCGCCCATAAGCCCAGCGATCGTGGGGCGTACGACTTCACGGCCCGAGAGCAGCTCAAGCGCGCGCAGCACCGCGTCGTTTAGGAATGTACCGCCCTGTACAACCACGCTTTTACCCAATTCATCGGGATTTTTGAGCTTGATGACTTTATAAAGCGCGTTTTTGACCACGGAATAAGAAAGCCCTGCGGAAATACCGCCCAGCGTTGCACCTTCCTTTTGCGCCTGGCGCACCTTGGAGTTCATGAATACAGTACAGCGGCTGCCTAAGTCCACAGGCTGCGGCGCAAACAAAGCGGCCTGCGAGAATTCCTGTATGCTGCACGATAAGGATGCCGCAAAGGTCTCTAAAAAAGAACCGCAGCCCGACGAGCAGGCTTCGTTCAATATGACCTCGTCGATCACCCCGTCTTTGGTGCGCATGCATTTCATATCCTGCCCGCCGATATCGAGTATAAAATCGGTATCGGGACGGAAATAGCGTGCCGCGGTGTAATGGGCGACGGTTTCCACTTCGCTCGTATCCAGTGAAAACGCAGCCTTGGCCAGATTTTCACCGTAGCCCGTGGATGCCGAATACGCGATGTAAGCGCTCTCGGGGAGGCGTTTATAGATATCCGTGACAATTTCGCATATCATGTCTAAGGGGCGGCCTTTATTCGCCCCATAGTGGGAATACACAATGTCACCGTCGTTTAAAAGCACGGCCTTGGTGGTGGTGGAACCCGCATCGATACCCAGATAGCACGGGCCGCTGCAAGCTTCAATGGGCTTAATGGGCACGCTGGCCTGAGCATGGCGGTTTTTAAAAGCAGCATAGTCATGTTTATCGGCAAACAGCGGGGGAAGACAAACGGAGGTATCTTCAAATGCGGATACGGCCTTTGCGCGCTTTAGCAGCTCTGATAAGCGTATCTGTGTTTGATCGGCCATCATCGCTGCGCCAGCGGCCACAAACATCATGGCGTGAGGCGTGCTCATTATATCCTCGTCACGCAGATGCAGCGTCTTGACAAATCTCTCTTTGAGCGCGGGCAGAAAGTGAAGCGGGCCGCCAAGAAAGGCCACCTTTCCGCGTATCGGACGGCCGCAGGCCAGTCCGCTGATGGTTTGGTTGACCACAGCCTGAAACACGGATGCTGCGATATCTTCGCGCGCCGCGCCCTCGTTGATGAGCGGCTGTATGTCGCTTTTGGCAAAGACGCCGCACCGGGCCGCGATGTCGTAGGTATGAGTGGATCTGGCCGCGAGCAGATTTAATCCCGCCGCATCCGTTTCCAGCAGTGAAGCCATCTGATCGATAAAAGCCCCGGTGCCGCCGGCGCAGGTGCCGTTCATGCGCTGTTCTGTGCTGCCCGAGAAGTAAGTGATTTTTGCGTCCTCGCCGCCCAACTCAATTGCCACATCGGTTCCGGGTATAAAGGCTTTGACGGCGCTGCTCGCCGCCACGACCTCCTGAACAAACGGCACACCCAGCCATTTGCCTACCGACAGTCCGCCCGAGCCGGTAACCAGTATATACATATTTAAGTCGCCAAGCTTATCATAGGCTCTGGCAAGCATATCAAGAACGCTTTGTGTGATATCACTGAAGTGTCTTTTATATTCGCTGAAAATGACATTGCTGCCGCTCATCACAATGCATTTAACGGTTGTTGAGCCGATGTCGAGTCCGAAACGGACGCTGAGTTTATCCATATTTATCTCCATATTTTCACTAAAAGCAAGTATACACCCTTGCATGATAATAGAAAAGGGTCTTGATTTCAAATGTCATATGAATTTTGAATTTTGTGATATTTTTGTCTATTGGCTTCAAAGCTTGCACCACCTAGCTAGGTATGGTATGATAATAAAGCAACCATATTCGATATGCCAATGGCTATTTGGAAACTCGTCCGCTTAAAAGAACGGATCATGTGCCATAGACGATTTGCACTTCTTAAACGTTTTATGGATACAAAAAATGCGGGTTTCCGGTGGGTTGTTTCCTTATTTTTAACGTGGCGGTATTGGCGGTCCTGATGTTTAAGCATCGGGAGAAAAGTAAATAGATTGATCACGAAAACGCAAATGTATTTTGGGTTTTGCTTTTTGTATATATTTTCAAGGCCTTATTGTTCGTTCAGTAGACCTGTTTAAGTTTACGCTTTTAAAGAAGGTAAGTTGGTTTAAAAGGAGGAATTTGATGAAGATAAGTGTCGGTATGTGTGGTTTTGGAAAGACGGGCTCCATCGTGGCACAGGAGATCATAAAGGATGAAGACTGTGAATTAGTGTGGGTACTGCGCAAGTCAAAACGCAATGAGGGCGAGTATGCCAGCCGTCTCATGGGTTTTGAGACGAACCAGGGCAAAATATACTCGATCGATTCCATCGACACGCAGACTTTCTTTGAGGAGAATTTTGTGGATGTCATTATTGACTTTAGCGCCAGCAGCGCCGTGGAGACGTATAAAAACGCCGCAAGATACGGAACGCGTATAGTTTCAGCCATTTCAAAATACGAGAAAAAACAACTCAAGCAGTTAAAAGAGCTTGGCGAAAACGTGGCTGTACTCTATTCGCCCAACATTACGCTGGGTATTAATTTTTTGATAGAAGCCTCCAAGGTGTTGCAGCGTATTGTACCTGAAGCTGATATTGAGATCATTGAAGAACATTTTAAAGGCAAGCCGGATGTGTCAGGTACGGCGCTGCGTATTGCTGAAGACTTAGGGCTGGATACGCAAAACCATGTGAATTCGATACGTGTCGGCGGAATCGTCGGCAAGCATGAAGTGGTATTCGGTTTGCCCAATCAGACGATACGCATTATCCATGAATCCATCAACCGTGCGGCCTTCGGACAAGGCGCTATATACGCCTCCAAGTGGCTGCTCGGCAAAGATCATGGTTTATACACAATGGAGGAGGCCGTGATGCTCAGCGCAGCCCGAAATGAGCGTGTCTTTGAACTTAATGCGTAAGGTTACAGCGTTTTCTTGTAGCATCGGCGGCGTTTGTGCTGCTCCACATCATAGTTTTTCCAGAAATCCTGCACCTTTTTATTGTCTTCCAGCTCGGGTGAAGATTCGGCATACTTGATGCCTCTGCGCATTGCCGAAGCGGTAATATCGTTCATGAGCAGAGCGGCAAGCCCCGCTTTTTGATAGTCGGGATGAACGGCCACCAAATAAAGCTCAAGTTCCTTAGGATTCTTGACGGCACGAAGCAAATGATACCATCCTAGCGGCAGCATGCGCCCGCGCGACTTTTTAAAAGCCTCGGCAAGCGACGGCGCGGCAAGTCCGAAAGCAATAAGCTTATCGTTTTCATCCACAATGAATTTAGCAAATTCGGGATTCAGCAGCGGTGTAAAACGCCGCAGATAATCCTTTGCGACCTTTTCGGTATACGGCACTACACCATACAGCTCTTTATAGCACTCGCTTAAGAGGTCGAAAAGCTGAACGACGATGGGCGCCGCTTCTTTTATCTTTTTGATATTGAAAAACCGTACATTAGAGCGCTCCATCACCTTTTCCGCCAGCCTACTCACACGCGCCACACGCTGGTCTCCCTTTTCGGGTACGCGGATGCGGTATTCCACCCAGTCAATATCCTTCACATAGCCATGAGCTTCAAAATGCTTCGGATAATAAGGGAAGTTGTATATGGTCACGGTGGAACCCATGCGGTCAAAGCCTTCCACCAGCAAGCCTTCTTTATCAAGGTCGGTAAAGCCTAAAGGGCCATGCGCTTCGGTGAGCCCCAGTTCTTTCGCCCAGCCTTCCACAGCGCCGAAAAGTGCGCCGGACACTTCTAAGTCGTCTATAAAATCGACGCGTGTCACACGTATCTGTTTCTGATTCCAGACTTCGTTGGATCTCTTGTTGACAATAGCGCCGATACGGCCTGCTAACTTGCCGTTTTTATAAGCAAGAAAGAACCTCGCATCGCAATATTCAAATGAAAAATTTGTTTCGGGTGAGTACATGGAGTATTCTTCAGATTTAAGCTCAGGGATATAGTATTTTACACCTTTGTAAAGCGTATCCGGGAAACAGACGTATTTCTTAAGATCACTCTTGCTTAAGACTTCTTTTATCTCAACCATGTTCAAATACCCCTTTACAGTTTGTCTATAAAGTACCCTTTAAAATACTCGTATTATATCAGAAATACCAGTATAAGTATAGAATTTGATAAGAGATATTGATGATTTTTTCAATATAACGCTGCAAACGGCCTATATGACAAATCTGTCATGCAAAAGTATCGGTGACAGGCTATAATTAGAAGAAGGTGATGATATGAAAACAATACTGCTCGTCGAAGACGATAAAACCATTGTGATGGGGCTCGAATACACGCTGCGGCAGGAAGGTTACGGCGTAACCGTTTGTTACAACGCCGCCGATGCGGTTAAAGCCGTTGGCGAAACGCATTTCGACCTCGCCATACTCGACCTGTCTCTGCCGGACGGCAGCGGCTACGATATCTGCCGTCTAATTAAATCGCACGGCGATCTTCCCGTCGTGTTTCTGACAGCGTGTGACGATGAAGTCAACGTGGTCATGGGGCTGGATATGGGCGCAGATGATTATATCACCAAGCCCTTTCGCATACGCGAGCTGCTCTCCCGCTTGCGCACCGTGCTGCGGCGCACCGAAAAGGCCGGGGATGCCACCGACGAAATCACTTTGGGCGATCTGACCATCAACACCAAGCAGGCCCGTGTATTGAAAAACGGTGCGGAGGTGTTGCTGACCGCGCTTGAATACCGACTGCTGCTCACGCTCGCGGCTCACCCCGGGCAGGTACTCTCCCGCGGGCAGCTGCTGGAAGGCATATGGGATATCGCGGGCGATTTTGTCAACGATAATACGCTGACTGTGTATGTGAAGCGCCTGCGCGAAAAGATTGAGGACGACCCCCAGAACCCCAAGCTGATCCATACACTGCGCGGCCTGGGCTATAAGGCAGGTGAGTGATATGTTGCGCAATCCCGAGTTCAAGCGCTTTTTATTGCTTCTTCTGCTATGCGCAGCTATCGGCAGCGCTGTCGGCTTTATCGTATCGGCTGCCGCAGGCATCATCACCGGGCTGTTAGGCTTGTTGCTTATTTCGCTGTTTATCGTCTATACACAGCGCCGCTACACTCAGATCGGACAGCTAAGCACATATTTAAAGCGCATCAACAGCGGCGAATATGTGCTGGATGTGCGCGACAATGTGGAGGGCGAGCTGTCGATACTCAAAAGCGAAATATATAAAGTCACGGTGATGCTGCGCGAGCAGAACGATATTTTGGCAAAAGAAAAAGCGGCGCTGCAAAACGCGCTGTCCGATATCTCGCATCAGCTCAAAACGCCGCTGACATCGATGCTTATGATGACCGATCTGCTCTGCGACGCACAGCTGCCCGACGAAAAACGCCACGAGTTTACGGACCGCCTGCGTGCTCAGCTCGAGCGCATACAATGGCTTGTGGCCTCACTGCTAAAGCTCTCCAAGCTCGACGCAAAAACAGTACAATTCAAACGCGCACCCGTTCCCGCCAAAACGCTGCTCGATAAAGCGTGCGCTCCCCTGCTGATACCCATGGAAATCAAAAACCAGACGCTGGATTTAAGCGATAACGGCGTTGTCATCGGCTGCGACAAGAACTGGACAGCCGAAGCGCTGGTGAATATACTCAAGAACTGCATTGAATATACGCCTGAAGGCGGCCATATCCGTATCACATGCAGCGACAACCCCATATTCACACAGATACGTATTGAAGACAGCGGGCCGGGCATTAACCCCAAAGATATGCCGCATATATTCAGCCGTTTCTACCGTGGCAGAAACGCCTCGGACGACAGTGTGGGCATCGGTCTTGCGATGGCATCCGCGATTGTGAAAGGCCAGAACGGGACAATCGACGCGTCTTCCCATCCGCATGCAGGCAGCACGTTCACCGTCCGTTTCCCAAAATGACAAAACTGTCACACAGCAAGTCACCGGCATGTCACACGCAGTGTTTATCATGGCGGTAATAAGATTTAAGGAGTTACGCCATGGAAATTCTGAAAGTTGAGAATTTATGCAAAGTATACGGCAGCGGAGAAGCTGCTGTACGCGCACTGGATAACGTATCCTTCAGCGTGGAAAAAGGAGAATTTGTCGCCATCGTCGGTTCATCCGGCTCGGGCAAGAGCACATTGCTGCATATATTGGGCGGTGTAGACCGCCCCACATCGGGCAAGGTGTTCGTGGACAACACGGATATTTATGCGCTCAACGAAACGCGACTTGCCATATTCCGGCGCAGGCAGGTAGGTCTTATATACCAGTTTTACAATCTGATACCCGTGCTGGATGTAGAGGAAAACATCACGCTGCCGCTGCTGCTTGATGCGCGCAAGCCCGACAAAAAGCAGCTTGACGAAATATTCTCGATGCTGGGTCTTGAAGAACGCAAAAAGCATCTGCCCAACCAGCTCTCGGGCGGACAGCAGCAGCGAGTATCGATCGGCCGTGCGCTGATCAACAGCCCCGCGCTGGTATTGGCCGACGAACCCACAGGCAATCTGGACAGCAAAAACAGCGCCGATATCATTTCGCTGCTGCGTTTGACAAACAAAAAGTACGGACAGACGCTGATTCTCATTACGCATGATATGAATATCGCGCTTCAGGCCGACCGTATCATCGGTATCGAGGACGGCCGCATCATCAAAGATGAGGTGATGCGCAAATGAACGTCATCAGAGATTTTACGCGCAAAAGCTTAAAGCGCAACAAAAAAAGGACGGCCGTCACCATCATCGGGGTGGTCATCTCAGCTGCCATGTTGACTGCTGTTACCGTTTTCTTTTCCTCGTTTGTGAGTCTGATACAGCGCGACTGTATCGCGAGCAGAGGCAATTGGCATGCTTCGATAGCCGATTTATCGGTTGAGAGTCTGCCCGCCGTCATCGGCAACGATGCGGTAGACAGCTATTTTCTGGAGAGGAATCTGGGATATGCCGAGCTTGACGGCTCCGTCAATGATTCCAAGCCCTACCTTTACGTGAAACAATATTCTCAAAGCGGTTTTAGCCAAATGTCTGTCAATCTCATTTCGGGACGGCTTCCCGAAAACAGCAGCGAAGTGGTCATTTCGGAAACCGTTGAAAATAGCGCGGGCGTCGCATATAAAACGGGCGATACAATCAGCCTCTCCCTCGGCACACGCCATACAGCTGCGGGTGGAGAGATAAACGGAAACCCTCCCGTCAACTACTTGTATAACGAGGAAGGCACAGAGCGCACAATGGATGATATGCTCGTGACCGGAGCGGAAGAAGAGTTCACCATCGTAGGTGTTATGGCGCGTCCCAGCTTTGAACAAAGCTGGTCAGCCGGCTGCGGGGTTGTCGGGTTTCTTGATGAAAGTGCGCTGTCTGCCGACGAAAACGTCAACGTGCGGTTCACATTTAAGTCTATCGACAAGGGGTTGTATGAGAGGGGCGCGTCGATTGCGCAGCAGGCAGGCAAATCCGAGAATGATATCGATTTTCATAATGATCTGCTGCGGTATTACGGCGTCGTCGCTTATGACAATGTGCTGACATTTATGCAGGTTTTTGCGGGCATTATCATCGTGATTATTATGCTCGCGTCGATATCGCTTATCTACAACTCGTTTGCCATATCGGTATCGGAGCGTTCGCGTCAGCTGGGGCTGCTGGCCAGTGTGGGTGCCACCAAAAGCCAGAAGCGTGCCAGTGTCTATTATGAGGGGTTTATTATCGGTGTCATCGGTATCCCCTTAGGACTGCTGGCCGGAATCGGCGGCATGGCCGTGACATTAAAAGCCATACAGCCTCTTATGGACAGCTTCTTCTATACAAGCTCGGACGTGACACTCGAAATCGTTGTTCCGCTTTGGATCGTGGGCGCAACGGTGCTGCTCTCGGCATTAACGATTTTTATTTCTGTGTATGTGCCTGCAAGGCGCGCCTCACGGATTATGCCCATTGATGCCATCCGGCTCGCAAACGAAGTAAGGCTCACGCGGCGGGCTGTGAAAACCTCACGGCTCACAAAAGCGATATTCGGCTTTGAAGCCACGATTGCGCTCAAAAACTTAAAGCGCAGCCGCAAAAAATACCGCGCTACCATTGTATCGCTTGTCATCAGCATCGTGTTGTTTCTCACGGTGTCCATGTACGCGAGCATGGCACAGATGGTTACGGGTATCACACAGGATGGTGTCAATTTTGATATATCGCTAGGTTATTATCAAATGCCGCCGGAGCTGCGCGAGAGCACCAATAAAGCTGTGGAATCGCTTGACCTTGTGACCGACTACAGCGAGACGACAGAGCTAAGCGGCTTCTTAGCCGTCACCGATGATATGCTAAGTGATTATACCAAAAAACTAATCGGAACGGCGAATGATATCGGCGGCATGTTCTGTGTCAGCATCATCGCGATCGATGACGAAAGTTTTGCGGCATATTCCAAAACGCTGGGACTTTCCGAAGATGAATTTTCTGATACCCAAGCGCCCCGGGCCATACTCATCAACTACGGTCAGGATTATGCGCCGGATGAAGGACAGGGACTGAGCAAGATATCTGGAGATATACTTAATGTTCTTGCAGGTGATACTCTAACCTTCTATTTAAACGCAGAGAGCAAAGAACAAACGGGCAAACTGACAATCGGCGCTGTAACCAAGGAGCGGCCTATGGGGAATATGATCCAGAGCTTCAACTACTGCACAGTCGTGATGAAAGCAGAGGTCTTCGATGCTTTCACGCAAGGCTTGGGAGATGTCAGCTCATTGATCAATCACGATGTCTATCTGAAAACCGACGACGACCAGCGGCTGGAGAAGCAAATTGCTCAAATCACTGAAAAACTACAGCCCTCCCAGGTTTACATGTATAATGTGAAAAGCGCTTCACGGGCAGAACAGAATATGCTGACCTTTTTAGCGGTGTTCGTATACGGGTTCATCATACTCATCAGCCTGATCTGTATTGCGAACATATTCAACACCGTTTCCACCAACATTGCGCTGCGGCGGCGCGAATTCGCGATGCTGCGCAGCGTGGGTATGACGCCCAAAGGGTTTAACCGTATGATACGTTTCGAGAGTATATTCTACGGCCTTAAGGGGCTGCTATTTGGGCTGCCGATCAGCGTTGCTGTGGCTTACCTGTTGTACAACGTACAATCGGGCGTGGTTGAAACAGGCTTCACGCTCCCCTGGAGCAGCTACGGTTTTGTCGTGCTCATGATACTCGTGATCGTTTTTACCACAATGATCTATTCTACAAGCAAGATCAAAAAGGAAAATATTATCGACGCACTAAAGGACGAGAACATCTAATGACCACCACTTTCCCTTCGCTGCCGGTAAAAAAATCCGGCGCGAAGGGGTTTTTTTATTCCCGGAGGTTCTATGTATAATTTGTAAATAACATTATCAGTGAGTTTTACAATTTATCGTTTTATGATATAATACCACGCAAAGATAGGAGGGACTATGCTGAATCTATGGCGTAACCGGCCTTTAATGGTTACCATTATTGTTGTGATTATATTGCTCGTCGTTCTTGTGATCACGGCGGGAACCAATAATATGTCGGGAACAGAAAGCGTGGTCGGCAGCATTTTTTCGCCCATACAAAGCGCGCTTTATTCCGCCACAGACGCTATCGGCGACTTTTTTGCGCGTATATTCTCCGGAACGGATCTTGAATCAGAGGTCCTGGAGCTGGAAGCGCGAGTGGCCGAGCTGGAAGGCCAGCTGCAGGATTATAACGAGGTCAAGCTGGAAAACGAGCGGTTAAAAGAGCTTCTTAATTTCGATACAACAACAACCAATCTTGAATATGTGTCATGCCATGTCATCGGCAAAGCGCCGGGACACTGGTTCAATATGTTTGTCATTGATGCCGGACTCTCCAGCGGCATCAAAGTGGATATGCCTGTGGTGAATGGCGACGGCCTTGTGGGGCGTGTGGTGCATGTGGGTGCAAACTTCAGCCGCGTAATGGCCCTTATCGATTCGTCAAGCGGCGTGTCGGGCATCGTGGAACGTACGAGGGATATCGGGATTCTCAGCGGCGCCAACACTTCCGGGGATGAGGATGTGCTGCTGTCGATGAGCAATCTGCCGCTCGACGCGGATCTGATGCCGGGCGACAAGATCATCACATCGGGCCTTGCGGGTATTTTCCCCAAAGGCATTCCCATCGGTGAGGTGGTGGAGGTCAGCCAAAGCAACGACGGCATGAGAAACCAGGCGCTCGTATCTCCCTGGGTAGACTTCAGCCAGCTGGAAGAGGTCATGATCATCACATCAAAGCCCGTTGATGTTGAAGAGGCTCTTAAATGAGATATCTGATAATGTTTGCGGCGGCCGTCGTCGACCTCATATTGACAGGCGCCGTCTTTCCCAATCTCAATATCGCAGAGCTTGCACCGGATGTGATCGTTTGTACCATGGTGTCTATCGTCATATTGGAAAAGAGCATGTCGGGTGCGATCATAGGCCTGTCGTGCGGCCTCGTGCTTGACATACTGTTCTCAGGCACGATCGGTTTTTACACGATACCTCTTTTTTTAACAGGTGCGGTGCTTTATTTTGCGGTATCCCGTGTCCGCTATATCGACAACCATCTGGTACCGGTATGTTTTTCTGTCGGCGCTTATATTTTTAAGGAACTTTTAAGTGCACTGATCGTCTATATGTTAGGCATCAGCTATTCGTTTTCGCATATGCTGGTGCGCTATATTCTGCCTGAGGCGCTGATCACGGGTGTTTTCATGCTGATCGTGCATATCATTTTCAGGCGGCTTTACCGAACAAGCTCGCTAAAGCCCAGATATGCGGACGATATTAAAAGACTGCTGTAAACGAAGTGGTTTTAACGCTCTTAAGGCTGGCTTAAAGCTGTTTGGAGTTAAGGGTAATGCGGGAACAAGTAAACGAATCCGAAAAGGATCAAATCAAGAAGCAAATCGAAATCGACGATGACGCCGTGGTTGGCATATCAAGAAAACAAAAAAGGCTGCTGGATAAAAAAAAGGTCGAGAAGCTGCGCGCACATAACGAGCAGGAAAAAAGGGATGCCTTTAACAAACGACAGGCTCGCAAAGCCGAGCTTATGTCGCTCTCAAAGTCGGAGAGAGAAGCATTTTTAACAGCCGAAAAAGAATTAAGACAAGAGGAAAAAGAGAATTCGCGCTTGCTTGCACAGCAAGAGAAAAATGAATATCTCTCGCTCTCTCCTGCCGAAAAGAAAGCGTTTCGCGCACGGCGCAAAAAGGAGCGCCGCCTGCAAAGGCGTGCCAAAAAAAGCTATGTGCCTTTGCAGATCGTGAAATATGTGCTGCTGATCGCACTGTTGGCGGGGCTTGTCTATGTTGGTGACGTCGCTTACGGCGCATTTATCGATAACACCGCGGCCTTTCAAGATACGCAGGAGGCCGTCGAGAAACCGGCCGAGACAGCCGCGCCCACCCCACAGGCCACAGCTGTAGAGCCGGAAGCCACCCCCACGCCCGATCCGTATGACCTGCTTTTAAAGCAGGCTGATCTGGACTTTATGAAAAACCGCGTCAATATTCTCGTGCTTGGCATCGACGAGAGCCTTGAGCGTGCCAATTGGGGTACTTTTCGTACCGATACGATGCTGCTTTTATCCGTAGACTTTGACACAAACGATGTGTATATGCTTTCCCTGCCACGGGACAGCTATGTCCGGATATATAAGAAAGATGTCCGTGACAAAATAAACTCAGCTTTTTCTGCGGGCGGAGGATACAAAAAAAGCGGTTTTGAATACGCCATGAAAACAGTGTCTATGGCACTGGGAGGCGTGCCTGTGAACCATTATGTCTGTTTCGACATGAACGTGGTCAAAGAGGTGGTGGATGCCATCGGCGGGCTTAATTACGACGTGGATGTGAACGTCAATATGTGCGGCCGCACGATCGAAAAAGGCTATCAGTTCCTAGACGGCCAGAAGGTGCTCGATTACTGCCGTCAGCGCAAGGGCGACAGCGACGTGGCGCGTGTAGACAGGCAACAGCGCATGATACTTGCCATATTTGAGGCTGTGAAAAGCACGGGGCAGCTTGGAGACGTGCCTGCCATTTATTCGGCCGTTACAGGCAATATCTATACCGACTTGACGCTTAAGCAGATAGCCTCGCTGGCCGCATTTGCCATGAATGTGGACTTAAACGGTATTGAACGCTACACGTTGCCCGGCGGTTTCCTCAACATAGACGGCACGAGCTTTTGGGGTGTTGATCTATATAAAACACGCAATCTTGTCGAAGATATATTTGGTGTACGCATAAAAATAAACAAAGCGGACGATCTCGACACGCTGCAAGCGCTGGCACAGGAAAAACGCAACGCGGTATCTGCTGCCAAAATAGCGGTAAAAGACGCAAAACAATACGTGAAAGCCAACGAGGCATTTTTCACAGCTGAGGAAATAGCCGATTTTAACAATCGAACCGCTAATCTGCTGACTCTGGCCGATGTTAAAAACACCGAGGATGTCAGTCTTACCATAGAGCCCTTAAACGCTGCAATCACTGAGTTTAATACCTGGTTTGCCTCGCTGACCCCAATTATAGAAGAGCGCAAAGCTCAGGCTGCTGCGACTCCCACGCCTGCTGCGAGTCCCATCCCTGAAGAAGCGACGCCCACATCCGAGGGTTCACCTGATTCTTAAACCATACGGAAGCAAAAATAAGCCGCAGAGTTGACGAATGCTTAATTTTCTCTGCGGCTTGTTTTGTGACGCACACTGCGTCAAACATAAAGGAGCATAAAGCGGTTGCTTGATTTGATTATCGCCAATATATCATTATCTATACAGTCCGATGATAATTTCATCATCATATATTCAAAAAAATGTTATTTCTCTTGACATGTCTGCGGGCATTCGGTATAATGCATAACATATCAAACGCATTGTTTGAGATGAGAAGAGAACGGTCTGAAAAGAATAAGCTTTAGAAGAGATGAGAAGAGAAGAGTTTTTCATAACACACGCTATGAAACGCTTCTTGGGCGTTTTTTTCTTTGCCATTCGGGCCTCAATCTTAAAACAAGCGAAATTTTAAAGATTATAAGGAGACGAAAAAATGAAACACAAATTACTCAAAATGGCTGGTTTACTAATGGCTCTGCTGATGGTATTTGCAGGCTGCGCCACCCCGACCACAAACGAATCGTTAGCTGACGCGGATGCAACTCCTACGGTTGAGGAGACACAATCGGCAATTGAAACAGACGATGCATCTGAAACAGATACTGCATCCGGCGATGTCCTGACCGTTGCGATCACGCAGATAGCCGACCATCCGTCACTGGATATGTGCCGGGACGGTGTTGTGGATAAGCTCGCGGAGCTTGGGTATGTAGACGGCGAAAGCATTAAAGTTGATTTCCAGAGCGCGCAGGGCGATATGCCGACCGCGACAAGCATTGCGCAGCAGTTTGTATCCGGCGGCGCTGATGTGATCGTCGCCATTGCGACACCCAGCGCGCAGGCGGCTTTTGCAGCGGCAAAGGGAAAAGTTCCCGTGGTCTTTACGGCGGTATCCGAACCCTCGGCTGCAGAGCTGGCTGCAGCGGACGGCGCAACCATTGCAGGCGTCACAGGCTCAAGCGACAAGCTGCCCGTAGCGGCGACATTCGATCTTATCAAATCCTTAACGCCCGACGCGGTTAAGGTTGGTATACTGCACAACACCGGTGAGGTGAACAGCGATATTCAGCTTGCTGAGGCGCAAAAGCTGGCTGCTGAGTATGGTATGGAGATTGTGGATGCGGGTATTACAAGCACAAATGAGATCGCATCCGCGCTGGATTCTTTATTGCCGAAGGTTGACGTGATGATGAATTTGACGGATAATATGGTTGTTTCGGCACTTCCGTTGATCGTGCAGAAGTGCAACGAAGCAAAGATTCCGCTTTACGGCTCTGAAATCACACAGGTTGAGGCCGGCGCGCTGGCATCCGCGGGCGTCGATTACTATGTATTGGGTCAGATGACAGGCGAAATGGTCGCTAAGGTGCTGGAAGGCGCTGCACCCGAATCGCTTCCCATTACGACGTTTAAAGATCCCGTGCTCATCGTGAACTCAGACCAGGCCACACTGCTTGGCGTGACGGTTCCCGATGAAATCGCTGACAAAGTGGAGTATGTAACGACAAAAACAGAGTGAAGAATCATAAATAAGGAGAACCGACTCTCGTGCTGGAATTTCTGCTCGGTATACTGGAACAAGGTTTGATATACGCCCCGATTGTTCTCGGGGTGTATATCACTTATTCTATTTTGGACTTCCCCGATCTTTCGGTAGACGGAACGTTTCCGCTGGGCGCTGCTGTAACGGCTGTGTGTATCACATCAGGCATGTCACCGATGCTTGCGGTGCTGCTGTCGATAGCGGCAGGCGCAGTGGCAGGCTATGTGACGGGCGCACTGCATGTGCATCTGAAAATCACCAACCTGCTTTGCGGCATACTCACCATGACGGCGCTTTACAGCGTCAATTTACACATCATGGGCAAATCGAATATCCCGATGCTGACGGTGGATACCGTGTTCACATCGCCCGTACCAAAGATCGTGGTAGCGCTGCTTTTCGTTGTTGTCATTAAGGTGCTGCTCGATCTTTATATGAAGACATTTGCGGGCAAGTCGCTGCTGGCAGTGGGTGTGAACGAACAGCTCGTGAAAACGCTGTCTATCAACACCGGACGGCTTAAGATTACCGGACTCATGATCGCGAACGGACTCGCGGCGCTTTCCGGTTCGCTGATGGCGCAGTATCAGAGCTTCGCGGACACCGGCATGGGCACGGGCACAGTCGTCATTGGTTTGGCCTCGGTGATTATCGGACGCGCGGTTTTCGGTAAAGCACGGTGGATTCAAGGCTCCACATCGGTCATCATCGGTTCTGTCATCTATAAGCTGGCTATCGGTGCGGCGCTTAAGGCAGGGCTGCCCTCGCAAGATATGAAGATCATGACAGCGGTCTTCTTCGTGCTTGTGATGCTGGTGCAAAAGGAAGACTGGCGCAAAAGGATTGTCGGACTGTTTAAAGGGGAGGGCGGAAAAAGTGCTTGAGATAGACGGAATTTATAAAACATACGATGCCAATCTGCCCACGCAGACCGAGCTTTTCAAAGGGCTGACCTATAGTGTGTCGGAGGGTGATTTTATCAGTATCGTGGGCAGCAACGGCAGCGGTAAAACCACGCTGCTCAATATCATTGCGGGCACGGTGGCTGCCGACCGCGGCGAGATACGGCTGCTGGGCCACGATGTCACAAAGCTCAAAGAGTATAAACGTGCCAAGTCGATCGCGCGCGTGTTTCAAGACCCCAAGCTGGGCACATGCCCCACGATGACCGTGGCGGAGAACCTCGCAATGGCGGCCAACAAAGGCAAAAGCTACGGCCTTAATATTTGCCTCA
The DNA here is from genome assembly GCA_023436115.1 of Bacillota bacterium. Taxonomy (GTDB): domain Bacteria; phylum Bacillota; class Clostridia; order Christensenellales; family SZUA-584; genus SZUA-584. Next base: position 39,389 of record JAEZKQ010000027.1, on the reverse strand, counting down.
AAAAGAAGGATAAACCCAAGTTCAGGGAGCAGCTGAGCGTTCTTGGCATGGGTTTGGAAGATAAGCTTGATGTTTTGGCGGGGCAGCTTTCGGGCGGACAGCGTCAGGCGCTTGCGCTCGTGATGGCGACCGTGACCGGCCCCGATCTGCTGCTGCTCGACGAGCACACAGCCGCGCTGGATCCGCGTACATCGGCGCATATTATGGAGCTCACCGAAAAAATCGTGACCGCAAGTAAAATCACCACATTGATGGTCACGCACAACCTAGGGTACGCGCTGGGCTTTGGCACACGTCTGACAATGCTGCACGCGGGTACGGTGCTCTTTGACGTATCGGGCGAGCAAAAGAAAGCGCAGACGGTGGACGGGCTGATCGATATGTTCCACAAAGCGCAGCACGGTGTGGTCAGCGATACGCTGGTATTCAATTAGCTGTAATTAACACAACCGTCAAAAGCAACGGCAAAGGCTTGATTTAAAAGCCGCCGGTTGCTATAATAAAGCAACTTGATATTGTGCAGAGTAGATTTTGTGCGTTAAGTGCCCTGGGATGGGATGTCGCCTGGGGACGAAAGGCTTTTAGGCCTGCGGTACAGAGTCGCGTCCGCTGCTAAAGAGAACCTTTTTTCTCTTAATGGCGTGTCTTTGCCCATATACAAGGGAAGGAGGTTTTTTTGTATGAAAAATTTTAATGTTCGTACACTTGCCATCATGGGTCTGCTTGCGGCTCTGGGCGCTGTTTTCAGCGCGTTTTTGTCGATCGAGCTTAACTTCACCGGCGTGAAAACGGTGGAGGTTTCACTGACACCCATTCCTGTTATGCTTGCGGGCATATTCTTTGGGCCTCTTGCGGGCGGTATCGTGGGCTTTGTGGCCGATACCGCGGGTTTCTTTATGGGAATACAGGTGGGGGCTTACAACCCATTGTTTTCTCTCACGATGGCGCTTTTCGGTGTGATCGCGGGTCTTTTCTATCTGAGGGCCAAGAAAAACACCATCTGGAAAGCCACAGGGGCTTCGTTCACCGCCCAGATCGTCTGTTCGGTGGTGCTCAATACGCTGATTATCTCGCTTTTCTATGGCGTCCGGCTGGCGGTTTTACTGCCGCCCAGGCTCATCGGCGCGGCGGTTGAGCTGCCGTTCTATGCATGGCTTTTAATGACGCTCGTCGAGAGCTTAACGCCTGTAGTCAACAAGCGGATTAAACTTGCGGGCGCGTAAGGGAAGTGTATCATGGCCGGCTTGGGGGAAACCTCAAGTCGGCTGTTTTATCGTTGTTTTTTGTGTGAAACTGTGTTTATTGGTTCTTAACAATAAGGGAATGCTGAAGGAAATTTTATGGGTTTCCAAAGGGCAGTGCCTTTGGTGGTGATATGGAGGCAAAGCCTGCGTTGAAGTAAACACTCGACTCCTGCTACACACGCCGCCGCTTGCCGCAGCTCTGGCAGACGCAGTAAGTGACCACGCGGGAACGCCGGCCGCGAATCAGCATGAAAAGCGCGATCCAGCCGATGATGGGTATGCAAAGCAGCAGGATGTAAAACAACGTGAGCAGACAGCCGCGCGGTTTTTGTACGGACACAGGCGTGATAGAAACATTGGGGCTGCCGCACCGTTTGCATAACATAAATGATTCTCCTTATGAAAGCGTTATGGCAATATGCCGCAGCGCTTATAGACATTTTATTCTATGTTATTATATCGTGTGATGCAGCATTCGACAATATCTTCAAACATCTATGAGGGTATGCTTTTCAAAGCAATATAAAAACAAACAGAGAAAAGCTCTGCTTGTTTTCCTGTTGTTTATAGAATATTGTTACAGCGCTTCACCGTGTACCTCTCTGGCTTTTTTGAGCATGTACACGTACCTTTTCTTGGCGGCCTCCATGTCATAAATGGCAAAATCGATCAGGTCAGGGTCCGCCACGTTCTCAAAATAGTTTTCGGCTGCCTGCCATGCGGCATAGGCTTTCTTCACATCGTTCGCGTATTCGTTGACTTGCATACCTCATCCTCCCACTTGTGGTTGATGGTGTCTATTGTTACCAAAAAGAGACGATGATATACAAGTATACATTAATAAGCTGTACGTCCTTCGATTGCGCGCGACAGTGTCACCTCGTCCGTATATTCAAGGTCGGCGCCGATCGGCACACCATGCGCAATACGCGTGACCTTTTCTACCAGAGGCCGTATGGTCTTGGCGATATAGGCTGCTGTGGCTGTGCCCTGTACGTCAGGATTGGTCGCGAGTATCACTTCGTTGATGCCGCCCTTTGCCAAACGGTCAATAAGCCCCGCGATGTTGATATCGTCCGGGCCGATACCGTCCATGGGGGAGATAACGCCGTGCAGCACATGATAAACGCCTTTAAATTCGCGCGTTTTCTCAATTGCCAGCACATCCTTGATATCCGACACCACGCAGATACACGACGCATCCCGCACCGCATCCGCGCACACGCCGCAGAGCGCTTCGCCTTTTTGCATGAGGTTGCCGCAGTTGGGGCAGTAGACGGCTGCTTTTTTGGCATAGAAAAGGTCTTTGGCGAAGGCCTCCACCTCATCATCGTTCATATGGATTACATGAAACGCAAGCCTCTGCGCTGTCTTCTGGCCGATGCCGGGCAGCTTGGCAAACTGGTTTATCAGCCGTGCAACCGGCTCAATGATTCCGCTCAAGCTTAGAACATGCCTCCCAGATCGATACCACCGGTGACTGCGTTCATTTTATGCTGCATCACGCCGTCAGCCTTGGCAATCGCTTCGTTCACGGCTGCCATGATCAGGTCTTCGAGCATTTCAATATCGTCCGGATCGGCCGCTTCGGGTGAAATTTTAATGCTGATGATTTTCTTTGCGCCGTTAGCGCGCACCGTCACCGCGCCGCCGCCCGCGGTGGCTTCCACTTCTGTCTGCTCCGCTTCAGCCTGCGCCGCCGCCATATCAGCCTGCATTTTTTGAGCTTTGGCGAGCATAGAACCCATATTCATGCCACCGCCGCCGGTGAAAGATTTTCTCTTTGCCATGAGAACCTCCTTAAATTTCTTCTATTTGATCTCCAAACATCGCAAGTATGTCCGATTGCTTGCTTTTTGAACCGTCGTCCTTTTCAATAATCACATTTAAAGCCAGCGTCGAGCCGCACAGCTTCTCAAGACGCTGCAATATCTCTTTTTGAGCAGACGCGTGCTTTAAAAAGTCAGCCGCGATTTCTGCATCAGCCCCAAACGTAATATCCAGCTTGCCGCCCACAAGATGGACATTTTTAGCCTGCTGCGCATGGGGATAAACGTAATAAGCTTCTGTTTTCAGTGTATCCAGCAGTTTTCTCCAAAGCTCCTGCGCATCAGTGTCTATATGCGGTGTTGATGCTGCTTTTTTTGGCGCTTTCGTTGCTGCGGGCTTCACATTGGCCGATTTTGAGATTTGTTCCTGAACAGCCGCGGCTTGCGGCGCGGCCATGCGCTGCTCTTCCAGCGACTTAAGACGCGCTTCCAGCTTTTCGATGCGCGCAGCGTCGGGCGCGCTGCGGTCGTCTTCGGGACACATCAGCGCCATCACAGCCGTTTCCAGCACGATATCAGCACGCAGGTTCTGGCGCATTTCATATTCTTTTTGTATCAGTATATTGAGCGCGCGCAGGCACGCATTTTTGCCGAAGCTTTTCGCCATCTTTTCCAGGCCGCCGATATTATCCTCACCGGAGGCTCCCACAGACAGCCACATCATACGGCGGAAGGTATCCGCCAGGTCTTTAATCAGCGCACGGGTGTCCGCTCCGTCTTGCAGCAAAGATGATAAACGTTCCAAAGCGCCTTTTTCGTCGTAGACCGTTATGCAGGAAATCAACTCCAGAAGCAGCTGTGAATCGCCGCCGCCCAGCGCCGCCGCTACGCTTTGCTGCGTCACCGGCCCGGATGCCGCACACTGGTCAAGTATGGACAGCGCATCGCGCATACCGCCTTCGGCTGCGCGCCCGATCATTTGGAGCGCATTCACATCAAATGTATACCCCTCGCCCTTGGCGACCTCGGTCAGCCGTTTTGTGATATCCTCTAATGTGATTCTTTTAAAATCAAAACGCTGGCACCGCGACAGTATTGTGGCGGGCAGCTTATGCGGCTCTGTCGTCGCGAGTATGAATATCACGTGCGAAGGGGGCTCTTCCAGCGTTTTTAGCAAAGCGTTGAATGCGCCCTTAGAAAGCATATGCACTTCGTCGATAATATAGACTTTATAGCGGCAGACGGCAGGCAGCAGGTTCACGCGGTCACGAATTTCGCGCACGCTGTCGACGCCGTTGTTGGATGCCGCGTCGATCTCAACGATATCTACGGGGTTTTCCGCAGCTGTTTCACGGCAGGCACTGCATTGACCGCAGCTTTCCGCATTTTGTCTTTCAGTGCAGTTCACGGCGCGCGCAAAAATCTTGGCGAGGCTTGTCTTGCCTGTGCCTCTGGGGCCGGAAAACAGATAAGCATGCGCGATGCGCCCGCTCTCGATTTGCCCCGTTAAAACTTTTATAATATGCTCCTGTCCCGATACATCGGCGAACCTCGAAGGCCGCCAGGTACGGTACAAAGCCTTGTATGCCATAATATCCTCCTGCGCAAAGCGCGCTTATAATATATCATTTTGGACACATATTTGTCTACATGAGAGCCGCCGCACAAAAACAGGTTATGCTATAATGAAACAAACGGTGGAAACAAAACAGCGGCATGCGCCGTCTAATGGCTTACATAAAAACGGAGGTTAATGGCATGAAGAGAAAGGCATTATATTTCTTGGTAATTGTATTGGCTGCTCTGTGGATGCTTGCCGGTTGCGCACCAAGCGCGGATACGAGTGAATTGGTTAATATCGAAAACGAGGTGGCAGGCATCTTCAGCACCGAGGTAGCCAAAATAGAAGCGAATATGACTTATGAGCAGATATTCACGGCCTTAGGGCCCACGCAGGACGTGGGCAGCGGGCAGCATGTAGCCGCTTACATTGTGGACTATGAAAACTATCTGTTGATTTCTTTTGAGAATTTGAGCGATAAGTGTCCGCTCTCGGGAGATCAGCTGCTCGACTCTATGACGAGCGCTGTGAGTATCACAGGCATTATCACAAGCCTGACTGACGCAGACAACGGTATCATTATTCTTGTGGAAACGGACACGCCCGTGGCGGGACAGTATGATAAAGCGCGCGTTAAGGTGGATGAAAAAACGGTGATAGAAGACAGCATGGGTCAGACGGCGGCCATTTCGGCGATCAAGGCAGGGGATATCGTATCGGCTGTATTCAGCGGGTCTGTCGCAGAATCGTACCCCGTTCAGGCATACGCATCGTTTATACGCATCGAATAGGATATGCCTTGAACCTTGCATGAGAGGGCACTTCCTTAACTGCCCTTTTTCTGCTATGCTATATCTTAACGTTTCGCCAAAATGTAAACTTTTGACGAGGGGTTTCATATGCTTAATAATCATGTTATAATTGAAATACATTTGTAATGATTGCAAGGGGTAAATGTTTTGAAGCTGAAGTTTATTGACCCAAGAATGTTTAAATTCATAGACTGGCTGCTGTTTGCCAATATCATTGTGCTCGTTCTTTTCAGCTTCGTGGCTATTGCCAGCGCAGATTCCGAACCGCTGACCGAAGACATAGGCTCATTAAGCGCGGCCGTAGCCCAGCTAGACCTGACTCACGTTATGCAGCAGATTGCCTGGTTTGGTATCAGCCTCTTTGCCATGTTTATTGTGCTGCTGCCCGATTATCACGCGATTGCTGAATATTACAAGTGGATCTACGTGATCATCGTGGGCTTGCTTATCGCGGTTTACTTTTTTGGTTCGAATGAGGGCGGCGCAACGGGCTGGTTCCGTATTGGCCAAGCGGGCTTCCAGCCCAGCGAGATCGGCAAAGTCGGCATGATTATTGTGATGGCCCAGATGATCTCCAAAAAGACACAGGGGCGTGACGGCGGCATAAAAACTGTAAAAGATTTACTCCCTATACTCGGTGTGTTCCTGGTTCCGGTTCTGCTCATCGTTATTCAGCCCGATTGGGGCACGGCCATGGTTTACATATTCACTTTTATATCCATGCTGTTTCTGGCCAAGACCAGCCTTAAGCTGATCGGCGGATTATTTGCTTCTGCGGCCGTTGTGTTACCGCTTTTGTGGTTCTTTGTGTTGACGGAGAAACAAAAGGGTCGTTTTTATACATTCTTGGGCATTGAGCAGGCTGGCATGACACAGGAGCAAATCAAGGCGCTGCACTATCAGTCGGATAAGGCCAAGGTCGCTGTCGGCGCGGGGCAGGTATACGGCAAAGGACTGTTTTCGCTGGGCGGCGAGAGTAAGCTTTCCAATATTCCCGAACGGCATACCGATTTCATTTTTGCTTCAACCTCTGAAGCTATCGGCTTTTTAGGTATCATGGTCGTGATATTGCTATACTTTATACTGATTTTCCGTACGCTTTATTTGGCGACAAAGGCCAAAGATGATTTTGGCTCACTTATCATTATTGGTGTTCTGGCGATGACATTGTTTCATATATTTGAAAATATCGGCATGAATATCGGCGTGATGCCCATCACCGGCATTCCGCTGCCGTTTATAAGCTCCGGTGGTTCTAACCTGCTCACGAATATGATTGCCTTTGGGCTTGTCATCAACGTGAGCATGCGACGACAACGATGGAGCTTCTAATCAACAATTAAGGTGGTATTTATGTTCTTAGATAAAAGCGCTATTACGTTGATGGAAAAAAGAACGTCCGTCAGGACATATGAAAACAGGCCCGTTGAACCCGAAAAGCTGGAAGCCATACAGGAATTTCTTAAAGCGCAAGCAGAGAACCCTTTTCGGGCGAAGGTGCGTTTTGAGCTGCTGGAAGGCAGCTCTCAAAAGCTTGGCACATACGGTTTTATCAAGGGCGCCAGAACCTTTTTCGGAGGATGCGTCAAAAAAGGCATGCGTGATATTGAGGGGTATGGCTATGCTTTTGAAAGGGTTGTGCTCTTTGCCACAGCGCTGGAGCTTGGCACGTGCTGGCTCGGCGGCACATTTAAACGCGGTTCGTTTGTATCGCTGCTAAAGCCGGATAACGAATTTTTGCCTGCGGTTTCGCCCATCGGCTATGCGGCGGAGAAAAAGACGCTTACCGAAAAAGCTGTTGCGGCGGGCGCGGGCGCAAGAAAGCGTAAGCGCTTCGGAGAAGTGTTTTTTGACGAAAGTGTCAAGACGCCGCTTTTTAATGAAGAAAACGTGCTGTGCAAATGCCTTGAAATGGTTCGCATTGGTCCGTCCGCGTCCAACAAGCAGCCGTGGCGCGTTATCCGCATGGGGGATACGCTGCACTTTTATCTTGCACTGGATAAGCTTTATGCGGGAAACACGCTTTATGGCTTTTGCATGCAGCGTATAGACATGGGCATTGCGGCCTGCCACTTTGAGCTTGCGGCACAAGAACTGGCCTTAAGCGGCAATATTGTTTTTGATGATCCGCAGCTTAGCGACGATCAAAAGGGCGACGGCTGGCATTACAGCTTTTCGTGGCGCTAGAAAATATTCTCCCATTTTATGCTGTCAATCTGGTGTATATGGCGGATATAATAGAGAGTGGCGGCGGTTTCAGCCAGCGCTTCGCCTTGATCTTTGGCATAGCACAACTCAACCATCCGTTGTGTGCGTTCGGAAATCATATCGATCTCTTCGTGCTCAAAAAGTGTCTCATAGAGATGCTTTTCTTTTTCCCAGTTTTCGGCGAACGTCTCTGCGGTTTTCAAAGCCTTGTCATAATCTTCGCTTTTCAGTGATTCACTGACCAAGCTTAGTTCTTCGGTAAGCTTTTCGGTGGCACCGGTGATGTATATATGCTGCCAAATCGCCCCCCCCAGTATGAGAATCAGTAAAACGGCAATTGTAATTTTCTTACCCATTGCTCAAGCTTCCTGTCAGCTGCTTGCCGTGATAGTCTTGAATCAGAACGCTTCCCGTCTCATCAATGGTCGCTAAAAACACGTCTTTAACACGCTTGATGTTGTTGGTATTAAGAAAGCCCATCAGTTGATTCTGGGTAAAACCAAGTTGCGTCAAGTTATTGGGTTTTAATCTGCCGTCAAGTATCACATCATAGCAAAAACCGGGATTGGCCGGAGACATGTTCATATCCTCCGGTGTCAGACCGCGTTTCTCAGGCTTGAGCATCACGGAAAGCTCTCCGTTTGTTTCAAGAACCGCGTAGTGGACATCGCTCAAGCTCATGACGTCTTTGGTACGCAGCTGTTCCAAAAGGTCGTTTAAATTATAACTGAGCCGTTTGAGTTCTTTATGACAGATGATACCCTTATGGATCACAATACTGGGCTTGCCCGAGAAGAAAGCGCGCAGCTTATCGCTTTTTATAGAGACAAAAGCAATCGCGTTGTGCATCACCAGCAGGACAATAACAGGGACGATGCCGTAGGTGATGGGAATGCCGGGGCCGTCCATGGGTGTGGCGGCAACCTCGGCGATCATGACAGCGATAATCAGCTCGAAAGGCTGCAGCTCTCCGGCCTGGCGTTTACCCATCAGGCGGATCACGAGCATCGCGAAAAAATAGAGTATGACTGTTTTGATAATCACATTAAACATGCGACTATTTTCTGCAATGCAAATTAAAATATTCGCTGCAAAACAGACCCATATCGAAATAATGTTTGTTTTTTTAAGGCCGTATGAGTATAATAGCGATTAGCAAAGCGGGGGAATTGGATATGAGTGACAATACGCAAATACTAAAGCGGCTGCAAGCGCACTACATAGGCGCACGGCCGGGTCTTCATTACCGCAATGCTTTTGAGCTGCTGATCGCTACGATGCTGTCCGCCCAAACCACGGACAGGCAGGTGAATGCCGTGACGAAGGCGCTTTTTGATGCGGCGCCCGATGCGGCGAGCATGCTCGCATTAAGCCAGATTGAACTGGAAGGCTACATTAAAAGTTGCGGGTTTTATCATACCAAGGCCCAGAATGTACTGGCAACGTGTCAGATACTCGTGGACAAGTATAACGGGGAAGTGCCGCGCACTTTGGATGAGTTGACCGCGCTGCCCGGCGTTGGGCGAAAGACGGCCAATGTTGTTCTTTCAAACGCTTTTGGTGTTCCCGCGATCGCTGTGGATACGCACGTCTTTCGCGTGTCCAATCGGTTGGGGCTTGCGAACGCCAAGGATGTATTGGAAACGGAGATGCAGCTGCAAAAAAATATACCGCAGGACAAGTGGTCGGACGCGCATCATTGGCTGATCTGGCATGGACGTCAAATATGCAGCGCGCGAAAGCCGGAATGCGGCCGGTGTTTTTTATTAGATATCTGCCCGACGGGCAGGAAGGAACTATAAATGTTTGTTGACAAAGCGAAAATTTATATAAAAGCTGGTGACGGCGGCAACGGCTATGTGTCTTTCCGCAAAGAAAAATATGTGAGTGCAGGCGGTCCGGACGGCGGAGACGGCGGTGAAGGCGGCGCGGTCATATTCGAAGTGGACGAAAGCATGCGCACACTTATGGATTTTAAATACCAGCAAAAGTACGTCGCGCAGAACGGCGAGATCGGCAAGAAGAAAAACATGCGCGGCAAGACCGGGGAAGACCTTGTGATTCATGTGCCGCCGGGCACGGTCATTAAAGACTTTGATACGGGACGTGTGGCGGCGGATATGCGCACCGGGCGCAGAAAGCTGCTTTCGGGCGGCATGGGCGGCAAAGGTAATGCGCGTTTTGCGACACCCACACGTCAGAACCCGCGTTTTGCGACGCCCGGGCGCAAGACAAAGGGCCGGTTTGTGGTGCTGGAGCTCAAAACCATTGCGGACGTGGGGCTCATCGGCTTTCCGAGCGTGGGCAAATCCACGCTGCTTGCGGCGTGCACAAGCGCCCGGCCTAAAATTGCGGCCTATCATTTTACAACACTGTCTCCCAACTTAGGTGTGGTACAATGGTACGACAAAAGCTTTATCATGGCTGATATCCCGGGGCTCATCGAAGGTGCGCATGAGGGTGCAGGCCTCGGGCACGACTTTCTGCGCCATATCGAGCGTACACGCATGCTAGTCCATGTGGTGGATGCGTCCTGCGAAGAAGGCCGTGATATCATTGAGGATTATAAGGTGATCCGCCATGAGCTGCTAAACTATTCGCCCGCGCTTCAGGAACGGCCCGAGATCGTGGTGGCCAACAAAATGGATGCGCCGGGTGCGGATGAAAACGCGGCAAGGCTGCGCGAGTACCTTTCGCCGCATGGCATTGAGATGTTTGAGGCCTGCGCGGCTATCGGTGAAGGCACAAAAGCGTTGCTGGAAAAAACGTCGGATATGCTGAGCCAACTGCCTATCCCAGAGCCTGTAGAAGAGGACGGCGTGATCGAAGAATGGGCGCTTGAGAAAGATGATATGGGCTTCGATGTTTTCCATGAAGACGGTGTCTACTTTGTGGAAGGAGCGGTCATCCACGAGATATTGGCTAAGACCGATCCGGAAGACCCCGATTCTATGCGCCATTTTCAAAAGCTGCTTAAAGATTACGGCATCATCAAGGCGCTGCGTAAAGCGGGCGCGCAGACAGGCGATACGGTCAGCCTTGAAGGGCTGGATTTCGATTTTGTGGATTAAGAAGGGATATCATTATGCTAACCAGCAAACAACGCGCCACGCTGCGCGCGATGGCCAATAATTTAGACCCCATCATCTATGTGGGAAAAGCGGGATTAACCGAAAATGTGATCGTTCAAGTGGATGAGGCGCTGACAGCCCGGGAGCTTATCAAAGGCACCGTTCAGCAAAACGCACCGGTGACCGCGGCGGAAATGGTTGCTGAGATCGCCAAAGCGACGGGCGCGGAAGCCGTATCCAGCTCGGGCCGAAAGTTCGTACTGTACCGTGCGCGGCCTAAAGACCCGACAATCAAGCTCTGATGCTGACGCTGCAGCAGGCAAAAGCCGATGACCTGCAAAATGTGATTGGAATTTTCGCAGAGGCTATTGACGACATGTGCCGACGCGGTATCTTCCAATGGGACGAGATATACCCATCTAAAGAAACGCTGCAAAGTGATATTAAACAAAACGATTTGTATGTTGTGTGTGACGACGAGCGTATCGTTGGCGCGGTCGTGCTCAACGACTGTCAAGACGAGGAATATGCCAAGGCAAACTGGATTTACAGTGAGCCGGCAGGTGTGGTGCACCGGCTGTGTATCGATCCCGTCTGCCAGCATAAAGGATACGGCAGACAGGTGATGGTGCTTGCGGAAGCCATGCTTATTGGAAAAGGGTATAAGTCCGTAAGGCTGGACGCTTTTTCACAGAATCCCTATGCACTGAGGCTTTATGAGAGCCTCGGGTACCGCCGGGCAGGCGAGATGAATATTCGAAAAGGGTTGTTTTATCTGTTCGAAAAGCGCCTTTTGTAGTCTGACCTTTTTATACCTGTGCGATACGTATCGAATGACATGATAAAGCCCTTGACGGCGGGATGCCTCTTATAAAGGGCTTTTTTATATTTTATCTAACACAGCTTTATCTTTTACGGGTATTCATTACTGCTTGCGAGTATGGGTAATAAAAAAACCTGTCCGTTATGAGCGCCGCCATTGAAACACATCAAGATTTGAGTTATAATAAAATTACTGAATAGGCAGGAGAAATGAGCCGCACCAGATTTTTTTGGTGTGGCTTTTTATATTGTTTCAGGAGTTAGGAAAGGAGTCTACATGATCTATGATGTAGCCGTGATCGGTGCAGGCATATCCGGTTGTATGATCGCACGGGAGCTGTCGTTTTATGAGGCATCCGTGTGCGTGATTGAAGCGGCGGCAGATGTGGCCGCAGGGGCCACACGCGCCAACAGCGGTATCGTTCACGCAGGGTTCGATGCGCTGCCCGGCAGCATGAAGGCGCGCATGAACGTGCGCGGCAGCAAATTGATGACGACAGCGGTGAAAGAGCTGGGTGTACCCTATGATATTTGCGGTTCGCTTGTGGTGGCGTTTGATGATGACGATGAAAAGAGCCTTGATGAACTGATGGTGCGTGCGGCTGAGAACGGCGTTCCCGTCGAGCGAATATCAGGCGATGAGGTAAGGCGTAGAGAGCCCCATTTGAGCAAGGCCATACAGTCGGCGCTGTGGGCGCCCACAGGCGGCATCGTCAGCCCGTTTGAGCTGGCTATCGCGTCTATAGAAAACGCCGTGGAGAATGGCGTACAGGTGTTTTTGAACAGTCGTGTGACGAAGATACAGAATAAAGGTGACATTATTACCATCGAGGCGGGGGAGAAGCGCATTCAGACACGGTTTGTCGTGAATGCCACGGGCGTGTACGCGGATGAGATGTCGCGCATGGCGGGTGGTGAAAGCTTTGAGATCAAGGCGCGGCGCGGTGAGTATGTACTTTTTGACAAGAGCCAGCCTGTGAGAACCCGAAGTGTGATATTCGGCGCGCCGTCTGAGAAAGGCAAGGGTGTGTTGTTCGGGCCGACCGCGCATGGAAACATGATCGCGGGGCCGACGGCAGAATTCACCGGCAAGGACGATACAGCCACCACGCCCGAAGGTATGCAGGCTGTGATGGATGGTGTGCGGCGGTATGTACCGTCTATTGACAAGCGCAATGCGATCACCGTGTTTGCGGGGCTGCGAGCGGCAGGAAGCACGCATGACTTTATCATTGAAGAATCCAAAAGCACGCCGGGGTTTGTGAACGTGGCGGGTATCGAATCACCGGGTCTCACTTCCGCACCGGCCATTGCCGAATATGTGGCTGAGATGTTGATAGCGATGGGCATGAGCCCCAAGAAGAAGGCTTCGGCGGTGCGTACCAGAAAGCCCATTGAGGTGTTTGCGCATGCCACGCCTGAAAGGCGCGCGGAGCTGATCCAAATGGACAAACGCTATACCAACGTCGTGTGTCGGTGCGAGCAAGTCACGGAGGCTGAGATTGTGCAGAGCATACACAGACCCTGCGGCGCAACCACAGTGGACGGTGTGAAGCTGCGTACCTCCGCCGGCTTCGGGCGCTGCCATGGCGGCTTTTGCATGCCGCGTGTGATGGAGATTCTATCGCGGGAGCTCGGGACGGATCTAAAAACGGTCACCAAGAGCGGCGAGGGCGCCTGGATTCTCGCAGACAAGACGAAGGAGGACGCGCAATGAAGGTGGATGTGGCCGTGGTCGGGGCGGGTCCGGCGGGATTGGCCGCAGCTATTGCGGCAAAGGAAAACGGCGCAAAGGACGTTGTCGTGATCGACAGGGAAGCACATCTGGGCGGCATACTGAACCAGTGCATACACAACGGTTTCGGGCTGCATGTATTCGGTGAAGAGCTGACCGGGCCCGAATACGCGGCGCGTTTTGCGGATAAAGCTTTAGCGTTGGGTATTCGCTGTCTGACGGGAACGATGGTGCTGGATATTTCGCGTGAGCGTGTACTCACCATCGTAGGACCCGAGACGGGGCTTTGTACGGTTGAGGCGGGCGCGGTGGTGCTCGCGATGGGCTGCCGCGAACGCAGCGCGGGTGCGCTGATGCTCACGGGTGATCGGCCTGCGGGCGTATTCACGGCGGGGATGGCACAGCGATTCGTGAATATCGAAGGCTATCTGCCCGGCAAAGAGGTTGTGATATTGGGCTCGGGTGATATCGGCCTGATCATGGCGCGGCGTATGACGCTGGAGGGTGCACATGTCAAAATGGTGCTGGAGCTGATGCCGTATTCGGGCGGGCTCAAAAGAAACATCGTGCAGTGCCTTGACGATTTTGGCATACCACTCAAGATGTCGCATACCGTGACGCGCATACACGGCACGAAGCGCGTGGAGGGCGTGACCGTCGCGGCGGTGGACGGGAACGGTATACCCATTCTGGAAACCGAAGAATACGTGCCCTGCGATACGCTGCTGCTCTCCGTGGGGCTGATACCCGAGAACGAACTGTCACGCGGCATGGATATACAGATCGACCCCGTCACGGGCGGCCCGGTGGTGGATAGCCGAATGCAAACGTCCGTAGAAGGTGTGTTTGCGTGCGGAAACGCGGTGCAGGTGCACGATCTTGTGGATTTTGTGACCGAGGAAGCCACGCGGGCGGGGGCGTATGCCGCGAAATATCTCTGTAGGCCTTTCGAGGAGCGGGATGCTTTCCGAGCCGCGGCAGGAAATGGGGTGCGTTATGTGGTACCGCAACAGCTGATACAGGACGGCGCTGACAAGATACTCTTCTTCCGCGTGAGGGATGTATACAAGAACTGCGTGACAGTGGCACGGTGCGGGAATACCGTTGTGGCACGACAAAAGAAACCGGTCTGTGCGCCCGGCGAGATGGAAAGCCTGAAAATTTGCGGAGCCGATATAACGGGCGATATAACCATCAGCGTGGAGGAAGCTTAACATGGAAGAAAAGAATATCACATGTACCGTCTGTCCGCAGGGCTGCGCCATCAAGGCGCTTATGGACGGTGATAAAATTGCCGAACTAGCGGGTTACCGCTGCAAGCGCGGTGAAACGTATGCACGTGCGGAGCTGACCGATCCGCGCCGCACACTGACCACGACGATGCGCGTAGCAGGCGGTGGTCTTGTGAGCGTGAAGTCCCAAACGCCGTTACCCAAAAACAAGCTTCGGGATTGCATGGCGGTCATCAATGCGGCTCAGGCCACGGCGCCTGTGGAAATCGGTGATGTGCTCATCAAAGATATTTTGGGAACGGGTGTGGATATCGTTGCCACGGGGCGCGTGAAGAGCGTATAATACAGTTTATGGATCACGTGATCGAAACGGCGTGCCGATCAGCGCTGTACCGCCACAACTCCAAATGGCTGCCTTTTAAGTATGACATTAATGTGTACCGCGGCTGTTCCCACCGCTGTATTTATTGCTATGCGCTCTATTCGCATGAGTATTTGGGCGGGGGAGATTTTTACCACGATGTTTATGCCAAAACCAATATCGCGGATGTGCTGCGGCGGGAGTTGCCGCGTTTTTCGCGTGAGCCTGTGAATTTGGGCGGCATCACAGATAATTATCAGCCGGCTGAACGCGAGTGTCAACTAATGCCCGGTGTGCTATCGCTGCTGGCCCAATATGGCGTTCCCATTGTGCTGTGCACCAAATCCACGCTGGTGCTGAGGGACCTTGAGCTGATTCAGCGTGTGAATGAGGCGGCAGGCGCTGCGCTTGCGTTTACTGTCACGACGATGGACCAGCGCGCTGCCAGTTTGATCGAGCCGGGTTCGCCGCATCCTGCAAAACGCATGGCCGCTGTGCGTGAGGTCAAAAAAACGGGCGCTTCGTGCGGTGTACACCTGATGCCCGTGATACCCTATTTAACAAGTTCGCCTGATAGTCTTGAAGCCGTTTTCAGCGAAGCGAAAGATGCCGGAGCCGATTACGTGCTGACCGGGGCTTTAAACCTCAAAACATCCACGCGAAAAAGGTTCTTTGAAAGCGTGCGGCAAAGCTTTTCCTCACAATATTCCAAAATCTATGGACTGTATCAAAACAAATCCGATTATCATGAATATAAAGAGGAGCTTTACGCGCAAATCGCAAAGCTGCGCAAAAAATATGCCATGCCCAGCTATTTAATGCCGAAGCAAAGACCCAAGCCGGAGCAATTGACCTTCTTTTAAGCGGCACGGTCTGTTTTCACGTAGCGTGGCGCTTGCAGAGGGCGCGTCTTGCAAACTTTTTTATCCTCATGTCGTTCCAATAAAAACAATGCGACTGTTAATGCCGCAAACAAAACGATGGCTCCAATGATGAGCAGACTGGACTGACCGATTCTTTCCCACATAGTACCCTCCTGCGATAAGAATATATGTTCATATTAGCGCATATTCTGTCCGAAAAAACGGATAATATGTGTTCTGTTTTGCGTTCCTTAATTGCAATGTAAGCTGTATTTGTTTCTCAACATTTACTCTTGCAAACATACAGTTACTTAAACCCAACACCTATACACAACAGACTCGTCATGTTAAATCGTATTGATGAATCTGCTTAAATGCCCTCGTTTTGGATGATGATAGAACATACGCCCCCTCGCTTGCATACTATACATCATAGACTTTACCTATATATTTCTCTATTGCTTATAGATAGGAGTAGATAAACATGCCAAGTTATTATGACGATATAACTGTTCAAGGCCCTGGCCCGGGACAGCGTCCCGATGGAATGCCCCCGTTTCGGCCACCAATGGGGCCGCCCACCAGACCACCAATGGGGCCACCCACCAGACCACCAATGCCGCCAAGACCGCCAAGGCCGCCAAGACCACCGCAGTTCCCATTCCCTATCTTTATCCGGCCGGGCGTTCCGTGTGCCTGGATCGATAGATTCGGGCGCTGTTGTGACCATTTCGGTGTGTGCTGTGACCGTACCGGCTGGTGCTGCGATCAGTTTGGCAATTGCCGTTTTGGCAGAGGGTTTGCAGGTTCTCCCATGGTGCAGCCAGCCAGTTTTTTGGGCATGACGGATGGATGGTATATGCAAGATGAAGACGATGATGACTACTTTTAAGATTGAAAACAATACATGTGATGCAGGAATATTATGCGAAGGCCGGTTTTCTGGCTGAGCGGTAACCTGCCTGCGAAGTATGTATCAAATTAAAAGCTAAATAGAACATGGATTTAAAGTAAAGCTTATTGATACTTTGATTAAATCCTAACGGGACAGCCATATTGTCAAGGCTGGAGAAAACACCGGGACTAATCACGTGGCCTTGATAATACGGCTGTCACTCTTCTTATGGCCTCTTGACAAGCTTAAGCCTGTACGAAAGGATTTTGCGCTATGGCACTTTTCTTTTCTTGCTCTTTGCAGTTGCTTTTTCAATCACGCTCTGCTTTGCGTTGCCGGACATAGGGACAAGTCTGCGGCGCATAAAATGTATGAGCAAGCAATTCGCGGGGGGCTGAAATGAAAGAATTAATCGTTGTTCCAACTGTGCCGTATTCGCATTCGCAGCTGATGCGCGATACCGCTGCGCTCAAAAACGCTTTTCCGAGCCTGATCGGTGAAGAAAATGCGGGGGTCTCCGTGGAAGGGCGTGCGTTGCCGCTGATCAGGCTGGGGACTGGCAAAAGAAACGTTTTCTTTTGCGGCGCGCATCATGCGCGGGATTATATGACAAGCGCCTATCTGATGTATGCCGTTAACGCCTATGCACAGGCGGCCGCGGACGGCAAGAGAATCGGCGGCTGTGACATGTCACGGCTGCTTTCGTCATGCTGCATGTATGTGATGCCCATGGTCAATCCCGATGGTGTTACGCTTGTCCAGGGCGGGATTAAAGCGGTACAGCATCCTAAGCGTGTGGCGGCGATGCTGCATGTACGGCCCTGTTATGAGCTTTGGATGGCGAATGTTAACGGCGTGGATCTGGGACGGCAATATCCCGCTTTGTGGGACCAGAAGTACACAGTGATCACGCAGCCTGCTTCCGAGCTTTACAACGGTGAAGCACCCGCCACGGAGCCCGAAGTCCGTGCCGTCATACAGGCTTGTGAAAAATATTCATTTTTAGCGGCGTTGTCTTTCTACACCAAAGGCGAAACAATTGAATACGCAGACACCCATACCAACAGAAAGATTCCCGATGCGTTGTCGCTTGCCAAAAGAATAGCGTCGGTAACCGGCTATGGGATTTCTCCGGTTGCCGATAATCCGGGCGTTTATGCCGCATGCTTTGAGAATTGGTTCAGGCAGGAGTTTACGCGTCCGGCACTGCATATACAACTCTCGCCCGCGACCGGCGGTGCCATGCCGCATAGCGACCGCGGTTTTTACACGCTGGTCTGGGATAAAACAAAAGCGCTCTGTGCACAGGCGCTAAGCGCTGTTTGTGAACAAAAGAGCATTGCAGTCGGTCTATAGAACTATAATTGAAAACAAAAAAGCGCCTAAAGCGCTGCTGAATTTGGCTTTAAAATTTCGAGCCGCGATAAGCGGCTCGAAACAAAAAGCCAGACAAAGAAGTTATCACTTTCAAAAGGGCGTTAACCACTTCTAAAACGTTGTGTTTTAAGGCCTGTATTAGTACCTTGTCAGATACTGGGCGATCTCCCACGGGTGGACTGCCAAACGGTAGCTATCCCACTCCTTCTTTTTAAAGTCGTAGTAAGAGTTAAATATATGGTCGCCCAGAACGTTTCTTATCAGATCGTTGCTCTTGTAAGCCTGAAGAGCGTCATAGAGATTGCCCGGAAGGCTTGTGATCCCATGTTCATTCATTTCAGCTTCCGTCATTTTGTATATGTTTCTGTTCACAGCCGGAGGCGGTGTCAGGTTATTCTTGATACCATCAAGACCGGCAGCCAGCATCAGCGCAATGGACAGATACGGATTGCAGGACGGATCGGGGCTGCGAACTTCCACTCTTGTTCCGGCGCCTCTGGAAGCGGGAATACGGATCAGCGGGCTTCTGTTTTGCGCAGACCATGCCACATAGCAGGGGGCTTCATAGCCGGGAACCAGACGCTTATAGGAGTTAACCGTCGGGTTTGTCACTGCTGCCATAGATTCGATATGCTTCATGATGCCCGCGATATAATTGTAAGCGATCTTAGAAAGCTCAAGCTCGCCGTTTTTATCATAAAATGCATTGCCGTCTTTTGTACAAAGAGACTGATTCGTATGCATGCCGCTGCCGTTGATGCCGAAGATAGGTTTGGGCATAAACGTGGCATACAGGCCATGACGCGCAGCGATGCTTTTGACGACGATCTTGAATGTCATGATGCTATCCGCAGAGGTGAGGGCATCGTTATATTTGAAGTCGATTTCGTGCTGGCCTTCCGCCACTTCGTGATGGGAAGCTTCAATTTCAAAACCCATTTCCTCTAAAGCAAGGCACATATCCCGGCGGGCATCCTCGCCTTTATCAATAGGAGCCAGATCAAAGTAGCCGCCTTCGTCATGTGTGATCGTGGTGGGTTTGCCGTCGGTGTCTGTCTGGAAAAGGAAGAACTCGCATTCAGGACCTACGTTCATGGAATATCCCATTTCAGCAGCCAGAGCCAGCTGCTTCTTGAGTACGTTTCTGGGACAGCCGTCATACGGTTTGCCGTCGGTGGTATAAACATCGCAAATGAGACGTGCCACTTTTCCCGGCTGCGGACGCCACGGGAAAATTGAGAAGGAATCCGTATCGGGTTTTAAGAGCATATCGGATTCTTCAATACGGGCAAAGCCGTCGATAGAAGAACCGTCAAACATGGTGCCTTCCTCAAGTGAACGCTCGAGCTGTTTTGCTGTAATCGCAACGTTTTTCAGTATGCCGAAAACATCGGTAAACTGAAGCCTGATAAATTTTACGTCGTTTTCCTCAACCATTTTAAGAACGTCTTGGTTTGTGAACTTCTTTGCCATATAAGTACTCCTTCTATATTAAAAATTAAGTTGGACCTGGTTGCCGTTTACACTATTTATAAAAAAGAAAAAGTCAACGAAAGCATATATAGCTCTGTTGACTTCGTTGTCTTTACAGATGAATAAATTCTAACACAACTACTCTCATTTTTCAATAGCTTTTGATTAAAAAACGGCAAAGGTTTTGAAAAAAAAAGTAACCTTTCAAACATGACGTCAACACAAATGCAAGTGGTAAAATGTGACATTGTAAAATATCCGGTATCAAGTCCACAAGTTTATCGTTTTATGATATAATCACGGATATTGGGGTGGAATCTATCTTTGGAGAAAAGAATGAAAGTTAACATACGTAACCGCTTTATCGTATTTGGGGTGCTCATGGTCGCTATGTTTACCTTGCTTTTTATACAGTTAACGCAGCTGATGCTGGTGAAAGGCGAGGAATATGCAGCCATGTCGGGCGCGATGAGCAAACGCGTTATTTCCATACCCGGTGCGCGAGGCAGCATACTCGATCGCAACGGCTTGCCGCTGGCATATGACGAAAAGTCTTACAATGTTCAGTTTTACCGTGACCCCAACAAGAATACGGAGACAGACAGGGCCTATTATACATCCGTTATTATCGATACGATTAAAATCATCGAGAAGAACGGCGGAAAAATGATCGATACATTTGCGATCAAATATAATGACAAGACTGGCGAGTACGGCTTTGATTTTGGCATTACCGATGAAGGCAGAATTGCCGCAAGGGAAGAGAAATGGCGCGAGAATATGTTCGTGGGTACAAAGCGCAGTACTGAGGAGGTTTACCTTTACTTAAGAGATAAATATCAGATACCCGCCGAAATAAGCTACGAGGAAGCGCGCAAGATACTCTCGGTTTGGCAGGAAGCTCAGCTGAATGCCTGGGTGGCTTACGAACCGGTGGTTATCGCGTATAACGTGGACATACAGACGGTGGCCGAGATCGAGACGCACGGCGCCGAGCTGACAGGCATGAGCATTGCCGACAGCACGGTGCGCATATATCCCAAAAACGAAGTCGCCGCGCATGCGATCGGATATTTGGGAAGAATGCCGTCAGATGGAGACGCGGCCATGAAAATCATCGAAGAGTTTGTGGCCAAAGGCTATAGTGTTGACGATCTTGTAGGCGTTGAAGGCATTGAAAAATCTATGGAGTCTTTTTTAACAGGCAACAGCGCACTGCGTCAGGGGACGCAGACGGTGGAAATCGATAATATGGCTGTGGTACAAAACGTGCTATCCTCCACAGAGCCCACGCAAGGCTATAACGTGATGCTGACGCTGGACATCCCTATGCAGATAGCCGTTGAGCAATCGCTTGCGAAAAACATACCCATAATCCATAAGGATCAGGAGGATGCGTTTTTTAACAGGGTGGATGACGATGGAGATGGTTGGGGGGATAGCGACAAGAATCGCAATGGTATCAGTGATTATATCGAAGAGGGGCTCGAATTTGAAAAACTAGAGCTTGCGGATTCCGGAGCGGCTGTCGTTATTGATGTGAATTCGGGTGATGTGCTTGCCTTGGCCAGCTATCCGAGCTTTGATCTGAACCTTTTTACAGGCGGCATTGATGCGGATATTTACGAACAGATGAGGGAAGATCCTGCTGCGCCGCTGTTCAACAAGGCCATTGCCAGCCGTGCCACACCGGGTTCTATTTTTAAGATGGTGACAGGGCTTGGAGCTCTCATGGAGGGTGTCACCGACTTTGACGATAGAGTCTCTTGCCTCGGGCAGTACGTGGTGAACCAAACGGCTGTGGATGCGGGTAAAGCCAAGGCGCAGGGGCCAAGGTGTTGGACAAAAAATCCTTCCAAGCATTTAGATCAGGATATCGTGCTGGGTCTGGAGCATAGCTGCAACTATTATTTTTGTGAGATGGCAAACCGTCTTGGTATCGATCTGCTGGACAAGTGGACGGATAAGTTTGGGCTGACCAGTTCCACGGGCATTGAGCTGCCCGGTGAAGCGGTGGGACAGGTAGGGAATCAGAAGCTGTTATTTGATCCCAGTAAACCCATTGACAAACAGGCTTCAGCGTTGCCAAAGCTAGTCATGCAGACTGGTGATAATTCTGTATACAATCTGTTAAAAGGCATTGCGGAAGACCGCAACGTCACATATGATGATGCGCTGCTCATGGAAACGGCCGAAGAGATCGTCTATCTGCTGGGTATCGAGTTTAAACCGGATGACAGCCCCCAAGGAATTTTGAGGGATGAAAACGGCAAAACGTTGGGAGAGCGCGTGCGTGAAATTCTGTCGGATAAGCTGGGCATAGCCACAACACAGTCCAGAAATTACAGCGACAGTATCGCCAGCGTTATGACCGAACTGCAGTGGACACTGACGCAGACGGTTACGACGGGTATGGGCCAGTCTATCACGCAGGTTACGCCTATTGCGGTTGCGCGGTATGTGGCAGCGGTCGCTAACGGCGGTACCGTGTACCAGACGCATATTGTTGACAAGGTCGTCGGTCAGGATGGTACAATCTTGCTCGATAAACAGCCTGAAATTTTTGATACGCTTGATGCTGATCCTGCATACCTTAGGAAATTAATGGAAGGCATGAGCGCAGTGGTTTCGGGTGAGGATGGTACGGCTATTAAGTATTTCCAGGATTTTGAGTATAAAGATAAAATTGCCGGTAAAACAGGAACAGCTGAAGTTTCTGATGTGGATCTCGAAAACAACAGCTGGTTCGTATGCTTTGCACCGTACAGCGAGACGGATCCTTCCGTAAAACCGGAAATTGCGGTTGTTGTGTTTGTGCCAAACGGGTATAAAGGCGGTCTGTCCATCGCGGTAGCCCGTGATATTCTCACCTATTTCTTCGAAAAGAAGGCGATCGTCGCGGAGCAGACAATACCCAATCCGAATTCTCTGGTTGTTCAGCCAAGCCCAAGCGCCAGAGCCGAAGGCGATCCCAATGTTGATGATGAAGATACCGTGCCAGGCCAGGAATAAAAACACCGCGCAACCGATGTGAATAAAGCAGGAGAAACACACGGCGTTGTAGAATTTGTTTGCCATATACTATGATGGGAAGGACTATATGGGGATCAAAATAAAAGGAAAATCGGGCGGTATGCTGGAGATCGTGATGCAGCCGTCCTCATCATATGCCGAGGTCAAGCTGGCTATCGGGGATAAACTTTCAAAAAATAAAGGTTTTTTTTCAGGTTCCGATTCAAAAGTGCTTTTCAGTGGTAAAAGTCTTAATGAGACACAAAAAGATGAGCTTAAGCGTCTGATGAATGAGGACTATGGTATATCCATTGTGCTGTTCGCGGACGAGGTGAAGCAAAAGGCGCAAAAACCAGAGCCGGTCGTCACTGCGCCGGATGCCGGAGATAAAAGCGACTCGGGCGGCGTATCGATCATTTCCAAGGATTATTTTAACGCCAAAAGTGTGTTTGTGGCTCATACGCTGCGCAGCGGTCAACGCGTGGAATGCGAGGGCGACGTTGTGGTTTTAGGTGATGTTAATGACGGCGCCGAAGTGATTGCGGGAGGCAGCATTGCCGTTATGGGCACGCTGCGCGGGCTCGTGCATGCTGGTGCCACGGGTCGCCTCGATGTGGTGGTTGCCGCAAACGGCCTTAAGCCCAAGCAACTGCGCATCAGCGGAAAGATTGCCGTTTTTCCGGCGGATAAAACAGCTGATGTTCCCGAGATCGCAGAATACAAACAGGGAAGCATCGTGTTCAGACCTTTAAAACCGCAGAGCCGCTCATTGTAAGAGAGGTTCTCGATTTGTATCAATTATTGGGGGGTATTGTATATGCAAAATGTCATCGTAGTGACATCAGGTAAGGGCGGCGTAGGCAAAACGACGACTGTCGCCAATTTAGGTGCGGGGCTAGCTCAGGTTGGCAAAAAGGTTGTGCTTATAGATACAGATATCGGCCTAAGAAATCTGGATGTGGTGCTGGGTCTGGAAAACAGGATCGTTTACGATCTCGTGGATGTGGTGGAAGGCACGTGTCGTATGAAACAAGCACTGATTAAGGACAAGCGGTACGACGGGCTGTTTCTGATTCCGGCGGCGCAGACGAGGGACAAATCGGCCGTGAATCCCGATCAAATGAGAAAGCTCATATCCGAGCTGGAGCAAGAGTTTGATTATATCATTATAGACTGCCCTGCGGGCATTGAGCAGGGATTTAAAAACGCCATCGCGGGCGCGAAATCGGCTATCGTGGTCACAGTTCCCGAAGTTTCATCCGTGAGAGATGCCGACAGAATTATCGGCCTTTTATCAGCGGGGGGTATTACCGATTGCAGGCTGCTTGTGAACCGCATGCGCGCAGACATGGTAAAAAAAGGCGATATGCTCGCACTGGACGACACGCTGGATATACTGGGAATCGAGCTTATCGGCGTGGTGCCCGAAGACGAAAAGATTATCCGCTCCTCCAACATGGGTGAGCCTATTGTCATGAACGATAAGGCACCTGCCGGAAAGGCGTACAGAAATATTACCAAACGGATCATGGGTGAGAATGTACCCCTTCTAGATATTGAGGACGACGGGGGATTGGCTTCGGTGTTCAAAAGGCTTCTCAGAGGAAGGTAGGAGGGATTAACGATGGTACGCAAAAAAGGCAGCTCCAGCAGCGTCGCGAAAGAACGTTTAAAACTTGTGTTGATACACGACCGCGCCGGAACGTCACCATCCAGCAACGTGATGGAAATGCTCCGCAAGGATATCGTCGGTGTGATCTCCAAGTATTTTGACGTCGAGGAAGACGACTTTGATGTGGAAATCCAGAACTCGTCAGACGTGCAGTCCGGCAGCAGCGCCACACGTCTGACTGCAAATATTCCAATTCGCAGGATTAAGAATCTAGGACCAAACAGGTACTAAAAGCTTATTTGGGCCGGTACATATCGACAAGCGCATCCACCCATACGCGGTTTGGTCCTTCAATAATGGAGAATGGCTCTGCGCTTTCCGTTTGTCCCTCCTCAAAGAGCAATATTTTAACGCCTTCACGCGTTTCACCGCCTATAACCTGCAGATAAAAAAGCGCATAAGGAATGAAGCCTTCTTTATAGACGATAAGCGTCACCTCTCCCCAGGGCTTTTCCAGTATGCCGTCGTAGCGTGTGTCCCGTACGACAGGGACATCGATCTTTTCTGTAAACCCATCCTTATTTGTCTGGTATTCTTTACCCGTTTCAACGAGAACCACTGATGCGTCTGAAATGGGCGTTTCGGTATAGCCTTCCAGAACATGGACAGTCAGG
Source organism: Bacillota bacterium (assembly GCA_023436115.1). Taxonomy (GTDB): domain Bacteria; phylum Bacillota; class Clostridia; order Christensenellales; family SZUA-584; genus SZUA-584. The sequence continues at coordinate 14,668 of JAEZKQ010000027.1, read as the reverse complement.
CTGGCTGTTTCAGAACTGTTTCCGGTCGCAAATACGGCGGCTGCATCCGGCGTGACGACATTGGCAAGAACCAGTGCACCCAGCAGCAGCAGACAACTTGCGCCGATAGCCATCAGAAGACCGTGCCGGTCTTTCGTCTTTTCCATACATATCACCTCGACAATATATATGCCGCTATGACGTGCAATTATGGCAACGGTTTGTCAAATAATCGTGGCTATTATGGTTGACAGCGGTTATAATATAATAAATTTCCATTCAAGGAGCATAAAAATGGACAGAATTCAATTCGATTTTAACAACGCCATGAGTGCGGTGGTAGGCAGCCACGGCTTTTCGGCAGAGGAGATTGCATCTGGGCAGGACATGCTTAACAAAGCACATGAGATACTCAAAACGAAACCGCTCGGGTTTCGGCGCTTGCCAAAGGGACAAGAAAGCATTTTGGACGATATCATTGCCACAGCAGCGATGATACGTGAAAAATACGATACGTTTGTCGTTCTGGGTATCGGCGGCTCGGCCTTAGGGCCTATTGCGGTGGAACAGGCGCTGAGCGAAGGCGAAGGAAAGGTGCGGCTTGTCGTGGAAGACAACGTAGATCCAGAGCGTCTCTCGCGCGTGTTTGGCAGCCTAAACCTTAAAAAAACCATGTTTAACGTGATTACCAAATCGGGCAGAACTTCCGAAACCATGGCGCAGATGATGTATGCTGCCGATGCGCTGCAAAAAGCGGGCCTTGCGCTCAAAGACCATATCATTGCTACCAGCGATGAAAAGAACGGCGAGCTGGTCAAGATCGCACAGAAAGAGGGATTAAAGTCGTTTGTGATTCCGTCCGACGTAGGCGGGCGCTTTAGTGAGCTGACCCCGGTCGGGCTTTTGCCAGCGGCGGTCTGCGGTCACGATATCCGCGCAATGCTGAAGGGCGCGGCATATATGGACGATGTCTGCTCGCGCGAGGCAGGCAACCCGGCGGCGCTATACGCATTGCTGCATGTATTGGGCATGAAAAAGGGCTTGAATATAAGCGTGATGCTGCCCTATGCGGACAGCTTAAAATACATGTCTGACTGGTATGCGCAGCTTTGGGCGGAGTCTTTGGGCAAGCGCTTTGGCACAGATGGCAGCGAGGTGTTTGCGGGGCAGACGCCCGTAAAGGCGCTGGGCGTCACAGATCAGCATTCACAGATACAACTTTACACCGAGGGGCCGTTTGACAAGATCGTGACGTTCCTCAAGGTGGACAAATTCAGAAACGACTTGGAAATACCCGCAGCGCTGACATATATCGACGAGATCGCTTTTCTAGGCGGAAAGACGTTTGGGCAGCTGCTAGAGGCCGAGCGCAGCGCGACGGAGTATGCGCTCTGCAAGGCGGGCCGTCCCAACATCGTGATTGCGCTGAGTGAGGTGAACGCTTTTACCGTGGGGGCGCTGCTTTATTTCTTCGAGATGGCAACGGCGTATGCGGGCGAGATGCTGGGTATCAACACGTATGACCAGCCGGGTGTGGAAGAGGGCAAGGTGGCCACGTTCGCGCTGATGGGAAAGGCCGGGTTTGAAGCCAAGAAGGCCGAGCTGGATGCGCGCCCCGCGAAGGATGCGAGTTTGATTATCTCTTAAGAGCATTAAGGGCGCTCCCTCATACTCCCGTCCTTATTAAAGAAAAGAAGCAAGATGATAAGGCCATACCGCAAATCGCGATATGGCTTTTTCTATTTGCGGAAAGAGCCGTTGACGGTTTATCCGGTGGGGCCATCTGTGAAAAATAGTAGAGCATCTCGCCTCTTGGCCAGTTTTGCATATCAATGGGGGAAAACTTCGATTCCATAATGTGCACTTATATTTCATAAATTTTGTTCGGTTTCGTCTAGAAACCCATCGATTTTCGACATCAGCACAGGATCGTTTCTTTCCAGCAGAACGGACAGCCGTGTGATACGCAGCTGTTTTTCGTACTCGTCTTTGAGTTGTTTCGATCGAAAACTAAGCTCTTCTTCCTCGTCCTTGGTAGAACTGATTTTAGCTAAGTTTTTCACCACGAACAGCTCCAGCCCGATGGCGCTTAAGCTGCTCAAATTTCTTGCAAACCTTTTCTCGTCGGCCAGCGTATCGGCTTCGACTCCGAAGTAAGCGGTGAGTTCATCTAATCGCTGTTGGGGGATGGGGCGGCGTTTCTTTGTCCAGTCGGTGAACTGCTGCGGTGTGATTTGCAATGTCCGGCAAACCTCGATGATGTTTTTGCCGCTTAAGAATATGAGGTGCTCCAGCGCTGTTTTGGTATTCAGGCCGCTTTTTATATCCATAGCGCACTCCTTAGTTGACGTATTATACGTCAACATTATAGTGAGTGACGTATAATATGTCAAATGGAGGGAGAGCGAGGGCAGCACCCTCGCATCGTTTCCCCAAATAACATTTCAAGCATATCACTATGCTCAAAGCTTCATTTAAAACTTTTCTTAATCAGCCGCAACAACAGTACGCTTTGCGTCCTTTTTAAGCCGCTCGATCATACGGTACATCAGCGCCGCAACCGCCACGCAGACCGCAAGGTCGATTAATACAAACGAGTTGTATCCCAGCGAATAGCCAAGCACCGTCTGGCCGGCGCCCGCATACTCCGCGAAGAACACAACGCCGGCTGCCACGTGGCAGACGTAGCGCAAAACTCCCGCGATAATCATGCCGGGGAATATGCTCTTGCGAAAAATACCCGCAAAAGCCAATACCGTGAACGCCAAAATATAATCCAGCATAAATTGTGCCCAGTGTACCACCCAGAAATTCTGTAAGCACTGCAAAAACGCATACGCAAGGCCGACGATGATGCCCTTGGGCGTGCCGTAGATATACGCGAACAGCATAATGGGCAGCATACTGGCCGGTGTGATCGAACCGCCCTGCGGCAGCTGTGCCACCTTGATAAACGAAAGCAAAAATGCTAGCGCCAAGCACATCGCCGCAGCCGATATCTCGCGTACCGTCCACGCGCTTCTGGTGGCGTGCTTCTTGCGCATAACGCTGAATAGCACGAACGCGCCTATCAGCAGTACGACAGCAGCAATGATGATGATCCATGTTTGATTCGCTTCAAGAAAAGCCCCGAAGCTCTCGCTGAATTGTTCCCAGTTCTCCATAAAATTTTACCTCTTATTTTTATTACCGCGAAAGGACAAATAAGAGAAGACCGTCTCTGCAATAAAAAAAGGATATACCGCCCATAGTATATCCCCTTTTAAAAAGCAAAAATCCCATGCACCGCATAGGATTCATAAGACGTTAATCTTGCTTCCCTGCGTTGGAATGACCCAACAGGTTCAAAGGGTACTGCGCGTACCACGCGCATCTCAGCCAAAAGGCGCCCCCAGCGGTTAAGAGCATTATAGTCTTTGCCTTGCGTTATGTCAATCACAAGGCAGATATTTGGTACACACTCAGTAACAACAATTTGCATGACCCTGTTCACGGCTTTAAAATCCCTTAAGAATGTGCGACCGGAGCAGCTTGAACTTGGCCGAACCTGTAATATGTCCGTAAGGAATCACAGTTAACTGCTCGGGAACAAAATCGGTACGGTGCGTACCAAACACAACGATCTGATCAAACCTTGCCAGCAAAGGATGCATCTTACCGAGCTGCGCGTTTATAGAACCGCCCTCAATGTTGAGTGCTTTATAAAGCTTTGCGCTGCTTAAGCGGGTGCCCGGCGCAACGAGTTTGGTATAGGCAGAATGAAGAAACACCTCGGCAATCCTTGTGCCGGCTAATAAAGGGCGGTAATCATCCGCTGTATTATAATAAGCATTATGCATGCTGCTCACAAAACCGCCTAAACTCGTACCGGTGACAATAATTTTGCCGTTCCCAATCGTTTTAAGCGAGGCAATGAGTTTTTCGATCAGCAAAACGGACGACGCAAGCATGAGAGTATAGTCGGATAAAAAGGCAATGCTTTTACAGAACTCTTTTGTGCTGTGATTAAATAAGGCTTGTATGGCGATGAGATTAGCGTCAACATTTTTTTTATGCTTGCCTAAGATCCTGTTGAAGCTAAAATCATATGTCATTTCTGCCGTGCCGTGATGGTAAATGATCGTCGGATACTGCGGGCCTTTCCACTGCGCGATGCGAAATGCGGCTTCACTGCGTTTGCCGTCATACTGTACGCTTGCCGTATAGAATCCTTCGCTGGCGATCGCGGGGAGCTCTATATGGACTGCCTCTAGCCATTCGCATACGCTTTTGCTGTCAGCGCACTTTGAAAAATACTTGTCTTTCATAAACAAGCGCGAGATGATGACGCTAAGTTTATCCGTTAACTCATAGATCCCCATTTCAAAAGCTCTCCCCATCCTAAAAAAATAGATAAAGCAATGGATTATAAAGCGCCGTGGGTAGAATGTCAATAGTCAATATATGCGCGAAGCTTCGCATTGGTTAAGATATGAACGCGGCTTGTCAACCACCTGCTCATGCGATAGAATGAAAATATGGAGGCGGGAACATGTACCATTTTTTCAGCTATATGGCGCGTATGAAGCATATCAAGCGCTGGGGGCTCATGCGCAACACGCGTGAGGAAAACATACAGGAACATTCGCTGCAAACCGCGATGATCGCGCACGCACTTGCGCTTATCAAAAACCGCTTGTTCGGCGGCAGCGTCGATGCGCAGCGCGTACTGGCACTGGCGGTTTACCACGAAGCAGGCGAGGTGATCACAGGTGATCTTGCCACGCCCATCAAATACTTCAACCCCGAGATCAAGACCGCGTATAAGCAGATCGAGCATGTGGCGGAGCAGAAGCTGGTGGGCATGCTGCCCGACGAGCTGCGCAGAGATTACGAAGCGCTGATATTGGAGCGCGAAAGCGAAGCGGAATGCTACGCGCTCGTGAAAGCCGCGGACAAAATATGCGCCTATTTAAAATGCGTGGAAGAGCTTTCGGCAGGCAACAGCGAGTTTGCAAAAGCCCAAAAAGCCATCGAAAAAACGCTCGTCGATATGAAAAGCCCCGAGGTAGACTACTTTATGAAAACGTTCGTGCCGAGCTTTAAACTCACGCTCGACGAACTCAATTAGGATAAGCGATGAACAGTACTGTTTTGATTACAGGCGCGGCCACAGGCATCGGCAGAACCACAGCGGCGCTTCTTGCCGCCAATGGTTACAACGTGGCGGTACACTATCATAAAAGTGAAGAGGCAGCCCTGGCGCTGTGCAGGCAAATCGCTGAGCAAGGCGGAAAGGCGCTGGCTGTGTGTGCGGACGTGACTGACCGCAGTCAGGTGGATGCCATGACGCAACGTGTGACGGAGGTCTTCGGTAAAATCGACGTGCTTGTGGGCAACGCAGGGATAGCCCAGCAAAAGCTGTTTACAGATATATCCGCTGCCGACTGGGACGCTATTTTTGACGTAAACGTGAAGGGTGTGTTCCACTGCTGTCAGAGCGTGCTGCCCGGCATGATATCGCGCAAATCAGGCTGTATTGTCAACGTGTCGTCCATATGGGGGCTGGTGGGCGCGTCGTGCGAGGCACATTACAGCGCTGCCAAAGCTGCTGTGATCGGCCTCACCAAAGCGCTGGCCAAAGAGCTGGGGCCGTCGGGCATACGCGTGAACGCCGTCGCGCCCGGTGTGATTAATACGGCCATGACCGCTAACCTCGATGAACAGACACGCGACGCGCTTAAGGATGAAACGCCGCTATGCCGCCTCGGCACGGCGGAGGATGTCGCGCAGGCGATTCTTTTTTTGGCATCCGATAACGCGGGCTTTATCACAGGGCAGGTATTAAGCCCCAACGGCGGGTTTGTGATATAAGGGGGCAGGAGCGCTTATGCTTCGTCCTTATACAATCCCCGCTTGATGATATTCAAATACTCCAGATGTCACTTTGCATATCGGTTTGAAACGATGCGATCAGTTCATCGGCGTTTTGGTTTTGAAATACTCAATGTTGCGCTGATAGTAGCCGTCCAGAAAATCGATGATCAGGTTCGCCGCTGTCTCGACTGTCATGCCGTCTCGAAGCTTGGAAGGATCCATCGTCATGATAAACGCCTTGCGCTGGTCCGATAAAATCTGCCAGATTTGAGAAGGAAGCTGTCAAATGTATCGCCTGAATGATAACCGTAAACAGTCCCCAAACCTGTCAAATTTAATAAATTCGGGCGACAGTATTTTACCGAGCCTTTGTACCGACCCGCGCACCTCGGGAAGAAACATGTCTTTTTCTAACGCAAATAGATGGCCGTAAGCCATTCCGAAGAAGTGTTAATCATAACTTGAATTACAGGCCGTTTTCGGTCGTGATGAGCTTTTCCAGCTTGTTTTTGACGCGCTGTAAAGCGTTGTCCACAGACTTGACGCTGCGATTTAATTCCTCGGCCACCTCAAAATAGGATTTGCCGTCGATATATTTTCTTAGTACTTGCATCTCCAACGGGGAGAGTATTTTGCCCATTTTGGATTCGATAGAAGTAAAATCCTCACGGCCGATGATGATATCTTCAGGGTTGGAAATTTTGCTGCTGGAAATGACATCGATGAGCATCCGGTCAGACTCCTCATCGTAAGCGGGCTTATTGAGCGACACATAGGAATTGAGCGGACGGTGCTTTTGACGCGTCGCGGTCTTTATCGCCGTAATGATCTGCCGCGTGACGCATAGCTCCGCGAAAGCGCGAAACGAGGTGAGCTTGGACGAACGAAAATCACGAACAGCCTTATACAGGCCGATCATGCCTTCCTGAACGATATCCTCTCTGTCTGCACCGATGAGAAAATAAGAACGCGCTTTGGCACGCACGAAATTCTTGTATTTGTTTAGCAAATACTCGAGTGCGTCACCGTCGTACTCACGCGCAAGCTCCGCAACGGCCTCATCCGTCATGTCCTCATAGCGTGTCACAGACTCTTTTAACGAAGAGCTTCCCGAAGTCGTCAATATAATGCCCCTCCTGCTCAAAGCTGCTTAGGCCGATTGCTTAGTGACTTATATTATAACGGTTGTCCATATTGCCGTCAAGCAAACACGAGACGGCTGATATACAAAATATGTGAATAGATTAATTATCTGATATGGCGTCCAAATAGAGCTTTTTTTTCAGCTCTTTGCCTGAAAGTGTGCTTCTGTGAATCATCGCGATGTGCTTCTCGCGCGCCTGATTGATGAGTATTTTAAGCTCGGCAGGAGTTAGGCGCGTTGCGCCCGAGCCGAACACCGATAGCTGCTCCATATAATCGGCCGTGACAACCTTAAGCGGCTGCGCGCTTGCTTTTACGGTCCGTTGTATATGTATATCTGCCGTAACACCGTGCGCCGTATAGATCACGTTTAATAATCCATAAGGCTCTTCGCTCATAGGGCCGCGCTGTCGGTAACCGTCGAAAACCACGGTGATTGCTTCGCCCGTAAAGCCTGCATAATCATCCAGAATATCGAGCAGCAGTGTGCGCGCATTCTCCAGATTCGTTGTATCAAGCCCCCAGGCGTATATCACGTTGTAGCCGTCGACAATCATTTTTGCGCGTCCTGCCTTGTTTTCTCGTACATGATGACGGCAGCGGCCACCGCTGCGTTGAGCGAGCCGGTCTGCCCCTTCATAGGTATACGCGCAAGGAAATCACAGTTGTCTTTGACGAGGCGAGAAAGCCCTTCGCCCTCGGAACCCACGACGATTGCGATTGCGCCTTTTAGATCGATATCTTTGACGTCCTTGCCGTCTACATCTGCGCCCACGACCCAAATATTCCTGCTCTTAAGCTCCTTGATCGTCGCGCCCAGATTCGTCACCTTGACCACGGGCAGTATCTCAGCCGCACCGGACGACGCTTTGAAAGCCACTGCTGACAGTGACGCGCTGCGCCGCTTGCCCAAAATCACGCCATGTGCGCCCAACACCTCAGCGCTGCGGATAACGGAGCCTAAGTTGCCTTCGTCCGTGACACCGTCCAACACGATGATAAACGGCGGCTCACCGCGCTGTTCGGCAAGGGCGTATATGTCGTCGAGCGAGGCATAATCCTTCGCGGCGGCCACGGCCACCACGCCCTGATGGTTGGCGGGTTTTCCGTCGTACCCAAATGGCAGGGACAAGCTGTCAAGCTTGCGCTTATCTGCCCGCACGATGGGGATATGATGCTGTGCCGCGAGCGTTAATATCTCGCGTACGCTGGGGTCGTTGATCTCCTTGGAAGCGATCACCTTGTCGATGGATCGCCCGGATTTGATTGCGGCTTTCACTGCATTTCTGCCGTATATGATATCCATGTTATTTGCCTTTCACGGTCGCTTTTTGTCGTTCGCGTATTTCGGCGGCTTTGCCGCACGTCTTTTTGCCTTCAGCGCAAGCCCCGCGTATGCAAGACGGACCTGCCGCCGCAAACAGGGCGGGCGCGGCGGGACTGACCAGCTCCAGCATACGCCAGGCCAGCGCCCGTATCTCCCACTGGGCGCGGTTGCAGCAGCGCAGTGAGAAAAAATGCAGCAGTTCACGTGCGTTCATGGTGAGCAGCATGCGCGTTTCACAGGCGCCGGGGAGCACAAACCTCGCGTCCTCGTTAGACTTTTCACCTTCGCTGCCCAGTGCGCTTTGCCAATCATCGTACCAACGCTGCATTGTCGCCATTTGCTCTTCGTATTTTTGCACCGCCTCGCTGCCCAGCTCGCGAATCGCGGGCGGAATTACGTAGCCAAAGCCTTTTTCCGAATAGCTCACATATCGCTGGGATTGCACCGAGAAGCTTGCGATGCGGTGCCGCGTGATCTGCGCGAGCAGCGTGCGCGATACCCCCTCGATACCAAACGTAAAGCTGGCGTGTTCGATGGTGGAGAGGTGGCCGATTTCCACAATGCGCGATATAAAATTGCCCGCTTTTTCGGGCGTTAAGTCTTCCTCAATATCGTCGATATGCGCCGCGCTGTAACACAGCTTGGCCGCCATCGCTGTGAGCTTTTCCGCCTCGGGCGTATAGGATATGAGCCTTACGTTTTGTGTCACTTCAGCCATGTGTATCGTCCCCCATAAAATGAGCAATGATCTTGGAAAAAAACGCGTCTGTACGCGACGTCTGCCCGGTGAGATAAAGGTATCCGATTACGGCCTCAATCCCTGTCGCCAGCGAGTAATCCTCATAGCTAACATTTTTTGGCGGTGTGGATTTCGCGTTTTTGCCGAGCCGGAATATATCGCTTTCGCGTTCGTTTAGCTCAGTCTCCAGCATCAGCGCGGCCTGCGCCTGTACGCGCGCGTTCACCACGGCTGATGCGTTTTTGTGCAGCTCATTCACACGGCTTCTTTTATTTTTGACCAGATAGCCGCGGATATACAGGTCATAAACCGTATCGCCGATATAAGCCAGGTTCAAAGGCGAAAGCTCGCGCATGGCGTTCTCGTCCAGCGTACCTGTGAGCAAACCTAAGTTTTTATTTTGTTTATCCATTTGTTTGATTATAGCATAAGGGAAACAACAATATAAGGGGGAAATAGAACGTAGTATTTTTAAGAATACCCGTTTGTATGAGTAAATAAGAGAATAGAATAGATTTAGGCGCCCAATGTTGTCTTTTGGTAACTTTGCATTTTATAATTTTTAAAGAATTTATTTAATAGTAATGGGGTTAATGTTGCCTGAATTAATGCAAGTCTTTCTACACCTTCTATAGTTGGTGCAACGATTTTCCTGCCGATATCTGTTAGAGATATTTCTTTTGAATTATATGCACCATTCGTTAAACCACAGGCAGAAGCAGTAACAGATAAATACACCTCCAAGTTGAAGATGTTGGCGAGAGATCTAGTGCAATAGCAATTTGTGTTGGAGCTGTAGGCTTCCCAGCAAAATTTTCATATAAAGCATGTGCAATCCTAACTCATCTACAAGTGAATAGGAAGGTATGTTATTTTGCTCAATGCGAGTTCTTTTCAAAACTTGTAAAAACCCATTGTGCAGAATCGACAAATTGTGCTAAAATGAACAAAAGCAACGGCGCTTTGAGAAACCATTTCTCAAAGCGCTTTTTCTTTATGTTTTTTCCAGTTTAAAAACTTTAATCATATTTATGGAGGCAAAGAAAATGCTTATCTACAAAAAGAAGGACTACTTAAGCTATATGGTCGATGTGGCCAGATGCAAAGCCGGAATCGCGGCCCAGGGCGACCAATGGGAGAATATCAAGCTGCTCTGTGAGATCAATTGTCCCAATCAATCGAAAACGCTGCTCCCGACTATGACGGAGATACAAAGCGGCTTTGATAACCTGCAGCAGCAGCTTATTGATACGCTGGTCACCAAAACGCTGGGTAAGATGGAGCAAAAGCTGCTGTCAAAAGCGCAGGTGGCGGTGGATATACTCATCCGTAACCTGTACGAACGCACGGCGGATGTGGGGTTTTTAGCCACGGACGATGACGTACGGCGCTTTGCGGCGCTGCCCGAGAGAGACAAAGAAGCCCGAGACAGGATTGTGGAGCGCCTGCGTGCCTATGTCGCCAAATATTCGGTATACGAAGAAATCATCATATTGGATAAAAAGGGTGTTGTGCTGGCCAATCTTGATAAAAACAACAAGATACTCGGCAAGCAGCTAAACGCCCCGGTCGTCGCAAAAACGCTGGAGTCCTCGGACAGCTTTTTCGAACAGTTCGCGCCATCGCCGCTGCAGGCAGGCAAAAAAATGGCGCACATTTTTACGAGCCGTATTTTTGCGGAAGATTCCGGCGAGGTGATCGGCGTGATCTGCCTGTGCTTCCGTTTTGAAAACGAAATGGAGCTGATATTCAAGAAGCTCTCAACCGATTATGACGGCGCGGTGATCACCATCATAGACAACGCGGGTAAGGTGATAGCCAGCAACGACGAGAACCATGTACCCGTCGGCGTTTCACTGGAAACAGTTGAGCCGGACCAGCACGGTATCGTCTATTACCGGGGTATGGCTTATATGTGCAAAACGGTGAATGCTCAAGGCTATCAGAGCTATTATGGTCTGGGCTGGCGCGGCCACATCATGATACCGCTGCATCTGGCCTTTAAGGAAAAAGCTGATTTAAAGGGCATTGATGCCGAGACGGTTGGTGCGCTGACGGCTCACGCCGATTCTTTTTCGCGTTCGCTCAACGAGATCATCGACAAAACGCAGACGATCAACAAATCTTTAAAGCGCATCGTGTATAACGGACAGCTGATCGCCCGGGACAGCGGGGAAGACGGCGAATTCTCCCGACTTAAAGCGGTGCTCAGCGCCATCGAACGCATTGGCGTCACCACGAGCCGTTTGTTTCAGAAATCCGTCACGGATCTTTTCTCCACGGTCGTGTCGACGAGCCTTGTGGACGCCAGCTTCTTAGCGTCGCTATGCATCGACATCATGGACAGAAACCTATATGAACGCGCCAACGACTGCCGATGGTGGGCGCTGAACTCCACGTTCCGTACCATACTGGCGAAGGAGCAAATCGCAGATAGGGAAAAGGCGAAGCTCACAAAAATACTGGCCTATATCAACAGCTTGTATACGGTATACAGCAATCTGTTCCTGTACGACAAGACGGGACGCATCGTAGCGGTATCCAATCCGGAATACGCGGGGGATGTGGGCAAAACCCTGAGTGCTAGCTTTATCCACAACACGTTGTCTAATACCCGGCCCGAAAAGTATTTTGTTTCTCCCTTTGAAGCCACACCGCTCTACGACGGGCGCTACACGTATGTTTACAGCGCGTCGGTCACTGATCTTCATAATAGCCATATGACGGTAGGCGGCATCGGCATCGTGTTCGACAGCGCCTACCAGTTCCGCGCTATGCTGGATGACGCGCTTAAATCCAAGGAGGATACATTCGCGGTGTTCACCGACAGGCAGGGCCTCGTGATCGCGTCCACCGGGGACATCGTTGTCGGCGACAGGCTAGGCATACCCGCTTCCGCCTTTGAGACCGAAAACGGTACCGCACACAGTGAGATACTGCTATACAACGGCAACTATTATGCGGTGGGATGCGCCGGCTCCTCAAACTATCGAGAATACAAAAGCACCGACGGTTACAAGAATGACGTTCTCGCTTTTGTCTTTGAACAGCTCACAAGAGATTGCAATGTCAGCAACGCGGCTACCCGTATGGACTTTATGGTAGAGCAGAAAGATTTCACGCTTTCGTCACACGGAACGCGTGACAAGCTGGTCACCTTCTGTGTGAACAATCAGCTTTTTGCGCTGCGTCAGGATGCGGTCTTCGAGGCGGCGGACACCGGCAGCCTGATACCGCTGCCCGGTACAGGAGAACTTGTGCGTGGGGCTGTGTATTATAAAGGCCAGTACATTGCCGTGGTGGATTCACACGCGCTGTTCCGCAGCGGCATGGATAGACCGGGCAGCAACCACCTGCTGATATTAGGCCTTTCTGATGAGGCTTTCGTGGGGCTCGAAGTCGACGAACTTTGCAGCGTTTTGGAGCTTAATACAAATGATATAAAGCCTGTGCCCGATTTCGGCGGCGGATCACTGATATCCGGTATTATCAGCATACAGAGCCATAACATATTGCTGCTCAATCATGGTGCCTTGCTGACCAAATTGCAGCAGGATCAGTCGGGCTATGACTGGGACGAAATACTCGCGCTGCTGGAGAAGATCAATGCCGAACAGGAAAAAAGCGCATAAAAACGGTTTTTTAATCACTTAAAGCTCTGCCCTCGGAATGAAACAGAGCTTTTTTTTTGCTTGTCCAGCCCAATTCCGGTGCATAACCAAAACGAAGAAGGCAAAAAATAACGCCGGAGGTATGCCGATGAAAAAAGGAGTCAAAAACGCGGCTGTGGGTGCTGTGTCGGGCTTTTTTGCGGGGCTGTTCGGCTCGGGCGGCGGTATTGCCGTTGTGGAAGGACTGGAACGCACGGGAGTTGAAGAAAAACGGGCGCATGCCACATCACTCGCGGTTATTTTCCCCATATCTGCCGTTTCAGCCGTGCTGTACGGTATCGGCGGTTATGTGCCGCTGGAAACCACGCTCTGGCTCTGCGGGGGCGCGGCGGCAGGCGGCATATTGGGCGCGTTTTGCCTAAAACGCGTGGGTGTGCGTCTGCTCAATAATATATTCACGCTGCTTATGCTTGCGTCGGGGATAAGGATGTTGTTTTGATACTCTATGCGCTGTCAGGTATATTGTTCGGCATTGTGGGCGGTATGGGAATGGGCGGCGGTATTGTGCTGATTCCGGCCTTGACGCTGCTGATGGGCGTGGCTCAGCATGACGCGCAAGGCATGACGCTCTTTGCCTATCTGCCCATGGCGGCTGCGGCGCTTGTATCACATTTTCGCCAGAAAAATGTGAACATTAAAGCCGCATTATTTATGACCGCTTTCGGATGCGTGGGCGGCGCGGGCGGTTATCTGCTCGCATCGGTTACCGAAGAAAAATCACTCAAATTCATATTTGCTCTGTTTCTTATCCTGACGGCGCTGCTGCGTGTTTGGCGCATGGAGCTGGGGCCGTGGCTAAAGAAAAAACGTTCAAACAATTAAAAAGGCGATGACGGCAAAGGCAACCAGCGAAAGCAAGGTGGACAGCGATAGTGTGGCAGAAACAAAGGCGCTCTCATTTTCACTTTTCACGAATATGGGGAGGACAAACGGCGGCGGCAGCAGGAACATGAGGATAAACGCCCACCTTAGCGTGGTGCTGACGGGAATCAACGCGCTGATGCCAAACAGCACGAGTGCGCAAAACGCGGCCATGAGAATCAGACGCGTGAGCACCACGGAAAAGCAAAGCTGCATATTGGCCCGCTCAAATTTCAAATCAAAGCCCACGACGAACAGGATGAGTGCCGCGGTGGGTGCGGCGACGAATTCAAAGATGCTGATGACAACACTGCCCGCGGCGGATGTGGTGATGAGGCTGCCGAGTCCGGTTGCACCGATAACGACGCCGACAGCAATAGCGATGATGACGGGGGAAGTCGCCATAGCTTTGAGTGTTGTTTTAAGCGAGCCCTGCTCAGAGCGCCGCAGCATCGAGAAGTATACGGTGAACACGAACAGTACTTGGCCCAAGTCGACAGTGGCAAAGTTTGTGACGGCATCCGCACCGAAAAGCAGCGTATAGAGCGCGTATCCCAGCATGCCTGCTTCAAAGCCTGTCAATAAAAACGGCGCTGTCGCCGTATTCGTTTTTGTCAGCTTCCTAAAAACAAATCCCAGGCCCAGTGCCGCAAGGCAGATTGCGAACATAGAAACGGTGATGATCACGATGCCAAGGCTGTAACTGGCTGTGAGAAACGCTTTAATCAGCACGGCGGGGAGGCAAACATTGACGACGAGAGCTTTGAGACCTTCAACGCCTTCCTTTTTCACAACGCCCTTCTTTCGGCAGAACATGCCGACAAAGAGAATCAGCAGCACGGGCAGTATCATTTGGAGCACGCCGGCGAGCTTATTCATGCTTAACCTCCGTATTATTGACTTCATTATCCAGACAATATTACCAAAAAAGCGATGGATTGACCAGTAAAACGCGCTGTAAAAGTGTGTAGGTTTGTCAAACATATTGGACAGTGTATGATGCGAGATATTCGGTTGGCGATCGCCAACCGAGCGGGCGCATAGGTATCTTGTTTGAGCGGTATCGATAGACTTCAAGCTGGTGCTTGAAGT
>JAEZKQ010000025.1 GCA_023436115.1 Bacillota bacterium | reverse complement strand
TTTGCATTGTAGGAAAGCGTATACAGCCGCAGGTACGCGCCAAAATTGCCGCTCCATGGCACCGGTACGCCATAAGCCGCCCTATTTGCAATATGTCCGGAGACAGTATGATGCGTATGTGTGGTTGTTGCGGGGGTGACATATCGGTCGTTTTTGAGAAACAGCGCCACCGTATTCGAAATCTCAAATGTGCAGTCTGAGGTTGATTGGGCTCCTCCGCCCAAATCTTTTGCGACCTGACCATAGGTCGGAGCATTCTTTGATGCGCCCGCCCCTGCCTCTGCGAACACCACGCCGCCCGAGAGAGTGACAGTACCACCCTCGCCCCAGTTACCGCAGCCGATGCCTGGACTGCCGCCCCAAAAGTCGTGATCACCACCTTTGGCCGTCACTGTGCCGCCGCTGATAGTAATGGTACCTGCGCTGCCCTCACAACTGCCGCCGATTCCGGCACCGCCTTGCCCGCCTGTGGCCACAACCGTACCGCCGCTGATGGTGATAATTCCGCCATCTCCCTGGAGGCCGCCGCCGCCAACACCAGCACCATACCCCTTGCTCGTGGCCGTAATCGTGCCACCGGTGATGTTGATCACGCCACCACTGCATCCGTTGATTGCTTTGTAACCGCCGCCAATGCCCGACTCGCCCGTGGCCTGAATTGTACCGCCGGTAATGGTAATATTGCCGCCTGCGCAGCCACTACCACCGCCAATTCCTGCGCCCGAGTAATACCCATCTTTGACTCCGGCTGTGGCTGTTACATAGCCACCGTTAATGGTGATCGTACCGCCGCTGCTGTTACGGCTTCCGCCGATGCCTGCACAGCCATCACTTCCACCTGTGGCGGTTACCGTACCGCCGTTAATGGTGATGGTACCACCTGTTGTCCCCCATCGAGTATCGCCGAATCCGCTGCCGATGCCCGCACCAAGTGTGCCGCCATTGGCCTCCACCGTGCCGCCGTTGATGGTGATGGTGCCGGTTGTGGGATGTGTTTCATATAATCTGCCGCCGATGCCGGCACCATACTCATCCCCCGTGGCCTTCAGGATACCCGTGCCGCCTGCTTGCCCGTAAATGGTGAGGCTGTTGCCTCCGACAACACTTATTCCTGCATTTTTACTACCGCTTGCCGCGGTTACAGTAAGTGTCTTGCCATCAACCAGAATCAGTTTTGCGTCGCCGCTTACAGTGATGGTTGCTTCTCGTAATACGTTGTTGTTAACCACGTACCAGCCGGTACCAAGCGTTGCTGTAGAACTTGTGATCTCTGCGGCTGTCACCGTCTGCGTTGTGCCCGTTTCATCCAGATATGTCACAGATACATTGGCCGCCAGCGCAGCCTCAGAAAAAGGTAAACATAGAAAGTAAAAGATAATGGCGAAAAATAAGAATGTGAGCTTTTTTCTCATGGTAACCTCCAAAGCGGGACGGCCTTAAATCGAGACAATTTCCGGCGCATTAAAAAGTTGCAATAATCGTCAACATACGTATATTACTTCACATACTATATTATATTTATATAATGGATTTGTCACAATGTACGAAAGTACAGTCTCCTGGTATAAAACGACAAATAACGACGTTCGCCGTATATATATAATGTTGCCAGGATTTCATCAGGCGTCTTGAATAATGCCTAGCTTCGCGGCATGTGCTATCACTTGGGAACGGTTCTCCAGATGTAGAATCTCGACAATATTCCCCATATGGTATTTGATCGTACGCTCTGTCAGTCCCAAAGCTTCTGCCACGTCTTTATAGGAAACACCCTGAGCCACGAGCTGCAATATCTCAAGTTGCCGCGGCGTAAGCTGCGGAGTCGTGTCTCTGTTTTCTTCTGTTTGGCAATCGTTCAGCTCATCCAGCAGTTGCGCAGCGAGCGAAGACGACAGAGCAGTTTCACCCCGACCTATTCCCTGTAGCGTCTCTACAAGCTCTGCCGCGCCAGTATTTTTGAGCAAATAACCGTCCGCGCCGTATTTTATGGCCTGAAAAAGATCCTCATCCTCCTGCGAAGCGGTCAGCATCACCACCTTCATGGCGGGGTACTGCGCTTTCAGCAATCTGAGCGTTTCAAAGCCGCTGAGCCCCGGCATACGGATATCCATCAGCACGGCCTCTGGCCGATGGCTAGCGGCCAGAACCAACGCGTTCTTGCCCGAGTTTGCAGTACAGACCACCTCAAACCCATAGGTTTTAAGCAGATAGCTTAGTCCCTCGATAAACAACGCATGGTCGTCCACCAGCATTAGTTTCATGTCTTTTCGCCTCCATCAATGGGCATTGTCAGCCAAACCCGGCAGCCTTTTTTGGGCGTGGAATCAACACGCAGCACTGCACCGATCTCCGCCGCGCGCTCCTTCATGATGCTCAGCCCGATCGATTCTCCGCCTATGGCACGCTTTAGATCAAAGCCTTTTCCATCATCTTCTATCGATAAATTCAGTGTGCCGTTTA
Source organism: Bacillota bacterium (assembly GCA_023436115.1). GTDB lineage: Bacteria > Bacillota > Clostridia > Christensenellales > SZUA-584 > SZUA-584. The sequence continues at coordinate 82,704 of JAEZKQ010000025.1, read as the reverse complement.
CACACGACATCTTCAGCCTGATCTGCGAGGCGTCGGCATGCTTCTGTACGTTGTTGAGGGCTTCCTTTGCTATGCTGAGCAATTGGATCTGCGTATATCTGCTGATTCCTGCCCAATCAAAATCGATTTTTAATTCAGCGGATATACCCGAGCGCTTCTCAAACTCTAATATATCGGTGCGCAATGACGCGATGAGACTATCATCGGAAGCGGATACACTGCGGGCGCTTTTGATATATGACCGCAACTGTTCATGCGCTGTGTGAGTCACGTCCACAAGGCGGCTAAGCCGGTCATTCACCATATCAACGCCGCTGACAGCCAATTCCCTTTGTATCCCTTGTGCCTGCAGATTGATGAATCCCAGTATCTGCCCGAGATTATCGTGCAGATCGCGCGCCATCTGTTCCTTTTCCCTTGAAGCGGCCAGCCTGAGCTGCTGCGCCAGATACCGTTGCTGCGTCTTTTTCTTTTGTGTCACATCGTAAACGGTGGCAAGCCGCCCTAGCAGTGCCCCTTTGCTGTCGGTAAGTGGCGTAAAAATGGCTTCGTACATTCGCGTGCCGTCCGGTTCTGTTCGCTGAAATTCGGTATAAGTCACCTTTTTGTTGAGACAAGCGCCAGAAAACTCGGGGATGCTCACAAAAACTTCCGCCGCGCTGCGTCCGTTCGCCAGTTTTGGAGAAATGCCTGTTATTCTCTCCAATGCGGGGTTGATATCCAATATGCGTTCCTGCAGATCCAGCACCAATACACCGGCATCCATGCTTTCAATCACCGTAGCGCGCGCTAAAGGGACCAGATCGAACATTTTATACCGGAATATCGCTACCGCCATCATTAGCCCGGCCGGGCCAAAGAAAACAGGTGTCATGTCAATGCCTTTAACAGGACTCAGGCCCATGATATAAAGTATGTTTGGTACAACGATAAGACTGGCGCCGGCAAGAAAAATCACCGCTTGCTTTCGATAGACGGTTTTTCGGTATATCGTCGCCCTGACCAGCATCGTGAGCGCGGCAATATTGATGATATGTTGGTAAGCTGCGTGGATATAAAAAGCCAAACCATAACGTTTGGCAATCACGGGAAAGGCGCCGCTGGAATCTATGTGAAAATCGTAGCGCATCAGGCCGTGATAGCCGTCTGTCCATACGAGGGCGATAATGATGACGGGCAATATCGCCAGCCACCAAAAGGTCTTTTTTTGCAGCCATTTATCGTACCCTGTAAAGCGCATACATAACGCAAGCAAGGCCAGCGGAGAAAAACAATACGCAAAATACTGAACGTTAGCCCAAAAGAGCTTGGTAGGCAAGTCCATCCCCATCATTTCCAGCATATTGCCGCCTGACCAGACTGTGACCAGAAGCATGCTTGTGATAAAACTGGCGGCGCACTTTAAATGCTGCTGTCTGGAAAACGCATAGATGCTTAGCGCAAGCGTCACAGCAGAAGAAGTGATGAGTAGCCATATGTATGGGTTATATTGAAATTGCACCTTTCGCTTCCTTTCATGAGTGCTGCATAGTATGATTATAGAAGCTTAATCAAGGTGATTTCAAGACAAAATGTAACAAAAAGCACTTTTAAAAGCCTCATTGTTACTCATATCTTTCGTTGCTTCGGGAAAACAGGTCAATCCTTTTATATAATCTAAGCTTAAAATTAAAAGAATGGCTGCCTCCTGGCACAAATTGTTCAAGCATATCTTTGTTGTGAGCGACGTGCCTGCTTAGATGCTTTGTATTTTCACCTCAAGTATAAACATAAACCGAAGCATTTGACCTATTCACCAATATTGAGCCACAAACTCATATCGTTAATCTGAATTTCCGTATGCCTTTCTTGCCACCACCACAAACTGCCCGTTCTCCGTATGGTAAGCACAAGTCACTAGTGTCAGCAGTTCGTCGCCGTAAGAGGCGGTCACGCCTGTATGATATAGCGACAGCGCATTGATGTTTGAGATATACTCATCGAAGTCAGCTTGGTCATCTGCATTCAGAAAATTATAATGCTTAAAGACCGTGTCGCTCTTTCTGTAAATCTGGCTTTCGAATACCGCAATGATCTCATATTCCTGCTGCTCATACAGCGTGTCAAAGTGGATGACCGGATGTGTCTTGTAGAAATCCTCATCCTTATATCTCTCCAGCCCTGCAAACATAGTGCCGTTCTTCATGTGGTGGCCATAGATGATGGTATTCGTACCAAACGGCCCTACCATACAACGCTTGTCAATGAACGGTACGCCGCTCTTCGATTCCGCCTTGTCAAAACCATGTGACAGATAGAAGTCGTCTCCCGTATACATGACGGGATAATCGATTTCTGTGCCGTCTACCTTAATCCAGCCTGCCATATCCGCGTTCTGAGCGTATAGTGCCCGGTATTGCTCTAATAAAACAGGCGTTTGAGAAGTTTGCGATGGTTCGGACGTACCGCTAGGAGTGGGCGCAGAGCCTTGTACGCTTGCCACGACAGCCGCCAGCTCTTTGAAAGCTTCTTCTTCTTTTTTTCCTTGTGTATAGTCCAAAATGAGCATTGTCGCCGAGAAAATAAAGACCGCACAGAAAAAGATAAGCAACGCAAACCATACCTGCCGAGAGAATTTCGCGCTTGGTTTTCCGCACCGTCTTAGTTTAGATATCTTGGATTTACGCATTCCAGTACACTCCGCTAGAAAGCAAGCAGGAAATCAGGGAGACACCCCGTCCTTCATTTGATGGGGATTCACTTGTTCATACTGCTTACGAATTTCCTTTTCTGACCAATACAATGGTGATAATGCCCGCAACAGATATAGCCAGCAACAACCACCACATAAGGGCTGTCCCAGTATCGCCCACCTTGGGAATATTGTCAAGGCTGTCCTTTTTAAATACCGCGAACGGCGACAGGCCGGTCACGTCAAACGTGGCCTTTCCGTCTTGCACCTTTACGGTGTAGGTCTCCAACGTGCCATCCTGTTTCGCGTGCAGTATCGTCACGGCTTGCCCGTTATATTGCGCATCCACCGGCAGTGAAAGGGTCAGCATACCCGTGAAGCTGCCGGAGAGCGAGATGTTTCTGCCCAAAATGAACACATAATCGTCGTCTTGCATGCGCTCCCGTATGGCATTATCGGCGGCGCTGTTCCCGAGCGCCAAATCCGTTACCGTGAGCACCGCACCTTCGCTGATATTGCCCGAAACCGTAATTCCCGTGGCGCTATCGGTCAGGGTGATGACATTTATACTCTGCGGCTCAAATATGAAATCACGTCCGTCCCAAGAGATGACCTGGCCCGTTACGGCCGATGTGCCGGGCATATAGTTATAGGAGCAATTTAGATAACCCAGATTGCCAAGGCCGCTCACATCCAGAGAGGTCAGCTGATTGTAAGGACAACTCAGCAATAGCAGGTTAGACAGTCCCGACACGTTTAGCGAAGTCAGCTGATTGTTGGCGCAGTTTAGCAACTCAAGAGAACCGAGGCCTCTCACGTCCAGTGCCGTCAATTCATTCTTATGACACATCAACGTAAACAGACTGCCTAGGCCGCTCACGTTCAGCGAGGTCAGCTTGTTGTTGTAGCAATCCAACACCTCCAAATTTTTAAGGCCGCTCACGTCTAGCGTTGTCAGCTGATTACTAGCACAGAACAATGCCTTCAACCCCGTAAAATGCTGTATACCCGCCAGACTTTGGATATTCTTACCTTCTACAACCAGTACTGATATACCCGCTACATCGTTTGCATAAATATCTCCCGTTGGTTTGCCTATCGTGCTTCGTACCGCCGCAAGAAAGTTTGGATCGGTAAAATCAGCGGTGATGGGAGCCTCATAGACGGCCCTTGCCGTGACCGCTTGATTGGGCATGGTGAATGTCGCCGTGGAATTCTTTAAGCCCGTGCCATCCACAAAGCTGACAGCCGGGGAAATACTCCATTCCTTGAACCGTTGTCCGGTTGGCGCGGCATCCGCCGTGATGGTCACCGTATCGCCCTGCACGTAATTGCCGCTTCCCGTACCATTGTGGACGGTGACGGTGTTTATTCTCTGCGGCTCAAAGATGAAATCGCTTCCGTCCCAAGAGATGCTTCGACCTGTCACTGCCGACGTACCGAGCATATAGTTGTAAGAGCAATCCAGATAACCCAGGTTGTTCGTACCGCTCACATCCAGCGAGGTCAGCTGATTGTTGGAGCAGTCCAGATAAGCGAGACTGTCGAGGCTGCTCACGTCCAGTGTGGCCAGTTGATTGCAAGCACAATTCAGCCCTTCCAAGTTGGATAAGCCGGACATGTTTAGCGAAGTCAGCCGGTTATCGGCGCAGTGTAGCAACTCAAGAGAACCGAGGCCGCTCACATCCAGTACCGTCATTTCATTTTTCTGGCATTTCAGATAAACCAGACTGCCAAGGCCGCTCATATTGAGTGTCGTTAATTTGTTGCTGGAGCAGACCAGACTAACCAGACTGCCGAGGCCGCTCACATCCAGCGAAGTCAGTTCATTGTTATAGCAGGAAAGATAGGTCAGGTTGTTAAGGCCGCTCACGTTCAGCGAGGTCAGCTTGTTATTGTAGCAAGCCAGCATCTCCAAATTATTAAGGCCGCTTACGTCTAGCGTTGTCAGCTGATTATCAGCACAGCTCAGTATTTCCAAGCCCGTAAAATGCTGTATGCCCGCCAGGCTTTGAATTTCTTCACCTTCTACAACTAGTGTTGTTATACCCGCCACATCGTTCGCATAAATATCTCCCGTTGGTTTGCCTATCGTGCTTCGTACCGCCGCAAGAAAGTTTGGATCGGTGAAATCAGCGGTGATAGGAGCCTCGTAGACGGCCGTTGCCGTGACCGCTTGATCGGGCATAGTGAATGTCGCCGTGGAATTCTTTAAGCCCGTGCCATCCACAAAGCTGACAGCCGGGGAAATACTCCATTCCTTGAACCGTTGTCCGGTTGGCGCGGCATCCGCCGTGATGGTCACCGTATCACCCTGCGCATAAATCGCCACAGCCTCCGGCTCATAATCACTTGCAGCAAGCGGCGCGATACCATCCGCTGTCTGAATACATTCTGTATCGACAGGAGCTGCTTTTTCCGCCTCCGTTTGAGCGGCAAAGACCGGGGATACCACAGGCATCAGTAACACTGTTAGAATCAGCGCCGCACACAGCAGTATGCTCAAATACTGTTTCTTTTCCATTTTCTCTGCTTTCTCCTTAGCCGATTAATATTAGTATCGACACAAGTTCCATATGTACATACTAATGAGAGTCAAAGTTGTCCATCATGCCATCACGTTTTTGGTGATTAAAAACAAACAGCACTGCGATTGCTACCGTATAGCCGACAGACTATTTTGTTGCAATGATCGTCCTCCTTAGTTATCTTCTACATCATAAAGAGCTTGTCATAAGCGAAAACGTGGACACAGAACCATCTCCCTGCCTAGGTAAATCAATCTGTAACCATGAAAGAGAGTGAATATTGAAAGACTCTTATAGAATACGCGGACGAAAAAACATGTGGTATAAAGGCCATGTTCATGTTGTGGTACCTCTCTCCGACATATTTCGATAACAATTGTATATAAAAAACTGTAAGTGAAATACTGAAATCAGTGCTTTTTTTTCGATGATTTTTATCATTTTCAGCAATAATCATACAGATTATTACACCCGAAAGCCTTTTTGCTGGAGTTTCTTATTTTTCTGATATCATCTTTCGATATTGTGAGGGACTCATACCTGTTTTCTGTCTGAATATTTTTGCGAAATTTCCGTTGTAATCCGCCCCACATTCGGCAAAGGCTTGCGCTATGGTCAGATTGGTATCGCATAGCTTTTCCTTTAGTTTGCTGAGCTTTACATCCTGATAGTAGTTGTACGGGGTTATCCCTGTATGCTGTTTGAACAAGCGTGTATAGTGATACCGGCTCATGTGGACGATATCAGCCAATTTGTCTATATCAAACTCCTCTTTCCAGTGGCTGTCTATATATTCTTTGCCCTTTATAATCTCTTCTTTATCATGATAATACCTGGAAGTTATGAATATCGTTATAATAAACTCTAAGTGATTGTTATCATCGAATATGGGAAAAGCAGTGATATCCTGATACAAACTACCGAAAACCAATTCATTATCATCGCCTAACCTTTCGACTATTTCCTGATGGGGGACTTTCATATCGTACGCGTGTACGACCTCGCCCTTATAAGCTTGCAAAACAAAATCCTTTACTTTCCATCTTTCAAGGTTGGGATTTAAAATAATATTATGGTTTTTATAGAGCTTTTCAGGGTTGGATATTCTCGCAAACTCCAAAAACGCTTCGTTCGCCAGCAGCATCGTTCCGTCCGCCGCGCAAATGTGCATTGGATATGGAAAATGTCTGAACATCTCAAGGAACAGCTGTTTATTTTCATACAGCGACTCAAAAGGCCATTCGCCGCTGTGCTTTCTTTGCGCATATAAATCGCACAAGCTCTGACTGGCCACTGCGTCCTTCGCATTCTGCATCGCGCTCTTTTTTCGTCTTCCGTCGGCCGGTTTCTCAGCATTTTGAGGAACCAGCCACAGGTTGCCTTTTTTAACCGCGCCTTTAATGCGGCCAGCCAGGCAATGATAGTTAACCATGCGGTTTGTGATGCCCCATTTTTCTCCGGCTTCTCTTGCACTGATATACTCCATATTGATCTCCCGCTTATAGGCTATGTTAATTATACTTCCAGATCAGGAAATTAACAAGAATTGGAGTTCTATCCCGATAGCAGCCTTGTGTATGACCGATCCATTCCGACGGGCAATTGTTTATGAATATGTTTTTCGATGTATTGTGTATTTTCACCGTTTACAATTTACGGACCGTATTATTGATTACATAGGTGGATCAAAATATTTGTCCTTCATCGTTGAGACAAACGCTTTCGTGTTTTCTTCCATTTTTGCCTGATAGTTTGAAATGCCGTTTTTGGTTAACAGGAAATATCCTGAGTTTATAAAAAAAGGGTTGTCTTCCTTATATGTATATCCGTCTTTCAATAGCTTTAAAGCATATATTGCGACATAGCCCATCCCCCATGGATTCTGGGTCATCGTTCCGTACATGATACCGGCATCAATTGCGTTTAAAACGTCCTGAGAATCGTCGATACCGATCGCAACAATCCTATGCTCATTTTTGACCATCATCGTTTTGGCTAAAACCTGTGCGTTAACATAACCGGTGCATATAATCCCGTCGACTTCGCCGATATATGATGCGTACATATCGCTGATCGCTTCTTCAGCCAATTCTATATTATCGGTATCGGCAAGCTCTTTATACAGAGTAAACCCCGCATTTTCCGGCCTTGCCAAAACCTCCTTGATTGCCATCTGGCGTTTCTGTGTATTCGTATCGTTGAGCGCGCTGCAAAGATGAACGATATGCCCCTTTGTAAGCCCGTTTTGCTTCAGCTTGTCGATTAATGCCTGAGTTCCAAACGCAACCGACGCGCCAACATCGGTTGCAAAACAAAACTCTGCATCCGAAGGCTCGGTTGGAGATCCACCTATTGTGATCACCGGAATCCCGCTTTCTACAATCCTTGTAATCTCTGGATTACTGGCGCTGGCATCAGAAGGGAACATCCCAATTCCTTTGGCCCCGCTTTCAATAACGCCTTTTATAACTTGATTCTGTTCCGACTGATCCCATGCCTGGGGGCTTACAATATACGGTTCAGGAATTCCCAGATCATTCGCGGCAGCTTTTGCTCCAGGCTTATATGGTTCGAAATAAGGATGTACGCCTCCGTATACAATCGCAAACTGGTATTCTGCAGGATCAATAAGACCTCCGGAGTTCTCCTCAAAATTAACATCGAAATAATTCGATGATGGGTCCTCCAGACTCGTCTGATCGGGCAGGGAGGTATCAATATTCTCGTTTGCAGTGTCACAAGCCATGGTCAACAGCATGACAAAGGCTATCAAAATGCTTATAGCGGATTTTTTCATCCCTCAACCTCGTCGAAAGAGTGTCTTACGATATCTTGTATTTAGGATTCCTACTCAAAAATTATACTATATTTGAGTCTGCCTTTCTACCCTGTTAATTCGCATGTATTGACTTTTCTTATTAATTCGTGGTAAATTTAAACAGTCTAGACAGACATAATGTCTGCCTAGACTGCCTAAGGGAGTTATTTATTAGCCGTTGCACAGAACGTGTAACTTCTAATTTTACTTTATCTCTTTTTTTTTAACTATTGAGCCGGAGCATCAAAGTATGTCTCGGCCATTGTCGACACGAAGTCATATGCCATCTGCTGCTGGATCTGGTTGTATTCAGGCAGCTTGTCCTGTGTGAGCAGCCACCATCCGCTGTCGATGAAGAACGGTGTGTCAGCCTTATAGGTGTAACCATCGGCAAGCAGTTTCAGACCGTAGATACCGACATAACCCATTGCCCAAGAGCTCTGTGTCATCGTTCCATACATGTAACCGTTTCCGATCGCTGTAAGAACATCCTGAGAGTCATCGATACCAACTATGACGATGCCGTCGTTTGTTCCACGCTCGTTCAATGTCTTAGCAAGAACCTGAGCGTTCACATAGCCTGTGCAAACGATTCCGTCAACTTCGTTGATGTAGGAAGAATACATAGATGAAATTGCTTCTTCAGCAGGCTGTGTTGCATCGGTGTCAGCCAGTTCTTTGTAGAGGACGAAACCGGCGTTTTCAGGCTTCGCAAGAACTTCCTGAATGGCAGCCTGTCTCTTCTGGGTGTTGGTGTCGGCAAGGCTCGAGCAAAGGTGCACGATGTTGCCTTCTGTTTTACCCTGAGCTTTCAGCTCATCGATGATGGCCTGTGTCGCATAAGCAACGGAGGCGCCGACATCGGTCGCATAGCAGAACGTTGCATCAGAAGGAGTTGCGGGCGATCCACCCATCGTCACTACCGGAATACCCATTTTTACGAGTTCGGAAATCTTCTCGTTACCAGCAACAGCATCGGATGTGAACATGCCGATACCTGTAACGCCGCCGGCTACCAAACCGTCAATGATAGCATTCTGCTGAGTCTGATCCCAATCCTGAGGGCTTGTTACGTTCGGAACCGGAATTCCCAGGTCAAGAGCTGCCTGCTGGGCACCAAAAGCCCAAGGATCGAAGAACGGATGCACACCGCCGTAAACGATAGCGAAGTTGTAGTCTACGCCTTCCTTTTCGCCGGCCTGTTCGGAAACTTCCTGACCTACGTCAACGCCGAGGCTTTCCTGTGTCTCAGCCTTTTCAGTCGGTTCAGCTGATTGTTCTGCGGGTTGCTGAGAACATGCTACCATAGGCACCACTGCCATCACAACAACCAACAAGAGCGCGATAAATTTTTTCATCTTTTTCCTATCCTTTCTTTTTTTTAAGCCTTATAGGCTCAAATCTGATAACCCTATTTCATTATAAGGTTCATAATTTCTTTACTCATCACATCATAGTTTCTTGTATTCTCCAGTTCGCCCATGATGCTGCCATCTTTGAAGACAATGATCCTATCCGCGATCTGAACCATTTCAGGCATATCCGAGGTGATGCAAATAACTGATTTCCCCTGTGTGGTCAGATCGTACATAATCCTATGTATTTCGGCCTTCGTTTTTATATCAATACCAACCGTTGGTTCGTCGATGATAAGCACTTCAGGCTCCATTGCCAGCCCCTTGCTGATGCACACCTTCTGCTGATTACCGCCGGAAAGATTACGGACGGTCTGTTTCAAGCTCGGGGTTTTTACCTGCAGTTCCTTGACAAACTTTTGCGCGACCTCCTGCTCTTTTTTCATATTCAAGAAGAACAGAAATCCTTTCATCTTCTTGAGAATCGCAGAGGTAATGTTGTTTTTCACATTATGGTCTAAAAAGAGTCCCTCTTCCTTACGGTTTTCGCTAAGGTAGCATATCTTATATTTGTTTTGTATCTGCGAAATACTCTTTGCTTTGACCTTTTCACCGTTAACAAATACTTCGCCTCCGCGCACCGGATCATACCCGATTATCGCACGGGCAAATTCTGTTCTTCCGGCTCCGACAAGTCCATACCAGCCCAGCAGTTCGCCCTTTCTTAACTGGAAGGATTTTGGCTTGGGTGAATCTACACTCTTGAGATCCTTTACCTCCAAGACCACATCAGCATTATCGAATTTCCTAGACTTGGTAGCCTGAAACTCTTTTGTCCTTCCAACCATCCTGGTAATGAGCTCGTCTCTCGTCATATCTTTTATTGGAGACGAAATCTCGCCTGAATCCAGGGATAGCACGTTTCTGCCATCCCGAAGCACCGTCACGGTATCGGCAAGCTGGAAAATCTCTTCAATCTTGTGCGAGACAAATATGAACGAGATACCCTGTTCCCTGAGCTTTTTAACCAGCTCAATCAGCATTTGCGCTTCGTTTACCGATATGGAAGCGGTAGGTTCGTCAAGCAATATGATTTTAGCCTCTGACGAAAGCGCTTTGGCAATCTCGACAAGCTGCTGCTGGCCTGCGCTCAAGCCCTCAACGCTTTTGTCGGGGGGAACCTTAAGTCCGACCATTTCGATGTATTTTTCCGCCGACTTGTTAATCTCACGCTGGTCAACTCTCTTCAGCATTTTATCGGAATAATGCTCGACCATGATATTCTCAGCAACGGTAAATGTCGGGAATAGGTTTCTTTCCTGATGCACAACATTTATCCCCGCACTGAACGCATCCCTGGTACTGTTGAAAGAGACTTCCTTGCCGTTAACAAACATCTTGCCTTCGTTTTGTTTATATACGCCGGTGATGATCTTAATAAGCGTACTCTTACCCGCGCCGTTTTCTCCGATCAGCGCGTTGATCTCCCCTTCTCTAATCCGAAAATCAACGTTGTCAAGCGCCTTAACGCCCGGGAAAATCTTTGTGATATTTTTCAGTTCGAGTATTGTATCACCTATCATATTGCAGCACGCTCCATTCTTTCACGATGTTCCTCTCTGACCTGGCGGATCCTGTCGATTCCGACTGCCAGGAGTATGATGACACCCCTTAAGAATTCAACGATATACACGTTGACCTGCAAATGTACCACACCGTTTGAAACGATCGCAAGTACAATTCCTCCAAGGAATGCTCCAAACACATTCACGCGTCCGCCTTCCATTCTCGTTCCGCCGATCAGCGGCGCTGCAAACGAGAACAGCATCCAATCGCCGCCGATGTCCGAGTTTATGGACCCCAGCCTTGTGCTGAACAGAATACCCGCACAGGCTGCCAATACCGCCGAGATGATATGGTTGGTAAAAAGGACCTTTTTAACGCTTATGCCTGAAAGCTCAGCAGCTTTCTGATTTGCGCCAACCGCCAATATCTGATGTCCAATGCTCGTATACTTGAACATGTACCACAGTATGATTGCAAAAACCGCGGTGACAACGATCATAAACGGGACCCAGCCAAAGATGTTATATGCGCCTATCCAGTCAAACCCATCCGGCAAATTGTAGAACGGATTTGCTTTCGTTATTGTGAGTGATAAACCCGCGAATATACTCGATGTAGCAAGAGTAACGAGCCACGATATCTCACTTGTCGAACCCAGCCGTGTAATAACGAACCCGTTGAAAGCTCCGCACAAAGCGCCTATCATGACCGCAATCACGATTGCTAATTCCCATGGCAGGCCCGCACGCTGAATGAGGGCACCAACCACAACCGCAGCAAGTCCGCCGATTCCGCCGACCGAGACGTTTAGCCCGCCTCCCGCGATGACCACCATCTGAGCATATCCGACAAGGATCGTCACGCTGCATATTCTGGCTATCGTGATGAAGTTATCCTGTGAAATAAAGTTGGAACTCCGCGTCCAGATCAACAAGGACAACACCACGATCACGATGAGAATTCCCCCGGTGTTCGTGATCTTGAATCTTTTATTATCAGTCACTTTCTGTCTGTTACTGGTCTTTTTCATACCTGAGACCTCCCACTTTGAACCGCGGTTTCATTAGCCTCCAGCATCGACTTATCTTGCTGCTTGCTCAAAGCCTCTCTGGCGCTGTTTAGAATGAATGCGAACAATAGTATGCCGCCTATAAATATCTGATGTGTAAACGCATCCAGCTTCAACAGTGATAAAACTGTCGTCATGATTCCCATGATCGCTGCGCCAATCATTGTTCCGATAATCGAAACCTTTCCTCCGTTCAGCAGCGTACCGCCGAGTATGGGTGCCGCGAATGAATAAAGCATCCAATTATCACCGATTGATGTCTGAGCAGCGCTCAGCTTGGATGCGGTAAGCATCCCCGCAAGTGCACATAGCACACCGCTCAAGGCATGAGCCAGCATAACATATTTGCCCGAATTGATTCCCGCAAAATCAGCCGCTCTTTTGCTGACACCTGTAGCCAGCATATTCCTGCCGAATACCGTTCTATTATAGAGAAGCCATACGATTGCCATGACAACGAGCACAAGAATAAACATTAATGGCAATCCAAATGCTGCACTGTTCTCAGTCGTTCCCGGTACAGTTATGGTACTCAGACCTTTGAAGGCATCAGGCAATTTTCTGAAATAGATGTTTTCCGTTATCCCCATATTGATCCCGTGTATGATACTAATAAGGGCCAGCGAGATAATAAACGGATTGATCTTTGTCTTTACGATAAGACCTCCCTGAAGCATGCCGAGCAAAAACCCGATAGCAAGAGCCACAACAATGCCGATAAGCGTGGGAACAGCAAGGCCGACCTCAGCCTGTACGTATTTCTCCACTTCCATAGAACCTGTGGTAGGCAGATTGATCAGATAGCCGCATACCATCGCAGCGGCTCCGCCTATAGCCCCCACCGCCAGATTAAACTGTCCGACAGCAAGCGTCATCATCTGCGCCATACCGACAAGTGTGAAGATCGCAATATCTTTGGTTACCGACGTCAAGCTAAAGCCCAAACGCGCCGGGTTTGATTTTGTAATCATCACAGCCAACAGTATTACAAAAATCAGTGATATAGTTGCTAAGTCGTACTTGATAAACTTTTGTAGTACTCTCTTTACCACTCGTAAAACCTCTTTTCTGCTAAATTTCTGGCCTATACTCACATCCAACTGTTCTTTATATCAAACTGAGCTTTATACTGCAGTTCGCTTTCATTAATGGCACCCGTAATCGTTTTATTGCCGATTAGCAGTATCCTATTAGAAACCTGTAATATCTCATGTATTTTGGAAGAAATCAGTATGATCGAAATCCCCCTGTTGGAGAACGATACGAGCAGCTCCAGTATCTGCTTCCTGCTTTCGTTGTCCAGGCCTTTCGTAGGATCAATCAGTATCAACACCTTCGGAAACGAACACATCACCCGAGCAATAATGACTTTCCGTTGATCCGTTACTGATAACCCCTCTAAACTGGCAGTCTCATCCGTAAAATCGAAACCAAGATCGTCTTTTACCGTTTTGACTAGCCAATCCTCCAACTCACGCTTTATAATTCTCAGATGGCTCATGTTGTTGAGCCTCAGAATACTGATGTTTTCTTTCACACTGAGATTGTAAAGCAGCGCGTTTTTCTCGTCTTCAAACGAGATGAGACCTATCTTGTTTTTTATGGCATCTGCCGGTTTGCGAATCTTGACGCGCTTGTCGTCAAGATAGATCTTTCCTCCTATGATTTTCTCGATCCCATAGATTGCGTATCCCACGTCACATTTCCCAGACCCATATGAACCGGTTATGCTTAAGATTTCGCCTTTCTTCACCGAAAAACTAACATCTTTAAGCGAATGTCTTGTGGTCAGTTTCTCAACGCGCAGCACTTCCTTTGATATATCGTTGAGATAGACCGTAGACCTTTTGATAAAGATATCCTCCTCCATCAGTGCCTGAATGATCTTCTCCCTCTCAACTCCGGGAGAGGTGAAATTCCCGATAATGCTGCCATCTCTGATGACATACATTCTGTCAGCAATTTCTGTGAAATCCTTTAGATCCTGCGCAACGACGAGGATACCAACCTTGCGCTTGGACAATTCCTTGAACACACCCTCAAACAGCTTGATTTGGTTTCTGTCTAGCAGTATGTTCGTATGGTCCATAACAATGACCTTGGGATCATCCAGCAACGCCTTTCCCAGCTGTACGATCTGAACCTGCTCCACTGAGAGTTTCGACGCAATCATGTGGGGCGATATGTCGAGCCCCAAAATTTTAAGCAACTCCTGAGTTCTGACCTTCTGCTGTTTCCATTTCAAAAGAGGCTTGCAGCTCGAATCATTTCTGCCAAGGAACAGGTTGTCCAGAACCGAAAGGTTGGGGATTAAGTCGTTTTTCTTGTGTATGATGCTAATCCCCAACTTCTTTCCGTCATGCGGGCATGAAATACAGACTTCTTTCCCGTCAACGTATATCTTGCCGAAATCAGGCTGGAATCCCCCTCCCAAAAGTCTGACGATCATGGTCCCGGACTGTCCCTCGTCTCCAAAGAGCTTTACGATCTCACCTTCGTAAATGACCATGGATACGTTTTTGAGTACCTTGACATCATTTATTTTTTTTGATACCGACTCTAGCCTTAAAACCTCTTTTTTCATAGTTCCTCCGAATTACAGACTGACTTTTAAGCTTTATAATCACACTTTACAGGAAAGTGCGCTCGGAGGCAAATCACAGCTTAACTGTGTACCCATATTCCCCAGAAGCAGCCGCTATAGCTCCATCTTGATTGGTTCATCCAATTGATAAGCCAGAAAATCGTTTTTCGGTGTATCCTTTTTGAAGGCGACCAGCACATCACAGCCAGGCGTTATTGCATAAGGAGTCCAATGCCAGACATCTTCTTTGAAGAATACACCTTCTCCCTCATTGACACGTACGGCAATAACCTTGTTCATATCCGGACACAGTCTTCCTCCGACCTCAATAGACGGCGCTACCGCTGTGACAAAATCTCCTTTAAGCGCTACCAGCAATTCGGCCGTTTCCGCATGCCGCTCAAGCTCATTCACAATGTATTCACGGTTCTTCGCGACACAAATACCTATCTGTATTTCACCCGTACACTGCATAAGAGCAAGTTGCCCGTAGTATGTCTGTATATCTGACTGGGCATCGGGCTTTGTATCCGCTGTTATGCGTATTGCCTTGCCCATGTCTTTGAGCAACTCATTGCTGACATGTTGAGCTTTTACCGTTTTCATGACAAAGTCGCCGCCTTTCCTTAGTATTCTATTTTCTTCCACTTGCGCTCTATTGCAGACTGTTCAGCTGCATCCAGCACCTTTTGGCACATGAGCCCGTCACGGAAGGTGGGTGTTACCTGCTTCCCTTCCTTGATCGCAGTAAAGTAGTCGTAATACTCGTTCACAAACGTATCGCCGTATCCGATGATATGACCTACAGGCCACCAATTAGCCATGTAAGGATGCATGCCCTCGCCGACATGAACGCGTCTGAAGCCTCTCAGGTGAGCCGGATCTTCATCGTTATAATACTGGAGCTCATTCAGCTTTTCTTCATCCCATATGATAGCACCCTTGCTGCCTGCCACCTCAATGAGGTTCTGGTTCTTGTGGCCGGTTCCGTTTCGTGTGCTCTCAAAGTAAGCCATAATATCCTGATCTTTGAACGTTGCAAGCATCTGGGATGCGTCATCAACATCGACTTCACCCATTTCCTTACCTGCCTCAGCAAACAGACCATCTTCGAATACCGCCTTCGGGCGAACCTTGTTGAACGTTTTCTCAATGCAGCAGACCTCATCGAGCTCTCCGATCAGGAAGCGTGCAATATCAATAAGATGTGCACCGAGATCACCGTGGGTCCCGTATCCGGCGGCCTTCTTCTGCAGACGCCAGGCTATCGGGAAATTAGGATCCGTCAGCCAGTCCTGCTGCCAAATGGCTCTGAAGTGATAAATTTTGCCGAGTGTCCCCTCTTCGATCAGCTGCTTGGCAAGGCATAATGCAGGTACTCTGCGGAAATTGAAGCCAACCATATTGACCACACCCGCTTCTTCCACTGCCTTGACCATCGCTTCCGCGTCCTTCATATCCAGCGCGAGCGGCTTCTCACAAAACACATGTTTGCCCGCTTTCGCGGCTGCGATTGCGATCTCGGCGTGAACCTTGCTCGGCGCCGCGATACTAATCGTGTCGATCTCCTTGTCGTCTATCAGCTCTTGCCAGTCGTAGACAGCCTTTTCCCAACCCCATCTCTTAGCAATCTCGCTGACCGACTTATCATTCGAGCAGATCGATTTCTTGACGACTTCGACACCCAGATCAAAGAAAATTGGAGCATCTGTGATTGCGTGCGTATGTGCCCGCCCCATAAATTTATGGCCTACCAAACCTACATTGATCCTGTCCATAACAATCTCCCTATTTATTTCTCTTTTATATTTTATCTTTTGACTCTTGCGCTCTCGCCGCGCATCACGCTTTCTGCCTCTTCTTTGTACGCCCAGTTCCAATCTCCGAGGAACGTATGGCAAAGTGCTGAATACGCTGCGGCAAAATCGATAATATACTGAGGTTCTTTTCCCTCCAGCATGCCCCAGATCATGGACGATGCGAAGCTGTCGCCACCGCCCGTTCTATCTGTGATCTCTAGGTTCTCGTATTTGCGGGAAACATAGTAGCCGCCTTTGTACATCATCACGGTCCGCCAGTCGTTCAGAAGCGCCGTTTTGACTTCACGGAGCGTCGTCCCCACTGCTATCACGTTGGGATAGGTCTTGATGACTTTCTCAGCCACGGCTCTGTAGCTTTCCGGGTCAATCTTCGAGTAATGCTCGCCCGTACCCTCAGCTTTTATGCCCAGCATCTTCTCAAAGTCTTCTTCGTTGCCGATGATGACATCAACATACGGCATGACTTTCTTCATCGTTACCTGTGCCTGTTCGCTCGTCCAAAGCGTCGAACGGAAATTGAGGTCAAAGCTCGTCGTTACGCCCAGCTTTTTAGCGGCCTTAAGCGACTCGATCGTCTGCTCGGCTGCGCCCTCAGATATGGCCGTCGTGATGCCTGACGAATGGAACCATCTCGTGTCTTTAAGCAACTCTTCCCAGTCAAAGTCGCCCGGTTGCACCTTGCTTATTGCGCTGTGGCCTCTGTCATATATCTGTCTGCTCGCTCTGGGGCCGATGCCCACCTCAAGGAAGCAAAAGCCGTTTCTTGTTTTGCCCGCGCCGTCAAACGGTATTGTCTTGACTCCGGACATGTCGACGCCATGCTCCCGTCCGTGGTTGATGATATACTTTCCGCTCCATGTATCGACAAGCTTTGTGATATATGATGTCTTCAGGCCGAGCCGCGAAATATTCACGCAGCAGTTCAGCTCCGCCGCAGCGATCGCAAGCTGCAGGCTGCTCGACTGTTCGAGCCTCATATGCTCCGGCGCGTTGAAACGCACCATTGCTTCACCAAATCCAGTCATGTCAAACTTTTTCGTCATTTTACAAGCTCCTTGTTGAACACGAATTTGGGCGTGTTCCCTTTTAAATATTCGCTTATGCCCAGCGCAGCCTCATGTGCAACTCTGGCCGAGCACTCCTTGGTCAACGCCGCACTGTGCGGTGTAAGGATAACATTCTTAAGCGGCATAAGAGGATTATCCGCTGCAGGAGGTTCAGACTCCAGCACATCAAGCGCCGCGCCGGCTATCTTATTCTCCTTAAGCGCTTCGGCAAGCGCTGCTTCGTCGATGATGCCGCCTCTTGCAGTATTCACGATAAATGCCGTCGGCTTCATCAGGGATAAAAGCTCTTTGCCTACCAAATTCCTCGTTTCATTGGTCAGCGGTATATGCAGTGAAATATAGTCAGCTCTTTTGAATACTTCCTTTATATCCTCATAGATCGTTATGCCCGGTAATTCCTTTATGTACGGGTCATAACCGATCACCTGCATACCGAACGCCGCTTTGCACTTCTCAGCGGTGAACCTGCCGATTCGCCCGCAACCGATGAGCCCCAGGGTCTTTCCATCGATGTCTGCGCTTCGGTTTGTACGCCTGATCTTAAAATTGCCGGCTCTGAGCTCGCTGTCATACATCAGAAGCTGCTTCGATATCGAGACGATCAATGCCAATGTATGCTCCGCAACCGATATCGAGTTCGCCTCGGGCGTGTTCAGAACGAGCACGCCCTTTTCAGTCGCAGCCTTCACATCAACGTTGTCGACACCCACTCCTGTACGGCTGACGACCTTCAAATTTCCGGCGTTATCAATGGTCTCTTTCGTCACCTCGTACGCTGTGCTAAGGAGGACAGCCTCAGCGTCCTTCATATGCAAATCAAACTGTGCTTGCTCCCCGTCGGGAATTGTCACAAGTTCTATATTCGGTATGCCTTCAAACAGCTTCGCGTCATTTTCGCTCAGCTTTTTGGTAAGAAGAACTTTTCTCATGATATCATTCCTTCTTTTTTGAGCGCCGTTTCGATCTTAACCTTGTTCTCATCCGACAGGGGCAGCAGCGGCAGACGAGGGTCGCCACCACAAAGCCCTGCGAGGTCCATGGCATACTTGACAGCGGCAACACCGCCCGAACCGGACACGCTCTTGTTGAGCCTCAATACCTTTTCATTGAGCTTAAAGGCCTCTTCAAAATTCCGTTCGAGTATGAGCTCGTACAGATCTTTGACGATTGCCGGGAATACGTTTGCAAGAGATACAACGCCGCCCGTGCCGCCCATGAAGATAGTATTCATGAAGAAATCAGCCGAACCTGCCATCACATTGAGCTGGTCTCTAACCGCGAACAGGAAGTTCTCAATATTGCCCTTTGAAGAGTCCTTCATGCCCACAATCTTGGGGTTCTTCGCACATTCTTTAACAAGGCTTGCCGTAAGCTCTGTGCCTCCGCAAAACTGCGGCGCGTTATACATCAGGCACGGCGTATTTACCGCATTGGCGACATCGTTAAAGTATTTGACCAGCACCTTTTCCGTCATCTGCTTCTTGAAGTATGACGGGGGCAGCAGTGTCAGATAGTCCACTCCCAGCTTCTCGAATTCTTTGGCGTAAATTATCGTTTCGAAGGTTGATTCGAATATGCAGCCGGCCATCACAAACTGATCTTTCGCCTTGTTGTCGATGATGGTCTTAAGTACCTTAACCTTCTCGTCGTTCGTAAGGCTTTTGTTTTCGCCGTTCGATCCGAGCGCCAGGTAACCTTGAATCCCGGACTTAGCATAGAACGCCATGTTCTTCTCAAGCCCAGCGTAATCAACTTCGCCCGTTTTAGTAAACGGAGTCGTAATCGGAGCAATGATCCCTTTTAATTTCTCATCCATATTGTTAAACCTCCCAATTTTTTAACCGTTATTTTACGCCCTGCACGGCGTTCATAAACCGTCTCTGATATGAGACCACATGGCTCGCTGAGGTAAATCTGGCAAGATAGCCCGGCTCGGCTGTAATGACGAGTCTGTCGATCACATCCGCAAACTCCGGCTCGCTCGCCATCTTATCAATATCGGGATAGTTCAAAGATCCTTCCATACTGCAGATGATGAGCCGTGTGTCTGGCAGGTTGTTCTGCTTGAGCATACGCAGAGAATGTCTCGCGGAGTCAAGTCCGTCGCTGCCTTCATGCTCCGTTGTCTTGCGGTATTTCAGAAGCTCTTCAGCAAACAGCTTAACTTTGAGGAGGTCTTTATCGGCCTCATTCTTGCTCAGCAGGTCTACGTTGAGCATCAAGGTGCGAAGATCCTCGAGGTGCTTTGCATCCTTGGATATATCATAGAACGCGAGCAGGTTCTTCATCTGCTCAGACTGAGACATTCTGTGACGCACGAAGCTGTTGATAAACGCGGGCTTGGCTTGAAGCGCCAATGCTGTCTGGTATGGTTCGAACATCAACGTATAATTAATCCGGTATCCATGCTCGCGAAGTCTCAGTGCCAGATTGTGGCTCCTGAACGCATCCTCAGTTGTCGGCTGGTCATAGCGTTTGCTGAATTTTTTGTCTCCGGTCAAAAGCTCGCTGACGTTGCTTCCGTTCACAGGGCCCATATGCGGCACCTTCACGACAAGGCGGTATTTCGTTAATATTTCTTCAAACTTCTTGCACTCGTCGAGTATCTTTTCAAAGTCCTCTTCGAACGGGTTGTTAAGCTCAACACTGATGTCGCAGCCGGGTCCCAACACTCTGCCGATCTCCGTCATGACTTCTTCGATCGTCTTGAATTTTCCGCCGACATTTGCCTTGGGGTTGTTAATGAACAGGTCATACACAATCCCCGGATTGCATGTCAGGTTGCCCAGCAGCGCCGATATGGGTGCAACTTCATAGGGGTTCGCAGAATCCGCAGAAAATATGGTCTTCGTGGGCCGTTTCATGCCGTTCTTATCGCAGCTTATGTCGCGAACAAGGTCCACAAGCAGAACTCCGTCGCTCTCAAGATAGCTTTCGATTCTGAAACCCGCCGGTGTCTCGTCCATGGGAACGTCAAATGTATTGATGACTTCCTGAAAGTTTTTTGTCACGCCGATGGCTTTTACGGTGCTTTTAAGCGCTTCATATTCACTGCGGGCAATCATCTTGTTCATAACTCTTCTGACGCTGTCTTCGCTGCCTCTCACAGCGGGGGCATCCAGCGACTTGAGTGTAAAATTTACACCCGACTTTCCGTAACCATGATCTGAATAATTTACTGTCATATCTTTGTGTCCTTTATAAATTTGATTTTCTCGGCGATTTTTTCGCCGGTAAGCCCGTAGTAATCCAGAAGTTCCTTGTATGGCCCTGTTTCTTTCGCTCCCTCAGGCACTCCTTCGATATAAACAGGCGGAGCACCTTTAACAGATGCGATACATTGAGCCACGGCACTCCCGAAGCCATTCACCACCGAATGTTCCTCCAGCGTGACGATCATTTTAGCTTTGTTCGCATACGCTTTTATCGCGTCCTCATCCAGCGGCTTTATAGTCATGAATCCCAGCAGTGCAGCATCTATTCCGTACTTTTTCAATATCTCTGCCGCAATTTGTGCTTCCTCAATCATCGGCCCGGTGGCAAAAATCGCAATGTCACTGCCGTCTTTTAAAACTTCCGCCTTGCCGAGTTCCAGATGCCTTTCCTGCGCCACCACTTGACGCGGCTGTCTTGGCATACGGAGGTATACCGGACCATCTATTTCCACGGCCATTCTCAACGCTTCCTTGACGTCATATGCGTCGCAGGGCGATAGGATAGTCATATTCGGTATCGTTCGCATCAGCGCAACATCTTCCACTGCCTGATGTGTTGATCCCAGTGTCGAATATGCAAGGCCGCCACCCGATCCCACCAGTTTTACATTTGTGTTCATATATCCCACGTCGTCGCGGACCTGTTCATAAGCTCTCATTGTTAAAAATGGAGTGATTGCGGCGATGACCGGTATCAAGCCTTGCTTTCCGAGCGCCGCACATATGCACACCGCGTTCTGCTCGCTGATTCCAGCTTCAACCGTTCTTTCCGGGAATGTCTTAAAGAAATCACCCATTCCGCCGCCTGATGCCGAATCGCAAGAAACCGCGATGATTTTGTTATTCTCCCTGCCAAGCTGCAGCAAAGCTTCGCCAAAAGCTTTTCTTGGATCTTCCATACTCATCTCTGCCACCTTTTTTCTGTGTTTTTCATCTCTTCAAGAGCCATGTTGGCTTCCTGCTCTCCCGGATGCCAGTGATGATACTGCGCTTTGTTTTCCATGAACGATACGCCCTTACCTTTGACCGTCTTTGCGACGATCATCGAGGGCTTGCCCTCTTCGAACGGAGCAGCTTTCAGCGCGTCATAAAGCGCTTTTACATCGTGTCCGTCGACCGTTCTGACGCTCCAGCCAAAAGCCCTGTATCTATCCTCCAGGTCTGTTGGTTTGCTGATTTCCGTCGTCCTTCCGTTTATCTGCAGGCCGTTTTCATCGATAATTGCGACGAGATTGTCCTGCTTCCTCAGAGCTGCAAACGCGGCTGCTTCCCAGTTCGTTCCTTCGCCCTGTTCTCCGTCGCCCATCAATACGTAAGTCATGTATCCTTCGCCCTTAATCTTGGCCGCCGCCGCATATCCGCAGCCCAATGGCAAGCCATGCCCGAGCGAACCCGTACTAAACTCGACTCCCGGAAGTTTGTGTGCATCAGGATGTCCCGGCACCGGCGTTCCCAGCATGTTGTAGGTGCACAGCACAGACTTATCGACAATGCCTTTCTCCACCAGCGTTCCATACAGTGCCAAGCACTTGTGCCCTCCGCTCAAAAGGAATTTGTCGTCTTCTTTCATTACTCCAAGGAATAAAACCGCTAATATATCCGAACATGACAGAGCGGATCCGGCGTGTCCCTCCCCGTTGGTGATGATCGTATTAACGATGCTTTTGCGTATGTTGTGCGCGCTTTTTTCCAGCGCCTCCCTGTCAAACTTAAGCATCCTTCTACTCCTTCGACTCGATAGCATAGATTTCCTGAACTTTTGGATACGACCGGCTTTCAGGATCGAATTGAAGTTTCAGCCAGTTATCTACAAGCGTCTCCGCCGTCTTAGGCCCAATGACTAACGCTCCTAAGCACATCGTGTTGCAGTTGTTGCTCAGTATCGATCTTTCAGTGGAATATATATCGTGGCAAACCGCTGCGTAGGCTCCTTTTATTTTGTTTGCTGTAAGCGCCATGCCGATTCCAGTTCCGCAAATCAAGATGCACCGCTCGCAATCGCCTTGCGTCATGGCTTTCACTGCTTTATGTGCCACACTTGGGTAGTTTGTCTTTTCACAATCAAACACGCCGGCATCCTCAAACACATGGCCTTTTTTCGAGAAAGCCTCAATAATCATATTTTTATATTCAATCCCCAGTTCGTCGCACCCGATTGAAATCTTCATAAAACTTTTGTCTCCTCCTTCAAAGCAAATGACTTCTTTATCTGTTCCTTTTGTATATCACTCAACGGAATCAGCGGCAGCCTTGATTCACCGCCATAGAATCCGGCAATATCCATTGCATATTTCACGCCCGGAACGCCATAGGCCGAGGCGCCTGCCTTGCCTGCTCTGTCAATTCGTGCGCACATTTCTGCGGCTTCATCATTTCTGCCTTGTTGCAAAAGCGCGTACATATTTATGCAGTCTTGCGGCCAATAGTCGGCCATCGAGAGTGTTGCCCCAACCGCTCCATGCTTATAGTCCCTGTAGAAATCCGCAATCCTTCCGGCATGAAAGCTAAAGTTGCTGTCTTTGCCGACTAGCGAGATATAATCCGATGTCTCTCTGCTCGATGAATTCTTCATGCCCACAATGTTCTCATGTCTGCTCAGCTTCAATATCGCATCCGGCGATATTGAGACTCCCGCCGCGTACGACGGCGAGTTGTATATAATGATTGGAATTGGCGATTCATCAGCAATCTTTTCAAAGTAAGCAATCAGGTTTTCGTCTTTCAAATACTTTGCATAGTAAAACGGGGTAATGATACTGGCGATGTCAACGCCCATGCCGGCAATATGCCTGATAAACTCTATGGTCGCTTCCGCCGATTCTCTTCCAGTTCCTGCTACTATGGGTCTCCCCGGTTTGCTTGCCGAAACAATTGTCCGGACTATATTTGTGGTTTCGTAAGGAGTAAGACCCAGATATTCGCCGTTGCCGCCGAGTATCATGTAGCCTCCCAAATTATACTCGTTGTATTTCTCGATATTTGATATAAGCTGGCCGTAGTCTACCCGTCCGTCGACAAACGGTATTGTGATTGACGGAAATATTCCGCTTAAAATGTCGCTGTAGCAATCCATACTGAAATTCAAACCAGCTCATCGCAGCCTGTGAACTTATTCATTCATTCTGCTGCAGTCTGTCAGCTACGCTTGATATCATCCTTTCTCCTGCATACGCCGCCATACTAACGTTTAGGCAGCGTACCCGGATATAATAAAAACTACAATGCATACAACCAACCGTTCTGTTGTATACATTGTAGTTTTTTGATAGTAGCCCTACAATGAGTCTATGTTCGTATTAAGAGGACATATTTCAGATATTCAATCGCTAATGTTTTTACCTTTGAACATGTTCTTTTTGAGCGCTATAATAATCAAGAAAAATATGCCCACGATGATTATGCGCATATAATTGAAAACAAAAAGGCCGTATATCAGCCTGTTTATCACCGCGATGATTCCAGCGCCGATGCAGGCACGGAAGAATATATTCGCGCCGCTGTAGAGGGACACTCCGCCAAGTATCACCGCAAATATGATTTCAAGCTCGGCACCCCCGCTGAAAAATCTCGCGGCCATCGTGCTGTCCGCCAGCACCATCAACCCTCCTATTCCCGCAATGAGTCCCGCTGCAGAATATGTGTGGATTTTAATTAAAGCGACGTTCAGGCCGCTTAGCTGGGCAGATCCTTCGCTCCCGCCCACCGCGAATACCTGTCGGCCTATAATGGTAAACTTGAAGAGCACATAGCATATCCCCATAATTGCCAGCGCCAATATCAGCGATACCGGAACAAAGGATATGGATGCCTTAAAAAACTCAAACTCAGCGCAAGTATCAAATATGCTGATGTTGCCCGTGATTGCACCCGCGATGCCGTAGGTCAAAACAGAAGTTCCCAGAGTCACCATAATCGGATGTATGTTCAACTTTGCGACAAACAGGCCGTTCAAAAGGCCGACTGCATACGCGGCTGTTACACTGATGAGCACGGCCGGAAAAACACCGGTGGTATTTGTTTCGACAAGATAATACACGATTGCCGAAGACATCAGACATGTACCTGCCGTCGAGAAGTCTATTCCCCCTACGGCAAACACCATGCTCCCAGCCATCACCAGCATGCTAATCAGCGCGGCTCCCCTAAGAACGCTTATAATAACGGAATATGTAAAGAAATAATTGTTAATCAGATATGCGACGGTCAGAAATAGTGTGATTAAAAAAATGTTACCTATTGCCCTCAAACCTTTACGGGCTTTCATTTCTCTGTTTTCCATCTCATCTCCGGTAAACATGGTATTTTTGCACGGTACATGGTCAGGCAACATTTACATATTCCCTGACCATGCCATGCTATCAGAATACCACGAAAAATGCTACGATTCAATCGCAAATGCTCTTACCGGAGAGCCGTCCAAGCCTTTAAGCTTTAATGGAACAGCGTACAGTTCAACATACTCCTTAGTAATTTGATCGACATTTGCCAAGCTCTCGACAATATATATGTCGCTTTCGAGCAGCAATGTGTGAATCTGCTCGTGCTTTATCGCGTTCACCGAAGGGGTTTCCAGCGCAATAAGTGATATCCCATTGTCGCGGAACCATGCCACAGCCTCTTCGCTTATACCGGGAAAGGAGGTGAAAAAATCGTCCTGCCCGAAATGCTCACCCCAACCGGTTTTGATGATGACAGCCTGGACATCCTTTACCTTGTCGGCGAACGGCTCCAAGCGATCACGCGTTATCTCTTCCAGAGGCTTAAGTGACGTCATATTCATCACATACGCTTTTTGAGCAAACCGATCGATCGAAACCTCGTCGACAGTTTTCCCGCCCTTAATTTTATGGACAGGTACGTCAATATGCGTCCCCGTGTGTGTGCCGAATATGACCTGGCTTACATAATAGCCGTTCTGGTAATTATGGTGCTTAAGTATCCCGACAGCCGGGTCTGCCGGAAAGACAGCCATCTGATGCGTGATATCATGTGTTAAATCGACTATCCTCATACGTTTCTCCTTTACGGTTTCAGTATGATCTTGCATGCATTATCGCTTCTGTCTACCATCATATCGAGCGCTGTTTTGAAATCCTCATAGCTCTTAAAATCTCTTACATGTGATATAAGTGATTTTGCTTCAAGCTTCCCGCTTTCCATCATTTGAATGACATCGCCCCATACGTTCGGACTTCCGAGCGATCCGTAAATCGTGACATCCCTGGTGGTAAAGGAATCCCAGTCACAATCCGGTTTTTTGGCTCCGAAGAATCCGACCATTGCAACTTTGCCGCCCGGGTTAATGACCTTTTTAATATCGTCAAACACCGATATGCCGGCCGAAGTCTCAATCACTGTATCGATCATTTCGCCGTTCGTTATCTCCCGGACCCGTTCGGTCAGGTCTTCCTCGCGGATGTTGATATATCCGTCAAGATCGTATGCTCTTGCGCGGTCGAGACGGTCTTTTCTCGTACCGGAGATGATAATCTTTTTTGCGCCGTAAATCTTCTTGATGATCTGCGCAACCTGCAGACCAATTGGGCCGGGTCCCATGACAAGCACATTATCCAGCGGCGTAACGTGTGAACGTATCACCGTGTACAGTGCTATTCCGGTCGGCTCAATAAGCGCCGCTTCTTCGAACGATATGTTTTCGAACTTATGCAGATGCGATACCGGGAATGTGATGTATTCTGCAAAAGCGCCGTCTCTGCTCATAACTCCAGTTTCTGTACGGTTTACGCACATGTTATACTGGCCCTTTTTACAGAAGTGACATATACCGCAGCTTACAGTGCATTCTCCCGTTACCTTGTCTCCTACCTCGAAGCCCTCGACGTTTTCGCCAACTTCTTCTATAACACCCGACCATTCATGTCCGGGAATCATCGGCAGCTTGCAAAGCCCTTCCTTGATGTAAACCATCTCATTCGTATAGAGCTCGTAGTCTGTCCCGCAAAGCCCGATCGCTTTAATCTTTATCAGCACTTCACCTTTTCCTGGCTTCTTTACCGGTACCTCTTCGTATCTCGCATCGTTCGGCCCGTGAATAACAACTGCTTTCATTTCGCTCTCCTTCTCTTAAGTATTTAATTATATCTTCTTCTTAAACGCCTCAATTTCGGCTTCACCCTCCAGAACCCCGATCTCAAGGTTGATCTCGGCTTTCTCCTGTGCCTTGAGCTTGGGCAGCCATCCCTGCTTCCTCGACTCGGCTATACCAACGTTATAAGTGTTCGAAGGTTCCATCGCTACAGCATAATCCTGCTGCCCTAGCATCTTCCACTGATTGCCCACCGGTAATGCTTTCGGGTCATACCCCAGATAGACGCCCAGCTTCAATTCTTCGTTAATGATGGCGTAATATACTCTGTCTCTGTCTTTGGGCATCGTATGCACAAACGTCTCATACCGATGCCCCGGAATAGGCTTTGACATTCTGGTGTAATCCCCTGCCCACTCCTGCTGCGGCTCCACCTTTGTTGCGGACGAATATAGCCGTGAGTTTTCGCTTACTATCGGAAACGGTTCGTTTACATGATACATGATCATAAACGGTGATTCCTTGTAGCCCTCATTCTGCACAATATCCTTGATATAGATCTTCTTTTGCCCGCAGATGCATTTTATCTCTCTCGTCAGCGTAAGATTCTCGTCATAGATGATGGCTTCGCGCATCTTTCCCGTAACCTTTATCACATAGTCATCGCCATCCCAATACTCGTCCACCCAATATTTTTCAGCCGGTGTATGCGATATCCTTCCGTGAAGCCCGTGATAAACCCCCTCGTCCTCACACGGCTCCCCTACCTGAATAAGCCCGCAAGTAGTCAGCAGACCGCCAAAAAAGTTTCTAAGCCACTGATGCCCCTGATTTTCAAAATATGTGGGGGCAACAACACCTACCTTGCTCCTCAGCGCAATAGGGATTCCCTTATAATACGCGTCCCCTATGTCCATGCCTCGGTCGAGAAGTATTGTGAAGGTTAATCCCATCCCTGCGTTTACCTCCACTGCCTTAACACCCGCAGCTTTTCCTTCAATGTGTTCGAAAACCCGAGCACCTGCTATCTGGGACATTGAGCTGACATGCTGTAAGAGCTCCTCTTTATCCATTTTCATTCCAAATACTTCTATCACACTAAACCTCCGCGCATTGATGTTCTTACAAAAAGCTGTCGACGTTTGACTTATCTACCACGATAACACCGGTGTCAACGTTATCGGGCAGCATGCTGACCCCTTCATTTCTAAGCTCGCCGTTATGATTGTAATCGTATAAAAATTTGAGACCGTAATAAGACATTGTAAACATTCGCTGAACCAGGGCCGCCTCAACCGCCCCCTGCTTAACGAGTTCAAGCACGTCGGAATCCTTGCCGAATGTCACGATCTCGACCAACTCAAGCTTGTCTAGCTCGTTTAGAGCAATAGCCGCGCCAATACCGCTTGCTGTATCTGTGCCAAACAGTCCCACTATATCCGGGAATTGCTCAAACATCTCTGCCGCTACGGCAGCCGCCACCGATGGATCGCCTTCGTCATTCGATACCGCAGCGATCGTTATTCCGGGATACTTTTTCGCGATACACTCTTCAAAACCACGCTGGCGTTCATCCAGGCTGTAAAGCCCGGGGATTGTAAGTATTCCGACCTCTCCGGTTCCGCCCAGCTTTTCGCACAATATCTCCGCCGCAAGGTACCCGGAGCTGTAATTATCAATACCGAGATATGCGAGACGGTTGCTGTCCGGAGCATCGTTTTCGATACATATTACAGGTATTCCCTGCGCTATAGCATCGTTTATATAATCTGTCATGGCGGCCTGATCAATTGGTGAAACGAGGATGCCTGCAGGCTTCTCTTTTACAGCCTGTTCAAATATTTCGATCTGCTTGAGCGCGTCATTCCCGTTTTCACCGGTAAACTTCGTTTCCACACCAAGTTCTTCACCCGCAGTTTCCAGACCGCTTCTGAATTCTTGCCAGTAGGGTAATACGATGTGCATTCCTACTGTAATATAAAGCTCTTTACTTTCTTCATCGTGCGCGCCCTTTGTCTGGATGCTATTTTGCGCTTCCTCACTAACTTTCGGACTGTAAATTGAACCGCAAGCGCATGAGAACAACAGCAGAGAACACATGATGACAATGAGCGTTCGTTTCATAAAACCAACCTCTTTTCATCATAATTCAAAGAAGCAGTTTTACTAATTAATATCAACATACTTCTTTTTTTACACTTCAACAATAAGCTAAATTTCATATTTGTTGTACTATTTTGAGGTTCTGGGGATCCGCAGCTCCACCTTTGTTCCAATCTGCTTAACGCTGTAGATCTTGAGACCAAAGTCGCTGTCAAATATCAACTTTATTCTTTCGTTGATATTGATAAGCCCCAGCCCAACCTTGATATCCTTTGAGTTTTTAAGGCTCACGCCACGGGCCAGACACTCGTTTATAGCTTCAAGTGTGTCCTTGTCCATGCCTTCACCGTTGTCTTCCACGCTTATTGTAACGCTGTCCGTTGTGAGTATCGAACTTATCTTGATCGTTCCTTTGCCCGGTTTCGTTTCAAGGCCGTGAATAATAGCATTCTCGACCAATGGTTGTATCACGAGCTTCGGAATGAGGCAGTTTTTCGTATCTTCTTCGATCTCCTTGATAACGATAAACTTGTTGTCAAATCTGAACTGCTGTATATCCAGATAACTGTCGATATTTTTGAGTTCTTCCTCCAGCTTTACCATCGCATTCTTGTTGGTGATGCTGTATCTGAAAATATCGGCGAGGGCTTTTACCATTTTCTCGATTCCCTCGACACCTTCCACGATTGCCTGGCCCCGAATAGATTCCAGAGTATTGTAAAGGAAATGCGGATTTATCTGACTTTGGAGCGCATCAATTTCCGCTTGCTTTTTCATAATACTTGCGGCATACTCACTGTCTATAAGCTGTTTTAAGCGAATAATTAGGGAATTGATATCGTTATAGACCGGATAAAGCTCGTTCCCCTGCGGCACTCTTGTCAGCTTTAGGTTTGTATCCCCGTTCACAATAGCATGCAATGCAACTTCAACGTTCATGATAGGCCGATAGACTTTTCTCACGAATATAACAATAATCATCACGTTAACAATAATTAAAATCAGGCTTGAAATGGGAATAACATAAGACAACCCATTGACTTCGTCTCCTTGGAATTGGCCGCCGGAAATGTAAATAAGCGTGCAACCGGAGCCAACATTTTTATCGTAGAAAATATACTTTTTTTCTCCGTATGCTTCGTCCTCGAACATTCCTGATGTGGCTTCAAACCGGCCGAACAGCTCCCCGCTTCTGACCAATGCCTCATCACCTATCGCGTCTTCTTTACGGAAAGACATAAGGATCTGTCCTTCCTCGTTGATAAGCACAATGGAACCGTTGCTCAAAAGTTCCATTTCTTCGTAATAGGATTTCTGTTCAGCCCAGTTTTTCTCCAAAACAATGATCGCGTACTCGTCAGCTTCGGGCTCGGGCTGAAAAAATCTTATGGAAAGCATGCATTGCCCCAATTTATCTCCTTTGCTTCTCTCAAGCATGCTTCCCTTGTCCTTATATTTAATTATCTCCGAATACCGCGATTTTGTGCCGCTGACATAGTAATAGGAGCCATATGGGTTCGTATAGGAAATCACGCCTCCCTTCGGCCGATAAATCGATACTCCTGGTATATCATGGTTTATTTTGAATATTATATCGATGATCGCGTTCAGTTCGCTGATGTCTCTCCAGTATTCGGAGCCGGCGTCTTTTTCCCTGAAATAAAAATATGACTCGTCGTATATCATTGTGGAGATTTCCTCAATGCGATCGAGTTCAAGGTTTATATTCAGGGCCGCCTGATGGACTAAATTGGATGTAGCCCGGATACCCCTTTCATTACTGGACTGTTTGGCATATTCCATATTGATAAAGCCATAGCTAAGCTGAGTCAGCAGTATACAAATAAAATATATCCCTACGCTCGCCAACATATTTGTCTTTATTTTGAATATTTTTGACTTTTTAAAGAAGCTCTTTATACCCCGAACAAGCTTTGTAACCCATCTCTCGATCATTTAATCCTCCCAAGAAAAAATGGGCTTACTCGAGTCTCACAGATACATCCTTCTATAATCCGAAGGATTAACCCCCACTTTTTTCTTAAACAATCTGCTGAAATACTTTGAATCCCTGTAACCGACCATAGGCGAGATATCGATGACCTTATACCTTAAATCCTTCAAAAGATCCTTCGCGATATCAATGCGGTAGTCAATCAGATATTCGCTGAAATTGACTCCTGTCTTTCTTTTAAATACCTCGCTGACATAGGTCGGGTTTAAACATACCAGCCTGGCTATATCGTCGAGATTGATGTCAGACATATAATTTTCAGCAATAAATTTTTTTATTTCATAGATAAGCTTTTCTCCGCCGTATTGTTTCTCATCAATATACGCATTACTAAACTCCTTCAACAGCATGGATATATATGTTACCATCTCGCTTTTTGATATGAAACCATCAACACGTTGTATGGCCAATTGTCTTGTTAGCCCGTCCCTAATTGTCATGTTTTTTCTCTGCATCGAATCAAACAGCAGATCAATGATTTCATAGGCCGTAAGATGATAAATGAGCAGATTCTCCGAGCTATGATTTTCGGCTTCCTTGAATACCCTGGATATTTCCGAAATCGCCCCTTCTATATCCAGCACGTCAAACAGAACTGTAAGCTTTTTTTTGGTTCTGATATCGAGCGCGCTGCCCGTATCGTTTATGCGATGTGCTTCCTTTTTCGCGTCCAATATCCTGTCGACACCCAAGAGGACACGCGCTTTTATGGCAGATGCTGCGGCTGCATATGAAGCGTCTATCTCGGATAAAAGGGCAACACGACTGCCGACGCTTATGGTTAAATGATTATATTTCCCAATGTCGTTGTCGGCAAAAGCTTTCAAAGCATCCTTCATTACATCCATCACTACAGCATCATCTTCTTTTTCGGTATTGATGATGAATAATTCATGCTTTTCTGCTTTTTCCGAAAAGAAAACAATCTCTTTAAATTTTCCCGCGTGCTTATCTCTGATATCCGCCAAAAAACTAAGATAATCTTCGCTCTGCGCACTTTCGTTTGTCTCTCTTGAAATAGAATCCCGTTTAAATATCACGGCATAAAAGTAACCACATCCAAATTTCGTGCCATATAATCCGTTTAGCTCCTCTTCGCTCACATCCTTTTTGGTTCTGTTGATTATCTGGCGAATATCATTCTCAAGCATGACAGTTCCGCTTTTTTCAAGCTTGTTTCGGATCGTACGCTTATTATCAATTTTTACCTTTACTTGCTGCAGGATTTCATGAAATTCGTCCTTATCCAGAGGTTTTAAAATATAGGCAAACGCGTTTAGTGTCAAAGCGGTTCGCGCGTATTCAAAATCGCTGTGCCCGCTTATTATAATGAATTCAACATCCAGCTTCAAATCACGAACGGCTTTGATAAGGCCTATACCGTCGAGTCCGGGCATGCGGATATCGGTAATCACCAGTTCTGGCTTGTGTTCTTTTATAGACTCAAGCGCTGAATACCCATCGCTCTCGCTGCCAATAATAGAAAAGCCCAGCGAATCCCAATCCACGATCTTACGTATCAACTTACAAATCCAGGTTTCATCATCGACAACCACAACGTTATACATGCTGCACCTTTCTGAACTCTTGAGTTCTCTTCGATTACCTTTTATCTATTCTGATATGCTTGACATGTAAATATTCATACAGGCCTTCCGGCCCGTGTTCATAGCCAAAACCGCTGTCATTCCATCCTCCATACGGAGCATTGATGACACCCGCATCGGGGTTGTTTATCGCAACGTTTCCTGCATTAATCTCACGCGAGAGCTTTTCTGCAAGATTCAGGCTTTTCGTGTACACAATAGCTGCGAGACCATAGGGCGTATCGTTCGCCAATTGAATGGCCTCGTCCACAGTATCAAATGGCATTACGCCGACGAGCGGACCGAATGTTTCCTCGGTCATCACAAGCATGCTGTGGTTTGTGTCAGCGAGTATGGAAGGCTCAAAAAAGAATCCTTTCTCATACTTTTCCCCTTCAGGCTTTTTGCCGCCGCACAGCAGACGCGCACCCTTTTCAACTCCGTCTGCAATGTGCTTGCTCGTCGTTTTCACACCTGCCTCTGTGCACATCGGCCCCAGATCACAGTCATCCTCCAGTCCGTTACCGATCGTCAGTTTCATGGTCTGCTCTGTAAGCTTTTCGAGAAACTCGACGTATATCTTTCTGTCAACGTATATCCGGTTCACCGCGATGCAGATCTGCCCCATGTTGCGAAACGAGCGTCTGACGGCTCCGGCCACTGCGGCGTCAATATCACAATCCGCACATACCACCATAGGCAAGCTTCCGCCCAGCTCCAGCGACACCTTTTTCAGTGTTCCTGCCGAATTCGCAAGCACCTGCTTTCCAACCGCGGTGGAACCCGTGAAGGCGACCTTTTTCACCTTCGGATTTTGCAGCAGCTGCGTCCCAACGGTCGAACCGGCTCCGGTCAGCGCATTGACCACGCCTTGCGGAACGCCTGCGTCAACAAGACAACGTACAAACGCAAGCGGCGATAGGGGCGTCTGAGAAGGCAGCTTGCAGACCACCGTGCAGCCCGATGCGAGTGCGCCACCCAGCTTCCATGCCAGCAGCTCAATCGGGTAATTCCATGGCGATATGGCTGCGGCAACACCCAACGGCTGATATATAACCCTGCTTTCGATATACGGGTCTGCATTCTGTATGATCCTGCCGTATATCCTTTCGCCTTCTTCGGCGTAATAGCGCAGTATTTCCGCTCCTTTTTTCACCTCTCCCAGCGCTTCCGCAAGCGGCTTGCCCTGTTCGGCTGTCATCAACGCTGCAATCTCCTTCGCGCGCTGAGACACGATTTCGCTCGCCTGACGCAGGTATTCGCCCCTTTTGAAAGGAGAGAGTCTGCTCCAGCCGGCAAAAGCTTTGTCGGCAGCGTCTACTGCGTACTCTACATCTTCAGCCGATGCTTTTGGAACCGTCGCGATCACCATCCCGTTGGCTGGGTTGACTACATCGAACACCCCGTTCCCGCTGATCCATTCACCGTTTATCAGGTTTTGTTCATTTATTATCATTTTCGTTTTCTCCGCCGACCTTACCGGTCACCCAAAGCACAACAAGCGGCTGATTGCCTGTCTGTATCGTCGTATGGAAAACGCCCGGCGGTACGTAAAGCCCGTCACCCGATTTGATCGGAAACCTGTCTTCTCCGATCACCATAATCCCTTCCCCGGAGATCACGAAATAGACCTCTTCCCGATCCTCATGGGTATGTCCTGTCGTCGTTCCGGTGGGGTATATTGTCGTATATCCCATTGTAAGCCGCTCTGAAGGACTGTTGCTGCTATCAATCAGAAAATAGGTGTCCCGCAGCGTCTGGTTTTCACGGTCTGCGACCCGTGCTCTGAGCGACCTAGGGTCTTCATCTGGCTTTTTGTTCTGAACGTTTACCACAATGCGTTCCATGATGTTCTCCTCACAGTTTGCTTCTGTTATAATACGATGAGTATAACTCATCTATATTATCATAGTGTACTTTTTTCATATTAACAACTAGGATTATTTCAATAATAGTGGACTTTATCATGGTTGAAAGCCCTTTGTCAGATTTGTATCGCTTTGTGGGGTGGTTATATATGTTGATGGCCGCAGGGTTTTCATACGTATTACATCCCCAGTTCTTACCGATACCTTTTCGCTAGCCGATGAGTTTCGCCCAATCAGCTATATTCCGTTCTTATTCCAATCGATTCCGGGAGACTGCATAAGCCGGGCTCCTATATTTACACTGGATATTTGGTTGGCTTTCAGCTTGGCAGTCAAAGACCTGTGAAAAGTATGCACATTTATGCGGCCATATGCTATACCCATATATAGCTCATGGATCACCCCCCATGAAGCGGTATGCCCTCACGATGTTAAATGAATCGTTAATGATGGGGAGAGTAATTTGCAGCATGTCAGCCTTATTCTAGCCGAGACTGACCGTAAAGTAGCACTATTTAATAAAGACCTCCTTTGTTTGATGATGCTGTCGGCAACCCTACATCACTTAACATCGGAAGTTTTTTTCTTAAAGCTCTCATCTCTCCCTCGGCAGAGACGGGGGGTTATTTGGTTTTGTCCGCTTTCGCTACCAAAACCACACGAAAGTATACAATTAAAGGGGCTTACACTTGCTATTAACAAGCTGTAAGCCCTCTTATGTTAAAACTATTCTGTTTTGCTTTTTTGGTGTTACTACACATCAAAAATGTTTATATAACTATCAAGCTTAACAAACCCAGTATAATGTCTATTTGACCGTTATGGACTTATCATCAGGGTGAATTGCAATCCATGTATTGCCAGGCAAAAGAATAATCTCCTTTCCGGCGCTATCCTTATATATCGTCGGTGTTTCATAGCTCTGCCGTTCCCATGTGCCCTGGATATGTTGGCCACCAACAAAAAAATCAGCCTTACCAGTCCCCAACAATTGACACATCCATCGTCCTTTAGCCTCATCACCGTGAGAAAAGCTGTTATACTGAACAATCAGATTCTTAACAGAAACCACATCGCCAGTTGCTGCATCGGTGAACGCCTTGCGTTCCATATACCTCTCCAGAACGTCTTGTTGCGCATTATATTTATAAGTCACCTCACCCGAATAGAAAGGCAACACGACTTCAGAAAAACCATTGCCGCTATACTGCAACGTGTCTGCATATTGGAACGTGCGGACCTTAGATTCCTCCTTCATGAGCTCTTGACATTTCTGAACATCGGTAAAAGCATTATGAGGAGCTTTTTTATCCTTATCACGCCAATAATAGTCATTAAAATCACCCTTGATGAAGTTAATTCGTGTCTTGATATGATTCGAAGAGTCGAGATATACATTTGCTTGTCCACTCTCCGGTCCTCCAAAGTGGACATAAGCACTGTCCCATTCTTGCTGTATTTTAATAAAGTACAATCGAGCTGAGCGTACTGGCCCTACTTTTTCAGGAAGTGTATCGTTGTATATACAGAATAATCTTGTACAGCCTTCCACAGGCGCTTCATAGATAATGTCCGCTGCCTGTAGTCCATATTGCGGACGTGCGGCAGATGAGTTCTCGATCATAACTCCAACTGGCTTGTAAATTTTTTGTTCCGTAATAGGGATACCAGTGGTGTACGAGCGTAATACTGATGTAGGTTTTGGCGTAGGTGTAGGTGTAAGCTTAGGCGTGACTTCAGCTGCTGATATGGGCATCGTCTTTTCAGGCTCCGGGTTGCCAGTTGCACCACATGCACATAGCATTACCACTAATAACATCATCGATAATAAACAGATTGACCATCTTATCTTCATACAGACACTCCTAAAGATTGTTGTAATTTCCACTTTGCAACTATATATTATCATTAGCCGTGAAAAAAATGGACTTAATGATTAACTTTCACAATCTTATGCTTAATTCCATGTCTAGCGTGTAATAATAAATAAGGTTTGCTGATCCGAATCAGTACAGATAGCTTTTAATCAATATAACTACAATCCCTTGTGTTTTTTTACACCATTCTTTAACTGATTCTATTGCGACTCCTCACATGGTATGTCCCACTTTTATTGGAGATAGAGTACTATATATTTTTTTGGATAAACTCAAATGATATGATCGTACAGAATAACTGTACTGGATACCAGTTGACCTTCCAGTATGGATATACTCTAATTTATTGGTATCAGAAAGCAAATAGTAAGAACCGTTGATAACGCGGTAAAGCTCATAACCGTCGGCATCCGGAACAGCGTTCCACGATAAGCGTATGCTCGATGACGATGCACCGGCAACAGTGAGTAGTGGCGTTGTCATGGCTGTTCGAGCACTCTGAATCGGGCTCATATATCCTGCAATCTTTTTCGAACCATACATACGGAATGCTCTGATGGCATAATCGTATTTTTGGTTGTACTTACGATTCGTATGTATATAACCAAGGTCAACCGCATCACCAGTGAATAGTAAATGATATTTTCCATCGATGATACGGTATAATTCATATCCATCAGCATCTAGAACGGCATCCCAAGACAACTGAATTTTATCATACGAAGCTGATGATGCTGTGAGCTTAGGGGCATCCAAAAGTTCAACCGAACGTCCTTCTATCACCGGAGACAAGTAGCCCCCAATTTGTTTTGAACTGAATGTTCTATACGCCCGTACAGAGTAAAGATATGTGGCTGTTGAAGAGCGCCCAGTGTGAATATAGCTCGTATTGTTGCCTTCATAGACTAAATAATATTTCCCGCTTATCACACGATACAACTGGTATCCATTCGCATAAGGAATATCACTCCAAGACAGCTTTATACTATCATAGCCTGCCGAAGCAGCACTCAACTCCGGTGACGGAGGAGGGTCCATCAATCTTAATGAAATAATATCCGATAAAAGGCTAGTAACCATTTTAGAATCGTAATACCTATATGCTCTTATAGAGTAATAGTATGGAACAGAAGGTGAACGCTGGGTATGAATATAGCTTGTATCACTGCCTTGATAAAGCAAATAATACTCGTTGTTTATGACACGGTAAAGCTGATACCCATCGACATCGTTGACAGCACTCCAGCTAAGGCGAATATCACTTGTCCCAGAAAAGCTAGCTACTAGATTAGGGGCTGGTATCGGTTTGTAAGCCATCGCCTTAATGCTGCCTGTTACCCCGGTCTCAATTACAGTATTATATTTGTCTAGGTAAACGCATTTGCTTTTATCTGTAGATACGTATATGCGGCAAGCCGTACCAATGTCAGTACCACTTTTGACTTTTACCGTTATACTACCAGAAATAACGCCATTTGAATTACTTGGGATAGAATCAAAGAATAGATTGTCTCCCCCCGAAATCAACTCCAGATTATCAGACATGGCGATATTGGCATTAACCGCACAGCTATCGTATACTTTTAGTTTATAAGTATAAGTATAAACCTTCCCCGGTTCAACCAGAGTTGGCCCATTGAATACCACAGTAGCTGAGCCAACTGCATAGGAATTCATAACGCTGAGCCCAGTTACGAGTAATACCATTATAATTAATATACTAATAAATCTCTTCATATTGTCCTCAAACTTAAGGCTAAGCATTTACATCTTCATAATAATAGCAGATATCTTTTAAAAATACGAGTCTTACCAGAGAAATACAAGCAAATTCATACCAGAGAAATACAAGTAAATTCAATAATTTTATTATCTACATTAATTATTTCTCATTTTAAGCCAGTTCTCACAATAAGAACAGGACAATAATAATAACCATGACTTTTCAAATAACTAACAGAGTCGTTTATAACTTATCAGCTGTATTGCAAATATTGTATAATCTCCTTACATACTTTCTCAATATCTTCATCGTTTAGATACGGGTGCATAGGCAGCGAGAGCACGCATGCGCAAAGCTGCTCTGTCACATTAAAATCCCCCCGGGAGTCAATTAAACCCGCAAATGCATTCTGCTGATGCATTGGCCGCGGATAATAGATCATAGTGGGGATTCCCCTATGTTTTAGGTATTGCTGCAAATCATTGCGCTGTATTTCATCTTTTAATATGATGGTATACTGTGCCCAGCTAGAGCCATATCCGTCTGGTATGATCGGGGTTTTGACTATCCTTTGCAGTCGCTCCGTATAAGTTTCTGCCACATGGTTTACACTCGCCAGTTCGTAAGAAGAAAAAGCCTCTAACTTAACCTGCAGCACAGCCGCTTGAAGTGTATCCAATCTTGAATTAAGACCGATTCGTACATTATCGTATTTATGGCTTCCCTTACCGTGAAATCTCAATGATCGCATCAACTCTGCCCATTCATCGTTATCCGTAAAAACTGCTCCGCCATCTCCATAGCAACCAAGAGGCTTAGCCGGGAAAAATGAAGTTGTGGATATATCTCCGAAACTGCAAGCTTTGTATGGACCTATGGTACCGCCAAAGCCTTGTGCACCATCCTCCAGAACCCATAAGCCAAACTTATCTGCCACGCGCCTGATCTCAGCATAGTTTGCTGGCAAGCCAAATAAATCCACTGCGACAACTGCTTTGGGATTCAAACGTCCTTCACGTATAACATACGCTATACTCTCATCAAGTTTCACTGGGTCTATGTTAAACGTTGCCGCATCTACATCCACAAAAATAGGCGTCGCTCCCGCATAGGATACAACCTCAGCTGACGCAAAGAATGTAAAGTCGGGAACAAATACGGCATCTCCAGGCTTTATGTTCCAAGCCATTAGCGCCAACGACAATGCATCCGTACCATTGGCGCAACTAATACAATGCTTAACACCTACATACTCAGCCAACTTCTTTTCAAGTTCCTTAACAGGCGGCCCCATTATATAAGCGCCCGATTCTACCGCTGCCAGTAATGCATCATCCATCTTATTCTTTAAAGCTTGATACTGCATTTTAAGGTCACGAAATTCCATTAAATAGTCTCCTTTAGACCGCTTTCCGTTTCAGCATAATTGCGTCCGCAGGCATCGCATTTCAACGTCTCTTCCAGACGTTTTCCGCATTCGCATACCCAGCCAATCTGTCGGGCAGGCAAGCCAGCAACTATGGCATAATCCTTAACATCCTGTGTGACAACCGCACCTGCCGCTATCATAGCCGACTTCCCCACTGTACGTCCGCATACTATAGTACAGTTTGCACCCAAAGATGCCCCTTGACGAATTAAAGTCTTGACGTAACGCGCATTACCCTTTGGATATTTTGCCCGAGGTGTTAAGTCATTGGTGAACACACATGATGGCCCGCAGAATACATCATCCTCGATTACCACGCCCTCATAAACAGACACGTTATTTTGGATTTTGACACCATTTCCAATCCGAACATTGTTTCCAATACTTACATTTTGCCCTAATGAGCAATTCCTACCAATAATGGCACCTTTCTGGACATGACAGAAAAACCATATTTTAGTCCCTTCTCCAATTTGCACACCGTCATCCACATAGCTACTCTCATGCACAAAAAAACCCATTAATCAAATCTCCCAACAAAATCGGTAGACGCACACTGAACCATCGGCAGCTTGATGCTTTGACCTGAAGCTGCTGATTTGTATATAGCAAGAACAAGTTCCAGAGCACGGCGCCCGTCTTCTGCTGTCACGTAAGGTTCACGACCCATCTCAACAGCCTGAATGACATCCGTATAAAGAGGCTTGTGTCCGAATCCATATACATTCGGCGGATTCTCATGATAGAGCGCTTTAACCTCTTCCGGATCATCCAACCCATCAGCAAAACGCCATTCTTCTATAACATTGACTGACTTACCGCCCGCTTTGACGGTTCCCTTTTCGCCAAATAAATACAATGTTTCTTCCAAATTGGCGGGAAATATATTAGTCGTGCCTTCAATAAGACCGTAACTGCCATTTGCAAACCTAACCAGCGCGAGCCCAAGATCCTCTGCTTCAATATAATCGTGCAGCAACCTATCAGTCAGTCCAATTACCTCGGTAATTTCGCTCCCCATCATCCAGCGAAGCAGGTCAATATTATGAATACATTGATTCATCAGCGCACCGCCGTCTTGTTCCCAAGTACCGCGCCAAGGCGCTTGTTTGTAGTAATCCTCGCCGCGGTTCCAACGGATATGCGCCGCACCATGCAGCAGCCTCCCAAAGCGTCCTGCCTCCACCGCCTCACGAATTTTCTGCACCGACTTATTAAAGCGATTTTGATGACAGGCGCAGACTTTGACTCCTTTACGATTTGCCGAAGAGATAATCGCATCTGCATCCTTCAGTGATAGAGTAATAGGCTTTTCAATAATAAGATGACAACCGTTTTCAATACATTCTATCGCAATATGCGAATGGTTTCCGCTCTCTGTTGCAATAGCAACAAGCTCCGGCTTTTCTAATTCCAAAAGTTCGTGAAAGTCCGTATAGGTATGGACCGTATCAGGCAAATTAAACTCTTTAATCTTATCCTGCATGTTTTCAGGCAAGATATCGCATATTGCAACAATATCTAATCCATTCTCAAGGGCTGCAGCTATATGATTGGGCGATATACGCCCGCAGCCTATAAGTGCATATTTCAGTGCCATACTTTTCCCCTTTCTACAGCAACTCTATATTACCGCGTGACTTGATATGTTTCATAGCATTTTTTGTGTCGAGCACCGCTTTTGCATGCTTCTGCACCATATCATAATCCACGTCGGTATGCGATGTCGTAATTATAACTAAATCCGCCTTAGACACCAGATTACTTGTCAGTGCTGTTTCGCCTTTTACAAAACGCCCACGATATCGATATTCTGAAATAAACGGATCAAAGTAACTCACCTGAGCACCCTTTTTCTCCAGTTCTTCAATAACGTGCAATGCTGGGCTCTCACGGTAATCGTCAATATTCTGCTTATATGCCACGCCCAAAACCAGTACTTTTGAACCATTCATGGGTTTCTGGTGCTCATTCAAAATCCGTGCGGCGCGCTCCACACAATATTCTGGCATCCGATCATTTATCATCATAGACGATTCTATCATCGAAGTGTGAAAGCCGTATTCACGAGCCTTCCATGACAGATAATAAGGATCCAACGGGATACAATGTCCGCCTAAACCAGGACCTGGATAGAATGGTTGGAAACCATAGGGTTTTGACTTTGCAGCATCAATAACTTCCCAAATGTTAATCCCCATCTTATCGCATAGCATAGCCAGTTCATTAACTAGCCCAATATTTACATTTCGATATGTGTTCTCAAGTATTTTTTCCATTTCTGCCACAGCCGGTGAGGAAACGCGATGTATGGGTGCAGCCAGTACGCTCTCATAGAGCGCAGCCGCTACATCGGTACAAGCAGGGGTAACACCGCCTACAACTTTAGGCGTATTCTTGGTCTTATATATCAAATTACCGGGATCAACACGCTCAGGCGAAAATGCTAAAAAGAAATCCTTCCCACATTTGAACCCCGAAGACTCCAATATAGGCAGGAGTAATTCTTCTGTGGTACCCGGGTATGTGGTAGATTCCAGAACAATCAACATATCCTTGTGCATGTGCGGCACAATACTCTCAGCTGAGGCCTTTACATAGCTAATGTCTGGCTGCTGGTGATCATCGAGCGGTGTAGGTACACAGATGCAAACGCAGTCGGCACCCGCCACCTCCGAGAAGTCGGTAGTTGCTCTTAGCATCCCCGATTCTACGATGCCTTTCAAGTCTTCATTAACTACATCACCTATGTAATTCTGTCCCGCGTTGACCATGTCAACACGGGGACGGCTGATATCAAATCCTAAAGTCCGATATCCGGCCTTGGCCTTTTCAACGGCCAGCGGCAAACCAACATAACCAAGCCCGATAACACCAAGCATGGCCGTCTTTGTTAGAAGCTTATTTTTAATCTCAGACATTTTTTATCCTTTCAAATGCCATTACGGCATTCACAATATTCTTTCGTAATCTTTAATGATGTTTTGGGCTATTGCCCTACTGTCATGCCAATGTTCCACATAAACCCGCGAACGATGCGCTTTTTCACGTAACCCGTCCCGGTCAGTAATAACATTAACCAATATATCCGAAAGATTCTGTGCATTGGCTCGGATCACAGGCATTTCAGTATACATCTGAGCTGGTAAATGCACCATATCAGACTCTCTGATATATGCTATTACAGGCTTTCCTAGAGCCATGCTTTCGACGGCTAGACCACCGTACCACCCAATATATATCTGGTCGATTACAATATCTGCCTGGGCAAGACGGCTTTTTGCTATTTCATTGGGCACTTTCTCAATTAGATCAAAGCGCACACGAATTCCCTTTTGCTTTAGTCCTTCGACAGCAGATATGATTACATCTGTTCCCTTTTTAGACCGGCTGGTGGGCGCATGGGCGATAATTAACTCATCCTTGCTATAATCACTAAATTCCGGAGTCCACTCCTCGATCTGCAACTTGGTGTAGGGACGAAATTTCGTTCGTGAAGGCAACACATTTTTTAGATCTGGGTTCGTTGTGTAAATCAGATCAGCATATTCATCCACCTTACTGACCCGCTTTTGTCTGCGACTATCCAGTCTCAGCTCTTTATCAAGTTCCGCCTTTGTGAGTTCTTTATAGAAGGATACATCATAGTTCTGCAAGCTATAACTTGCCAATCTGGCATCCGTCCCTTGGTATGTGAACACAATACGCTTTCCTTTTCGTTTTAACCAAGGTAGTTCAAGCATATCAATAAACTCCCAGCGGTAATCGAAAAGGGCTCGTCCGAAATTAAAATGAAAAATGTCATAGTTGTTCATTTCTTTTCGATAGAACTCAAAAGCCTTGAATGGGAAAGTGTACCGGTTTCGTCTCCAGTCCTTTACAATGTCTGCTTTAAAGCCAAAATAGTTCTCCCCCAATACAAATACGCGGCTCTCGATCCCCAAAGCCCGTTCTGCCAGCGACAGATTCCATGCGTTTCCCCCTACCGACGAAGGAAGATGAAGCACCCTCATGATACTATCTCCCGAACAACGTTCTGTAGTACTTTATGGTTTCTGCCAGACCTTCTTCAAAAGATGCTCTAAACTCAAATCCAAAACTGCGCAGCTTTTCGTTTGAAATATCAAACTTTTTGATATCACCAACAAGCCAGTCACGGTACTCAGGTTTCAAGTCCTTACGATCCAATATATCTAACATAGTTTCACATAGTTTGCCCACCGTTACGTTAATTCCAGATGCACAGTTATACTCCTGCCCCTTTGTTCCATCTGTTACCGCGACGAACAGATTGGCATTGACGCAGTCCTTCACGTAGGTAAATGATCGCTCCTGCGTTCCGTCGCCAAATATTATAGGATGTTTTCCACTAAGTATAGCACGAGCGAATATCGCAATCACACCGCCAAACTCACCAGATTCCTGACGCGGCCCGTATACGTGAAAGTAACGGAGTATCGTAGTATCTAACCCATACAAATGCTCAAAAGCCTTGGCATACCGCTCTCCTGCCAACTTACTGACACCATAGTAAGAGACCGGACATAAAGGGTGTTCCTCGGTCTGAGGCGTTATCTTGGCCTCGCCATATACAGAACCTGTGGATGCATGCACAAACTTCTTTACACCCTTATCTCGGGACAGCTCAAGTAAGTTAAATGCCCCTTCTCCATTGACACGCAAATCTATCCGGGGATCTTTCAAGCATACGTTTTTCTTTGAAGCCGCTTGGTGAAATACAATATCAACACCATCAAAATGCTTCTTGAGCGTTTCATAATCCGTTATATCACAGCTCACGTTTTTAAACCGGGGATTACCTTCAAATGCAACGATATTCTCCTGCTTTCCGGCGATAAAATTATCAATGCTTATAACATCGATACCGGTGTCCAGAAGTTCCTCAATCACGTGACTGCCGATGAACCCCGCGCCCCCTGTCACCATCGCTCGGGAGTACCTACGGCCAATTTCATTCTTAATTTGATTCAGATCCACTTTTTACTGTTTCCTTTCGTTTGAAGAAATAGATAATTGTTTTTTTAATATAATCGATACGAATCAGGCGCGTAGCCAGCATGATACCTAAAAAGACCGCTGTAATAGCCAGTTTACACAACAGGTCCAACCATATATTCTCAATGCTGATGATGCAAATCCCCAGTATTGAGCCCGCCGCCATGACAAGAACAAAAACAGGCTTGAACCAAGAGAACCGCCATTTCATGTAATGGCATGACATCCACCAATATGTCACATATATGAATAAATATGAAGCAAGTGTTGATGCACTTGCAATGATACTGCCATATACGGGTATCCAAATAACATTGATGGCAATATTAATAACGGCTGCTATCCAAACAACATTGGACAA
Source organism: Bacillota bacterium (assembly GCA_023436115.1). GTDB lineage: Bacteria > Bacillota > Clostridia > Christensenellales > SZUA-584 > SZUA-584. The sequence continues at coordinate 37,988 of JAEZKQ010000025.1, read as the reverse complement.
TGCCTTTGTTTTACCCGATAGATACAGACCTATGCTAGCCACCTCAGCCAGCGGATATAAAATGAATGCCATCACTAGCGGGGCTGCTATCACCAGTCCTGGTAAATAGTCGGGATTTGAGAACAACATGATCATTAAGCGCAGACCTGCAAAATTAGCCAACACCATAAATGAAAAGAACGCTAATGAATAATGATGCATTCTTTCAAGATGTCTTGGGAATGTGTCCTTGTCCTCACGAAAGAGTTCGAAAGCACGGGGAACCCACGCTTGTTTAAAAGCAGTAACCAAAAACGTATATACGCCCAGCATCTTGATTGCCATACTATAATAACCGGTTTGTGTACTGTTGCTCAGATTGGTAATAAGTATTCTGTCCGAAAGATTGAATATCCAATATCCAAGACCCGCCACCATTGTAGGAATCCCAAACTTGAGCGACTCCTTAAGAATCGGGATGTTAAATCGGCCTGCCAATGCTTTGCGGTAGATTATCAGAAGAACTATCGCATAAGCAAAATCCACTAAGCAAATCGCCCCGAAGTAGCCAACAACACCTTTCTCTAGAACGATAATAGCATAAATGATAAACCCATATTCCAGCAACAACTTGAGTATACTTATAATTGTAAACCGTACAAGTTTAAAGCTTGTACGGCAAAGAACAATAATAAAGCCAATAAATGTGTTAAAATAAACGCTGATTAAAGCAAATAGCATCGCACTACTGTATTCATCCGAAGTAAAAAGCAATCTAGCAAGGGGTGTACTGAATAATGACATCACCACCACCGCTAGAGCACCCCATACAGCTACAAAAAGCAACATAGTAAATATGGTATCTTGACTCTTCTTCCGATCCTGCTTGTATATGATTAAATCCCTTTTCAAGACCATATCATACCCTAAGCCTACCAGAAGCGGTAATACCGTTAACACACTAATTCCTGTGTCAATGATGCCAAACTCGCCCACGGAAAAAACGCTAGTAATAATAGGAACCACAACAATGGCCAGCACCTTGGCCAGAACATTGTTCAATCCATATAATAAAAAGTCCTTGATAAATGATTTACTCTTCATGCTTCAACCGTAGTATTCCCGATAAGATCGCGTAACTTTCTGGCGGGTATCCCTGCATATACACCGTTAGATGGAAGGTCTTGCGTCACCACTGCTCCTGCACCAACCGCTACATGATCACCAATTGTGACGCCGCCCATAACACGAACGCCTGCACCCAGCCATATGTCATTTCCTAAAACTACAGGCCTCTTCTCCAGCGGCGTATTGCGTATGACATCGCATGTAATCGGATGTGTGGACGTAAATATATATGTTCCCGTTCCCATACTGACATCGTTTCCAATAACCAAACCGCCAAAACCGCTAAGATAACAATTCTCCTGTATGCTAATGCGACTACCCATCTGAATATGCTGTGGCTCCTTAATGAAGACGCCACTTCGTATCTTAATATCTTCACCCGCACGTTCCATCAGCCGTGCGAAGCATCTGGCTCGAAGCGCATCCCACTTACTACCCTCTTTATATCGATACTTTCTGATTGCCCACCGGCAAATCTTTAAACGTAAAGAGTGGCGACTTTTAGAATCCATCCATCTTCCCTTTCTGGCTGACACTAAGAAATATTATAACACTACCCCTAAAAAGCAACAAGGCATTATATTATTCACCACTACGCTGACTACTTTGCATTAATTATGTCTTTACATATCTTCTCAAGTTCCAACGTCAGGTTAGAATAATCAAACTTTTCTAATTCGGCAGAATCTGCATCAAACATAAATTGCTCACCACTCTTTTTACGGTGATGTTGTAATATAATATATCTTTTGAGTTCCTTTTCATCTTCTTCCTTTGAAAACTCTTCACAGGCTATACCGAGGCGTAGCTTGCGAACCATCGTTGTAATTTCCGCGTCAGGGAGGCTTCCTGTGACTAAGGAAATAACAGGTTTTTTACTGGCCATGTATTCAAAAAATTTACCAGACAGTATTCCCAGACTGTTTGGCTCGTTCCATGCGAGTGCAACAAGAATATCACTGTTTTGCTGAATATTAAGCGCCTTCTCATGTGAAACCACACCGTGGTCTGTAATCCTGATGGCCGTCCCCTTTGCGATTTCTTGTAACCGTCTGCCTTCTGGGCCGGCGTAATTTACCCTTATGCTTATATCGTCTTCTCGCATAGCTTGATCCAATATATTTATGAGCCATGCCATCGCCTGATATCTGCCATAAAGCTGTCCCGTATAACAAAGACTGAGTTCATCTCCTTCAGGCACTTTGGCTGTCGCTTCCAAATTCCGTTCATACCCATTTGTGATAACATGGACCTTCGATGATGGTTTCAAATACAGATCCCTGAGAAAAGACTCTTTCTGCCCTTGAGAAACCAATATGACACCGTCGGCTTCCCTCATGATAATGTGTTCATATCTGAGATACCTTCTGTTAAATATGTTCGGATATCGGGCGTTTGGTATGCGATCACGAAGGTCTAGAACCAATTTTGAAGCAACGTTATTCTTGCTGAGCATACGACCAGCAAAAAAACTTCCCAAAGGACCAAAAGATGAAATTAAAATATCTTGCTGTCCAATCGGATTTGCCTTGACGTAACGACGGACCTTCCTGGTCCAACTCCATCCATGAACATGATCTAGCAACAGCAGCAGGGCCACTTTCAGCGGGGACATTCCCACGCTTTTCTTACTTTGTGTATCATTTGCAGATGCAAGCCTATGGGGCTTTCTATGGAGCAGCAGATTATCAATAACTTTGATAAATCTCCCCATACCGATTTGATGAATCGTTAGCCCTGGCAAATTTACTTCACCATTCTTGTCAGTCGTAATAACAGTCACTTCATGACCTAACTCCACTAAATTTTTTGCAAAATTTGTTGGTCGAAAGGCACCAATACGACTGTCCGGATAGAATAACATACTCACTATCAGTATCTTCATTCCGTTTCCGATTGCTCCTTTTGTATAAGCGCAATTTCTATGGGTATGACTGCCCTAGCTGCGCATTTATTTGATATAAAAGCTGCTGCGTTTTTTGAATAATCAAGAAATTTCTCTGGGTTGTGATACAAATCATCAATAGCAGCAACTATTTCATTCACGTTACTAGCCAGGTATCCGCAATTCTCCGCTACATACTCGGGAATCGCAGAGTTGTTAGATGATATTGGTACTAAGCCGCTACTCATTCCCTCGCATGTTGACACGCCTTGAGTATCCTGCCGGGATGGCATCAGCATAATTCCATTTTTAGCGTGCAAGTCCACAATCTCATCATGAGAAAAGAATTGGTTTATTAGCTCCACATTACTATATTGCTTCAGGGGGGCGGTCGTCCGATCCCATAGACGGCCTTTCCCGCATATCGTAAACTCAAGTTCGTTAAAATAGTCTTTATCAGACAGAATTTTTACTGCTTTTACTGTTAAATCGTTTGCATACTTTTTAAAATCAAAAGACCTTATGCTCAATATTTTAAGGCGGTCGACCTCCTCTTTTTGTTTGTACTGAAAAGTCACCTCATCTATAATATTTGGAATTATTCTAAAATTAGTAAGTCTTTCTGATAACCATAAATCTCTTTGTGCACAGTTCTTTAACCAATTTGAAACGAAAACAAACGTTATAAGGTTTCCATATTTCATCACAGCTCGATGAATATACATTCTCTGTATCGTATTTAAGACTGCATATCCGCAAAATTTAACAATATTTTTTATGCGAAGATTATACATTCTTCGTCTCCATGAAATGACATCAACTCCATGGCACCAAATAATAACAGGAGTGCCCGCAGCAACTGTCAAAACCCTTTTCACAGCACCGTGTATGGCAAAATGCATTAAAATCTTATCATACTTCTGTGTCCGTAGCTTTTGACTCAGCTCATTTAAATTGCCGCATTCCACCTCCACATTCTCCCATTTATAACGTTTTCCATTACCCGGTTTTGCAAAATAAGACTTACTATATGAGAATATATCAACTTCGAGACCAGCTTTAATGTATTGCTTTACTCGTGCATGAACAAATGCATTATTATATTTTTTGCTTTCACTTGGATAGCCCGGCGTAACTAAGAGATATCTCATCACGTTATAGCTCCAATCTATTCTTGTTTTGCTGATTCTCCGGCACATAACTGTAAAGATTCCCGTAGTTGATGATATCCAAATCCTCCTGCTGCAATGTACCTGTCACATCAAAGACAACAGGTTTTGACATCAACTTTCGAATATCTGAACCTTTCATAAGCTTAAACTCATGATGGCCAACCAAACATAACAGTATATCCGCATCTTTCAGTGCCTCTTCAAAAGTGACATTATCCAATGATTTAACATGGGGATCGTGGATGCGCAGTTGATATCCGGATGCAGAAAGCTTGTCCACAATCTTAAGCGCAGGTGATTCGCGAATATCGTCCACATTTGGTTTATATGTCACACCAAAAACAGCAATCCTAGCCGACTTATCATAGCCAAGCAGCGCTTCGACATTTTGAACAACAAAATCAGGCATACTTGTGTTGATATCACGCGCCAGCTTGATGATCTGGGCTGTTTCAGGTGCCGCTGCATAAATAAAATACGGATCGACAGCCAAACAATGCCCCCCCACTCCCGGTCCAGGGGTGTGTATATTGACACGGGGATGCTTATTTGCCATTCTAATGACATCCATTACATTAATTTTCAACTTACAGCAAATTTTTGCGAGCTCGTTAGCTAGGGCTATATTAACATCGCGGAATGTGTTTTCCATCAGCTTGCTCATCTCTGCGGTCTTGGCTTCCGTTTTAATAATCTCTCCTTGTACAAACATACTGTAAATATCCGCTGCCTTATCCGCACAAGCTGCCGTCATACCACCTACGACGCGGTTATTATTCACCAGTTCATTTAAGATCTGCCCAGGAAGAACTCTCTCAGGACAGTGAGCCAAAAAAACATCCTGCCCCAGTTCAAACCCTGCTTGCCGAATCATCGGGGCGATTACGTCCTCAGTGGTCCTAGGCGCTATCGTGGATTCTACGATCACGACATTACCTTTTCTAAGATAAGGGATAATTGAATGAACAGCAGATATGACACATTTAAGATCACAGCTTTGGTGCTCGTCTTTAGCGTTTGGCGTAGGCACGGCAATGATGAATACATCCGCTTCGCTCGGCTTTAGCGCCGCTTTTAACCTGCCTTCTCCAACCACATCACGGATTATGTCCAACAACCCCGGCTCTTCAATATGGATGTCGCCGTTGTTTATCGTATTGACTATATGCTCACTTTGGTCTACCCCTAACACATCAGCGCCACTACGTGCAAACATTGCAGCAGTGGGAAGTCCAATATACCCAAGCCCTACTACGTTAATTCTCATTATTACGTTTCCCATCCTTTATTAACAAGAATAAAAATTTTAATATATTAAGCTGTCTGAATATCCTTTCGGGTTGCTGCAAAAGGCGAAACAACCATTCCAGCCCAGATTTTTGCATCCATAGCGGAGCCCGTTTCAGGGTGCCTGATATGACATCAAAAGACCCTCCGACGCCTTGAAAAACTTTAGCACACAAAACGTCTCTGTTTTGTATTATCCAATTTTCTTGTTTAGGAGATCCTAATGCAACAAAAACGATGTCCACACAGGATTTATTAATTCGTTCAATAAGCACATCATTATTGTTACAGTATCCATCCATAATGTCAACGATATGAATACCCGGATACATCAGTTCCAGCTCGTTTCTGGCCTTTAGGATAACATCTTTTTTTGCACCATACAAGAAGATACGATATCCTCTCCGTGCAGAAAGATCACATAGCGAACCCATACAATCTATCCCTGTAACACGTTCCCGTATATGCCCTTTTTGCAAACGTGACGCAATGACAACACCGATGCCGTCAGCTATTTGATATTCTGCACTATTCAGCAAGTCTGCCAAAGCAGGATCTTTTCGAGCTTTTAATATCTTCTCCGGGTTTATCGCTACAATAAAAGTTTTTCTTCCCTGTTGGATATCATCTTGTATTGCTAGAAGCAACTCATTCTTTGTGGTGACACATACATTGGTACCAAGTATTGTTTCTTTTTGCATAAGTAATCGTTCTTTCTTGCGGTGTGCACAGGGCAATTATTATCAGACGATAAATTCAATCGGTGGCTCTGCCGACAAACCTGCCCAATATCGTATAGCTTTTACAATTCGCTCGGAAGCCCGACCGTCTCCGTATGGATTGAGAGCTTGTCTCATCCCCATATAGAAATCAGTGTCATTTAACAGCTTCATTGCTTTTTCATATATACAGTTTTCGTCAGTTCCCACTAACAGCGCCTTCCCTGCTTCGCATATCTCTGGGCGCTCAGTTTCCTTCCTTAATACAAGAACTGGCTTACCCAGTGCCGGGGCTTCTTCTTGTAGTCCGCCAGAATCAGTCATCACCAGATAACATCTGTTGATGAGGTTATGCATATCCTGAACCTCAATTGGATCAATAAGATGAACGTTTGGTACATCAGATAGTATTGGCCATACATGCTGGCGAACCGCAGGATTACGATGCACGGGGTAAATAATCTCTACATCGCTGTTATCAGCAGCAATGCGCTTAACAGCCCGGCATATACTCTCCATGGGCATGCCTAGGTTTTCACGTCGATGAGCCGTTAGCAGTATCATACGCTTTTCTGAGGAGGACAGCCCATTGAGCAGGGAATGGCTAAAGATGAAATCTTTCTTTACCATCTGCTGCAATGCGTCAATGACAGTATTTCCAGTTACAAATATCTGACCCGGAACACTTTCCCTCAAAAGGTTTTTCCGATTAGCAGAAGTTGGCGCAAAATTAAGGTCTGCAATTTTCGCAGTTAACGTTCTGTTAAGTTCTTCTGGATAGGGTGAATATTTGTCAAAGGACCTTAGACCCGCCTCTACATGACCGACAGGTATTTTTCTATAAAACGCAGCCAACGCAGCTGCAAAAGATGTGGTGGTATCTCCGTGAACGAGTATCAGATCCGGCTTTGATTTTACTATAACTTCATCCATCCCCTCTAACACGCTTGACGTGATGGAGGTTAGGGTCTGCGATTCTTTCATAATATTTAAGTCAAATCGCGGTTTAATATCAAACTGATCCAAGACTTGATCCAACATCTCTCTATGTTGACCTGTTACACACACCATACAGTCAATATGCTCGTCAGCTAACAATGCAGCTACGAGAGGTGCCATCTTAATAGCCTCGGGCCTGGTGCCGAACACGGGCATCACACGTAACATAGTATTAATTTTCCTCCAAATAACCTACTCAAATTATAATCAATTATAGGCAATTTACCAAAGAAATGATATCTTTTGTTATATTGCGGCGGCATTCTCAATGTTATCTTAAAATTAATTCAACTCTTTATCACAATGCCATTCATCCCAAAGATTTTTGTCAAGAACACTTATCAAACCTGCCAAACAAATAGCGGGATATATACTCACTGCGGGTGCTGTAAAAACATGTCCAGAAACCAGTCCAATGAACAAACTCAACATAAGCCCCATAGCCATACTAACTATGATATTGTCCAGAATACAGAGTTTCAGTTTGCGGATTACACGTATTAATGTTACCACAATAATAAAAACAAGCGGGGTAATATAGATAATAAATCCGACTATACCGAACTGAAAAAAGATATCATGGAAATCCATTTCGACCATATTTCCAGGGCCGGCACCTAAAAGCTTTTCTATAGTTGGAGTTGCCTTATAATTTTCTTTAGCTTGTTCAAGGTATACGTCCCGGCTGCTATATATAACATTCTTGGAATTAATATTGGTATCGGAGCTTTCCTGCCGATCTTGATCTTCAGGCACATTTTGATCGTTAGTTGTCTCCTCGACAATAAAGAAGTCCTGAACCCCCTCCATGCCAACAGAGGCCATATGAGTACTGAGGTTTTGACCTGCAGCAGTGACTGGCAGCACTGCAGTTGTGCCCGCCAACAGAAGAAAGGCACCAAGAGCCATTAATAAACAGCGCTTTTTATGTCTAGAAATAAAAATCCTTATAACGTTAACAACCCCCATGCCACCTAATGTTAAGAGAACACTAAGCATAGGTACCTTTGTCCCAATATTTAGTGACAAAGCAATGTATAGAATTAGCACAACCAAACTGGCTAAAAACTTAACCAATCTGAAAGGATTTAATGACGCTGCTACATAGCAGACCATAAAAGGAAACAGCACGCCGATGATAGTTCCTACTTCGTTAGGCGCATAAAACCAACCAGAACTGCCGAGCTTACCATATTTGTAGCTGATAAAATCGGTTCCAGATATGATAGCAATCAGTAACGCCCCTGCAAAGCAAGCTGCTATAATGGCCAGATATTTGGAATCTATTGTTTTTTTCTGCTCATGATAAATAAGAGAAAAACAGATAAGTATCAAAACAAAATAAAAACTCTTTAACAACGTCTTCGCTGCGGTAAATAAAGCTTCCTCGCCACTACTAGTTACTCTCAATGCCATGTAAGCAACTGAATATAGAGCCAGAACAATCATATAAACTATAAAATACTTTTTTAACCTGGTCTGGCAAATAAAGAAACAATAAATTAATATTAGAGCTAAAAACGCAAAACGGATGACCATTCCAAATGTTAAGCTTGCTTCAGAGAATCTAACCAAAAGGGATGTTGCGATATCTATAAACGGCTGTACCAATAGGAAAGCTAGTGTTATCTTTAGTATATGATTACGCAAGAACTCTTTCAAAACTGACTCCTTCCATAATTTTCAATTAAAGTCAAATAGTTTTTTAACAGCTTTAGACATTATATTATAGAACAATTGAGATTACAAGGGGGCAGTTTTGGTCAGTTAAATGATGTATGTAGCATTAGTCTGTTATATTATGTTTTTTCATACTTATATTTGTAAATGATATTATTGATTATTTTACAATAATGTTGTATATTTTTATATAAAGGAGTTAATTAATATAAGATGAGGCTTTTATCTAAAATATGTATTTGTGGAACATTTTTTTTATATGCTTGTATCAATATAATAGAAACATGTTATAAAGAAAATATCGTTTTACTTTTTAGCATTAGTATCGTTCTGGTATTAATGTTATTAGCATTAGGCATTTCTACCCATACTGTTGTTGGAAGAGACTATAAAAAGATTACCTTGAGTATTCTGCTCTTTTTATTGGCATTGCTAAGTACTATATTATTTTCTACAAGTTGGTTTCAAGCTGTAAAAAATATTATTGTACTATTGCTTCCGTTATTAGCTTTGAATATTTTCTGGTTAATTAAATTTAAGCGTGATCTATATGCAAAAATACTTAAGTGGTGCATTCTGCTTGTTGCGTCGTTTTATTCTCTATTAGCTCTTATAACCTGGTTTACAGGCCGGGTATATTCAACACAAGGGTTTTCGTCAAATATCTCCGGATGGTATATAGGTGTTGCTATTTTTATTGCTTATCTTTGTTTTTTGGCATCAATATACTTAGTCCAAGAAAAACGTGTAATCATACCATGTGGCTTAATGGTAATATTTATTTTTATACAGTTATTGAGCGGGTCAAAACAGGGGATTATTCTATTTGTAATATTTAGCATAATAAGTATTGTAGGTATGCTTATCCAGCAGTTTATAACAAAGTCAGCTAAGTTTAACATTTGTTTTTATTTACTGCTATTAGTTTCTATTCTTGCTGCACCAATAGCATTGGAATATTCTAGAATTAATAATTCAGTTGATTATCCCATTCCCCTACCTGAGGAGAATCAACTGAAAGAAGAGAATATTGATTGGTATCAGTGTATCAATAGTAATGATTATATAGGGTATATTACATATCAAGACATCAATAGCATAGAATCCCTCAGTAAGACCAACAGGTTTAATAATGTTATCTTTAGTAATGTTATGAATGACTTTATAAAGTCCAGATTACATACAGATAAAGATGACTTACTTAATACATCATTAAAGGAAAATCAGTTTCTGTCAGCATCAAATGGACAAGCAGGTTTTTGGCAAAAAATATTAGGTTACGGCCCGGAATGGTTCAGTGGTTATTCATCCAGTTTGAAAAATAATGGGTATCTATTCCTATTTAATTGTTATGGCATTTTAGGAATCTTAGTGTTTATTACTCCAATTATATTAATTCTCATAAGTATTATCAAAAAAGGACAATGGGCAAAATTTAAATTATATTTATGCTTGGAATCAATAGGATGTATAACGGGATTTATATATATACTGTGGTTGATACATTATTGTGGCGGAGTAATCCTGCATCCTGTTATGTTAATATTTATATACATCCCTCTTATTCTCGTTTATAAAAAGATATTAATAGTTAATGAAGATATACATGTATCGGCTAAAAAAAATGAAAAGAAATACTCATTACTTACTAAATCTATTTCAATATTAGTTAGCATTATCATTATAGTATTATGTGCAACAGGCACTATAAAAGCGAAAACGATTTATTCACTTATGTATAAAAACCATACCGGTATTCTTGAAGATTTTAATTATCTGCGTCCTGGATTCTTACAGACTCTTACTGAGTCTAATGATCCTCCTATGCCGAAGTCTGATGACATGCAAGAATTTTCACCTGCTGAGGCGTTCTTAAATGGAGATTATTTGGGGTATCATTTCGGCAATGGTATTAATTGGAACTTGCCTGGGATTAGCGATCCAAGTATATAATATAAATATCATGGAATGTTTTGGCTTGAAGTATGTCTTGATGAATGGGAGAAAACCAAAGATATTAGACTTGTTGAAAGGGCTATTCCAATAGTATTGAGCTGGATAAGAGAATACCCCCTAGAAACAAAAAATAAGAACTCTTATGCGTGGAATGACGATAGTACAGCTAGAAGATGCTTCTATATTACAGAAGCATATACGAAGTGGAGTGATTATCTGACTAACGATCAAAAGTTTATAATTGAAAACTCTATGACATACCACGCCAGCTTATTGGCTGACGGAAGTTTTTATACGTGGCACCATAACCATGGCCTATTTCAAGATCGCGCACTATTAAAATATACATTAGTTTTTGAGAACCCTAATAATAAAGAATATCAAGCTATCGCTAAGGATAGAATACTAACTTATGTTCAAAGTGAAGTGCTCCAAGATGGGGTTAATGCGGAACATTCTCCGTCGTATCATGTAAACGTTGCAATGCTTATAAATACAATGGCAGAATTCTTGAATGAGTTCGATTACAAGTACAGTAATATGATTAAAAGTAAAGTTGATTCTATGTTGGATTATTCCATACATCTAACCCGTCCTGACGGAAAGTACCCACCCTTAGGAGACTCAAGCGAATCTTTCTATGAATGGTTAGAATGGATGGATAATCCCCAGTATCAATATGTCGCGACTCAAGGCCAACGGGGAATTGTACCAGATGAAGTGGACCGAATATTCCCTTATGGAGGTTACGCAATATTTAGAAGTTCATGGGAGTTTAATACCGATACAGACTGGATTATGTTTGCTGCATCCACACATAGTGGTAGCCATAAACACCATGATGATCTAAGCTTTATGATATGGCATCATGGAAACTTGTTTTTAGATGGCGGAACAGCTGGCTATGATTATTGGGGAAATTCACTTGCATTATATGGTGTATCACCATGGGCTCATAGTGTGCTAGTTTCGAATTGGACAGCAAGTAAGAATGCTTTCTTATATAAGTACCGACCTGCCGTTGATGCTAATGCACTTATGACCAAAATAACAGATTGGGAGATTAATGATACAAATGTATCTGTAACTGGCATACAGAAAAAAATCAAAGGTGTTGAACAGACGCGTTGCCTAGAATGGAACAAACAAAAGAATATTGTCACGATTACAGATACCATTGAATCAGAGAGGAATGGTAATAATCATATGTTATTATTTCACCTTTCTGAAGATATAACACCAGTAATTGAGGGTAATACAGTTGGTTTATATCGAAGTGATATAAAAGAAGCGGTTATGCATTTTGCTTCGTCTCAACAATATAACATACAGTTATATTATGGAGATGAGGATGAGGTTATTCAGGGATTTAATGCAGCTACTGGACAGCCTTGTTACGTCATTGGTGTAAAGTATGAAGATATAAATGACTCGCTAAGGGTGCAAACAATTATCAATTTATTATAAATACATTGCACCACCGCCGTAGGCTATTGAATTGAGACATGGCAGATAAATAAAAGCGTCTGAGAACCTACCTCAGAGACTCTTTTATATTATCATCCATCTTAGGGCAAATTTAGCACGATTGACATGGCAGCTTTTTGTTCAAAGGCAATTAGTCCAGTTTAAAGTACGATAACGTAGATACCTAAGACCAGAACTAGACGGTTTCTTTAAACTTCCCTATAGGCAGTGTGACCTCCCCCGCGAGATTTGTATCAAAGATTGATATCACTTTTATCCGCGGCAATTGTACCACCTGTTGTGAGCATCAGTATCTTCTTCAAGCTACTATCCCTTTTCATCGTCAATGCTTTGATTGGCAGAATCTGCGACCCTTGGAACGCTAGTTTTCATCTACCCGTCTTTCTCAAGGAGGGCTGCCCCCCTTTTGGTCGCATCTTTTACAGTCAAATTGTCCTTATATTCACCAATTCATTCAAAATTGGTCAGACCGTCCTTCCCTATCATTTATCCCTTTCGTTAAATTTTTCTGTCACTATAGCTTCTAATACTATCAATGAGTAAAGAATCGGTACCACTACATCCTTAAATTTTTTAAAACTTGCGAATACATCCATATAAATCTATAATGAGTGAATATATAGAATTAAAAAAGGGGTTCTCATCCATGCGAAAACATTGGTTCTCGTTAGTTTTGATCATAGTATTGGCAGTCAGTATGGTGTTCTCCGGATGCGCCGCCAAAGAGGCGCTGAATGAGAAAGAAACCAGATTTTCGAAGTTGGATGATTTCAGCGGTGCTGCAGTAGGCTCTCAAACCGGCACCGTGTTCGATAAGATTTTAAGCGGCTGTATCGACAACCTGAATTTTAAATACTATAACGATATAAGTTCTATGTTAATGGCGCTGCGCTCCGGTGACATAGACGCGATCGGTCTGGATGAGCCGGTGGCCAGATTGGCAGCGGCGCAGAACAACGACTTTTTCATGTTCCCCGATATGGCTGAAACCGACATGTATGGCCTCGGACTGCAGAAAAACAGCAAACTCACGGATAAGGTGAACGCCGTGATCGAGCGGTTTACCGCGGATGGCACACTGGAAGAATTGCAGAAGAAATGGTTCAGCAGCGACGAAAGCGCTAAACACATTGATATAGAAGATTATGAAGCGGTGAACGGTATTCTGCGTTACGCCCATGACTCGACGACCAAACCGATGTCATATGTGGGCGACAGCTCGGATTCACTGGGCTATGAGGTGGAACTCGTCTGCCTTATCGGCAAAGAGCTCGGCATGGAAGTCAAGATGACACAAACGAGTTTCGGTTCGCTCATCAACATGCTGACCAGCGACAAGGCGGACATCGTGTCCGGCGCCATGTCGATCACCGAAGAACGTAAGGAGAGTATCGATTTTGCCACGTCACACTACACCGGTGGTATCGCGCTTGTCGTCCGTGCGGAAGATGCCGCCGCCGCCGCGAGCACGGTCACAAAGGCGGAAGCCTCATGGTGGGAGTCTTTATCCACAAGCTTTGAAAAAACATTCATACGCGAAAACCGTTGGCAGCTGATACTGTCCGGCTTGGGTGTGACGCTGCTCATCAGCGTTTTAGATGCTATCTTCGGCACAATTCTGGGATTCGGCATCTGCCTGATCCGCCGCAGCAAAAACAAAATCGCCTCCAAAATCGCGGCGGGTTTCATTCGGATCGTTCAGGGCGTGCCTGTTCTGGTGTGGCTGATGGTCCTCTTTTTCCTGATATTCAAATCCTTCGACGGCGTTTTTGTGGCAGTCATCTGTTTCTCCATCAATTTTTCTGTTTATGTGGCGGAAATGCTGCGCAGCGGCATCGATTCGGTGAGCCGTGGCCAGTGTGAGGCTGCATCCGCGCTCGGTTTTGGTAAGTCACGCACATTCGTAAAAATTATCATGCCGCAGGCTGTGCGTTTCGTGCTTCCGGTTTATAAAGGTGAATTCATCAACCAGCTCAAAGCGACCTCTGTGGTGGGCTATATCGCGATACAGGATCTGACCAAAGCCTCCGATCTCATTCGCAGCAATACGTACGATGCCTTCTTCCCGCTGATCGCGACAGCAATCATCTATTTTCTGATGGCATGGGGCCTCACATATCTACTCGGGCTGATCGAAGTCAAGACAGGCTCTAAGCGGCGCGGACTCAAGCCCAAAGATGTGCAAATGCTGTCTACGGGGCACTCAGAACCGTTTATCGTGCCGCGGGCTGAGTTTGACAGCGACGCGGTTATCACTTTTGTACATGTCAAGAAAGCCTACCCCAACGTGACACCGCTAACCGACGTCAACGCGTCTGTGAGCCGGGGCGAGATCATATCCATCATCGGCCCTTCAGGTACAGGCAAAAGTACGCTGCTGCGCTGCCTGAACAGGCTGGAGACGCCCACAGAAGGCCATATATATGTATTCGGACAGGATGTGACGGATAAGAATACAGATATCTGTCGAATACGCCAGCGCATGGGCATGGTGTTCCAGAGCTTTAACCTCTTTTCGCATCTCTCTGTGATTGAGAACATTATGCTGGCACCGGTAGAGCTGCTCGGCTGCACCCGTCAGCAAGCCTTCAATCAAGCAATGAAGCTGCTCGATAAGGTTGGTTTGTCGCAAAAAGCCTTTAATTACCCAGACGAATTATCCGGCGGTCAGCAACAACGTGTGGCTATCGCCCGGACACTGGCCATGCAGCCGGAGATCGTCCTTTTTGACGAGCCCACTTCAGCACTTGATCCCGCCATGGTCAGCGAGGTGCTCGCGGTGATGCGCAATTTGTCTCAGCAGGGTCTGACGATGCTTATCGTTACTCACGAAATGCGCTTTGCGCGCGATGTATCCTCGCGTATTTTCTATATGGATGAAGGCGTGATATATGAAGAGGGTACGCCCGGCGAGATACTCGATTCGCCAAAAAAAGAAAAAACCCGAGCTTTCGTCAAGCGGCTTAAGACCCATAATGTACAGATCAGCTGCAAGAATTATGACTATATCGGTGTTGTGAGTGAGCTCTCCGCCCTGGCTTCACAGCTGCTGTTCAACCGCCGCCAACATAACGCAGTACATTCTGTGTTCGAGGAGCTCGTGCATCTGACGATCGTCCCTCATTATACGGCAGACTGCGGATTCAATGTGCAATTTGGCCTGACGTATGCGGAGACGGATGAAAGCATACAGATCGAAATCAGCTATGACGGTGAACCCTTCAACGCTTTGGCGCAAGGCGACGAACTATCTGTGAAGATTGCATTGATGTCTGCCAAAAGTTCGTCTTATGCTTACGGGAATGACCGCAATGTGATCACTGTCATGATATGATTTGAAAGCTCGGATATAAGCCGCTTTGGCGCTGAAGCCAAAGCGGCTTTGGATCAGATCGTCAGTTATTCATAGCAGCTAAACCGTGTAGGTGCTTGCCGCAGTAGCGCCGCCTTTTCCCGTCCAGTCCGTATGAAAAAACCTACCTTGGGGCGCATCGATGCGTTCATACATGTGCGCTCCGAAATAATCGCGCTGTGCCTGCAGCAGATTCGCAGGAAGGCTTTCGCATCGGTAACCGTCGTAATAGCTCAGCGCCGCTGCAAGCGCGGGCACGGGAATACCGTTAAGCACCGCCGCCGACAGTACGGTTCGCAGGCTTTGCTGACAGCTTTCAATCGTCTGCTGAAAAAAAGGATCTAGCAGCAGATTGGCAAGTTCAGGATTATTGTCAAACGCGTGTTTAATCTTGTCCAGAAAAGCGCTGCGGATAATGCAGCCGCCGCGCCACATTAAAGCAATCTTGCCGTAATCCAGCTTCCAGCCATAAGTTTTGGCGGCAGCGCTCAGCAACGAAAACCCCTGCGCATAAGATATGATTTTTGACGCGTAGAGCGCATTTTTTATATCATTGACAAACGCAGCTTTATCACCGTCAAAACGAGGAACGGGGCCGTTCAGCCTTTTGGCCGCCAGCATTCTCTCTTGCTTCTTTGCCGATAGAAACCTCGCATAGACCGCTTCGCTGATAAGTGTCAGTACAGTGCCTTCGTTCAGTGACGCCGCAGCCGTCCATTTTCCCGTTCCCTTCTGTCCGGCAGTGTCGCATATTTTATCAATCAGCGGCACACCGTCCTCATCTTTAACGCCCAAGATATCACTTGTAATCCCGATCAGATAGCTACTCAGCTCACCCCTGTTCCACGCCGCAAATATATCGCACATATCGTCGGCAGACATATTCAGCAGCGTTTTCATCAGGTGATAAGCCTCGCCAATCAGCTGCATATCACCGTACTCGATGCCGTTGTGAACCATTTTAACGTAGTGACCGGCTCCGCCTGGCCCCACCCACTCACAGCACGGTTTGCCATCCGGCGCTTTGGCGCATATGGCATTAAATATCGGTTGGACGAGAGGCCACGCATTAAATGAACCGCCGGGCATAAGGCTGGGGCCTTTACGCGCGCCTTCTGCACCCCCCGACACGCCTGTTCCAATATAATAAAGCCCCTTTTCCTCCACATAATTCGTTCTGCGGAATGTATCGGTAAAATGCGAATTACCACCGTCAATAATCACATCCCCGCTTTCTAAACAGCAGGCGAGTTGTTCAATCAGCTCATCGACAGGTTGTCCCGCTCTCACCATCATCATGACCTTTCGCGGTGTTTTAAGACTCTTCACAAGGGACTCGATGGAGTAAACGCCTATGAAGTGTTTATCCTTCCCGCAGCTGTCTAAGAAGCTCTGAGTCTTTTGCGTATCAATGTCGAACACAGACACTGAATATCCTTTGCTTTCGATATTCAGTGCGAGGTTTTCCCCCATCACCGCAAGGCCGATTATGCCTATATCTTGTTTCATACTGTCCTCCCAGAAATCATGGCTGATAAAGCTATCATATAATGAAATGCGCAATCGGCATAGCGGAAAATGGTGCGTAAACAAAGCGGATGCCATTTTTATCGGCATACAATATGAAAAGCCTGTCCCTAAAAGGACAGGCTTCATGATAGGCGAAGCGGCTCTCTCGGCTTAGCCGTTTCGCCTGCCTGGAGGAATTTGAATATTAATCGAACTTTGAATGCACGAACTTTACGGATTCCGCGATTTCTGCATCCAAACGCTCATTATCCGCATCATCAGACAAATCGCGCCAAACCTTAATATCGCTGCCGACACCGCCGCCCATTTTCACAAACGGCTCCATCACGACATAGCCTTGATACCCGATATCGCGCAGCGCCTGGCCCATCTCATCCCAAGGCATATGCCCTTTGCCCGGCACCTTGCGGTTGCACTCGCCGATGTGAAAATGTCCCAGATACGGGCCGACGTATCGTATGGCATCGCCTATATGATCTTCTTCAATGTTCATATGGAAGCAGTCCAGCATCACCTTGACGTTAGGACGGCCCACATCCTTTACATATTGCACGGCTTCCTTGGCATCGTTGATAAGGAAATGCTCAAACCGATTCACCACTTCCATTTCCAGTTCAATACCAAATTGTGCCGCATAGTCAGCCATCTCCCGAACGCTTTCGATACTTTTGGCGCGTACCGCAGCCTTATCCACTGGCTGCGAATAATCACACGGCCAATAAGCATAGATGATGCCGCCGATTTTTCTTATATCGGCTTTGTCCATCGCAACGAATAGACGCTTCATATATTCGATGCCCTTGCGGCGCGTCGCTTCGTCGAGCGAAGATACATCCATGTCCTTGGTGATGCCAAGGCATGCTGTGAGTATAAGTCCTGCCTCTTTGGCGGCGTTTTTAAGTTCTTCAAGCTGCTTATCCGTCAGATCAAGAATCCCTGAGGATATCTCAAGCACATCGAATCCGGCGTTTTTGGCTTTCTCAATGTATTGAAGATAATCCACCTTCCATTCCTGTGCCCAGTAAGCAAAATAGGTCCCAACCTTCATCGCTTTTTGCCCCTTTCTATGCGTTAATCCAGCACGATTGCTTCAATGTCCAACATATCACAGATCTTGACGAGTTCCTTGACATGGTCGCCTTCCACCGCGTGCGCGTGGTTGGAACCGTAGATATCAATGAGCTGCTCGGGGGTCACGTTGATCTTCACAAACGCCTGCGGCCATTCATTGGACGTTTCCATCATCTTCTCTTCTGGGAACGTTTTCACCTCGACCGGGAAAATGACCATTCTGTATTTGCCGTCTTTTCTGGACAGCCTTGCGCAAGTCAGCTGGCCCGGGGCCGCCATATAACGTACCGTCGCTCCGCCCGCAGGATAGAATTCGGGTGTCTGCGCGAAGCACTTGACCTTGCGAAGGTTCTCTTTGTAGTCTTTCGACCGAGCCGCATAATAGGTGGACTGAGATCCGCAGTTGGCAAACACAAACACGTCATTCTCTGTGTCGTAGTGCCTGAAGTCGAAGAACAGCGTGGGCAGACCGGTGAGCAAATGCAGCATCTGCATGGTCAAGCCGCCGTCCATATCGTTTTCACACGAGCAAACGGTAATTTCCTTTTCACCTTCCATGTCATACGGGTCGTTGGAAAACGCCTGTGTGAGGCACTGCGTTACGAAATGGTTGCCCATTTCCGGCTGGCACTTGATGCCTATGAAATCCAGCTCGCGTTCCTTAATCATGTCTTTCGTCGCCAGATAGCAGGCGATTTGGAAATGCAGCTTTTCGGGAGTGAGCCCCGCGCCGTTATACTTAATTTCGCCGATGTTTTCCGTGAGCCATTCAAAAGCACGCTCGATTCTGTCTTTATCCACAAGCTCGGCGTTTCTTAATATCTCCATTTCGTCGATATGCTCACAGTCAACACCAAACTTATTCATCCAAGTGGACTGTTCCGCGACGCCCGTGTACATACCCATGCTTCTGCCGCCGAACATGCCGTAAACGGAGCCTTTAAGCCCGCCCACAACCCCGCAGGCGCGCGCAAATGATACGACTTTTTCGTAGACTTCGGGGCGCGCGATATCGCCCCACACACGGTAGTTCTTGCGTCCCAGCTGATCTAGGCTGCCTGCGGAAGCCATCATGCCGACTAAACCCGCGCGTTCGGGATGCAGATTGCTCAGCATAAGGATAGGCTTATCGATGTTGCGGGCGAGTATTACCGCGAGGTTCGGGTATACCCAAATAGTAAAGTTCATGATGAGACCGTCAATACCGGCCGCATTGAGCTTATGCGCGGCATCCACAGCCTCACGCGCTGTATGGACAATGACATCTGCGGTGACCAGCTCAAAGTCATCATATTCACGAATCTTGCCAATCACATAGTCTTCAAATTCCTTATTGACAGGCATCAGCTCTCTGTGCGCTTTTTCTCTGTTGTCCGATATGGTGACGAAGCCGATTCTAGGTTTGCGATACATATTTAAGACCTCCTATGTTGAGATAATATTTACTTCTTTACGGAAAGCGAATGCTTGAAGGAATCCGTCAACATCGCCAGATAGATGACCAGACCTCTCACAACGGGATAGGCGTACGCGCTGGCTCCCAGCAAGCCAAGACCGTTTTCAATACTGTTTAGGAATATCACGCCGATCAGCGTGCCCGGAATGATGGTACCCGTGCCGCCCAGCAGACTGGTTCCGCCCAGAACACATGCCGTAATCGCAAGGAATTCCAGTCCCGAACCTATATTGGAGGGATGCACCATGCCCACGTTTGTCGCTGTGAGTATACCGGAGACACCGGCAAGCGCACCGCACAGCACATAGCATATCGCCGTCACGAGCTTGACATTGACGCCGAGCTTTGAAGATGCGCTCTTGTTGCAGCCGATTGCTTGTACTTTTCTGCCGAAGGCCGTATACCGATAAATCAGCATCATGATAATCGCAATCAATATGCCAAATACCAGCAGTGGGGATAGCCCAAAGAATACGTTCTTGAGTACGGCGTTCACTTCTTTTACCGCATCTGTCATCAAAATCTGCGCGCCATTCGTAAAGATATACACAAAACCGCGCAGGAATATCTGCATGCCCAACGTTGCTAAGAACGAGTTGATCTTAAGCCCTACGATCAGCGCCGCGTTAATCGCCCCGATCACAGCGCCCACAAAAATCGCAAGGATAGTGGCGATAAATATGTTCATCTGGGATTGTGTGAGCATGAGTATCCAAAGCGAAGCGACAACACCCGCGATGGACCCTATAGACAGATCGATCTCAGCGATGATCAATATAAACGTCATGCCCACCGCCGCGACAAGCAGAGGAGCAGAGTTGGTAAGCAGCGACACAATGTTTTGTCCCGATAAAAAGAGCGGTGTAAGAGATGCGTAAACGATGACCAGCCCGACAATCAGAATATACAGCGCATAATTGACAAGAAATTTTATGATCTTGTCGCGCCTGCTGTTAACTTTCAATACGTTAGTTTCCACGATTCGTTTCTCCTTCCAGCCCTTATACGCAGTAAGACATGAGGACTTCTTTTTCGATGTTGGTCTTATCGATTTCGGCCACGATACGGCCTCTGTTGATGACCAGTACGCGGTCACTCAGCGCAAAAATCTCCTCGATCTCGGAAGAAATGATCAGGCATGCCGTGCCCTCCTTCGCCAGATTCTGAATCATTTTGTGTATTTCAGCCTTTGCCCCAACGTCCACGCCGCGCGTGGGTTCATCCAGAAAAAAGATTTTAGGTTTCCTTAATAGCCATTTTGCCATAATGACCTTTTGCTGATTTCCACCTGACAAGGACTCGACTTTGACATGGATACTCGGCGTTTTAACGCTGAGCTTCTTGACATAGTCTTCGGCGTCTTCTCTTTGCTTTTTATAATCAAGGAACGGCACAGGTTTCTTCTTATAAGTTCTCAAATTCGGCGACACGATGTTCTTCCATATCGGCCACGGCAGTAACAAGCCGTCGTCGTGGCGGGATTCCGTGACGTAACCGCAGAACTCGCGTACCTTCTTAAAGCTCACTTGTTTAAGCCCATGTCCTGTATCGATAGAGACCTTGCCTTTATCAGCCTTGTTAAGACCATACAATGTCCGGATAAGCTCTGTTCTGCCGGATCCCATAAGACCCCAAAGCCCCACGATCTCTCCCTTATGCAATTCAAAGCTGGCATCAATCGGGGCTTTGCCCGACGTAATTCCTTCCGCTTTTAAAACCACGTCCGTAAATGTTTTGCCGCTGCGATCTTCCAGCTTAGCGACCTCGCCGCCGATCATGTTGTTGAGTATTTCACTCCGCGGTATATCCTTTGTCATACCCGATATGACGACCTTACCGTCGCGCAGAACGATAGTCTTGTCGGATATCTCCTCAACCTCGTCAAGGAAGTGGGATATGAAAAATATGACCGCACCTTGAGATTTGAGCTCGCGTATAATCTGGAACAGCCGCTGCTTTTCCGCAGAGGTAAAGGAAGCTGTCGGTTCGTCAAAAAGCAGTATCTTTCCGCCGCAGGACAATGCGCGCGCAATTTCCACCATCTGGCGCTCACCGATAGGCAAATCGCCGACTTTGGCTGTGGGCTTGATATCACAGTCCATCATACGCAGATATTTCTTGGCTTCGGCGTTAAGCTTTTTATAGTTCACACCGTTCTTGAGTTTGGATATAAAGATGTTTTCGGCAACCGTCATATAGTTGAATGTAATCGGTTCCTGATGAATAAAGCCGATTCCATAATGCTCGGCATCCTGGGGGGAACCAATTTTGGCTTCTTCGCCGCCTATATATATCTTGCCTTCGCTTGCCTTGTGTACGCCGCCCAAGATGTTCATAAGCGTAGACTTCCCGGCGCCGTTCACGCCAATCAGCGCTGTGACTTCACCGCCGACAGCCTCGATATTTACGTTCTGCAGGGCCTTCACACCCGGAAAAACCTTTGAAACATTGTCTATCTTTAATATCATCTTTTCCATTTCAGCGCACCCTCACTTCGCCAATTTTGTTTCGGATGAGATCGAAATATGTAAATAGAATGATTGTTGCGCCCTTGATAACAAATGTAATAAAGTACTCAACACCATACAGATTCATCACGTTTGTAATGATCGACATGAATATACTGCCGATGATCGTGCCGACGATTGTGCCTTTACCGCCCATAACACTTGCGCCGCCCAGCACCGTGGCACAAACGATATCCATAAACTGATCCTGAGTGCCCAGAGAAGGACCCGCGGAGGCAAGCTTTGCGCTGCCCAGCACACCCGCAATACCGGCCATCAAGCCGCTGATCAGATAGATAAGAAACTTCGTGCGTTCGGTATTCACACCGTTGACCCTGGCTGTTCTTTCATTCACACCAACTTGATAAAGATGCTGCCCGAAAATCGATTTGCTCAGCAGCAGGTGCATGAGAACCGCCACCACGATAAGTATGATCGCCTGAGTGGGGATACCGAATATATTCCCGGCAAAAATCTGCTTGTAGGCGGCAGGCAGCCCCCCGATGCTTTTTGCACCCGTAATCCAGTTGGATGCGCCGGAAGCTATTGTTGAAACGGCAAGCGTGACGATCATTGGTACCATCTTAAATTTCGCGACGCTGAGTCCGTTGAATGCGCCGACTGCCATTGCGATAAACAGAATGACAATGACACCCAAAACTACACTCTGCGTCTGCGACATGACCATACATCCGATAATTGATGAAAATGCCATGACAGTGGGCAGCGATAGATCGATACCTGCCGTGATAATGACGAATGTTAAACCTATTGCCATTAGGCCTGTTGAGCTGGCCTGAACAATAACACTTGATATATTTCTCCACGTAAGAAACTTGGGAACAAATAATGAGATAAATACGAGAATGATGACACCAAATATGAGAAGAATCAGATTTGGGTTTTTTAACTTGCTTGCCAGCGAGCTCTTGGGCATTTGACCGGTCGCAGGCGCGTTTTGTTTGTTTGTGCCAAACATGCCGTCCCCTCCATCTAACTTATACGCCTTCAAGCTTTTAAAGACGTTTACCTACAGCGATTTAGCTCGTTGAATGTTTGTATTTTGGAATATCATCAGGGAGACAAGTCCCCGATGATATTCCTAAACTCAGTGACTTTTCTTATTACTTTTCTTCGTAAGCCTGTGCCCACCATGTTTCAGTGTCAACATTTTCTTTTGTCATCAGGCCAGCGCCAACTGTCTGAGAAGGATTCTCAAGTGTTTTGCCATCAATCAGGTCATACAGCACAGAAGTGAACAGATCAGCCATACCTTCTAAGTTGTATACGCCTTCAACGTCGATGTAGCCGTCACGCACATACTGCAAGCCAACCGGGAAAGCATCCTGTGCGCAGATCCATACGTGGCCTTCTTCACCGGCGGGAATCCATGCGTTGTTCGCTTCCAGCACTGACTGAACCGAGGTGATGATGAAGTCGGAAGCAATCAGGACGCAGTTGGAATCCGGGTTTGCCTGCCAAGCCGTTGTGAAGTTTGCAAGAGCCGTGTCGGAATTCCACTCGGAGGGAACGGTAACTTCAACCTTCCAGCCAAATTCAGCAGCCGCTTTGTCGAAGCCTTCGATTCTGTTAAGAGCGTTCTGGTCAGCAAGGTCACCGACAATCGAGATGATCTTGTTAGGCTCAACGCCAGCATCCTTCATCATCTGGAAGAAAACAACACCCGCGTCATACGCCTGAGCGACAGTATCTAAACCCACGAATGCATCGGGCTGTGTCACGGAAGCATCAGCTGCACGGTCATAAAGTATAATCGGTATTCCCGCAGCCTGCGCGGACTCTATCGAAGAACCGATCGCAATGCTGTCAAAGGCATAAACGACAATCGCGTCAACGCCACGGGAGATAAGGTCTTCAATGTCGTCAGCCTGTGTCTGAGCATTATCTTCAGCGATAACGTCAATCCACTCAACGGCATCATAACCGTGCTCACCCATTGTCGCTTTCACAGCGGCATCAAGCGTGTCAGCCATTCCATAGAAAAGCGCGTCATTCTTGTGCGCCCAGGAAAAGCCGATTGTTAATGTTTTATCGCCTTCTGCAGCCGCTTCGGGAGATTCTTTTGCAACTTCTTCGGATGTTTCCCCTGCCGGGCTCTCAGAAACCGCAGGTTCGGGAGTGCTGCCGCAAGCAACCGCAACAAATGCGACACAGACCACCAGCAATAAAGCTAGTACTTTCTTCATGGATTTTTCCTCCTAAGTATTTTTTATTTTAGGGCTTTTGCCCTTTGGAGCCTTTAAAGGTTGCAATGGTAAAACTTAACTAACCATGCTTATTATTCTCTCAATTGGGGACGCATGGGATTTCGCGTTTTAGTTTTTATGGAAACGTTTCCATATGCACATCGAAGTATCGTGTTGATAATATCACTGGTTTTATATAAATGCAAGTACTTTTTTACGATTTTCTAAAGGTAAATTATGCACTTATTAATGTTTTCAAATCACTTGAAATATTGCATTTATAAGGCTAAAAAAAGTTCTTAGGTATTAATTTACCTATAAACGGCTGGCGGACTGTCGATAGATCACAGTAGAATTTAGCTCAACGTCGCAAGGAATGCTTTGGGAGCCCTTCTCCACGTGTGTTTTTAGCATATCCATCGCATTCTCTACGATTGAATCCGAATCACATCGCACAGTCGTCAGGGCGGGTGACAAGAACTTGGCCATAAAAATATCGTCGAAGCCAACCACCGATACATCTTTGCCCACTTCCAGTCCTGCATCAGCGATAGCGGAGTATGCATTCATCGCATAGAAGTCGTTGATGGCAATCATCGCTGTGGGCTTATCCGCCAATGAAAGCAGCTGTTTGGCCAAATGATAGCCATCCCTATGGCCTGCAAACGATTGCAGCATAAACTCGTCCCTTATCGGCAGACCCGCGTCGGTTAGCGCAGCGCAATACCCTTCCACACGAGACATCGTCTGATGCGCATTTTCATTGAATCCTATAAAACCGATTTTTTTATGATTTAAATCGATTAAATGGCGTGTCAATTCATAGGCGGCGCTGTAATCCGTCAGGCGAATGCAATCAAAGCCGTCCAGCTTATGACCAATTGATACCGTATAAAGGAAATTACTCATTTTCCTTATAAGCGCCTGATCATTAATATCTGTCGCAACAAGAATTAACCCTTCGGCATTGCGCATAATCAGATCGTCAATAAAGTTTGCGATTTTACCGCTTTTGTACTGTGTGTTGCAAAGCATAATCGAATAGTTCATCTTCGACAAGGCCGATTCAATACGAACAACAAGGTCCGCCAAGAAGGGA
Organism: Bacillota bacterium; assembly: GCA_023436115.1. Classification (GTDB taxonomy): domain Bacteria; phylum Bacillota; class Clostridia; order Christensenellales; family SZUA-584; genus SZUA-584. Next base: position 12,473 of record JAEZKQ010000025.1, on the reverse strand, counting down.
TTGTTGATCTCCGGTACAGTCACACCGATGATAGCACTTTTCTTGTTGATCATGCTCCGTGCAGCCGCATTGGGTATAAAGTCCAGTTCTTCGATGGCTTTTTGAATTCTGTCCATCGCATCACTGCTGACATATCCGTTGTTATTTAGATAGCGTGATACTGTGCCTATGGCCACGTTGGCTCTTTCCGCAACATCTTTTATTGTCACTCTCTTCACTTGACGAGACATTGAACGATTCCTCATAACTTAATTTTTTTACAATCGCCATTAACATAGCATACTAAGCTGAATATCGGCAATCCCTTGGCCTTCCAATATTATCACAAAAAAACTTTATTAGATATAATGAGTAAAAAAGCATACGAGGTAAGTTAGGGAGATGGCAGGCCATGCAAAAGTCTAAAGATAGGGCCTCTTTACATGGCCTGCGGGTTGAGAAATAGACTTATAAAACTTATAACAAAAACAGAGCAAAAAGATCAGCTTATATATATAACTCATGGGGAAGAAAAAAGTGATGTTAAAAAAATATTTTTTTTATAATTTGTGCAATATTATTCTTCAAGAAATGGTTTTATAAACTCTAACAGCTTGTTATTCCAATACAGCAGACGCGAATAAGGTATCCTTTGCTCTTTTGCAAGGCGTTTAAGTGCAATACCATCGATTAAATGAAGCCTAAGCGGCTCTCTTAGATCTTCGGGAACCAACAAAACCATTTCTTTAATGGCATCATGGATCCAAAACTCTAAAAAATCCGGCCGATAATCTAAATCAACCGTATCGTTAACCGCCGCCAAGGCGTATTTTTGCCGTCTAATATGAGTCCTTGCCGTATTCTTGGCAATGACAATGATCCAGGGAAGAAGGCCATTTGCTGATTTCGAATTGTATGCTTTATACGCCTTTAAAAACACATCCTGAAGAATATCCTTTGTGTCTTCCGTATTTCCGGCAAAAGAGTATACAATTCGAAACAACATTTTATAATTGTCAGTAAAAGTCTTTAGTAATTTTTCCATGAATAATAACCTTACACTGGTGTCGCATTTTGTAATATTATAGCACACATCTGGTATTTGTGGTAAAATATTAGCGGATTAATTCAGATATCCAATAAATAAAAAATAAGGAGGACCCCATGAGCAATAATGATGTTTATGAACCCGTCGAATCGGTGAGTGTTTCACCAAAGTCAGACTCGGATCGCATTCCCCCATCCAAAGACATTTGCGCCAGCCCGGACGAATCAGAAAACGCAGCATTGTCCGGCACGGTTGTGACCGGAAAAAGTAATATTATTAAGACTTCGTCAAGCAGCGTTATCGTCTCGGGTTTTACCCAATGTACTCCTTCCGATCCTGCCGCAAGAGTGGTGCTTCGGCTTCAATCGTATTATGATGGTGCTTGGCATACCTTGGCAACCAAGTCTAAACAGCAAAGCGGAACACGCGTCGAGCTGTCACAAGCTTATAATGTGACCTCCGGGTTCTATTACAGAACCAGCGGCACACATTCGGCTGCAAATGGCTCAACCGTTTATACGACTACAGCGGGAATGCTTGTAAATTGATTTAAAAAAAACTTTAGTTTCCATCTTTATACTTTATTCATTATGTAGTATAATACTAGAAGAGAATTAAACGCCCGGTTTTTTGGAGTAGCAGATGCCAAAAAAATTAAAGATTCACAATTTTATAAAGCATCACCCTGAGATATTTGAGACCAACGCAGACACCGTTTCTCATGTTATTGACAACACGGAAATTCCCGATATCGAGTGGTTTTATAAGAGAAACCGGGCTCTTCTTTCACAGGATGGAAAGGCCACTGTTACAAAAACACAATGGTACCGTACTAAGCAATTCTTAATGTCTGCTTCAGCGGTTATGATATTGATTGTTTTCCTAGCCGGTACCCCTACTGGCCGGGCGATGGCCATGACAATTTATAATACCGTTTTTGGATATGAGAATGGCACTATCAATATCCATCACAGCGCGAATCAAGCCATTCATGAAGAAGTAAAAGTAGAAAAAAAGAACTTTCGCTCCTTTGAAGATGTAGAAGCCGAATACGGTGTAACAGCTGTAAAATCTGACATGGGTAAGCTTGTTATCATTGAAGCGGAAAAAACGGAATTTCAGCTGATTATTCATTCAACATATTCCGTTTTTGAAGACAAAACGATTAAGCTTACACAAACGATCTGTCATTCCGATAACAATTCTGATCTTACTATGGATATCAGTCAAAGTGGTATGAAAACCATTATTACGAATTCACAGGATGGAATAGCTATTACCGGTTATGTCAACGATGAAACCGGCTATGCTTTCGCGTTTCTTGATAGAACATATATTGATGTTTATTCTGATGACATCGCATATGATGAATTTTTAAGCTTTGTTGAGAGTCTCACTTTTATGTAATATCATGCCTCTTAAATATTGCCTTTTTGCTTTGCGGATTAGCATTTTTTTAACCATTAAAATACTCATATGGTGTTTATTATTATTTTATGCTATTTTCAAGATATCAGTTTCGAAACCGGTTTCGATTAAGGCTAGGTAACTCTTCTTAAAAAGGAGGATTATTTTGGCGACTATCTACGACATCGCAAAAACATGCGGTTTGTCTCCGGCCACAGTATCCAAAGCTTTAAGTGGTGCTTCAGACGTCAGCTTGGCCACGCGAGCCAGAGTCCGGCAAATTGCGAACAACCTCGACTATATTCCTGATGGAAGAGCGAAGGGACTCAGTCAGAACCGCACATGGACGATCAGCATACTCTGTCAGGACGGTTCTGAAATGGGCCTGCGGCATTACCTTTTTGCAGAGATCATAGAAAGCTTTAAAAGCGTTGTTGAAAGACATGGCTACGATATTCTCTTCGTTTCAAGCCAAGTCGGCAAAATGGGTCTTTCCTATTACGGCCACTGCCGATATCGTAAGGCCGACGGCGTTTTTATCATTAACACCAACCACCAATCCGATGACGTGCGGGAACTCATCAGCAGCGATATACCCAAGATTGCCATCGATTATTGCGACTCCTCCATCGGCTGCGTCACAACAGACAGTGATAAAAGCATGGCTTTGCTTTACAACTATCTTTATAACCTCGGTCATAGGAATATCGTCTATATGCACGGTGAAGATAAGTTGGTGACGGCGATGCGCATTAAGGGCTTGGAAAAGGCTATGGCGCAAAAAGGCGAAAAACTGACACCTCACCGCCTTATTCAATCCAAGTACTATTCGATACAGGGCGGTTATGCGTCTATGATGCAGCTGTTAAGCCGCAGCCATCGTCCCACAGCCGTCATCGCCAGTGACGATTACAGTGCGGTAGGCGCTATCAAGGCTGCATACGATACGGGGCTTCGTGTACCGGACGATATTTCCGTCGTAGGATTCGACGGCATAGAAATCACGCAGCTCCTCTCCCCCAAACTCACAACCATCAAGCAAGATACAAAAGGCATGGGCATAAAGGCTGCTGAGTGCCTTATTAAACAAATACTCGGCTTCGATGACCAAGGCAAACCCGAAAACATAATACTTGAACCGCAATTGCTTATTGGTGAAAGCTGCAAAAGAATCGACTGACAAGGAAGGTGCTTTATGGACAAATTTAAGGATCCCTCTGTTTCTGCACAGGAACGTGCGGAATCGATTGTGTCTATGATGACATTTGAGGAGAAAGCGGCTCAGCTGCGGTACAACGCGCCTGCTGTCGAGCGGCTGGGACTTCCCGCTTACAACTGGTGGAATGAAGGCTTGCACGGTGTCGCCCGGGCCGGAACTGCCACAATGTTTCCGCAGGCCATCGCTCTGGCTGCCATGTTTGATTGCGATATGCTGCAGAGCGTCGCAGAGATCGTGGCCACGGAAGCACGCGCCAAATATAACGCGTTATCACGCCAAGGTGACAGAGATATCTACAAGGGGCTCACGTTATGGTCTCCCAACATCAATATATTTCGGGACCCGCGTTGGGGACGCGGGCAGGAAACGTACGGAGAATGCCCTTACTTAACCTCCCGTCTGGGTGTAGCCTTTGTGAAGGGTCTTCAGGGAGACGGCAAATACTTAAAAACAGCCGCCTGTGCCAAGCATTTCGCGGGCCATAGCGGGCCTGAAGCGACGCGTCACAGTTTTAACGCCGTGATATCCCAAAAAGATTTAAGCGAAACCTATCTGCCTGCATTTGAAGCTTTGGTCAAAGAAGCTCACGTCGAATCTGTTATGGGGGCTTACAACCGTCTGAACGGAGAGCCCTGCTGTGCCAGCGGGTACTTAATGGGCAAGCTCTCAGAATGGGGCTTTAACGGCTATTTTGCTTCCGATTGCTGGGCGATACTCGATTTTCATATGGGGCACATGGTTACCGCGACAGCGCCCGAATCAGCCGCAATGGCATTAAAAGCGGGGTGTGACTGCAACTGCGGTTCAGCCTATCTAAGCCTGCTTGTGGCGTATCAAGAAGGACTTATCACAGAAGAGGATGTCACCAAGTCCGCGGTGAATTTGATGCGGACGCGGGCACGGCTTGGTCTGCTTGACGATACCACAGAATACGACAGTATCGAATACGACGTTGTAAGCTGCAGCGCACATAAAACAGTCTCTCTCGCGTGTGCGCATAAATCAATGGTGCTCTTAAAGAATAACGGGCTGCTGCCCCTGGACAGAACAAAGCTTAGTACCATCGGCGTGATAGGGCCCAACGCAGCCAGCATCGATGCGCTCAAAGGCAATTACTTTGGAACAGCAGATGGTTATATTACCTTTCTTGACGGCATAAAAGCCGCGTTTTGCGGCAGGGTTTATTATTCCGAAGGCTGCCATCTTTATAAAGACCGTCTCCAGGCGCTGTCTATGCCAGACGACGGCTATGCGGAAGCCGTTACAGTCGCCGAGCATTCGGATGTCGTTGTGCTATGTGTCGGCTTTGATGCGACACTTGAGGGCGAGCAAGGAGATACCGGCAATGAATTCGCTTCGGGAGATAAGCCCAGCCTGTTCTTGCCCGAAAGCCAGCGGCTTTTGATCAAAAAGGTTCTCGCGGTCGGAAAACCGACTGTCGTTGTAATGGCTTGCGGAAGTGCCGTCAACCCTGAAGCGGATCAAGCAGCTGCCATTATCCAGGCGTGGTACCCCGGACAGGCAGGCGGCAAAGCCTTTGCGGATATACTATTCGGCGAAGTCTCCCCTTCAGGGAAGCTTCCCGTCACATTCTATGAATCGGCGGAGCTGCTGCCGCCATTTGACGATTATTCGATGGATAACCGGACATACCGCTATGCAAAAAACAATGTACTCTATCCGTTTGGCTACGGTTTAACCTACTCCAAGATTGTCTGCCAGAACTTGCGTTATGACGCAAAAAACAGCATAGCCACTGTAAATGCAATGAATATCGGTGATTTTGATACGGATGAAGTGGTACAGCTTTATATCCACGACAATCATTCAAAATGGGCTGTCCCCAATCACCAGCTCTGCGGATTTGTACGCATTCACTTAAAGAAGGGAGAATTTAAAGAGGTTTCAATAAAAGTACCGGCTTCAGCATTTGAAGTGGTCGATAATACAGGCCGGCGTTTTGTGGACAGCAACAGCTTTACACTGTTTGCCGGCACAAGCCAGCCGGATGCGCTGAGCTGCTGCCTGACGGGCTGTGAATGCGCCAGTCTGCAGATTTCATATGATCTTTAATATCGGCAGTCATGTCTGCGATGTTGATACACTATTTTTTCATGTCTCTCCTCCGTGTCGCAAAGCCACTTCCAGACGGGAGTGGCTTCTTGCTTCATTTTTTAAAGCACAAGAACCGGAGCAAGTAATATATTTACTTACACCTAAAAATTTTGCGTATATAAATACGAAACAAGTAAAAACAGTGCGTCAAGAGGTAAGGATATAACATTTACTGTATATAGTGCAGCTTGTAGAATTATTATAACCAATAATTATAAGGAGGAAACGTCATTTTATGAAAAAAGTACTTGCCTTATTGCTTGCTTTGCTGGTACTCATTCCCCTAACAGCCTGCACAGCGCCTGTGGAAACCCCCGCTGATACGGGCACAGAAGAAGCTTCTCAGGCACCTGTCCAGGAAGAAGTTTCCGAGGCGCCTGCTGAAGACATCACGCTGACATTGTGGAGCATTGCGACGGAGAGCGATTCGTATTATCAATCCTATTTGGATGCGATTGCTGAGTTTGAAGCATCTCATCCCGGCGTGAAAATCGTCTATGAAACATTTGAAAACGAATCCTATAAGACAAAGCTGAAATCCGCTGTGTCTGCTAACGAGCTCCCCGACATCTTCTTCACATGGGGCGGCGGTTTTTCACAACCGTTCGTTGAAGCCGGTCGCGTTCTTGCAGTAGACGATGCTTATGCGAAGTATGCATCTGAGCTTCCTGAATTGATGCTGGGAAATCTGACTTACGATGGCAAAAAGTATGGCTCAGTTTACACAATGAACGTATCCATGCTGTTCTACAACAAGAAAATGTTTGAAGAGAATGGTCTCAAGGCGCCCACCACATGGGACGAACTCGTCACCGTTTGCCAGACGTTCGTTGACAAAGGCATTACCCCGTTTGGTATCAGCGCAAAGGACATTTGGAACCTTGCTATGGCTCACGATGCGTTAACGCTCAAGACAGCCGGCCCCAATGCGGTTAAGAGCGTGCTGACAAAGGATGGTACTTTAAGCTACAACTCGGCAGACTTCCTTTCCGCCTCCACGAAGTTTGCTGAACTCGTTTCCTTGGGTGCTTACAGCGATAATGCGATAGCCTTAACAAACGATGAAGCTTGCGCCACCTTCTATTCAGGCGAAGTTCCTATGTACATCATGGGCAGCTGGATGCCCGGCAGCATTTTGACCGATGCTCCGAATCCCGAAGATTTTGGTTCCATTCCGATCCCTGTTCTGAACGATGCCAATGCGAAGCTGACTGACTTCATGGGCGGCCCGTCCGACTCTCTGATGGTTGCCGCATCCACGCAGTACCCGGAAGTTGCTGCAGAAGCTTTGTTCGAAATCAGCAAGAGCATCTCTCACCATGCGTATCTCAACGGTAGCGGTCTTCCCGCTTGGGCTATCGATTATGATGATAGCTCAGTTAATCCGCTGACAAAAGAGATCGCTGACAGAGTAGCTCAGGCCACTTCCTTCACGCTTTGGTTCGATACGCTGATGCAGGCTGAAGATGCTGGTGTGTATCTGGAGAACCTCCAGCAGCTTTACTTAGGAGACATCACACCCCAGCAGTTTGTCGAAAAAATGGCTGCTCAGCTTGGTGTATAAGCAAAGCTGAACGAATTAAGTCATAAAACCCTGAGGCTAAACGGCCTCCCGCTCAGTTTACCGTCATGAGTCGGGAGGCCGTTGCTCCTCATGCTGGCAAAATTATACTCTTAATTTTATATTGCGTATCGGGAAGGGAATGGGCTCATGAACAAGATTTATCGAAATAAACCGGCAATTATTGTGTTTCTTTTGCCGGCTGCAATTCTGTTCATTGGAATAATCATCATTCCAATTTTTATGTCGGTCTATTACAGCCTGCATGAATGGAATGGTTTCACGGAGATGAAATTTATTGGGCTTGATAACTATATCGAGCTTTTCACCAGCTCAACAGTAAACTTTCCGCAAGCGCTGTTAAACGCAGTACTATATATGCTTGCATCTGTGTTTCTACAGCTGCCGTTTTCACTTTTGCTTGCTTTGCTGCTTGCAAAAGGCAGAAAGGGAAGTCGTTTGTTTCTCTCTGTCTATTTTATACCCGTTTTGCTGTCAACCGTCGTGATAGGACAGCTCTGGCTAAAAATTTATAATCCCCAGTATGGTGTTTTAAATATGGGATTAAACGCTTTGGGGCTGGAATCCTGGGCGAAGGTTTGGCTGGGTGACAGAAGCACGGCATTAATCGCCTCGTTTATTCCGACTATGTGGCAATATACCGGCTACCACATGCTGCTCATGTATGCGGGCATACGCAGTGTTCCCCAAGAGCTGCGTGAAGCGGCGCTGATAGACGGTGCATCTGAATGGCAAATCAACCGGCGCATCATTATACCAATGATAAAACCGGTACTTAAAGTCTGTACAATCATCTCAGTCACAGGTTCACTCAAAGTATTTGATATGATCTATATATTAACAAACGGTGGGCCAGGCCATGCAACCGAGGTGCCCAGCACGTTAATGGTCGACATGCTATTCAACCGTAACCGTTATGGTTTTGGCAGCGCAATCGCGGTTGTTTTGATTATATTGTGCTTCGTCGCCGCGTTCATCATCAGAAAATCATTCAAAACGGAGGTGGACTAGTTCATGTTACAAATATTTAAAAGTAAGAGTAATCAGTTACATCAGCCCAAAAGGACCGCAAAAGAAGTGCTTGTTTACGCTTTTCTTATATTCTGGCTGCTGATCAACTTATTTCCTCTCTACTGGATGCTCACCTTCTCATTAAAAAGCAATGCCGAAATATTCGGTGAAAATGTGATTGGTCTACCCAATGACTGGTTGTTCTCAAACTACGAAGGTCCGCTAAATATCGGCAACCTGCCCAGGTTTTTTCTGAACAGTTTTATCGTGTCGGGTATCACAATCGTTCTGACTATCTTTATCGCAATGATGGCGGCGTTCGCGCTCACACGCATGGTTTGGAAAGGCCGCAAAGTCGTCAACAGCATCGTTGTCATCGGTATGACAATACCCATTCACGCGGCTATTTTGCCGGTATTCCTTGTCCTTGCCAATTTGAAGATGACCAATTCTTATCAAGCGCTGATCGTCCCTTATACAGCGTTTGCACTCTCTATTGCGATACTGATATTTATTGGTTTTATGCAGGATATCCCCAAAGAGCTCGATGAGGCCGCATGTATTGACGGGTGCAGTGTCTGGGGCATTTTCCGGCATGTTATATTCCCCATGATGCGGCCGTCTATTGCTACTGTCGGTATATTCACTTTTATCAATACGTGGAACGAAATGATGTTTGCGGTTATCTTTATCAGCAAAACGGAATTCCGTACACTCACCGTGGGTATACAAACGCTATCGGGCTCTTATACCACAGAATGGGGACCAATCGGCGCAGCGCTGGTGCTGGCCACTTTCCCCATGTTACTCGTCTATGCGTTCTTAAGCAAAAAAATTCATGAAAGTATTAATGCGGGAGCGATTAAAGGCTAAGAAACTATCCTTCAAAATGCATGCGCAAATGCGTAAGCAGTGCAAACTGCCATAAGCATTTGCGCTTGCATATCGTTATTATTTTACACTTGCGCCATACACTGATATAATATGTATTATATTTGGGGCTGGCTCATCTTTGTTTTATTTTGCACGTGAGGTTTTTCCTTATGAAGGCATTCGATCCGGCAGCAAAAGCAAAACGTCATTCACATTCCCTCAAGCGAAAGACCTGGCAATTTTTTTTGATATTGCTTTCCCTTTTTTGTGTCGTCATCATTTCATCATACAGTATTATCATGTCCAGAGCGGCTGTGGATAGCGAAGTGACCGGAAGTGAAATGGCCTTAATAAGCATCGACAGAAATTTAGAAATCAGTCTTGACCGTTATAATGATATGTCTCGCCAGATCATGCTCAATACTGTGGTCATGGAATATCTGCGCGATCAAAAAACAGGCAATTCACACAATGCCACAGAAGTCCGCGATGCTATCAACAGCGTCACCAACATCTACAGCTTTGTTGATTCTGTTTATGTCTATCGCAATGACGGCAGACACGTTCGCACCGGAGCAGGCGTTATGGAAGTGAATAGAATCTATATGACATCGCCTGAATGGTATATGCCGCTTATTGAGGCAAAAGGCGGTAATGTTGTGATGATAAACGGTAACGGCGCATTTATTAAAAAAATCGGTATTCCGCTGATTACTATGGCCCGCCTTATTTATGATATCGATACACAGCAGGTAATCGGCCTGCTTGTTGTGAATCTGACGGCGGGCGTACTGAACTCATCGATAAGGGACTTAAGCGAGCAAGACAGGCTCATTTGTTTTCTAGATCAGGACGGCAACGTGCTATGGGGAGACGAAAACCTTCAAGGATATTTCAAAAAGCAGTATATAGGAAAAGGTTTCTCGTGGGAAGAAGTCGCGCTTAACAGTCAGAAATATATTTTATCCGCTTACAGCAGCAACGATATTCCTGTGGTTCAGCTCAGTATTCATAAAATCAGCGGAACCGGGCTGCTGTCACGGGAAGGCATTTGGATTGCCATTACGCTTATATCAGCTGTTGTGCTTTCCGTTTTCAGCAGCGGCGCATTTATCTCCAGCAATATCGCACGTCCCATAGACGAGCTAACTGAAGCGATAGACGAAACCAAATCCAACGGAATGCTCCACGAATTGAATTTAACGTTGCCTAATAATGAAATCCGGCGTTTGGCCGACAGCTATAACAGTATGATCAGGCATATCAATCAACTGATCAGACAGCTTATTGAAAAAGAGAAGAGCGTACAGAAAGCGGAAATACGCATACTTCACGAGCAGATAAAGCCCCATTTCTTATACAACTCACTTGAAACGATCAGCTATATGGCGCTGCAAAGCGATGCGCCCAAGGTTCACGACGCTTTGGAGACATTGGGCAGCTTCTATCGTAATTTTTTAAGCAAGGGCAGCCGCGAAATCCCCCTACGGAATGAGGTTATGATCGTAAAAGATTATCTGGCCTTGCAAAAGCTGCGTTACGGGGATACATTCGACGATGAATACGACCTGGACGAACGGGTGCTTGATACCAAAATACCCAAGCTGATTCTGCAGCCGCTTGTCGAAAACAGCTTGTATCACGGCGTTCGATTAAAAGGCGAAAAAGGGCTTATACGCATCAGCGCATTTGAACAGGATGGTCAAGTCCATATTTCTGTGTTTGATACAGGTGTGGGCATGACGCAGGAGCAAATTGAAGAAGTTCTCTCCAGTAACGGCCCAGACTACGAAACAGCACTTTCCGGCTTTGGCTTAAAAGGCACCATCGAACGTATTCGCTATTATTGCAACCGCCGTGAAGTTATTGAGATAAAAAGCGAACCCGGCGAATTCACGCAAATAGAGATCATCATGCCCAAAGAAGAAAAAAGGGGGGACGTCAATGTTTAGAGTGATGCTGATTGATGACGAGGAACCGACAAGGCTTCTTCTCAAGAATTCTATTGATTGGGAATCACTCGATTTACAGGTCATCGGTGAGGCTGGCAGCGGTATCGAGGCGATTAACAAGATTGACGAGCTTCGCCCGCACATTGCATTTGTGGATATTTGCATGCCTTTTATGAACGGTATCGAGTTTTCAAAACTCGCCATGAGCCGATATCCCAAGCTTAAGATCGTTATACTCACTGCTTTTGACGAGTTTGAGTATGCGCGTCAATGTATAGGGCTTTCCGTTTGCGGCTACATATTAAAGCCCATTGTACGCACGGAAATCTATGATGTACTCAAAAAAGTCATACAGGGGCTCGATGAGCCGGTTAAGGAAACGGAAGAATACTGTGAAATTGAACCGTCTACCATCAGCCGTATTGCAAAATATGTGGAGGAGCACTATACGGATTCGAGTCTCAATCTGACCGCCATTGCTCAAACGTTTGGCTTTAATCCCAGCTACTTGAGCCGGCGCTTCAAAGCCGTTATCGGTAGTTCATTTATCGAACACCTAACCGAATGTCGTATGAAAAAGGCTGTCTTGCTGGCTAAGGAGAATCAAAAAATGTTTTGTACGGCAACCGCCGTCGGCATTCCCGACCCTAACTATTTCGGACGATGCTTCAAAAAGTATACAGGCTGCACCTACAGCGAATATTGCAAACGGTTAAGCGGAAAAGAGCAGATAGCCGAAACGCGGCCGGTTATTATACCGCTGATGCCGCACTTAAAGCCATCAAAATCCGACTAGGTGTTTATACCCGTCAAAGGGATAAGTTATAAATATGAAGCTTAAGGCTTCGATCCCCCTTTAAGCAGCCGACTGTCCGTTCATAGCAAAGGAGGTTACATTTTAAACGACGGATATTTTGCTTAAAGACAATTATTCTTGATTCAAGCGGTCTTATCCGGCTCCACTTATACCGTTTAAGGCACGCCAAAAAAAGGAGGCAAGAATCTTCCGCAGGGGCTTGCGGTGCAGCAGTGTGGAGACCTGTTGCAAAGCTGCCGCATCATTATCGGGCGGTGGCGAGCTGCGCAGTTAGCGGATGCTGTGCGCGGTAAAGCCTTATACTATGGCCAAAGTTACACTTAAAAGCATCAAGAAGGTCTATGACAAAAATGTCACAGCGGTGGACGACTTTAATCTTTGCATCGACGACAAAGAGTTCGTTGTGCTCGTGGGACCGTCCGGCTGCGGCAAATCCACCACGCTTCGTATGGTGGCAGGTCTTGAGGAGA
>JAEZKQ010000012.1 GCA_023436115.1 Bacillota bacterium | reverse complement strand
TTTAGTTGCAGATAAAACTGAACTAGCTTACGCTGCCTAAGGCAGTGTAATGCCCTGCCGGTGGCACCCTAATCGCCGGGGCCAGGGTATCATTAACTAGGGGAACCGCCCATGCAAAGCTTTGAGCAAGGGAAGGGATTATGAAGCTACCGCACGCTTGCCCTGCACAGGGGGGCTTGCACTGCGGGAAATCTTAAACCCTGAGCTGCACCCGGAGAAAATCTGATGTTGGAACTTTCGGACAGGGGTTCGACTCCCCTCGCCTCCACCAACAGTAATCAAATCCGAATCCTATACCGATTGGTGAGGCGTTCGGATTTGTTTTTTTTGGCGACCTCTTGATAAAAACACAGGAGGTACAAAATGAAAAAGGGCTTATGCAACACATCGAGGATCGGTCGGTACGGCAGATACAATTCGTATCTTCTGAGACTGTCCTTCAAATGCAAAAGGATTAGCTCCATCCTCTGAAGTCAATGCAGCCAAACGACCAAATGCAAGAATGAACCATGAAAAGAGAAATTATAACATTCTGTTTGTTAACTTAGATAAAGTTTGTGAATATTCTTACATGATGATTCCTTCATTATAATCAATGAATTGAAAAAAAATAGACATTATCGAAATTATAAGGTAAAATTAAAAATAAAAAATTAGATAGGTAATAATAATGTCGCAAATAAGAAGAAATCAAATGTTAAATTACATAAGGCAAAAGAAAACTGTTACATTAAAAGAGCTAAGTGATAAATTCCCTGAAGTTACAGAAATGACGATACGTAGAGATCTTAATATATTACAGAATGAGAATAATCTGGAACGTACTTGGGGGGGAGCGAAATATATTGATGAAGTAATAGAAACACCTTTTAAACATACAAATAGGGCAATAAAATCATTGGATAAAAAGCGTCTAATTGCAGCTAAAGCGGCGCAGCTTTTATCAGTATCAACATCTATTTTTTTAGATTCTGGTACAACAATGATAGAGCTGGCAAAAGTATTACCGCAAGACATTTCACTCTTTGTAGTGACGAATAATCCTTATGTTTGTATGGAATTATTGCAGCATGATAATTGTGATGTTTTTGTAACCGGAGGAGCACTTGACAAAAGTGTGGTGTCATTTGATGGGCCTTCAGCAATTGACGCAATTGATCGGGTAAATATAGATATAGCATTTCTTGGAGCTGCAGCAGTATCTCCAGAGCATGGCTTTTCAAATGCCCAATATGGTGATTGTTTAATTAAGCAAAAGATTATTAAAGCTGCTAGCTTGAAGGTAATGCTAATAGATAGCGATAAAATGAATATGTTGCAACCATATTCATTTTGCTCCTTTGATAAGATTGATATTATTGTATCTGATAAACCTCTACCTGAACCAATTCAAGTTATGGCGGACAAATCTAACGTTAAAATAATGCTTCCATAATCAGTACAAATGATTATTTACATTTTTACATCTCATTTGCTTCACTAATTTTGCCTATTAGGACAACAGCCTTTAGCTATGATACATTCGAAACCTTCATATCCTTAACATCGCACTTTTAAATAACAACCCACGATAGTGTCGGGGGGGTTGTTTAGGTTTGTCTATATGGGCCCTGAAAACCTCAATTACATACAAAGAGCGTTGCGATTTATATAAAAAATCCATACAATTTATGCGATTAGTATTTACAAAACAAAATTATAATGATATAATATGTTTGAAATCACGATAAAATTAACAATATTAACATAGAACTTCAAATACTTTACAAGGGGGATTACAAATTGCAAGCAGATGAAAAACTTACGGATAATATACTTGAACTTAATTGTATTAATAAAAGCTTTGGCGTCGTACAGGTATTGTTTAATGTTAGCTTAAAAATAAAAAAAGGTAGTATACATGCGCTACTCGGTGAAAATGGAGCAGGAAAGAGCACTTTGGTAAAAATTATTAATGGTGCATATGAATTTGAATCAGGATCCATCATACTAGATGGTGAGAAAACAAATTTTAAAAACATTGCAGCAGCTAAAGCTGCAGGTATAAGAGTTGTACATCAAGAATTAAGCTATGCCCCAAATCTTACTGTTGCAGAAAACATGTTCTTAGGGAATGAACTTTATGGGAAAATAAAACCCATAATGGATCTAAAAGAAATGAATAAGAAAGCAAAAGAACTATTGGAGCAGGCAAATGTATATATAGATCCAAAAACAAAAATGTGGGATCTTTCGGTATCCGATATTCAAATGATAGAAATTATTAAAGTAGCTTCAAGCGACGCAAAACTCATTATTATGGATGAACCAACATCCGCATTAAGCGAAAGAGAAGTATTGCGTTTATTTGATATGATACGTGCTCTTAAAAAAAGAGGTATAAGCATTATCTATATATCGCACAAGCTGGATGAAATTAAACAAATCGTTGATAATATTACAATCCTTAGAGACGGTTCAGTTGTTGAAACAGGTCCGGTTAGTCAATATGAAATTGATGATATTGTACGCCTGATGATTGGACGTCAAATGACAGAAGTTTTTCCAAATACCAACTATACATTACAAGAAAAAATTTATGAAGTCAGAAACTTAAAATCCGAGGGCGTTTTTAAGAACGTTGATTTCAATGTCAGAAAGGGTGAAATCGTTGGTTTGGGCGGCCTTATGGGTTCGGGTAGAACGGAGGTAGCCAGGGCATTGTTTGGTTTGGATCCCATTACATCCGGAGAAATATACTTGGAAGGGGAAAAAATACAAATACGCTCCGTAAAGGATGCCATTAATAAAGGCATTATGATGGTGTCGGAAGATCGCAAACGGTTTGGAATTATACCAAGCCGCTCGATTCGGGAAAATGCCTCCATTGGCATATTGAGAAAGCTTCAGAAGCTATTTATCCTCAACTTGAAAAATGAAAGAGAAGTCGTGGGGAAAATATTTAAACAAATGCATGTTAAAGCACCTACAATAGAGGCGCAGATCAGAACTCTTTCGGGGGGAAACCAACAAAAAGTTGTTTTAGCAAAATGGATTCTCGCAAACCCCAAATTACTAATATTAGATGAACCAACTCGCGGAATTGATGTGGGCGCGAAAGTGGAAATCTACAATTTAATCTCAGATATGGCAAAGCAGGGAATCTCAATCGTGCTCATTTCTTCTGAACTTTCCGAACTGATAGGTATGTCGAATCGGATTTATCTGATGCGACAGGGTGAAATAGTGTCAGAGCTAGAAAAAAAAGATTTTTCTCAAGAAAAAATTCTAATCACTTTGAACGGAGGAACTGAAAATTGAAACAGGGAATGAGCGAAAAAACCAAGATCAGAAAGCTTTTAAGCAGCCTTATGGAGTCCTACAGTATATATTTAGTTTTGGCTGGTCTTGTGTTGATTAGTATTATTTTGACGGATAGTTTTACCGATTCACAGAATATTACTAATATTGTCAGACAGATCAGCATATCCACAATGATTGCCTTTGGCGCAATGATTTTAATCATAGCTGGGATGATTGATTTATCGGCCGGATCGGTGCTGGCATTAGCCGGTGTACTGGGCGTCATGGTGTTTGTCGAAACCCAATCAATATTCTTGGCTATTATTGTAAGCGTATTAGTTGGTTTACTCTGCGGATTAATCGATGGTTTGGTGATTACAAAGTTAAAAGTTCCTTCATTCATAGCGACAATGGCCATGCAGACCATCGCCAGAGGAGCGGTTAAATTAATGACAGACGCGGTGCCAATTTATCAAATCGGGGATCTTTCCCAGATTGGAAAAGGATATTTCCTCTCTATACCTATCCCGGTCTGGGCGATGATGGGCGTTGCATTAATAACTTGGGTATTGTTAAACCGAACAAGATTTGGACGATATATCTATGCCATTGGCGGCAATCAGGATGCGGCAATAGCAGCGGGTGTGAATATTAATCTAGTTAAAATAGGTGCAAATGTTATAAATGGTATTTTCACTGGATTTGCGGGTATTATGCTGATGGCCCGTTTGAACGGAGGCCTTCCTTTGGCGGGAGTTGGTTACGAATTTGAGGCCATTACCGCAGCGGTTATAGGCGGGACAAGTATTGCGGGTGGGGTTGGCAAGGTAGCCGGCACAATCGCGGGCGCGTTGATTATGGGTATATTAAGTAACATTCTTAATTTGCTCACGGTTCAGGCTTATCTGCAGGAAGTAATAAAAGGTGTCATTATTATCATAGCGGTCGCTGCAGATATCGTTCAAAAAGAGCATCGGGAGCGCACCCGAAAAAAGGCTCATGATATGTAAAAACAGTTTGGTTTTGTGATAGCACAAAAATATATTAATGGAGGAAACAAAAGTGAAGAAAGTATTGATGTTGTTACTAGGAATCGTTATGTTGATTGCATCGGCTGCTGGTTGCAGCAGTAACAATGCACCTGCTGTTGAAGAACCCACAACAGCTGTTGAAGAACCCACTACCGATGTTGCCAAAGAGCCAGATGATAGTGAAGGTGAAACGTTTGAAATCTACTATATTGCAAAACAGCTGAGCGATCCTTTTTGCAATTGGATGACAACGACAATGGAGCAAATGATTGAATCTGATTACCCTTCCTTCAATTTAACAACTTTTGACGGTCAGTTAAGCGTAGAAACGCGCATGAAGCTGATGGAAGACGCAATAGTCAAAAAACCCGACATGTTGATCCTGCAGTTCTTTGATGAAGTTGAAGTTGGGATCATCCAAGAGGTCATAGATGCAGGCATTCATGTGGTCGTGACTAACGGTCATTACACAAGTGTTGATAATTTGTGCAGTTTTGTCGATATCGATCCGTATGAACAGGGGGCGGTCGTAGCGAAAAAAGCCGCGGAAGATCTTCCGGAAAACGCCAAGGTTGTTTTGATTTTGGGTGTGGCAGGCAATCAGCACAGTGTTGCGCGTGAAAAAGCTTGGGATGATTATCTGTTTGCCGCAAGACCGGATATCGAATGTCTGGCAAGGTCGAATGCCGATTGGGATAAAGATAAGGCGATGGCTCTGATGGAAGACTGGCTTCAGGCTTTTCCGGAAATTGACGGTGTGGTATCATGCTACGACTCAATGACACTGGGCGCAATGGAAGCGCTGAAAGGTGCAAACAGACTGGAAGGATGCCAGTTATATGGCACTGACGCATTACCAGATGCGTGCCTAGCGATTGAAACGGGTGAATATCATGCCACGGTGTTGCAAGATGGTTATGCGATCGCCGAAGGCGCTTTGAAGATTTGCTATGATTATCTGGTCGAGGGCAACACGTCCATACAAGAACTTTATACCGAGACACCGTTGATTGACAGCACAAATGTTGCCGAAATGCTAAAAACTCACAGAGCTTCGGGTATGCTGAAAGAATAACGGGCTAAAATAATTTGGCATAATAGTACAAAGGCATTCGCGAGTAGTGATTACCAGCGAATGCCTTTGTAGCTGAATCATATAAAAGGGGCTAGGATTATGAAGAATAGAGTGATCGAGAACGCAATCAATGAAGGGAATGGAATTTTAAAATTGCTCCCAAACTGGATTCCACGAACCTTTAATAAGCCTGGAAAAAGATTAAGGCTGCATCCGGATGATTATTTAGGTTTGGGAATTGAAAGGGGATTTATTGAAGAGCGCTGGCTTTCTTCTACCACGAATGTACAGTTAAGCGCAAATGGTTCGGAGGACGAAGGATTAAGTTTTATTAATTTTATGGGAGAAAAGGCATCGCTTCGGGATGCGGTGGATGAACTGGGCCGTGAGTTGATTGGAGACTATCTGCAAAAAGAATATGGACGGTTTCCTATATTCTCAAAGTTCTATGATTATTATTATCCATCCTTCCTTCATGTTCATCATATGAAAGAAGCTGCAGAAATAGTGGGGGCTCAGCCCAAACCTGAGGCATATTATTTTCCGCCACAAATGAATAATCACTATGGAAAAAGTCCAACTTCCTTTTTCGGGTTTGATCCCACAACCACAAAGGACCAGATAATGGAGAGCCTAAAGAAGTATGAGATAAATGACAATCATATTTTAGAGCTTTCCAGAGGATATCATTTAAAGCTCGGGACTGGATGGTATACGCCGGCTGGCGTGCTTCATTCAACCGGTTCACTCTGCACCTATGAACCGCAGTGGTGCAGCGATGTTAGCCAAATATGGCAGAATGTTGACAGTAACCTCCAAAGATATGATTATAGCTTTTTAGCTAGTTATGTTCCCAAAGAAAAAGAAAGAGACTTGGAGTATATTTTTAG
This sequence comes from Bacillota bacterium, assembly GCA_023436115.1. Taxonomy (GTDB): domain Bacteria; phylum Bacillota; class Clostridia; order Christensenellales; family SZUA-584; genus SZUA-584. Next base: position 18,918 of record JAEZKQ010000012.1, on the reverse strand, counting down.
TATTATGGATTGGGAGATCAACCTTGATCCTGAATATCGGAAAAAGTATTTCCGCCCACCCATTATTGCCTCGGAGGACGGTACTTATATTGAAAAATGGGTGACATATGGAACGGGTTTATTTGGTGCAAAAGAATTAACGGTATATCCGGGTCAGACTGTAACGATTAAGGATCAAGCGGCATATGGATGCGTTATCATACAAGGGCATGGTAGTTTTGGCAAATATGCTGCTGAAGCGGCACAAATGATACGTATTGGACAAGATACAGCAGATGAATTTTTTGTCAGTGAATATGCCGCTTTGCATGGAGTTAAAATTGTCAATTCATCTCCTTGTGAGCCCATGGTCATATTGAAACATTTCGCAAAAAATTGTGGCATGCCTGAATAAGGAGGGCATTGAAAAATCACTGTTTCGGAAAGACAGTGATTTTTTTGTACACTTTAATGTGGTTTTGGTAGCGAGAGCGGACAAAAACAAATAAACCCCGGCCCTGCCGGGGGAGGGAACGAGCTTTAGCTTTAAGAAAAGACCTCCGATATTAAGATGATGAAGGTTTGCCGACCACATCATCAACAAGGGAGGAGGTAGTCCAAATGGACAAAAATAGTTTAGCACATACGATGTGGGAATGTAAGTATCACCTCGTGTTTGCACAAAGTACAGAAGGCAAGGAATATATGGTGAGCTGAGAAATAATTCGGGAAAATAATAAGGGGGCTGTGTGATAGGAAGGGGATAGAGATATTCAAAGCAGAACTTTGGCCAGACCACATACACATGCTGGTGAGAATACGCCTAAATACAGCGTATCCGAGATAATTGGGTATCTGAAGGGCAAAAGCTCCCTGATAATATTTGACCAACATGCGAATCTGAAATACCAGTATGGCAGCAGGCACTTCTGGTGTAGGGGCAACTACGTAGATACGGTGGGGAAGAATGCGAAAAGGATACAAGAGTATATCCGGAGGCAATTACAAGAAGATGCCACCGCAGACCAGATAAGCATGAAGGAGTACATAGACCCGTTTACGGGTAAGCCGGCGAACAAAGGCAAGTAAAAGGCCGCTTTAGCGGCGGTCTGAGAAAAATATACGGCTGGCAGATTATTCAATGCGCTGGCAAGCGCTGTCGGTTAAATGCCTTTTTAGGGCTGGTGCATACTACCGACTAAGCCGGTGGTATTGATTGAACAAAATATCTAAGTGGGCTTCTGGCATACTCGCAGCTATCTGCGGCTCCATTTTGTACAAAGATATCTATTAACTAACTAGTGAGGAACTACGTTGTTGGTACCCTTCACAAAAAAGCGTTTTATTCTTCTTATACCTAATAAATGCAGCAAATCGGGGGCGTAACCGGAAGAACCGGAGCTGCCGTTGGTAGTATAATATAGTTTCTGTTTTTGCCATGCCTTCCCTAATAGATTTAAATTGAAAAAGACTGGGAATGATGGCTAATAAGAAGATTAAAGATCTGATCAAAGATCGGAACATGAAGCCACAGAAGTCATTTCATTGATGAATAAAGATCTGTTTGGGGAAACCCTTCAGGAGATGATGGAAGCAGCATTGATCCCATCTGGAGTATGGCAAAAATCAGTAATTAGAAAAGAAAACCGAGAATCGTCGCAACGGCCAAAGCAAAAAGACGGTCATAAGCGAATTCGGAGAAACTGAAATAGCCGTACCGTGGAACAGAGAGGGCGAGCACGAGCCTCTCATTGTGAAAAGCATCAGAAGAACCTCACAGGCATTGAAGAGTAAATCATAATCGTGTACAGCAAGGGTATGACTTCAGGACCATCTGACCCGTATGTACGGCGTGGACATGTCTCCAGCGCTTATCTCCAACGCGACGAACAATCTCATTCCTCATGATTAAGGAGTACTCTCGCTTTGCTGGGGCCCTGACAGAACCACCCGCTGGAAAGCATCTATGCTGTCGTATTTCTGGATATGAGCCATTACAAAGTGCACTAGGAAGGCGCAATTGTGAGCAAGGCCGCCTAAATGGTCATTGGCATTGACATGAAAGGACGTAAGCATGTTTTGGGCATGTGGATCGCGAACGCGAAACCTCAAAGTTTTGGTTGGTCGTGCTCAATGAACTGAAAAACCGAGGCGCTCAGGATATTATTATTTGTAGCATGGATAATCTAAGGAGGTTCAGCGAGGCAATTTTAGCCTGCTATCCGCAGGCTAAAAGCTAGAAAGATGTGCGGTGCACCAGATACGGAATTCGATCAAATACATATCTTATAAGGACGTCAAGAATGTTTTCACGGGCTGCCATCAGGGCCGTTGGCCTGATGGCTCTGAGCGGCTTTGAAGCCACCTGGGGCAACAAATATCCGCTAATCGTGAATTCAAGGTGGACAAATGGGCGGAGCTCTCGACACTCTTCAAATACCCGCCTGCTATGTGCATAATCATCTATACAACCAACATGATCTAGAGCTACCATCCGCAGCTTCGTTAAGTGGCCAAAGGAAAAGCATTTTCCCAAACGATGAATCGTTGCAGAAAATGCTCTATCTCGAAACTATGGATATATTAAGACGATGGACAGACCGGGTTCACAACTGGAGACAGATTCTGCTTCAGCCTTGGCTTTCTTTCCGGACAAGGTCAAATCGTTACTCGTATGATCTTTGTGGGTTCATGAAAACACTAAACTATTTACAGCCCCCTACCGATGCAAATGCGTTCACTATCTTTGTGTTGTCAACGCACAAAGCTTTGCACGTGAGTTTCGAATTCCTAGTGTATTATTGACGATATCCCTTACCCTTTCAAAAACGGCAGCCTGGGCAGCATCGATATCTTTTGGCGTTTTGTTCAAAGAGTGCTCGTATGCCTGCCGTATTTCTGTTCCAATATTAATTTTCGCTATTCCGGCTTTGATTCCTTTGCGGATATAATTAGCTTCGATTCCTGAGCCGCCATGTAGGACTAACGGTATGCCGGCAGCAGAGTATAAATTTCGGATGTGGTCAATATCCAATCGAGCCTGTGGCTTTTTTTGATTCCGAGTGGACTCAGCGATAGCGCCATGAATGTTACCGACTGCGACGGACAGCCAATCACAGCCGCTTCTCTTTACAAATTGATACGTTTCATCGATATCAGTGAAACCTTTTTTGGTAGTAAATATCTCCTCATATGGCAGTATAGGACCACTCTCATGTCCCATGACAGCACCTAATTCAGCCTCACAAGGAACACCATGTCTATGCGCTAACACGGCTACCTTTCTTGTTGCTTCGATATTATTCTGTAAATCAAGACGGGAGCCGTCTATCATAACAGATTGAAAGCCTTCATATAATGCCTCTTCTATAACTGAATAATAGTCGATTTCATGCATATCTTCATTAATAACAGGAATATGGTCTAAATGAAGCAATGTATATGTTTGGTCTGCATATTTTTGATATTCATGGGCCATCATTTTAATGCTGTGAGCTCCAAATTTTTCCCAATCAATCATAGCGATTTGTATCATAGCAATAATATTTTCTTCTTTTACTGCTTGAATGACAGGTTGAATCATAGGAAGATACGGGATATTGAAAGCCGGTATTACTGTTTCATTCATTCTGGCTTTTTCGATTATTTCTTTTGCGTTCAACATAATGTTTGATATACCCCCTTGATGGATTTATATAAATCTTGATATTTTTTGATTCGATGGCTATAGATTTCGGCATGGAATTGATTTGGGTCATATGAACGTTCTATTTGAGTTAAGAACTTTTGCGCCTCTCTAATATCCCTATACAAACCTAAATTTGCATAGCACAAGATAGCGCTACCCAGTATTCCGGCTTCTTTATTCTGGGCGACATACAGTTTTCTATTAAAGATATTGGATCTTATTTGCATCCAGGCGTCTGAATGAGAGCCTCCTCCTACGCTGATGATTCGCTGGACTTGAATGCCTGAGTCTTCTAGGCTATCCAACGCTAATTTCATCTCGTATGTTTCCCCTTCCATGAAGGCACGAAAGAGCTCGCCCCGTGTCGTACTTAGCCGCATCCCTGAGATTACCGCGGGGGTTATAGCATCCAAATCTGGCGTACTACCCCCTGCAAAATATGGGATAACGAATAAATCGGTAGGATGTGGAGGCAGTTCACAATTCAGTATTTCATATGCGTTTTTTTGATTCGATAGATCTTTTGCAAAAGTATCACGGAACCACTTCATAATGGCGCCGCCTGTGGTCATAAACGCATAGGTCACATATTGCTCGTCAGAAAAAAATGGAACCAAACACAATTTATATCTTGCGAGTTTACTATTATCGATTAAATGTGCGCTTGTAATAGGTATCATACAATCTACGGTTCCCAAGCCATTCGTGACATCACCATTTTGAAAGGCGCCACTTCCGAGCGCAGCAACAATTTGATCATGTCCGCCAATTATCAGCTTGACATCAGCGGACATATCTAGACGCTCAGCAATTTTTTTGCTCATGGTACCAACAATACTGCCACTAGGTACCGGCCTAGGAAGTTTATGAGCGTCTATATTAGCAAAGCTAAGGGCAGTATCCCACCATTTTTTTTCTTTTATTGAGAACATACCACTTCGCGCAGCTAAAGAGTAATCACAAATATGATCAGCACCAAGCTTATATGTAACAAAATCAGCAATAAAAGAAATACGATGAATTTTATCTTGAAGCTCAGGCTTGTGGCTAATCATCCATTTTAATTTATAGATTCCAAACATGGGATTCGCAAATTGGCCACTCATGCTAAGGATTTGCTCACCTGTTATTATATCAAGAAATTCTTTGCATTCCTCGCTTCCACGTTGATCCATATAAATCATACTGTTTGAAAGGACCTGGTCGTTCTTGTCCATGCATACCAAAGATTCTCCAAATGAAGTCACGCAAATGGCTCGTATATTTTTTCTATTACAATTGCGTGTCGATTCTTCCAGCACTTCAAGTGCTTTTTGAAAGATTAGATCAGGGTCAATTTCGTATTGGTCCGCCATTGGACTGATAAGGTCATACTCTCGATATGCATGGTATAACACATTGGCCTTATCGTCCAAAACGGAGCTTTTTACCCCGGATGTACCAATATCCAATCCAATCACATACATTTCGTCCCTCCATTAAAAAATGAATCAATAATACTTAAAGCTAGTTTGTGAAGGCTTTAAACAAATACTGCTCCGCTTTTTCATTCCACAGGCCATTATTCTCCTGGATTAGTTCAGCTAACTGCGCATAGCGCTCATCTGTCTTCCCTTTCGCAGCAAACTCTGATATGGCTGTAAGCTCCATATCTATATGGGTATAAATCAGTTTTTTACCACCCGGTATATTAGGTAAATTAAGCGTAGCGTCTTTCGACGCATTTAATCCTCCCACATGTGTTACCATTATTGCGGGATTTAGTTTTCCAACCTGCGACATTTCGATAGCCTCGATCATATCCAGGCTATTACCACCCACTGTTCCAATAAAATGCGTGGAAGCATAATGTATGTTATAGAAATTAATGGTTGCGCGAAGATCAGGATTTGAAGGCCCGGAAAAAAAGCTTAAGCAACCATTTGTGGCTAAAATTTTATCACCTGTTTGTATTAATTCAGCTACTGGTGCCATGACGAGTACATCATCAAAGCCGCATCCCCCTGTCAAATCGCGCAAATCCTCATCCTTCATGTTCTTTGTGTTGATATATTGCAGATCAATACCATGTTGTTTTGCCGCTTCTACTGTCAAGTATTTTTTGGCATAATCCAAACGATTTTGGTCGATATCGGTAACAACAACCTGCTTAGGTTTTACGTCCGTATGAATAATATAATCTATCGCCGCCAGCCCCATTGGACCTGCTCCTGCAAGTATTGCCAAATGTCCGTTTTCTTTGACACCCATTTTATGATCGTGTGAATTGGGGAGTAAATGAAACATCTCTTTAAAAGAGCCAATAACACAGGAATAGGGTTCAGCTAAGGAACCAAAAAACATTGTTTCTGAAGAATAGGGTAATAAGCATCCAAGTTCCATAACCTGATTTGGTATAATGATATAAGTTGCACAACCACCTATATAGGGAAAAGAGTATCCTGGTGCATCGATTGAATTTTTATAGTTTAGTGCCGGTTGAACAACAAATTTTTGTCCGGCTTTATATTTTTTGCTCCAATTTGCACCGACTTCAACAATTTCACCAGCAAATTCATGTCCTAAAATAATAGGATTTTGAGCAACATTTTTTGGGACACGCTTGTGATCCTCCCCTTGTATAATGGCTTTGTAAGAAGACATACATAAAGAATCGCAGATTACTTTTGCCAAAATTTCATTTTCTTTAATGGGAGGCAAATCAAATTCCTCAATCCGTACATCATTTTTACCGTAAAGGCGAAGAGCTTTCGTTTTCATTTATTTTCCTCCAATATAATTTTAAAATTGCTCAGCAACAAAAGTTTCATATTTATTACATATGCTGTGGAATATATCACTATCTATAGGAATGTCGCATATATGGGACAAAATACCATGAATACCATAATCATTCATCAATCTTACTATTTCAGGTTCACGAGTTTCTACAGATAAACAATATCTTAAGATATAGAATAGTACCTTGATGAGAGCGTCAGCAGTCACACCATGTTTTTCACATAACATTATTATCCCTATAATCCGCTCATTTCTGCCGAGTTTACGTACGGGATCCCGAGTTAAACGGGTAAGATCATCCTTTAGGTCTATATTTAAATAGCGCTCTTTTAAAATAGCAATATGATTATCCAAATCCTCTGATGAAAATGAAAATTCTTTTTGCAAAGCTTTTACAGATTCTGATAAGGCTTCATTTAGAAGATTCAAAATATACGGATCGTTCATTGCCTGCACAGTATTCTTTAATCCTCTGAAGATACCTACATACCCTAATACAGCATGACCCATATTATTAGTATAAAGCTTGCGGTAATAATATGGGGTAACATTTTCAACCATTTGAAAATAATCATTCCTAGTTTCAAGGCCACTCCCAATCAAATCATTCTTAGATAATATAATTGGGATAAATTGCTCACTTACTATTTCTCGATGGCCATCCTTCGTAATAATACATTTGCTCATTCGTTCAATTGAAGTTTGTATTATATGGATATTTGAAGGAAAAAAGCCAAGCTCATTAGAGATATAATCCGTAATGGTTGTTTTTAGAAGTAAATCATTTTCAAATAAGAAGAGGCGTGTTTCCTCATTCCCTATTGCAATTCTTTTTTTGATCCAATTACAAAGAACAGGCAAAAATTTCTGCATTCCAAGACTACCAATAGCTGTACAGATTATATCTGCATGAACTGCTATTTCTAAGATGTCCGGATCAGACAAATCAACAGCCTTCACATTTGATATAAATTGTTTTGATTTTGGATGTCCATATTGGGTACAAATAATATTATAACCATTTAATTCGTTTATTTCATTTATTAGAGATCGGTCAACATCGGCAAAAAAAACTTGGTAACCTAGATTTGAAAAAACAAATCCTGAAATTGCCTTCCCAATAGCTCCTGCACCAATAGTTAAACATGTTTGCATCATTATTAATTGAGTCCTCTCATATTTGTTTGCTATGTAAGCACAGCAACAAAACAACAACATAATTATGTTAGAATCGTTTAATATTATTATAGCATTGTAATTTTTAAATGTAAATAATAAAAAAAGTTACACAAATGAATAACTAAACGAACGAAATATTAACATTGGTTTTATCACTAATATTCTTTATGGCCTCAGCAGGTGCATTAGAATCAGTTATCAGACCATCAATATCATACCAAGTCGCATAAAGAAACATATCGCTTCTCTCGAATTTTGAATAATCAGCCAGAAGATATTTCTTTTTGCTCTGTTGAATAATAGCCTTTTTAATTTCAATTTCTTCAAAAGATGCTGAACAGGGACCTTCACGATCGCAAAACCCATCTGTACCAAGAAAAGCAATATCGGCTTTAATGGAATGTACTGCGTTGAGCGCCCAATCTCCGATTAGCGCCATGCTACTGGGCCGGATTTTTCCACCTAATAGATATACCGTATTGTTGGATTGTGCAAGCAGGGAAATGGCGGATAAATTATTCGTAAAAATCGTGAGGCCATTTCTCAGTGTTAACAATTTGGCCAATTCATACGTTGTACTGCCCGAATCCAAAATAACAGCACCGTTATCGGGGATATATTCACTGGCCGCTTTTGCAATGCTAATTTTTTCTTCGATGTGTTCGGATAATTTTTGTGTATAAGGACGCTCGATCAGGTCGCTTGAGAAAACTGCCCGACCGTGATTTTTTTTGGCAATTCCTTTGGTTTCAAGATATATTAAATCTTTCCGAATAGTCTCTGTTGAAACATTAAAATGATTGGCAAGCCAACCCACTTTAGCCTGCCCCTCCGTCACAATAATCTGGGCCAATTTTTGTCTGCGACTGTCGGTGGAACGTTTTGCCATGATGCTTCCTCCGATTTCAATATATCAAAATATTAGCATTAGTTTCTATACTCGTCAAATATATTTTAGTTATTGCAAGAGTTGTTCTTGACATGCAATAATCGCAATGATAAAATTGTGAAAGATAATAAATAGCAATATATATATTGCGAAAAGGCTATAAGTTTTATAATTATATGCCGAATTCATAATTGGAGGAGAATAAATGGCAACAGTGATCAACATGCCCAGATTAGGCCTCAATGAGGACGCAAACATGCTGGGCGAATGGTATGTTTCCGAAGGCGATTTCGTGCAAAATGGCGATCGACTGTTTTCTATTGAGACGGACAAATCATCGATGGATATCTACGCGGAGGAATCCGGTACGGTGTTAAAACGCTTTTATAAAGAATATGACATCATACCCGTCATGACGCCCGTTTGTATCACCGGCGAACCCGGGGAGGACATCAGCCATATCAAGCCCGCGGCAGCGGCAGAGCCTGTTGAAACAGAGAAAAGCGTTTCGTCCGCAGAGCCCGTAAAGGCCGATGTGTCGGCAGCTGCGCCTAAAGCTCAGGATGAGCAGCAAGCCGTATTTTCGCCGCGTGCCAAAGTGTTGGCGGAGGCGAATGGTATCGCGCTCGCAGATATAGTCTCCATAGGAGCTGAAAACCGGGTATTGGAAGAAGATGTGATCGCCGCAATGAAGGCCACTAAGCCGGTTAAGCCCGATGGTCAGGCTGCGACTTCGGTTCCGACGGCCTCCAGACCCGTGATGTCCGATTCCGTTTTCGGTAGAACTGTCAAGACATCCAGCATCCGCAGGGTTATCGCAAGAAACATGATGGGCTCCCTGCTGAACACCGCGCAGACGACGACACAGATGCGCTACAACGCATCCAAGCTGCAGGCATACCGTGCATGGCTCAAAAACTCTCCCGGTTCTGAGAAGAGCATCACGCTCAACGAACTGATCATGTTCGCCGTGGTCAAAACGTTGGTACAGTTCCCCAACATGAACGCGCACATGATCAGTGACGATGAAATGGTTTTCTTTGACCAGGTTAACATCGCCTGCGCCGTGAGCACGGAAAAAGGGCTGCTCGTTCCCACTGTCAAGAACGCGCAGAACATGGATCTTCTTGGGTTTGCGTCAGGCTTGAAAGTCCTTACTGAAAAATGTAAAGCCGGAACGATATTGCCGGAGGAGATGTCTGATGCTACCTTCACCGTATCCAATGTGGGAAGCTATGGGGTGACCTACTTCACGCCCATTATCAATCCGCCGCAGATCGGCATTCTGGGTGTTGGGACCATAGATTACGCCGTTAAGATGACAGAAGAGGGCGTGCTGCATTATCCTGCCGGCTATTTGTCCCTGACCTACGACCACAGGGCTATCGACGGCGCACCGGCGGCTGAGTTCTTGTGCGCTGTTTGCAGAAACTTGGAGAATTTCCCGGGTCTTGTGGGAGGGCAAAGCTGATGAAGGTATACGATGTTGCCATTATCGGCGGCGGTCCCGCGGGTTATCTCGCGGCGGAACGTGCGTGTGAAGCTAACCTTTCCACGCTTTTGGCGGAAAAAAACAAAGTAGGCGGGGTTTGCCTCAATGAAGGCTGCATCCCCACCAAAACTTTTCTGTATTCCGGAAAGATATACGAATCCGTGCTGTACGGGGCCGAAAAAGGCATTCATTGCGGTAGCGTAGCTTTAACCCATGCTGACGTCCTTGCCAAAAAGAAAAAGGTGATCAAGACGCTGGTCGGCGGCGTGGAAGCCGCACTCAAGCACAAGAAAGCGGATGTGGTATATGGAGAGGCGGCTGTGTCCGGTTCTCCCGGCCGGTTTACCGTCACGGTGGGCAATGATGCCTATCAGGCGCGCCATATACTGATCGCCACCGGTTCAGCTCCCGTTCTGCCCCGGATTCCCGGACTCAAGGAGGGGATCGAACAGGGCAGCGTACTCACCAGCCGGGAATTGCTGGATATTGAGCAGATTCCCCCCTCCCTAGTCATCGTGGGCGCGGGAGTCATCGGCTTGGAAATGGCGGAGTATTTCAGCACGGCGGGCAGCCAGGTCACCATCATCGAAATGCTGGACAAAATCGGAGGCGAGATTGATTCGGAGGCAGCTCAGGTGTTGCAGAAAGAGCTCGAAAAGAAGGGAATCGTATTTCACTTGAAGAGTAAGGTCGTCTCGCTGGAAGGCAGCCGCGTGACATTTGAAAAGGCTAGCGAAACACAGAGCGTTCCGTTTGACAAGCTGTTGATGAGCGTGGGACGCAAAGCCAGCCTTGCGGGGTTGGACGGCTTAGGCGTGTATACGGAGCGCGGCGCGGTCGTCACGGACGACAGGTGCGCGACGAACATCGCTGGCATTTACGCCGCGGGGGATGTTAACGGCAAATACATGCTGGCGCATGTCGCATACAGAGAGGCCGAGGTCGCGATCAACAACATTGCTGGCCGTGTTGACACGATGGATTACAGCGCCATCCCCGGCGTTATCTACACTAATCCGGAAGTGGCGTATGCGGGTATATCCGAACAGGCTGCGCTTACTCAGGGGCGGCGTGTTACGATCCGGAAAACCACAATCAATATGAGCGGCAGGCATATGGCGGAGCAAGGCTTGAGCAACGGCTTTTGCAAGCTGGTGATCGATGAAAAGCAGGATATCATTATCGGGGCGACATTGGTCTGCGCCTACGCGTCCGAAATCATTTACGCGCTGGCGTTGATGATCCAGAATAAAATACCGCTGGCGAGCATTAAAAAGACAATTTTTCCGCACCCGACAGTATGTGAAGTTATCAGAGAAACTGTGTTCAGCAAATAATGGAGGTAGCTTAAATGGCAAAAGAACTGTTTTTAGACCCGGTCGAACTGAGGAAAAAAGGTGTAATCACCTTCCGTGACATCCCTGTTAACCAATATCAAAAGCGGATGAAAGATGTGCTAGGCGAATTTACACCCGAAGATCTCAAGAACATGTATTCGGACATGGTAGTCATCCGCGAATTTGAAAGCATGATCCAGACCTTGCGCCAGACGGGCAATTATTGCGGCATCAAGTACAACTATGTCGGGCCAGCACACCTTGGCGTCGGTCAGGAAAGCGCGGCTGTCGCTCAGTCATTTGCCTTGGAGTTGGAGGACACCATATTCGGTCATCACAGGAGCCATGGCGAATTGATCGCGCGCGGGTTCAAAGCGATCCGCACGCTGGACGCGTCCGTATTGGAAGACATCATGAAAGACTTCGGCGATGGCGATCAGTACGCCGTCATACGTCGGCACTTTGACTTGGACACCAAAGAATTGTCTAAGCGTTTCTATGTATACGGCATTATGGCCGAAATATTCGGCAAAAAGAACGGATTTGCGCAGGGCCTAGGCAATTCCATTCACGCGTTTTTCCTGCCGTTCAATTTCTATCCCAACAACGCTATCGTTGGCGGATCTGCGCCCATCGCCACCGGCGCGGCGCTGTTCAAGAAGATCCGCAAGCAAAAGGGCATTGTGGTCGCCAATTCGGGCGACGCATCCCTAGGGTGCGGCCCGGTATGGGAGTCCTTCAACTTTGCATCCATGGATCAGTACAGAACGCTTTGGGACGACGAATACAAGGGCGGGCTCCCCATATTGTTTAATTTTTTGAACAACTTCTATGGCATGGGCGGCCAGACATGCGGCGAAACCATGGCATACGACGTTCTCGCCCGCGTGGGCGCTGGCATCAATCCGGACCAGATGCACGCCGAACGCGTGGACGGCTACAATGTGTTTGCTGTCATTGATGCCACTAGGCGCAAGAAAGCGCTTCTTCTGGAAGGCAAGGGGCCGGCTCTTCTGGATACCATCACCTACCGTTTCTGCGGGCATTCTCCGACGGACGCAAACAGCGCGCGGACACAGGAGGAGATCGTCTGCTGGCAGGAGCAAGATGCGCTGTTGGACTATGAAAAGCAACTGCTTGAGAACAACGTCGTGACGGCGGACGAAATCGAAGGTTATAAGCAATACGCGCATCAGATGGTTCTTGACATATTCAAAATCACCATCGATCCGGTAGATTCGCCCTTTATGGATCTTGTCAAGGAGCCGGATAACATTGAGAATTACATCTATTCCAACCAGCACATTCCCAAGCTGGCGGACGATAAGCCTCAGGTGCTCGGACCAAAGGAAGACAACCCGCGCATTCAGCGCCTGAAGAAGAAGAGCCGCAGCGGCCTCAGGGATGGAAAGGTGCTGCCTTCTTCGGCCGTCGTGCAGATGCGGGATGCCATCTTCGAGGCCATTATCGACAAATTCTATGAGGACCCGACGCTGGTTTCGTTTGGCGAGGACCTGCGCGTGTGGGGCAGTGCGTTTGGCGCCTATAAGGATCTTGATAAATCCGTCCCTTACCATCGGTTGTTTAACTCGCCCATTTCTGAATCCACCATTGTCAGCGCGTCGATTGGATACGCCATGATGGGCGGGCGCGCGTTGCCTGAGATCATGTACTTCGATTTTATGGGGCGTGCCGGCGATGAGGTACTGAACCAGCTGTCCAAATGGCAGGCCATGACTGCGGGACAGATCAGAATACCTGTCGTGCTGCGCATGGGCGTGGGCGAGAAATATGGTGCGCAGCATTCGCAGGATTGGTCCAGCATCTGCGCGCACATCCCCGGTCTGAAGATCGTTTTTCCGACGTCGCCTTATGACGCCAAGGGCCTTTTGAACTCCGCGCTTTCGGGCAGCGATCCTGTCATATTCCTGGAAGCGCAGGCGCTGGAGGGTATGGGCGAGCTGTTCCATCCCGAGGGCGTTCCCGACGGGTATTACGAGATTCCCATCGGCGAGCCGGATATCAAGCGCCCCGGCTCTGACCTGACAATACTGACCATTGGCCGCACGCTTTACCGCGCACTGGACGCCGCGAAGATGTTTGAAGAGCAGTTTGGAATCAGCGCGGAGGTTATTGACGCACGGACGATTGTGCCCTTTAACTTTGAAATGCTTTATGAATCCGTTAAAAAGACGGGCAAGCTGATATTGGCAAGCGATGCGGTACAGAAGGGCTCCATTTTGAACGACTTTGCGCAAAACGTGACATCGGCTATGTTCAATTATCTGGACGCTCCCCCTGTCGTCATCGGGGCGCGAAACTGGATATCTCCTGTTTCTGAGATAGCGGATCATTTCTTCCCGCAGCCATCCTGGTTCCTGGATGCATATCACCAGAAGATCAAGCCGCTGCCGGGATATCAGCCCGTACAATCGTTTGCCACGGCAGAGATGAACCGTCGCAACCGCTTAGGGGTTTAATCTTATATTGGATGCTTGCGTCAAGCTCTATATTGAACTGGCGCAAGCATTGGGGGCTATTGGTATAGATTCATAATAACAATTATACCGTGAAAGGATATACTTATGGATTTTAAGCTGAGCAAATCACAGCAGTTGCAGCGGGAGCTGTTCAGGCGATTTGCCGACACGGAAATACGCCCAATCGCACGTGAAATGGATGAAACCGAAACATATTCCATGGAACTGCTCAGAAAAATGCAGAAATTAGGCTTTTTTGGAATACCATATCCAAAGAAGTACGGCGGGGCAGGCGCCGATACGCTGACCTATACGCTGTGCATGGAGGAGGTCAGCAAGGTGGACGCGAGCACCGGCATTACGATTTCGGTACACACCTCGCTTTGCTGCGCCTGTATTTATGGATATGGAACGGAAGAGCAGAAAGAGAATTACTTAAGGCCGCTTGTCGACGGACGCAAAGTCGGGTGCTTTTCGCTGACCGAGCCGAACGCGGGCAGCGACGTGACCGGGCTGCAGACGAGCGCGGTGCTAGATGGCGAAGAATACGTTATCAACGGATCCAAGGTGTTTACGACAAATTCCGGTTTTGCAGATACGTTCATCGTGTTTGCCGTTACCGACAAGGCGATGGGCAGTGAGGGAATAACAGCGTTTATAGTTGATAGAGATACGCCGGGTTTGACAGTCAGCTCCAATATACCGCGTATGGGCATACGCGCTGCGTCAAACTGTGAAGTGTCATTTGAAAATGTAAGAGTGCCTGTTGCAAATCGGCTGTCGCGGGAAGGAACCGGTTTTGACATTGCCATGCGTGCGCTTGACGGCGGAAGGATCGGGATCGGCGCACAGGCTGTTGGCATTTCGCAGGGCGCGATTAACGAGGCGCTGAAATATGTGAAGGAAAGAAAGCAGTTTGGCAAGCCGATAATGTCATTTCAGAACACCAAGTTCAAACTGGCTGAAATGCAGACAAAGGTTGACGCGGCCAGACTGTTGGTATGGCGTGCCGCCACGATGAAGGACAGCAAGGAGGATTACGCGGCGGCTGCTGCCATGTGCAAATTGTATGCCTCGGATGTGGCGAATGACGTCACCCGGGGGTGTGTTCAGCTATTTGGCGGCTATGGATTTTCCCGCGAATATCCTGTGGAGCGCATGATGCGCGATGCCAAAATCACGGAAATTTACGAAGGAACAAGCGAGGTCATGAAGATGGTCATCGCCGGTTCTTTGAAAACAAAATAACAAGGAGTATGTCGAGCATGAGGATCGTGGTGTGTTTAAAACAGGTGCCGGATACGACCGAAGTGGAAATCGATCCGCAAACCAATACATTGATCAGGACAGGGATTCCAGTCATCATCAATCCTGACGATAAGAGCGGTATTGAAGCGGCTCTTCAATTAAGGGACAGGACTGAGAACAGCACGGTGACAGCTCTGTCCATGGGTCCGTCCCAAGCTGAAATTGCGTTGAGAGAAGCGCTTGCGATGGGGTGTGACGAAGCTGTGCTGGTCAGCGACCGCAAATTCGGCGGTTCGGATACTCTGGCGACTTCCACAATCCTGGCAGCTGCGCTGGAAAAGATCGGATATGATGTGGTTATTACGGGCCGGCAGGCGATAGACGGGGATACGGCCCAGGTGGGGCCGCAGATTGCCGAGCATCTGGGCATCCCGCAGGTCAGTTATGCTGAGGAGATCACGCCGGATGGCAATGATGCGCTGATCGTTCTGAGGCAGTACGAGGACCGGTATCACAGGCTTCGCGTGAAGATTCCCTGCCTGCTGACAGCCATCAAGGAACTGGCAGAGCCAAGGTACATGACGGTAGCGGGTATTGTAGATGCAGAAGAAAAAGAAGTGAAATTGATGGATTACAACGCCCTTTCGGAGATGCTGGATCCTACCGCGATCGGGCTCAAGGGCTCGCCCACAAATGTGGTGCGCTCTTACACTAAAGAACCGAAGTCTCAGGGAACAATACTAAAGGGGCTGACGGCCGAAGAAGCGGCGGACGCGATTATGGCACGTTTGCACGAAGCCCATCTGATCTAGGGGGAGAAAATGAGTAAGGACGTTTTTGTATTTATTGAGCAGCGGGATGGAAAGCCGCAAAGCGTGGGTTATGAACTGCTGGGTGAAGCGGCATCGCTGGCGTGTGACTTAAAGCAAAAGGTTGTGGCGATGCTTTTAGGCCATAAGATAGGGCAGTATGCGCAGGAGTTGATCGAATATGGCGCAGATGAAGTGCTGGTCGTGGACGATCCCATGCTAAAGGAGTATTTGACTGCTCCGTATGCCAAGGCACTGACAGCCATTATTAAAGACCGTCAGCCAGAGATCGTGCTGTATGGAGCGACTTCTATCGGCCGTGACATTGCTCCGCGTGTGTCGGCGCGCATTAAGACGGGTCTGACGGCCGATTGTACGTCACTCAGTATTGATCCGGATACAAAACTGCTGATGATGACGCGCCCGGCGTTCGGCGGCAATCTGATGGCGGTTATACGCTGCAAAAACCACCGTCCGCAGATGGCCACGGTACGGCCCGGCGTCATGCAGCCGATGGAAAGAGATGAAAGCAGACAAGGCAAAATCGAACCGTTTAAGGTCGAGCTTCTGGGAACGGATAGAGATTTGGAGTTGATCGAGGTCATTCAAAAGGAAAAGACGGAAGCAGATATAACGCAGGCAAAATGCCTTGTAAGCGGCGGACGCGGCGTCGGGTGCACAGAGAATTTCTGCGAGCTGGAGGAGATTGCTGTGCTCTTGGGCGGCGAAGTATCCGCTTCGCGCGCAGTGGTGGATGCGGGCTGGGTTGATAAGGAAAGACAGGTTGGACAAACAGGTAAAACGGTTCGCCCCGAGTTGTATCTTGCGTGCGGCATCTCGGGGGCGATACAGCATGTCGCCGGAATGGAGAATTCTACTCTGGTTATTGCGATCAATAAAAGCGAGACGGCTCCTATCTTTGGCGTGGCGGATCTAGGCATTGTGGGCGATTTGAACGCGATTCTTCCCAGGCTGAAGGAGAAGATCAGGAAGGCAAAGGAAGAAGGCGTCAATTACCATGCTCCCTCAGTCGAAAATTATATCGGGCTGGAAAATGTGCTGTATCATGTGCAGAATGGAATAGCATATCTGACCATAAACCGTCCGCGTCAATTGAACGCCCTCAACAAGAAAACGCTGCTGGAGATCGGTTCTGTGGCCGATAAGCTGAAAGATGATGAATCTGTTAAGGTGTTGATTGTACGCGGAGCGGGCGGAAGAGCCTTTGTGGCCGGAGCAGATATCTCTGAGATGCAAGATATGGATGAAAATGAGGGTAAGGAGATTTCCCAACTGGCGCAGGAGGTGTTCACCAAGATCAGGGAGTTGCCACAGATTGTAATTGCGGCAATCAATGGCTATACGCTGGGTGGCGGTAACGAGCTAGCCATGGCATGTGATATCAGGATCGCCAGCTCGCGTGCAAAATTCGGCCAGCCGGAGGTTAACCTTGGACTGATCCCCGGGTTTACTGGCACACAACGCCTGGCTCGGCTGGTGGGCGATGGCGATGCCAAAAAGATTATTTTTTCCACCGATATGCTGAGCGCCGAAGAGGCGCTGCGAATCGGTCTGGTAAATGCTGTCGTCGCGCCGGAAGGATTGATGCGTACCGCGCGTGACCTTGCGCTTAAAATCATGAGTAAGAGCATGAAAGCGGTAAGACAGGCCAAAAAGTCGATCAACGAGGGGTTGCCGCTGGAGTTCGACAAAGGGCTGCTGGTGGAAAACGCTTGCTGGACGGCGTGCTTCGGTGAAGAAGGCGATGGGCGCGAGGGCATGAAGGCTTTTGTGGAAAAGCGCCAGCCGAATTTTAATAAGGCTAATAGGTGAGGGGGATGAATAATATGCACTTCTTGGAATGCGTAAAAGGAAGACGCAGCGTCAGGAAGTATAAGCCGACGCTAATTGAGGACGGTTTGCTGGAACAGATTGTAGCAGCCGCGTCGTATGCGCCCAGCTGGAAAAACACCCAGACGACGCGTTATATCATCGTGCAGGATGAGGTACTGATAAAAGAGCTGGCCGATAACTGTGCCATGGATTTTGAGTTCAATAAAAAGACCTTGTATAATGCGCCAGCTCTTATCTTGGTAACTACAATCACGGGGCGTTCCGGTTTCGAACGGGACGGCTCTTATTCGACCAGCAAAGGAACACACTGGGAAAGCTTTGACGCCGGTATTGCCACACAGACATTATGCCTTGCGGCGCATCTGCTGGGCCTTGGCACTGTTATTATGGGCATATATGATGAGGAAAAAGTCATCAAAGCGGTAGGTATACCCAAGGGGCAAAAACTTTCTGCTATGGTGACGATTGGCTGGCCGGATGAGGAGCCCGCGATGCCCAAGCGCAAAAGTGTGGAGGAATTAATGGATTACAAGCGATAAAACATACTATTCTAATAGAGTGTGAGTTAGAATATTATTGCGATAACAGCGGTCATTTTTTTTGTACTTTGCATCTCATATGTTCGCCAACAGGAATGGGGAAAAAGGATATCGTATGAAAAAGCACTTGAAGACGGAACACCGATTGATCTATTATCCGCAAATCCACAAATATCAGTGGAGGAAGAAGCGGAAAAGAATGTATTGATTGAATTAATGCTAAATGCCATAGAGCAACTGAATACAGCTGATAAACAGCTGATAAGGTTGCTCTTTTTTTATGAGTTCTCTTATAGAGAGATCTCTCGGCAGTTGGGCGTGGACGAAAGTATGATCAGATATTGAAAGGATTAAATACTGACTAAACTAAGAAAAGTTGTGGGTATAAATGCATTTTTATAGAATTATTTTTTCGAATTTACCCCTTTTTTCCTTCGGGGTGTGAGAGCAGTTTTCTGCTTTCTGTACCTTGAAAAAATAATAAAGGCAGAAATGAATACTTTCTCCATGTGACCCGGAAGGGAAAGCCGGATGACAGGTACGCCATGACCGCATGAGCGGGAGCGATCAATACTGATGTCAATATGAGCTGTGGCAGGCTCTGGCGACGACCAGCATGGATGGATAATGATACTTGTACATA
>JAEZKQ010000009.1 GCA_023436115.1 Bacillota bacterium | reverse complement strand
AGTGGCAAAAGAGGCAAAGGCACTAAAGGCTTGAACAAATGTGAAAGCCAGCGTCTTTAGGCGCTGGCCGGTAACATGGGCTTATGGCCCTTGTGCAAACCACCCGTTGGACGGGTGGTTATGTTTTTAAACTGCAACTCTTTAAGCAGACAGAGATTTCATTTTCCGCAGAGGCTTCCAAATCAGCAGGGCGATGAAGAAATCCACCATACTGTGGATAATCGTACCCACACCGACAAGAAGCAGAACCGAAACCATAAAGCCTTGGGTATAGAAAGCTTCTTTGAGGCTGTTCCCGACATAAAACGGGGTCACGATCAGCACCTCGCAAACCGCATGGACAAAAGAGAGTACAAACGAGAATAGCAGCATCTTTGGAATGGAATCAAGCCATTGTTTTCGGTTGCGCAATATCAGCGCGCCGCATAGCGCGAATATCACATGCGTCGCCGCACGCAGCACAATGACCAGCGGAAAACCGCCAAAGAAGAAGCCAGCAGTTGTGATAACGGAGACGGAAAGGGCAGTGATCGGTGAAATAAACATGGCGATGAAAATAGGTACATGACTGGCCAACGTAAAAGAAGCCGGTTCCAGTATGATTTTCAGCGGAGAAAACATAGGTATAATAATACCGATGGCACTAAGTACGGCTGCTATTGTCAGCCTGTGAACGCGGGCAGTTGTGTTCATAATCAAACTTCCTTTTTGTATATACATGTGTCAAGACAGCTTAAGGAAATTATAACCTCATTATGTCTATACTGCAATAGTTTTATGATGAATTAATTCTCCGGGTATTATTCTTTGCTGAGCAAAATACCTTGGGCGTAAAGCGCGCTTAATATGCGTTCGTACATTTGTTCATCTTTGCACCGTATCGTATGCAGATGAATGCCTTCTGTGAGACGTGATAGCAGCGGTACATTTTGCTTATGAACATTATCAATGAACCGCCGCGCATCAAACCGTGACAAAATATCAAGACGCCCGGTGAGCTGGCCGTACAGCGGGTGTTCAACGATCACATCCAATACTTCTCCGCCGTTATCAATAATCGTATAGATCTCTTTTTCCAGATCGTCCGGGCCATGGCTGCAGGCCAAAGTCCGAAGAATTGTTTTGCCCGATGACATATTTGACGATATGATATAACCATTGGGGGTGGCAAGAATGTCCATGCCGGAAGCGCGGAGCAGGGCGATATCACCCACGATGGTTTGCCTGGTGACATCAAATTTTTTTGCAAGATCGGTTGCGCTTAAGGGTGACAGTCGGGTTTCTAAAACCTCTGCTATTTTTCTGCGGCGCAGCTCACCAGACATAGCTTTTTCCTCCGTTTATTATGATAATTAATCTTTATTTTTCAATTATCATATCACTATTTGGATAGTTTTGCATATACCATTCGTTTGTTTTCGTGTACTTAGGCAGGTTTGCATAGTATAATACGCTGTAAAGGGAGGGGACAAGCCCATGCGAAAGATAAAACTGCTTCTATGTACACTCGTTGTGATACTGTTGGCTTCTTGCAGCACAGGACAGCAGCCGGTTTATGATATTACAGATTATCTGGAAGCGTTTAAGACTATGGACTATTCTGCCATGTGGGAGCTGACCGACCCGGCGGTCAATATTAAAAAAGAGGATTTTATTAATAAGTACGATGCGATTTTTTCGGGGCTTGGCGTGGAAGAAATTGTGATCGATAACCTGGCCGGTCCGGATGAAGACGGTTATTTTACGTATTCAGCGACATATAAGACGAAGGAATATGGCGATTTTACGAACAACTATACACTTAAAGCACTGTGGAGCAGCAAAGGCAGTCGCGTTTTCTGGAATTATTCGCTGATCTTTCCTGAGATGGAGGCCGGAAGCACGGTGCGTGTGAAGACACTTAAGGCAAGCCGGGGGGAGATCTTTGCGGCAGACGGTACGATCATGGCTCAAAATGCCTATGCGGATACCGTCTATATGGATGCGTCTAAGGTGCAGGATATCACAGCGGTAACGGCTGTGGTGTGCCCCGTTACGGGACTCACGCAGACAGAGGTCGTGGAGATGTTTAATAAGGCACAGGAAAACGGTACGCAAATAGTGGCGCTAAAAGCTTTTCCGGCCAATACGCTCACCGAAGCACAGCGGCAGAGCATTGCGGGTGTAACAGGTCTGGGCATTGACGATATGATGTATACACCGATACGCTATTATCCATTCGGTGAAAGCGCGGCGCATATCGTCGGATATATGGGTTACATGGACGAAGAAAATCTGCCGGAAGGGTATACGTCTTCCGATAAGGTTGGGGTATCGGGGCTGGAATCGGCTTATGATTCTCAGCTGCGCGGTAAAGACGGCAAAATAGTATATATAGAAGATAAGTGGGGCGAAAATGTCCGTACGCTTTGGGAAAAGCCAATGGAGGAGGGGCAGGATCTGCGCCTCACGATTAAACCTGCGCTTCAGCAGACGGCTTATGACGCGCTCAAGACGAATTTGAAAATGGAGGAAGGCCAATCCGGTATCGCTATTGTGATGGATGCCGCGACAGGAGACGTGGAAGCCATGGCTTCTTATCCGTCGTTTGACAATAACGTGTTTTCGTTTTCACTGGCGGATGACATGTTTAATTATCTTTTCAAGTCAGATTATCGGCCGCTTTTATCGCTGCCCACACAAGGGCTCTATCCGCCCGGCAGTGTGATCAAGCCTTTCACCGCCACGGCTGCGCTGGAGGGCGGCGCCATTACGCCCGAAACGGCTTTTGAAGATGAGATCGTTGAGAACAAATGGTATCCCAAAGGAGAGGGCTGGAGCGTGACGCGTATTGATGACAGCGCGGGAACGCCGCTGCAACTTGCCAATGCGCTAAGATCGTCGGACAATATCTTTTTCGCTTACGCCGCGCTTCAGCTGGGCGACGAAAAGCTGATGGACTATTTTAAACGTATCGGATTTGAGCAGGGAATGCCCTTTGATCTGCCTGTAAAAGAATCCAATATTATCAATATTGATACGATTATGTCTAATAAACTGCTGGCCGACATGGGCTACGGACAAGGTGAGCTCACTTTGGCACCCATACAGCTTGCGGCGATGTATACCGCTTTTGCAAACGGTACCGGCGACATCATGCGGCCCATCCTTGTGAAAAAGCTGTGCCGTACGGAAGGTTTGGAATATGTGACGGTCAGTGAAAAGCAAAAGGAGGCTTGGATAGAGAATGCTGTTTCCGAGCAAACGCTTGAGACGCTCTCTCCTATGCTGAAAAATGTTGTGGACAGAGGTACGGGGCATTCCGTGTATATGAAGGGCGTACCTATGGCCGGTAAAACGGGAACTGCTGAGATCGGCGAAAATAAATCACGTGAGGCATCATGGTTTGCTTGCTATTGGCTGGACGGCTGGTACGACCGCCTTGTTATCGTCATGGTAGACGTGGCTGCCGAAAAGGGCCCCGTAAAGTTTGAGATTGCCAAAGCGCTGCTTGCGCCATAACGCTGCAATTGCGCGCATCATATAATGGTAAAGGAAGGAAAAAGACATGATTACAAGTGCATTTATACCCGGAACGGGGGGTTTGAGTGAGCCCTTTACGATCCGGCGCGAGGTTTTTGTGAATGAACAAGGCATTTCGGAGGAAGAAGAGTTTGACGAGTTTGATAATCAGGCGCTGCATTTGATTGTTTATGTGGATGAGCAAATGGCGGCGACGGGGCGGATATGGTATGACGGGCGTGATTTTCGCATCGGACATCTGGCTGTGCTCAAACAGTACAGGGGGCAGAAGATCGGCGATCTTGCTTTGCGTCTTCTGCTCTATAAAGCGTTTTCCTCGGGGGCGCAAAGCGTCAATATCAGCGCGCAAACTTACATTATGCCGTTTTACCGAAAGTTTGGTTTTAAAGAATACGGTGAAGAATATATAAAGGCAGGCTTGCCGCATTGGGCGATGAAGGTCGGAAAAGACGAAGTGGTTTACCCGTCTGCCTGCCAAGGACATTCATAAGGGAGCTAAAGTCATGGATATTCATATAGAGAGCGGCGTGCAAAGCACTGCGGAGGCGGTTGTGGCTTATGGGGATACGGCCATGGCGGTGGGCAGCGGGCTTGCCGAGGTTTATGCGACACCCGCCATGATCGCACTCATGGAAAAGGCCGCATACACGGCGGTACAGGATAGGCTGCCGGAGGGGTATTCCACGGTGGGGACGCGTATCGATGTGAATCATATCGCCGCCACGCCTGTGGGTCTTAAGGTGTGGGCGAAGGCCATCTTGCTTGAAACAGAGGGCAGAAAGCTTGTGTTTGATATTACCGCTTATGATGAGAAGGAAAAGATAGGCCAGGCGCGGCATGAGCGCTTTATTATCGAGGAAAAACGGTTCATGCAAAAGGCATATGCAAAGGTTGATAATCCATGAAAGCGGATCTTCATATACATACGACGTTTTCAGACGGTGAGCTGGAACCGCAGCAAGCGGCCGACTTAGCAAAAGAAGCCGGGCTTGATTTGTTTGCCATCACAGATCATGATGAGTGCCGCGGATTTGGCAAAATGAAAAGCACGGCAGATATCACAGCCATCGCGGGCATAGAACTAGCGGCGCAATACGAAGGCGAGGTGCACGTGTTGGGCCTTTGTATCGACTGTTCCAATGAGCTGCTGCTTAAGCACGTGGGCAAAGCGTCAAAATCGCGTGAGAACCGCGCTCTTGAAATGCTCGAGAAGCTAAGGCGTGACGATATAAACATCAGTATGGCGGATATACAGGCTGAGTGCCGGGGCGGCGTGATCGGACGGCCGCATATGGCAGCGGCGCTGGTCAGGAAAGGCTATGTGGCCTCTGTGGCGGAAGCGTTTGATAAATATCTGTCGAGCCGGACGCCCTACTATGTACCTCAGCGTAAAATCAGCGTCAGTGATGCTGCGGCTTTGGTACAGCAGGCAGGCGGATTGCCCATACTGGCTCACCCGGGGCTGCTCAAGGGAACTCAGCTTGAGGCCTTAGAACCACAGCTTAAGGATATGGGCTTTTGGGGTATCGAAGCGTATCACCCGGCACATACGGATGGCCAATGTATTGAGTATGAAAGCGTAGCCCGGCGGCAAGGCCTTTTTGTGACCACCGGAAGCGACTATCATGGCAGCTGCACACCCAAAGTGGGCATCGGCGGTGAGACACGCGGCGGACGTTATTTGGTACAGAGTCTTAAAGTTCTTAAATATGAAAATGAAAAACGTAATATTTACATGGCGGGTAGATATTGATTGTGCCTCGTATAAGTGCTACAATATGCGCGTGACAGGGAAAATAGTTTAAGGTAGGGTATTAAAATTGAATTCCTTTGACAGTGATATCAAGATATTTGCAGGATCATCCGGAATGCCGTTTGCCAAAAAAATGTGCAAATATCTGGGCAACGATTTGGGAGATTCTGAAGTCATCACTTTTTCTGACGGTAACATTTTTTTAAGAATCAAAGAAACAGTTCGTAATAAAGACGTTTATGTCGTTCAGCCGATTGGCATGAATCCCAACAATGAATTTGTAGAGATATTGTTTTGGATGGACGCACTGAAGCGTGCCAGCGCTAATTCCGTGACGGCTCTTGTGCCTTATTTCAGTTATGCCAAGGGCGATAAGAAGGATGAGCCCCGTGTTTCAATACGTGCGCGTGTTTGTGCGGAGAGTATTGAACTTGCCGGAGCCGACAGGATCGTCGTGATGGATTTACACAGCGCACAGGTTCAGGGATTTTTCAAAAAACCGGTCGACCATCTGCTCTCGCTGCCGATCATGTGCGAGTATGTCAAAGGGCTTGATATCATGGAAAATATCTGCGTTGTATCGCCCGATGCCGGCTATGCCAAAACAGCGCGCAAATATGCCGACTATCTGCATTGCCCCGTCGCCATTGGTGATAAAACGCGCTACGGCCACGATGAAAACGCGCATGTTCTTTCTATCATCGGTGATGTCGAGGGTAAGAACTGTATGATCGTCGATGATTTCACCGTTTCCGGCGGAACCCTTGTGGATACGGCGCTTGCGCTTAAAAAGCATGGTGCTAAGAGGATTATTGCCTGCTTGTCTCACGTCATTGTGCGTGAAAAAGGCGTAAGAGCGATTGAAGAAAGCGCGATTGAAATGGTTGTAGGCACCGACAGCGTGCAGAATC
The DNA here is from genome assembly GCA_023436115.1 of Bacillota bacterium. Classification (GTDB taxonomy): domain Bacteria; phylum Bacillota; class Clostridia; order Christensenellales; family SZUA-584; genus SZUA-584. The sequence goes on along the minus strand of JAEZKQ010000009.1, from coordinate 14,846 downwards.
CTTTTGTGGCGAAAAGCAGTAAGTTTGTTTCCGTATCTGTGGCACCGCTGTTTGCAGAAGCTGTTTTGCGCATACACGAGAAGGAATCGGTCAGTCCGTTGTTTTCAAAAGTGCCCAAAAAAGTTGTTGAGGAAATATGATTTGCAAGAAACGATATAACTAGATTCAAAATCACTAAATAAGTTGCTAGAAATACGCGATAATTTATAAATATTGAATATAAGCAAAAAAAGAGTTGCATAAACACTTGTATTTCAATACCAGAGTGATATAATAGTTTTTGCTTAGAAGAAACAATGACGTTTGTTCGGGGGCTATCTCCAGATAAACGTCTTTATTTTAATTAAATAAAATAAAATAGTAAAAGGGTGCCGGCAAAGCCCAAGTACGGCTGCGTAAATGGAGCAAGTTATGGATAAAGTACATATTACATTAGCTATGCAAAATGTGCAGGTTGCTGAAAAAATTAAATATGCTTTGCAGCGAGAAGGCTATTTTGTCGGAGACATCTGTTCATCGGGCAATGAAGCAATCAGAAAAGTGAGGACGGGGCCTCCCGATTTGTTGCTCATTAACTTTGATATGCCGGATGTGACCGGCTTGGAAGTGGCGACGATCATTGGTGATGAGAACTTATGCAGTGTGATTCTTTTTATAGCGAATAATCAATGGGACTTTTGTTCTCCTGTGGTGGAAGACTATGATATTACGCTGTTCCTAAAACCGATCAATCGTCTTGCACTGCTGAGCACTCTTGAAACCGCTCTGCAAAACAGGCGGCGTATGGTCAAAATGGAGAAAGAGCTTGCCGAGCTCAAGAAGGGGCTTGAGGACAGAAAGGTCATTGAGCGGGCAAAGGGCATACTGATGAAACGCAAAAGCATATCCGAAGGTGAGGCTTACAGACGAATACAGAAGATGAGCATGGATTCACGCGTCGCGATGCGGGATATCGCCATGAAAATCGTGGAGCTCTCCCAAAGCTAGCATCATTAAATGGGTTGTGATAAAGTTATAGAAAAGGCCATTTCACACAAAATAAAAGGGCAATCTGGCTGTTGCTCTTTTTTAGTTTAGTGTTTGGACACAGGCCATTCGTGCGGTGATGTCCTTAATTGGCAGAATAAAGCGCCTATGTGCAAAAAAATAAAACTATGGTATGATAAGCCCTGAAAAAAAGGAGATGTCATGAACAACGATACGATTTATGCACCCGCAACGCCGAGCGGCGGCGCCATTAGCGTTGTGCGCATATCGGGGCCGGATGCACATCGCGTGCTAAGTACTGTGTTTCGCGGCGGCGGTGAAAAAGAGCATGCCAAACTCTATCACGGATATATAGAAAACGAAGGGGTGCGCGCCGATGAGGTGATGGCGGCATATTTTTACGCACCTCGCAGCTATACGGGCGAGAATATGGCGGAAATATACGGCCACGGAGGGCGTGTGACGCTATCGCGCGTGCTGGCAGCAATTGCGGGCAGCGGTGCACGGCTGGCGATGCCGGGTGAGTTTACGCAGCGTGCATTTTTGGCCGGTAAAATGGATTTATCAGCGGCAGGGGCTGTGATGGAGCTGATCGGTGCGAATTCGGCGGCAGCTGCTGATGCGGCGATGCGTCAGCTGTCCGGCGGTCTGTTTAAACGGATCACAGACATTCAAAAGTTATTAACGGATGCACTTTCTATTATTGAGGCAGGAATTGAATATCCCGAGGAGGATATTGAGGCGGATATTCAGCGGGATGCTTTGCCGCTATTAACAGCCGCGTTGTCATCGGTACGGCGGCTAGCTGAAACGTTTGAATCCGGCCGTATGCTGGGGCGCGGTTTTGGCGTGGTCATCGTGGGTCGGCCTAACGTGGGCAAGTCATCACTTTTTAATATGCTGCTGGATAAAGAACGCGCGATTGTGACGGCTGTGCCGGGCACCACAAGAGACGCGGTGGACGACGTGATCATCAAAGACGGTTTTCCAATCCGCATGATCGACACGGCGGGCATACGCAGCGGCGTGGATGAGGTGGAACGTATCGGAATCGAGCGGGCGCAAAACGCGGTGAAAGAGGCCGATCTTAAGCTTTTTGTGATTGACCGTTCTGCAGGCATCACCGAGGAAGACAGGCAGATCTATAGTATGCTGGAAGGTGAACGTATCGCCGTGCTCAACAAAAGTGACCTTGCCCCGGCAATCACACGTGAGGAAGCGGCGGCACAGCTGGCCTGTGAGACGGTGGAGGTCAGCGCCAAAACGGGCCTTGGCCGCAGTGAGCTGTTCTGTGCAATCCGGCCGCCTGAAATGGGCGACGCGGACGATGTGGTGATTACGAACGAAAGACACTGGCAGCTTCTCGGCGCGGCGGCAAACAGCTTGGGCGCGGCGATTGACGCTTTTGATACGGCTGACTTGGATTGCGTGACAATAGATATTAAGGAAGCATGGGACAGGCTTGGAGAGATCACAGGCGTGACAGCCACGGAAGAGATCATCAACAATATTTTTGATACTTTCTGTTTGGGGAAATAGATATGGCATATGATGCGGGAAAATATGATGTGGTGGTTGTGGGCGCGGGGCACGCGGGTTGCGAGGCGGCGCTAGCGGCAGCGCGAATGGGCCAAAAGACGCTGATGGTCACCATCAATCTGGACGGTATTGCGCTGCTGGCGTGCAACCCATCCATTGGCGGCACGAGCAAAGGCCACCTTGTGCGTGAGATCGACGCGTTGGGCGGTCAGATGGGTCTGTGTGCCGATGCGGCCTATATGCAGATTAAGCTATTGGGCACTTCAAAAGGCGCGGCGGTACAGTCGCTGAGGTCTCAGCAGGATAAAAAGCTCTATCAGCGTGTGATGAAGTGGACACTGGAGAATACGGACAACCTCGATATCACAAGCGCTGAGGTGACGCGTGTGCTGACACAGGGCGGGCGCGTAAGCGGCGTGGAGACGAACCTGGGTGCGGTGTATCAGTCACGCGCGGTCATACTGTGTGCGGGTGTTTATCTGAAAGGCCGTGTCATCATCGGCGAACACAACGTTCATGCAGGGCCGTCGGGGCTGGCACCTGCCGAAAATCTGAGCCTGTCTGAGCTGGGATTTCGCGTGCAGCGTTTTAAAACGGGAACGCCTGCGCGCGTGGATAAACGCAGCCTCGATTTATCCAAGACAGAGCCTCAATACGGCGATGAAAACCCGCAGTATCATTCGTTTTTAACGCAGGGGCAGCCGCGCAAGCAACATCCGTGTTATCTGACTTACACCACAGAAAAGACGCATGACATCATACGGCGCAATATACATCGCAGCCCGCTTTACAGCGGTGAGATTAAAGGCGTCGGCGCGCGTTATTGCCCGTCTATTGAGGATAAAGTGGTTAAGTTTCCGCATCGCGACCGCCATCAGGTATTCATTGAGCCCGAGGGCGAGTGGACAAACGAAATGTATGTGCAGGGCATGAGCTCGTCATTGCCCGAAGAAGTGCAAAAAGAAATTTACCGCAGCGTACCGGGTATGGAAAACGTGGTCTTCATGCGCACGGCTTATGCCATAGAATATGACTGTATCGACCCGCTTCAGCTAAAATCGTCTTTGGAATCAAGACAGGTGAGTGGGCTTTTCTGCGCCGGACAGATCAACGGCACGTCCGGCTATGAGGAAGCCGCGGCGCAAGGCATCGTGGCGGGCATCAACGCGGTACAATATATCAAGCAGGAAGAACCGCTGATTCTGGGACGAAGCGACGCGTATGCGGGTGTTCTGATTGACGATCTCGTCACAAAGGGGACATCCGAGCCATACAGGATGATGACGGCCAGGGCCGAGTACCGGCTGCTGCTTCGGCAGGATAATGCGGATGTGCGCCTGACTGGGCGGGGCAGGCAAGTCGGGTTGGTCACAGATGAGCGATATGATGCCTACATGCGAAAGCGCGAGGCCGTAGAACAAGAGAAGCGGCGTCTTGAGAGCAGTACGGTGGATTTGAATAAGGCAAATGCACTGCTGGAAAGAAAAGGCCAAGCACCGCTGAAAGCACCGGTTAAGGCGGCAGCGCTGCTGACGCGGCAGAATATTTCTTATGTAGATCTTAAAGATGTATGCGGTGCGGAGGCGCAAAGTGACGTGGCGCTTTGTGTGGAGACGGAGATCCGTTATGCAGGTTACATTGAAAAGCAGGAGAGGCAAGTCTCCCGTTTTGCCTCGCTGGAAAAGAAAAAGCTGCCACCGGATTTTGATTACAGAACACTGGGTGGATTGAGGCTGGAAGCCGCAGCTAAGCTCAATGAGGTTCATCCCGAAACGCTGGGGCAGGCTATGCGTATTTCGGGTGTATCGCCAGCGGATGTATCAGTGCTAGCCGTATATTTTAGCAGCCGCAAACCGTGATGGCGCGCTTTGTGATGTTTGACACTTAATGCTATTGCGGCCGCTGGGTATAATTGTTAGAATAAATCTATGGAAACGTATGTCAAACAAAAACTGATACAGTTTGGTGTGAAGCGGGGCGATGTGGTCGGAGCTGCGGTGAGCGGCGGCATAGATTCCATGGCATTGCTTTTTGCGTTATGCAATTTGCGCGAGGAAATGAACATAATAATAATGGCTTTTCATATGGAACACGGTATCCGCGGCGAACGCTCAGTGGAAGATATGCGTTTTGTGCAGCGAGAATGTGAAAAGCTGGGTGTGGACTGTATTGTCAGTCAAGCTGATGTGCCCGGTATTGCAAAGTCCAAAGGCTTATCTTTGGAGACGGCAGCACGAGAGGCGCGTTACGCGTTTTTGGATGCGCAAAAGGCCGCGTATATCGCGACGGCGCATCATGCTGATGATTTGGCGGAAACGGTAATTATGAATCTGTGCCGCGGCAGCGGCCTTGCGGGCTTATGTGGGATCCCCGAAATAAGAGGCCGGTATATACGTCCGCTGCTTGATGTGACGCGCGAGATGATTGAGGGGTATGTCCGGCAGAACGGCATAGACTATGTTTGCGACGATACCAATACGGATACGGCCTATACCCGAAATTATGTCCGCGCTGAGATCATACCGCGGTTGAAAGCAGTCAACGAGCAGGCACAAAGCCATATCGCCAAAACCGTGAGGCTGCTTGCCGAGGATGAGGATGCGCTCAAGGATGCGGCTCAGCGTGCGGGCGGTATTGAATGGGAACAGGATGGAGTGAGTATTGATATCGCGACATTGACCGCACAGCCCCCCGCGATACAAAAGAGGATGGTCAGGCTGGCGATGCAGAAGTGTTTTGGCCTTCGGGACATAGAACTTGTTCACATCAATGATGTGCTGAGCCTTGCTCAAAAATCAATCAGCGGCAAGCGTATTGAACTGGGAAGAGGGTTGACGGCAACGGTGGTCTATGGGAAACTGAGGATTGGCAAAAATAAGATAAAGAAGTATAATAATATTTTAATTGATTTTTTCGGTGTTGGCCGTTATTTATTTAAAAAAATGGCCGTGACGTGCGATATATATGAGGGCAGCCTTAAGTTTGCGCCCGGCGTTGAGTATTTTGATATGGAAGCAATAAACGGCAGCTGCTTTCGCGGCCGACAGGAAGGCGATTATATTTATCCGCTCGGGATGACTCAAAAAAAGCGGCTGAGCGACTATTTATCCGACAAAAAAGTGCCGCTTCAGCAGCGTGATGCGCTTATGCTAATGGCCAAAGGCAGTGAGATTTTCTGGGTTGTGGGCGTGGGTGTGTCCGAAAGATCAAAAGTGAATAACAACAATCGTTGTTATCGATTTTATTATGGGGAACTTGAATAAATTTTTTCGGGGGACCAAAGGGGAGAAAGAGAATGCACAATGACATCAAGCGTATACTTTATTCTGAGGAGCAATTAAAGGAGAGGGTCAAAGAGCTGGCAGCACAGATCAGGCACGATATGCAGGGGCAGGAGATATTGACGGTGGGTGTTCTGCGTGGAGCCGTGATGTTCTATGCGGATCTCGTGAGGGAGCTTGATATACCGATACATATGAATTTTATGTCGGTATCCAGCTATGGTTCCTCGTCGGTTTCTTCAGGAGCGGTACGTATACAGTATGACCTCGAAGAAGATATTGCGGGCAGAAACGTTTTGATTATTGAAGATATCGTGGATTCGGGTCTTACGCTTTCTTATCTGACAAAAACACTGCGTTCACGTAATCCCGCTATGCTCAAGACATGCTGTCTTTTTGACAAGCCCGAAAGAAGAAAGGTTCAGTTTGAGGCGGACTACGTGGGCTTCACAGTGCCCGATGTGTTTATCGTTGGTTATGGTCTGGACTATGCTGAAAAATACCGTAACTTAAAGTACATAGGCGAACTAAAACCGGAAGTATACGAGAGGTAGAAAGTATAAGAATACCGGTATATTGTTTAAACATCGTTCATATCTGCTTAATTGAAAAGCACATAATGATATGGTAGAATGTCAGACAAAGTAAAATTAGGAGGATAGCATTTTGAAAAAATCAGCTCGTGGGCCGCTGATATATATACTCGGCTTTGCGATTGTGATGTTACTCATCACATGGCTCACGCAGGCCACCACAACAGATACACGCAAAATTCAGTATGATGAATTTTTAAAGCATGTTGAGAATAATGAAATCACACATGTTCAGATAATGGATCGTAATTTGTTCGCTCTTAAAACAGGCAGCGAAGTCAATCCGGAAAAATTCCCCGCTGAGTACGACTATTTGACTTATTTGCCGAGTCAGGAGCAGTTTAACGATGATATGAAGGCCATTACCGGAGCGAGCAGCTCGCTGGGATATGGTTTTAAGAGTTATACGGTTGTGCCTTTGCCCGAGCCTTCCTTGCTGGAGCAGCTGCTGCCTTATCTGATACCTGTCGCGCTCGTTATGCTGTTCTTCTACTTTATTATGCGTCAGCAGCAGGGCAGCGGTAACAAAGCACTTTCGTTTGGTAAATCCCGCGCGCGCATGCAGGTGGGCGATAAGCACAGAAAAACGTTTGCCGATGTTGCGGGCGCAGATGAAGAAAAGGCCGAGCTTGCGGAGATCGTTGAATTTTTAAAAAACCCAAAGCGCTTTATTGATTTAGGTGCGCGTATCCCCAAAGGTGTACTTCTCGTGGGTCCTCCGGGCGGCGGTAAAACACTGCTGGCTAAGGCGGTGGCCGGAGAAGCGGGTGTGCCGTTCTTTTCGATAAGCGGCAGTGATTTTGTGGAAATGTTCGTTGGTGTGGGTGCGTCACGTGTGCGTGATATGTTCGATAATGCAAAAAAGAACTCACCATGTATATTGTTCATTGACGAAATTGATGCAGTTGGACGCCAGAGAGGCAGCGGATTGGGCGGCGGTCACGATGAACGTGAGCAGACGCTGAACCAGCTGCTTGTCGAGATGGACGGTTTCCAGACAAACGAAGGCATTATCATATTAGCAGCTACCAACCGTAAAGACATTCTTGATCCGGCGCTGCTGCGCCCCGGCCGTTTTGACAGGCAGATCGTCGTGAATTATCCTGATGTGAAAGGCCGCGAGGATATACTGCGTGTGCATGCCAAGGGTAAACCCCTAGATGATGGGGTTGACCTTAAAGTAATTGCCAAGCGTACACCCGGATTTATCGGTGCGGATTTAGAAAACGTGCTCAATGAGGCGGCCATATTGACGGCCAGGGCCAAAAAGCAAAAGATTTCTAAGGTAGAGATCGAGGAAGCCATAACGCGTGTGATTGCGGGCCCTGAAAAGAAATCCCGTGTGATCACTGAAAAGGATAAAAAGTGCACGGCTTATCATGAAGTTGGGCATGCGATATGCGCCAAAGCCCAGCCCGAATGCGATCCTGTTCACGAGGTGTCCATCATTCCCAGGGGCATGGCAGCCGGTTATACGATGACGCTTCCCGAGGATGACGATCAGCATGTTTTCAAGAGCAAGCTGCTTGCCGAACTTACGATGCTGCTGGGCGGCAGGGCTGCGGAACAGCTGGTGCTTGGAGACGTCAGCACAGGAGCTGTGAGCGATTTGCAGCGCGCTTCGGATATCGCCCGCAATATGGTTGTCAAGTTTGGCATGAGCGATGAAATCGGCCCGTTGTTCTTAGGCAGCAATCAAGAGCTTTTCTTGGGTAAAGAGATCGGGCATACGAAATCGTATTCCGAAAATCTTGCTTATTCCGTGGATGTGGAAGTTAAGAAAATTCTTGACGGCGCATTTGAAAAAGCTAAGCAGATACTTAACGATAAAATGGAATTGCTTCACAGCATCACCGCCGTATTGATCGAACGTGAGAAGATCGACGGCGATGAGTTTGAAAAGCTCTGGAACGGGGAACAGCTCCCACCGATGGAGACGGCTGAGGAGTCTAAAACGGAGAAATCAAAAGAGGATTCGCAACAATCTGAGAATAAAACTATTCATTAACTTAACGGATATTGAGAAAGAAAAAAGCCTCCTGCTGAGAGATAACTGCCGCAGGAGGTATTTATTTTAAAAAAGATTTATTAAAAAATACTAAAGTAATGCGATAAAATATCGATATAATTAAAAACAGGCAAACTTGTTGAAAGACAAGGACGCAAAGCTGCGAGTCTAACGCATTCAATGTATGCTATGATAGTCGGGCTGCAACATATTTTCTTGTGTTTGCCGCCCTTGTTGTTCTGAGGGTGTTTTTGGTGTGATAAAAAGCACTGGATCGTTCGAGACATGCTGCCGTAACGGCATGCGGCCTTTGGCCGGGAAGGAGGCTCAATATGGATAACATATGGGATCTGCTAAGATCACAGCCAATTACGAATAAACTCTACGAATTGAATAAAATGTACGAAGAAATGGAAAAGACGAAGGCAAAAGCATTGCGTGATGGGGAAGATTCCGAAATAGGCGGCAATGAAGAGGATAAGGCTGCCTACGCGGTGACGCTGACGCGCGAAATGAAACCCACAGAGGATGTCCATGAGACAGAAAAATCGGTCATGAATACCAGCTTTCGTGTTCCAAAGCATATCAATAAATCTGTGTAAAGATGTATTTTGGCCTATAAAAAGTAATGCGGTTCGGAGATGCAAATTAATCCGGCCGCTTTTTATTTATATAGTCAAAAGCCTTCGCTGTTAGCAAAGGCTTTTGACATAGTATATTATTATTGGTGGTGGTGGTGCGTATGTAAGGTGGTTGTTTTAACCACAAATGTATTATACACGAAAGCAATCATCTTGTCAAACATTCGTAACAACTTAGTAATAAAATATTACTATTTGTAAACCAGCCTTCATCATTAAGCATTTTTCGCGTTTAATAGGGTAAATAGTATGGAATGATATCACTGTAAAATAAGTTGAAGGCGTCATGCTAAAAGGGTTTTGTTTGCATTTAAAAGTATGATATTATTGTAAGATGAATAACAATATCACGTCTCCGACCGTTCTTAAGGCGCAAATGGAGAAGTATGGCGTGGCACCCCTCAAACGGTTCGGACAGAATTTTTTAATTGATGGTAACGTTGCTGACAATATTGCATCGGCGGCCGCTCCACAGGGCGCTTGCGCGCTTGAAGTTGGGCCGGGAATGGGTGCGCTCACATCAAGATTATTAAAACGCACATCGGTTTTATGCGCTTATGAGATTGATGCAGGGCTTAGCAATGCGCTTCGGGATATGTTTGCAGATGAACCTGCCTTTTTTCTGTTCCATGAAGATTTTTTGAAGGCTGATTTGAAAGGCCGGCTTGCGAGTATCTATCAGGGTGCGGATATTTATGTGGCTGCGAACCTTCCGTATTACATCACGACACCTTGCATTATGAAGATGATTGAAGCAGACTTAAACATCGTTTCTATCACTGTAATGGTCCAAAAGGAGGTTGCCGAACGTCTTTGCGCACAGCCGGGCGGCAGGGACTATGGCGCAATCAGCGCGGCGGTTGGTTACTTTGCGGATGTCAAAATGCTTTTCGGAGTTTCGGCTGGATGCTTTTATCCCCGGCCGGACGTGTCTTCTGCGGTTGTCCAGATCAAAATCAAGCGCAAGAATGACGGGGGCACGGAAGCTCAGGGCTATTTAAAAACAGTCAGAGCACTTTTTGCGATGAGGAGAAAAACGGTAAAAAGCAACTTGAGGCAAAGCTTTGATCTTTTAAATGATGAAGCGGCCCGGATTTTGAAAGAGGCTGGTGTTGATGAAAACGCAAGAGCGGAGATGCTAAGCGTCAACGATTTTGAAAGGATTGCAATCGTTCTTAAAGATAATTGCAAAAACTTTTTAGAATCAGGCAGGGAAAAAGGGTTTGATGTAGAATAACTCATATTAGGATGATTTTTTTAGTTGCATGGCTGTGCAAGTTCAATAAGTAAATCCGTCAAAGATTGTGAAATGACGAGCCGTTAATGATGGGAAGAACGAGCAGGCACGCACTTAACTGATTGAAGAATTCTTAAACCAGCGTAAAGGGCTAATAGGGCTTTTTGCATAAAAGATACACAGCACAGAGAGCGGGTCGTCCCCGCTCTTTGTGTCTCCGAAAATAAACGATAACAAAACAATGTAAATAAAAAGGATGGTGATCGAATCCCATCCCCAAATAAGTTGGTTGCTTATGCCATGTCCTTTTTTATAATAGCAGAGCGGGTTTTTCTTACGCAATCATCGGCCAGCATAATAATCAGCGCGACGAGCAACATGGCCCAAAATCCTGCTGTCATAAGTCCGCCGACAATGGCGTTGGCAATCACAAATGACAGCAGATTGACGAAAACGCTCGCGATGCCAAACGAGATAACGTTAAAAGGAATCGCCACAGCCACCAGTATTGGTCTTATAACCATGTTGACAGCGGCAAGCATGAGGGCAACCCAAAGCACTGTCAGTGCAGTTCCCGGAAGCAGTGCAATCGCCCAAGCGCCCAGCAGAATCAGATAATAGAGTACGGCTTTTATTGTATAACGGATTAAGAATTTCATTTTACTCACCTCAATAACACTCGGACGCGAACGTTTGCCTCGGGAGAACGTACGGCGACATCGGCCAGATCCAGCGATCCGTAGCTTCTGACTAGTTCAATGACTTGCTCCAACATTGACATCACTGATTGTACGCTCCGGCTGACAAATTGGAATAGGGAGAGCAAATCGGAGATACCCTCGATGACTTCAGATAAACATCTGAATGGGAAAATCATAAATATCGGAAAGAAGCCGATGCGCACCATGACGAACACAAGGCTATTCTTTCTAGTCAACATAGACTCTCACCTTTGCTCCTTTCGCATCGTCTCCTGCATCAACGGTGACGAGCTCTTCGCCGATCGAACCTTCCTCAAAAAGCTCTATAAGTTCTTTTAGGTTAATGCTGTCCAGATCGATGCCGGCATCTAAGATTTCCTGTTTGGCTTCCTTAGGTATCATGGAAACAAGGCCGACGGCTTTCTTGGCCAGCAAAAGGGGCATGTTGACATTCACATGAACCTGTTCTTTGTTATCCGGATCGTTGACATCGACGCGCACACGCAGCATGGAATTCTTCTTGCCGGTTTTTTGAGAAGGCGCTTCGGTGCCCATAGCGGAAAGCAGTTTTTCGCCGTCTTCAGGTGTAATCTTGCCTTCGCGTACCATTTCCATCACTTTCAAGATTTCTTCATTCATTTTAATCTCCTCGACTTTCCTATAATAGATTCTTCAGCAACTCTGTCGCCTGCTCGGCGTTGATTTCTCCGTGTTCCAGACGATCCAAAATACGACGGCGTTCTTCCTTGAGTTCTTCTGATGAGGCAGTTGTTTTAAGACCAAGCCGCTCCAACACAGCATCCAGCCGGCTTCGCACTGTGGGATAAGATATGCCCAGATCTTTTTCTACGTCTTTAATGCTGCCACGGCACTTTAAAAATGTCAGTACAAAGCGGATCTCATCATTGCTTAAGTGGCAAAAATCACATCCCGTAAAATGACCACCCAGCTCGCTTTCGCACTTTTGACATGTGAGCCTCGTGATTTCGTACTCGCCGCCGCATACGGGACAGGCAGCTGGTGTTTTGTGTTTCATGCTATTTACTCCCAATTAATTTATATGATATATATACTACGCAAAATTAATAATGTCAATACAAAAATTAAGATTATAAATAAGAATATTAAAATAATTGATATTATGGCTTTGATGGATTAAATATTATTGATAAAAGGCTTAAAGGGCGAAAAAATAAAAAGCGGGTTAAAATAAAAAACGGCTCTGTCATCCAGAGCCGTCAGCCGTCAATCAGACTTTGAAAAGCATATCGACATAGACCGGCACAGGCCAGACATCCGCTGGGATGATGGGCTCGGTTTCGTCGATCACCTGACGCAGCGCATCCATTCCGGGCACCACGCTTTCACGGAAGCTGAGAGCGGTTTTAAAGGAATCATCGCCATGTGCCGATTCCACAGCGCTCTTGAGAGAGGCCAGAGCGGTATCCATAGAATCTGCCAACGCGTTAACCCTTGCCAGACGTGTCTTGGCGGTATTGCTGCCGGCTTTGTCAGAGATCTCAGAGAGCTTGAGCGCGTAATTAAGAACCGCGGGCAGCAGCTGGCGTTCGGTGATATCGATAAGTGTCAGTGCTTCCACGTTGATGATTTTGGAATAGCTCTCCAACAAAATCTCATAGCGGGATTCGATCTCTTTCTCGTTGAGCACGCCCATTGATTTGAGCACATCGATGTTTTTTTGGCTTTTGAGTTCCTTGATGGCAAGAACGGTGTTGCCAATGTTGGGCAGACCCCGGCGAGCGGCTTCTTCCACCCATGAATCGGCGTAGTTATTGCCGTTGAACACCACGCGGCTGTGAGCCGTAATGAATTCTTTGACCACCTTCATGGCAGCAGTTTTGGGATCAGCAGCCTTTTCTATCGCGTCCGCAACTTCGGATAATGTTTTTGCAATAACGGTATTAATCACAAAGCAGGGTTCTGCAATGTTGTTTGCGGAGCCGCACATACGAAACTCAAACTTGTTGCCAGTGAAGGCGAACGGAGAGGTCCGGTTTCTGTCGGTGGCGTCTTCTGTGATCATAGGCAGTGACGATACGCCAAGATTGGTTATCACACGGTTGCTGTCTATATAATCGTTACCGCTGATCACAGCGTCGATGACACGCTGCAGCTCTTCACCGACAAACATAGAGATAATGGCCGGGGGCGCTTCGTTGGCACCCAATCGATGGTCGTTGCCTGCGCTGGCGACGGATAGACGGAGAAGCCCGGCATATTCGTCTACAGCCTTAACCACAGCGGCGAAAAATGTCATGAATACGATGTTCTCGATAGGCTTTGCGCCCGGATCAAGCAGATTCAGGCCGTCGTTAGTGGCCATCGACCAGTTGATATGCTTGCCGCTGCCATTGACACCTGCAAAAGGCTTTTCATGCATCAGCGCTGTGAGACCGTGCTTCTTGGCGATCTTGCGCATCATTTCCATAACGAGCAGGTTGTGGTCCGCAGCCATGCTTGCCGGGTCGAATATGATAGCAAGCTCGTGCTGAGCCGGGGCGACTTCATTGTGTTTGGTTTTTGCGGTAATACCGAGCTTCCACAGCTCACTGTCGAGCTCGTGCATAAACTCAGTAATCTTTATACGTAAACGTCCGAAATACTGATCTTCCAGCTCCTGGCCCTTGGGAGGCTTGGCGCCAAACAGTGTACGGCCGGTGAGCAGCAGGTCGAGGCGCTGCTTATACAGGTCGCGGTTGATTAGAAAATATTCCTGTTCGGGGCCGACAGTGGAGACGACCTGCCGGGAAGTCGTGTTACCCAAGGCCTTCAAAACGCGCAGGGCCTGTGTGCTGAGCGCTTCCACGCTGCGGAGCAACGGTGCTTTCTTATCGAGAATTTCACCTGTATAGGAGAAGAACGCGGTGGGAATATAAAGCGTCCCATCCTTAACGAATGCTGAAGATGTGCAGTCCCATGCTGTGTAGCCCCGGGCCGCTGCTGTCTCGCGAAGCCCGCCAGAAGGAAATGAAGATGCGTCCGGTTCACCTTTGATAAGTTCTTTACCGGAGAACTCCATGATCACGCGGCCATCGCCGCATGGAGAAATGAAGGCATCGTGCTTTTCTGCGGTAATGCCGGTCATAGGCTGAAACCAATGTGTGTAATGCGTTGCGCCTTTTTCGATAGCCCATGCTTTCATCGCCGAAGCAACTTCATCGGCAATGGTTGAGTCCAGCGGCGCACCAGACTCGATAGTCTGTTTTAAAATCTTTACAGTACCCTTAGACAATCTGGCTTTCATCACGGATTCGTTGAATACATATTCGCCGAAAAAAGTTTCAGGGGATACGGTGTTGCTGTTTGACATAAAAATTCTCCTTATAAAAAAATAAAGCGTTCCCGTTACCGGAAACGCCATTGTCTCGCTTATAGAGTCTGAGATATAAACATTATATTCAATTAATAAGAATATTATCATTATAATATAACATAGTCAACAAAAAATGGTGTCTCAGCCTAAATAAAACGTTACATATGTATATTAGATAATATGCCGGCAAGAATAACGGGTAATCTGGCGCGGCGACTGAATTAACCCAGAGTTATTAACAATGATTTGAGCATCAGCACTGAGCATAATATTTTTGGCCGATTATGATATAAAATGTGATCGAAGGTAATAATGAAATGGAAGCAACGGAGGCATATGCAGGATGTAGATTCAACGCTGATGCCGTCACATAAAAATATAGATTATAATTTTAAATAGTGTAGGTTTGTCAAACATATTGGACAGTGTATGATGCGAGATATTCGGTTGGCGATCGCCAACCGAGCGGGCGCATAGGTATCTTGTTTGAGCGGTATCGATAGACTTCAAGCTGGTGCTTGAAGT
>JAEZKQ010000017.1 GCA_023436115.1 Bacillota bacterium | reverse complement strand
CATCGTCATATGTGCCGCCGGTATTTGGTAATGCTGCCAGAGTGATTCCTTTCGAACAGGTGCTTGCCTGCCCGAAAATAAAGTGTGAATTCAACCCAGGTGGCAGAAAAATGGCTCAGGTTGGAGAAAAAGTGTTGATCTGGGGCGATCATTATGCAGCAGCAGATACGGCGCAATTCCTCGCCTCTATCGGTAAAAAGGTTACTATCGTAACTGAAAATCCGAAGTTTGCCTCGAAAGTTGAGACCATTCATATGTATGTGGCACACAAGAGGTTTAATCTTGAGGAAGCTGAGGCGCTGGAGCCCAAACCCTATAAACATCCTGTTGACATCATGGAGTCTACGACGGTGCTTGAGATAGGCGATGGCAAAGTCGTGGTTCAGAATAAGAACTTCGAGAAAATCGAGCTTGAGATTGACTCTGTGGTAACCTGCCATGTCAGACCTAATGTGGCATTGATGCAGGAGATGGTAGAAGCTGGTCTGCAGGTAGTTAATATTGGTGACGCGGTCAAGCCCAGAAACCTCCATGCAGCCGTTAACGAAGGCGCGGTGTTTGGTAAAAACGTGGAAGGCGATGCCTTGATGAATTCGAACAACGCTCCTATAAACGAATTACCAATAGATGTATTGGAACAGTTGACCAGATAGATCGTATCTATCCTAAAATGTGTACGATTTGCGAAAGGATATTAGCCGGTGTAGTAACAAACATGCTGACCATGTGAACATGGTCAGCATGTTTAAGACGGTATTGTGAGGAGTAAGAAGGAATGGAAACAGAAAAGACCAATAACGACATAATCCTTGAAGCCAGTAAGATAACAAAGATTTTTAGTGGCACAAAGGTGTTGGATGACGTATCGTTCGTATTGAAAAAAGGTCAGATCCATTGCTTGTGCGGTGAAAATGGCGCGGGGAAGTCCACGCTGATAAAGGTCCTGTCTGGCGCATACATTCCGGACGGCGGCAGTGTTATTATCGACGGCGTGGACTATCAAAACCATCTGACGCCTCTCTTGGCAAAGAAAAAGGGAATTGAAGTTATACATCAGGAGATAATCCTGGTTTCTGAACTATCCGTGGCAGAAAATGTATATACAGATGTGAGATATAGGACTGCAGGATTTTTCTCTATGAAAAAGACATGCGAAGCTGTCACTAAGCTCATGAAAGAACTCGGTTTATCTCTTAATCCATATGAAAAAGTAGGAAATCTCAGTGCGGCAGAGCAGCAATTTGTAAAGATACTTAAGGCATTGGCACCTAATCCAAAGGTACTTATTATGGATGAGCCAACGGCTATGTTTAATATGAAAGATTCTGAGATGGTTTTAAACCTGGTTAAGGATATAAGCAAACGTGGAATCGGGATTATATATATTTCACATCACTTAAAGGAAATAAAGCAGATTGCTGATAAGGTGACCGTTTTAAGAGATGGAAAGACCGTTGCCAGCCATGATGGGAATAATTTAAATCTAGAGCAAATCGCTGCCGACATGGTAGGCAGACCGATCGAAATGTTCTATAAGCGCGAGCATCGGGACCTCGGTGAAGTTGTCATGGAGGTAAAAGGTCTGAAACTCGAGGAAAATAGCCAAGAGATTAATTTCTCGCTGAGAAAAGGAGAAATTCTTGGTATAACGGGTATGGTCGGCTCTGGCAGGAGTGAAATTATTCGAGCTATTTATGGTCTGGATAAGCGAGCGGCGGGAGATATCTATATTAACGGTAAGAAAATAACCGTAAAAAGTCCTTGCGATTGCATTAATCATAACATTGGTTACATAAGCGAGGACAGACAGAATACTGGATTAATTTTGCCTCTCAATATACTGATGAACACAACCTTTCTTAATCTACCCCGAAAAGGAGCTTTTCTTGACCTGAAGAAAGAATGTGAGATTGCTGACGACGCTATTGAAAAGCTCGGTATAAAGACAACGGGAGCGCAGCAATTGACATGTCGTCTCTCTGGAGGGAACCAACAGAAGGTTATTATCGGTAAGTGGTTGCATAAAGGTTTTGACATATTGATCTTGGACGAGCCGACTAAGGGTATTGATGTAAATGCAAAGTTTGAGATCTATAAGCTGCTGAATGAGCTAACGAAGCAAGGAAAGTCAATTCTAATTGTGTCATCTGATATGCCGGAGATTGTTTCACTATGTAACCGCGTTCTGATCGTGAGGAACGGGATGATACAGGGTGAAGCAAAAGACGATGAGATAAGCGAAGAAAGATTAATAAAAATTGCTGTTGAGGTGAATTAAATGGAAACAATCAAAAAGCGGAGCAAAAGAAATAGAATAGGTAATGAATTGATCTTTCTGCCTATTGTTATAATAGTCATCTGCGTTTTCTCAGGAATAATGAACCCGAATTTCTTTTCAATAAACAATATACTATCTATTTTTCAGCAGGTAGCTGTTCTGGGCATACTCACAGGCGCTATGCTGATGCTGCTGATATCCGGGTTGTTGGATTTATCTTACGGTTCTGTCATGGGCCTTTGCGGCGTTGCGCTGTGTCAGTTCGTTACTATGGGGATGAATCCGTATCTTGCTCTTTTGCTGACTTTTGTTATTTCAGTGGCTGCCGGTTTATTAAACGGTATCATTGTCACTAAGTTTAAGTGTGAACCATTGATCATAACCATTGGTACAGGCTACATATATAACGGTATTGCTCTTGTTTGGTCTCAGGGCACGTATCAATCTCTTCAGGGCCAGCTGGAGTTTATCGGATCAGGAAAGGTATGGGGGATTCCGGTTCCTGTGATTGTGTTGCTATTGGTACTGGCTATTATCTGGGTGGTTCTGAGATACACTCCCTATGGTAGGAAATTGCATATAATTGGCGGTAACCCTGAAGTGGCATTTTTGTCTGGTATCAATGTCAATCGTTATAAGATTTTGACTTTTGGTCTTGGCGGACTGATATGCGGCCTATCTGCTTTCGTTCTCTGTTCCAGAATCGGTTCCGCTCTTGCTTCCAACGGTGCTGGCTATGATCTAAGGGCGCTGGCGGCGTGCATAATCGGCGGTGCTTCCTTCAAAGGAGCCAAGGGGACGGTAGCCGGTGCCTTTCTCGGGGTTATACTGCTTGGTGTCATATCCAACGCGCTAAATATCTTGGGTGTGGACCCCTTTTTCCAGACGGCGGTTTTGGGTCTCATCATCGTCATTGCTGTTATAGTAAGTAATGCTAGCAGTCAGAAAAATAAATGAAAGGAAGTATGAATTCATGAAACAAGTTACAGCCATGCTAATTGGAGCAGGCGACAGAGGAGCAAACGCTTATGCCTCTTATGCATTCAATAATCCGGGGACAATAAAGTTTGTTGCTGTCGTAGAGTTTAACGAGGAAAGAAGAAAACACTTCCAGAAAGTACATAATATCCCGGACGATATGGCGTTTGACAATTGGAATGATGCTTTTGCTAAAGGCAAGTTGGCTGATGCTGTGCTGATTTGTACAAATGAGAGCTATCATTACGAACCCACAAAACTCGCAATGTCTCAAGGGTATCACATACTCCTGGAAAAGCCTATTACCCAGGCACCCGAGACCAGCGTTGAAATCGGAGACATGGCAACGAATTATGATAAGGTTTTTATGCTTTGCTATGTGCTTCGGTACACACCATTCTTTGCCGAGATGAAAAAGGTACTGGATTCCGGTATTATTGGAGATGTAAAAATAATTGTGCATCAAGAGAACGTGGGTATGGCGCATTATTCTCATAGCTTTGTTCGCGGCACCTTCTCAAAAGAAGCCGAAGCGGGCCCGATGATACTTTCAAAATGCTGCCATGACATGGATATTATAAATTGGCTTACGGGTTCTCAATGTACACATTTGTCGTCGTATTCGTCACCTACATATTTCCGTCCGGAAAACGCCCCCGAGGGCGCACCCCTTCGCTGCACAGACGGTTGTCCTCACTCCGACACCTGCTATTTCTATGCGCCTAAGATGTACTCTGCGCCTCGTTCGGGCTTCAACGTAGATATGATATCTCTGGATAAAACGCCCGAGGGAAGAATGAAGGCGCTGGAGGAAGGGCGCTTCGGCAGATGTGTGTATCACTGTGATAACGATGTTGTGGATAATCAGATTATTAATATGAAGTATGCGAATGGCGCTATTGTCTCATTCTCCATGTCGTCATATTCCGAAGAATGTTACAGAGCTCTGAAGATTTGCGGAACAAAGGGTGAGATTATCGGAAATCTTGAGGAAAACAGCTTTACTATCAAGGAATTTGCCACAGGGAAAAACGATATTGTTAAGGTATCCACTGTTTTGGACAGGCATAGCGGCGGTGACTATTTCCTAATGACCGATTTTATTAAGCTTATTCGGGAAGGCAAGCAGGGAGGCCGCACTGAAACCAAGGGAGCTGTAGATAGCCATGTCATGTGTTTCGCTGCTGAAAAGTCTCGTAAGGAAGGCATCGAGATCGATCTTGAACAATACAAGGATGAACTTAGAAAGAAGCTCAAGAAGTAGTGGGCAATAGTAATGGATTTAGGGTTTAAAAATAATGATTTGTCATCTTTCAGATGACGATTAACTAAAAAAGGGGAAGGAATTAATTATGAAGAAGAGCAATTGGATTATGTTGTTGGCTGTTATGCTGCTGGTTTCGTTTACACTTGCAGCCTGCGCTCCAAAAGCAGATGAACCCGCGGCAGAGGTGCCATCGGCTGAGCAGACACAGGGTGAAGAGCCCGTCGCGGAGCAGCCTGAAGGGAAATTCGTATTTGGTCAAATCGCACACGATAAGAATATCGAATGGGTGAAATATGGAAGCGAAGCTTTTGAAGCTGCTTGCATTGACATGGGCGTAGAACCCGTGATTGTGGATGCGCAGAACAATATGGAGAAGGTTCTGGCTGGTATGGAAGACTTACTGGCAAAAGGTGTGGACGCTGTTTCCGTTTATTCCTTCAGCCCAGACCTTGATGCGCGTGTAGCCAAGATGGCAAGAGAAGCAGGAATCCCCATCGTATTTGAAAATGCGGTTCCTGGAGATGATGTTGACAGAGATTCTGTGACCTGCTGCACCTACTATGATATCGGCTATGCTGTTGCTGAGTTTATTGGAGATAAGTATCCCGGTAAAAAGTTTGCCTATATTATGGGACAGCCCGGTATGAATATCACTGAGCCGTATCTCCAAGGTCTTGAAGACGCTATAAGTGCTGGCGCACAATGTGAATTGGTTGAGAAGCTTTCCACCAACTGGACGGCGGAAGAAGCCATAGCACAGACAGAGACGTTGATACAGTCCGGAAAACAGTATGATGTTATATTTGCTAACAACGAGCAGATTGCACAGGGCGTGCTCAAGGCATTGGACGCAGCTGGCCTCAAGGGCAAAATCCCTGTTGTCGCAACAGGCGGAAGCCCGCTGGGCATTCAAATGCTTAGTGATGGTGACCTTGACGCGACTATAGCAGCTCCGACCTCTTATATGGGTGCTCTGTCCGCAAAGAAGCTTTTTGCTCTTGTAAACGGCGAGACAGTCGAGGAAATGACATTTGTGCCGTTGCTCCCTGCTACCAAAGAGAATGTCGATGCTATCGTTCCTTGGGAGTATGGTCCTAAAGTTATCGAAGCCGTAGGCGGATTGCCGAACTAATTTAGCTAAAAGTTAGGATTAGTCATAAGGCTCCAAAGAACCCCGATGCCAAAGTGCAAAGGGGTTCTTTGATTGTGAAGAAATATGAGGTTGTCTGTTCAATACAACGATATGAAGCGGCAGCTACTGGGGTCAAAGTAACAACACTTGAAGCCAGTGGGACATGTACCATTATGAAATTTCGCCCTTATATTACCACTAAAAGAGTAAACGTTATAAATGAGACAAAAGTCATTTTAAGAAATCAAATGAAAATGGCATCCTCGGTTTTGCAATCGAAGATGCCGTTTTTGTTACATCTTATTTTATCCCGCCAAACAAGTGCGGTGAGCGACTTTAAGGCCTTTCGGTCTCGGATTGACTATGGCCTTATCAGAACGGAAAGCTCGCTGCTTAGAGCTGCCATGGCTTCATCGGTGCTCGTATCCTGATACAGAATGTTCATGATGTGCTTGTATATCAATGTTTCTATAGCTGTTATAGGCACAAGTGAACCGTCAGATTTTCTGACAGATTTACGCTGCCTGTTACCCGGATAAGACTTATAGATTAATGGAAGCCACGGATAATGATTGGCAAGCTCGTCGTTTGTATATACGTTCTTTAAAGGTGACTGCCCGTCGAGAATAGTAAAAAACTTGCTCATATCTGAATCGCACGTCCAAGCCATGAATTCAAGTGCGTCGGCAGGCTTGGGGTTGGTTGAAGGTATCGCAAGACCCCACCCGCCCAACACAGAATGATTACCGGGTATGTTGGCGTATCCTATCTTCCCGACGATCTTTGATTTTGCGTTATTGTTAACATCAGGTATAAAGGAAGCAAAACTGACAAGCATAGCTGTCTTGCCTAGATAAAAGTCTTCAACAGTATTTTCTACATTATAGGTAAGCGTTTGAGGCGGCGCATATTTAAAGGCCTCAACAAGACTGTTGACTCCCTTTTTAAATTCAGCCGAAGTGACGAGAGGATTTCTTTCGTCGTCAAACACATCGCCTTTATAAGCCCAAACGCGCGAAAGAAGTTCCGGAAGAAAAATGGCATCGTTGCGTGCGGAAAAAGACGTACCGTATTCGATCGGCGAGTTGGGATTGATAGAGCGCGTGAAGAAGCTGCTGATGATATTAAACTCGAACCACGTTCTGGGCACCCGAAGCCTTGTGCCGTATTTTTTTTCAAAAGCGTCACATAACTTTGGGTTTTCAAACAAGTCGCGACGATAGAGCAGGAGCTGCGGCCCAAAGAGAAACGGAGTCCCATAATACCTGTTGTTGGACATTCCGACCTTATCGATCAGTCCATCGAGGAACACGGAAGTATCAATCGCTTCAGAGTGAATATAGTCGGTAATATCGGTAATAAGGTTCGCTGAAACAAGGATATCCAGCCAAGGATTATCGTACATACACACATCAAAATTCGCAAGATACTCTCTGTCCATAAGCTTAGACAGAAGAGTCCCATGCTCACAAAGTGTGACATCAACATCAATACCCGTCTTGCGTATAAAATCCGAATGTGTCCGAATGATGCCTTGCGCATTAGGCGAGTCTAAGAACAGGACGCGCAGTTTTTTCTCCACGGGCTTTCGTAAACCCACGGGAACTTTTGCAGCTTCAAAGAGATTTTTGCCGATAATTTTATCATTAAGTATTATCTGCTGTTTTTCAAACATCAGCGGGCTGTCAATATTACTTAGCAACAGCTTTGCGGCCTTTGTACCCAAATAGTTTGCAGGACGCATCGTGACAAAAATGTTATTGTATTTTAAAATGCTGGACAAAGATTCTTGCCCGATCGATACCATGACCATGTCCTCATAAAGAGAAATGCCCGCAAGATAAGCAGCTTGCTCTAAGCCATTGGTGAGAAGACGCGAAGTTGAAATCACGGCTTGAGGAGCAAAGTCCTGAAAGAGCGAAATACCCGTCCGGAACGCCTCTTCTTTTGTCATATGAATGTGACAGATCAGATTTGGATCAATATCGATACCCTTTTCTTTAAAAAAATCATGAAATGCCAGCGCATATTCTTGCTCGCAAGAAAAATGTTCAGGACCCGCAACGAGTGCGATTTTTTTGCATCCATGCTCATACAACTGATTTAGAAGATAAATGGCTGTTTCATATTGATTGCATGAAACAAAATTAGTATCGCAGCCTGTCACTTTTCTGTCTATAAACAGCAACGGCGTACTCGTTATGTTATTATAAAAATCGTGATCTTTTAAACACGACATCACAACAAGACCACATACATTCTTCTTTAGCAGATTGTTTACTATCGATATTTCGTTTTCGGGGATATCGCCTGTCAAGGCCAGGTTTAGATAATAGCCCTCTCTTTTGAATTCCGCTTCGATACCTTCCAGTAAGCACGCGTAGTAGTGCTCTGCGGTATTTGGCAAAACAACTCCGATTTCACGATTGCTGTTAGTCCTTAGATTTTTTGCATATGGATTTGGCCGATAATCGAGCTCGGTTATAGCCGCTTTAATTTTTTTTGCAGTTTCAGGCAAAACATGTTTTGAGCCGGTTAGGTAATTCGACACAGTTCCCACGGAGATGCCGGCAAGTTTTGCAACATCCTTAATTGTACTCATTTTTAACCGCCTAAGCTAATCAATATACTCCATTATAAAGTGCGCAACTTCAAATTGCAAACATTAAATGAAACGGTTCAATGAAAATATTATCCAATTTATATTATTGTATTTAATGAATACAAAGCGTAAATTGTATATTCGATGATGGATGCGGCGAAAAAGTTCGAAACGTTAAATTATCTTTACTAATCAACACGCTGCGCGAATTTTATCATGTATTTTATCTTTTTTACCACTTAAATTGATATTTATGAACTGTAGATATGAAATTTTCTTTCGTATACTGCTATCATGAGATGCAAAATATATGCTATCATTGCTTGCAAGAAAGTGATGTATATAGTAATTGAAACGATTCAATTAAAATATAAATGAATAACATTGACTTTATTAACAAAGGGATTATAATTAGGACTAAGTTGTAAATTAAATCTTAAAAAAACCTTGTTCTTACAAAACCCAACAATACTGATGGTAAACATAAAGCTTTGAATTTCAATAAGGAAAGGATAAAAAATTGTGGCTGAAGTATTGCTTGAAATGACGGGCATTCAAAAGTACTTCCCCGGCGTACATGCTTTGGACAACGCGCAGCTTAATGTGAAAAAAGGTGAAGTACATGCGCTCGTCGGAGAAAACGGAGCGGGTAAATCGACGCTCATGAAGGTTCTCACGGGGATTTACAAAAAGGACAGCGGTACAATCATATTTCGCGGCAAAGAGATTGAGGCTACTGACCCCAGACATTCCCAATCTATGGGCATAGGTATCATTCATCAGGAACTGAACCTTATGCCGCATTTAACGGTTGCACAGAACATTTTTATTGGCAAAGAGCCAAAGCGCGGCATTTTTCTGGATAGTTCCAGCGAGAACAAACAAGCTCGGGAAATGCTTAAAGCGCTCAATGTGGACATTGACCCAACGATACCAGCCGGAAAGCTGACGGTTGCTATGCAGCAGATGGTAGAGATCGCTAAGGCTTTGTCCTACGACAGTGAGCTTCTTATTATGGATGAACCGACTGCCGCCCTCACGGAGAATGAAATAGAAGAGCTCTTTAAAGTTATACGTAACTTGCGTGATAAAGGGCATGGCATCATCTATATATCACACCGTCTCGATGAGCTTTCCAAAATCAGTGACCGTATTACCGTTATGCGTGACGGACAGTACGTTGGAACAAAAGAGACTCAGGAAGTCACAAAAGAAATGATTATCGGTATGATGGTCGGCCGGACGATATACGAAAAACCAAAGTCTGCAAGTACTGTCCCAAAAGATGCGCCCACCGTGTTAAAAGTTGAGCATCTGATGGGTAAGAACGTAAACGATGTATCGTTCGAGCTTAGGAAAGGTGAAATTCTTGGGTTCGCAGGGCTGATGGGAGCGGGCCGCACCGAAACGATGCGCGCGCTGTTTGGCGCCGATCATAAGACGGGCGGAGAGATTATAGTGAATGACAAGAAGGTCAGCATCAATTCGCCCAGCGATGCTATAGCCAACGGTATCTGCTACCTCTCTGAAGACAGAAAAGCATTTGGCCTTGCCGTTGGATTGAGTGTCCGCGATAACTGCGTTATGGCAACTCTGGATGATTATATGATCGGGCCTTTTACGAATGACAAAAAGATAGATGAAGCAGCAAGAGAATACATTAAGAAAATAGACATAAAGACACCTTCAGTTAAACAGCTTGTAAAAAACCTTTCCGGCGGAAATCAGCAGAAAATAGTCATTGCAAAATGGCTCATAAGAAACAGTAATATTCTCATATTTGACGAACCAACGCGCGGTATTGATGTTGGCGCCAAACAAGAGATATATAAGCTTATGAACGCTCTTGCGGCCGAAGGAAAATCGATCATCATGATATCTTCTGAAATGCCGGAGCTGCTGCGTATGAGCGACAGGCTCATCGTCATGTGTGAGGGCAGTGTCACCGGTGAACTTGATATCAGCGAAGTGTCGCAAGAAAAAATCATGACTCTAGCAACAATGAATATGTGAGGTTATTGCAATGGAAACCAAGAAAAGATTTGATGCAACAAAGCTCCTTGCTCCGGCTGTTTTAGTAATTTTGTATGCGTTTTTCTCAGCCTTCGGTCAGAACTTCTTCTCAACAGACTACTTAATCAACATACTCGACGGCTCTTATTACATTGGTTTTATGGCCATTGGTGTCACGTTTGTTATCATCACCGGAGGTATTGATCTTTCGCTCGGTACCAACATGATGTGTGCGGCACTTTTGGGCGGTTGGGCATTCAATAGTCTGGGATGGCCGATGGGCTGGTGTCTCGTGCTCGTGGTTTTTACGGCGACGGTGATGGGTTTAATCAATGGTGTTATGGTCGCCTATTTCAAACTACCCCCGTTCATTGCGACTTTAGGCATGATGATGATGGGTATGGGCTTTGGCGCGATTGTGACAAAGGTTCAGACAATGCGTTATCCGACGTTTGGAACGCCGGAAGGCTGGTTCAAAAACGTGTTCTATAAAACCACCGACGGTATCCCGCTTGGTGCCATATGGCTGGCTGCATTTATCATCATTGCCTTCCTGCTTCTTAACAAAACGAAATTTGGACGTTATACGTTTGCTATCGGTTCCAACTGCGAAGCAGCCCGCTTGTCGGGAATTAAGACCCGTCCATGGCTGGCATCAGTATATACATTCTGCGGTTTTTGCAGCGGTCTGGCGGGTGTCATGTATGCTGCGGTGTATACCTCGATTATCCCTTCAACCGGCAACGGACTCGAGCTTTTAGGTATCGCAGGCGTTGTTATCGGCGGTACGAGTATGAGCGGCGGAACCGGGACTCTGGTTGGCACAATCATTGGTGTGTTTATCATGAGCGTATTGAAACAAGGCCTTATGTCGATGGGGCTGCAAAGCCACTGGCAGACGTTCTTTACAGGCGTCGTCGTCATCGCGGCAGTGCTGCTTGACCAGTATCGTATTTCAAAAGGGAATCAGGTCAGGAAGGGTTAATGACGTGCAATCACGGGAATCTCCCGTTGATAAAAAAAAGGAGGATAACAAAACATGAGAAAAGCTTTATTGATGTTGCTGGCATTGGTAATGGTAATGTCTTTAGCGGCATGCGGGACGACACCTGCTACCACAGACGAAAAACCGTCGGAAGTAGTGGCAGAAGAGACTGCATCCCAAGAACCGGTTAAAGAACCGGCAACAGATGCCAAGCCGTATATCGCTGTTATTTCGAAGGGCTTCCAGCACAAGTTCTGGCAGACAGTTCTGTCCGGCGCTCAGGCTGCGGCTGATAAGTATGGCGTCGATATGACATTCGATGGACCTCCGTCTGAGTCGGATATCAGCATTCAGGTTGACATGGTGAATGCGGCTATGGCGAAGAACCCTGCGGCTCTGTGCCTTGCGGCTCTTGATACCGAATCTCTGAACGAGCAGCTCAACACCTGCTTGGATAAAGGTATTCCGGTTATCGGCTTTGACTCCGGCGTTCCGAATGCTCCCGATGGCTCTATCATTTCTACTGCTTCTACAGACAACGAAGCTGCCGGCGGTCTTGCTGCTGAAGAAATGTACAAGAAAGTTGAAGCTGCTGTGAAAGCGGCTACAAAGGATGCTCCCATTGTGATTAGCGTTATCAGCCAGGATGCGACATCTGCTTCTATTACAGGCCGTACAACTGGTTTCGTCAATAAGATGTTCGAACTTTGTGATGCTGCTCAGTCTGGTCTCGTTGCTGTGACGGGTCATGACAAGTGGAACAAAGATTCCGCCTCCGGTGATGTTGCGGTTGAAATCCTTGTTTCTATCGCGGCTTCCACAAGCGTTACAGATTGCCAGACAGCTGCTCAGGCTGTTCTTCAGAAAGCCCCCGTTGGCGTGTTCTGCACAAACTCCGGTTCTGTTGATGGTATGCTGGCTGCAACGACCGACGGTTCTGACCTCGATCGTGAAAACGGCAAATACAAAGACATGATCGTTGTTGGTTTCGACTCCGGCGCAACCCTGCTCAATGCGATCAAGAACAAATGGTTCGACGGCGCTGTGACACAGGATCCGTACATGATCGGATACTATGCTGTTGAATTGGCTGTTAAGACCTTAGACGGTGAGACTGTTGATGAGATCGTCGACACAGGCTGCAAGTACTACACATCTGAAAACATGGAAGATCCCGACATCGCTGCTCTGCTCTACGAATAGTCAAAAAGAGTATCAAAAAAATGAGGGCAGCTAACATAGCTGCCCTCAAAAAATTATCAACATAATAAATTATCATAAATGACAAATTTGAAGTAATTTTAGCTTAAAAACCAAGCCTTTGTTAGGGCATGCCATATAAGAATGGAGTAAGAAAATGCTGCTGGGAATACCTAAACTATTATCACCGGAAATCATAGCCACTTTATGTGAGATGGGTCACAGCGATGTTGTTGTCATAGGCGACGCAAACTTTCCGGGCAAAAGATTTGCAGCTGAGAGCGGATGTAAGTTTCTGCGTGCGGATGGCATCTCCGGAACAGATCTTCTGGAAGCCATATTGTCCGTCATACCGTGTGATGAATACATCGAAAAACCTGTTAAGCTGATGCAGACAATGAAATGCGACGGGGATTTGGAGGTTCCGATTTGGAACGAGTATAAAAAGATCGTGGCCAAGCATGATGCACGCGGTGAAAAAGCGATAGGATTTTTAGACAGATTTGATTTTTACGACGAGGCGAAAAAGTCATATTGCATTATACAATCGGGTGAAGAGGCGATCTACGCCAATATAATGATCCAAAAGGGAGTCATAAAGTAAATGACGAAAGACCTGCTTCTTGGTATTGATATAGGCACAAGCGGATGCAAAATCGCGTTGTTTTCACGTGACGGAAAAGTGATATGTGCGGTTACAGAGGAATACCCTGTTTATTATCCTGCACCCGGTTTTGTGGAGCAAGACCCTACAGATTGGTGGGACGCTGTGTGCCGCGGAACCAAAAATCTCATATCTGAAAACGCTATTGATATATCAGCTATCGCGGGCGTCGGCGTAGACGGACAGAGCTGGGCCGCAATAGCCGTTGACGGAGCAGGTGAAATACTCACACGCAATCCAATATGGATGGATACACGCGCCGATTCAATTTGCGCTCAATTAAACAGCTCGATCGGTGCTGAGCATATATTTGATTTAAGCGGGAATCCGCTCAAAGCACAGTATACAACCGGCAAGATCATCTGGTACAAGGAAAATTTACCGGATGTGTACGGACGGATCAACAAAATACTTCAATCTAACAGTTATATCGTGTACCGCATAACGGGTGTTATGAGTCAGGATGTCTCCCAAGGATACGGTCTGCATTGTTTCGACATGAGGAAACGCTGCTGGGATGACGACATGTGTGCTTCTTTGGGTATAAATCGGAGCGTTCTGCCCGATTTAGCCCTATGCCATGAAGTCGTCGGTTCTGTTACAAAAAGCGCGGCAGACGCAATGGGACTCTTGGAGGGGACGCCTGTTGTGGCAGGTGGCCTAGATGCCGCTTGCGGAACACTGGGTGCCGGTGTGCTTCATTCCGGAGAGACACAGGAGCAGGGCGGGCAAGCCGGTGGGATGAGTATATGCGTGAAAGATTATTGCGCAGACCCCAGACTGATTCTGAGTTATCACGTGACATCAGACAGATGGCTGCTTCAGGGAGGCACAACAGGCGGCGGCGGGGCTATGCGCTGGTTTAATGAGCAATTTGGTTATGAAGAGAGAATGAAAGCGGCGGATAAAGGGGGTTCACCGCTCGCATTTCTCGATGAACTCGCAGGGACCGTGCCCGCCGGCAGCAATGGTGTTGTGTTTCTTCCTTATCTGGCGGGCGAACGGTCTCCAATTTGGGATGAAAAAGCAAAAGGCGTTTTTTACGGGCTGGATTATTCAAAAACAAAAGCCCATATGGTACGCGCCGTCATGGAAGGTGTCGCCTATTCGGTTCGCCACAACCTTGAGACGGCGAGCAACGCCGGTGCGGCTGTGGGCACGATGCGTTCGATGGGTGGCGCGGCCAATTCGCGTTTCTGGACGCAGATGAAAGCAGATATTACCGGAAAGCCGATAGAGGTGCCTGCATCCGATACGGCAACGACACTGGGTGCCGCGATACTGGCCGGAGTCGGCGTGGGCGTTTACCGTGACTTTGACGAGGCGATTCAAGAGACGGTCGCGGTCAAGCGCAGACATGAGCCAAACAAAGGGAATAAAGAAGAATATGATCGCGGATATGAGACTTATATAGAGCTTTACACCACGCTAAAAAGTTTGATGGATAGATAGAGGTATAATCATGAAGGCTGCTGTAGTGGTTGCAAACGAAGATGTGCGTTATATGGATATTGAGGAACCCCAAATAAAAGAAGGCACAGTTAAGATTAAAGTGGCGGTATCAGGTATATGCGGTTCGGATGTACCGCGTGTGCTTCATAATGGCGTTCATTTTTATCCCATTGTGTTGGGACATGAATTTTCAGGGGATGTTGTGGAAATCGGTAAGGGAGTCACGACGGTTAAAGTCGGGGACAGAGTGGCGGGTGCACCGCTGGTTCCGTGTATGATCTGTGATGACTGCCAGAAGGGGAATTACGCGCTGTGCAAACATTACAGCTTCATAGGTTCACGCCAACAGGGGAGTAACGCTGACTATGTCGTGATTCCCGAACGAAACGCTGTTGTGTTTGACAAGTCGATATCTTATGAGCAAGGGGCTATGTTCGAGCCATCCACGGTGGCATTGCACGGGCTTTTGCAAAACAATTTCAGCGGCGGGGGCAATGTTGCCATACTTGGCGGCGGTACGATCGGGATATTCACATTTCAATGGGCAAAGCTGCTTGGTGCTAAAAAAGTCATTGTATTTGATATAAGCGAGGAAAGGCTTGCGCTTGCAAAAAAGCTCGGAGCAGACGGCACTGCCAATACTTTAAAAGAGGGTTTTCTAGAGGATGCGATCGCGCTTACCGACAACCACGGCTTTGATTATGTTTATGAAACGGCAGGCGTAACGGAAACGATGAAGATTGCGTTTAAGCTCGCCGAGACCAAGGCAAATGTGTGTTTTATAGGGACACCGCATAAAGAATTAAGTTTTACGCCGGCGGAGTGGGAGAACTTAAACCGCAAGGAATTCAAGCTCACCGGTTCATGGATGAGCTACAGCGCGCCGTTCCCGGGAAAAGAGTGGAAGATGACAGCGGATTATTACGCGGAAGGCAAGCTCAAATTCGATGAAGGTCTCATAGGAGAGCGAATTCCAATGAGCAGAGCACAGGAGGCGTTTCAGATGTTTAAGACACCCGGCGCGGTAAAGGGTAAGATACTGCTCATCAATAATCTATAATTATGGAGGAAGTCAAAAATGGAGTTTATTGACCCGAAGAAAGTGCCACAAAGAACGTTATATGATGGCGGAAAGATGCCCTGCATTGGTATGGGAACATTCGGATCCGACAGATTTACACCGGAACAGGTTTCGTCAGCGGTCTCGGGTGCTATAAAAGTTGGATACCGCATGTTTGACTGTGCGGCCGTATATGGCAACGAGGATATGATAGGAGACGTGTTCCAGGATGCCTTTGATAAAGGAATCGTAAAACGGGAAGAGCTTTTTATTACGACAAAAGTTTGGAACAATATGCATGGCCGCGGCGATGTGCTTATTTCCTGCGCAAAGAGTTTAAAAGATCTGCATCTGGACTATATCGATGCGTTTTTTGTACATTGGCCCTTTGCAAATTATCATGCGCCGGGCTGTGACGGTGATGCGAGAAATCCCGATTCAAAGCCGTTCTCAGTAGACAGATTTATGGCAACATGGAGACAGTGCGAAAGACTCGTTGATATGGGTCTTGTGAAATATATCGGCATGTCGAGCATGACGATACCGAAGCTGGAAGCCGTATTGCCGCTTTGCCGCATTAAGCCGGCAGTGATCGAGATGGAGCTTCATCCCAGCTTCCAGCAGCCAGAGCTTTTCGAATATATCGTAAGCCGTGGCATTGCGCCGATCGGATTTTGCCCGATAGGTTCTCCAACACGTCCCGACCGTGATAAAACAGCTGATGACGTTGTGGATATTCAGATGCCTGAGGTGGTGGAGATCGCCAAGGCGCACGGTGTCCATCCGGCGATTATCTGCCTGAAGTGGGCCGTGCAGCGCGGTCAGACGCCGATACCGTTCTCTGTTTATGAAAACGAATATACCAGCAACTTAAAATGCGTCACGGAAGATCCCCTTACCGATGCGGAGATGGAGCTGATCAAGTCAGCGGACAAAAACTGTCGCCTCATTAAGGGTCAGGTTTTCCTTTGGGAAGGTGCAAAAGGATGGGAAGACCTCTGGGATCTTGACGGAACAATCACGAAATAAGGTGCGAAATGAATACGCAAGAATACTTTAAACAACTGATAGATGCCCAAAAAAGCGGCAGCGACCAAGCGATATGTTCGATATGCAGCGCAAACGAGTTTGTTTTGGAAGCCGCGATGGAAGATGCGCGTGACAACGGACTTAAGCTGCTTGTCGAAGCCACGACCAACCAGGTAAACCAGTTTGGCGGATACACAGGCATGAAACCAAGTGATTTCATGGCATTCGTTTCCCGTATTGCGGAAAAAGTCGGGCTTGATAAGCAGCAGATCATCGTCGGCGGAGACCATTTGGGTCCGCTGACATGGCAGGACGATAGTGAAGCAGCCGCGATGAGCAAGTCGGAAGAGCTCATTAAGCAATATGTATCAGCGGGTTTTTCAAAAATCCATTTAGACACGAGCATGCGTCTGGCGGATGATTCAAAAACTGAGCGTCTATCCGACCAAACGATTGCAAAACGCGCCGCTAGGCTTTGCGCTGCGGCGGAAGCAGCCGCAAAAGACATAAAGCCGGTGTATGTGATAGGCAGTGAAGTGCCGATTCCCGGAGGAGCGACGGAGAATGAGGAATCTATAGCCGTCACATCCCCCGAAGATCTCAAATCCACACTCGATGCTTTTCACACTGCTTTTTTGGATCAGGGGCTAAAGGACGCATGGAAACGTGTGATAGCGGTCGTGGTGCAGCCGGGGGTCGAGTTCGCGGATAATACGATAATCCGTTATAATCCTCAGGATGCAGCCAAACTTGTGGCATATGCGAA
Organism: Bacillota bacterium; assembly: GCA_023436115.1. GTDB lineage: Bacteria > Bacillota > Clostridia > Christensenellales > SZUA-584 > SZUA-584. The sequence goes on along the minus strand of JAEZKQ010000017.1, from coordinate 75,623 downwards.
GAGCTTGGAGGATATTGTCCTTGAAGGCCATTCGACTGATTATCAGCCCAAAGCCACGCTTGATTTGATGCGGAAGGACGGGATCGCCATATTAAAGGTGGGGCCTGCGCTCACATTCGCACTTCGTGAGGCGCTGTTTGCTTTGGAAGATATGGAGAGGACGCTCTATCCGTTTTCTCCGGAGGGCGGATACTCCTATTTTAAAGACACACTTGAAGCCAAACTTATGAGTGATAATCAGTATTGGAAGAAGTATTATCAAGGAAGCGAACAGGAGAAGGCATATGCCAGAAAATACAGCCTTTCCGACAGATGCCGCTATTACCTTGACGATAATGGGGTGCGCGCATCAATAGCGAGACTCGTGAAGAATATCAATACAGCAGATATTCCGTTCGGACTTATTTCGCAGTACTTCCCGGAGTTAAAGGAAGTGGTGCTTAACGCACAAAAGAAGCTAACGGCCGAGATGCTTATTAAAGAGCGTATTAAATGTGTGGTGAGAACATACAGGTAGTTGGCAGGTTATAAGGCGCAGTACAAGGTGTTTTCAATTGTTCCTCGTACTGCGCCGATCATTTTAGGTAGGCCGGTAACGTAAATACATTATAATCTTTTAAGTTTCAGTAGTTTAATCGAAATAGTAACGAAAATGCATATAATCCCAAACTCGTATACACTAATAATAATCTTTTGGGAGGAATTCAAATGAAGCTATTTTTCTTAAGGAAAAAAAGTGAGACTGCTGAGGTTTCGAAATCTAAAACAGTTGATAAGAATCAAAAAAAGCGCGTAGGCTTTTTAACGAATCTCAAAATTGCTTCAAAGCTCTTTTTGGGATTTTTTATTATTGCTTTATTGGGAGCCGGAATGGGTGTTTTTGCGAGTATCAATCTGGATAAGGCTTCTGCATCCAATACAAAAATGTATGAAGAGATGCTGCTTCCTCAGCGCAGTATAACAAATCTTATCAGCAAGTTTCAGGACACGCGTGTTAATTTCCGAAATATGATTGTGATGGATAAAGCTGCGGTTGAGCGCACCCTGCCGGGCTTCAACAGCATGCTAAGCTGGCTGATTTCGGGTGTTGATAGTTTTGAAACACTGATGTCTCAGGATTCAAAAGAGTTGATCCAAAACTTCAAGACGGCCATTGAAGCCTACAATCAAGAAGTGAATTTGGCGATTGAAGGTATTAAGGCAGGGAAACAAGAAGAGATTATTAATGATCTTTTAAACGGCGGCGAATTGTATAAAATCGAAAAAGATGTGACGAGTGCGCTGGAAAAACTGAACACGGCGACCACAGAAACAGCAAACGCGCAGCAGATGCAAATCAATAAGGATGCGGCTAACGTAAAATTAATTACTTATATTGTCATAGGACTGGAAATTATCATCTCGACTATCATAGCCGTTATTATTGCACATGGAATCAGCAAGCCTGTCAAGAAGCTGACGAACGGACTGAATCTGCTGGCGGCCGGTGAAACAAACATTCCCTCAATGGGTATAAAATCAAAAGATGAAATCGGTCAAATGCGTAACGCTTTTAGAAGTATTATTGAATCTATAAAATTGCTCGACGAAGATACGCAGATGCTTATCGAGGCTGCGACAGAGGGACAGCTATCCGTCCGTGCGGATGTCGGCAAACATCAGGGTTCTTATCGAAGAATTATCGAAGGCTTTAATGCCACACTGGATGCGGTAACAATGCCCATTAACGAAGCGGCTGCGGTATTAAGCGAAGTATCGCAGGGTAATCTCGACACATGTGTGACCGGAGATTTAAAGGGTGACTACACCATTATAAAAAGCTCGCTCAACGAGACGATACAAATACTCAAAGGCTATATCAGAGAGATTTCGGCTGTGCTTGGGGAAATTGCCGACGGCAACGTTAATGTTGAAATAGTAACTGAATATCGCGGAGATTTTACGCAGCTTAAAAACTCTATCAATAAGATTGCAGTATCGCTTAATAACATGCTGTGCGATATCGGCAATGCATCGGCGCAGATGTCTATAGGAACGCAGCAGCTTTCTGAAGGGAGCCAAGTCATATCCCAAGGGGCATCGGATCAGGCAGATGCAATCGTTGAGTTGTCTGCGTCACTGACTCAAATAGCGGATCAGACAAATCAAAACGCTCAACGAGCAGGTCATGCGAATGAGCTGGCGCGCCGGGTGCAGAACACTGCGATCATGGGCGATAGCGATATGAAGGAGATGCAGAAAGCCATGGAAGAGATCAATGCATCCTCCGAAAATATATCAAAGATAATTAAGGTCATCGATGATATTGCATTCCAGACGAATATCTTAGCTCTGAATGCGGCTGTTGAGGCAGCAAGGGCGGGCGTTTATGGTAAAGGCTTTGCGGTTGTCGCGGAAGAGGTACGAAATTTGGCCGCAAGAAGTGCCGAAGCTGTTAAGGATACTTCTGAGCTTATTGAAGGCTCATTAAAAAAAGTGAAGACAGGCACAAAGATCGCCGATAAGACCGCACAGGCGCTTGACCAGATTGTAAAGGGCGTAGAGGATGCCGCAAAACTCGTGGGTGATATCGCCGTTGCGTCAAACGAGCAGGCTTTGGGTATCCAGCAAATCAACAGAAGTATTGAACAGCTTTCCGTGGTGGTGCAATCCAATTCCGCTACAGCTCAGGAAGCCGCGGCTGCAAGCGAAGAAGTTTCAAGTCAATCGGAAATGCTAAAATCAATGGTTGACCAGTTCAGACTAAAAGAACGGGCTTTTGAAGAAGGAAGCATGGTTGCCGGTGAGGTGGCTAATGATAAACTTCTGAAGACCTCTTTGGGAGAATATGGGGGAAAGTATTAATTTCTTATAACCCGATAGCACCAGAGCAGACGGTTAAAAAGTAATGAAAAGGCGAATGATCTATAGAAATCGAATCATTCGCTTTTTTTTTGCAACCGTTTAACCATTTGCAAAGTTATCATTCTCCGGTGGTATATGAACCTATCTAATAAATTCACAGAGAAACGTGTGGAGATTTATACTGTAAGGGATTATAATAAAGATAATAGATTCCACTAATTTTTAAATCCACACGTTATTATTTTTAAAATCCATATGTCCATTAATGAAAATCGGTTTATTCAAGAAAATGAGTACTCAGTAGGCGATGGAGGATGCGATGAAGGAGACGAAAACGGTCGGCAAATTCAGGTTTTGGGGGCTTGTTTGGGGCTTGGGGCTGGCAGGGCAGCTTTGCTGGAACATCGAGAACCAATGGTTTAACACGTTCATCTATGCAAAAATCGCAAAGGACTCTAACATTGTGACTCTTATGGTGATTACAAGTGCGCTGGTCACAACGTTCGCGACATTCTTTTTTGGCACGTTATCTGACCGAAGAGGGACACGCCGTAAATTCGTTTCAATCGGTTATATTGTATGGGGTGTTTTTACAATTGCCTTTGGACTGACAGAGTTTATCAGTACGGGAGTGGTTGGTACAGTGAGCAAAATGAGCTTGCTGGCAGCTTTTCTTGTGATACTGGCCGACGATTTCATGAGCTTCTTTGGCTCGATGGGCAACGACTCGGGCTACAACGCATGGACGAACGATATGACGACTGATAAAAACAGGGGACAGATCGGTGCGGCGCTGGCGACACAGCCTGTCATCGGCACAATTGTCGGAACGGTTGTCGGTGGTATGCTGATTGGCAGCGATGACAATTATCAGCGGCTTTTCTGGGTCATGGGCCTTTTTGTTATCGTGATGGGCATTCTCTCGCTGATCTTTTTGCGTGACGCGCCCGGGTTAAAGCCCCATCGGGATGGTTCGTTCTGGCACCAGTTTGGCAAGGTATTCAATTTTAAAATCTTCTTTGGTCAAAAAGAGCTTGTGCTTGTCTGCGTGACCACGGCGCTGTTTTTCATCGCCTTCAACGTTTATTTTATGCAGATGGGCAACTGGATGATCTATTATATGGGCTTTACTGCTGACACAATGGGATTGATACAAGGTTTGGGATTGATGCTTGCGATGATATTGTCTATTCCGGCCATACGTTTTATCAACCGCAGCAAGACACCGTATGTCGGCGCGGCGGCGATCATCATCAACATGATCGGGCTTTGGGTGCTGTACCTGTTTGTGAAGCCGGACACGGTGGACACGGCCAACAAATTTGCTCCTGCCAATCTGCCGCTGTTATTAGCCATATTCATGGCGGGTGCGGGATATATATTGATTATGCAGTCGATGACCATGTGGGTCAAGCAGCTTTACCCGGCTCAAAACCGCGGCCAGTTTGAGGGTGTTCGCGTGATGTTCTTTACACTGCTGCCCATGGTCGTTGGGACGAGCATCGGCAATGCGGTAATCAAGAACGGTGCCGGAACGGTGATCAATGAGTATGGCATTACCGAGAATATACCCACGGAATCCATGTATCTTTGGGCAGCCATGCTTGTACTGCTTGCATTCATACCGCTGTATTTTGCGGGTAAGCAGTATTATAAACGCCTTAAAGATGAAAAAAGGGAAGCGTAACGGGAAAGGAGCAAAAGTTCATGCAAAAAGAAATAACCGCCATGCAAACGCTGCTTGACGAAAAAGGCGTGCTGATACAGCCGGGCTATGCCAAAAAAATGTTGTTCGAGTACAATCGGGAACAGGTAAAAGCAGGGCCGTTATCTCTTAAGGAATGGGATTTTTATCAAATTATCTCGGGCGATTATGTGCTTCAGCTCACAATAGGGCATGTATCCTATGCGGCGAGTTTTTCGGCCATGCTGTTTAACGTAAAAACAGGTGAAAAGAAAAGCTTTACTCGTATGAAACCACTGCCGTTGCCCAGCATGAATATGCCCCTTAACCCTGAAAGGCCTAATGTGCTTGAGGCTGTCGGCAAAGACTATGTGATGCGCTTTGAAACACGCAGCAGCGAGAGAATTCTCACAATGCAGGCGGATGATAAAAAGCTCGGCAAGATTGATATCAACCTCGTTCTCAATAACGATCCTGAGAATGAGAAGCTGGTTATTGCGACACCTTTCTTTAAGAAAACACAGTTTTACTTGAATTACAAAGAGCACTATTACGGCGTACAAGGGTATGCCAGGATCGGTGATATGCTAATGGAGCCGTGCGCGGGTGATACCGCCCTTATCGACTGGGGCCGGGGTGTCTGGCCGTTCAGGCATGAGTGGTTCTGGGGCAACGGTGCCGGATTCGTAAACGGCGGGCGTTTCGGCTTTAACATCGGCTGGGGCTTTGGCGACCTGCGGTATGCGACAGAGAATATGTTCTTTTGGAACGGAAAGGCCTATAAGCTGGATACGCTTGAGGTGGAGCGTGATGCGAACGACTATATGAAGCCGTGGCATTTCAGAGACAAAGATGGGTATTTTGATTTCGTGATGACGCCGGTTTATGACCGCTATACTGAGAATAATATGCTGGTTATCAACACGCGTTGCCACCAGATATTCGGCTGTTACAGCGGGACGGCCATGATGCCTAACGGGGAAGTCATAGAGGTAAAAGATTTAATGGCGTTTTGTGAGCACGCCGAGAACAGATGGTAAATGCATGAAGAAGAATAGCAAAATACAGCATGATTTGTATACGCGCTGGGGGGAGAAGCTGGATAAAAGATGCCCCTTGAGCGAATATCCAAGACCGCAGATGAAAAGAAGCAACTGGCTTTGTTTAAATGGCATCTGGCAATACGCGATAAGCAAAGCGGGCGAGCCCGAGCCTGTCAAATATGACGGCGAGATTGTTGTGCCGTTCTCTCCCGAGAGCCTGCTTTCCGGCGTGAAGCGGCAGCTGCTTCCGGGGCAAACGCTTTGGTATAAGCGCAGCATTCGCTTTGAGAATGTTGTTGAAGGACAAAGACTGCTGCTGCACTTTGGCGCTGTGGATCAGCATTGCACCGTGTACTGCAACGGAAAAAAAGCCGGTTCCCATTCGGGCGGATACTGGCCTTTTTACTTCGATATTACAGAGCTGATTATTGACGGCGAAAATACGCTGACAGTTGCCGTCACCGACGACTCGGATACCGGTATTGAGGCCTATGGCAAACAGAAACTAAAGCGGGGCGGCATCTGGTATACAGCGCAGAGTGGTATATGGCAAACGGTGTGGGCCGAGTCTGTGCCGGAGCAGTATATATCCGATTTGAAGATCACACCGGACTGTCTGGGCGCACAGGCAGAGTTCCGCATTGCTTTTTCAGGCAGTGGGACGGCGACGCCGCAATATCATATTCAGATTTTTGGTGACGGGCAACTGGTATCCGAAGGGGATTTTTCTACGGCGGCGGCAACTCTGCCAATGAGGAATTTTCGGTATTGGTCTTTGGAAGACCCGTTTTTGTATACGGTGAAGGTGACTGCCGGACACGACACCGTTGAAAGCTATTTTGGGATGAGAGAGTTTAAAACGATGCGTGATACAAAAGGGCGCATTCGGTTCGCACTAAACGATAAACCTCTGTTTCAAAGCGGTGTATTGGATCAGGGATATTGGAGCGACGGGCTTTATACGCCGCCGGGCGACGAAGCCATGGTATGGGAAATCAGCGAGCTAAAAAAACTGGGATTCAATATGCTGCGCAAGCATATCAAAATCGAACCGCTGCGCTGGTACTACCATTGCGACAGGCTGGGCATGCTGGTCTGGCAGGACTTTGTGAGCGGCGGGGGGCCATATAAGCCTCTTGTTACACAGTACCTGCCTTTTGCGAATATCCGCCTTCAGGACAGACATTACGGCTTGTTCGGCCGCCGCAGCATGAAAGGACGTACGGTGTTTGAAAGGGATATGGTGCGCACCGTCAGACTGCTTTACAATACCGTGAGCATAGCTGTCTGGGTGCCTTTCAACGAAGGCTGGGGGCAGTATGACACTTGCCGTATCTCGAAGACGCTTAAAGAAATGGATGCCACACGCCTCATTGACCATGCAAGCGGCTGGCACGACCAGGGGGCTGGTAATTTTAAAAGCCGTCATATCTACTATAAGAAATTCAAAATGCGGCCGGACAAAAAAGGGCGCGTACAGGCGCTCAGCGAATTTGGCGGTTACAGCTGCCCCAGCGAGGGTCATATGGCCTCGGAAGAACTGTTTGGATATCGGCTGTACAAAAACGCGGATGAACTCAGTGCCGCATATGAAGAACTGTTCCGTGCAGAGGTGATTCCTGCCGTGAAAAAAGGCCTGTCCGTATCTGTTTATACGCAGGTCAGTGACGTTGAGGATGAAATCAACGGTATTTTCAGCTACGACAGGGCTATGACAAAACTGCATGAGGAGACTTTACGCCGTGTGAACGAGGCGTTAATAAACGCAGACGGTTAATATAACAATATTGATAAACATCACAGACTCTGAGAGTGATAACGCCGCTTGATTGCGGCGTTATCTTTTACGATCAGCAATATCAGCGTTAAAAAATATTGTATCATTTATCATAATGTCGCCTGATAAGTTCAATCACATCCTCCTTTGATAGCCCCAGCGATTTATAATAGTCAATATCGTCTTTGAGTTTTTCGTACACAATATCGTCCCTTTTGTTATTCAGGTCGTCACGCTGAAGGGATGCCACGAAGCATCCTCTGCCAACCATTGTGTTAATAAGGCCCATGCGCTCCAGCTCTTCCCATGCTTTTTTAACTGTAATCACACTGATGCGCAGCTCTTTAGCAACCGTTCGTATAGGCGGCAGACAATCATCCCTTTGTAGTTCGCCTTTAATGATCTGGGCGCTGATCTGCTCGTATATCTGTTGGTATATCGGTTTGTCGGATGAGCTTGAAATGACTATATTCATCGTTGCCTCACAGGTCTACCTTTTCAAAGTTCCTGGCCGATATTTTGTAGGCGAACACATTTGACAAAATGAATATCAGAATTCCGCCAATGAGAACGATCAGCTGTTCCGTCATGTGTCCTGAAAGCGTATCCAAGGTTTTAACAGGTTCAAAAATGTGGACGGATATCTCAATGGCGATAATATAAAGTGTGACGGCCGTGCAGGCCAAAAACATACCCATGGCTATTTTATATCCCGTTTTGTAGAACTTAGTTAGAAAAATGGTGTTGAATATCGCATACATTATAAACAGCAGGCCAAAGAATGCGTAATTACCATCCATGCCAACGGTGTTTCCTTGCGGGTTAAGCTTTGCCCCCAGTATAGCGAACGGTATGGCAATAACAATGTGTATCAGCTCTATAACGATAAATGTAGCAAACCTTGCTTTCACGATATCTCTTTTTCTTACAGGCAACGATACAGAAAAAAGTATGTCCTGGTTTCCCCGACCTATCATAAAAGTGTTGGCGAAACCGATGAAAACATAACAAAATGCAATAAAATATGGATAGCTGGGGATGAGCAGCAGCGCGCCTAAAAGCGGAAAAATGAGTACCGAAGGATGTAGCGCTAGTTTTAATTCTTTATATAATAAAACTTTCATTATAATCACTCCTTTTCGGTATATATCATAATCGATTCGATATCGGCGGCAGCAATGTTTAAGCCTTCGGCTGCGGCCAAGTCTTGCGTTTTTATCAATCCCGTAAATCCAAACGCGTTTTTCTTATAGCCAATGAGCTTTGGCAACACATTATCGCTAAGTTGTTCAGTGGTTCCGCCGACAACTTTATATGCACCAACAAATTGATCCTTAACAGTGCTGGCGATAATCTGCCCGTCTTTAATATAGGTGATATAGTCCGCGCACTTTTCCAAATCTGATGTGATATGGGTGGAAAAGAGTATGCTTCTTTGCCCGTCTTCAATAAGCTCTTGAAACAGCTCCAATAAATCGTCCCGCGAGACGGGATCAAGGCCGCTTGTGGGTTCATCCAGTATGAGCAGCTTTGCATTATGGGACAACGCGAGCGCGAGTGCATACTTAACCTTCATGCCGTCGGAGAGTTCGTCCACTCTTTTATTGTCATCAAGCTTAAATCTTCTCAGGTAATCCTGATAGATGTTGTCATCCCATCCGTCATAAAACTGTTTTGTTACGCTGGTGATGGTTCTTAGCCTTTTCTTTGGATAGTAACTGATGCCGCCAAACATAAACCCGATTTTCTGCTTGATTTCATACTCGTTGCTGGTTCCAAAGACGCTGACGGAGCCGCTGTCGGCATGGACAAGGTTGAGCATGGTTTTGAGCGTCGTCGTTTTGCCGGCTCCGTTCCGGCCGATATAACCCATAATGTAGCCTTTCTCCATTGTGAAGGACACATTTTTCAGTTCGAACTTTTCATACTTTTTGCATAAGTCTTTGATTTCTAATATCGGCATGGGTTCGTTTACCTCCCCGAGAAAATTGTGCATATTGAACATGCACAATATAACACCGCGGATTATGTTTGTCAATCACTATAATAGAAGAATGAAGTTTATTCGGAAGAATGGGAGCGGTAACATAAGAATGGATGAAATATAGATGATATTATTGCATCACAATTCGGATTAACGGATGCCCAAGAGAAATGAAACTTAACGACTTAAACGCTAATGGATATTTACTTATTAGAGCTTTCCTATGGTGAGGCAATATAGTATGTTAGGCATCGTCATAATCCCGCTCTTCCCCTCATATTTATGGTTTAAAAGGGGGAATGGGTATGGATGCTAATGTCAAAGCAAAAGGCGCAAAAAAAACAATGGCGGGAGATTTTCTAAAACGCTCGATGAAAGGAACGCTTATCTCCATGGTATTTACCGTGGCGGTGATTTTGCTGTTTGCGCTCATCATCAAGGAAACGGGCCTCTCGGATAACGTCATCGCGCCCGTGAACCAGATCGTCAAAATTGCGGGCATCGTCGGTGCGGCGTTCTTTGCGATCAAAGGTGTGCTCGAAAAGCAGTGGCTGCTGGGCGGTCTGTCGGGCATGCTGTTCATCGTGCTAAGCTACTTCATCTTCTCGCTCATCGAAGGCATGTTCGGCAATGTGGCGCTGCTGTTCTCGGATATGCTCATGGGGCTGCTGATCGGCATGGTATTTGCCATCATCATCGCCAACTTCGGAAAGACCGGGCGTACCAAGGTGAAAACGCAGAAAAGCAAACGGCTCAGCTTCCGCAAAGCCCGTGCCTAGGCAAAATGGGAGTTGCAAACAGACACTGACCTATTATATAATCGGTTAGCAGCTTTTGTTTGCAATTAGCCATATAAGGAGATCGGTATGAAGCACATAAAAACGGTTGTTAAAGGCAGCCTTAAGGACAAACGGGAAAAGACAGGCTGCGGCGAGTGCCAAACGTCTTGCCAGTCAGCATGCAAAACGTCTTGCACACTTGCGAATCAGCGCTGCGAAAAAAAGATACGCTAAAGTGCAACCCAATATTGATCGGCGTTGTCCGGACGAAAGCGCGGCATTCGTGTCGCTTTTTTGTTGTTCAGCCGAAAATGCCATGCCCTCAATCCAGTAGGGTACGGACTGAGAACGTTCCGATATCAATGCGAAGCGTAAGGGAGGGGTTACCCCCCTTCACATGAAGATCTGGTATAAACGGCGTATATGATAAAGACAGGGGACGCTTCGCTGACAATCAGCGTGACATGCGAAAGATATAGGGAATGGCCTCCGCTGTGCCCATATGGTATGCCATTCCGTAATCATGGATAATAAACACAGCGGCTATCATAAAGGAGAACAAAATTGGTTCATACATTTAAATACGACGGTGACTTCTTCGCGCTCGACGTGGAATCGGGCAGCGTGCATATGCTGGACGGGCAGGCGTTTGAAACCATCGCCCGCCTTGCTGAAATAGAAAGTAACGGCGGCGATCTTATTAAGGCGCTCAGCGAAGACGACGAAATGATGGAGGAAATCAGGGCGCTCAAAGACGAAGGTCTGCTGTTCTCGTTGCCAGGAGACGATGAAGCTCTGCCCGAAAACGTGGTGAAGGCCATGTGCCTGCACTTGGCGCACGACTGCAACCTGCGCTGCGACTACTGCTTTGCCAAAGGCGGTGCGTTCGCGGGACGGCGCGAGCTCATGAGCGCGCAGACGGCCAAGGCTGCTATCGACTTTCTGATTAAAATGTCGGGCACGCGGCGCAATCTCGAGGTCGACTTTTTCGGCGGAGAGCCGCTGCTCAATTTTGAAGTGCTCAAAGAAACGGTGAGCTATGCGCGCAGCGTCGAGGCAGCGCACGGCAAGAACTTCCGATTCACGGTGACAACCAACGCCTACCTTATGACGGATGACATGCGCGAGTATATTAATAAGGAAATGAACAACGTTGTGGTCAGTATCGACGGGCGGCCGCACGTGCACGATGCCGTACGTAAAACGGCAGGCGGCGGCGGCAGCTACGAGCGCGTGGCCAAAAACGCCAAGGCTCTGCTGAGTCAGCGCAGCGGCGAATACTACGTTCGCGGGACATTCACGGCTGATAATCTCGATTTTGCGCAGGATGTGCTGCATGTGGCAGATATGGGCTTTGCGGGGCTTTCCATTGAGCCGGTGGTGACCACAGGAGCGAATGCCATCAAAGAGGAACACCTGCCTGCCATATTCGAGGAGTACGACCATCTAGCAGCGGAATACGCCCGGCGGAGAAAAGAAGGACGCGGTTTTACGTTTTTTCATTTTATGGTCGATCTGGGTGCGGGGCCGTGCCGCTTGAAGCGCATACGCGGCTGCGGTGCGGGTACCGAATATGTGGCGGTTGCGCCTTCCGGCGATATATACCCCTGCCACCAGTTTGTGGGGCAGGATACGTACAAAATGGGCAACGTGTATGCTGACGGGCTTGATCAAAAGCTGGCACAACAGTTTGAGGACTGCAACATATATCATATGGAAGACTGCACGACGTGCTGGGCAAAATACTATTGCAGCGGTGGTTGTGCCGCGGCAAATAAGAACATCAACGGAGATATTTATAAACCTTACCGTATCGGCTGCGCCATGCAAAAAAAGCGGCTGGAAATCGCGATCGGTATGGCGGCGGCAGAGCAGATGGAGGGCGCATGATACAAGCGGTAAACGGTATTGATCCTGCCAAGGACAGCACAGCTTATGTGCATTCTGCGGCGGTGGTGATTGGCGACGTGACGCTGCATAAGCTGTCTAGCGTATGGCCTTGCGCGGTGGTGCGCGGGGATCTGGCGCATATAGAGATCGGAGAGCGTACCAACATTCAGGACGGCTGCTTGCTGCACACCACACATCTGCCGCTTATCATCGGCAACGACGTGACGGTGGGGCATGGCGCGATACTGCATTCATGCGATATCGGAAACGGTACGCTGATCGGTATGGGCGCGATTGTGCTGGATGCCGCCAAAATCGGTGAAAACTGCATCATCGGCGCGGGTACGGTGATACCCGGCGGCAAGGTGATAGAGCCCGGCAGTGTGGTCATGGGCAATCCGTACCGAATCGTGCGGCAAGTCACACAAGAGGATTTGTCGCACAATGCTGAAGGTGTCGCGCATTATGTGTCGATGATCAAAACTTACATCAAGACTGGCATATTACGATGATTATTCCGTCCAGAGCGCTTCGCTGCCGGTAGACACGCCGATGGCGCCGCTGGAGAGCGCTTCAATCACCTGACGCCGGTCAGTCAGCAACCCCCCTGCAATCACGGGAATGTTGACTTCCTCCGTAAAACGGCGTATGACGCTGGGTATAATCCCGGGCATCAGCTCTATCATCGAGGGGTGAACCTTGGCTGCTGTGCGCACAGCGTTGTCGTATGACGCGTTGTCCACCATGAAAAAACGCTGAATAGCGAAAATGCCTTGATCGCGCGCGTATTTAACAAGCGCACTGCGCGTGCTGATGATGCCGCTAGGGCTCATGCTGGTTTGTACATAATCGAGCGCACGTGTACTGGCCGCAAGGCCGTCGATCAAATCCATATGTAAAAAGACACGGCTGCCCGACTTTTTGGCGGTATCCACAAGCGCTTTGGCAGAAAAAATGTCTGTGTTGATCAAAAAGATGGTGGGTACGCTCAATGAGAGCGCGCGTTCAAGCGACTGCCGATTCTGTACCGCAGCGATGATCGGGCTGTCCTTCACAGCTTCGATATAGTCGTGCATAATCCGCTCCTTTTCATTTCTTTAGGGTTATTATATCACATCATATTTTGAATATCTTTAAATACTCCGCGGTAATATGATATAATAAATTTATTTAATAGAAATATATAGTAATTTAGGCCGCCCCAATCTGATCGACAATGAAGTATTTGTTTTATTTTCGTAAACCGGGCAATCTGTATTCTCACTTTATTAAGCACTGTTATCATGCCCATGGCGGTATTTACAAAGAATATGTAAAATGTTATGATTGGCGGGGAGAAGCCTATGAAACCACAGGATCAATTTTCGGTCGGTTGATGGGATACTCATTCATTTGTATAAGTGGCCGGCGGATATGCCTAAGGCGGCTGTGCAAATTGTTCACGGCGCGATTGAACATGCTATGCGCTATGACGATTTTGCAAATACGCTTTGCACCGTACCGGCTATGCGGAGTATGCGGCCGACCTTAGACAGAGCATCTGAAGGGGTAGTCGGATGAAAACTTATAAAGTCGGTATTATGGGGCTTGGCAGAATCGGTCGTGTGCACGCATATGCGATCAGCACATTGCCGCACTTTTACGACCTTCCTTTTCAGGTAGCGTTGGGCGGTGTTTATAACCGCACCTATGAAACGTCACTTTCGGCAGTGGACAAGCTTGGGTTTGAGTTTGCGGCTAAGACACCCGAAGAGCTGCTGTCATGCAGCGATATCGACGCTGTCTGCCTGTGCTTGCCCAATCATCAACATGAGGAATATGCCATCAAAACGCTGGAGGCGGGCAAACATCTCTACTGCGAAAAACCGCTGTGCTTAAGCTATGCGGGTGCGCAAAGAATCGGCGAAGCGGCCAAAAAGGCAGGCGTGAAAGTACAGATGGTGTTCCATAATCGTTTCTTCCCCGCGGTGATGCGTGCGAAACAGCTTGTGGATGAAGGCCGCATCGGGCGGCTGTATAGCTTTGAAGCGAAATACTATCACGCCACCAGCATTGACCCTGGTAAGCCTTTTAACTGGTACTATTCCAAAGAAACCGCAGGCGGCGGAACAATGTTTGACATGGGGTCTCATGTGATAGACCTCGTATCTTATCTCTGCGGACGGTATGCGCGTGTGAATGCCGCACTGCAAACAGCGGTAAGCATAAGGCAAGACAGTGATACACAGCGCAAGGTGGATGTGGATGACGCGGGATATGTGATTGCGGAGATGGAGAATGGTGCGTTTGGTACCATCGTCGCATCCAAACTGGCCACAGGCACCAACGACGAGCTGGAAATTCGGCTTTTCGGAGACAAGGGCGCGCTGCGCTTCTCAGCTGAGAGTCCGAATCATATTGAATTTTACGACAACACCGACAAAGACGGATCATTCGGCGGCGAAAAAGGTGTGAAGCTCATTGAATCATATCAGCGCTTCGACCCGCCCGGAGGTTTTACGCCGCCGTCTAAGGCGGGTATCGGCTGGGTGAGGACGCATGTACACAGTATGTATACGTTCTTTGAGTCGGTGCACAGCGGCAAGTCTTGCTGCCCGTCTATTGAAGACGGCATTTATAATCAGTTTATATTGGACAAGATATGCGAATCGTCGCAATCCGGTCGTTGGGTCACGCTATAGTTTGCTGCATAAACAGCATTTAATATTAAAGGGAGGGGTGGGTTTATGCTATTGGATGCCAATTATGATGAGAGCCTAAACAGATGGGATGTCCATCTATATGGGGAGGTTGATATATATAATGCCGAGAGCCTCAAAAATGAGCTGCATGCCTTGATCGATGATAAAAAGGCAGATGTCGTGCTGGACTGCAACAGTTTAAAGTATATTGATTCAACGGGCCTTGGTGTGCTCGTCAGCACGTTAAAAAAAGTAAAAGAAGCAGAAAAGCAAATCAGCATCATCAATTTGAAGCCGTATATTGCAAAGATATTTACTCTGACAGGTCTCGATAAAATATTTCTGATCGAGGTGGATGAACAGTGAACGGCGACGTTATCCGTCTTCAAATTCCTGCCCGGCCCGATTATATTCTTGCTGTAAGATTGGCGGTTTCGGCCATTGCGCAGCGAATCGGCTTTGATATTGAGGATATTGAAGATTTAAAAGTTGCAAGTGCCGAGGCTTGCATATTGCTGCTTGCCGCAAACCCGGAGCTTGTTGCAATCAGCCTGACAGTGGATGATGGCTTGATACTTTGTTTTGAAGCTTCGGGACAGGCGCAAGGAGCCGAAAATAGAACCGGGGACAGCGAATCGATGAGCCAATACCTTTTGGACGCGCTTGTGGATTCTTGTGAGCTGACCGGAAGCGAAGGCACTGTTGTCAGCGTCCGGCTGGAAAAGAAGCTGTTGCATTAATATTATTATTGGCCTGAAAGACGTTTTTTTGGGCATATTGTGGGGAGCAATATGGGTGAGCGATTGTCTGAATTAAGCGAACAGGCGCTTTTTGAACGTTACGAAAAAAGCCGTGACGAAGACTTAAGAAATTATATACTTGAAAAGTTTCTTTATATTGCGGAGATTGTCGCGAAGAAATTTGTAGGCAGGGGTGTTGAATACGACGATCTGTATCAGGTGGCTTCACTCGCTTTAGTGAAAGCGCTCGACCGGTATGAAAGTGCACGCGGTGTCAAGTTCGCAAGCTTTGCAACACCTACACTTGTGGGTGAAATAAAAAACTATTTTCGTGATAAAACACGTATGATACGCATCTCTCGCCGTGAAAGCGAGATGATCAGAAAGCTCGACGAGGCCAAAAGTGTGCTCGCTTCTCAAAACGGGCACAGCGCCACACCGGAGCAGATATCCAATTATTTGAACTTGAGCGTGGAGCGTGTATTGGAGCTTATGGAAGCGCAGTCAGCAGGGTATGCGGCCTCGCTTGATAGCTATATAGCGCTTAACGAAGATACTAAATTCGTTAAGCTTGTGGGCACCATGGATAACGCCTATGAAAAAATAGAGGACAGGGATTATCTCTCCTATTGCTTTGATCACTTGAGCGACATTGAGAAGCAGGTTATCCAGCAGCGCTATGAGAACGATAAGAGTCAGCGGGAAGTGGCGGCTATGCTGGGCGTTTCTCAGATGTACATCTCGCGAATTGAACGCAGGATACTTGTCAAGTTTAGAAATTTCTATGAAAAATAGGTTTAGATGTCTGCTAGCGGGGGTATATAGATTTAAGAAGCACGGTGCGCGCAGTCGCTCGCTGCGGTACAATATTGTGTGCTCCTTGGTGTCTTTATATGAATTACGCGAGCCGGTATGCTCTTACATCAATTGATGATATAAAAAAAGTGGTTCATGGTGTGTTAAACGGCGTGGAGAAATATATGCCATTGACGGAAGAGCGCAAATATAATATCGCTCTTGTGATTAATGAGCTGCTGGTCAACAGCTTTGAACACGCCAGTCCGTCCAAGAAAGCACCCGTTATTTTTAAAGCAACAATGAAAAATGGTTGTTTGAGCATTTGCATTACCGATCGCGGGACCGGTTTTGCGCACGATAGTATGTGTAGTCACATGCCTGAAGACGAGGAAACGCTGCTGCGAGAGCGCGGCCGAGGGCTCACGCTGGTGCGTGCACTGTGCCAGGATATCCGCTACAATGGTCTTGGCAACAGCGTGGAAGTCAGGATTGCGTTGTGACATTTTCTCCTTGCCAATGCGGGAGAATTCGTGTTTTTTCTATCTTCATATACAAAGGAGTTTTTTTGGCTGCGGAGAAGTATTAAGGGGTAAATTCGGAAGGGGAATAAATGGCAGTCAGGCGAAAACCAAGAATTAAGTTTTTTTTGATACTTGCAGTAACTTTTGCATTGATCGCCGTTTTGCTGATTATATTGCTTAGTTCGCCGCCGACGGCGGTTGTCGAGGGAAACAGCGCAGAGTTTGATGCCGCTTTTGATCTGATGATCGTGCGCGATGAGGTTGTTTACGAAGCGAAGAATTACGGCAAAACGAAATATATAGCGGTAGAAGGTCAGACCGTCGCAGTGGGAGATCCTATTGCCGAAGTCTATGAGCTGGGTTATAACGATGAACAGCTTTCAAAGCTTCTGGATCTGCAAAAGACGATTCTTAAATATCAGACGGAGGTTATTCGCGCGGGGGTTATCGACGCGACGCTGGATGATATCAACGCACGGATCGATGCCAAGGCAAGCGAGATCGAACAGGCTATTTATAACGATGTCCCGTCTTCGCTGCTTACACTGGAACGGGATATGGAGGCTCTGCTGGATGAGCGTTTAGTGTATTTGAAACAGGTCACAAATCCCGACGAACAGCTGCGCGATTATTACACGCAGGAATCTGATCTGCTGACGCTCTTTGCGACTTGGCGCAGCCAGCTGACAGCAAACGAGGGCGGTGTTGTGAGCTTCTATTTCGACGGATGTGAGCCGCTGATGACCAAGCAGAATATCGGCAGCTTTACGTGGAATGCGCTCAAAGAAGTCGCCGAAGGCAAGACGGTTGAGACACCCGAAAAGGATCAGGGATCTGCGCCGCTGTACCGTGTGGTCAACCCCAATGAATGGTATGTGGTGCTGATGTCACAAAAGAAGATACCCGAAATGCACCTGGGCAACAGCTTCTCAATTATATTTGAGGATTACTTGGAAACTCAGTATACGGGAACCGTCTACAACGTATCCGAGCTTGAACAAAAAGAAGGTTTTGTGTATACTATACTGA
Source organism: Bacillota bacterium (assembly GCA_023436115.1). GTDB lineage: Bacteria > Bacillota > Clostridia > Christensenellales > SZUA-584 > SZUA-584. The sequence goes on along the minus strand of JAEZKQ010000017.1, from coordinate 57,853 downwards.
TTCAGGATAATATTGGCCCTATGCTCGGCGAACGGCGTGTGACCGCAAGGCTGTATGGTGTGCAGGAAGGCTTAAGTGTCCCGAAGAGCTGTGTGAAAACAGTCGAAAATGTGGATTACGTAGAAACCACAGCCGGTGAATATGTACCTGTGCTGGTGATTGCCGATAAGGGCGATACGGTACTGATACAAACATATGAAGGGTCACCTACGTTGGAAATAGGACAAACTATAAAAAAATAGGCTTTGGATGGAGTCTTAAATCATGACCAACATAGCGAATAACATCGCAATAATTGAAGAAAGGGTTGATGCCAGCGCAAGAAAAACAGGACGAAACAGGAGTGATATTACGATCGTGGCGGTCAGCAAAACGGTGGACGCCTATACCGTTGGACAGGCTGTAGAAGCCGGCATACGGGATTTTGGCGAGAACCATGTACAGGAGTATTTAAAAAAACGTGAGGTTTTGAAAGACTCTTTGAACTGGCACATCATTGGGCCGCTGCAGCGTAACAAGGTGAAGTATATCCTGAATGGGATATGCTTGCTGCATTCTCTGGACAGGCTTTCTCTGGCGCAGGAGATTGAGGCACAGTGCGAAAAAAATGGCACGGAACTCTCTGCGCTTGTACAGCTCAATATCGCAAAGGAACCGACGAAATCCGGAGTTTTCGAAGAAGATCTGGAACGCTTTTTGGAAGACGTGTCTGTGATGAGGAGGATCCGCATCAAGGGGCTGATGGCGATTCCGCCGGCGGCGTTTGACGCGGATGACAACAGACCGTATTTTGAGAAAATGCGTTTGCTCTTCGACCGTTATAAAAACGTGTACTCCGATTTTGAATACCTTTCTATGGGTATGTCGGACGATTTTGAAGCTGCAATAGAAGAAGGCTCAAATGTGGTCAGAATAGGAACGGCCGTGTTTGGAGCGAGGTCAAATTAAAATTTTCAGGGGGTTACAATAACATGGCGAGAGGTTTTTTTAACCGTATACTTGATGCGGTAGGTTTGGAAGAAGAAGAGTACGAAGGTGAAGAAATGATGGAAGAAGACGAAGGCTTCTACGAAGAAGAGGTGGACGAGCTGGAAGAACAGCGATATGCCAAACGTAACAAACAGCCCAAGGTCGTTGGACTTCCGAATTCAGCCTCAAAAATGCGTATGCTGGTGTTTCAGCCCAGCAGCTATGAAGAGGCTGAGTGTATTATTGATAATTTAAAGGCCAGAAAGCCCGTGATCATGAATCTGGATGATCTTGAGGTTGAGCTGGGTCAGCGGATACTTGATTTTGTCGGCGGTGCGGTTTATTCGCTCAACGGAGACATCAAAAAGGTTGCCAGAAGCATTTTTGTGGTGGCGCCTTCCAACGTTGATGTGGCTCAGAACGTAGATGATCGTGGCAGCCACGATGGTTTTCGAAGGTTTGACTGATTTTATATGAAGATAATGACGACATGCCGCAAGAATTACCTTGTGGCATGTCGCGCATAGTCTAACGTTTTGTGGACAAATTAATTTTGTAGCCTGCTATTATAATGGGAAAGGGGTAAAAAACGTGCCTTTAACCGTTAAAGATATACTGGAAAAAACGTTCAAAAGGTCTTTTAAAGGGTACGACGAGGATGAGGTCGATAAATTCTTAGACCAGATTATTGATGAGTTTAAAGCGCAGCAAAACGAGATCGAGTCACTTAAGAGCGAACTGGCTGCGGCAACAGAGCGTGTCAAGAAGGTCAAGCATACCGAGGAAACCATCATGAATACGCTGGTTTCCGCCCAAAAGTCGTCTGAACGTATGATAAATGATGCGAAGCGGAAAGCTGAAATTATTATCAGCAGCGCGGAGAGCACTTCCAAGCAAAAAGCAGAGCAGACATTGCGTGAGCTTGCTGAAGCAAAAAGCAAGATCGAAGAGCTTAAATCTTGTGCACAAGGTTTTGCCACCAATTTCGCCAATATGGTCAACGCGCAGGCCGCTTATTTTGAAAAGACGTACAGAAGTTACTTTGGTCAGGAGCTGGTTCCGTTGGGTGGAATCAACACTGATGCACTCGAAAAAATAGATAAAGATATTTCGCGCACACTTGAAGATATAGGCATAGCTGAAGAAAAGGCACCGGAAAAAAAACCTGATGAAGCCGATGAAGCTAAAGAGCCTATATCAAAGGAAGAAACGGATGAAACCGGTGAGAAGACCGGCTATATGGAACTATTTGAGATCAACAAGATGCTGAGCGATATCGAAGACGGTAATACTCAGGAAACCGAATCGGAAGAAAGGCACTCCTTACCCAAGTATAATGATTACTCTTGGCTTTATGAGGGTGATGGTAAGCAGGGTGAAACCGATGTGACATTTAAAGATCCAAAGGGTAAAGACGAGTTAAAATCGTTGATTGATGAGATAATAGAATAGTCTTTGCATGCTGACTGCCTTTGCAAGAATGAAGCAAAGGTAGTTTTTTTCTTTTCTTAAAAGGCTGCATGAGAAGCCGACTGCTTAATATTTAGATGCATGATTCTGCGGTATTTATCCACACTAAACCATAAAAGGGGATGGATATGCGCAGAAGAAAACAGATGTGCGGACTTGGCAAGCGGCTGAATGAGCTTTCGCTGATGCTTGAAAAGTTAAAGCTGGCTGAATATCTCAGGCACCTGAATAATACGAAACGCATGGTATGGGTCAATTTTGTCGGCGGATTGGCTAGAGGCTTTGGCGTCGCCGTGGGATTTACGCTTCTTGGCGCGCTTGTGATTTATCTGCTGCAGCAATCTTTTTTAAACAATCTCCCTGTAGTCGGAGATTTTATTGCGGATATCATTGAGATTGCCAATGAACGGCTTAAACTGCGATAGTTGTTCTCTAAAATATCAGTATGATTCCGCATTTTATGTTCCCTTATTCTTTACAATCTGCCAATTGAATTATTTACAGGGTTTGCTATAATGATGAGGGCTCATCATTGTCAAAACCATATAAATGGTTGCAGTTTAGAGGAGGCTTTATAAGTATGAGTATCACAATCGGGCAGTTTAATGAATCGTTTCCGCCGATCTTGGATGGTGTCGCAAATGTCGTTGTTAATTACGCCCGCTGTTTGAATAAAGACGATGCCACATGCTGTGTGGTGACCCCCAAGCACCCGGATGCGGTCGATAATTTTGATTTTGAAGTTCACCGTTTTGCATCGATTAAAGTGCCCACACGCAATGAATACCGTGTGGGTATGCCGCAAATGTCAACATCTTTCTGGATGAGTCTTAAAAAAATACCTTTTGATATCGTTCATGCACACTGCCCTTTTAGCTCCGGGCTTGCCGCTCGCAGCATTGCGCGTAAAAGAGACATTCCTCTCGTGGCAACATTTCATTCAAAGTTTAAAGACGATTTTAAAGCTGCAATTAAATCAGACAAGATCGTCGAGAATATATTGCTTAAAATTGCGGGATTTTATGAGTCCGCCGATGAGGTTTGGACGGTCAATGAAGCGTCTATTGAGACGCTTCGTGAGTATGGTTACAGGGGAAAAGTGCACATTGTTGAAAATGGATGTGATATCGAGCCGCAGTTTAGAACACAAGAGATTTTGGATGAGGTTAATAAAAAGTATTCCCTTAAGTCGGACGAGCCTCTTTTCATGTATATAGGCCAGCATATATGGCAAAAAAATCTGAAATTGGTGATTGAGGCCTTAGGACAGCTTAAAGCGCAGGGGGAGCGGTTCCATATGCTGTTTGTCGGAGACGGCGCCAAGCGTCACGATATGGAACAAATGGTTAAAGACCTTAATATGGAGGATTGCGTTACTTTTGCAGGAAGAATCCACGACAGAAACGCGATCGCAAAGATATACCTGCGCAGCGCTGCCATGCTATTTCCGTCGATGTATGATACGTCTTCGCTGGTTCCGCGGGAAGCCGCAGCGTGCGGATGCCCCACAGTATTTGTAAAGGGTGCGAGCACATCGCAGGGTATTACCGACAGTAACGGATTTCTTATTGAAAACAATGCAAAGTCACTTGCCGATGTGGTGCGTTTTATTATTCATAATCCACAAAACGCCCAAAAGGTTGGAGAGACGGCGCGCCAAACCATATACCGGAGTTGGGAAGATGCGGTACAAGTCGCTTATGAAAGGTATCTGTATCTTATCGACCTGAAAAAGGCGAGGCTCGCAAGACGCGCCGAATAAACTGTGTTTTACAAAACAGGAAATTCTTATGATTTTCATGCATGAAACCTAATACGATATTTTATGTTTATGCCAGCCGTTTCAATGGTACCGATTGACAGGCGGATTACCTTGTTTTGATAACCTTGATTATTATATACATTTTTGGTATGATGCTTGACAGGAAAGCGGAGGGCAAATGAAAAAGAAAAAGAATAATTTATTCAGTCTTATTTACATGGGTGTCACGATCATCGCTATTGTTCTGATCGCACTGACGGGGCCTAATCTTGAGCAAATTGGGGATGCATTAAAAGACTTTAACATCTGGTGGCTTTTTGCATGTATCGGGTCTTTACTTTTATACTGGCTGGCAGATGCATGGCTGCTTGATGATATTACATCATACATGTATAAAAGAGTGCCATTTAGAAGATCTATAAAAGTTGGTATTATTGGTTTATATTACAGCGCATTGACACCATCTTCTACAGGCGGACAGCCTATGCAGGTTATTTATATGAAGCGCTACAAGATGCCGGTCGGCACAGCCACCTGTATAGTCGGTATTAAATTTGTGATTTATGAGCTGTCGCTGTGCACCATTTATATTGTAGGCATGATACTACGAGGTGCTTATTACTATACCTATCACAACGAAGCGTTCTGGCTCGCAGTACTCGGGTTTGTTGTTAATCTTATAGCCGTTATTGTGATTATTTTAAGCATAGTCAATAAACGGCTAGTGCTGGGCATTGGAAACTGGCTGATAAAGGTTCTTGCCAAGATCAAGCTGGTTAAAAAGAAAGAGCAGATGCTTAGCAATTTTGAAAACACCATCGACGAATATCATACGGCTGCTGCATATATTTCAAAATACAAGCTGCGCGCAATAGGGTCTTATTTAATATCGATTATTAATCTTGCTTTTCTTTTCTTAATTCCCTATTTGATTTATTTATCATTTGGATATACGCAGTACAATGTCATGGATATTTTTGTAATGGAAGCCTGTCTATTCCTAGCAGTGTCGTTTGTTCCGCTCCCCGGCGCGGCAGGCGCTTCGGAAGGCGGATTCATGCTTTTCTTCGGGCCTTTTTTTGGTGCGGGAACTGCGGTCGCTATGCTGATCTGGCGATTCTTAACGTATTACATGATGCTGATTACCGGCAGCTTGCTTGTGGTATTGGATGAGGTTTATGCAATGCGGCGTTCAAAAAAGCAACTGCCGCTTGATGATACCCCTGAAACTGAATGAAAAGCACACCTAAAGAGTAGAATATTAAAAGAAGCGCAAAGCTCAAGCCAAAAAATATGCAGGCTTGGGCTTTTGAGCATAATAGCGTCTTTAAGACAAGAAAAGAGTTTAATCGGAAAAAAGCAAGTTGCATGAAGCTTCGTATACGTGCATCGCAATTGTAATTTTTTCATTAAAGATTTTTTGTGTTTGTGTTAGGCAGAGAAAAATGATATCATTTATCTAATTGAAATTTTTATAACGGTTTGACACTAAGGGAGGAACTGCTTCAACACTATGGAAATTGGACTGATTACGGTTATCGTACTTGTGTGTGCATCTGTTTTTGTAAACGGGTGGACTGATGCTCCCAACGCTATCACAACAGTCGTATCGACTCGCGTGCTATCTCCAAAAGCAGCGGTGGGTCTGGCGGCTGTTTTTAATTTGCTGGGTGTTTTGCTGATGGGAACAGCCGTGGCCAAAACAATTGGCAACATTATTACATTGACACCCGGAACAGATGCGCTCGTGACTCTTGCGGCAGCTCAGATTGCTATTGTATCTTGGGCGGTGGGCGCTTGGAGGTTTGGTATTCCGACAAGCGAGAGCCATGCATTGATTGCAGGCTTGACAGGCGCTGCTTTGGCAGGCGGCGGACTTGACTCGGTGAGCTGGGCAGAGTGGCAAAAAGTGCTCTTAGGGTTAGGTATATCGTCAATACTTGGCTTTGTATCCGGCTGGTTAATGACATTGGGTGTTTCAAAAACATTTGGAAAAATGAATAGAAAAACGGCCAATCGATTCTTCTCCGTTGGGCAGGTTATTTCGGCATCCGCCATGGCATTTAGTCACGGTGCGCAGGACGGGCAAAAATTTATCGGGGTATTTACATTTGCTTTAATGCTGGGGGGAATCATACCAATGGATGGGTCGTTTACAGTACCGATATACATCATGATCTTTTGTTCGGTACTCATGGCAATCGGGACATCTGTGGGCGGGTACAGAATCATCAAAACCATGGGTATGGATATGGTGAAAATCGAAAAATATCAAGGGTTTTCCGCAGAAGTGGCGGCTTCGGCATGTATGATCGGGTCTACAATTCTCGGTATTCCGCTTAGCACGACCAACACAAAAGGAACAGCAATTATGGGTGCAGCGGCGGCCAGACGGCTGTCCAATGTCAACTGGGGCGTTGTCAAGGAGATGGTGACAGCGTGGGTATTGACTTTTCCGGCTTGCGCTTTGATCGGCTATCTTATGGCACTGCTGCTTCATGAAATATTTTAAAATATAAGGGGACATTGTTATGGCAAAAAAAGAGATGGATTATTTTGATAGTTTCGTAAAAGGCACAGAATATGCGCTGGAAGCTGCGAAACGGCTTCAAAACTTGCTTAGTCATGGCCATGTGACGGAAGAAAAGATTGCAGAGATTAAAAAGATTGAGCAGGAAGCGGACAACCATATGCACTTGGTTTGTCAGCATCTTAATATTGCGTTTATCACGCCCATAGACAGGGATGATATTTATAGAATCGCAAAGGAAACGGATGATATTACGGACAGCATTGACTCTGTGGCAAGCAAGATGTGGATGATGAATGTGACAAAAGTGACCCCCCCTATGCTTGTCATGGCAGAATACGTTGTTAATGCATGTGAAATGCTGGTCAAGCTGATGTCTGAAATCAGAAATCATAAGAAAAGCAAAAAGCTTTATGAATACGCAGTGGAGATTAACCGTATTGAAGAATTGGGAGACAAATGCTACAAAGACGCGATACGCGACCTTTTCAGCAAAGAGAAAGATCCAATTGAGCTGATTAAAATTAAGGAGATTTATCGCGTGCTGGAAGGGGCGCTTGATAACTGCGAAGATGTGGCAGACTGCGTGGAAAGCATTATCATTACCAAGACATGAAGAACCGCGATTCTTTCTGCTAAACACGGCTTTTTCTGGCGAAAACCGGTTTGATAGAAGATCACTAAACAGCCAATAATTCTGTTGATTAATAAAAAACGCTATGCTATAATCTCAAATGTATGTCACACCACCGCCGATTTTTGCATTCGTGCCCATTTTGTGGGTTGTGTAAAAAGAAGACGCGATGGGAGGATAAAAAACGAGGAGGAAAACTATGTCAGTCATTTCTATGAAACAGCTTTTAGAAGCAGGTGTTCATTTCGGACACCAAACACGGCGTTGGAACCCCAAAATGAAGAAGTACATCTTCACGGAGCGCAACGGCATCTACATCATCGACCTGCAAAAAACGGTCAAGATGGTAGAACAGGCGTATTTTTTTGTACGCGACGCGGTTATGGAAGGCAAGACCGTGCTGTTTGTGGGCACAAAGAAGCAGGCGCAGGAGTCTATTGAACAGGAAGCTCAGCGCTGCGGCATGTATTACGTCAGCCAGAGATGGCTCGGCGGCATGATGACCAACTTCAAAACCATCCGCAGCCGTATCAAAAGACTCGAGAAGATCGAACAGATGGAAGCCAACGGTGAATTTGCACTTCTGCCCAAAAAAGAAGTTATCAAGCTGCGCCATGAGCATGAAAAGCTCCAGAAGAACCTTGGCGGTATCCGGGACATGAAAGAGCTGCCCGGCGTACTGTTTATCGTTGATCCGCGCAAAGAGCGTATTGCCATTGCCGAAGCCAGAGCGCTCGGTATACCGCTTGTGGGCATCGTGGATACCAACTGTGATCCGGATGAAATCGATTATGTGATCCCCGGAAACGATGATGCCATTCGTGCGGTTAAGCTGCTCGCTTCCAAGATTGCGGATGCTGTGCTTGAAGCCAAGCAGGGCGAACAGCTTGTTGATCCGACAGCTCAGACAGTTGCGGCTCCTGTTGAAGCCGAAGAGGAACCGAGTCTGCAGACGGATTTTGAAGCTGTTCAAACGGAAGAGGAGTAATAGAGCGAATTTACGAGGAGAGGTTAAAATATGATTCAAGCAAGTGATGTAAAAGCTTTGAGAGAAAAAACAGGCGCGGGCATGATGGACTGCAAAAGCGCTTTGGTTGAAGCAAACGGCGATTTTGAAGAGGCCGTCAAGATTCTTCGTGAGAAGGGCCTTGCCTCAGCTGCCAAAAAGGCAGGACGTATTGCAGCGGAAGGTATTGTGGACAGCTACATTCATTTAGGCGGCAAAATCGGCGTTCTCGTCGAGGTCAACTGTGAGACGGACTTTGTGGCAAAAACGCCCGTGTTCAAAGCGTTTGTTAAGGACATTGCGATGCAAATCGCGGCATCAAACCCGCTCTACCTTGATCCCAGCGAAGTTCCGGAAAGCGTGATCGAGCAGGAAAAAGAAATACTGCGCGTACAAGCGCTTAACGAAGGCAAGCCTGAAAAGATCGTCGACAAGATGGTGGAAGGGCGTATACAGAAATACTATAAGGAAGTGTGTCTGCTGGAACAGCCTTTCGTCAAGGATCAAGATAAAGCGATTAAAGATATCGTCACAGACAAGATCGCCGAGATCGGGGAAAAAATTTCCATCAGACGTTTTGCCCGTTTTGAAATGGGCGAGGGCTTGGAAAAGAGAAAAGACGACTTTGCTGCTGAGGTCATGAAACAGGCGAACATATAATCAATGCTTCTTAGGGAGAGCCGGTGCATGAGCTCTCCCTTTTTCACGGTGTTCAAAATCGAATTTGACATCTGAGCCCATAAGGAATCGCCTTGGGGCTGGCAGAGAGAAGGGAGATATGCCTATGACCAAGTACAAACGTATTATATTAAAAATCAGCGGAGAGGCTCTTGCAGGTTCCGGTAAATCGGGGCTCAATTTTGATGTTATCAATCTCGTGGCCGATCAGGTTATTGAAGTTGCAAAAATGGGTGTCGAAATCGGCATCATCGTGGGCGGCGGAAATATATGGCGCGGGCGCAGCGGCGTGGGTATGGACAGAACAACTGCCGACCACATGGGCATGCTTGCTACCGTGATCAATGCGCTGGCCATGCAGGATGCGCTGGAAAGCAAGGGTATGCAAACGCGCGTATTAACAGCGATTGAAATGCGCCAGATTGCCGAACCGTATATCAGAAGGCGTGCTATGCGCCATCTGGAAAAGGGGCGTGTCGTGATTTTTGCGTGCGGTACAGGCAACCCCTATTTTTCCACGGATACCGCTGCAGCTCTGCGCGCGGCAGAAATAGAAGCCGATCTCATATTGCTTGCCAAAAATGTGGACGGTGTTTACGACTGCGATCCCAAGCTGAATAAGAATGCAAAGAGGTACGATTTTATCAGCTATATCGATGTCATCAATCAAGGTCTCACGGTAATGGATACCACGGCGATCTCGCTGTGTATGGATAACAATATACCGATTATTTGTTTTGGTCTGGATGTTAAGGATGGCATTAAGCGTGTCGTTACCGGCGAAAGTATTGGTACACGGATCAATTCTGCACCTTAAAGAATAATAACAGGAGGTAAAATTTATGAATATCAAACACGAAGCATTGGACAATGCGAAAATCAAGATGGAAAAGTCAATTGCTGTTTTCAAAAAGGATCTTTCGCATATACGTGCCGGCAGGGCAAACCCGCAGCTTCTCGACGGTATTTTGGTCGACTATTATGGTACGCCGACACCTCTGAATCAAGTGGGCAATATTTCCGCGCCCGAACCGCGTATGCTTGTTATTTCGTTGTGGGATACCAAATTGATTCCCAATGTTGAAAAAGCGATCATGAAATCTGACCTAGGTATTAATCCGGCTAATGATGGTAAAGTGATTCGCCTTGTGGTGCCCGAGCTTACGGAAGAGCGCCGCCGCGATATCGCCAAGTCGATTCACAAGAAGGGTGAAGAAGCCAAAATTGCGATCCGCTCGATTCGCCGTGACGCGAACGAGTCGTTTAAAAAAGCGAAGAAAGCAAGCGAAGTGACCGAGGACGATTTTAACATTCTCGAGGAGGAAGTCCAAAAGCTCACCAATGATTTCACCAAGATGATCGACGAATTGGTCAAGGAGAAAGAACAAGAGATCATGGCGGTATGATGCCAAACGTTATTGGTTTGGAAGCGGCTAAGGCCGAAGCTCTGCTAAACGAACAGGGATTTCGCGTGAGCCGTGTAGTATATGTGTCGCGACGGGGCATTGAAGATGCTGACAGTACGCGGGTTATACGAGTGCGTGAAATGGGCAATAATCACATAGAGATGACGGTGTCACATTTCAAAACGCAGGTCAGTTAGGAGTTTTATTTGGGCGTTATCGCGGATATTTTTCTAGGCCGTAAGCGCATAGACGTTTATAACCGTGTGGATAAGCAGCGGCTTCCGCAGCATGTGGCCGTTATCATGGACGGCAACGGGCGCTGGGCGAAAAAAAAGGGGCTGCCGCGTAGTGCCGGACACAGAGCCGGTGTGGAACGGGTACGTACCATCATTCGAATGAGTTCGGATATAGGGATACGTTATCTGACACTTTTTGCGTTCTCCACGGAAAATTGGAAGCGACCTGCTGATGAAGTCAGCACGCTTATGAAGCTGCTGTTGGAGTATCTGGTCAAGGAGCTCGCCGAACTGCACCAAAAGAATGTACGCATAAAAACGCTGGGCGACATATCCAAACTGCCTCAGGGAGTGGTATTGGAGATTATGCGCGCTGTAGAGACAACGAAAAACAACACAGGCCTGACGGTCAATATGGCTATCAATTACGGCGCGCGTCAGGAGCTTGTGGAAGCTGTCAAAAGCGCTTTGCGTGAAGGCTGCAGCGCCGAAGAAATTGATGAGAACTATTTATCCGCACGGCTTGCCACTGCAGGACAGCCAGACCCGGATCTTCTGATTCGAACGAGCGGTGAAATGCGCATCAGCAATTTTTTATTATATCAGCTGGCATATGCTGAATTTTATGTTACGGATACGTATTGGCCGGATTTTGATGAAGTTGAATACGCAAAAGCGCTGGAATGCTTTGCGTCACGTGACCGCCGTTTTGGCGGCCTTGGAGGATGCTGATTGCTGAAACGGATACTTATTGCGATACCGGCGCTCATATTACTTTTTGCCGTTATATACCTTCACGGACTCTATGCAAAGCTCGTTGTGACTACAGCGGGTCTGCTTTGTGTTCATGAGATGATGCGGGCGGAATCGGGGATAGCGAAGCCACTGCGGCCGATAGGCTATGCGTATGCGGTTTTGCTGTTTCCGGCATATCAATTTGCGGGCGGATTTACGGGTGTTATCGGGCTGCTCGCGCTTTGCATCATGGCCATATTTGTTGTACTGGTAATTTTGGGACGTGATGCGCGTGATGGTTTGGTAACGGCCCTGCCCATGATATATCCGGGACTGTTCTTTGCCTTTTTGCTTGCTATCGTGTGTATCCCGAAAGTGTCAATATCCCAGTTCCTTATGATTATTGCATTTGGCTCTGCGGTTATGACAGATACTTTTGCATACTTTGGCGGCAAGTCATTCGGTAAGCACAAGCTCGTACCCGCTATAAGCCCCAAAAAAACGGTAGAAGGCGCAGTTGCCGGAACGATATTTGGCACGGGGACTGTTTTTGCGCTGGGTGTGTTATTTCAAAATTCATTCGGTGTATGGATCAATCCGTTGTGGTATGTTTTGCTGGGGCTTGTTTTGTCAGTGCTCACGCAAATCGGAGATTTGGCGGCTTCACTGATCAAAAGACGACTTTGCATCAAAGATTATGGGCATATTATGGGTGAACACGGCGGTGCGCTGGACAGGCTGGACAGTGTGATTTTCATCTGCCCAGTCGTATTTGCCTTTTACTATATTATTGCGGCATAAAAAGGATTAAATAAATGAAAAAGATTGCAATACTCGGCGCAACAGGCTCGGTAGGACGGCAAGCGCTTGACATCATTGAGAAATTTCCCGACAGGTTTCAGGTGACGGCGCTGACTGCGCACAGAAGCGATGAAGCACTATTGGAGACGGCAAAGAAGTTTGGCGCTTGTTATGTGGGGCTGACCGGATGCAGCGGAGATATTGAATTTGAAAAAAAAGTGCCCAAAGGTATGAAGGTGGGCTTTGGTATACAGGGACTCATTGAGTCTTGCACGGAAGGTGCTCCTGATATCGTGCTGATCGCCGTGGTAGGTATCGCGGGGCTTCCGCCGCTGATAGAGTGTCTGGATCGCGGTATAGATGTGGCGCTGGCCAACAAGGAATCCCTCGTGTGCGGCGGACATATCGTCAAGCAGAAGCAAAAGCAGTCAAAATCTGAAATGTTTCCTGTAGATAGTGAGCTTTGCGCAATCTATCAATGTTTAAAAGGCGTCGATACCACAGGGCTTCGGCGTATCATACTCACAGCGTCAGGCGGCCCGTTTTTTGACTGGAGCCGTGAGCAAATTCAGCAAGCCACGGTGGAACAGGCGCTGCGCCACCCCAACTGGCGTATGGGTAAAAAAATCACTGTTGACTGTGCCACATACATGAACAAGGGTCTGGAGATCATCGAAGCGCGGTGGCTGTTCGATGTTGCGCCCGAAATGATCGACGTGGTGGTTCACAGGCAAAGCATTATTCACTCAATGATCGAATATAACGACGGCGCGGTGATCGCGCAGCTGGGGCCCACGGATATGCGCCAGCCAATACAATATGCGTTTGGTCATCCTGAACGCCTGGACAGCGTTGTCGGGCACCTTGATTTTACGGCGCTGAAAACACTGACTTTCGATGCGCCCGATATGGATAAATTTCCGTGTTTAAGACATGCGAAGGATGCGCTGGCAGCAGGCGGCTCTATGCCGGTTATTATGAACGCAGCCAACGAAGCGGCTGTAGATTTGTTTTTGGAAAGAAAAATTTCATTCGGTGATATTGAAAAAAGCGTCGCATTTGCGATGAATAAGTTCTCTGACTTAAAGGCCAATACACTGCTTGAGATTTACAATACCGATGTTGCGGTAAAGGACTACGTTTATCACAACAATAAAAGCTAATAATATAAATAGAAATAGTGGAACTCGGATCATCAATATAGAACGAATGACGGCCCGCTGACAAACAAAGTTTGTCAGCGGTTTGAATATTTTAAGAATTGTTACGTATTTTGTCGCATTAGTCATGATATAATGAATAAGAAAGGGAGTGGGAGCACTTGGATATCATAACGACGGCTTTAAGTATTATCGGTGCGCTGTTGGTTATCGGCATTATTATCATGGTACACGAGCTGGGTCATTACAGCATCGGACGCGCGTGCAAGATCAAGATCGTCGAGTTCTCTGTGGGTTTTGGGCCCAAAATTAAAAAATGGGTCAAAAACGATATCATATATTCCATCCGGTGGTTGTTTGTTGGGGGCTTTACCAAGTTTTATGGAGAAGATGAGGAGCTGGACGACAGACTCGCCTTTAACAAGCAGCCTGCAGGCCGGCGCGCCCTGACTATTTTTGCGGGCCCCTTATTCAATATTATCTTCGCGTTCCTGCTCGTTGTCATTACGCTTTCGGCTTTTGGCGATTATGTTCCCACTGTGGCCGAGGTCTGGGAAGGCAGCCCGGCTGAGGCAGCGGGTTTGCAGGTGGGTGATGTCATACTTGAAATGAACGGCGTCGAGATGGATTTCTCTATGGAATTTGACTCAGCCAACCGTGCCGCGGACAATGTGATGATGCCCATTACCGTACAGCGTGGCGATCAGGTGATTTCTCTGGAAATACCTTATCAATACTACGAAGAATACGACGCATATAAAGTTGGCTTCAGGCCTAGCGGGCAACGGGTTACGTTTGGACTAGGGGAGGCCATCGCGCTCTCATTCAAATGGATGTTCCTGCTTGTCAAAGAAACGATTCTCGCCATCATCGGTCTGTTTGCCGGGAGAGGAACGGAAAATGCCGTCGGTTTGGTGGGTATGGTCACATATATCGGAGAGGCATTGCGTACGAGCCTTGAATATCTGTTAAGGCTGGGAATTGCCATCAGCGTGAGCTTGGGTATCTGCAATCTGTTGCCGCTGCCCGCACTGGACGGAGGGCGCCTTGTCTTTATCGCGATAGAAAAGATATTCAGAAAGCCTGTTCCGCGCAATGTAGAAGGAATGATACACTTTATTGGATTTGCCCTGTTCATCGTGTTGTTCTTCTTTATCACATATCAGGACATTTCACGTATGCTGAGCGGCTGATATGGATAGGCGGACAAGAAGCGTATCGTTCGGCGGCGTGACCATCGGCAGCGGACATGATGTGCTGATACAATCGATGACGAACACAGACACGGCGGATGCAGAAGCGACGCTAGAGCAGATCGGCCGTCTGGAAGAGGCAGGCTGTGAAGCCATCCGGTGCGCATTTTATGGTGAAGAATGTGCGCCTGCCTTTCTTAAAATAAAAACGCATATGCACGTACCGCTTATTGCGGACGTGCATTTTGATCCGAAGCTGGCAATATTGGCGATGGAAAACGGCGCGGATAAAGTGCGTATTAATCCGGGCAATCTTCGCGGTGCCGACGCGCTAAAGAATGTGGTGGCATGCGCCAAGCAGCATGGCTGCGCGCTGCGAGTGGGTGTGAATGCGGGCTCACTGGAGGCGGGTCTGCTGAAAAAATACGGCGGACCTACACCTGAAGCGCTGGCTGAAAGCGCAGAAAATGCGGTACAGAATGTGTACGATATGGGTTTTGATAACGTTGTGGTTTCTATCAAAGCTTCATCCGTACCGGTTTGTGTACAGGCCTGCCGTGCCTTTGCCAGTCGGTGTGACGCGCCCATGCACGTCGGAATTACCGAGGCGGGTACTTATGAGAATGCCATAGTCAAATCGGCTGTGGGGCTGGGTGCGTTGCTGCTTAACGGTATAGGCGATACAGTTCGTGTTTCCATCACAGGTGATCCTGTGAGTGAGGTGGAAGCAGCACGACGCATACTTCAAAGCGCCGGAATCCGAACGTTTTATCCTGAGGTCATCAGCTGTCCCACATGTGCGCGCACTAAGATCAAGGTGGCCGAACTGGCCGACAGCGTGCAGAAAATACTTCTCAAAATGCCGCGTCCGATTACGGCAGCGGTCATGGGCTGCATTGTCAACGGACCCGGAGAAGCGCGCCATGCGGATATCGGCATCGCGGGCGGCGATAAAAAAGCCGCACTGTTTGCCAAGGGCGAGCTAGTGGGGACATACGCGCAAGAGGATATACTCGAAGCTTTTTCGCATTACATCGATACACATTTCTAAGGGGGGCCGTTGTGGTACAGGGGGATTTCTTCGCCGCGCTGAAAAAAAGCGTCGGTGTGGATGATTGCTACGATTTGCAGTTTGAAAAGGTGCAGCACGATGTCAAAAAAGGCAGCTTGCTGATCCATTTTCATTCCCGTCTGCTTCCGGCCGGGGTTTATCTTTCTATCGAAAAATATATAAAAGAAAACGTGGGCGATAACGCGCAGGTCTGTTTGAAATACCGCGACTTAGAAGAAATGGACAGCGCGATTTTTGCGGGACATATTAAAGAGCTTTGTTGTGCGTACAGACAGGCATGCGCACCTTTTTTGTCTCGTGCTTTGATACGGCTGGAAGGTAAGCGGCTGCATATCGACTTCGCGGATGAGTTCGGCCCGGAACTATTTTCTTCAATGGGCCTTAAAGAGTATGTGACGCGTTATTTAACGCGCTGCCTTGGCAAAGGCGCCGCCGTGGTAACAGGCCGCTGTGCCCCGGAAGATGTGCCCGTGCCGGTGAGAAAGAAGGCTGTTAAAGAGCAGCCTGTTCCTGTCCAGAAAGTGCCTGCACAAACGAAGCCCAAAAAAACGGAGACCAAAAAAGAAGACAAGCCCAAAGCTGCCGCAGACGGTATGATACACGGCAAACATGTACCGGGGGAGTTAACGCCCATTAAGGAACTATCAGAGCTCACGGGTGCGTGTGTCATCTGCGGCCAGCTGATGGATTTAAAATCGTTTGATATCAAAAATGAGACGCGGGGCAAGCGCTCGATACTGGTTTTCAGCGTGACAGACTTATCGTCAACGGTGACATGCAAAGCGTTTGTCTCCCGTGATAAATGTGAGGAAATCATAGAGAGGCTGCGCAAGGCTGAGGCTGTGCGCGTGGCGGGAACGGCCGCTTACGACAGCTTTTCCCGCGAGCTTTGTATTTCGGTCAAGAGCATCGAAGAAGCCAAGGCGATAAAGCGGCAGGATGAAGCGGAAGTCAAACGTGTCGAGCTGCATATTCACACCAATATGAGCGCGCTGGACGGCTGTGCCGATGAAGTGGATGTGGTGAAGCGGGCGGCTTCGTTTGGGCATGAAGCGGTGGCCATCACAGACCATGGTGTGGTTCAGGCTTTTCCGCGTGCTTTTGATACCGCAAAAAAGCTGGGTATCAAGGTGATATACGGTATGGAAGCGTATATGATCGACGATACGGGCCATAAGTATAGCGAAGATTTTGCCGATGAATATATCGTTTTTGACTTGGAGACAACAGGTTTTAATCCGCAGCAATGCGGTATTACTGAAATCGGTGCGGTACGCTTGCGACACGGTGAAGTGATCGACACCTTCTCCACATTCGTCAATCCGGGTCAGCCCATCAGCAAGCAGATCACGGATTTAACGGGCATTACAAACGAAATGGTAGCAGATGCGCCGAGTATGGGCGAAGCGCTTTTAAAATTCAAGGACTATGTGGGCGATACGCCGCTGGCTGCCCATAATGCGCCCTTTGATTTGAGCTTTATCAAAAAGCATGGCGAAGACAACGGCATCCGGTTCGAAAATGAATGTATGGATACGGTTTGGCTCATCAAACGCACATTTCCGGGGCATAAATCATATAGCCTTGGCAACCTTGCGGCGGATTTTGGCATACAGCTGCGGCATCACCGCGCATTGGATGACGCGGAGTGTACGGCGAAGCTCATGGCGATGTGTATAGAAAAAGCATCAGCGCAGGGGAATGCTGCTGCCGTTGATGAGAAATCATTGCCTGTTTATCATGTGATTTTGCTATGCAAAAACAAAAAAGGGCTTTTCAATCTGTATAAGCTGGTCAGTGAATCGCATACCAAGCACTTCTACAGACGTCCGCGCGTGCCCAAGTCTCTGCTGTCTCAATACCGTGAAGGGCTGATTGTGGGCAGCGCGTGTGAGCAGGGCGAGCTGATACAGGCGATATTACGATATGCCTCGGAGGGCGAGCAGGAGCAAATCGCGGCGTTTTACGATTATCTTGAGGTGCAGCCGGACGGGAACAACTATTTTATGGTGCGTGAAGGCCGTTTGCGCAACGTCGAAGCCGTGCGCGACATCACAAGGCGCATCGTAGCGCTTGGGGAAACGCTGGAAAAGCCCGTCGTGGCGACATGCGACGCGCATTTTATTGAGCCACAGGACGAGTATTTCCGACGTATACTCATGCATGGGCAAAAGTTCTCCGATGCCGACAACCAGGCACCGTTATACTTTCGAACCACAGCGGAAATGCTGGCCGAGTTTGCCTATTTGGGCGCGGACAAAGCACGGGAAATCGTGATTGACAACACGCGCGCTGTTGCCGCACAGGTTGAGATTATTAAGCTATTGCCTGATGAACCCGCGATGCCCGAAATACCTGATGCGGCGAAGAAGCTTGAATCGATGTGCTATGATAACGTGCACGCCCGCTACGGTGAGCAGCTGCCAGCCATTGTTGAGGAGCGGCTTAAATATGAGCTTAACAACATCATTACGCATGGTTACGATGTGCTTTACTATATCGCTTATGAGCTGGTGAAGCATTCTCTGGACGACGGCTATCTTGTGGGCTCGCGCGGTTCTGTCGGTTCATCACTTGCCGCAACAATGGCGGGAATCACAGAGGTGAACGCATTGCCGCCGCATTATGTGTGTCCCCATTGCCGCCATAGTGACTTTAATGTGGATACGACAAAGTATGCGTGCGGGCCGGATCTGCCCCCAAAAAACTGCCCCCAATGCGGTACGGCTTATCTGCGCGACGGCTATGATATACCGTTTGCGACCTTTCTGGGCATCAACGCCGACAAGGTGCCGGATATTGACCTTAACTTTTCGGGTGTTTACCAGCCCGAGGCACATAAATTTATATTGGAGTTTTTCGGCGAGGAGTATGTGTTCCGTGCGGGTACCATCAGCAGTATTAAAGAGCAGACGGCATACGGCTTTGTGAAGAACTATCTTCAGGAGAAGGGTATCACAGCCAGCAAAGCGGAGATTGACCGTCTCACAAAAGGCGTATCGGGAACAAAGCGAACAACAGGGCAGCACCCGGGCGGACTTGTGATACTGCCGAAAAGCCGCGATATCCACGAGTTTACGCCGATACAGTATCCCGCTAATGATCCTTCGTCTGGCAGCGTGACGACGCATTACAACTTCAATTCGCTGCATGACAGACTTGTGAAGCTGGATATACTCGGCCATGACGATCCTACGGCGCTGCGTATGCTTCAGGATTTAACGGGGATCAACCCTAAAGAAGTGCCCATCAATGATCCGGATACGCTCTCGCTGTTTTCTTCGACACGGGCATTGGGGCTGGACCCGTCACAAATACTCGGCTGTCAGGTGGGCAGTATCGCCATTCCTGAATTCGGCACCAAATTTGTACGCCAGATACTTGTGGAAACGCAGCCGACAACGATCGATGAGCTGGTGCGTATCGCGGGGCTGTCTCACGGTACTGATGTCTGGCTCAACAATGCGCAGGATCTGATACAGGCAGGTACGGCCACACTGCGCGAGGTAATTTGTACACGTGATGATATTATGAATTATCTCGTATCCAAAGGCATGGACGCGACGGAATCCTTCTTTATTATGGAGTCAGTCCGTAAAGGCAAGGGGCTTAAAGACGATTGGGAAGCGCATATGAGAGAAGCGAAAGTGCCCGAATGGTTCATCGATTCATGCAAGAAGATTGCCTATATGTTCCCGCGTGCTCATGCCGTTGCATATGTGATGATGGCGCTGCGTATTGCTTATTTTAAGGTGCATCATCCGCGCGCGTTTTACGCGACCTACTTCAGCGTTCGTGCAGATAACTTGGATGCGGCATATCTGCACTCAGGCGAAACAGTACGCGAACGTATCGCGCATATTGAAGCGCAGGGTAAAGCAGCTTCCGCGCTGGAGCAATCGCAGCTTACTATATTAGAGGTGGCGCTGGAGATGTATGAGCGGGGTATCGAGTTTCTCCCTTGCGACCTGTATAAATCGGATGCGACCAACTGCGTGATCGAAGACGAAGGCTTGCGGCTGCCGTTTACAGCGCTGGGCGGCACGGGCCTTTCGGCGGCACAAGGTATTGTACGTGCCCGTGAGCAAAGCCCATTTTTATCAATAGAGGATTTAAAAGTCCGTTCTGGCATCTCCAGTGCTGTTGTGACGAAACTGGAGGAAAACGGATGCCTAAAAGGATTGCTTAAAAGCAATCAGCTGAGTCTCTTTGATTGAGAACCACACCACTATTTAACGGTTTATACACATATTTGCCAAAACAAGCCATTGTTATGGCTTGTTTTGCTATCTTTATAGTTAAAATCGTGATATAATTTTAGAAATACTTCGATTCTAGCCATTTCAGCGGTTTAATCGATAATAACACCTAAATTTCATCATTTTTTGCACCAAATTACAGTGAATAGGGAGTTTGATTTATTTTTCACAATGAAGTATCATCTAAAGAATTTCTGTTTTTTTAGATATTAACGAAAGTGGAATTAAATAAGTTAAATATAAATAAATTTTTCAAAAGGAAGGATATTTATGAACGTTGCAACTAACAAAAGCAAAGTGGTTGTCATCGGAGCCGGAAAAGTGGGGTCTACTGTTGCCTACACCATTATGATGAACAACCTGACTTCTGAGATCGTCCTTGTGGACGTCGACAGAGGCCGCGCACGGGGAGAGGCGCTGGACATCAGTCACGGTATCGCTTATTTCAAGCAGTTAACCATTCGTGACGGAGATTTCGAAGATTGTGCTGATGCTGATGTTATTATAATCTCAGCTGGTATTGGCCGTCAGCCCGGGCAGACACGCCTGGACCTCGCACGTACAAATGTGGCTGTCACGCGTGATATCCTAGGCAGGATCATGAAGTACGCAAGTGACCCGCTCATTATTGTCATATCCAATCCGGTGGATGTCCTCACGTACATGGTTCAAAAGGAGAGCGGTTTGCCTGCTTCCCGCGTTATTGGTTCAGGAACAATGCTGGATACCGGACGTTTCCGTTATCTTTTAAGCCAGCACTGCAAAGTGGACGTCCGCAACGTCCATGGCTATATCATCGGCGAGCATGGCGACAGCGAAGTGCCGGTATGGAGCCGTGCTTCTATAGCATCCAAGCCGTTCGACGAATATTGTGAAGACTG
This sequence comes from Bacillota bacterium, assembly GCA_023436115.1. Lineage (GTDB taxonomy): Bacteria > Bacillota > Clostridia > Christensenellales > SZUA-584 > SZUA-584. The sequence goes on along the minus strand of JAEZKQ010000017.1, from coordinate 37,061 downwards.
CCCGCGCCGCTGCCAGAATATTAACCGTCGGCAGATATTTGAGGCAACCCGTGACGCTGGCGCAGAGATCATCAAACTCAAAGGCGCGACCTTCTATGGAGTGGCTCTGGCGGCAACGCGTATACTCGGCGCGATCATGGGAGATGAGAATTCCGTTCTGACACTTTCCACCACGCTCAACGGCAATTACGGCATCAGCGATGTGGCTTTAAGCCTTCCCTGTATCGTGAACCGCAACGGTATCGACCGGTACTTGGATATCCGAATGAGCGAGGAAGAATTGAGGTTGTTTGAGGCGTCGGCCGATAAGTTAAAAAGCGTTATCAAAGAAGTTTTATAAAAATTCGAAAGGATAAGAAAAATGACGATTAATGAAGAATCCCTGAAGCTGCATGAACAATGGAAAGGCAAGATCGAAGTTATCAGCTCTGTGCCTGTTAAGGACAAGCATGATTTGAGTGTCGCCTATACACCCGGCGTCGCAGAGCCCTGCCTTAAGATATCCGACGATGTTGATCTGTCGTATACGTACACACGCCGCTGGAACCTTGTGGCGGTCGTTACAGACGGAACGGCTGTTTTGGGTCTTGGCGATATCGGCCCGGAAGCCGGTATGCCTGTTATGGAAGGCAAATGTGTGCTTTTCAAGACCTTTGGCGATGTGGATGCATTCCCGCTTTGTATTCGCAGCAAAGATGTGGATGAGATAGTCAACACAGTGCGTCTTCTGGCCGGAAGCTTCGGCGGCATCAACCTGGAGGACATTTCCGCTCCGCGCTGCTTCGAGATCGAACGGCGCTTAAAGGAATGCTGTGACATCCCAATTTTCCATGACGACCAGCACGGAACAGCTGTCGTATCGCTTGCCGGTATGATCAATGCGCTTAAGCTGACGGGCAAGGATATAAAAACTGTGAGTGCCGTGGTGAATGGCGCCGGAGCGGCTGCCATTGCAGTGACGCGCTTACTTATGGCAATGGGACTGACGGATGTGGTGCTGTGCGACAGACAGGGCGCTATATACGAAGGCCGCGACAACTTAAACAGCGAAAAAGAGCTCATGGCTAAGATTTCTAACCGCCATATGAAAAAAGGTTCACTCGCCGACGTGGTTAAGGGTGCCGATGTTTTCTTTGGCCTTTCCGCCCCGAATGTGCTGTCGCAGGAGATGGTTAAGTCCATGGCGAAAGACCCCATTATCTTTGCCATGTCCAATCCCATTCCGGAGATTATGCCGGAGGATGCCAAAGCCGCGGGTGCAGCCGTTGTGGGCACGGGACGCAGTGACTTTGCCAATCAGATTAACAACGTATTGGCTTTCCCGGGCATATTCCGCGGTGCGCTTGATGTCCGCGCCAGTGACATCAACGACGAAATGAAAATTGCGGCGGCATATGCCATTGCCAGCCTCGTTTCCGACGAAGAACTGAATCCGGAATACATCATACCGGCACCATTCGACCCGCGTGTGGGCAAAACGGTGGCGCAGGCTGTATCCAAAGCCGCGCGTGATTCCGGGGTCGCCCGTATTTAATATAGAAAAACACATACTGCATATTGCTTTTAAATCCGGAATACGTTTCCGGATTTTTTTTATTACAAAATAAGCTTTAGCTCCTTACAAAGGCAGTGAGTCATCTACTTATGAGATTGCCGGCCCATTGAATACACGCTTATATATATTGACAATTGTATTTATTTGCATTGACAGCAATATTATTGGTGTGGTATATTATAACAGATAAAAAGCTATTGCTTTTTCAAGAATTGAATAATCATTCTTCAGGGATAGGTGAAATTCCTTACCGGCGGTATAGCCCGCGAGCCTTTTTGGTAGATCCGGTCAGATTCCGGAGCCGACAGTATAGTCTGGATGGGAGAAGAATATAGATCTTATATTTTTGTGTAGGATCATATATCCCTGAAGTCTATGCTTCAGGTTTTTTTGTTTATCCGATATATATGGAAAACCATGACTACTTGTAAAAACATGAGGCATTCGAGATTGGAGCGAAAATGAATCACGAAGTCTATATGAAAAGAGCGCTTGAGCTGGCTGAAAAGGGGTGGGGCTATACCAATCCGAACCCTTTAGTCGGCGCTGTGGTTGTAAAGGACAATCAAATTATTGCCGAAGGTTATCACGCTGAACTCGGCGGCGACCATGCTGAGATTGCGGCTTTTGGCAATGCAATCAGCGACCTTCGCGGTGCAACATTATACGTGAATTTGGAGCCATGCTCTCATTATGGGCGGACACCGCCTTGCGCTGAAGCCATTATCAAAAAAGGTATTCGAGAAGTTGTTGTATCAATGACCGATCCGAATCCAAAGGTAGCTGGGCGCGGCATAAACATACTCAAACAAGCCGGTATCACTGTCACGGTTGGCGTGCGCGAATCTGAGGCGAAAAAGCTTAATGAAATTTTTATCAAATATATCACGACAGACAGCCCTTTCGTGATTATGAAAGCAGCCATGACGCTGGACGGGAAAATCGCCTCTGTAACCGGCGATTCCAAATGGATATCCGGAGAAGCGTCCAGACATAGTGTGCACTGGCTTCGGCAGCGTGTCAGCGCAGTTATGGTAGGCGGCGGAACTATATGCAAAGACAACCCCGCGCTGACCACCCGGCTTCCGTCAGGACAAGGTAAAAACCCCGTTCGGGTTATCATCGACAGCCGCGGGGACATTCCTTTTAACTGTGAGGCAATTACGGGAGAATCCAAAGCAAAAGTGATACTGGCAACAACCACCCATATCGAGCCATATAAAGAAGAAACCTTCAGTAAAATGGGAGTTCGAGTAATCAAAACCGATGGCACTGACGGACATGTTGACTTGCGAAGCCTGATGCGCACCCTGCACGCTCTTGAGGTGGACAGTATACTTTTGGAGGGCGGCGGAGGGCTGAACGCAGCCGCTATCGGTGCAGGGATCGTCGATAAGGTTATGATTTTTATCGCACCGAAGATCATTGGCGGAAAGGAGGCCGTAACGTCTGTGGAAGGTCAGGGTATTCCATTGATGCAGGATGCCTTGCCTGTAAAAAATATTCATGTGAGCCGGTCTGGAGAGGATGTATTGATTGAGGGGTATTTAAAAGGAGATTTATGTTTACAGGAATAGCAGAAGAAAAAGGAATTATAAAGGAAATCAAAAAGGGGAGTCTATTTTTTCGCTTAACCATTGGCTGCAGCCGGGTGCTTGAAGGCACCAAAGTGGGCGACAGCATTGCGGTAAACGGTGTGTGCCTGACTGTAACCGATATGGCAGAAGGCTCGTTCTCAGCCGATGTTATGCCTGAAACCATGCGGCATACTTCGCTGGACTCGCTGTCTGTTTCTTCCCCGGTAAACCTGGAACGTGCTTTACGTTTAAGTGACCGTCTGGGAGGCCATCTTGTCAGCGGGCACATTGACGGTGTCGGCAAGCTTATAAAGTGCTCCGAAGAGAATAACGCTATTTGGCTTACGGTTGAAGTTTCCGCAGATTTCCTGAAGCTTGTTGTCCCGAAGGGATCTGTCGCCTTGGACGGTATCAGCCTGACTGTCGCCAGAATTTATCACGATGCTTTTGCCGTATCTTTAATACCGCACACTGCCAAAGCAACCACACTGGGGGAAAAACATGTTGGAGATTTGTTAAATATTGAGTGCGATCTTATAGGTAAGTATGTGTATAAGCTGATGACGCAAAACAATTCGGATCCGGCAGTTCAGTCTAAAAAAGTAACGGAAGAATTTTTGAAAAAAAATGGGTTCGCTTAAACCCGAGTGTCGAAAAGGAGAATTTTATGTTTCATACCATTGAAGAAGCCATATCAGATATCCAAAACGGGGAAATGATCATCGTTGTCGATGACGAGGATAGGGAGAATGAAGGTGACCTCCTTATGGCCGCAGAAAAAGTAACGCCTGAAGCCGTGAATTTTATGGCTACCCATGGAAAAGGCATGATCTGTACACCGATAACCTTGGAAAGAGCCCGTGAATTGAACCTTCAACCCATGGTGGACCGCAATACGGAGAGCATGGGGACCGCATTTACTGTCACAGTTGACCATAAGTCTGTAAAAACCGGAATATCCGCTTTTGAGCGCGCAGAAACGATTCGGCGGTTAGTCAATCCGCATTCACAGGGTGATGATTTTTCGCGTCCTGGGCATATCTTTCCGTTAATCGCGAAGACTGGCGGCGTACTGCAAAGGCTTGGTCATACAGAAGCTGCGGTCGATTTGGCACGGCTGGCCGGTCTCTATCCTGCCGGGGTGATATGCGAAATCATGAACGAAGACGGTACAATGGCACGGGTGGCCCAGCTTGCTGAATTTAGCCAAAAGCATCAGCTAAAAATGATAACGGTAGCGGATCTTATACAGTACAGAAGGAGAAATGAAAAATCTATCCGTGCCGCCTCAAGAGCAAAAATGCCTACGCAATATGGAGAGTTTGATATTGTTGCGTATGAAAATAAGATAAGCGGCGAACATCACGTGGCATTGGTGATGGGCGATATTTCGGGAACCGATGAGCCGTTACTGGTTCGTGTGCATTCGGAATGTTTGACCGGAGATGCTTTCCACTCTTTGAGATGCGACTGCGGCGAGCAGCTCCACGCCGCGATGAGCAAAATCGGACAGGAAGGCAGAGGCGTGATTCTGTATATGCGTCAGGAAGGGCGCGGCATTGGTTTGGTTAATAAAATTAGAGCATATGAGTTGCAGGACAAAGGAAAAGATACCGTTGAGGCAAACGAACTGCTGGGATTTGCGCCTGACCTGCGGGAATATGGAATTGGGGCGCAGATACTCAGTGATTTGGGAGTCAGAAAAATGCGTTTGATGACCAATAACCCTCAAAAGATGACCGGTCTTAACGGGTATGGATTAGAAATTGTCGAGCGGGTACCGATTGTCATGAAAACAAATCAGGTCAATGCTTTTTATATCAGTACAAAAAAAGAAAAAATGGGCCATTTGTTATCTGGTGATATACAGACAGCAGAGATAGAGAAATAAATAGACACTTAGGAGGGTTTAATAATGTCAGTAAAAACGATTCAAGGAGATCTGGTTTCTAAAAATCTAAAATTCGGAATTGTCGCAGGGCGTTTTAACGAATTTATCGGCAGCAAACTGGTTGGCGGTGCAATTGATGGTCTGACTCGACATGGTGCAGACGAACAGCAGATTGATGTGGTCTGGGTGCCGGGAGCCTTCGAGATTCCGCTCGCTGCGCAGAAAATGGCGAGATCTCAGAAGTATAATGCGATTATCTGTGTCGGCGCTATCATTCGCGGTTCAACGCCGCATTTTGATTATGTCGCCAATGAAATGACCAAAGGAATTGCACAGGTTTCTCTTCAGACAGGAATACCAATTGCTTTTGGTGTTCTGACGACTGAGAATATTGAACAGGCTATCGAAAGAGCAGGCACAAAAGCGGGTAATAAAGGATTTGACGCAGCGCTCACGGCAATTGAAATGTGTAATCTGCTGTGTCAGCTTTAATATGACCGCCGGTAGCGATCATTTTCGGCAGTGCTTGCGCAAAGGGTTAAGCAGGTGCGTAGATGGTTGCCGTGAGTAATCATCAGAGTCAATAAATGTACTTGCTTTCCAAAAAACCCAGAAGTATCTGGTTGGGTTAGGGCTTCTTTTTCGTTGACTATTATTTTGCTCACATATATAATGAAATAAGTTTTCCCGTCATCCTTTCAAAATGCAAAGCAAGGCAAGGCGCGGCTTATAAGCCGGCAGCAAGAAAGCTTATTTGATGTCGGTGATTCCTGCATAAATGGATAAGACAAAAGCTTTTACGACAGGTTCAAAAAGCTTTTGGGGCCATACAGACATCGTGACAAAAAGCCTTTCCTTACAGCAAAGGAGAGGCTTTTCAAGTATTATCGTATTATATGATGAAGGGGGCCATTTTAGAGGGTGTTAAGCTTTATTGAGCGGGCGGCTCTTGCGCCGTGCACACAAGCAAAAACAAAAGCGATCGCGGAAGCGACGGGATTGAGTTTGCCTGTGGCTGCGTTGCTATGCCGGCGCGGCATTGATACACCGACTGCAGCCAAACGCTTTTTATACCCGGGCCCTGAGCAGCTTCATGATCCGTTTCTGCTGCCCGATATGACCGCGGCTGTGGACAGAATAAAAAAAGCCGTTGCCAGCCGTGAGAAGATCACTATATTCTGTGATTATGATGCGGATGGTACGACGGGCGGCTGCACGCTTTACTTACATCTCGTTGATATCGGTGCGGATGTCTGCATCATGACGCCCAACCGCCATAAGGAAGGTTATGGACTAAATACCGCTGCTGTCGAGCAGATTGCGAAGACGGGCAGCACACTGATCGTGACGGTGGACTGCGGTATCACCAATATCGCCGAGACGGCGCTTGCCCAAAGCCTGGGTGTTGATGTGGTGATTACTGACCACCATGAATGCGGTGAAACGTTGCCTGATACGCCATACATTATCAACGCCAAACGGTCGGACAGCGTTTATCCTGACCCCAACCTTGCAGGGTGCGGCGTGGCGTTTAAGCTTATCCACGCACTTTCATCGCTGGCCGATGCCATGCGCTATATCGATCTTGTTGCGGTCGGTACGATTACGGATATTGTGCCGCTGCTCGGGGAAAACCGGGCTATCGCTTACATGGGCTTGGGTAAGCTGCGCAGAAACCCATCGGCCGGCCTTTTGGCATTGGCACAGGCAGCGGGCATCAGCCTTACGGAGATCACATCGTTTGGCATCAGCTTTGGACTGGGGCCGCGTATCAACGCGGCAGGGCGTATGGATACCGCGCAGGTAGCGATTGATATATTAAGCAGCACGAAAACCAGCCCGGCGCTTAAGCAGAGCGTACGTGAGCTTTGTGCGCTTAACGATGCGCGCAAAAAAGAGGTGGAGGAGATACTCGCCGACGCGGAGACGATGATTGAAGAGAACGGCTACCATAGCGACCCCGCGATAATGCTGGCGGACAGCTCATGGAACGCGGGTGTAATCGGTATCGCGGCGGCCAAGATTACTGAAAAGTACACGCGGCCTTGTGTGCTTTTCGGCGGGGAAGGAAGCCTCGTGGGCTCTGCGCGCAGTATTGAGGGTGTCAACATATTCGAAGCGCTATGCGCGTTTGCTGACAGATATGAAAAATTCGGTGGCCATGCACAGGCAGCAGGCCTGACCATAGCACCGGGTGAACTGGACGGCTTGCGGCGTGATGTCTGCGCTTATATTCGCACACATTATGATGAAAGCGCGTTTGTTCGCAAAAGAGTTTATGATTTGGTTCTAACGGCTGACGAAATCACATCCCGATTGGTGGATGACTTAAAAAGGCTTGAACCTTTCGGACAATGCAACGAAAAACCTGTGGTAGCCGTTATGGACGCTGCACTGGATTCCATTCGTTTTGTGGGTAAAGACGAAAAGCCGCATTTGAAGTTTACCATGGTGCAAAACGGGAAAACTCAAGATGCCGTGGCTTTCTGCTATAAGGATATGCACGCGCTGATACCGGGCCGTGCCGATTTTCTGTGTGAGGCGGGTATCGACAGCTTCTCAAACCGACCTCAACTGATTGTTCGAGATATCGCATTTCAAACGGATGATACACTCTGCGAAAGCTTCCTTGAAGCCTACTCACATTGTCTGATGCAAGGTTTCTTGGACGAGGTCACCGCTTTGGGTGAGGGCGGCTTTAGCGGAATGAGCGAAGACTCATTTTTAGCAGCCCTGAGCCTTGCGATTGATGAGAGCCGGTTCGGGCTTTGCGTTTGTGTGAATACCGTGCCTGCTTTTAAGCGGCTGATGACCTTTGATATGGTGCGACAAGCCCTGCAAAACAAACGGCTGTCGCTCTGGGACAACAAGGCTTTTTCTCCCGACAATTGTATCGCATGTACGGCGGCAGGCGGTCATACGCGCTTTTTAAGCGTAGGTGTAAAACCTGTACAGTCTTTGTTTGATGAGCAGCTAAAAGATGCTTATAAAAGCTATGCAAAAAGTATGTTTCTGGGGCGGGATGAGCTGCTGCGCCTATACCGCGCGTTGCCGCAGATTCTCAAAAGGCCGCGTACACAGGACGAAATAGCGCGTAAACTGGGGGAGGAAATAGGGCCCGTTTCGTTTGCATTGCGTGTCTTCACAGAGCTTAGGTTGCTCAATACGGATATAAGTGGTAGAATACTGACATTAAAAAACAATGGACCGCGCAAAGAATTGCGGCAAAGCGCATGTTACAGGGGTTTTGAGGATTTGATTCATGGATGACAAACAGCGGAACGCATTGACGCTGACAGAAAAAGTACGTCAGAAATATAGCAGTGAGGATCAGGCTTTTTTTGAAAAGGCTTATCTTTATGCAGAAAAAGCGCATGAAGGCCAGATGAGACTTTCGGGCGAGCCCTTTTTTATGCATCCTTATGAGGTTGCCAGTATTCTTGTTGACTTGGGGCTGGATATTAGCACCGTTGTGGCGGGTCTTTTTCACGATATTGTTGAAGACACAACAGTAACGCTCGAGCAGATTACCAGCAGCTTTGGCCCTGAGATCGCAGCGCTTGTGGACGGTGTGACCAAAGTCGGTAAGGTTAACTTTTCTTCGAAAGAGGAACACCAGGCGGAATCTCTTCGCAAGATGTTTCTTGCGATGGCAAGCGATATCCGTGTGATACTTGTGAAGCTGGCCGACAGGCTGCACAATATGCGTACGCTCAAATATCAGAGTGAAGAAAAGCGTATCGAAAAGGCCAAGGAAACACTGGAGATCTACGCGCCGCTCGCTCACCGTCTTGGTATCAACACGATCAAGTGGGAATTGGAAGACTTAGCGCTCAAATATATCGACGAAAAAGCCTATTATGAAATTGCGGCAAAGCTGACGGATACGCGTGCCGAGCGTCGAGATTATATCAGCGCCGTGATTGAAGAAATAGAAAAGCATTTAAAGAAGATACATGTGAAGGCCGAGATAGAAGGCCGGCCTAAGCATATTTATAGCATCTACAATAAGATACACAAAAAGCACAAAGAGTTTGAAGAGGTTTATGACCTTATTGCCGTGCGTATCGTTGTGGAAAGCGTCAGAGATTGTTACGCGGTGCTGGGTACGGTGCATACCGTTTGGAAGCCCATTCCGGGACGGTTTAAGGATTATATCGCCGTGCCTAAACAGAATATGTATCAATCCATCCATACCACCGTTTTAGGACGGGACGGTCGCCCCTTTGAGGTGCAGATACGTACCAAAGAAATGCATTCCACGGCTGAATACGGTATCGCCGCGCACTGGAACTATAAGGAAGGCGCTACGCGCAGCGAGATGGACAATAAGCTCGTGTGGCTGCGGGAGCTGCTGGAATGGCAGACGGATACCAAAGACTCGCGTGAGTTTATGGAAACGCTCAAAGTTGACTTCTTTTCCGACAATGTCTATGTGTTTACGCCCAAAGGTGATGTCAAGGAGTTTACGCAAGGTGCCACGCCGCTGGATTTTGCTTATGGTATTCACAGTGAGATTGGGAATAAGTGTATAGGGGCAAAGATAAACGGTAAGATCGTGCCGCTGTCTTATCAAATGCATTCGGGAGATATCGTCGAGATCATCACATCGGCTTCGTCAAAAGGACCTTCCCGCGACTGGCTTAAGATTGTCAAAACATCTCAGGCCAAGAGCAAGATCAAGAACTGGATACGCAAAGAATATAAGGAAGAGAATATACTCAAAGGGCGCGAGATGCTTGAAAAGGAAGCGCGCCGCCGGGGTTATGACATTAAAACGCTCTTAAAGCCGGAATGGCTCAAAGAGATATATAAGAAGTATACGCTGCAAACTGTTGAGGATATTTATTCGGCTGTCGGTTACGGCGGAATTACCACCGGACAGATACTGCATAAACTTATCGACGAATACCGCCGCGAGAACAAGCCCGTATTTGAGAAACCGGCCATGCAATCCCGAAGCACGAGAGCGGGCGAGCTAAGCGGCGTTATCGTAAAGGGCTACGACGATATGCTTGTTCGGTTTGCCAAGTGCTGCAACCCCGTACCCGGAGATACCATTGTGGGATATATCACGCGCGGACGCGGCGTGTCGGTACACCGCAGCGATTGCTCCAATGTGAGCTCGGAGGATTTTGAATCAGGCCGTATGATTGAAGTAGCATGGTCGAAAAACGAGAAATCGTCTTATAATGTGGAGATACAGGTGACGGCTGAGGACAGGACGGGGCTCATTGCCGAGGTGTCCAATAAACTATTCAGTATGGGGTTCTCCATTACATCTGTTAATGCCCGTATGGGCAAAAACCGTGTTGCCAATATGGTGTTTGGTTTTGAGATATCTGAAACGTCTCAGCTGGATGCGATTGTGAAAAGCTTAAAGACTGTGGACGGAGTGCGGGATGTGTTCCGCATACACAAGTAAGCCATGATTGCAGTAGTTGAACGCGTGTCTCGGGCAAGTGTAACGGTAGATGGAAAAACCGTCGGACAAATCGGACAAGGTCTGCTTGTGCTTCTGGGTGTGGCGCAGGATGACACAGATTCTGACCTTGATTATATCGTCCGCAAAACGGCAAATCTGCGCATATTCTCAGTTGATGATAAGATGACAAGTAGCATCAAGGATGTTGGCGGGCAGGTGCTCCTCGTATCTCAGTTTACGCTGCTGGGTGATGCGCGAAAAGGCAACCGGCCCGATTTCACGGGCGCGGCGCAGGCGGATCATGCCAAAAAAATATACGAGGCGTGCATCGAAGCATTACGCGCTCAGGGACTTGATGTTCAGACGGGGGAATTCGGTGCGCACATGAGCGTGAATTCCTGCGGTGACGGCCCGGTGACGATACTGCTTGATTCCAAACGCAGGTTTTAGGGAGGCAAAGATGAAGGTTATACAAATCGCGGTGGGAGAGATGATGGCCAACGCGTTTGTTGTTTATAAGGATGACGATGCGCACCGGGCTTTTGTGATCGATCCCGGTGATGATTACGAAAAGATAAAAACACACCTTGACCGTTACGGCATCACCGAGGTGACGCATATCTTGCTCACACACGGACATTTCGACCATATCGGCGCGGTTTCTCAGCTCAAAGCGCAAACCGGCGCAAAAGTATGCATTCACCGGCGCGATGCGTCCATGCTACAAAGTGACAGGGATAATCTGGGTGTTATGGCGGGTGTGCGCGTTCCCAAAGTGGAACCGGATATCGTATTCGAGGGCGGTGAAGTGTTTAACGCGGCCGATATAGAAGTCGAGGTGCTGCATACACCCGGTCATTCGGGCGGCAGTGTGTGCTATATCGCGGGTGACGCCCTGTTTTCAGGTGATACGCTGTTTTATATGTATTGCGGCAGAACGGATTTTCCGGGCAGTGATGCGGCTGAATACCGTCATTCTCTGCTGACCGTACTGCGCTCACTCCAGAAGGACTATACCGTTTATTCGGGGCACGGTATCAAAACATCACTGTTTGCCGAGTTTAAAAACAACCCGTTTTTTATGCAATGACCGCGCTTTATACCAATACGCCCGCCTTTTTTAGCGACATCAGCGAGGCGGTGCGGCTTTTTATTGACACGAGGCGTATAGAGCAATTAAATCAGCCTGAACCGGCGACAGCAGGATGCAGTGTGCTGCATATGCTTTCTAGCGCAGATGGCTGTCTTACGAGCACGGCCCGTGTTTATTTCGACGGCGCTGAAGTATCGCAAAACTCATATACATCAAACGCACCTGCAGGAATTCTTGAGTATAAACGTGAGGCCAAGCGCGCGTCCAAGATCAGCGTTTACCGCGCGATGCTTGCTTATTTTGATACGCCGCTGCCGTGGGGCTCGCTCACGGGTATACGGCCCACCAAGCTACTTCGTGACAGTGAAAAACGGCTGGGCACGGAAAAGGCAAAAGCGCTGTTTATTCATGAATTCGATGTCACCGCTAATAAATACGAATTTGCGAAAGGGATTGTGGATGCCCAGGCGGGGCTGGAACCGCAAGGCGACGCGGTCGACATTTATATCGGCATACCATTTTGTGTGACGCGCTGCGCTTATTGTTCGTTTGCCTCGTACACGCCGGAGGTTTTCAAGGATGCCGAGGCACAGTATGTGGATGCGCTCTTGGAGGAGCTCTCCTGCGCTGAGGAGATTATCGGGAGCCGACATGTACGTGCTTTGTATGTGGGCGGCGGCACCCCCACAGCCCTGTCTCCCAAGCAGCTCGAGAGGGTGCTAAAGCGTGCTTCCAAGCTTGCAAGCCATGCCGATGAATTCACGGTGGAAGCGGGACGTCCCGATACCATCACGGAAGAAAAGCTCGATATCATTAAGGCCAGCAGTGCGAAGCGCCTAAGCGTTAATGCGCAGACATTGTTTGATGAAACGCTGCTGCGCATCGGACGGCGGCATACAGCGGCGCAGTTTTTCGAGGCCTATGGGCTGGCGCGAACTGCGGGATTTGATGCGGTCAACGTTGATTTGATTGCGGGGCTGCCGGGTGAAACAGACGACCATATGCATAAAACGCTTGAACAGGTGATTGCTCTCAAACCGGAGAACATTACGTTGCATACATTGGCTGTCAAGCGGGCATCGGCGTTTGCTGCGGCCAATATGGACGCTTTTCCGACGGATACGCAGACGGCCGAGGCGGTAGATAATGCGCGTGCCTTGCTGGAAGCATCAGGCTATCACGCTTACTACATGTACCGCCAAAAATACATGAAAGGCAGCTTGGAGAACGCGGGCTACACGTTGCCGGGGAAAGCATGCCTATATAACATCGACAACATGGAAGAGCTTTGTGATGTGCTGGCTTTTGGCGCGGGCGCAATATCCAAGCGCCTATTTAACGGGGGAGAGCGCATTGAACGCGCGGCAAACGTCAAAGACCTGCGCCATTATATTGAACGGCACGGTGAAATGGGGCAGGCCAAGCGGGAATTGTTTTTATAAGAAAAAAGAAGTTGACAAAGAGCCCATGCTTAAAATATAATTCTACTCGTTGACGAATGCCTAGGGGCAGGTGACTATGAAGATCGATATCGCGGAAGCTGTCCGCAATGAGGGAGAGCTTTTTACATCGGAATATCATGGCGCGTTTGATGGTATCGACTTTTTGGGCGAACGCTATGAATTTCCGCAAGGAATACGGGTGAGAGCAGACTACCGTTTCGACGGAGAAGGCTGCATTGTCACTGGCCGCTTTGATGCGGACGCGACAGTGAACTGTGCCCGCTGCTTAAAGGTGTTTTTGTATTCGATCGGTTTTGATTTTGCCGAATACTATAAGAAGCAGCCTGAAGAGGGCGAATATGCGTATCAAGACGATACCATAGAGCTTGACCAGTGTCTAGAGGACAACGTGGTATTAAATCTGCCCACGCGGTTCCTCTGCCGGGAAGATTGCAAAGGACTTTGCAGCCAATGCGGTAAAGACTTAAATGAAGGCGCGTGCGGCTGTCAGCCTAAGGTGGATCCGGCCAATCCGTTTTTCGGCCTTTCAAAACTGTATGATGACGAGGAGGTGTAGATAGATGGCGGTACCAAAGAGAAGAACATCCAAACAGCGTAAGCATACCAGACGTTCGGCGAACTATAAGATTGAGGCGCCCGGCATCGCGGCTTGCCCGCAGTGTCATGCTATGAAACTGACGCACAGAGTTTGCCCCACATGCGGCTATTACAATGGCAGACATGTGATGGACACCGAAAAGAAGGAAAAGGCTCAGTAACCTTTTCGTGGCAAAACGCTAAAACGCGGGTGCCTGATAAAGGCACCCTTTTGTTATACCGCATTTACCAATAATTAGCGTGTATGGATGCGCTTTTTGTTTTTATACGGATAAAATATGTTGCAAAGGTATTGTATTTTTTATATACTACGTTTATATAAAAGAAGCGAGGTGTCTGTTTGAAAGTCATTGTCGATGCCATGGGAGGAGACAACGCACCGCATGCCATCGTTGAAGGCTGCGTGCTCGCGCTTAAAGAAATGCCGCAGCTATCCATTACGCTGACTGGCCGCCGCGATGTCATTGAAAATGAGCTTCTCAAACATGTTTTTGACAGCCAGCGCATAAATATTGTCGATGCAACAGAAGTTATAGATATGGCTGAATCGCCCGTTGAAGCCATTCGTCATAAAAGTGATTCATCGCTTGTAAAAGGGCTCCGGCTTCTTAAAGAGGGCGAAGGCAGCGTTTTTGTGACAGCGGGAAGCACCGGCGCCACGATTGCGGGTGCCACGCTGATCGTCAAGCGGCTGCCCGGTGTGAAGCGTCCTGCGCTAGCCCCAATACTGCCCTCGAAGACGGGCAAGGTGTTGTTGATCGACTGCGGTGCCAACGCCGAATGCAGACCATCATTCCTCGCTCAATTCGGGCTTATGGGCAGCATCTATATGCAAAAGGTTGAGGGCATCGATACGCCGCGTGTGGGCCTTGTGAACAACGGTGCCGAAGAGGAAAAGGGCAACGAGCTGACCAAGGCCGCTTATCAGCTTCTCAAAGAAATGCCGATTCATTTCACGGGAAATGCTGAGGGGCGCGAGCTTTTATCGGGTGATTATGATGTGGTCGTCTGTGACGGATTCACAGGCAATGTGATATTAAAATTTTTGGAAGGCGTGGCCGGCGTGCTTATGAGCATGCTCTCCAAAGAACTTAAAAGCACTATGCGCACAAAGATCGGGGCCGGGCTGGCGATGCCCGCGTTCCGCAGCTTTAAAAAGCGTATGGATTACACGGAATATGGCGGCGCGTTGCTGCTGGGCGTTAACGGAGGCGTAGTGAAAGCGCACGGATCGTCCAACGCCAAAGCCATACTAAGCACGATGCGGCAGGCAGCCAGTTTTATACAAGGCGATGTCGTTAATGTGATAAAGGAAGAGATTTCAAAAATAACACTCAGCGACTAAATAATGTACTTTAGGAGGCTCACAATGGTATTTGAAAAGGTTAGAAAAATCTTGTCCGATCAGCTTGAGATTGACGAAGAGATAATTACGATGGATTCCGATCTTGTAGAAGACCTCAAAGCGGATTCGCTCGCAATCGTTGAACTCATCATGGATTTGGAGCAAGAATTCGATCTTGATATTCCAGACGATGAATTGCCCAAAGTCGTAACGGTGAAGGACGTTGTGACCTATATTGAGAAAAATGTTGGTGGTTTTTAAGTGATTGGTGACCGGGGCCATTTAAACGGCTCCGGAATTGCTTTTATATGCGAAATTATTATTGTCGAAACAGCAATTAGCACTTATCTCTTACGGTGATTTTCATGACGGATGTCGATTGTTCCATACTCGAAAAAAGCATAGGCTATTCGTTTCACGATAAAAAGCTTCTGAAAAGGGCTTTTATTCATGCATCGGCAGATGTTGGCGAGAGTTATGAGAGGCTGGAGTTCTTAGGGGACGCGGTGCTTGCGCTGGCAGTTAGCGAGCATCTTTTTTTTGAGAAGCCCGATGATTCGGAAGGCGACTTAACAAAATGCCGTGCGGCGCTCGTCAACGAGACAGCGCTTGCGGATGTTGCGCGTCACCTGGATCTTAGCGAATATTTAACACTCGGACGCGGTGAGCGAAACTCGGGCGGAGCGGATAAGCCTTCAATACAAGCGGATGTGGTTGAAGCGCTGATAGGAGCCGTTTATGTGGATGGCGGTTTTGACAAAGCTAAGGGCGTTGTCAATAAGCTGCTTGAGGAGAGCTTTCAAACAGTCCTGTCGGGTGGCGGATTTCGAGATTTTAAAACCCGCTTACAGGAATGCTATCATAAAAAGGGAATCAGCGACATTCATTATGTCGTTTATAAAGAGGAAGGTCCTCCGCATGACAGAATGTTTTATGTGAAGCTGTATGTCAGCGGGGAAGAAATCGCGCAGGGACAGGGCCGGTCTAAGAAAACCGCTGAACAAAAGGCGGCCAAACAGGCTTACTTGAGCGCAGTAAAGTAGGGGTGAATCATATGTTGGATTACAGCAAGGTTAAAGCGGTGGATGAGGCTGTCTACCAAGCCATGATGGAAGAGCTCGACCGTCAGGAAAACAATATCGAGCTGATCGCATCCGAAAACTTTGTATCGGAAGCAGTTATGAACGCCATGGGTTCTCATCTGACTAATAAATATGCGGAAGGGTATCCGGGCAAGCGCTATTACGGCGGCTGCGAATATGTCGACGTTGTGGAAACGCTCGCTATTGAGCGCGCCAAAAAGCTTTTCGGTGCGGAGTTCGCCAATGTTCAGCCGCATTCGGGCGCACAGGCCAATACGGCTGTATATTTTGCGATGCTGGAACCGGGTGATACGATACTTGGCATGAGCCTCGCGCACGGCGGACATCTCTCGCATGGCAGCCCTGTCAATATATCGGGTAAGTATTTCAATATTGTGCCTTACGGTGTGAATCAGGAAACTGAACAGATCGATTATGAAGCTTTGCATGAGCTGGCCGTGCAGCATAAGCCCAAGATGATCGTGGCGGGAGCAAGCGCGTATCCGCGGCGTATCGATTTCAAGCGCTTCCGTGAAATTGCAGACGAAGTGGGCGCATTGCTCATGGTGGATATGGCGCATATCGCAGGTCTTGTTGCAGCGGGCGAACATGAAAGCCCGATGCCTTGGGCGGATTTTGTGACCACCACAACGCACAAAACACTCAGAGGGCCCCGCGGTGGCATGATACTTTGCAAGGAACAGTTCGGTGCGGCCATTAACAAGGCCATTTTCCCGGGCACGCAAGGCGGCCCGCTGATGCATGTTATCGCGGCAAAGGCTGTCTGCTTTGAAGAAGCTTTTTCACCCGAATTCAAGGCCTATCAGCATCAGGTCATATTGAACGCCCAAGCGCTCGCGAAGAGTCTTATATCAAATGATATTCGCCTCGTATCGGGCGGTACGGATAACCACTTAATGCTCGTTGATCTTACTTCAAACGGAGTGACAGGAAAAGAGTTGGAAGCCATGCTGGGTCTGGCTGGCATTACGGTCAACAAAAATGCGATTCCGTTTGACACGCGCAGTCCGTTTATTACGAGCGGTGTGCGAATTGGCACCCCGGCCGTCACGTCACGCGGTATGAACGAAGAGGACATGACGCAGATCGGCGCGTGGATATCCGACGTTGTTCACCGGCGCGAAGCAGCGGTGGATCAGGTACGTGAGCAGGTACGTGCATTGTGCGCTAAAAGACCTCTGTATAAATAAGCAAAGGCATCCTCCTAATGGAGGCCGCCGGGAAACTGAAGGTTTTCGACAAGCTGAACAGCCCCCGTTTTGGGGGCTGTTATATTGATAGCCAGATAGCTCAATACTGGAAATGCAAGTTTGAAAAAAATAAATTGCATGATAAAAATGAATCTGGTAAAATAAAATCCGCAAATGACATTTTTTAATAGTCGGCTGCAAGGACGATGACTTAAAAGTTATTTGATGACAAAGAAGTTTCACTATTGAAAGGAGATCCCATGAAACTACTACAACAGACGATGGAAAACGTCATAAAACGCAACCCCTCCGAACCGGAATTTCACCAGGCTGTCAAAGAAGTTCTCGAATCACTTGAAGTGGTTGCGGAAAAGCATCCCGAGTACATCAAGGCTGGCATTTTTGAAAGAATCGTTGAACCGGAACGCCAGATAATGTTCCGTGTTCCTTGGGTTGACGATAACGGAGACGTCCATGTTAACAGAGGATTCAGGGTTCAGTTCAACAGCGCAATCGGGCCTTACAAGGGCGGCTTAAGATTTCACCCTTCCGTGTATCTTGGCATCATTAAATTCTTAGGTTTCGAACAAATTTTCAAAAACTCTCTCACCGGCCTGCCCATCGGCGGCGGCAAAGGCGGCAGCGATTTTGATCCCAAAGGCAAGTCCGATAGAGAAATCATGGCTTTCTGCCAGAGCTTCATGACTGAGCTTTCCAAGCATATCGGTGAAGATACAGACGTTCCTGCCGGTGATATCGGCGTGGGCGCCCGTGAGGTCGGCTTTATGTATGGACAGTATAAGCGTCTTAAGAATAACTTCACTGGCGTATTGACAGGTAAAGGCCTTACATGGGGCGGCAGCCTTGCAAGAAAAGAAGCCACAGGTTACGGTCTGTGCTATTTCGTTGACGAGATGCTTAAGGCTCAAGGTAAGTCCTTCAAGGGTTCTACCGTGGTGATTACCGGTTCGGGCAACGTTGCCATCTATGCAACGGAAAAAGCGACTGAGCTAGGTGGGAAGGTCGTGGCTTTAAGTGATTCCACCGGATACATTTATCACGCTTCCGGTATTGATCTGAATGCGGTCAAGCAGATTAAAGAGGTTGACAGAAAGCGCCTCAGCGAATATACCAAATACCACGCAGACGCGATCTATACGGAAGGCTGCAGCGGCATTTGCAATGTGAAGTGCGATATCCTGCTTCCCTGCGCCACACAGAACGAAGTGGACGAGCAGGCTGCCAAAAAATATGTCGCAAATGGCTGCTTCGCGGTTGGCGAAGGCGCCAATATGCCTTGCACTCCTGAAGCCGTCAAAGTGTTCCAGGAAAACGGCGTCATGTTCGGACCCGGTAAAGCAGCGAACGCGGGCGGCGTGGCTACATCGGCGCTCGAAATGAGCCAGAACAGCATGCGCTATTCGTGGACGTTCGAAGAAGTGGATGCGAAGCTTAAGGATATCATGGTCGGTATTTATAAAGCCAGCTCCGAAGCTGCGAAGGAATACGGCATGGAGAACAACCTCGTTGCGGGCGCGAATATCGCGGGCTTCCTCAAAGTTGCAGATGCGATGTACGCACAAGGCGTGGCTTATTAATCACACTTAAAATAAAAGAGCAGTTTATAAAATGTTTGGCTCTTTAAGACTTTTCGACAAAGCATCTTTCTTGCAAGTTACGGGGAAGGTGCTTTGTCCATATTAAGCAAATGAAGATCAAGAAGGATGGCTAATGCTTAAACAAAATGATACCCGGAGGTCATGAATGGGTGTTAATGATAAGGTAAGCACCGGGATCAGCGGTCTTGACCAGATGATCGATAAGCTTCGTTTGGGCGATAACGTTGTCTGGAAAGTGGACAGTGTAATGAACTACAAAAAGCTTGTCGCGGTGTATGTCAATCAGGCTTTATCCGATCATAGGAAAGTAATATATGTCAGATTTGGCAGCCACGAGCCTCTGCTTAGTGCCGATTTGCCTGTTAAGATATATGAGGTAAAGGCGGAGAGAGGTTTCGAGAACTTCACCACAGAGGTCTATACGCTGATTGGACAGGAAGGCCTCAAGGCTTTCTACGTTTTTGACTGTTTGACTGACTTGCTGGCCTATTGGCATTCTGATGTCATGGTAAAAAACTTCTTCAAAATCGTATGTCCATTCTTATATGAGCTGGATACTGTGGCGTATTTTGCGATATTACGAAACGTTCATACATTCAGCACCATTGCAGGTATACGTGAAACCACACAGCTGCTGCTCGATCTGTTTCAATCACAGGGCAACATGTATATACACCCATTGAAAGTTTTCCAGCGCTATTCATCCACTATGTTTCTGCCGCATTTGTTGCAGGATCAGGAAGCGGTCAGCATAACAGCCAGCGCCGAAGCAGCCTGTTTATTTTCAAGCTTCATTCATAAGGAAGAACGGATCGATTATTGGTACGCAATATTTAAAAACGCGAACGACGCTTTGAGGTCACCGCAAGAGCATCAGGAAAAGATAAAAAAGCAGCTGATGTCGATGATGATCGGCACGCAATCAAGAATGTTTGACCTTTGCGATAAATACTTTACGTTGTCCGATATTCTGAGTATCGCTTCCCGGGAAATCGGTACGGGATTTATCGGCGGCAAAAGCGTGGGTATGCTTGTCGCCAGAAAAGCGCTTCAAATGCAGCCTGAAAACCGGTTTTCAGCGCTGATGGAGCCGCATGATTCCTTTTATATTGGATCGGATATATTTTATACATATATTGTACAAAACGACTGGTGGAAGCTACGGGCTAAACAAAAAACTGTGGATGGGTATTACACATATGCGCCCGAATTAAAAGAAAAGATGCTTCATGGTAAATTTCCGGAGGATATCCAGCAGCAGTTTATGCAGATGCTCGAATATTTCGGACAATCCCCTATCATTGTTCGTTCCAGCTCTTTGCTCGAAGATAACTTTGGCAACGCGTTCTCGGGCAAATACGACAGCATATTCTGCGTGAATCAGGGAACGCCAGAAGAGCGTTATGAGGCTTTTGAACAGGCCGTGAGAACCGTCTATGCGAGTACGATGAACGAGGATGCGCTGGCTTACAGAATGAACCGCGGTCTTTTCGATGCGGACGAGCAAATGGCGATACTTGTTCAGCGGGTTTCGGGCGATTATTACAGCGATTATTTCTTCCCCCATGTAGCGGGCGTGGGAAACTCCAAGAACTTATATGTATGGGATCAGAAAATCGACATGGATGCGGGCATGCTTCGTCTTGTTCTTGGGCTGGGGACACGGGCAGTAGACAGAACGACCGGCGACTACGTGAAAATTGTATCTCTTGATGCCCCCAACCGCCTATCGCCAATGGATATCAAAGATATAAGTAAATATTCTCAGCATCATGCTGACGTTCTATCACTTAAAGAAAATATGCTGACGGAAATCGACATTCAAGATGTTATTTCAAAGGATATAAAAGCGGACAAGGAGTTGTTTGTCAGGCTGGATTTTGAAAATATGAACCGTCTTAGACAACTCGGTTATAAAGATGTGAAACCGTCATACATATTGGATTTTAAAAGGATGCTGTCTGAAACAGGTTTTAGCGAGATCATGAGGGACATGCTTGCCTATCTGTCGGATATCTACAGCTATCCGGTCGATATCGAGTTTACCGTCAATTTCACCAAAAAAAATGACTTTAAAATTAATCTGCTGCAATGCAGGCCGCTTCAGACAAGGGGCCTTGGCCGCTCGGTTGATATTCCGGATATTTCAGACACTGAAGATTGTCTGTTTTTCACCAAGGGTAACTTTATGGGCGGCAATATCCACATACCGATTGATTATGCGGTACTTGTCGATATCAAAGGGTATCTGGCGCTCACCGAACAGGATAAATATCAGGTCGCACGTCAGATCGGAAAAATAAATGCTGCGCTAAAGGGCAAAAGCGTGATGCTCATCGGCCCCGGGCGTTGGGGTACAACCACTTCGTCTATCGGGGTGCCTGTTCATTTTTCAGAGATATGCAATATGGCGGTGATTTGCGAGGTTGCCGATGAGGCATCCGGTTTTATTCCCGAATTGTCTTACGGGAGCCACTTCTTTCAGGATCTTGTGGAAATGCAGATATTTTATATGGCAGTTTTCGCGGGCGATAAAAATGTGGCCTATAACCCCGCTTATATATTGACCAAAGAGAATCTCTTTTTGGAAATATGCCCGGATTCACGTGATTTCTCAGACGTTATTTTTGTATGTGATACCAGCGGTATGCAGATTTATTCCGATGTGGTATCGCAAAGAGTCCTATGTAAATAGTTAATGCGGATATACAAAAAGAGGCTGAAAGTAACCAGTTTCGGCTTCTTTTTTATTTTAGAAATATTTATCGCATTCTTAAACTTAACTTATACATAATATGGAATATTTAATTAAATAAGTTATTATATGCGCAAATATTGCATCCAAAAGAAGATAAAGACTTTCAAATGCGTTTACACTTTGTTCACAGTTTGGTTATAAAACGGGACTATTATCTCTTTTAGATTTTAAAAACAATTTTAAGGAGGTTATTTCCATGAAAAAACTAAGAAGTTTAGGACTGCTACTCATGGTACTCATGCTCGTTGTTGCCTTTGCGGCCTGCGGCAGTGATGACAAAAAAGATGCGGCGGCCACAGATAATGCTGCGGCGACCGAAGAAACAATCACGAATGATACGGCTGAAGAAGACACCAATGCCGAGCCGAGTGATGCGGCAGCGGATGTACAAGCCAGTGAAGCGCCTAATCAGAGCGACGCGGCAGCTGATGTGAATGCAAATGAAAGCGCCGATCCTGAAGCGGCTGACGGGACTGCATCGGCTAGCCCAGAGGCCACGCAAAGCGCTGAATAACAATAGCCAATTTTTCATACAAAAGCGGTTGTATTTAGCAGCCGCTTTTTGTGTGCTGCTCATTTACGGGTCAAAAAGGGATGTAGAGCTATTCAAAATTCGTTGAGGCTATCGCTATCATTTTGGACGGTTTATGATAAGGCAAAGAAAGGACAGAAAGTGGTGTACACGTGATATGATACATATCCTCGGGATAGAATCAAACAAAGTGCAAAGAGGCGCTCGATTAATGAGCTTTAATGTGCTGACTATTCAAAGCTGATGCCGATATCGATGATCGTCAGTAGCGCAACGACTGGAAATAACTGTGAGCTGGCGACATAAAGCCGATGAATTGTGCAGACTTATTCTAAAACGTTTAGTAGTAGAAAATGGTTAACAATATAATGAATGAATGCTCACAACATGAAAATATAGCCGGTTTTAATAAGGCTGCTTTTATTTTGTTGAAACAAATTCATATTTTAATAGCCATGTTGGCAAGCTAAATAAAACGCTTGAAAAACAGGGTGGTCGTGATGAGTATTACGTTAATTGTCATGCTGGGACTTCCGGTTTTATACTTGACCGGCAATCTCCGTAAAGCGGCGGCTGCTGCAGGTATCGGCGGCGCTGCTTTTGTTCTTTATTTTGTGGTAGGCGGGCTTATGTGCTTAATCCCCGTTACTAAGTTATTTTCTACCCTTTCTGTTAATTTTGCAGGTGTTTTTCTGTTTGCCGCTCCCGCCGTTTATCTGGCTGTGAAACGGGACTACTCCTTCCGGTTTTTTCTGGCCTCTTCGATTACCGTACTTATATCTGTGAGTGCATCTTTTGTTTCCGTTTCCTATACAATAACATATCTGCCCGCTGTATTATGCTTAGCCGTTTCAATTTTGTCCGTGCTGTGCCTAAATCGCCGCGCGCCTCTTTATGCGCCTGTGTTGATCGGTATATACGGTATTGCGGAGGATATTATGACGCTGCTCACGGGCTCTGCATCTTCTGTCACATTATTTGATTTGATCGAAGTGACGACGGTCAGCATCGTTATCTGCCTCGCTGCATCGTTTTTGATTGCGCGTTCTAAACGTATTGCCCGGATCCCGGCGCAGACTGAGCATAACAAGGGCTAGCGTACACTGAAAAAATAGTATATAATAGCCCGAACAAAACGAGAGGAAAGAAAAAGCTTTGTTTGAGGTGAAAAGCATACAAGACGGCAGCCCTGCCCAGAACGCCGGTCTTGTGCCCGGTGATATTATCGTTTCCGTCAACGGTGAAGAACTGCTTGACTATATTGATTATATCTATTTTTGTGCCCAAACCAAGCTATCACTGCGTATACTGCGCGACGAAAGACTTAAAACGCTGCGCCTAAGAAAGCACGAGGATGAAGACTTGGGGCTTAGCTTTACCCAACCGCTGCTGGGAAAGAAGCGCGTGTGCGGCAACTGCTGTGTATTCTGTTTTGTGGATCAGCTGCCCAAAGGCATGCGCAAAAGCCTGTATGTCAAGGATGAGGACTGGCGTTATTCGCTGATTATGGGCAACTACGTCACGCTTTCGATGATCACAGAGGATGAGATAAGGCGCATTATACGTCGTAAAGCATCGCCGCTTTATATATCCGTTCATACAGTGGATGAATCGCTGCGACGCCACATGCTGGGCAACGAAAGGGCATCAGCCATTCAGCCGCTGCTTAAAAAGTTCGCCAAGAACGGCATCAGCTTTCATGCACAAACCGTTGTCTGTCCGGGTTACAATGATGGTGAGAAGCTCGAGGAAACCATTCGTTTTCTGTTAAGTTTATATCCCGCGGCCATGTCTTTGGCCGTGGTGCCCGTCGGGCTGACGGGACACAGGGAGGGATTACCCGCACTGACACCTGTTTCACAGTCGATGGCCTTGGAAACCATCAAAACGGTTGAAAAATGGCAAGAAGAGTGTTTAAATAATATCGGTACGCGTTTTGTTTTCGCTGCGGATGAGTTTTATATTCGAGCGGGTCTTGAATTGCCCGAGCTTGACAGCTATGAAACGTTGTGCCAGATCGAAAACGGCGTCGGTATGATGGCTGTTTTCATGAATGAAGCCGAGCAGGCGCTGGAGCTCTGCAAAGGATCTGGCAAGCAAGTGAGTATTGCCACAGGTGAAGACGCTTATCCTTTCATTCAGCGGCTTGCAAGCAAAGCCAATGAGTGCTGCGGTGCAAGGGCTCAGGTTTTTCCGGTAAAGAATTTAACGTTTGGCGGCGCGGTGACTGTGTCGGGTCTGCTTGCGGGGCAAGATTTCCTTTCGGCACTGAAAGACAAGCAGCTCTTTGATACGCTGCTGATACCCGCCAACACGCTGCGGGATGATAACGTTTTTCTGGACGATATGACATTGGAAGAACTCTCAAAAGCGCTGGGTGTGAGTATCAAGCCCATCTGCGACGGGTACCAGTTGATCGAGCAGATAACGGAATAATTAAAGAGGAGTCATTATGGCAAAGCCGTTTGTGGCCATCGTAGGGCGGCCTAATGTGGGTAAATCCACTTTTTTCAACAGGATAGCCGGACGGCGCATTTCCATCGTAGAAGATACGCCGGGTGTTACGCGCGACCGTATTTATGCCGATGGTGAATGGTTGGGGCGTGAATTTACGCTGATTGATACGGGAGGCATCGACCCTGACGCTTCGGATGTGATATTAAAGCAGATGAGGCTTCAGGCTGAGCTGGCTGTTGATATTGCGGATGTGATTTTATTTTTTGTGGACGCAAAACAGGGCGCCTTGCCTGCGGACGCGGAAATCGCGGATATGCTGCGGCGCGCAAATAAGCCGGTCATCACTGTGGTCAACAAAGCTGACAATAAAAAGGACGAACAGAGCGTCTACGATTTTTATTCGCTGGGCACCGACCATCTTTTTGCCATATCGGCGGCACAGGGCTTGGGGCTTGGTGATCTGTTGGACGCGGTCATTGCGTACTTCGGAGAACCCGAAGAGCCGGACGAGGAAGCGGAAACGATCCATATTGCGATTGTGGGGCGGCCGAATGCAGGCAAATCGTCCCTGGTCAACGCGATTATCGGCGAGTCGCGCACCATCGTGTCAGATATCGCGGGAACAACGCGTGACGCGATCGATGTGCCTTTTATACGTGATGATAAAAGATATGTGCTCATCGATACGGCAGGCATACGCAAAAAGGCGCGTATTGAGGACAAATCCATCGAGCGATACAGCGTGATCCGTGCATTTGCGGCAGTGAGACGTGCCGATGCTGTGGTAGTCATGATCGACGCACAAGAGGGCATTGCGGAGCAGGATGTGAAGATTGCGGGTTTTGTGCACGATGAAGGTAAACCCTGTGTGATTGCGGTCAATAAGTGGGATGCAATCGAAAAGGACACACACACCATCAATAAATATAACAAAGAGATTGAGACAGAGCTCGCTTTTATGAGCTATGCCGATAAGGTCTACATAAGCGCGCTCAAGGGTCAGCGTTTGGGCCGGCTTTTTGAAGCGCTGCTCAAAGCTCGGGAAAACAGCTTGAGGCGCATTTCAACGGGGCTGTTAAACGAGTGCATCAGCGAGGCCGTTACAATGGTGGAACCGCCGTCCGATAAAGGCCGCAGACTGAAAATTTATTATGCGACACAGGTGGCAAATGTACCGCCGTATTTTGTACTGTTCGTTAATGATTCACGTCTTATTCATTTTTCTTATATGCGCTATTTAGAAAACTACTTGCGGAAAACTTTTGATTTTTCGGGTACGCCGATTAAGCTGGCTGCCCGCAATAAAAATGAATAGTCAAGGGAGTCTTGGTTTATGGTCATTTGGTACATTCTTATTGCACTGGCCGGTTATTTGATTGGATGCATTTCTTTTGGATTTATTGCAGGGAAACTGTTTAAAGGCAAGGACATACGTGAGGTAGGCAGCGGCAATGCCGGTACGGCCAATGTGATACGTAATTACGGCTGGGCAATCGGCGGCTTTACTTTCATCGGTGATGTGGCCAAGGGTGTAGGCGCAGCAATGCTGGGCTACGTGCTTTGTCCCCAACCGGGTGTACTGGGCGGAATGCCCGTGCCTGTCGGCGTTTGCATCGGGGGGTTGGCAGCGGTTATCGGGCATATATGGCCTGTGTTTTTAAAATTCCGCGGCGGCAAGGGAGTGGCAACCAGTCTTGGCGTTTTTCTTGTGATGATGCCGGTTCAAGCGGCAGTGATTTTGGGTGTTTGTATCATTATTATCGCTCTCACGCGCGTGATGTCCATCGGTTCTCTTGTCGGGACGGCGCTGATGGCAGTGGCCTCACTTGTGTTCTTCTATGGTGATATCTGGAACCATGCGACAACTGTCTTGCTGTTCATACTTGTGTTATATTCCCATAGGGCAAACCTGAAAAGACTTGCCGAGGGCAAGGAAAACCAGCTTTAGGAGGGCGAATGCTACAGATTATCATTATTGTTTTATTGGTCGCAGCCGATCAACTGACCAAGTTTTTGATTTTCCCGGGTCTTGAAACGCTTCCCGGGCAGACAATGCCGCTGATTCAGGACGTATTTCATTTAAGCTATGTAAAAAATACGGGCGCGTCGTTTGGTATGCTTCAGGGGATGCGGTGGCTTTTCATAGTTTTCACCATACTTGTCCTCATCGCAACCGTTTATATTATGATAAAGTACCGCAACAAGCATTCGCGCTTTGTTAAGGTATGCATTGCGGTTCTGTTTGCGGGTGCGCTGGGTAATCTCATCGACAGGATCGCGCTGGGCTATGTCAGAGATTTTTTAGATTTCAGACTCTTTGATTTCTGGAAATGGGTATTTAATATCGCGGATGCGTCGCTCGTCATCGGTGCGATTTTGCTCGGTATCTATATATTGTTCTTCTATAAGGATCATAAAGCGCATAGTAAGGAAACGTCTCCGTCACACATTGCCGATCTCGGCGCTCCTGATGATGACGACGGCAGCGATGCCGGAGAGCGACAGTAAGGTTTTCCATGGATAATGAAACGCGGCTGGAAATCACCGAGCCCCAAGCCAGGCTCGACAAATATTTAGCGGAGGCGCTTCCGCTGTCGCGTTCGTTTATCAAAAATGCCATCGAAACAGGCGATATATTGGTGAACGGCCGCTCAGCCAAGCCCGGAGAAAAGCTGAAGACCGGCGACGTTGTTACGGTTGTCACAAAACCTCCAAAAGAAGTCAGCGTTCAAGCTGAGGATATTCCCATTGATATTGTCTATGAGGACGAGTGGATAGCGGTGATCAATAAACCGCAGGGTATGGTGGTCCACCCCGCTCCGGGCAATGCAACGGGCACGCTGGTGAGTGCGCTGCTATATCGCATAAACGATTTGTCGGGCATAAACGGCGAGATGCGCCCCGGTATCGTGCACCGGCTTGATAAGGATACCTCAGGGCTGATGGTGGTGGCAAAGAACGACGCAGCGCATGTCGCTCTAGCTGGGCAGATTGCCCGGAAAAGTGCGCGGCGTATTTATGCGGCCATCGTACATGGCAATATCGTTGAGGATACACTCGTGATCGATAAGAGCATCGGACGAAGCCACACCGACCGCAAAAAAATGGCGGTGGTGACAGGCGGCCGTCATGCGGTCACGCATATTCGTGTGCTGGAACGCTTCGGCGTTTTTACATTTGTCGAGGCGGAGCTGGAAACAGGGCGTACACATCAAATACGTGTGCATTTGGCCAGCATTCACCGCCCCGTAGCGGGGGATCAGGTTTACGGCCCTAAGGAAACCAAGCTGCATAAAGAGGGGCAGTTGCTTCACGCCAGTAAGCTGATTTTGCGCCATCCGTCCACCGGTGAGGAAATGGCGTTTACCGCGCCGCTGCCCGAATACTTTGAGAAAGTATTGAAGCAGCTGCGGGATAAACAGCGCTAATCCGTTGTTGACTTTTCGTAGACTGTTGACTATAATAATCTAAGTTAAAAAACTCCCATTGTCGGGCCGGCTAAACGGTATCCGTGGGGTATGGGAGGGAGGGTATCAGGTGGCAGAAATTCGCGTTGGTGAAAATGAATCTTTAGATAACGCTCTGAAGCGGTTTAAGCGTTTAACCGCAAGGGAAGGCACGTTGGCGGAATTAAGGAAGCGTGAGCACTACGAAAAGCCAAGTGTCAAGAGAAAGAAAAAGGCAGAGGCGGCTCGGAAGAGAAAGCACTAAGAGCATACATATTGTACAACAAAAGCCCGGGGTCGAAGTATCTCGGGTTTTATTATTATACTGGGTGTACGAAGTGGACGCTAAGCGGAAAGGGGCAGCGATGAAAAGATGGAAGTCTTGGTCGGCGGCTTTATTGTTAGGACTCGCGATACTAAGCGGCGGCAGAGCCAACGCGCAGAATAATACGGTGGTTGTGGCAGAGGTCAGCGGTGAAGTGAACGCGGCGATGAGCGCGTATATCGCGGATGTGATAGAGCAGGCGGAAGCAGACGCAAATCCTGTGGTGCTGAATATGGATACCTACGGCGGCCAGATTATCGAAGCAGACAACATCAAGAAAACGCTGCTGGCGGCTAAGGTGCCCGTGGATTGCTATATTCGGGTCAACGCGCTCTCCGCGGGCGTACTGATCGCTATTTCGTGTGAGCATATTGCGATGTCGGAAGCGGCGGTGATCGGCGCGGCAGAGACGATACCCAACGACGAGAAAACGCTTTCCACATGGGTGGGCATATTGCGTGGCGCTGCCGAAGCGCGCGGGCGCAATACCGATATTGTGGCGGCGATGGCCGATAAACGCCTTGAAATTGAGGGCATAACATCTGCCGATTCACTACTGACGCTGGGGGCGAGTGATGCCATGAGCCTTGGCATATCCGATGCAACGGCGGCGAATTTGAATGATGCGCTGGAAAAGCTGGGCTACGGCAGCTATACCGTCGTACAACAGCCGATGAGCTTTACGGCAAAGGCGGCGCAGTTCTTAACATCTACGACGGTGGCGAGTCTGCTGTTTCTGGCTGCGATCGTCCTCATGGGCATAGAGATATTTACGCCCGGCTTTGGTATATTCGGCGCGCTGTCAATCGCCTGTTTCGCGCTTTATTTCGGCGGCAGCTTTTTGGCGGGCTACGCGGAGTGGTGGAGCGCGGCGCTTTTTATACTGGGAATCGTGTTTATCGGTATCGAGATCGTCGTTCCCGGCTTTGGCGTTTTTGGCATATTGGGTATTATCGGTGTGGCGGCAGGGCTGCTGTTTGCTTCGCGCGACATCGCGGCATTTCTGACGATACTGGCTGTGGGATCGGCGGGTAGCGCCGTAATGCTGCCGCTGCTTTATTTGCTGCTTAAGCGGCTCGGGCTGGTGCGTAAGCTTGTGCTGTTCGGCGGCATGTCCGTGGAAGAAGGTTATGCCAGCCATAATCAAAGCGAAAGCCTTTTGGGCGAGGAAGGCGTTACGGAAACGGTATTGCGGCCCGCAGGCTTTGCGCGAATCGGCGGTGTGCGCATGGAAGTGGTCTCGCAGGGCACATATTTAGAAAAGGGAACAGCGGTTGTGGTGGTTGAGCATACACCAGGGCGAATCGTGGTGGATGAACGCTAAAAAAAGAATGAGATATGATGACAGGTATAAAGTAAGGCGCGGCAAGGCGTCTTCTTTTTTTTATCCGTCTTGCATATGAATGAATACAGGATTGACATAAAAACAGATCTGTGGAAACCCTTATGTGGTCGGCGGAGAAAAATATTGAGTAAGTTTCGCGACATGAAAAAAAACATTGTTCAAAAATTTGAGCTTGCCCCCGAAGCGGTGGGCTGTTTACGCTTGACTGTCATCGACAACACACATGCGTACATAGAAAATCACAAAGGCATCGTTGAATACACGCAAAAACGTGTAGGTATCAGCGCGGGCGGCGCTTTTGCGATCGTCATCAGCGGCAACAATCTTCTCTTAGAACGCTTTGGTCGTGAGAATGTGGTCGTGACAGGTGATATACGATCGGTGCAATATGAAAATTTAAGATAAAGAGGTGGACATGACGCCTTGAGAATATGGAAATTTATTGCCGGTTATGTTATGATACGCGTGGAAGGCCTCTCTTTGGAGAAATTTCTAAACATGGCGTTGGAATCCGGCATCACGGTTTTTGAGGTGCAGCGCGTGTCGTATACCGTGCTGCGCGCGCTTGTCAGTTCGCGGGGTTACCGCAAGCTACAGCGAATTGCGCCTGAAAAATACGGTGTTTCAGTGGAAAAGGCGGCCGGTGTGCCTTTTATGCTAAGGTGGCTGATGCATCGAAAGGCGCTGCTGGTCGGATTGGCCTGCGTGGGATTGGCGCTATTGGCGGCATCGTTATTTGTTTGGGATATAAGCGTCTCGGGGCTTGAATACCGTGAAGCGGCTGCTCTGAAAGAGGAGATTGGCAAACAGGGGCTTTTTGTCGGCGCATATAAGAATAGTATAGACCTTAAAGAGATCGAGACACGGCTCATGGTGACGCACGAAGAATTTGCGTGGGTCGATCTATATATTAAGGGTGTGGTGGCCGAGGTGGAGGTCGTATTGGCGGAGCTGCCGCCAGAAATGGTGGATGAGTCCCGTCCGTGCAACATCGTCGCAACAAAGGATGCACTTGTGGAAAGCATCACGGCGCTTAAAGGGCGTGCCGCCGTATCACCGGGTGATACCGTCAGGGCGGATGACGTGCTGATATCCGGTCTGATATGGGATGAGGGGCTGCCGCCCATGCTGTTTGCGGCACGAGGTGACGTGGTCGGAAGCGTCTGGTATATGGCTCAAGCAAGCGCGCCTGTCTATTCTGAAACACGTATACCCACGGGACGCACGCAGACACAGCGGGTAATATCGATTGGCGCTGACAGTGCGCCGGTGGACGATCCATGTGCTTTTGGCGAGTATGACACGCGCGTGGTGGACACATATAATATTGTGGGACTGTTTCTGCCCGTGAAAATGACGACATTGGAGCACAGTGAAGTCAGGCTGGAGCGCAAAAGCAAGCCAATGGACAGTCTCAAGGTGTATCTTGAGGAACGCGCATTTTATAATGCGCAGGGGCTGGCGCCGGGGGGTGCTGATATTGTGGGGCATAAAGTGGTGTTTGAAGAAAAAGACGACGTTATGACGGCGACGGTCTATGTTCAGACACATGAAAATATCGGAAAAGTCGTCTATTTGGAGGATTAATTTGGACACAAACAACATTGAACTCGGCATCGAGGTAGACAATATTGAGCAGCTGATTGCGCTTTTCGGCGCATTTGATGAGAACCTAAAGGCTATTGAAAAGGAAACGGGTGCAAGTATTATCGCAAGGAATACCCATGTGGCGATATACGGACGGCGGGAGGATGCCCAGCTTGCCAAAGTTGTGGTGGACAAGCTGCTGTGCATGATTAAAAAGCAGGAGAAGGTTGACTTATCGCGAATACGTTATGCAGTGGAGCTGGCCAGAGAGGGCAACGCCGACGCGATTGAAGAGATCATGACGGATGTGATCGCCATCACAAGCAAGGGGCGGCAGGTAAAAAGCCGTACGATCGGTCAGAAACGCTATGTGAAGGCGATGCGGGAGAATACGGTGGTTTTCGCTATCGGCCCCGCGGGAACAGGCAAAACGTATCTCGCCATGGCAATGGCTGTGGTGGCGCTTAAGAATAAAGAAGTAGAACGCATTATACTGACGCGGCCCGCAGTGGAAGCCGGTGAAAACTTGGGCTTTTTGCCGGGAGACCTTCAGACTAAGGTAGACCCGTATTTGCGTCCGCTTTATGACGCGCTTTACGAGCTGCTTGGCGGTGAGATGTTCGCACGGCTGTCCGAACGGGGCGCAATCGAGGTGGCGCCGTTGGCATATATGCGCGGGCGTACGCTCGCTGACGCGTTCATTGTACTTGACGAGGCTCAAAACTGCACCGAAGAGCAGATGAAGATGTTTTTAACGCGCTTTGGTGAAAACTCACGTGTCGTGGTGACCGGGGATATCACCCAGATCGACCTGCCAAAAGAGAAAAAAAGCGGTCTAAAGCAGTGTATCAGCATACTCGAGGGCGTTGAGAGCATCAGCATTCAGTATCTGACACATAAGGACGTGGTGCGCCATGAGCTTGTGCAAAACATTATCAGGGCATATGAGAGGTATGAGAAGAGCTTAAGGAGGTAGTTTGATGGGAGCGAATCCGCTCAAGAAACGGCTGGTGCCAAAAAGGCAGCTCATGGTTTCCGTGCTTATCGGAATCGTGACGCTGCTCGTTGTGTTTGTGCTGGTTGCGTTCTCCATTACGCCGATTCAATACGATATACAAGTGGGCGAAGTGGCACCTGCCACATTGACCGCAACACGGGATGTGACCGATCAGATTTCCACGCTGGCCGCGCAGGAACAGGCGCGCTCTGAAGTGTCGCCCATGTATACAATGAATAATGCAGTCACGCAAGAGGTCCAGCAAAAGATAGCCGAATACTTTGCGGCTGTGAAAACAGCTGCTGAGACGCTGCGTGACGAATACATACGCTGGCAGGTCAAAGAATCCAACTATGGCATCACGCGCGAATATTACTTGGGTATATATGACCCCGAGAAAGTGGACTGGAGCACGTTTCTGACGAAGCAGCTAAAGGATGACGTACGTACGGTTCTCGGGGATACCAATATGCCGGATAATGCGGTTATCGCGCTCGCTGCGATGACACCGGAGCAAGTGCAGAAGATGGCGTCCGATGTGGGCAATATGGCGAGGGTATCCTTGGAGGGCGGTGTTCGGGTAGAGAATCTTCAGGCCGAAAAGAGTAGCCTGCGCAGCGCTATTGAGGCCATATACCCTGAGGCGGGTGGTTATATCGCGTATTTCCCGATAAAAAGCAGCTTTGCGGCCAATATGATATTGGACGAAGCCGCCACACAACAGGCTAGGGATGCAGCAGCTGCCAGCGTGGCTCCGATTATATATAAACAGAACCAGACCATCGTAGTGGGAGGCCAAGTGGTCACGGAATCGCAGCTGGCTGTGCTTGTTGAATTGGGACTCGTCGGCGGCGAAGAAATCAACTACATGCTTTATGTGGGTGTGTTTCTGTTTTTAACGCTGCTGTCAATAGTTTATGCGGCATATCTCTATCAATTTGAAAATGAACTGCTTGCCGACACGAGAAAGCTAGTTGTTATGGCCATTATCGTTGTCGTGGTTACAGCGCTGGCTCTGCCGCTTTCGCGGCTTGATCCGCGTATCGTTTCAGTGTTTTTCGGTACAATGTTGGCCTGCGTGCTCGTTTCTCAGCGCAGCGCACTGGCGCTCAATGTGTTTCTTGCGTTTGTTTTGGGTATCATAGCTTCATGGCAGACCGGTCTGCTGAGCACACAAATGCTGAGCAGTATGGTCACGTCGATCATCGGCGGCTCGATGAGCATTTTTATGCTTCATAAGCCCGGCCACAGGTCGTCGCTGATATTTGCGGGACTCATGGGCGGAGGTTCCAGCATGATAACGGTGCTGCTGCTGAGCCTTGTGGGCAATATGACGATTGTGTGGGACAAGCTGTTTATAGACTGTGCCTACGCGTTGGGCAGCGGCTTGCTCGCGGGCGTGCTGGCGATTGGGACCTTGCCGATTTGGGAAGCTGTTTTCCGTGTATCCACACCGGCTAAGCTCTTAGAGCTTTCCAATCCGAATCATCCGCTGCTAAAAAGGCTGACCATTGAAGCGCCCGGCACGTATCATCACAGCATACTCACGGCGAATCTGGCTGAGTCGGGGGCGGATGCCGTGGGCGCGAATGCGCTGCTTTGCCGCGTCGGTGCGTATTTTCATGATGTGGGCAAGCTGAAAGCCCCGCGTTATTATAAGGAGAATCAAAAAGGTGAGAACCCGCATGACGTGATGGACCCGCGTGAAAGTGCAAAGGTTATCATCGGCCATGTCGCGCACGGGCTGGAACTGGCTCATCGCTATAAGCTGCCGCGGGATGTGCAGAAGATCATAGCGCAGCATCACGGCGACGGTATCGTGCCGTACTTTTATCATAAAGCCAATGAGGCGGGACTGGAGCCTGCCGAAGCGGCGTTTAAGTATCAGGGCAGCAAACCATCTACCAAGGAATCAGCCATCGTGATGCTGGCCGACTGCGTGGAAGCGGCGGTAAGAAGCATGGACGATCCCAGCAGAGAACAGGTCAAAGATATGATTGACAAGCTGATCCGTTCCAAATACAATGACGGACAGTTGGATGAAAGCCCGCTTAACAGGAGAGACCTCAATATGCTCGCCAAAGCATTTTTACACGTCTTCGACGGGGCGTTCCATGAACGTGTGAAATATCCGGGACAGGAGTAAATCAGTATGCTAAAATTGGACATCACATGGCAGGCAATCGAAGAAAACAGCGCGTTTAAACGCGCGGCACTTAAGGCTGCCCGAACGGCAGCCAAGAGCGAAGGGCAGTCTGGCATCGTATCGCTGCTTTTTGCGGATGATGAAATTATACGCGGCCTCAACAATCAGTTTCGTGAAATGAATAAGCCCACGGATGTGCTTTCGTTTCCGGCGGATGAACCGGGTTTTCTTGGCGATATCGCAATATCCGTGCCCTGCGCACTGCGGCAGGCAGACGAATACGGCCACTCCATAGAGCGTGAGATTGCGTTTCTGACTGTGCACGCGATGCTTCATCTTTTCGGATATGACCATGTTGATGAGGCGGGAGAGACGATCATGCGAAACCGTCAACGGGAGATACTCGACAAAGCGGGGTTTGGAAGGCCATGACGGATAAAGAGCTGCTGGAGCAGGCCAAAGCGGCTAAGGAAGGCGCTTACGCGCCCTACTCACGCTTTCGCGTGGGTGCGGCGCTGCTGAGCAAGGACGGGCAGGTTTTTACGGGCGCTAATGTGGAGAACGCGTCGTATGGCGTGACCTGTTGTGCGGAGCGTGTGGCGCTTTTTAAAGCGGTAACAGGCGGTACGAGGGAGTTTGCGGCCATAGCCGTCACATCTGATTCAAGGGAGCTCACATTCCCTTGCGGTGCATGCCGTCAGGCGCTCAGCGAATTTGCGCCCGATATGGATGTGTTATCATCCAATAACAAATTGGAATTTAAGAAGATGAAGCTGGAAGAGCTGCTGCCATGCGCTTTTTCGGAGATGGAGACAAAATAAAGTGGAACATAAGTCGGCGTTTATCGCCATTGTTGGGAAACCCAATGTGGGCAAGTCTACATTGATGAACCGTATTGTGGGTGCCAAGGTGGCTATTGTCAGTAAAAAGCCCCAGACAACACGCAGCAAAATCGCTGGTATCATAACGGGACGCGACTATCAGATCGTCTTTTTGGATACACCCGGTGTACATATACCGCGCAACAGGCTGGGGGAGTATATGGTCAAGACAGCGTTTGACGCCACGCGTGACGTAGAGGCTGTGCTTTTTATGTGCGATGCCAAACGCGGTATCGAGCAGGACGATCTGGACATACTCGAACGGCTTGTTAAGGGCGGTTTGCCAGTGGTAACGGTTGTCAATAAGACGGATGCAGCAGGCAAGGAAAAAAGCATTGAGACAGCTCAGGCGCTGCGTGACGCGGGACTTGAGCAGGATGCTTTTCTGATTTCCGCCAAAACGGGCGAAGGCGTGGACGAGCTGCTAAGCTCTCTGAAGCAATATCTTGTCCCGGGCCCCAAGTATTATCCTGATGATGAATACACCGATCAGCCAGAGCGCGTGATTGCAGCGGAGATGATACGCGAGAAGGCGCTTCGCATGCTCATGGAAGAGGTGCCGCACGGTATCGGCGTGAGTGTGGACAGCGTGAAGTATCGTGAAGACAAAGAAATCGTGGATATTTCTGCAACGATTATCTGTGAGCGGACCACGCATAAGGGTATCATTATCGGACACGGCGGCAAGATGTTAAAACGCATCGGTACTGAGGCGCGCAAAGACTTGGAGATGCTGTTTGGCATGAAGGTATTTCTGGAGCTTTGGGTGAAGGTAGAGGAGAACTGGCGTGACAGCACACGTGTGATGCGTGAACTGGGCTACGAATAAGAATGGGCGCAGGGCGCGACACTCTGGCCGTTGTGATACGAACGGCTGATTATAAAGATAACGATAAAATGGTGACGCTGCTGACCAGGGATTACGGCCGTATGTCCGCAAATGTACGCGGTGCAAAAAAGCCCGCCTCCAAGCTGTTTCCTGCGGCGTCGCTTTTTTGCTGCGGTGAGTATTCTTTTTATGAAAAGGATGGGCGTTACGGGGTAAAGGACTGTGTGATCCGCCGCACTTTTTTCGGCCTGCAAAACGACTTTGATGCATATGCAGTAGCTTGTTTTATTGCGGATGCTGTGGACAAGGTGGCACAGGAGGATGACGTATCGGCTTCGCTTTTCACACTGACAATCAATGCGCTGTATGCGCTGGACACGGCGATTGCTTCGCCTTTGGTGGTTGTCTGTTATTTTCTGCAGAGGCTGTTGCACATTGAAGGCGTTTACCCAAGCCTGTCTGCTTGTGCACTTTGCGGTACGCAGCAGGGGCTTAAAAACTTCTCGGCGGAGCACGGCGGCGTGCTTTGCCCGGCCTGCGGTAACTCCGGCAGCCTTGCCATTGATGAAGCTTTCTTAAAATCTTTACGTTGTTTGGCCCGTACGGCGCCCAAAGATTTGGGGGCATTAAATATGGACGAGGATATGCAAAAGAAACTGGCCGCCTCATTGGTAGCCTATTTGGAGCATGTGCTTGGGCGGCCTCTTAAGACAGCAAAGTTCATATTCGAAATGAAAAAAACCTGCCAATTGTGAATAAATGAGTTGTACATTTTGTAGGTTTGTCAAACATATTGGACAGTGTATGATGCGAGATATTCGGTTGGCGATCGCCAACCGAGCGGGCGCATAGGTATCTTGTTTGAGCGGTATCGATAGACTTCAAGCTGGTGCTTGAAGT
>JAEZKQ010000007.1 GCA_023436115.1 Bacillota bacterium | reverse complement strand
CCTCGCAGGATGCCAAGGACAGCATCAAAGCAAAGGTGGATGTGTCGGAAATGATGGGCAGCGAGATGTACCTGCATGTGGCCGTAAACGAGCAGGACGTTGTGATTCGTGTTCAGATATCGGATGTAAACAGCTATGCGTTTGAGCGCGGCAGAGACAACTATTTAGGCTTCACGATTCCCGAACCCGCTATTCATTTGTTTGACGTGGAAACGGAAAAGAATATGCTGTATTAAAATACTGTATTATTCAAACAAAAAAGCTGGTGCTTAGATACAAGCGCCAGCTTTTTGATTCTGGTTGTTGTCATAAGCTCTGAAAAAGCTTATGCTCGAGATTTTACTTAACTTATTTGGGTTGCTGATTCGTCTGTGTGCCCGAGTTAATGCTGCCTATAATTTGAGGCAGCTGGTTAATCACCTGACTGATATTGCCCGCCGCATTGATCGGAGCCAGCATCACATTGTCTTTATCGACCACAAGAACAGCATCTGTGCAAAGCTTTGCGCCAACTCCCAACGCGCCGCCACCCATCGTACTGCCGCCGCCAGCAGCCGCTCCAGCGGCCGGCTTACCTTTTGCCTGTGAATCTCCCCCGCCATAGCCAAGAGTCAACGACATGACCGGCAAAAATGTCTTATCACCTTGCGCAACGGGCTTACCGATGAGGCTGTCTTTCTGTGTGAAATTCTCCATGTTGGCAAACAGCGTATCGACTTGTTGTGTCAAATTCTCCATTTATATCTCCTCCCTTCATTCGATATTATTTTTTGCATAGTTTCTAATAGTATTCCCCAAGCTTAGATATCCCGATGCTTCAATCCTGAGGTATTCATTGACAGCATTAAAATCGGGATAATGATTGATGGTGATTGCACTGGTTAAATGCTTTGCGGCCCCAATCACACCCGATGCAATCGCTGTGAGGTAGGGGTTTTTTAGTCCGTAAAAAGTATCGACATTGATATCTTTAACATCGACATTTTTAATTAAGCCCAGCTTTTTACGCGTTTTCTTGTTTTTTATCAAACGGCTTTTGTATACCCTGATCTTAAAAAGATAAACATACAAATATGGAATACTATGTTCTAGTTCAATATGAATCTTAACAAGAGGATACAGACAAAAAATATCGGCGGCAAAGCCCTGACCGTTTAATGTCATATAAAGCTTAAGCCGCAGCCTTTGTGTTAGTAGATAAGCGACAAATATGAGTAAAAGCACCAAAATTAATATAACCATGAGCACCTCTTTGTTATAAGCTTTCATGGTTAGGATGCGCAAAAAAAAGTTTTTAATTAAAAACCATAGTTGGCGTTTATCTGTCCCGTGTTAACGCTCTTGAATGACAGGCATACGCGTTATCATATTCTGGTATATAATCAATTGTTATACATACGATTAATAATTTTTATAATCGCCAGATACGATTTTTTCCATCCATTCTATATTATCAACGTACCACCTGACCGTCTCTTTTATTCCCTTTTCAAATGTATAGGCAGGTTCCCATCCCAGCTCCGATTTTATTTTAGTATTATCAATCGCGTATCTTTTGTCATGACCCGGTCTATCTTTCACATAACTAATTAAAGACTCGGATTTTCCAAGCTCGTTTACGATGAGCTTTACAATTTCAATATTCGCTTTTTCGTTATTACCACCGATGTTATATATTTCTCCGACTTTTCCTCTATGCAAAACGATATCGATGGCATGACAATGGTCGCAAACATGGAGCCAGTCTCTAATCTGCATGCCATCGCCATAAACCGGTAAAGATCTTTCTTTCATACAATTGTTAATCATCAGCGGAATTAACTTTTCAGGAAACTGATACGGGCCATAATTATTACTGCAACGGGTGATATTCACAGGAACTCCAAACGTTTTATGATACGCTCTTACTATCATGTCTGCGCTTGCTTTAGAAGCTGAATACGGGCTGGTCGGAAGCAATGGCATATCCTCTGTAAATTTGCCTGTCTTGCCCAATCCACCATAGACTTCATCTGTAGATACTTGTACAAACTTAGCTCCTGATTTGTACTCAGTACAATATTTATCATTATCAACTTTCCAATGGTCTTTGGCAGCATCTAAAAGCACCTGAGTACCAAGAATGTTTGTCTTTAAGAAAATCTCCGGATCAACAATGCTTCGGTCGACGTGTGATTCGGCAGCAAAGTTAACCACAGCGTCAATATCATATATGTTGAATATCTGGCAAATGCTCTTACGGTCCGTAATATCTGCTTTTATAAAGATATGTTGTTTCTCGCAGATATCCTCTAAATTGTCAAGGTTTCCGGCATAGGTAAGGGCATCGACATTTATAATTTTGTAATCCGGATACCGGACAAGCATCATGCGTACAAAATTGCTGCCGATAAATCCGGCACCACCGGTCACAAGAACACTCTTCATAAAAGGTGTCCTTTCCTGTTTTTCTTTTCGATTTGTAGATGTGCTTAGATGCTGTTACTTATACTTCCCTCTTCTTTCGCAGCATATCACCAGTCTTTAGCCCCTTTGCGCCATGCAACAGCATCAATTCCTTGGGATGAGGCGCGCAGTCTCTTTCCTCGCCTTCCGGCGTGCGTAAACCTGTGACGGTAAATGTGCTGCCTTCCCGAGGAGATAATACCTCAAGCGTATCATCCACACAGATTTTACCGCGCTGCTCAAACAGTGCCCATCCGTTTTCATCATCTGGGGCTTTTACGACGCCCACAAAATCGTGAGTACGCTCAATAACGCCGCGGCGTGTGTCCTGCCCTTGTTCCCTCGGATTTCCAAAATAAAATCCTGTCGTATACGCACGGCTGCCCGCTTTCGCGATCTCATCCAGCAACGTAGGATCGAAAGGCTTGCCTTGGGCAATGTCTTGCAGCGCATGCCGATATGCACGTGTCACACAAGCCACATAATATGCAGATTTCATGCGCCCCTCAATTTTAAGAGACATAATGCCCGCTTTTATCATATCGTCCAAGTGCTCGACCATACAAAGGTCTTTGGAATTTAATACATAGGTGCCTCTGTCGTCCGCAAAAATAGGAAAATACTCGCCGTCATAGCCCTTTTCATAGATATGATATTCCCAGCGGCAAGGCTGGGCACAGGCTCCGCCGTTACCGCTGCGCCCTGTGGTGAAGCTGCTCAAAAGACACCGCCCCGAATATGCGATACACATCGCTCCATGAACAAACGCTTCAAGCTCCAGCGTTTTGGGCGTTTTGTCCCGTATTTCGGCGATTTCTTTTAAGGACAGCTCACGCGCCAGAACAACACGGCTTGCGCCCTGTTCGTGCCAGAAGCGTGCGGCGTGCGCATTGGATGTGCTGGCCTGTGTGCTGATATGAACGGGAATATGCGGCGCGATACGCTTGGCCACACTTAAAACGCCCGGATCAGAAATGATAAAGGCATCCACTTTCGATTCAGAAAGCTGCGATATATAATCATCAAGCCCTTCAAAGTCACACGAATGGAACACGGCGTTCAGTGTGATATATAGGCTCTTACCGCGGCTGTGCAGAAACGCCGCCGCTTTTGCTATCTCTTCCGGTGAAAAGTTATCCGCAAAGGCACGAAGTCCGTATGATTTTCCCGCCGCATAGACGGCATCTGCGCCATAATCAGCCGCTGCCCGCAGACTTTCCATGCTGCCTGCGGGCGCAAGCAATTCAACTTTGTCAATCCCCATTATTGAACATCCCAAAGGTCTTTATAGAGGGCCACGTTTTCATCATGTTCAGCCATCGTCTTGGCAAATGCCAGCTCACCCGTTTTCGGATCCTTGCTGCAGAAGTAAAAGTATCCTTCAGACCTGAATTCCTCGTCCGGAAACAGCGCTGCCGCAATCGCTTTTTCACCGGGGCTGGCGATAGGTCCAATGGGCAGCCCTGCGTATTTATAGGTATTATACGGGGAGTCAATAGCTCTCTCATCTTCTGTATAAGTCAGCTTCTTAACGCCCGTCACATAGCCCATCGTCGCACAGGAACCCAATATCTCTTCATCATCAATCCTGTTATAGAAAACGGCCGATACTTTTTTAAAGTCACCCGGCTGCGCCTCCCACTCGATGATGGAGGCGAGTGTGACGACTTGGTCGATCGTCATCCCTATCTCTTCCGCACGTTCTTCATATTCCGCAATAAATATCTCGTCGAATCGGCCCAGCAGCTTCTTGATCACATCGATAGGCTCAACATCAACATAGAACTCATAGGTATCCGGGAATAAATAGCCTTCCAGCAAATATCTGCGGCCTTCCAATTTTGCCGTGCTTTGCAGCGCCGCAATAAAATCGTAGTCAGCAAAAGCTTTCGCATCGTTACAAAGTTTTAAAAACTCATTGCGCTTTTTCCTGTCGAAAATCCCTTTCTCAACAAGCTTATCCGCCATATTCGTGACGGTAGAACCTTCGGTAAATGTGATTTTAAACGTCTTGCGTCCGCCGTCACCCTCAGCCAACTTATCGGCAATCTGCTCTAATGTCATACCCGGAGAAAGATCATATTTTCCCGCCTGAAGGCTTCCGCCCATATCGTTAAGGTCGACATAGAGCTGAAACGCGAACTTATTGCGGATAATCCCATTATCATAAAGTTCAGATGCAATCGTAGACAACGATGACCCCGATTTGATTTCAACATGAACCAACTGAGAGGTATCCGCTGCCACGGGAGAAATGTAACTATCCTGGATAAAATGAAAAGCTGTAATGCCAAGGAACAAAATAATGGCAAGGCTGATGAGCAATATAAGCAGCGGCCGCCCGATGCGCCAAATCAGTGCCCCGGTCGGCAACTCCTTAAGCGAGCCGCGCTCCTCACATCTTTCACGAGGTTCTTCGGGGCCGCCATCCAGCGAAAACTTACGGGTTTCCCCCTGATCGCTATTATCTGAGGCGGATACCGGAGAAAACGCACGCGTTGTGTCTATATCGTCGATCCATTTATTCTTATCGGTTTTATCTGCCATTACACACCTACTCTGAAAAAAGATCGAATCCGAAACCACACGCGTCGCCAAGAATTTTGTAAACGTCGCTCATGATCGTCTGGAATCGGTATTCGGCAGCAAAGAACGCGGTGACATCCGGATTGAACGCCAGCACTTCCCCGAGTTTTTTAAGTTTGTCCATCGACTCTTCGGACGGCTGTTGGCCCGCGAGGAATCCAGCCTGAGCTTCCAATTGCAATTTCTTGTAGTCGGCAAGCAGCGCTTTTGTTTTTTCATCAGCGCTCACAATCTCTTTCAAACGGGCATATTCCTTATAGTCCGCGCTTTTCTTGATCTCGTTTGCAAGCTCATGAGCTTTATCGTAAACCAGCATTCCACTACTCCTTTGCCTCGTTAAAGGTTTGAAACCACCCTGCTTCAACTATAAAGCATTTATGCCGTTTATTGCGTTAACATTTGTTGAACAATTTCAACAGCATCGGATATCGCTTTGGGACAAATTGTCGAAAAAAGATCTCTTTTTATGATCTCTTCTTTTTCTTCGGGAACAGATATGTCGTAGCCAAGCAGTTCCTTACATACAACCGTTCCGTTCTTTTCGCAAAAGCGCTTATTAAACTCTACCGCAAGCGCGTAAGCTTTGGCTTTTTCTTCGCTGTCGCCTGAATGGCAATGGCCGTATTTGAGTCCGAGAGCCATCAAAGCGCCTGAAACAGCCCCACATATTTGCCCGCACCTTGCGCCCCCGCCAAAAGATGTGGCCAGCTTAAGCGCTAACTGCTCTTCCATACCCATATCAACTGCGAAAGCGGTGAATACCGCTTGTGAACAGTTAAAATTATTTGAAAAATAGTTTAGTGCTTTTTCCGTATAACCCATAAGAAACCCCGCTAAAACATATTTATCGATAACCACGCAACCCCAAAAAACACAGGCAGGCTTAAATGTCAATAATGATGGGCAGTATCATCGGATTGCGTTTTGTACTCTCATACAGGAAGCTGCGAAGCGCCTTTTTAATGCGTCCTTTGATCGTTGTCCATTCTGTCACCTTGTTGCGCCCGCAGTCGGCCACAACATCCACAATGATCTTACGCGCGCTTTCCAATAGATCTGTTGACTCTCTCATGTACACAAAACCGCGCGATATGATTTCCGGCCCTGCTACGAGCTCGCCCGTTTCCGAGGAAATCGTCACAACAACGATAAACAGGCCGTCCTGAGAGAGCAGCTTTCTATCTCGCAGCACGACATTGCCCACATCGCCCACGCCCAGCCCGTCGATAATCACGCTGCCCGAGGGCACCGTCTCCGTGAAACGAGAAAACTTCTTGCCCAGCTCGATCACTTTACCGATCTCAGGTATAAAAATGTGGCTGCGCTTGATGCCCTGATTCTCCGCCAACGCGGCATGCCGGTACAGATGCCGGTATTCGCCGTGTACGGGAATAAAATATTTGGGTTTTGTAAGCGAAAGTATCAGCTTCAATTCCTCTTCGCACGCGTGGCCCGACACATGCACGTCGGCCACACCTTCGTTGATGACATCCGCGCCCTTGCGGTACAGCATATTAATGACATCGGATACATAGCGTTCGTTGCCCGGTATCGGGGTCGATGAGATGATTACAAGATCACCGGGGATCATCGAGAGCTTCTTGTGCTCTCCCGCCGCCATACGCACAAGACCGGACATTGTTTCGCCCTGGCTGCCCGTTGTGAGTATCACGATCTTGTTCTTCTTCATCTTTTCGAGATCTTCGGGCTCTACAAGCAAGTCTTCATCCAAATCCAGATACCCCAGCTGCATTGCGACCTTGG
This sequence comes from Bacillota bacterium, assembly GCA_023436115.1. GTDB lineage: Bacteria > Bacillota > Clostridia > Christensenellales > SZUA-584 > SZUA-584. The sequence continues at coordinate 56,558 of JAEZKQ010000007.1, read as the reverse complement.
CAATTTTGAGCATGCTGCGGCCTGTGAGGCACACCTTGCGGCCGTAGCGTTTGGAGGCGCTGATAACCTGCTGCAAGCGATGGATATTAGAAGCGAATGTCGCGACAATAATGCGGCCCGTCGCCTTTTTAAAGTAGCTTTCGAACATATCGCCCACCCGGCTTTCCGACATGGTAAAGCCCGGGTTTTCCGCGTTGGTGCTGTCGGATAAAAGGGCCAGTACACCGTCGTTGCCCAGCTGCGCAAATTTTGCAAGGTCTATCACCTTGCCGTCCACCGGCGTATAGTCTACCTTAAAGTCTCCCGTGTGCACGATCGTTCCTTCGGGTGTGTGTATGGCAAACGCTAACGAAGCGTCTATACTGTGCGTCACACGTATCGCTTCGATTTCGAAGACCCCCGCGGTGAAGCTGTCGCCCGGCTTGATAACGTTTAATGTCACGCCTTCTGCCTTGTGTTCTGCCAGCTTTGTTTCCACCAAAGCCAGTGTGAGATCCGTACCGTATACAGGCGCACCGATTTCGGGGAGCAGATACGGCGTCGCTCCGATATGGTCTTCATGTCCATGCGTGATCAGCATGGCTTTTATCTTTTCTTTGTTTTTTCTTAAGTAGGTGATATCGGGTATCACATAATCAACACCCAGCATATCTTCTCTCGGGAAGCACAAGCCGCAGTCGATCACGACCATTTCTTCACCGTACTCTATAACAGTCATATTTTTTCCCACTTCGCCGATGCCGCCCAGCGGAGTGATTCGAATATTATGCTGCTGTTGTTGCTGCTTTCTTGCCAAAATATGTTTCCTTTCTTTCGTCGTCATATCTATAATAAAACATGAATATTTCATATGCAAGCGCGCCAAAAGACACTTTTTCATCTTCATTATACCACATTTACGCATTCTCTCAACTCTACGCCTAAAAAAACCCTCCATACGGTATATGATTCAATCAAAAAAGGCTGCCCGTTTAGTTTCAGGCAGCCCCTTAGAACAACCCTATTCTTGTTTAGACTGCCGAACGATACGACGCACCATATCGGCATAGGTTTCACAGAGCTCCTGAGCGAACTCTTCGGTGTCTCCCTCGGTGCGAATAATGATCGTGGGCCTTGTGGCATGAGGGCAGATATAGCCGAATCCGCCCTGAACATCGAGCCTGAGGCCTTCGTTGGCATAAGCGCCGCCGCGTGCATACATCGCTCCGATGACGCGTCCGATATCATCCCAATCACAGCTGATTGCTTTCACTCTGGCATGCGGCTGTGTGATGACAGCGGCAACCTCGTCTGCTGTTAAACCGGTACGCGCCAAATGCTCTAAGAATCGGCAAACGCTGAAAATCCCATCGTAAATGATGCGACGCTGATCGGTTGATAAATCGGAGACGGCATCCTCCTCAGACGTAAACTCATAGCTTAAGCTCAGAATGTCTGCGGCAGCAACCACACTGCGCGAAATTCCGCTGGGCAGATTCACATTCGGTTTATTCAAGCTGCTGAACACAAGGTAGTAGCAGAGCGACTGCCATTCCTCCGGCCCCATCACACGACCGCTTGGCAGGTAAAGCGCGCTGACCATACCGTTTCTTGATAAACGCACGCCAAAGGCAGCGTTGTGGTCGCGTATTGCGGCCGCAACATCGTTCCCTGCGTCAGAAAAGACGCGCATTCCAATCGTTTCAAAGACGCGTTTGGCAAAAATATCAGTTTCATGGTTACCTGCCATCACCACACGAAGCCCTGCTGTTTTAATGGCGCTCCAATCTATCTTCTGGAAAACCGTATTTATATAAAGGCTCTGGGCAGCGCCCACCCATGTTTCCTTGCCGCAGATTGATGAGGCCAGCATCTCACCCTGACAAAAATACTTATCTTCAATTTTTTTACGAGCCGATTTGGATAACATGAAAAGCTCGGGTTCAAATATGTCCACATAGAGATGCTGTTTTTGCGTACGTATCATGATGCACAGCGCACACTTCATAATATCGCCCACAAGCGCGCATATAGGCTTCGTGACACCGCTGAGTGCAAACACATCCACAGCGCTCATCGTCAACATACCCGATGCCTGCTTGAGCGCCGCGTGACTCAGCGCGCTCCCATCCGCACACACAGCCACGCTCTTGCCCGACGCAAGTTCTCCCACCGCGCCGAAAATACGCGCGAGCTTGACGGGTGTTAAGTCCATGCCGACATCGCCCACAAAGCCTGTCTTACCGATGAGCCCCGTGCGTTCCCCAAAACCCCATACAATATTCTCAGCGACGGATGCCCCGTAACCGATATTCTTTTCAGGCCATATGCGAACGCGCGGAGACACGCGGCTTTCTCCTCCCAGCGAGCTTCGTTCACCCACAACCGCGTTTTCGTAGACGCTGGCACGTTCTCCGACAGCGCTTTCAGCCGCCACCACACAGCCGCTGAGCTTGGCATGACGGCCTACTCGCGAACCGCTGTGCAGTACACTGCGTTTGATATTGGCGTACGCGCCGATTCTGGAGCCCGCGCCGATACATGAATACCGCCCGATCTTTGCCCCGTCTCCGATTGTTACGCCGTCTCCGATAAAACCGGGAGACTGTATCAGCGCGGAGCTGCTTAAGGAGACGCCGTCTCCTACCCAGATACCGCCGACGCAGCGTCCCTTGATGCTGACTTTCACAGCTCCTTTGAGCATGTCTTCATGGGCGCGTATATAGCTTTCGATATTGCCCACGTCGCACCAATAACCGGCTGCCACATGGCCGTATATAGGGAGCCCTTTGCTCATCATGAGAGGAAACAGGTCTTTGGCAAAATCGAATGTTTGCCCCTCGGGTATTAAATCCAGTACGTCGGGTTCAAGTATATAGAGTCCTGTGTTGATGGTATCGGAAAAAACATCCTCCCAGCTGGGTTTTTCGACAAAACGCTCCACCCGCCCCTGTTTGTCCAAAATCACGACACCATAACCCGAAGGATTGCCCATGCGCTTTAAAACGATAGTGGCTTTGGCTCCGCTTTGCCTGTGGGACTGCACAGCCAGTTGCAGATCGATGTCGGTCAGTGCATCGCCGCTGAGTATCAAAAATGTGCCGTCCACAAACGCCGCGGCATTTTTTACGCTGCCCGCGGTGCCGAGAGGCACATCTTCAATGTAATATTCAATATAAGCGCCCCGCGGCTGATGCTCTTCAAAATAGCCGGTAATCACAGATGGCTGATAACCCAAGGTCATAGCCATCTCACTGATACCATAGCGCAGAAGGTGATCAATGGTATATTCCAGCATCGGTCTGTCCAGCAGCGGAACCATGGGCTTGGGCATGGCGCATGTCAGCGGACGAAGCCGAGTACCTTCACCGCCCGCCATCACAATCGCTTTCATAATAACACTCCCCTGTCTTGAACCTAAAAGCTTTTGTCTCTTTTCGGCTCCGTAAAATGGTTAGCATTATTATGCGCATTGCCCAAAAGCGATATACTAGAGTATATGCTTTTGCAGGTCGTTGTCTTTAAGCTGTCCCTTCAGATGCTCTCTTACATATTCGGCATCAATCTGAAGATCGATCATGGGATGATTGCCGCCCGCGTTATACGCAATATCCTCAAGCAGCGTTTCCACCACCGTATGCAGACGGCGAGCACCGATATTTTCGGATGTTTCATTCACCATCACAGCATAGCGCGCAATCTCATCGATAGCGTCATCCTTGAACGTGAGCCGCACGTTGTCCGCCTCGAGCAGCGCCATATACTGTTTGATCAGCGCGTTCTTTGGTTGCGTGAGAATGCGCTTTAAGTCGTCGCACGTTAAGCTTTGCAGCTCGACCTTGATGGGAAAACGTCCCTGAAGCTCGGGTATCAAATCGGATATCTTCGCAACATGAAACGCGCCCGCCGCGATAAACAGCATGTAGTCCGTCTTGACAGGCCCGTATTTGGTAACCACCGTAGAACCTTCCACGATGGGCAGTATATCGCGCTGAACGCCTTCACGGGAGACATCGGGGCCCTGCCCCATGTTTTTGCCCGCGATCTTATCGATCTCGTCTAAGAATATGATGCCGTCCTGCTCGGCGCGCTCCACAGCCGTGCTGATGACTTCGTCCATATCAATGAGTTTGTCGGCTTCTTCCTGCGTGAATATCTTGCGCGCTTCAGCCACGGTCACGCGGCGGCGCTTTGTCTTTTTGGGCAATATTCCTGAGAACATTTCGCCGATATTGATATCGCTGCCCAGGCCTGCGATCTCAATCCCTAGAGCGGCATTGTCCTCCACCTCGATCTCTATCATCGTGTCTTCCAGCCGCCCCGCGCGCAGCAACGCCAGCGTTTCTTCGCGCTTTGTCATGCGGCGCTGCTTTTCCTCAGGCGTTTCGGCGGGCGCGCTCTGGCCTTGCCCCAAGAGCGCCTGAAACGGGTTCTGAGACGGTGTGGGTCTCTTTTGCATAGGCGCAAGCACGTCGGCCAGCCTTTCTTCGGCCATGGCCTGCGCTTTTTCGAGAACCGTCTCACGGCGCGAGGCTTTCACCATACGTATCGAAGCTTCCACGAGATCGCGTATCATCGATTCCACGTCGCGGCCCACATAGCCCACTTCGGTGAATTTCGTGGCCTCTACCTTAATAAACGGTGCGTTCATCAGTTTAGCCAGCCTTCTGGCAATCTCGGTTTTACCCACGCCCGTGGGGCCCACCATGATGATATTCTTGGGCGTGATCTCGTCCTGCATCTCCTGGTCCAGACGCTGCCGTCTGTACCGGTTGCGCAACGCAACGGCCACCGCCCTTTTGGCTTTATCCTGACCGATAATATACTTATCGAGCGCTTCCACGATTTCTTTGGGTGTCAGATGCGACATGCTATACCTCCTCCACCGTGATATGGTCGTTGGTGAATATGCAGATGTTACCCGCGATCTTAATGGCCTTCTGCGCGATTTCCAGTGCGCTCAGTTCCGTGTTTTCCTTAAGCGCCTTGGCTGCTGCCAGCGCATAGCTGCCGCCCGAGCCGATCGCTGCAACATCGTCGTCCGGCATGATGACCTCGCCGCTGCCCGATATGACAAGCAGCTCATCCTTATCCGCCGCGATAAGCATCGCTTCCAGCTTGCGCAGCAATTTATCGCTCCGCCATTCCTGTGCGAGCTCGACCGCCGCACGCTGCAAGCTGCCGCTGTATTGCTCCAGCTTGGCTTCAAACCTGTCGGAGAGCGTGAACGCATCTGCCACGCTGCCCGCAAAACCGACGACAACCTTATCGTTATAAAGCCGCCGTACCTTTTTGGCATTATGCTTCATGATCGTATTCTGGCCGAATGTCACCTGCCCGTCTCCGGCCACCGCACATTTTCCGTCACGCCGCACCGCGACGATCGTTGTACCTTCCATCATGTCGTTGTCTCCTTTACCTTAAGGCTTTGAGCAATGCGCTGTATCTCTTCCAACGCGCGCTCGGATGTTTCTCTCTTCTTATCCTTCCCTTTTGCCCGTGTTTCCAATGTATTCATGATACCGAATGTAATATTCATCGGCTGAAAGTCCCCGCCCGCATAATCCGATACATACGCCGCCAGCGCACCGCACGCGGTATTACGGCTGAAAGACGGCCTTGACTGTCCCAATAAGTCACAGGCGGCGAACAGGCCTGCCAGCAGACCGCTCGATGCGCTCTCCACATAGCCTTCCACGCCCGTGATCTGACCGGCGAAAAAGAGGCCGGGTCGTTTTGTAAGCTCGTAATTGTTGTTAAGCAAGCCGGGGCTCGCTAAAAAAGCATTTTTATGCATGACGCCAAAACGCACAAATTCAGCATTCTCCAGTCCGGGTATCATTTGAAACACCCGCAGCTGTTCTCCGAACTTTAAGTTCGTCTGAAATCCGACAAGGTTATAGAGCCGCCCTTCCTTATCCTCACGCCGCAGCTGCACAACGGCAAACGGGCGTTCATCACTGCCGGGTGCTCTTAAGCCCACTGGCTTTAACGGCCCGAATAGCAGCGTCTGAAAACCGCGGCCTGCCATCACCTCAACGGGCATGCAGCCTTCGAATACACGGCCCTGTTCGAACCCGTGCAGCGGTGCTCTTTCCGCGCTGACCAGCGCCTCATAAAAGGCGCGGTACTGCTCCTCATTCATCGGGCAGTTGATGTAATCATCACTGCCGCCCTTGTCATAGCGCGAGCCGTAGAAGGCCTTCGACATATCGATGGTTTCGCCCATCACGATAGGCGCCGCCGCGTCGTAGAACGAGAGCATGCCTTTGCCGACAGTTTTTATTATATCATCCGCGAGAGTGCCCTCCACCAACGGACCCGGCGCAGCGATGACCACACCGTCCTGCGGAAGTTTTACTGCTTCCTCGCGTCTCACCTCAATATTTTTGTGTTCAATGATCTCCCGTGTGACAAAAGCTGCAAACTGGCTTCTGTTCACAGCAAGCGCGCCGCCCGCGGGCACTCTGGAATGATCCGCCGCTTTGATAATCAGCGAATCGAGTTCGCGCATTTCCTGCTGCAAAAGCCCCACCGCGTTATAAAGCCCTTCCGCGCGAAAGGAGTTCGAGCAAACAAGCTCTGCGAACAGTCCCGACTTATGCACGGGTGAAAGCTTGTTGGGTTTTTGTTCAATCAGTGTTACATTGATTCCGCGCCGGGCTAATTGATACGCCGCCTCACATCCTGCCAGCCCCGCGCCGATGACGACAGCTTTATTCGCTGTCATCGGCTTTCTTTCTTTGATTCTTGATACATTCGGGATTCGAGCATTTCTTGTAGCTGCTGCCTCCCGAGAGCCTGCGCAGCACCATCATAGAACCGCAAGCTTCGCACTTGTCGGCGATTGGCATATCCCACGATACAAAATCACATTCCGGGTAGCCCTCACAACCATAAAACGTTTTTCTTGTCTTGGCGGAACGTTTTTCAACAATGCGTTTGCCGCACTTGGGACACGGCGTATCGATGTATTTAACAACAGGTTTGGTATTCTTGCACTCGGGATAGCCCGGGCACGCAAGGAACGGGCCAAACCTGCCATCTTTATAGACCATCATCTGGCCGCATTTCTCACAGACTACGTCAGATTCTTTAACAGGCAGCTCCACGCGTTCCACGTTTTTATCAGCCTGCTCTAGCGTCTGTTCAAAAGGCTTGTAAAAATCGCTTAAAAGCTTTTTCCACTGCTTGCCGCCGTTCTCGATATCATCCAGCTTGTTTTCAAGATCGGCCGTGAACTCAACGTCAACAATATCAGAAAAATTCTGTTTCATGAGATTGTTGACAATGCCGCCCAGCTCAGTGGGTTTTAGCGACTTACCGTCCTTTTCGATATAATGGCGATCCTGTATCGTCGAAATAATAGGCGCATAAGTGCTCGGCCTGCCGATGCCTTTTTCTTCGAGCGCGCGCACCAGCGTCGCTTCGGTGTAGCGGCTGGGCGGTTGTGTGAAGTTCTGCTTGGGCACAAGCGAAAGCAGCGGACAAACTTCGCCCTCGTTTAAAGGAGGTAGCAGCGTGTCCTTGGTTTCGTCCTCCTCGCTGCTGTATGCCACAGTATAGCCCTTGAACAACACACGAGAACCGCTGGCGCGGAACGTGCAGTCCCCGGCATTTAGCGTCACCTGCATGGTCTCAGACACAGAGGGGGCCATCTGGCTCGCGACGAAACGGTTGTATATCAGCTTATAAAGCCTGTATTGATCCTTGGAAAGTGTATTTTTAAGCGACTCAGGGTTTATCTCCATATGCGACGGACGAATCGCCTCATGCGCATCCTGAGCCTTTTGGGACTTCTTGAAATAGTTGGGCTTCTCGGGCAGATAGTCCTTGCCGTATTCGGCTTCTATATATTCACGAACAGCGCTCAGCGCCTCCTCCGATACGCGTGTCGAGTCGGTACGGATATAAGTGACCAGACCCACAGGGCCGCCGGTGCCGATCTCTACGCCTTCATAAAGCTGCTGGGCTACGAGCATTGTGCGTTTTGCAGTAAACCCAAGCGCACCCGAGGCAGCCTGCTGCAGATAGCTTGTGGTAAAAGGCGCGGGCGCGTTCTTTTTCTTTGTTCCTTTTTTAATGCTGCTGATAGTAAAATCTTTTCCCTGAACGGCAGCCAGCACCTTATCGGCATCAGCCTTAGAACCCAGCTTTTGCTTCTCATCACCGCGTCCATAGAACTTGGCATCAAACTCATTGGTTTTTGCGCTGTCGGAAAGCCGTGCGGTGATCGTCCAGAACTCTTCGGGCACAAAAGCCGTAATCTCATCCTCACGGTCACATATAATACGTACCGCCACAGACTGCACACGTCCGGCGGAGAGGCCCTTTTTGACCTTGCGCCAAAGCAACGGGCTTAGCTTATAACCGACAAGCCTGTCGAGCACACGCCGCGCCTGTTGGGCGTCCACAAGATCAAGGTTGATTTTCCTTGGGTGCTGTATCGCATTGGTCACCGCGTTTTTGGTGATCTCGTTAAACTCGATGCGGCTGACCTCTGCTGCATCCACGCCCAGCATGTTGGCAATATGCCACGATATCGCCTCGCCTTCACGGTCAGGGTCGGTTGCGAGATAAATGTTACGCGCGCCTGACGCGCCCGCCTTCATCGCACTAATAATGTCCTTTTTACCCCTGATCTGAATATACTTTGGCTCAAAATCGTTTTCAACATCCACGCCCAGCGTACTTTTGGGGAGATCACGCACGTGGCCACCGCTGGCTTGCACCTTATAGCCGCTCCCTAGAAACTGGCTGATAGTCTTGGCCTTTGCGGGAGACTCGACGATGACGAGGTCGTAGCCTTTTTTGGCCGCTTTTTTGGGCTTGGATTCCTTTTTCGCGGTACTCTTTTGCATCACTTTCTCCATGCTCGTTACTTTTAGCCTTACGGGCGCACAGTTTGCCCACCTTGTGGCTATTTTATGCGGCTTTGTGCCATTTCAACACTTTTTGCCTTATAAAAGCAGATTATAAATGCGATATCCCAAAAAATCAAGGATGACTTCCTCTTTTTGGTTTTGCAGCAAATGTATAATGCGGCTCGATTATAGCACAGGCATATCTGTTAATACAACAATATGCTTTTATGACATTGGTAAAAAGCATAATATAAAAAGCAAGTAAACACATATCAAGCTGTCCAAACATAAATAAAGCTCATGCATCATATCAATACAGTGAGCTTTGTACAAGTCAAATGATGTTACTCCGGTCTGTTTCAGCACTTAGCCTCGCATTTGAAATCGTATCCATATGTTCCTTTGAAATAATGATATGGGTGTAGCGGCGGTGATAATACAGCTAAACACCGTACTTTCCACCGGGCAGACGTCGGATTACGCCCGAAAGTTCCATCATGGTCAGCGCTACGCTGACCTCACCCGGCGTAAATCCGGTATATGCGGCCACGCCTTCGGGGCTTAAATCTCCCTGCCTCAATTGCTCATAAATACGTGCCTGTGTCAAATCCAGCACGGGAACGGCCTCTTGTTTAGTAGTTTGCATTTTTCCTTCATTATAATAATCACAGATATCCGAAGCGGTGCGGACGGGAGCGGCCCCCGCGGCAATCAGCGCGTTAGGCAGCTCTGATGTGCTCAAATAGGGCGCGCCCGGCACGGCAAACACATCTTTGCCATATTGGACCGCAAGCGAAGCCGTAATGGCGGTGCCGCCCTTGCTCTCAGACTCGACGACCAGTAATCCTTTGGACAGACCTGCAATGATACGGTTTCGTACCGGAAAGTTACCCATATAGGGCGCAGCACCCACAGGAAGCTCCGAAATCACCGCGCCGTTCTGTATGATATTTTGGTACAGTTGCTCGCTTTCCGGCGGATAAACCACATCCACGCCGCAGCCCAAAACTGCTACCGTGGGCGCATCCGCGTCCAGCGCACCCAGATGCGCGGCTGTGTCGATACCGCGCGCCATACCCGAGACAACGCACATGCCGTTTAATTCACCGGCGAGGCTGCGCGTAAATTCATAGCCGCGGCGAGAACAGCGCCTTGTGCCCACGATTCCCACAGTACGGGCCAAATCAGGAAGCTGTCCTTTGATGAACAGCACGGGCGGTGGCCACGGAATATTTGCAAGCGGCTCAGGATAACCTTCGCTGATACGGGTTATGGCATCTATATTTTTCGTTGACAGCTCGCAGAGCAGTTCCGTTATACGCTGTCTAGATGCGGCCGCGCGCGCGAGACAGAGCGTTTCGGCGCTAAGCGTTTGCGGCAGCTCTAAGCCGAGCTCCAAGGCTTTGAAAAACCCCGCGGCAGACCCAAACGTTTTGACGACCTGATAAAACGTCTTTGCCCCTAGGCCCAAGGAAGCCAGCCATATCCAACATTTTTCTTCTTCATTATATTCGCGCATGCTCATCCCCAATAGCGTTTGTCCGGCGCGCGGTATTGCAGCGCTTCGGCAAGATGGGTCTCTAAAATGGTTTCCGCGCCCGCAAGGTCGGCAATGGTTCGCGCCACCTTGAGTACACGCGCGCGTCCGCGCGGGCTTAAACCAAAAGCGGTATAGGCCGTTTCCATGAGTTTTTGGCTGGGAACGTTTAGCGCGCAGTGCGTCTCCAGCTGTTCTCCCGAAAGCGACGCGTTTCCGTATATCCCTGTCCCTGCATAGCGCCGCCGCTGACGCTCTCTCGCCGCATTGACGCGCGCTCTGACGACGCGGGATGTCTCGCCGGGTTTATCATCCGTGAGCTCACCGTATGTGACCGAATCCATACCGATGTGCATATCGATACGATCGAGAAGAGGCCCGCTAATACGGGAAAGGTACTGGTTGATCTCACGCGGCGAGCATCGGCACGGCTTATCACTGCCGTAATGGCCGCAAGGGCACGGGTTCATGGACGCAATCAGCATCACATTAGCCGGATAGGTGATCTTCGCATTGGCACGCGCGATGCTGATCTGCCTGTCTTCCAGCGGCTGGCGCAGCGCTTCGAGCGCTTCGCGTTTAAACTCGGCCAGTTCATCCAGAAACAGCACGCCGCCGTGTGCCAGACTCAACTCACCCGGCATCACCTGATAACCGCCGCCCGTAAGCGCCGCCGTGGAAAGCGTATGATGCGGGCTGCGAAACGGACGCGTTGCGGCGATGCCGCCCACGTTTAGGCCGCAAACCGATTGTATTTTGGATATTTCCAGCGCTTCTTCAAAGCAAAGATCGGGCAGTATACCCGGCACAGCCCGGGCAAGCATCGTCTTGCCGGAGCCCGGCGGCCCGATGAAGAGCAGATTGTGTGATCCTGCCGCCGCAATTTCCAGCGCACGGCGCGCCTGCTGCTGACCGCGTATGTGCGCCATGTCGCTGACGCATAGCTCCCCGTCGTCTGGCTTATAGATCAGCGTGGGGTACGCAGTGATCTTTTCCCGCCCCGCCAAATGCGCTTCCAAAGCGGCAAGAGTCGGCACCGGATAGACTTCGATCCCTTGTATATAGGCCACCTCTCCCGCGTTCTGAGGCGGAATAAACAGCTTTTCAAATCCCGCTTCCCGCGCGGCAATCGTCATAGGCAGCGCGCCCGCAATACCTCTTAATTGCCCGTCCAGCGAGAGCTCACCCAAAAAAACGCTCTTTTCATCGGGCGGCAAAACCTGACCGCTCGCGCAGAGCAGCCCGAGCGCTATTGCGAGGTCGTAAATCGGCCCCTGTTTTTTTAAATCGGCAGGTGCAAGATTGATGGTAATACGCTGCTGAGGATAACTGTAACCCGAATTCTTGATTGCGGCGCGTACGCGTTCCTTGGATTCGCGCACGGCTGCGCCCGGCAGCCCGACCGTTTCATAGCTGGGCATACCCGAAGAAATGTCCGCTTCCACCACGACAGGAAATCCTGTGAGCCCGAGCAGAGCGAAACTCGTAATTTTGGACAGCAATGCCTTGCCCTTCTTTTCTTCTATTCTTGTGCGGACATTGCCGGCTCGTCCCTGAAAACGAGCAGCTTGTTGCCCGCAAAATTGACGGTAAATGAAAAGACGGTAGCGATGAGTTTAGCAATGATGTTAGGCAGACCGTACAGATCGCCGAGTATATAGACCGCGAGCGTGTTCACGCCCAGCGATACGAGATTAACAAACAAAAACTTAATAAAATCCACCGAGAGAAACACCGGATGGATGGTACGCGCTTTATCAACCCTTCTCCCCAGATTGATGCTATAGGCCGAGAAGAATTTGAGCTTCTTTTTAAATGTCCAGTAACGGTTAAGCAGAAAGCTGTTGGTAACACCGCATGTATATGAAATAATGTTGCTCAGTACCAGCGGACATCCGAAAACAGAGTTCAGCAGCGTGAGAACGCCGTAATCCACAAGAAAGTTGACAATGCCCACGCACAGAAATTTAACGAAGTGTCCAATATTCTTCTTGTTATTTTTAAAGACTTCCTTGAGCACCTTTTAACTCCTTAATAGAACGGCCAAGACGGCAGCCAGCGTAAGAATATATCCGAATAAGTCCTCGATACAACAGTTCCCGTCGTGATCGGATAAAACATAATAAACAGCACAAGACAAACACCAAGGTATATGAACACCGCTTTTTTACCGTGTTTCGTATGCTCAATCAGGTATTTGGCCAGCACGCCCATGAGCAATATCAAAAACGGAAGTGTGGCAAAATAGTGGTAAATATATGTTTCGCGCGATATCAGCACCCACGGCAGGTACTGCGACAGCGCCGCCACTGCCAAGAAGAACGTCTCGCGTCCCAGCCGCCCTTTTCGTATGCGGATCACAATCAGCGCTATTACCGCACCGAGGCCGCCCCACCAGATAGCCGGATTGCCCATTGTTGACATCGACGACATTATGCCTTCGGGATAGCCCTTGCCCTGGAAGAAGAACACGGGGCGCATATTGATAGGCCAGGTATACCATTCAGAGTTAAACGGGTGCGGACGATCCGGATTCAGATTCGCGTGGTAGTTGAACATGTATTCCTGATTGTGCAGAATGTCAGCAAAGGTGTACGCGCCTTCCCCTTCCACAAGCATGTAAGGAATGTATGAAAGCAGATAAATGACAAGCGGCACAACGATGAAAAACAAAACACACCACAGCAGTGTGATAAATGTCTTTCTGAAGTAGTTCTGGCTTAAGCTTTCCAGCAGCGCGCGGCGGCCCGGCTCCATCTCTTCCTCGCGCTCTTCACCAAGCGCCTCAATTGCATAGCGATATTCACGGTAACGTTTGAAAAGCTGTATAAACAGCAACACCGCAAGGCCTGCCCCGGCATAGATGCACAGCCATTTCGTCGCGGCACCCAGCCCGAACGCAACACCGCAAAGCGCAAGCGGCAGCAACGACTTTTTAAGCGGCTGGCGGTTGTAATTGGTTTCCGTATACATGTACATGAAAAGGTACATCAGCATAATGAAGAATATGCTGTAGCTGTCTATGGTGGCAATGCGCGTTTGCGTATAGTGCATAAAATCCAAGGCAAAAAGTGCGGTGGGTATAAACGCGTAAAGCGTATTCTTAAATAAGCGTTTGGCGAACACGTACATAAGCGGCAGCATCAGCACACCGAACAGAGTGCCCATAAAGCGCCAGCCGAACGGGTTCATACCGAATATACGGATACCGATACCGAGAATGATCTTGCCAAGCGGCGGATGCGTAATCTCGTAAGGCTTTATGTAATTGATATTCTCGTAAGCTGTACGCGCGTGGTAGACCTCATCGAAGTACATTTCGGTCATATAATACGTCTGTTTGGGTACAAACCGCTGCTCATCAAACATCTTTTCGGGCGAGTTGCCGCGCGGGGCGTCCGGGTTGGTGCTTTTTGCCGAAGCGATGGCGACCGGACTTCCGTCAGCGTCACAAAAACCCATCTCCAGCATTCTAAGCCCCGGCTCGTCCACATGAATAGACACATATTTTGCCCTAAACACGGCATCAACAAACTGCCATTCGTACATATCCGTGGCCGCGTGCTCCACTTCAACCGGTTCAGAGGTGGTCACCGTTTCACCGTTTTCGTCTGTCTCCGTCTTCTGCATCATGATGGGGGTATAGCCTTCGCCGTCCTCAGACACAAAGAAAGAGAATTTGCCCGTTCCCAGTGATGTAAAGTACCGTATGCTCGATATGTCCTGTGTGTCCTCAAACTCAACGACGATTTCGTCGCCGTCCATGTTGTAGAAGGTTTCGGGTATTTCAAATGCACCAAGGTTAATGAACGCTACCACAGCGTACAGCAGCGTAATCCCTAGCATCACGAGCCAGTCCAGCCGTGTTAGCCGCGTCGGTTCGTGCTTGTCAAAAAGCCTCCTGCGCGCATGTTTTTGCCAATCGTTTTTTTTATCCCTCATATCTTTAATCCTTTTATCTTTAGCCATTAAGTGCGGGGCTCTTGATAAGCACCCGGCTGCTGGAAAGCTTTTTTACCGTCAACAAGAAATAGACCACATAAACGGCCACGTTGATACCCGAAATAATGAGCGTGGGCAGTTCGGGTGTCATGGTTGTCTTCGCGTAGAGAACCACCATCTGGTTAAACAGCGCCGAAACCGTAAACACAGCTGAAAAAAGCAGTGTATAAGTGTCCCGCGTATAAACATAGGCCATCAGCAAGAAGACACAGGCAGGCAGAAGATACCGTTCATGCATGGAATGGGCCAGCATAAAGACGGAGATCACCAAAAACGCGGCCAGCTCAAACAGACGCCCCTGCTCTCTCGAACGCCATTGCAGGAAAACCACCATCAGGCATATAAACACGATAAATATGATGCCCCATGTCTGATAGTTTAAAAACCAAAACGGTGTTGCGCTGTTGACCCAGTTGCCGCCCGTCAGCGCAAACAAATTGAAAGCATTGATTGTGGCATACGGATACGATACGATCGTTCCCGTGTACTTTTGGAATATCCAGGTGATTGGCTGATCGCCCGTGAATGGATAAACGAACGCCGCGAAAACTGCCACGGCAATCACCGCTCCGCCGATCATCCCCAGTACGCCGCGAGTCAGATTGTCCTTCTTGAAAAGCGCATAAAGATAATAAAGCCCGATGACAGGCGCCAGCATGATGGCCTGAGGCTTGATCAACACGGAAATCGCAAAGAACGTTGCACCCATCCAGGGGTTATCCTTGCGCAGATAGTCAATGGTCAGTAACGCAAAAAGAATGAAAAACGCATCGATTTGCCCCCAGACGCTGCTGTTGAAAAACATCGCCGGATTAAACAGCAAAAATGCCGCGCACAACAGCGCGAAAGTTCTTCCCATTTCCTTTTTGGCTGTCTTGAATACGATCAGCGCCGTCACCACCTCTGCGATAATAGACGGCAGCTTAATTATCAGCGTAAAAATCGCGCTTTGTGAATTGATGCCTAATATATCGCGCAAAAACCCCAATACCCAAAGCACATACATATAGCCCGGCGGGTAGTCCGCAAACATGCCAGATGTATAGAATTTGGCCGGGCCGTATTCATATGCGGCCATTGCCCAGCCCTTAAAGCATCCGATATCGGTAGCAAAGCCTTCGTAGATCAGCGCAATGATGATACGCATTACCACTGCAATCACAGCGGTTAATAAAAGCGCGGGCCATGACTTACCGCCGCCTTCCACCGTTCCTGCCCGCATGCTCAGCATCACACATACAATAATAAACAGCGCGGCTATGATAATAGTCAGCACTGTGGCAAGGACCGTTTCGGAGGTCGTGGCATGGGACGGTTTAAATGCATCGTCGGCAAAAGCTGTACCCAGAGGTACTAAGGCCAGCAATACCACGATAATAGCCAAAATAGTAAACCTTTTCATCCTTCTCCAGTGAACTCAAAAGCGTTTTTAATTTGGTTTATTTTGTCGTTCACGATCTCTATTATATCAAATCTTAAGCTTTCATCAATGCAATTTTTTTTATAGGCATAATCGAGCGCCGCATGGCATATCCGCTTTTGCTTGGTCTTATCCACCGCTTCGGCAGGCGTTCCGAATTTGTCTGAACTGCGAAACTTAACTTCGCAGAAAACAATCACATCGCCATCCTTAAAAATAATATCGACCTCGCCGCCGCGGACACAATAATTTCTCGCCAGTATGGTGCAGCCGATACCTTCAAGATATGCTGCTGCCATGGCCTCGCCGCGGTCTCCCACAGTCCGCATACTCATCCTATCAGCTTTCCTAAAAAAGATTTTCGGTGGATCTCGCATACGCCCTGAGTCAATATGCATTCCCGGTGCTGTTTAGTGGCATAGCCCTTATGCTGTGCAAAGCCGTATCCGGGATAGACCTTCTCGTAGTCGCGCATCATACGGTCGCGCGTGACCTTGGCAATAATGGAAGCCACGGCAATGCTGTAACACAGCGCGTCTCCGCCGACAAGCTCCTCATAATTGATATCCGTTTCAATTCCTCCGATGCGGTCGGAAAACAAATAGTCGGGCTGTATAGACAGGCCGGAAAGCGCCTGCGCAAAGGCACGTTTGGCGGCGTTTAATATATTGATTTCATCGATCAGACGGTTGTCCGCAATGCCTACGGCATAGCAGAGCGCCTGCGAAGTGATCTGCTCATAAAGTTCTTCGCGTTTCTTCTCTGATAGTTTTTTGGAATCGTCCACGCCCACGATGAGGCATTCACGCGGCATCACCACAGCAGCAGCCACACACGGCCCTGCCAGCGGCCCGCGCCCCGCTTCATCGATACCTGCGACAAGCTTCCCCGCATCCCAAAAAGAGCGCTCATAAGCGCTCATGATCCTTAGCCTTTCAAGCTCTTGCGCTTCATTCTTCACGATCCTGATAACGCTCAAGCGTGATACGCCCGAGCCGTCCTCCCCTGAATTCATCGAGCAGCACTTTTGCGCCGCGCTGTGTATCCGATTCGCCCTGCCGCAGCAGAAATCCTCTTTTTTCACATATCGCATTTAAAACATCATGTGCGTTTCCCAAACCGTCAACGCCATACCGCGCCCCAATAGCCTCAGGCGCCGCTGATTTGAGCATATCGATCAAAGAGACCGCAAGCGCTGTCTCGTCAATAATATCCTGTTTAAGACTGCCGCAAATCGCAATTTTGGCGGCGGCTTCCTGCGATTCAATTTTTGGCCAGAGCAGACCCGGCGAGTCCAGCAGTTCAAGCGTATCCGAAAGCCTGACCCATTGCAGGCCTCGGGTCACACCCGGCTTATCACCTTCCTTGGCGCTCTTTCGGCCGACAAGACGGTTGATGATAGCCGATTTGCCCACATTGGGTATGCCCGCAACCAGTACACGTATGGTTTTGCGCACACCTTTTTCCGCATAACGCTTGATAATAGGCGCCGCTGCAGAGTTGATCGCTGAGATCAGCACACTGGCTTTATCCCGCGTGGCGTTAAAAGCCAACGCGCTGCCAAATTCCTTTTTGTAATGAGCCGTCCAAAGCTTAGTTTGGGCTTCTGCCGCAAGGTCGCTTTTATTGAGCACAACGATGCTGACCTTGCCTGAAAGCAGCGCCAAAAGATCGGGGCTCATCGTGCTTTGCGGCGCACGCGCATCCACAGCGATCACAGCCACGTTAATCACCTTTAATTTCTCACTGATTTGACGGCGCGTTTTGGCCATATGTCCCGGATACCACTGAATGTCCATTTTCCCTCTTCCAGACGCGATGTTTCTCAAATAGTATAGACCAATTAATATCGGATAATAAAAGAAGCCGACGATCGGCTCCTTTAATTTGCTTAGCTTCTTTTGTCCTTAAGTTTCGCAGCTTTACCGGCACGGTCACGCAGATAGTAAAGCTTTGAGCGTCTCACCTTGCTGTGCCTCAAAACTTCGATGCTCGCGATCTTCGGCGAATGAAGCGGGAATGTCCGTTCAATACCGATACCGAAAGATACACGGCGCACAATGATCGTCTCCTTAATGCCGCCGCCTTTCCTCGCGATAATGTAGCCCTCGAAGCCCTGAAGGCGCTCTCTTGTACCTTCAATAACCTTGACGTTTACCTTCACGACATCGCCAATTTTCATCTCAGGCAGGTCGGTGCGCATATGCTCCTGTTCGATGGCTCTAATAATTTGGCTCATGCTGATTCCTCCTCCCAGTATAGGCGTTCATATCCGTCAAAAAAGCGGAAAGCGGACCACCCTAAATCAACTTGACGATTATAACACAGCAAAAGAGGACTGACAAGCAGAAATTGAGGAAAACACGCGATTATTCTCTGCTTTCTTATGGTTTTCTCTGCTTTAAGGCCACTCATCGCCGCAGCATACCCTATTATCCGCACAAATACTCTCGATTTTATATGCGCTTAAACGGTGTATTGACTTAACTGGCCGTTTATGTTTTAATCTATGTGCTTTAATATGCGGCATGAAGCCGCAAGTATACTTTTTAAATTGTTATGCTATAGAATACCATGAAGGTGTCCGCTTTTCCAGAAGGAAAAAAGCCTATGGTATTTTTTTATTTTCGGAGGATTTAAAGTGAAACACACTAAAAACATGGTGTTTGCCGCAATGTTTCTTGCGATTGGGCTTTTGATACCTTTTGTCACAGTGCAGAATCCTGCTTTGGGGAGTATGCTGCTGCTGATGCATATTCCGGTGCTGCTGTGCGGTTATTTTTGCGGTTGGCCGTTTGGGCTGGCTGTGGGCGCTGTCACGCCGCTGCTGCGCAGCGTGCTTTTCGGCATGCCCCCAATGTTCCCTGTTGCGGTATCTATGGCGTTTGAACTGGCTGTTTACGGCCTGCTCAGCGGCCTGTTCTATAAGCTTTTCCCCAAAAAGCCCGGCTACGTTTATCTCTCGCTGCTGCTCTCCATGATCGGCGGCAGAATCGTCTGGGGTATCGTCACCTATGCTTTATATGGCCTTCAAGGAACAGCGTTTACGTGGGATCTGTTTATTCAAGGCGCTGTGATCACGGCTCTGCCGGGGATCGCACTGCAAATCGTTGTCATCCCTTTGCTTGTATTTGCGCTGAACCGTACAGAAATCTTTCATAAAGGACACAATGCATCCGCATGAAGCAGCTACTGCTTGACCAATTCTCACGTTACCCCAAAATGGAGCTGGCCGACATGGTTAAACTCGTCTGCCAGAATGAATTTGCGGGCGGACATATCATCAGCAGCCCCGAGGAGAGCTTTAAGCGTCTCGAAGCTGAGCTTAAAACAATGCAGCCGTATAAAAGCGTCTTTCCCCATCTCTTTGAGGATATCGGAAACGGCTTGTGCCGCTTTCACCTGGCGGCCATGGTGCCGCTGGGGCTAGAGGCGTCAACCATGAACCGGCTGTTTGTGGGAACGTCGCGCGCGGTGTCCGGCAGTATGCAAAGCTATAGACAAAAGCTCCGTGTTTTGCAGCAGTGCTGTGAAAGCGGGGCTTTGCCCTTTTCACCTTCTGAAGCCGGCACTTATATAAAACAAGCTCATACTGCAAAGAGCTGCCCGTTATTGAGCCACAGCGAGGCCTACCGCGAGGCTTATCACCCCTCATACCGCGTTATCAAATCGACCTGCAGCGTTTATATTGAGGCTTTCAAGAAAATAGATGCACTGCTGCGTCATCGTTCTATGGTCACAGTGGCTGTTGACGGCCCCAGCGCGGCAGGAAAAAGCTCATTTGCCGCCTTGCTTGGCGAGATGTATGACTGCAACATATTTCACATGGACGACTTTTTTCTTCCGCCCGAGAGAAAGACAGCCCGACGGCTCTCGGAAGCGGGCGGCAACGTGGATTATGAAAGGTTTGCTAAAGACGTGCTGGCCGGTTTGCAAAGCGGTAAAAGCTTTTCCTACCGCCCGTACAGCTGCAAGCTAAATGCGCTGGGCAGTCCTTTGCATGTCACGCCCAAGCCGCTTAACATCATTGAAGGCGTATATAGCCTGCATCCAAGCTTTAGCCATCATTATGATCTCAAGCTGTTTATTGATGTCAGCCGCGAAGAACAAAGCACACGTATATTGCAGCGCAACGGCGCGGTTATGCACCGGCGCTTTATGCAGGAATGGATACCGCTTGAGAATCAGTATTTTGGCGCTTTCAGTATCAAAAATAAGTGCGATATCATTTTTCTTCCAAACTTTTAGATATTTTTTCTTGACGATTCAGTACGCTCATGCATATAATAAGGCAAATCAATGTTTGGGAGCAGACATGAACGTAACGTTGTCCGCCAGTTTGTATTTTACGTTTAGCAGCCGGAGCTATTATTATAGCTTCGGATATTTTACGTTAAACGAATACGGCACGAAGCGGTCATGGGTTGCTTAGAAAAGATTGATATATCTTAAAAACTGTCAACAAAGGGAGCTCATTACCGGGCTCCCTTTTTCGTTTATGAAGCAGCTTTTA
Source organism: Bacillota bacterium (assembly GCA_023436115.1). Lineage (GTDB taxonomy): Bacteria > Bacillota > Clostridia > Christensenellales > SZUA-584 > SZUA-584. Next base: position 36,243 of record JAEZKQ010000007.1, on the reverse strand, counting down.
ACACGCCGCTTTATGGAGCAGGGTGCCTAAGTAAAAAAGCGGTCTTTGATGGCGAAACGGAGGGGAAAACATGATTATTATTTTAAAACCAGGGGCCGATGCACAAAAAGTGGACGATTTGATCCGCTTTCTGCAGCAGGATTATTCACTCGACGTACAGCGCATGGATGGTGTCAATTATTCGATACTCGGCCTCATCGGAGATACGACCGCGCTGGAAGCAGAGCCGATACAGGAGCGCAGCGTCGTCAAGAAGGTGATGCGCGTTCAGGAACCTTACAAAAAGGTGAATCGTGCGTTTCATCCCGACGATACCATCGTGGAGGGCAACGGCTTCACCATCGGAGGAAAGCAGCTCGCGCTCATGGCAGGACCTTGCAGCGTGGAGAGCGAAGAGCAAATCATCTCGACAGCAATAAAAGTGAAGGCGGCGGGTGCCAATTTCCTGCGCGGCGGCGCATTCAAACCGCGCACCAGTCCTTACTGCTTCCAGGGTTTGGGCACGGAAGGCCTTAAATACCTTGAGACAGCCAAGGCTGAGACCGGGCTGCCCATCGTTACCGAGATTACCAACGTGGAGCACGTTGACCTGTTCGTCGAAAAGGTGGATGTGATACAGGTGGGCGCGCGCAATATGCAAAACTTCGTGCTGCTGCGTGAGCTTGGCAAATCAAAGACACCAGTGTTGCTAAAACGCGGTCTTTCGGCCACTGTTGAAGAGTGGCTCATGAGCGCCGAGTATATCGCGGCGGGCGGCAACCCCAACGTGATACTCTGTGAGCGCGGCATACGTACCTTTGAAACGGCCACGCGCAATACGCTGGATATTTCAGCAGTTCCCGTGGTGAAACGCCAAAGCCATTTGCCCGTGATCGTAGACCCCAGCCATGCGACCGGACACTGGTGGGCGGTGGAGCCGCTGGCGATTGCCGCTGTCTGCGCCGGCGCGGACGGCGTGATGGTCGAGGTGCACGAAAGCCCCACCGAAGCGCTTTCCGACGGCAAGCAGTCATTGCTGCCCGAAAAGTTCTCAGCGGTGGCGCAAAAGCTTAAAAACGCAGCTGCGCTGATGGGCAGGACGTTATAGTATGGAAACACGATTTATAAACAGCCGCATTCTTGTGGCGGGTCTGGGGCTTATCGGCGGCTCGGTGGCGCAGGCGCTTAAGAACAAAGGCTGCCTGCATGTGTGCGGCTTGGATACCAATTTGGATTCTATAGAGCAGGCGAAAGCAGACGGTATCATAGAAGCGGATTTTGCAGACACCGTTACCGATTTTGATATCGTGATATGCGCCGCGCCGCCTTGTGCCGTGCCCGCCATTTATGAGCAGGTAAAAAAACGTCTTATAGACGGCGGTGTATTTGCCGAGCTGTCGGGGCTTAAAACGGCGCTCGTAGATAAGCTCTGCGACGTGCTACTGCCCTCTCACAGTCTGCTCTGTCTGCACCCGATGGCGGGCAGCGAAAAATCCGGCTATGCCAACGCCAGCTCGGGCTTATTTCGGGGCGCGCCGCTCATTCTCACGCAGACCGACAGAACGACGGATGCGGCATTGGAATGGGCAAAGTTCCTTGCAGCAGCGTTTGAGAGCGGCGAGATGACGCCGATGTCTCCCGCACTGCACGATGCGGTGATAGCGGATTTAAGCCACCTGCCGCATGTGGCCGCGCTTGCGGTCTACGCCGTGGGCAAAGGGCTGGAGCGTTTTGCGGGCGGCAGCTTCCATGCCATCACGCGTGTGGCCGACCTCAATGCATCGCTCTGGGCAGGACTATTGATGGATAATGCAGAATATTTGCAGCGGAGCCTTGCGCGCCTGCGGTGTAATCTGGATACCATTGATGCGGCGCTGAGTGAACGAGATACACAAAAGCTGGAGATGCTGCTGGGCAACATGGCAAAAGGAGTCAACCTATGAACACATTGACCATGCACGCGGGAACAAGCACTTATCCCGTTTATATCGAAAACGGCTTGCTGGACACCTTTGCAGCCGGGCTCAGAGAGATGTTCCCCAAGAGCCGCTTCGCCGTGATCACCGACACAACAGTTCAAGGCCTGTACGGTTCACGGGTGGCAGCCGCATTGGACGCACTGGGACTGCGTTATCACATTTTCACCGTTCAGCCCGGCGAAACGGCCAAAAGCGCTGATACGTTCGCCATGCTGTTAAGCTCTCTGGCACAGCACAGTTACAACCGTGCCGATGTGGTCATCGCATTGGGTGGTGGCGTAGTGGGCGATTTGTCGGGCTTCGTCGCGGCGGTCTATCTGCGTGGTATCCGCTATGTGCAGATTCCCACCACTTTGCTCGCACAAATCGACAGCGCCGTGGGCGGCAAAACGGCCATTAACCTGCCCGAAGGAAAAAACCTCGTGGGCGCTTTTCATCAACCCAGCGCTGTGTTTGTGGATTCGGATGTTTTACAAACATTGCCTCAAGCGGATTTTGCAGACGGCATGGCCGAGCTTATCAAATACGCGCTCATCAAGGACGCGGATATGTTCTCGCAGCTGGAAGCCGAAGCGGCTGTGGACGCGCATTCGGACAGCCTCCCCTCTTTGATTACAAGGTGTCTTTCCATCAAGCGCGACGTGGTGGCGGCGGACGAGCGAGACACGGGCGAGCGCATGCTTCTCAATTTCGGCCATACCATCGGGCATGGGATCGAGCGATTATGCGCGTCGCAGAAGCTGCCCATAACGCACGGGCGGGCCGTCGCCATCGGCATGACGGCCATCACGGCAGCCAGCGAGCGTATGGGGCTGACGGCACTGGGCACAACGGAGCGTATTATCCGCGTGCTTAAAAAAGCGGGTCTGCCCCACGACATTTCTGTTTTCAGCAAAGAAGATATATTAAAAGGCATACTCGTGGATAAAAAGACGGTGGCGGATACGCTGCATCTCGTGCTCATCTCCGAGGCGGGAAAGTCGTTCCTGCACCGCATACCGCAAAGCGAAATGAGCAGTTTTATATAAGGAAGAAATAACATGGACATAACAGTTTCACCGGGCAAGCTTTCGGGCGATATCACCGTGCCGCCCTCAAAAAGCGCGGCGCACCGAGCCATACTGGCCGCGGCGCTTGCCAGAGGACAAAGCCTCATTGAAAATGTAGACTTATCCAGCGATATCAGCGCCACGATCGACGCATGCCGCGGCCTGGGGTGCCATATCAAAATTAATAAAAGCTCACGGTACTCTACGCTGACTATAGACGGCGGTCTTTCTCTGACGGAAGCTCAAATTGACTGCGCCGAATCGGGTTCGACATTGCGTTTCTTTATACCCGTGGCGTGCACGTTGGACGGAACCAAGACGTTTACGGGGCGCGGGCGGCTGCCTTACCGGCCCGTCGATGCCTATTTGCAGATATTCGACCGCCAAGGCATGGCTTATTCACGTCCGCCGGGTGTGAACCTGCCGCTGACTGTTTCGGGAAAGCTCCACGCCGACGATTTCCTCGTGGACGGGCGTGTGAGCTCACAGTTCGTGACGGGGCTGCTTTATGCGCTGCCGCTATTATGCGGTGATTCCACCGTATCTGTACTGGGGGGCTTTGAATCCCGCGGCTATGTGGATCTCACGGTAGACATGCTGCGGCGTTTCGGCGTGGACATCGGCGTATCGGGTGACAGCTTCAGCGTGAAAGGTTCTCAGCGGTTTTTGCCCCGGCAATACCGCGTGGAAGGCGACTACTCGCAAGCCGCTTTTTTCATCGTCGCGGGCGCAATTTCAGGCGGCATCCGTATATCGGGGCTGGACGCGCAGTCGCTTCAGCCCGACAGCGTGATCGTTGAGCTGATGCGGCGTATGGGCGCGGACTTAACTTACGTGGGCAACGAGCTTGTCATCAAAAGGTCGCCGCTTCATGGCACGGTGATCGACGTCTCGCAGTGTCCCGATCTCGTTCCCCCGCTGGCCATTGCGGCCGCCTTTGCGAAAGGCGAAACGCGCATCACGGGCGCGGCGCGGCTGAGAATCAAGGAGTGCGACCGACTGCACGCGCTGGCGGATAACTTAAACCGCTTGGGCATCGCGGCACAGGAAACACAGGACGAGCTGATTATACAAGGCGGTACGATATCGGGCGGTACCATCGATACCTACGGCGACCATCGCATCGCCATGGCGTTTTCCGTCGCGGCATCGGGCGCTTTGGGCGCGGTACATATACCCGGCGCTGAGTGCGTTAATAAATCATATCCGGACTTTTACGAAGACTTAAAGGCTTTGGGAGGGAAAATATCATGAGCAGCCTATGGGGACGGCATTTTATCGTGGACATATTCGGCGAATCGCATGGGCCCAAGATCGGCGCGGTCATCAATGGTCTGCCCGCGGGAACTGTGCTGGATTTTCCGCAGCTGCGTGCTTTTCTGAACAGGCGGCGCGCGGGCAGCGAAGCATGGTCCACAAAACGCCATGAAACGGACGACTTTGAGATCGTGAGCGGCTATTCGCACGGTTTTTCAACGGGCACGCCGCTGTGCGTGCTGTTCCACAACAGCGCGCAGCGCAGCGCCGATTACGACGAACGCGTCAACCGTCCGGGCCACGCGGACTATACCGGCCATATCCGCTATGACGGCTTTAACGACCCGCGCGGCGGTGGCCATTTCTCGGGACGGCTTACGGCACCGCTACTGTTTGCGGGCGCTGTCGCGGCTCAATTGCTTAAGGCAAAAGGCATCTACGCGGCCACACATATCCGTCGTATTGCGGACATTGAAGATACGGCTTTTGACCCCACAAACATTCCACAGGCGCTGGCAGAACAGCTTGCCGCGTCGCGTTTGCCGCTCATCGACGAAACCAAACGCGAGCCGATGGAGCAGGCTATTAAACAGGCGGCATCCGAAGGCGACAGTGTGGGCGGTATCGTGGAGTGCGCAGTGTGCGGCATACCGGCGGGTGTGGGCAGCCCCATGATGGACACGGTGGAGAGCGCGCTTTCCTCGCTGCTTTTCGCAATACCCGCCGTGAAAGGCGTGTCTTTTGGCGCGGGCTTTGATTTTGCGTTGATGCGCGGCAGCCAAGCAAACGACGCCTATACGCTGCGCGACGGTCAAATTGTTGCTGGGACCAACAACAACGGCGGTATACTGGGCGGCATCACAAATGGCATGCCTATTGTGTTCCAAACGGTAATCAAGCCGACCGCGTCCATATCCAAGCCACAGCAAACGGTGAATCTGAAAACGTTGGAAGAAGAAACGATCACAGTGAAGGGACGGCACGACGCGTGCATCGTACCGCGCGCGGCCGCAGTGGTTGAGGCGGCAGCCTGTCTGTGTCTGCTCGATTTAATGATGGAAAGGGGTCTGTAAATGGGTTACGAAGAGGATATTCGCCCCCTGAGAGAGAAAATAGACGATATTGACGCGCGGCTTGTACCGTTGTTTGAAGAACGTATGAACACGGCCGACGGCGTTGCGGCGGTCAAAAAACGCTACGGGCAGCCCGTATTCGACGCAGAGCGAGAAAACGCGGTGATTCAGCGCGCGCAGTCTCGTCTTGCCGACAGCGCGAACGGTGAAGCCGTACGGCGCTTTTTCCGCGTACTGATGGACTTGAGTAAGCAACGCCAGCACACGCATTTTAAACCGCTCTCGGACACGGCGGCAGAGGATTCCCAAGTCATCGGATATTTAGGGCTTCCGGGGTCTTTCTCGCACATTGCGGCCTGTGAAGCGTTTGGAGAAGACGCACCGCTCAAAAGCTGCGATACATTCGAAGATATGTTTGAAGCACTGAGGCGCGGCGATATCGGCAAAGCCATATTGCCCGCTGAAAATACCGAAACTGGCAGCATCACGCGCGTTGTGGATCTGCTGGCGCGGTACGGCTACTATATTATCGCGGAACGATTGCTTAAGGTTGAACACAGTTTACTGGGTTTGGCGGGCGCGTCGCTGGCGGATATCCAAAAGGTATATTCCCATCCTGAGCCGATCGCCCAGTGCAGCCGTTTTTTGCTGGAGCACCCGGGTATCAGCGCCTTCCCCGCATTAAGCACGGCGCAAGCTGCGATGAGCGTCGCCGAAATGAAAGATAAAACGGTGGGATGTATCGCGTCCGCACAGGCCGCCAAACAATATGGTCTTCATGTACTGGCCGCAAACATACACAACAACGAGGGCAATTCCACGCGATTCGTGGTGGTGGCGCGCAGACCTGTTCTTAACGCCACATGTGATAAGACAAGCATCGTTTTTAAGGTGGAGCACCGCCCCGGCTCGCTTTGTGATATGCTCAAGATATTCACGGGCATCAATATATTAAAGCTTGAATCCCGTCCGCTTAAAGACCGTCCCTTCGAATACCTGTTCCACTTGGATTTCGAGGGCAGCATACAGGATGAGAATGTGAAGCGTGTCCTCAACATGGCCGGCGAAAGCGCAGCTGATCTGATTTGGCTGGGGTCTTACCCGCGCATGACGTTTTAAGGAGGAGGCATGATTCAGGCCGGACTCATTGGCGGCAAGCTCTCTCATAGCTTATCGCCGCAGATTCACGAACAATTCTGGCAACTCACGGGCCTCCTGGGCCGATATTCGCTCTTTGAAACTCTGGAAACGCGTTTGGACGAACGGCTGGGCGAGCTGGAGGCTCAGGGCTTTTTGGGCGTGAATGTCACGATACCGCACAAAACGGCGGTCATGCGCCATCTTGACGTGTTGAGCCACGAGGCGGACGCCATCGGCGCGGTGAATACGGTGCATTTTTGCGCAGGACGGCGCATCGGCCACAACACCGATTACTTTGGCTTAAAATCGCTGCTCGATCAAAACGGTTTCGGGCTACGCGGCAGCCTCGTTGTGATACTGGGTTCGGGCGGTGCGGCGCGATGCGCGCTGTGCCTCGCGAGGGATGAAAAAGCCGCTGAAGTCTATGTCGTCAGCCGCAATCCGCAAAAAGCCGACCCCGTGCTTGATGCCGTGGGATATGAGGTATTGGACAGTTTTGACACCATCGATGTACTCATCAACGCGACGCCTGCGGGCATGCACCCGAATACCGATGCCTGCCCCGTCTCGGACGATGTGATACAAAAGTGCACCCAAGTGGTGGATATGATTTATAATCCGGCGCAAACCATGCTTCTTAAAAAGGCCGCGATATTGGGCAAACCACATGCCAACGGTTTGTGGATGCTGTGCGCACAAGCGCTTAAAGCGCAGGAAATATGGACGGGCCGCCCGTTCGACGAGACACTCTGCGCCACGGTATATAACGGACTCAAAGAACCTGTGCAACCGACAAATATCGTACTCATCGGCATGCCGGGAAGCGGCAAAACAACGATTGGCCGTATAGCGGCTCAAGAACTTGGCTTGTCGCTTGCGGACACCGATGCCATGATTGAAGCCCAGCATGGCCGCATACCCGAGATATTTAAAAGCCAAGGCGAGGCCGTATTTCGCGGAATGGAGCTGCAGGCCGCACGGCAGGCGGCGGCGCTTTCCGATACGGTGATTTCTACTGGCGGCGGCATCGTACAAACGCAAGAAGCCATAAATGCGCTCAAAGCCACGGGGATTGTCGTCTATATCGATAGGCCCCTCAGTATATTGCTGGAGCAGGTGGATACCTCAAACCGCCCCTTGCTCTCGGAAGGGCGGCAAAAGCTAGCAGAGCTGTTTGACAAGCGGCGAGCCTTGTATCAAAGCTATGCCGACATAACCGTGCTCAATGCGGCTGACGCGCAAAGCTGCGCGGACGAGCTACTTATTAAGCTGGAGGAACTGAAACAATGAAGATACTTGTTATCAACGGGCCGAACATCAACTTATTGGGTTCCCGTGAGCCGGACATTTACGGCAAACAGGATTATGCGGCACTGCTTTCAAAGCTGGACGACTTTGCGAAAACGCACAATATCACAATCGACACTTATCAATCTAACAGCGAAGGCGCGCTCATCGATAAGATACACGCGGCGGCAGGTGTTTACGACGGTATCGTGATCAACCCCGGCGCGTACACACATTACAGCATCGCGATACTCGACGCGCTCAAAGCCGTAAATGTTCCCGCTATTGAGGTACACCTAAGCAATATCGCCGCGCGCGAAGATTTTCGCCACAGGTCTGTGACGGCGGCGGGCTGCATCGGCCAGATATCAGGCCTCGGGCTGGACTCGTATTTTCTGGGAATCGAAGGTCTCATGAGACGAATCAAGGGCTAACAATGGGCTTTTATGGCTCAGATAGAACATATAGAGAGGCTGTTACATGAAAAAGCCGCTTTTGTTTTCAACGGCATTAATCGCGCTTGACCAGGCCGTCAAACTGATTATTTTTCATCTTTGCCCCGCAGCTGATACCGTCATCTTGCCCGGCGTCCTGTTTTTCCGGCCTGTTCAAAACACGGATCTGAGCTGGATCGCCAACATGGCCGATTATCAGGCTCCTGTTTGGCTCATGGTGTGTCTTCAGATACTCTTTCTGGCGCTTGTGCTGGTCGTATACAGATATCTTGTTTACTTTTCAGAAAACCAAAAGGCTTACGCAAACGGCTTTTTGATTTTTTGCCTGGCGGGAATCATTTGCTCTTTCATCGATGTGGTTTTCTGGGGCGGCAGTTTAGATTTTATCCGCCTGCTGGATTGGTTCACATTTGACTTGAAAGATGTTTATTTAACCGTCTGCATCGCATGTGTTCTCCCCTACGCATTCTCTTACTTGAGGACATACCGGAATACAACTGCCGAAGAACGCAAGGAACAGGGGGTATGGCGCTGGATAAAAAAGGGGTGCCCGGTTTCCCGATCCGGACTGAGTGATAAACCACATGAAAATTGACCGCATCATAGGTATATTATCCATATTGCTGCAGCAGGAGAAGGTGACAGCGCCTATTCTGGCCCGTAAATTTGAGGTGTCTCGGCGAACAATTAACCGTGACATCAAAGACATATGTAAAGCCGGTATTCCCATCGTGACAACGCAGGGGCAAAACGGCGGCATTGCCATCATGGAAGGTTACCAAATCGACCGCACGTTGCTGACATCGTCGGAAATGAGGTCCATTCTGGCGGGACTCAAAAGCCTTGACAGCGTATGCGGCACAAGCCAATACAAACAGCTCATGGACAAGCTCAGCATAGAAAATGCCGCGTCACTCGCTTCAGACAGCCACATTCAGATCGATCTGTCCTCTTGGTATAAAACCTCGTTGATACCCAAGATCGAGCTGATACAAGCCGCTATTGAAAATACACAGATCATCAGTTTTCTATATTATTCCGCCAAAGGAGTCAGCCGCCGGATGATAGAACCATACCGGCTGGTTTTTCAATGGTCGTCTTGGTACGTTTGGGGATACTGTACGCAGCGGGACGATTATCGGCTGTTCAAGCTGAGCCGCCTTCAAAGCTTGTCTGGCACACACGAAAAGTTTGTGAAACGTGACCACCCGGATGTGGACTTAAGTACCCAAAGGATATTCCCCTCTTGTCGCAGTATTTGAGCCCCAATTGAAATGGAGAATCGTTGAGGAATATGGAATGGACTGTCTGGCTGAACGACCGAACGGCAAGCTCTTATTTCATTTTTCATTTACCGATAAAGAAAATCTATTAAGCTGGCTTTTGAGCTTTGGCGATCAGGTCGAATTGCTTGAACCCAAGGCGCTTCGGTCAGAGCTTTATCTCATCTCACAAAAAATATGTGAAAAGTACAATCAATGATGACATACAGTTGTCGCGTTTGACCTGCTACGTAAGCTTATCATTTTAAAAGAGGTAAGCTTATGAATTATGGAATTGTTTTTTTAAAAGAAAAAACTGTTGTGGGCTTAACAGCCAGGACGAACAATGCCGCGCCGGATATGGTTGCTGTGATTGGTGACCTTTGGAACCGGTTTTATCAAAATGGCGTTTATACCGCCATACAGCATAAGAGCAACGACAAAGCGATGGGTATCTATACAGATTATGCGGGAAACGAAAAAGATGATTACAGTGTCGTTGTGGCTTGTGAAGTGGACAAGGCTTCTAACCTGCCCCTTGGAGCCGTCACCAGAACACTGCCCGCAGGTCAATACGCAAAATTCGTGGTCAAAGGTCCTATGCAAACCGCTGTAGCTGATTTCTGGCAAAAGCTGTGGACGATGGATCTGCCGCGCTCGTATACTTGCGACTTTGAGGAATATCAAAACGACGATGCCGAGAACGCGATTATTCATATATACATCGGACTTAGGGTATGAAGGAGGCACACATGATCGAATCAAGATGCGGCTTGCTTTGCAGCCAATGCAATACCGCGCAAAGATGATTTGCGGCGGATGCATCAGCATCACCAAACCTTTCTGGAGCGAAAGCTGCCCAGTCAAAACGTGCTGTGAAGACAAAAATCTCAAGCACTTCGGCGAATGCACTTCCTTCCCCTGTCCGCTGCTAAACAGCTTTTCCTACGATAAAGAACAGGGCGATGAAGGTCGCAGGATCGCGCAATGCAGGGCTTGGCATGAAGGGTAAGCGCTTAATCATATAAAAACAATTCAGCAGCCGGATGTCATCTCTTTGGTGACGGCAGAGATATAGGAGAGCGTATCTGTGGCTGTCATCGAGATTTCACCCATCTCAGCCGCCGCAGTTTCACCCGCTTTGCCGCAAATATACGCACCGCAGACAGCCGCTTCAAAAGCCGTCTTGCCGCCTTCGCGCCCGCCGCACATGAGGCCGCCGATCACGCCTGTGAGTACATCGCCGCTGCCGCCGCGCGCCATTCCCGGCGTTCCTGCCGTTAAAAACATCGTTCGGCTGCCGTCTGTCACAATCGTTGTCGCACCTTTTAAAAGCAGCGTGATACCGTATTGCCCGGCGAAACGCTGCGCCGCTGACAGTACATCAGCTTGTATCTCTTCCATGGATAGGCCGCAAAGCCTTGAAAACTCGGCTAAGTGGGGTGTCAATACAATATCGCCTGTCTTGCTATTCAAAATATCTATATCCTGAGCGATGATGTTGAGCGCGTCCGCATCGAACACCTTGCGAATATCATAACGGGTGACCAAATGGCGTACCGCCGCCGCTGCACCGCCGCTCGTGGAGAGCCCCGGCCCCGCGGCCAGCGCCGTTTTGCCCAACATTAGTTTATCAAGCCCACCGATACAGTTTTCCGATAGGCTGCCTGAAAAATCGTCCAACGCAAACGTCATACTCTCAGGCAGACGTGCCGAAAACACGCTTTGCAGACACGCCGGAACGCCCGCCGTCACCAGCCCTGCACCCGCCTTGAGCGCCGCGTTCACGCAAAGCAGCCCCGCGCCCGAAAAGCCTTGGCTGCCCGCCACGCAAGCAAGTTTACCATAGCTGCCTTTATGCGTGTTGGCTTTCCTTGGCTGTAACGTCACTTTATCCGCAAAACCCATCAGCCGTTGTGTAAACCCGTGGGCAACGCCGATTTCCTTGACAGTCAGCTTTCCGGTGTAATCGCGTCCCGGGAAAAGAAGATGCCCCGGCTTGGCGCATTGAAATGTCACAGTTTCGTCCGCTTTGACAGCGATGCCGCGCACCGCACCCGTATCCGCATCGATACCCGATGCAATATCACAGGCCACGATAGACGCGCCGCATTGGTTTATAAGAGAAATGACCGCCGCGTTGATGCCTGAAACGTCACGCGAAAGACCCACGCCGAAAAGTGCGTCGATAAGCACACAGCCCGATAGATTAGAAAGCTGCTGCTGTGCCTGCGCATCGTCCGTAATTTCAACGATGCGCGAGGCGAAAAAAGCTGCGTTTGCCGCCGCATCGCCGCGCAAAGCATCCACCTTGCCCACCAGGCAAACCTTAACTTGATATCCCTTGGCCTCAAGCTGACGCGCCGCCGCAAAGCCGTCACCGCCGTTGTTGCCTGTGCCGCAAATCGCGATAATATTCGTTGTTTTTTCAAACTGCTTTGATATGAGGGATGTTATGCCAAACGCCGCGTTTTCCATGAGAACGAGTGACGGAATTTTAAGCGTCTCGATCATATAGCGGTCGAGCGCCTGCATATCCTGCTTTTTTAATACACCGATCATATCAGTCTCCTTCCGCAATCACCTGAGCCACCGCATATCGCTCGCTGTGTGATATCGACAGGTGCACATGCCTCACACCAAGCGCCTCAGCCTTTGAGCGTGCCTTGTCTGTCAATGTCACCATAGGCTGGCCGTAGGGCGCGCGAAGCACCGCGATATTCACCATGGGTATATCCCCAAGGCCACAGCCCAAGGCTTTGAGCACCGCCTCCTTGGCTGCAAACCGTCCGGCCACTGTCTCCGCCCGGTAACGACACGCTTCAAAAAGTGCGATCTCTTCTTTGGTAAAAAGCCGATCTAAAAACCTCTCGTTTTTCATCGCTTTGGCAATACGGTCTATTTCGACGATATCCACGCCGGTTCCAATAATCATGCATTTGCCGCCTTTACCGCATTGATGATGGCGCGTGCGGACACTTCTGCACCCGCCGCAAGTATGGCGTTAAAATCCCCCGCCGTTTCACTCGTCCCGAATGCGAACACCGTATCGCCGTCAAACATGGTGTGTGCCGGACGGATACACATGGCGATGCCGTCGTGGGCGATCGCGGCCAATTTATTGGCCTGCTCTTTATTAAGCGCAGCGTTGGTTCCCACAATGCCGATTGTGGTATTGCGTGCCGAGAAATCGCCGATATTGCCGCTGTTCATAAACAAATCGCAGACGGTACCGCCGCTCATGCCCGCTATTTTCTGCCCTGTGGTGTGGTCGTATATGTCGCCCAGCGCGTTGACCGCAAAGCACGCCGCCACCGTGATGCCGCTCGGCAATGTGATGGCAGCCGTGCCAAAGCCGCCTTTGGCTGCCTTTTCCATTCCCCCCGCTTTGCCGATGGTGGCTCCCGTTCCCGCGCCGACGCTGCCTTGCGCAAGCGTTTCACGAGCCGCATTCTCACATGCCGCGTATCCGGCTTTTGAATCGGGCCGATTAGCCGCGCTTCCAGTGTCCAAATCATAGAGCACCGCCGCAGGGACGATAGGCACACGCGCGAATCCCGTCTCAAAGCCGATGCCGTTTGCCTCGAGCCAGCGCATCACGCCGTCCGCCGCCGCAAGCCCAAACGCGCTGCCGCCCGAGAGCAGGAAAGCGTGCGCCTGCTGTACCGTATTAGTGGGCCGCAGCAGATCGGTCTCCCGCGTACCCGGCGCGCTGCCGCGCACATCCACACCCGCCACAGCGCCATCCTTAATGATGACCACCGTACAGCCTGTCCTGTTGTCCGTGTCCGTATAATGCCCGGCCAAAACACCTTTTATATCCGTTATGCTTCCGCTATACATAGCCCTTTTCTCCCCGCAATGAAACCTCGCCCGCAACAAACCGTTTTGTAACGCCGCCGCAGTCCAGCAAAATCGCACCCTCATCGTCGAAACCGATCAGCCCACCCGTTTCGCTGCCGCCCGTTCCGCTGACTGTGACGGTGCCTGATATGGCGCTCCGCACTCTAAAAACATCCATAAACGGCTTAAGGCCGGACTTCACAAATTCGTCATAAGCATCCATGAAGCTGTCGATCAGCGCCGCTGCCAGCAGCGTGTTGTTGGCCTCTAGCGCAAAGGCCTTGTCTTTAATATCATCGTCAAATAAAGAAGCGTCTGTGTTCATACCGATGCCGCACACCACAAATTCCACGCCGTCCATGTTCACCATGCTCTCCGTGAGTATGCCCGCCGCTTTTTTGCCGTCCACGATCACATCATTGGGCCACTTGATTAGCGCCTTGGTATCGGTTACAGTTTCAATCGCGCGGCAAACGGCGACGGCCGCCGCCAACGTCAGCCCCGATATCAATGATGGGTCTGTCTTAGGACGTACGAGGAACGTCATATAAACACCCTGTCCGGGTTTCGAGACCCATGTGCGGCCTTTGCGTCCTTTTCCCGCTGTCTGCTCACCCGCAATAAACACGCCGTATTCCAGCTGCATGTCACGCGCCTGGTTTTTGGCTGTGTCGTTGGTGGAGGTTGTGGATTCTTCAAAAAACACAGGGATCGGGTGCTTCATATGGGTGCGTACGTATTCCGCGCGCGGCACTGTCGGCGGTTTTATAAGATGGTAACCCTTGGCCGTTATGCTCTCAATCACAGCGCCGTCTTCCTGCATGGCTTTGATATGCTTCCAAAGCGCCGCTCTTGTGATGCCCAGCTTTGCGCCCAACATGCCGCCCGATACATAGCCGTCCGCATCTTTTAGCTGTCTGTAAATCTGCTCTCTCAATCGTCATCCTCCGAAAGCAGCGTGTTGATCACGCCGTAGTCAAAGCCGTGCCTAGCCAGCGACGCGTATATTTTCTGCCGCTGTTTTCGTGCGTCCATGCCACTGCTTTTTCCTGTCATACCAGCTATCTGTGCGCGCACGATGCGCTTTTCGTCTTCTTCGGTGTATTCAGTCATCGCTTCCGCGATCACTTCGCGTTCCAGCCCCTTTTCGGCGAGTCGGTATTCCACCGCTTTGCGGCCCCAGCGCCCTGTGTGAACGGCGCTTTGCACGTATTCTTTGGCATAAGCCAAATCATCCACATAGCCGTAAGCGGACAGCTTGTTTATTGCTGCTTCCACCGCCGCCTCATCAATACCTCTTTGCGTGAGCCTGTCCTTAAGCTCGCTGCGCGTGCGCATTTTGTGAGAGAGCAGCGAAGCCGCGCTGTCGAAAGCGTATTGCGCGTTGTCCTTGGAAACCGCTTCTTTTAGCGTTTCGGCATCCACGAGCATCCCTTCGCGCAGACCAAAAGTCACGATCGCCTCCGCACCCAAGGATGCCATATATTCTCCGTCAATATAGATGTTGTATCTGTCCTTTTTCTTCTTTTGCGGCTCAATAGAGCTGATAAGCAGTTTTTCTTCCATATTTTCGATTATAAATGAATTCATCTAAAACATAAAGCGCATATTTTCCTAAGTCCGGCGCAAAATAGGCACAAAGATGTTAAAGACGGAGGAATAGAATATGGGACTTTTCAGAACAGACGATCAGCCGGACATAGAGTCTAAAAATCTGACGATTATTGAAGACCAGCTAAAGCATGAAGCATTGGCCGCTAAAAAGAGCGAGGTTTATGCGGAATACTTTCAGGACCCTGAGCTCAAAAGCTGTGCCCAGCAGCTGGCACGCCACCACAAGGATAACTTTCAGAATCTGCTAGGTTATCTGGACACACATAAGTAAGGAGAAAAAAACGATGCACCATCAGCCGAATCTGTCGGAGCGGGATTTGCTCAACGACCTTTTGAATCAGGAAAAGCAAATCATGTCGTCTTACGCGACATATATACAGGAAGCCTCTTGCCATAACTTAAGAAAGCTTTTGTCCAACCAGTTTGTTCAGACCAGCCACGATCAGTATCAGGTTTTCGATCTTATGCGCGAAAAAGGATATTACCAATCCAAAGACGCGACCGACGAGGAAGTTCAGCAGGTTAAAAACAACTATAAAGCAATGCAAAACGACCTTTTATAAGATGCCAACGCTTTTCCCGGCAGCTTCGCCGGGATTTTTTATATCAAATGGGTTTTTTTATAATTATCCCTAAGCTTTTTTAAGGGCCGGACTGTCGAAGCGGCAGTCCGGCTTATTCATACGCCACCCTTTTCTTTCAATCTCAAAAAACATATAATAAAGTCGGATATAATAAAGCAGGGGTGATCGGTATGTTCTTCATCGGTATTTTTGGTATTGAAGAAAAGGAACGGGACATAAAAGAATTCACCAACGTGGTCTGTCCCGCGTGCGGACGGTTTTCTTCAGCCTCGTTTTTCGAGCACTACACGTATTTTCACGCCTTTTTCATACCCACATTCAAATGGAACCGGCGTTATTATGTAAAGCTGCGCTGCTGCGGCGCATTGTATGAAGCCGACGCCGACTATGCCCGGCAGCTTAAAACAGCCGACACCATTGATTTTTCGCGTCTTAAAAAGGTATCCGGCGGGTTTAGCCGTTTTGACGATATGTTTAAGGCCTGCCCGAATTGCGGCAAGTCGTATGACGCCAGCTTTGCTTACTGCCCCTACTGCGGCACAAAGCATTAATATGGAGAAAGAATCAGCGGTGAAGAATTCAGCGTTCTTGGTAAATCTGGCTGCTTTTAAGCCAAATCTTATTTTATTTTTTCCTATGAACATATTTTGCCATGACCTGATGGAAAATTCTTTCAATAAAAATCCGTTCATCAATATCAGTTATTATACTACTTGCTTTGTCTAAAAAACTTATAAGAGTCAAAGTATTATCAACTATATTTCTTATTTCGGATTTCTTGAAAGTATCTTTTGTCTTTTTTGAAATATCAGAACACTCAACAATACGTTTTGTCATTTCATCAAGTAACATATACACTGCATCATTAGATAAAGGCTCAGTACAATTAAGTTGTTTAATAAAATCAACAATAGTTTGTTCATGCTCTTTAATGTTTATTAGTTTCCTAATATATTCTTCAATGGTTGTAATTTTCATATTGTGTGCAATACTAAATATTTCGTTATTTAATATTGCCGCAAATTGCATTTTTTTCTGAGGCTCAACAACCCGATATCTTGTATCAAACCTAAATTTTCTATTCCTTATTTCTCCATTGGACACTGCAACACCTAAATATAATTCTCCTATATCCTCCAAAACAAAGGGGCTCTCTTGTTCAAATAAAATATAAATAGCCGAATCACTCAAATAAGCATGACTAATATAATAGTTAAGATTGTTTTCTTTTGCATATTTGTGTATAGATAATAATGATAAATATAGTGCAATACCATTGTCATAGTTATTAAATTTATCAGAAGTAAAACCTCTTATACGCCATTTATTTTCTCTGTCTTTTAAGAGACGATATTGTTTTTCTTTTAAACCAAAATGTTTAAAAAGAGAATCCAAATTCGATTTTATTAAATCCATGCAATCATTTTGCTTACAAAATGATACATATTTTTCAATACAAAAACCTCTTAAAAATTCATTTTTAAAACTATATATGCTTATTGCCTTCGTTTCTTGATTGGGAAAGTTGAAAATTAATTCATTATCATGGCTAAAACCTATAAACTCAATGTTTGATAACTTTTCAAAGAAATCATCTTTTTCAGGATCAATTTTATTATAAATCTCTATTAGTTTTTTTGAACCATTAATTCTAATTAGTTCATTTGGGTCGCCAAACTTATCAATTGAAAAATTTTTAATAATTGACTTATCAATATCTCTGTCCTCAACTAATAGATACTTCAAATCCTTTAATTTCAACTTTTCATCACCAAGCATACTTCTAGTTAGGTTGTAACTATATAAATGATTTTCCATATGATACATCCTCCAATAAAATAATACTCACATTATATCACATTATTGGATAAATTGTTGATAATAATTTGAATGAATGGTATAATATACTTAACATAATTTAGGAGGAATATTATGTATACTATAACCTTCGTTTTTTCCGACAAAAGAGAAGAAGATTATGAACATATTGAAAAAGTTGAATATCAAGATTTTGGCGGAAAAAATAGTGTTTCAGGGGACGAAATATTTACTTACAAATTTCCATTGTCATATGATTTTCATCTATTCTCAAAAAATAAAAGTTATATAATATCGCCACAAGGACTAGTAAAAATTGAAGTTACAAAAGAAGATTAAAAAGCATCCACCTCAGCATTTATATTAATGTCGGGGTGGTCTTTTTTTATTTTAGTGATTCGCTCTAATATTTTTTCTACGTCTTCAAGTGTGTTTTGTTTTATTATGAATATTCATTTTTCAATTCTCCTTTTTAATTATTAACACCGAACTTTAACAGAGCCTCAAAAAAATTATACACAGTACCTTGCATTATTAGGTACTGTGTGGTATAGTGTATCCAACGGAAAGGGAGGTGCGTTTTGAACACGCAGCTAAAAAAAGGTGTGCTCGAGCTTTGCGTACTGGAGCTTCTCAAGACAAAAGACAGGTATGGATATGAACTGGTGGCTATGATTTCGACCAGCGTCCATATATCCGAAGGTACGATATACCCGCTGCTGCGGCGGCTTAAGAACGACGGATATGTCAGCACTTATCTGGAGGAATCAAACGAAGGACCGCCGCGCAAATACTACCAGCTCACGCAGAAGGGCGAGGAAACGCGCGCCGCGCTGCTGGCCGATTGGTACGTGTTTACAGACGGTGTCAACCGTATATTAGGAGGGCAGAGTGAATAAAGATCAATTTTTAAAAGAGCTAGGCTTGCACTTAAAAAAGCTGCCACAATCCGAGCGACTGGATATCATCAGCGATATCGAAGAGTTTTTTGTCTACGCGGCGAAAGAGGGTACGAGCGAGGCTGCGATATGTGAACGTCTTGGAGAACCAAAAAAGCTTGCGAAGGAGTATATGGCGCAAAGCTGGATAGCCAGTGCGAACGAAAAGAGATCGCCCAAATCCATGCTCAAGGCATTCTTCTATGCCGCGGGCCTTGGCACCGTCAACACGCTCTACGCCATTTTCGCAGTGGGTATCGGATACATCGTCATCAGTGCGTTTTATATCACCGCTGTGAGCATCGCCTTGGGCGGCGTGGCCGCGCTGGTCATCGGCATATTAAAGCTTTTTATGGGAGGAGCGTTACTATGGTTGGCTATCGTGGTAAGTATCGCCCTCGTATGCATAGGAATCTTGTTTTTCATCGGCATCATGTATTTATCAAAAACGTTCCATCGTGCAAATATGGGTTTTCTCAATAGTATATCTGAAAAAATTAAAGTAGCAGGAGCAAATCAATGAGTACCACTAAAATTATTATTCTCGTCGTATCGTCCATACTGCTGGTTTGTCTGATCGCAGCAGGTATCATTATCGGTACCAATTACGCAAACGGAAAAGCAACCGATCTTTTCGGCCTTGTCAGCGGCAAAGGCATCAACGTCAACGAAAGTGCTGATCTTGATATGACCGGTATCGAAGTCGTGAATGTCGATTGTGTATCGGGTAAAATCATCATCGCCCCTGGCGAACCGCGCGCAGAGCTGACCGGCACCATCATCACGGCAACGCCCAAGGACAAATATTTAAGCGTCTCTGAGTCAAACGGCAGGCTGACTGTGAAATATGATGCGGAGATGTTGTTCCCCGCGACAATCAGCGGCAACGTCACGCTCAAGGTTTATCTGCCTGAAGAAGCAATGGTCGATCTGGATATATCGGGCGCATCGGCCGATACCAACGTCAGCGGCTTAAAGCTGCAAGACATGTCTGTGGTGAGCGCCAGCGGTGCGGCCAGGATCTCGGATTGTGAAGGCAGAAACCTTCGTATCAATGTGACCTCGGGTATCATCGACACACAAAGCGCAAACTTTGCCTCCATAGACGCCGGCTGTACATCAGGCGATGTCAGCATCAAAAACACGACAGGCTCGGTTATCGTCGGCAGCACTTCCGGCTCGGTGCGCGTCACCAACGCGGCAGGCGACGTCCAGATCACCAACACATCCGGCAACGCGATTGTCACGCAGGAGCAAAAACAGCTCGGCAATATCCGCGTCGGCATCACCAGCGGTAATATCGAGCTGCGGCTGAATCCGCAGGCGGCTTTTCATCTGGATGCCGAGTCCACATCGGGCGGCCTACAAACAGACTTCGACTTAACCGTCAGCGGCGATATGGCAAATTCGATCATCGGAGAAAACGTCTCGGGTAAGGTGAACGGCGGCGGCGCTAACGTGGATTTAAACACCACATCGGGTAATATCCGCGTTATGAAAATAAGCGAATAAAGCTTTCCCGGCAATTATTTTCCGTAAGCAGCCGGAGAAAGGCCGCAGGGTATAATTACTCTGCGGCCTTTTTTTATAAAACAAAACCCCTTCACCCGCCGATAAGGCTGCAAAGGGGCTAAAAAGAAGTCCAAAACAAATGACATAACAAGTTTATCACATACAATGATATTGTATTATAAAAATGCGAATACAGCAACTGGTTAATTAATTATTAGCAAGCAGACTCTCTATCATTATAGATTCGTCGTTGTTCCCACTTCATATCGATGCTCTCTGCCACTTTATCAAGCGCCGCTTTCGCTTAAACCCAAGCTAAAAAGTTGGCACATCTATCTATCCCAAAAAGTTTACCGTTTGAGAACTATAATAAAAAAGCCTCCCGGCATACAGGGAGGTCATTGAGTGTATCGTTATCCGCGCACCAGTGCTGCCGCGTCAGAGGTAATTCGTTCCAAGCCAGGAACCGCACTTTTCTCCAGTTCTGCGTTAAATGGAATCGGCACGTCAAGGCCGCAGCAACGCCGAATAGGCGCTTTGAGACTGTGAAAAGCGTCGCTCTCCGCAATCACTGCCGCCACTTCTCCTCCAAAGCCGCCTGTCTGGCAGGCTTCATGAACGATCAGCAAGCGTCCCGTTTTTTTCACGGAACCGACAATTGTTTCTTTATCCAAAGGCACGAGCGTCCGCGGATCGACAACCTCTGCGCTGATACCCTCCTGCTCCAGCAAAGCCGCCGCTTCAAGACAGAGCGGCAGCATGCGTCCGTATGTTACGATCGTTAAGTCTTGGCCCTCCCGTTTGATGTCCGCTTTTCCCAGCGGTACGATATAGTCGCCTTCGGGCACATCACCCAAAGTTTTATACAGTCGCTTTTGTTCCAAGAACAGCACGGGGTTGTCATCGCGTATGGCCGAAATGAGCAGTCCCTTTGCGTCTGCGGGTGTGGACGGAACCACGACTTTAAGCCCCGGTGCGTTGCAAAACCACGATTCCGGGCTTTGGCTGTGCTGTGCAGCCGCGCCTGTTCCGCTGCCTGCCGCGGTTCTCACAACAAGCGGCACTCGTGCTTTGCCGCCAAACATGTAGCGCAGCTTTGCCGCCTGGTTGACAAGCTGATCCATCGCTATGGTCAGAAAGTCGCTGAACATAATCTCCGCGATAGGACGCATGCCCATCACCGCCGCGCCCGTCGCCGCTCCCACAATCACAGCCTCAGAAATCGGGGTATCCTTGATGCGCTGCTCACCAAACTCGTCAATCATGCCCGCGGAAACGTTAAAGCTGCCGCCGTAAACCCCAACGTCTTCACCCATCAGAAATACGTTTTTATCACGGCGCATTTCCAGCGTCATGGCTTCTTTAAGAGCTTGTGCATATGTTAATTGTCTCATGAATCCTCCGTTACGCGTAAACGTCTTCCAGCACAGTCTCTGGAGACGGGTATGGACAGTTTTGGGCATAAGCCAGCGCGCTGTCGATCTCCTGCCGCGCTTTTGTATCCATGTCTTGTACCTCAGCAGCAGCAAAAAAGCCGCGCGTTATTAAATAATCCTTCATGAGCGGTATCGGATCCTTCAGTTTCCATTGATCGATTTCTTCTTGCGTTCTATAAACATTATGGTCGCTCTTGGAATGTCCTACGGTGCGGTAGGTATCACACACAAGCAGCATTGGGCCATGATTCTTCACATAGTCACGCGCTTTGACCGCTTCGCTGTAGACCTTCACGGCATCGTTGCCGTCAACATACGCGGCTTTCATACCGTAGCTTTGCGCACGCAATGTTAGATCTTCAATGTTGATCGCACGGCTGCGGCTCATCGACAGGCCGTACTTATTATCTTCACAGACGAACAGCACCGGCAGCTTCCAAACGGACGCCAGATTTAAAGACTCGTGAAAAGTGCCTTGGTTGGTGGCACCGTCACCAAAAAAACAAACCACAATGCGGTCAATCTCCTGCATCTGCGTGGCGAGAGCCGCCCCAACCGCGAGCGGTATGCCACCGCCCACAATACCGTTAGATCCTAAATTTCCGATGTCGAGGTCGGCGATATGCATAGACCCGCCTTTGCCCTTGCAGCTGCCGGAGGCTTTGCCCAGCATCTCCGCCATCATGCCGCCTATATCCATTCCTTTGGCAATGCAGTGCCCATGCCCGCGGTGCGTGCTCGCAATCACATCTTGCGGCAGCAGCGCTCCGCAAACGCCCGCGGACACCGCTTCTTCTCCCACATAAAGGTGTGTGGTGCCGTGCATCACACCCATAGAAAATAGCTGCGCGATCTTTTCTTCAAAATATCGCGTAAGCAGCATCTTCTCATATATCTCTTTTGCTTTCGCTGCGTGCATATAAATCCTTTCAGGTTCAATATCATATCGCATTCTTGCTGTCAGTTTTGTTGTTTATCAATAACATTTTATCATAATACTTATCCTCTGTCAGTCTTTTCTTGTTTTATTTCATCCTTTTGTTACAACGTTGACGTTTAATCGTATCAGTGTTAAAATTTTAATATTTGCTAGACTGCCATGCAAATGGATTTTTTCAATCACAAATAAGCTAAGGAGACTTCGATGAAAAAAAGAATCATTGCGCTGGCCTTAGGCGCATTGCTCACTCTTTCAGGCGGCTGCCGCCTGATCACTGTTGATGAAGAAAAAGCGGCTGCTCTTGATAACGCCAAAATTCTTATCGAATACAAAGATATTGATATCAACAAGGAAGCTGTGACACTTAAAATGAATGCAGACCTCGCCCAGCAGGGTATGACGATTGCAGACCTGTCCGAAAGAAATGACACGTCTACATGGGATTCATTTCGCGAGAGCATCATAAAGGAAATGGCCGCCATGCAGATTGCGCTGGAAAAAGCCGCGGAGTTAGGCCTTGATAAGCTTACAGACGAGGAAGTTGCGTTAATCGACGAAAATTATAGCACCTTGAAAACCTCGGTTGAATCCAATGTGGAGTTTTATGTGCAAATGGCCGTTGATAATGACAGTTCACTCAACTACGACGAAGAGTATCAGCGTCAGCTCGAAGCTTATTATAATATGATCGGCTATAAGGCTGATACCTGCCGTGAGCAGATGGAAAAGGAATTTATATTCGATAAAGTCTGGGATCATTATACAAAGGATATTACCGTGACCGATCAAGAGGTTAAAGACTCATATGACAGCAGTCTGAATATCCAGAAAAGTAACATCAGCATTGACCCGAAAATGATCGAAACTCAACTGTCTTTTAGCGGTCAGGCGTTATATTATCCTGAAGGTTACATGAAGGTACGCCATATACTGATTCGTTTTGATGCCGAAACCCGCAGTGCAGCAACCGCAGCTTACGGTAAAGACGATACCACGGAATATGACAGCATCATTGCGAAAGCGTTGCCAACGATTCAGAGCAAGCTGGATGATATCAAAACGCGTTTAGAAGCCGGCGAAGATTTTTCAGCGCTCATGGATGAATATAACGAAGACACCGCGTTTATCATTGAGCCCTACAAATCTGAAGGGATCGTGAGAGGGCCCTATTCCAATGTCGATATCCCGGGCTATCTTGACGCGATGGCTAAGCTTACCAATGAAAGCCAATATTCCGAGCCTGTCATCACCTACGACGGCGCTTATATCATTCAGTGCGTCAAGCCGCTTGCGGGTGAGATACCATTCGAAGATGTTAAAGAAAAAATGACCGCATCCATGATCGCGTCAAATAAGGAGACCGAGTGGTACAACGTCTCCAATGGGTGGATCGATGCCGCATTGGCGGACGGCACGCTTAAAATGTTCCCCGATAAGTATTAAACACGTCAGTCAATAAAGCGCCCAGCCGGGCGCTTTATTGTTTGCATTTGTTTTCTGCAAGTATTAGGTGGATTTGTGCTTTATCTCATGCTGTTTATCTGGTTATAAAGTCCAGTCAAAATCTCTATATGCCTTTCTTCATCAAGTATGATCCGGCGCATAAGGGCCTGAATGTTCTTATCCGGTATCCAGCGGATAATTCTGTTATAATGGGAAATGGCCGCCTTCTCTCCTTCTATATCCGTCTCAAGAATAGATTTCATTTCCCATTTATATGCCGCATATTGCCCGTTCCAGTAGCAGCCGGACTCATAAGAATAAAGCTTGGGGTTGCTTCCGAGATTTTTAATCAGATCACCAAGCAATTCAAAGTGCGTCATCTCCACAAACGCAATATACTTATAAGCTGTAAATATCTCCGGGTAGTCCTGCGTGAAGTAACGATGCGATACGTATTGTACAATTGACGTTGTTTCCGAGCCTTTTCCCGCATAAGCATCTGATATAATCTTCGCATACGCATCATTGACTTTTTGAGCGGCAACCGCGGGGTAAGGCAAATCTACCCGATAATGTCTGAACAAATCACAATCGAAGCCGCAATCCATACTCATCACTCCCGCTTCATTGTATGCGCTTAAATGCGCGCCTAGAAGAAGGGAATGAAAAGCCCTTGAACCACACGTTTCAAAGGGCCATCTTATTCTATCGTTAAGAATTAAATCAGCCGGCCAACTCGCTTATCAGCGTATCAATCCGTTGCTTTAATTCCGGGTCGGTCTCCAGCGCATCCAGAAGCGCATCAACCACATATGGATCAAACTGAGTGCCTGATCCGTCGATCAGCTGCTTTTTCGTCTTTTCCAGTGAGAGATGTCTTCTGTAGTGCCGATCGCTCATCATTGCATCAAACGCGTCCGCAACGGATATGATACGCGCAAGCAGTTCAATCTGGTCTCCTTTGAGCCCGTCGGGATATCCGTTTCCATCCAAATACTCGTGATGGTGCCGCACGATCGGTACGATATCCGCAAACATAGAAACGGCGGACAGTATCATTGCGCCCTTGATTGGATGCTGCTTGATCTGCTCATAATCCTCTTTATCCAGCGTCTGTTTTTTAAGCAGCACGTCGTCTGATGTCCCTATTTTCCCAACATCATGGAAGATACCCGAAATACGCAGCTTCTCAAGTTCCTCAGGCGGAAGCGACATCTTCTCACCGATCTTGGTTGCGTAATAGGATACCCTGTCGGAATGACCGCGTGTATATTCATCCTTTGCGTCAACCGCAAGCCGCAGCACCTCAATGGTATCCATGTATCTCACTTTTAGCTGCGCGTATGTGTTGTTCAGCTCATCGTTCTTTGTATTGACAAGGGAGTGTAAGAATGCGTTGTTAATCGACGATGCCGCCTGCCTTGCATAGATCTCTAGAAGCTTGACACCTTCGTCCATATTCACACTGCTCACATACAAAGCGCCTATCGCTGCGTTGGTCTCATTTCCCAAAGGAATAATGACCCCTCCGGGATGCTGTATAACCTGCATATTGGTTCGCGCACAGCCGATGGCTTCCATCAATTTATGATCCAAAAGCTCCGTGAACTCTTCGATCTGAACATTGTACTTGCCAAGGCCTTTAAAAATGCTTTTTTGAGCGTTTTTATTTTGCGACTGCTCGATTCCGGGTATATCATCTACCAAAATGAAGGCGTCGGAACTGTTGACCATAGGCAGCAGTTGCTTTAGTATCTCCTCAAGTATGTTTCCTATAGGCTGAAGCTGATATATCTTCGGCACAGACCCCAATATGCTTTGCAGCCCATCGCGGAATTTTTGTATCGTGCGCATCTGTGAAATAGACTTAATGCCCGATTCAATAAGCAGCTGAAGCTGGTCAAGGCGATCACTTTTTTCACAATAAGCCTGTATATCGAGGGATTTAATGGTGCTGATCGGCGGAGCAAGGTCCTTATAGCCGGTCAGCAGCAGAATATAAAGCTCCGTATCTGTTTTACGAATCTGCTCCACAACTGCTTCGCCGTGTATAGGCTGCATAAAATAATCCAGTATTAAAAGATCATAATGACCTTTGTGCAGTTCTTCAAGACCGGCCAGCGGGTCGGTAAAACCGATGCACCAGTAACCGTTACGGTTAAGAAGCGCTTGAATACTATCGAGGATACCCTGCTCGTCATCAATGATCATGATCCTGTATTCTTTAGACAGGACGATCTGCCTGGACCTACGCATACTGCTCGCCTCCCAATGTCTGCTCTTCAGGCAGGGGAAGCTGAATATAAAAGCTGGTACCTGACTTTGCGGCGGACTCAAACCACATGTGTCCTCTAAACACCCCCTTTATGGTGCTGTAGGACATGTAGAGCCCCAGGCCGGTACCGTGTTTTCCTTTTGTCGTAATCATTTCCTTAAACAGTCTGTCCTTGATTTTCTCGTCGATGCCTTTTCCAAAGTCGGTGACAGACAGCAGAAGCGAACGACCTTTTCTCTCTGCTCTCAACACAATCTCCCCCCCGCTACCGCCATAAGACTGAATAGCGTTTACAATAATATTATCGAGTATTTGTACCAAGCTATTGATATCTCCGTCAATTTTTTGTTTCAAATCGACATGAATATCCTGCTTGTATATGCAATTATGTTTAACAAATTCATGCTGCATCAATATGCCCACACGCTTTAGCATCTCATCCAGCGTAAACCATGATTCGTCCCTAATGTTAAACTGAGTCGCCTGATCCTTAACCGTTGATATAATATCAGACATATACCCCAGATGAGTCTTCATCTTCGAAAGCCACTGCTGCATTTCGTCTGCAATTTCCAAATGGTCTTCCCGTGTCACTTGACTGTCGTCAATCGAAGCCGCATACTCATCGGCCAAAAAATGAAGCTGTTCAATTCCTCCCGCAACAGACATGATGGGTGTTTTCAAATTATGAGCGATGCCGCCGATAAGCTGTCCCAATGAGGCCAGCCGCTCTCTTTCAAGCAAAATCGCCTGATTCTCTTTGATCTTTTCAACGTCCTTTACATGCTGTGTAATATTCTTAAACAGTAATATAACGGCAACGCAGGCACCGCGCTGAATAATGGGTGTGAATTCGACTGTGAAATATTGCTGTGAATCATGAATATCAATTTCAATGTCTTTTACCAGCGTCATGTTGGATTCTCCCGCGTCTTTAATAAGATCACGGAATGAATCCGGCGCTAGATTGCGGCAATTCCAATTGTCTATTATTCTATTAAAATTATCGCCTTTATGCAAGCCGGAAATATAATTGAAATTATCGGAAAATGGCTTGTTATAATCAATAATATTTAGGTTATTGTCTACCACGACGAAACAGTCTGAAATGCGGTTAATGACTGTTTGCAACGCGATAGGCGCAACCTTTAGCAGGTTAAACCGAAACATCGCAAGAAGATACATAGCCAGCGTAAACGTAAATGCAATAGGCGTGGAATACACATTAAATCCGAACAAATTAAACGTAAAGAAGATATTGACAACGGTGGGAACAACGCTGCCGATTACAATCAGAAACGCTTGGCTTGTCGCGACACCGGAATTCCTGATTGCGAAATAGCTCAGCGCGATAAACCCTATAAGCAAGCATATATAAGAATATGCGGCATGGATAAAAAAGTACAAACCGGGCGTATTAGGCTCGTTGCCAACTCCGTACTCTTGATAAAACCAGCCATGTACATCTGTTGTCCAAGCCATAACCTGAGTAATAACAGGCACGATAAACAGCAAAAGAAATTTCCAAGATAATGGCTTATCTGGCTTTGAATAAGCTTTTCCAAGCATTATGATACTTACTGGTGCCATTGAAATACCAATGTACGTGATGTTTTCCCAGACTATAACTGAGCTCAAATCATTCCCCGATAATCCTCGAAAAACAACTGCCACACTCCACACAAGCACTTCAATGACTACTGTCAGAAAGATATAATGCAATACTTTCTTATTTCTTAGTGCAAGAATATAACCAGACATGCAAACAAGTATGATAATAGTGATCCCCATGACAACAAGCGGAAAATCCATCTTATCTCTCCTTTAAAGCACCTGAATCTATACTTCCTAAAAAATGATCCAGATACTTACTGTCAATGACCGGCCATTCAAATCCAATCTTTGATAACAGCTGTGATGTTTTATCAGCTGTCACGATAATATCCTGGCGTTCCTTGTGAGATATGATATCAGTCATCAGCCCAATCAGCATACCATAGTTCTCCTTTTTGCTATGACGTTTAATCTCTTTTAAGAAATCCGTATTCGACAAAATATTAAAATGGTATCCGATTTGTTCGAGCATAGAAATAATTTCGCCAAGTTTCAATATATTTGTATTGAACACATGATAGATCGGCTGCTTTGAGTCTGTCAGTGTGGCAAGATCCAGTATAGCTTGTGCGCAGCTGTCCACCGGTGTCATTTCCATATGAGCCGCAAGCATGCTGATGGGGACACAACCTAAGGCGCAAAGCGTTTTTAACCGATTCGCAAAAGCGTTCCTCTCAGGCTTCATCTGAAAACGCCCATCCAGCGTTCCTGTGAGCACCCCGACTCGGTATATGCGCGCATCAAGCCCCTTGGCGATGGCATCAAGCACAATTCCTTCAGCTAAGAATTTACTCTTCGCGTATTCATTATCTTCATAGTTCTGTCCGACA
Organism: Bacillota bacterium; assembly: GCA_023436115.1. GTDB lineage: Bacteria > Bacillota > Clostridia > Christensenellales > SZUA-584 > SZUA-584. Next base: position 7,915 of record JAEZKQ010000007.1, on the reverse strand, counting down.
TAGTAGCACTCTTCAGTAAACTCCCCCTTACGGTCAGGGGCAGCCGTATAATGTGTGCCGGAAACACTGACTGTGGATATGTGCATCAGTGCAGCACCCAATCTTTCTGCGAATCTTGTGACATTTCGTGTGGCCGTCACATTCGCCCGTTCAAACAGCTCCGCTTGTCCCACATGGTCTGTCAGCGCCGCACAATGAATTACAGTATCAATCTTTCTTAGCCGGGCACGAACATCCGAATCTATACCTAGCCCCTCCTCAGCTGCGTCACCCTTGATCACGGATATCCTGCCAAAAATATAGGCGCAGGTCTCAATACCGAAATAGAATGTGAGCACTTTACGCAGACGCTGACGGCATTCTTCATTACTGCTGCCTCTCACGAGGCAGTAAATACGGGCATCCGGTACATCAGCCAGACGTTCCAGCAAATAAGCACCCAAATATCCGGTGGCTCCCGTTATAAAAACATTATCCAGCTTTGCTTGGGACAGATGCTGGAACTCGGGAACAGGATTAGTACCGCCTTTCACCGGGGATACATGTTTTACGGCAGCGGACGTTTTCGTATTGATACGTGCACATATCTTACGCAATGTCTGAAGGTCATAAAAATCCTGTGTGCGTATACTCCATCCATATTGCAATACCGCAGCCTGCACCTTGATCACGCCAAGCGAATCCCCGCCCAGTGCAAAAAAACTGTCATCTGGGCTAACGTCTTTTACCCTTAATATCCGTGACCAAATCCTTGCCATCATTCTTTCTTTTTCACTCATCTGGGTTGTTTGTGCACTGGCTTTGCCTTTTATTAAACTTTTATCGGGTTCAAGTAAAAGTTTACGGTTCACCTTCCCGTTAAGCGTAGTAGGTAGTTCCTTCATGCTCACATAATATGACGGAATCATGTAAAGTGGCAGCTTTTTAAGGAGTTGCTCTCTTATTATTTCCAAGCTGATATCCTGGTCTGTTTGATAATAAGCACACAGATATTTTTCTGCACCTTCACCCCAGTCCTTAACAACAGCCTCTTCAACTCCTTTTACGCTACGTAAGGCGGCTTCAATCTCACCAAGTTCTATACGAAGTCCTCTTATTTTCACCTGATGGTCGACGCGGCCACACATGATTAAATCTCCATCTTCCAGGAAGGCGCAGACATCACCTGTCTTATACATCATATGGCCCGGCCAATATGGATCAGGAATGAATGTTTTTCTGTTAAGCTCGTCACGGTTGATATAGCCAATGGATACACCCGCTCCACTGATATAGGCTTCGCCCAACACACCAACAGGAACAGGTCTTTTGTACTTATCAAGTACATATATGCGGGTATTGGCAATCGGTTTACCGATAGTGATCTGAGAAGCCTTTGTAAGATCCTTAAATGACGAATAAACCGTGGTTTCTGTTGGTCCATAGGCATTAATAATCTGCGCAGCAAAGTGCTTTCTTAGTAGTTTTACCAATGAAAGAGGAACCATCTCACCGCCTATCATAATCTTCTCAATATGGCTTCTCATGGCCTCTCTAAAATACGGATAATCCATCATCGCCCGCATACGTGTTGGTGTTGCTTGAATAAACTTCACACCATTCTGTTCAATAACCACAGCTAACAGGTCCGGCTGACGAAGTTCTTCCTCTGAGCAAAGCACAACTGTACAGCCATTTAGCAACGGAAGCACCGCATCACATATAAATATATCAAACGATACAGTTGTTATAGAAACGCTAGTCTGATTAGGATCGTAGTTGACAGGGCCTTTTACACCTTCATAGAAGTTAAGCAGTCCACGCCTTTGCAGTACTGTACCTTTTGGCAAGCCTGTTGAACCCGATGTGTACATTACATAAGCGATATCCTCAGGCCTGTCGATTCGTTCAAGGTTACCGCAAGACCCCTCGTCAGAAATATCCTGTACACACAGCGTCTGCCCGTTAAAAGGCACGTCTGCACTGCCGTCTGTCAACAATATCAGTGCACTGCTGTCCGACAGCATAAACGCAATTCTGTCCGCAGGATACGACGTATCCAGCGGCATGTAGGCGCCTCCGGCCTTGAGTACGCCAAAAATGGCTGCAATCATATCAAAAGAGCGGCGAATACATATCGCTACGATCGTGTTTCTGCCCACGCCTTGCGCTCTTAATGCATGAGCAATACAGTTCGCACGCCTGTTCAGCGCCTCAAATGTCATCTTCTCACCGTTGACAATAAGAGCCGTTTTATCGCCCTGCTGTGCCGCATGCTCTTCCAGCAGCGATTGAATAGATATATTCGGGTCAAGCGGAAAGTCTGTCTGATTAAAGCCTTGTGTGACCTGCCAAAGCTCTTGTTGGGAAAGCATTGCCGTATCGCAAAGGCGCGTACCCGCTTCCTGAGGCAGCAGTTCGGTCAGGCGGCAAAAATGCCCGGCCATGCGTTTGATTGTCGATCTTTTAAAGAGCCTGGTGTTATACTCAAATTCACATTCAAGGCCGCTGTCTGTTTCGCACACCTCCAGCGTCAAATCCAGCTTGGCCACACCCGGGTCAAACGGTTGGTGGTTCACTTGTATATCTCCCAACTTGAAACGGTCCATATTCTTGGTCTGGACAAGCATCGTATCGAAAAGCGGGTTTCTGGCAGCATCGCGCGATAGATTCAAATCCGCAATCATACGTTCAAACGGATAATCCGCATGGGCAAGCGCCGCGACTGTGCTTTGGCATAGCTCGTCAAAGAATTCCAAGAAGCTTAAGTCTCCTCTTGGATGGTTGCGCAATGGTAACGTATTGATAAACACGCCGGCCATGTCCTGCAACTCGGGGCGGGGCCTTCCGGAAACGGGCGTTCCGACGATAATATCCTCCTGCCCCGTATATTTTGAGAGCAGCACATTATAGACAGACAGTACCGCCATAAACAGTGTGGCACCGCGCTGCGTGGCAAAATCACGAAGCATATCTGCCGTCTGCTTGCCGACATTAAAACGCATGCGGGCGCCGTCAAAGTGCTGAACAGCTCCGCGAGGCTTATCGGTGCGCAAGTTGAGCAGCGGTAATTCTCCGGAGAGCGTCGTTTTCCAGTGCTCCTTCTGGAGCTTAACACTGTCAGATTGCAGGTATTCCTGCTGCCAAACGGCAAAATCCTTATACTGCAACGGCTGGTTTTCAAGTGATTCACCATTATAACTGCGCACCAAATCAGAAATGAATATTTCCATCGTACGCCTGTCGCTGATGCTGTGATGCATATCCATGAACAGCGCGTAGGAATGCTCCTCAATCTCTAACAACGATGCGCGAAGCAACGGCGCTTGGCTCATATCAAACGGTACCACAAGCTTTTTGATTTGCGTTTTTAAGTTTTTGGCGCTGAACTTTATAGAACCGATTTCAAATTCTACATTCCGATATATTTTCTGTCGCAGTGATTCGTCCCGCAGAACAAATGACGTTCGGAATGCGTCGTGGCGTGCTATCACCCGATCAAATGCGTTCTTCAGCCGCTCCATATCCGGCTTTTCGCTCAGCGTGAATAATGCCGGCATATTATAAGCTACGGAAGGGCCTTGCGTGTTGGCAAGTATCCACATACGCTGCTGCGCGGACGATACGGGATAATCCTGTGCTTCAGGGGCACAAACAATGGGCCGAAACGCGCTCTTACTGGCCGTGTCTATAAGGGAAGCGTAATCCTTCAGATAGGGTGCACGATATATTTCGTCCAAAGCAATGTCGACTTGGAAGTGTTGCTGTACACGCGCCATCACGTTGACGATACTGAGCGAATCGCCGCCGATCTCAAAAAAGCTGTCGTTGCGCCCGATTACGCCTATTGCGAGCACGTCGTTCCATATTTGCGCAAGCGCTTTCTCCGTCTGTGTTTCCGGCGGTACAAAGTCTTCCTTCGCTGCCTCACCGCCCTCCAGCGGATCGGGCAGAAGGTTCTTATCCACCTTGCCGCTCGCATTGAACGGCAGCTGCTCCATCGCCACAAAATACGACGGTATCATATATGAGGGAAGGTCTCGCATCAGCTGCGCGCGTATCTGCGCTTTTTTGGGTGGCTGGCCGCAAAGATAGGCGCAAAGGTATCTGCGTCCCGATGCGTCGATACGGTCCGCAACCACACAAGCTGTGATACCTTCAATTTGCATGAGACGGTTTTCGATCTCACCCAGCTCGATTCTATAGCCGCGAATTTTCACCTGTTTATCGATTCGTCCTAGGAACTCGATTTCGCCGAGCGGATACCACCGCGTCAGATCCCCGGTCCGGTACAGCTTTTCACCCGGCACGAACGGGTTATCCACAAACCGCTCGCTGTTTAAATCATGCTTGCCGATATAACCTCGCGCAAGGCCGCAGCCGCCGATATACAACTCACCCGGCACGCCGATGGGCACCGCGCTTTGGTGCGTGTCGAGTATATACGCCTTGACATTAGGCATCGGACTGCCGATGTTGGGCACCTTTGCGCGTGTCACATCGGTGCATGTGCAGCAAATGGTGATTTCCGTCGGCCCGTAAAAATTAGTGATGCGCGCACTTGTGCTTTGCTGAACGCGCGCTAGCAGTTTCTCGGACAGCACATCGCCTCCCATACCGATCTCTCGAAAATTGGCCAGACATGCGCTGCCCTGATTGTCTGATAACAGCAGCTCCATACGTCCGGGTGTCACACACATCACATTCACCTGAGCTGCTTTGATGAGGCTGACCATATTACGAGGAATGTTCACTTCGTGTTCCTGCGCAAGCACAAGCGTATTCCCGCTCATCAGCGACAGCACCAGCTCCATGACGCTGATGTCAAACGATATCGAAGCCGCACCCAATATTCTTGCGCCCGGAGACAGATCCCATATCTCGCTTAGCGAATAGACGAAATGGACAATCGAATGGTGCTCGATCTGAACACCCTTAGGCTGTCCGGTGGAGCCAGAGGTATAGATGACATATGCCAGATTTTCAGGCTTACATAGGGGCATAACAACTCCCACGCCTTGCTGAGCCGCAGATGAATCAGTGGTGATCACACAAAGGCCCTCGCTCGCTGTGCACCGGCCGGAAAGATGTGGTGATACTAATAAAACGGCCGCACCGCTGTCTTTTACCATATACGAAATGCGTTCATCCGGCAGACTGGCATCGATGGGCAGAAATGCCCCTCCCGCCTTGATAATAGCAAGCGCGCCCACGCAGTAATCAAACGTCCTCTCCGTCAGCAGCGCCACAATACTGTCCGCCTTCACGCCGCGTTGCACAAGAAGGCCGGCGAGAGCCGACGATCTGTCGTCCAGCTCCCGATAGGTCATCTGCTGACCCTGGTTAATGATGGCTATCGCATCATCGGGTACCACAGCCATACGCTTATTCCAAAGATCCACAAGCGTTTCTCCTTGCGGAAAGGTTCGGGCTGTTTCGTTAAACTTGGTTAAGATCCTGTGCTTCTCTTCATCGGACATCAGCTCCGCCATATAAAGCGGCTTATCGGGATGTGCCATCATCTGGCCGACGATATTGATAATATGCGCGTGGATATACTCAACTTCCTTGGCGGAAAAGAAGGGGTGGTGGTGGTCATAGTCCACAATAAATTTACCGCTGCCCTCACGGTCGTTGACATGTATCGAAAGCGAATCAGCCTGATAGCCGCAAAAATGCCAGCGGCCTTCCTGTGAAAACAGTTCGTTGCTTTTCTCAAATGTGCCGTACTGATACGAAAGCGTCACGTCATAGAGAGAATCAAGGCCCTTATGCGTTTTGCGCAGTTCCTGAAGCAGCAGGTCGTACGGATATTTTTGATGCTTCAGTGCGGAAAACCATTCACTGGACACCACACCGATAAACTCGGAAAACTTAAGATCATCATTTATCTGAATGCGCACAGGAACCGTACTGACAAACATACCGCATGTATTTCTGGTGTTCTTAGACGTTCTGTTGGCGACCGGTGAGCCTATGATAATGTCGCTTTTTCCGGTAATGCGGTTGATATAGATCGCAAGCGCAGACAGGAAAAGTGAAAACACCGATACCCTCTGCGACAGGCAGTAGCTTCTTATATCGGCGCTGAGCTCCTCTGAAATGATGAAAGCTTTGCGCTTCGCAACCGTGCTGAAATAGGGCGTTTTCTTTTGTTTAAGCACAGTGGGTTCGGGAAGCTGCATAAAACGCTGCGTCCAATACTGGCGGTCGGATTCAAAACGTGCCGAGTTTAGATAGTCACTTTCTTCCCGGATATATTCAATATATGAGCTGCGTGCCTCCCGGCTCAACTCTTCGCCGCAAAGCAATCGTTTATACGTGTCCGTTACCTGATTCGTAAAAGATACGATTGATATCGCGTCAGAAATAATATGATGGAATTTGACATAAAAGCCGCCTTCTTCATCACTGATGCGAATCAGCGCAAAATAAAAAAGCGGGCTGTCCACCAGCGGCATGGGCGCCTGCGTCTGCATGCTGTCCCATTCGTAAAGCTTTTGAACACCGCGTGCGGAAAAGTCCATCAATTCGATAGTAAAGGGCTTATACTCTGAAACATATTGATACGGAGCCGCATCCTTAATACTGATTGTGAGGCGCGCGGCTTCGTTCTCCATAACAAATATATTCAGCGCTTTTTCCAGCAGCGCGTAATTTATGTGCCCCTTAATTTTCAGCGTTCCGGCGTTGTTCCACATGCCCGTGCCGGGATGCAGTTTTTCCGAATACCATATCCGCTTCTGAGGATGCGTTAAGTTGTAACAGAGTTCCTTATTCATCGTTCACGACCTTACTTTTTTATTTCATTGAGTGTAAGAATACTTATATAAGCTAATCAGCGGCTCATAGCGAAGGTGTTGAACCCTTTTCTACAGCACATCGAGGAGCCCGTAATTGACCCACTCGATTGAGCAGCTGCAATCCGACGCGCATACGGCGGCCTGATAGCCCGGAAGTGTATCAATCAAAGCAAATTCACAGCCGCGCACACTGGATTTGATACGCTCTTCGTCTGGGTATATCGTGAGCTTGGAAAGCGCTGCACCCAGCCCCCTGCCGCAATATTTCACATAGGCTTCCTTGAGCGTCCATATCTTATAGAACATGCCGGGCTTGTCCGAAGTTTTCTCCAACATCGCAAGCTCTTCTTTAGACATAAAACGCTGGGCTATGCCATCTTCGATACTTTTTATCTGCTCCACATCGACTCCGACGGGTGATTTGTGCAGTGCACACATCGCAACGCTGCCCGAATGGCTTAAGTTGCAATGAATGTGCGGAGCGTTCTTTAAATAGGGCTTGCCGTGCCAGCCTGTTCCCCAGTCACCGGCATCCGGCTGCACGCAATAAGTCGATTGCAGCGCATAATATAGCAAACGGTGCGCTGTTATGACAAGTGTTTTATCTTTGTCGTTTCTTAGCCGGTGTATTCTGTCGCACTTTTCCGCCGACATTCCCGTCATCCAGCTTTCTGGTGCTGTGCAATCCATTGGTATTTCCGTAAAGAATATCTTTAGCTGTTCGGTTAGCAAGGCCTAAATCCTTCCCGTCCATTTGCTTGAAGCTATGTGTTTTGGGGATCATTTTTAACGCAAACAGATTCTACTAAATTAACCCATTATATTTATACTATACATATATTAACATAAATATCTTTGTGATTCAACAACCATGGGACGCAAAAATTGCCAAATATCTTTACCGCTAATCAAATGTAAAAAGCCCTCCAAGGGCTCAAAGCAGCATAATCATTTCATATGCTGCTGGCTATGCATTCAGTCTGCGAACAAACAAGGGGGCATACACTGAAGTGACCCCAAAAAGTTAGACAAATATTCTATTGAACGGTACAGAGGGCTTGCCGCCTGTGAACAGCGGGTGGTAAGCCCTTTAGCTTCGCCTTAATACGACGATTGTTGTAGTAGTCAATATA
>JAEZKQ010000020.1 GCA_023436115.1 Bacillota bacterium | reverse complement strand
GATATCGGACGTGCTTAGAGAAACATATAACTTTGAAAGAATGAGTGCTTGGCTTAGCGAATGCCTTTAGACTTTATCTACTGACGCAATCATTCAATACATTGCAAGCTTTACTGTTCAGTATCTGTTTTGAAGAAGTGCCGCTGATTCGTTGTGCATTAGCCATACACCAATTAGTATTCAGGCTTTACATAACCCTTATTGTTTTAGCAAAGTTTCCATAGTCTGTAGACAGAATAAGCACATAGTATCCCTTCTTAACCGGACAAATAAGCTCACCCTCGGTTATGCACTTTTCATCGTCTTTGACAGATAAATCAACCCAATATATCTTGGATATGTTAAGGTCATCTGCCTTTACGTGATCTTCTGCGTTATCGGTCACAGCCGTCACCTCTGCCGATATACGACTTCCCGCTGTAACGACAACACCTCCATGAAGGGCGTTGTTGCTGTGCCATATATCGGGGGTTATGCCCTCATGGGCTGGACAATTTGGCCAATATGTCAGCTCACTTGTAAAGAGCGGCTGGACCGAATCGCCTGTTTCAACCGTGATCGACGGATATCCGCCAAAGAAATCTATCATGTTCGTATATACAGTGTTGTTTACGTCAGATGTCACCACGTAGCGCGTACGGTTGCGGATGCTCTCTGGCTCGCCGTACCACGGTTCATTTGCGGGATCATTGAGAAACATACCGCTTACATCGTCCATGACAATTTTGTCGTCTTTCAATATTTTAAGCGATTTGAGCCATGTGGTGGAAGGGGCAACGCAGATATATCCCCGGGTTATATATAAATCATCATTGGGAGTATACTTCATCGGCACGGTTACGGTTTCTCCGCCCCAGAACTCTGCCCTCACCTCATCTGTGGCTAGCGGCCCGTTACCCCATGCGAACGATTCTCCAAAGACTATGGTTTCGCCCGCATAATGGGTATAGTTGATGCTCCAAACATCCGAACCGCTCGTGCGCATGACCATACCGCTATCGTTTATGAAATATAATTCGGGGGGCTGCTCGCCAATAGGTGATAACCCTGCCAGTAAAAGCGCGCCATCATGCCAGTCTTGTCTCGCATATATGTACAGGTGAATTCCCTGTTTTACAACATTTTCAATATCGTAGCTGTCATAAAAACTCGCTTTTACGTCAGCAAATACGGCTGATACTTCTGCATCAGTCGCGCCAACCTCGTTGATGATAAAGCCGTCGAGAATGTCGGCGGCAATAACGGATGTTGTTTCGTCAAGCGATTCATCCGGCACTTGGGCATCCACCGCACACACATCATGAATAAAGCTTCCAAGATCTGAGTCATCGATAAGCCAGCTTCTGCCGTCTCTTTGCACCTCAACATCTCCAAGCGACTCATTTATCGAAATTCCTTTGCCGTTCTTTGTTGTTATATTTATTCCGTAAGCAGGTGTTGTCCCTGCGAATTCAGGATTCTCCCGGACATTTTTCGCGGACGATACAAGCTCGCATATATTATCAAAATCCTCCGCAGGAAGCTCGCGTCTTATCCCCGCCTCATCGTTCCAGGCTATAACGGCTTCTATCTCATCAATATCAATACTGAGCTTTTCAATGGGATTTGCGAGCAGGCATATGCCCACAGCAGCCCCGGCCACGACTGCAATCAGAACCATCCAAAAGGCCGGCTTCTTGTAATTAAGCACATTTTTGACGCGCGTTTTTGTATTGTTCTCTCCAAATGCCAATGGACTTCCGGCGATGATTTGCCGCCCGGAAGAGAGCGAAAGTAAGGCGCTGCAGTAATTTGCTTTTTCATCTGAATCGAATGATTTAAGGGCATGTTCATCACAGCTCATTTCCATATCTTTTGCCATCAGGAAATAGCTCCCCCACATGAACGGATTAAACCAATGCAGAGACAAAACCAGAAATGCAATCGGTTTAATAAGATAATCTCTCCGCCGTATATGGATACGCTCGTGAGCGAGCACAAAATTTCTGCTGCTTTCATCAAGTGCAACAGGCAGATATATTCGCGGTTCAAAAAAGCCGCACACGAAGGCGGTACGGATTTGATCGCTCTCATAGACGTTTTTATTAATTTGAATAGAAGCTGATATTCTACGTTTTAGCATCGTGTAGGAAATGATGCTGTACGCCAGCATGGCCGCAACTCCGACGAGCCAGATAATCATCGCAACGGTTATTATGATCTGCATCGGATCGGCGCTCGCGACGGGTGTTGGGGCAGGGAGGCTATCGTTTATTACATTGCTCACGTCCGTTACTCGAACGTTTATAGTAGGTTCGGCGCTCATTCCAATATTCTCAGGTATATAGTGCATCGCTCCATGACTCGCGGATGTATTGACCGATCCCAAATGACCAAACAGACTGATAACCGATGAAAAAGAAACGGGGCAAATGGCTCTTATCAAAACAATAGACCACAGCGCATACAAAATTCCTTTTGGTGCTCTTTTAAGCAACAGACGCAATATAAAAACGAATAAAGCTACATAGGATGCGGTCAGGCTCATATTGAGTACTGTAATAAAAATACCCTGCAGCATCATTAATCCTCCTTGTGTCTGTCGATGAGACGCTTGATCTGCTGAACTTCCTCATCCGACAGCTTTTTGTCATCCAAAAATGCCGTAATGAACTGCGGCAGTGAACCATTAAAACTTTTTTCCATAACCGAATAGGCCTCATATCGCTGCACGTCAGATTGCGAAACAAGGGAGGTGACAATTGCTGCGTTGTTCTCTAGCATACCCCGGTCGGAGAGCTTTTTCAGTACGGTATAAGTGGTGCTGCGTTTCCATCCAAGCTCATTTTCGCAAAGCTCTGTGAGCTTTCTCGAATGCAGAGGCTCATTATTCCAGATAATGCTCATCATGCGGTATTCAGCGTCATATAGCTTCAAGTTCTTTTCCATAATGATCTCCAAACTTCCAGTCTATTGCTATAGACTAAAAATAGTCTATCGTAATAGACTAAAAATGTCAAACAGTTTTTTCAGAGCTATCACAAAGCACATTTACAAACGGGCGAATATCCTTTTCGTATTTTGCTTGAGCATTTATCCCGTCCTGCATTTATGGTCAACTTAGAAAGAAAAAATTAGCCAATATTGACACCGGAAAACTACAAAATCGAGGAGGTATTTCCAATGCCGCGAATGTCAAAAAAGCGACGCCTTGAATTGGCGTATTTCTTGAACGATCGAAACCGGATAACCTATAACCCGCAATGCCGCAAATGTCAAAAGGACTGCAAACAAAGTTTTAAAGCAGTCCTTATTTTTTGCCCTGAATACCAATCTAAGCGAAAGGACACAAAGCAAAATGTCAGAAGCAGAACTCAAGCTGATCATGATGAATGAGGTACAGGAGCAAGATGTAAAGTGGTTGTGGTATCCGTATATCCCTGTTGGAAAGATCACTGTCGTGCAGGGTGATCCGGGCGATGGTAAAACCACGTTTGTGCTTGCTTTGACTGCTCTCATTACCAACGGCAAAAGAATGCCGGAAAGCAATGATATTGCAGAACCGTCCACGGTGATCTATCAGACTGCCGAAGATGGATTGGCCGACACAATCAAGCCCCGGTTAACGGCGCTCGGAGCTGCGTGTTCCCGGGTGGTAGTGATCGATGAAAGCGAGAAGGATTTAACGCTTGTCGATGAACGCATCGAACAGGCCATTAAGGAAACCAAAGCCAAGCTCCTTATCATTGATCCCCTGCAGGCGTATCTTGGTGTGAACGTTGATATGCACAGAGCCAACGAGATACGCCCAGTGTTTAAAAGCCTTGCAGGAGTCGCAGAGCGTACAGAATGCGCGATTGTGATACTCGGCCACATGAACAAGATGAGCGGCGCTGTGAAGGGTCTATATCGCGGTTTAGGCTCCATCGATATCGCGGCTGCAGCAAGAAGCATTCTGCTTATCGGCAGAGTAAAGGACAGCTTGACCATGCGCGTCATGGCACATCTGAAAAGCAGTCTTGCTCAGCAAGGACAATCAATAGCTTTTGACATTGGTGGCGAAACAGGCCGCTTTGCATGGATCGGCACATACAATATCTCTGCTGAAGAATTGCTCAATGGCGGTGGCCAAGGACGATCCGCTCAGATTACCAAGAAAGACAAGGCAATGGATATGCTCCTAGAGCTTCTTAGTGACGGTGCAATGCCCTGTCAGGATGTCTATGAGTATTTCGATGACGCAGACATTGGCAGACGAACAGTCGATAATGCCAAAAAGGACAAAGGCATTGTCTCATTCAAAAAGGGCGCGATATGGTACTGGAAACTGCCATGAAGGAACAACGCAACATTTCATAGTGTGTAAGGAAAGTTCGGCCAATCTCGCACACATAAGAGTGTTGCGTTGTTGACTTCGCGCCCTAAAAGCCGCCGGCAGGCCACACCACTAAGCGTGCTTAGTGTAGTGTGTTACACCGCGGTTCCAAAACAGAATTTCTTTTTTCGCGGATGGCCGTATCACAGCAGCGTGGCGGCTTTTTTGTTTTGCATCCTTGAACAGCGGTGTATTTTGCACCCTTGCCCCGGCTGACCTCATAGCCCCGGGTTTCTACCAACAACGACAAAAACACAAAGGAGAAGCAACATGCCATATTGTATTTTCAGATTCAAGAAACACCACGTCGGAGCAATAGCGCCCATGTATCGGCACAATGAAAGAACAAAGCAGTCATATGAGAGCAATCCCGATATCGATCCCACGCGCAAGCAGGATAACTACCATTTGATCGCGCCCAAGCAGAGTTATTACATGGAGATCGAGCGGCTCATCAAGGTCAACGGATCCAGACGGCGCGCCAACAGCGTTCTGATGGTGGAAACGATTATCAGTGTCACGCCGGAGTACTTTGATCGTTTACCGGCCGGAGAACAGAAGGAGTTCTTCCAGTCTGTTACCGACTTCATGAAGCAAAGGATTGGTGAGCAGAATATCCTATCCGCGATTGTGCATATGGACGAGACTTCGCCGCACATGCATCTTTGCTTCTGTCCCATCACCAAGGACGGGCGCCTATGCGCGAAAGACATTCTCGGCAATGCCAAGGCTTTAGCCAAGTGGCAGGATGATATATTTGAGCATGTACACGAGAGATGGTCGGAGCTTGAGCGTGGCGAACCGGCACATGAAACAGGCCGGAAGCATATCCCGACATGGCTTTTCAAGAAGGCTCAGAAGCTCGATATGGAAGCGGAACGTATTGTGGCGGCGCTTTCGGATATCAACGCTTTTAACGCCGGAAAGAAGAAAGATGCTGCGCTTGCTATAATCGCTGAATGGCTGCCGGAGGCAAAGCGATTTACGGCCCAGCTCGGGAGCGTTGATAGTTATATCAGTGATGTGAAGCGTCAATACAAGGCTGCCGAGGCGTTTATAGGGGCTGAGAACCGTGTTCTGCAGGAACAGGTGAACGAGCTTGATGAGGCGTATGTGCGGTCACAGCGAGAGGTATATGCGCTTCGGGAAACGCTTAGAAAGCAGAATAAACTGTTGGATAGGGTTCCAAGGGACGTTATAGATTCTTTACGAACAAAGTCTGAAAGAAAAGAGCGATAAGTTGAAAATAATGGTATATTGTGATATTCTATGTTTTATAAATGAAATCGTTAGACCTTTTATCAAACGCAGTTAGACCTTTTACAAAAGCCAATCCTATAGCAACCTTAAGAAAACAATTTTAAATTGAATAAACAGCTATAGGAGAAGTACAATGTGGTATAATAAAGGCTCATTTATGACTGAAAATTATTTGAGGTGCAACATGAATGCAAAATTATTAAATAGATTAATAAATGCAATTGCACATAATGATAATGGATCATTGAGGCAAATTGCCAATACAATTATCGAAGAAGAAAAAAAGATTGGGCATCTGCGCTTAGCTAAACAATTAGAGGATGCACTGAGTACTGGTTTTTCAAGCAACAAGGCTAACACTTCGGTATCTGATAATCCGGTAGTTGAAGGCTTTACTGTATTACCTATGAGCAGAAGATTTAATCAAACTTTGGCCACAATAATTCCACGTGAGAAATTAAAACATCACATGGTATTATCAGAGGAATTAGAAAAGCGTTTTGATCAAATTGAAAAAGAGTATTCTGCAAAAGAAAGGCTAAAGAAGTATAATCTAAAACCACGCTCAAAAATTCTTCTTTATGGACCACCAGGTTGTGGGAAAACGCTTGGTGCGGAGCGTCTTGCATGGAACTTAGGGCTTCCGCTTATGAAAGTGAAATTTGATGCTATTATTTCTTCATATTTTGGTGAATCTGCAGCAAACTTACGATCCATTTTTGAGTCTAGTGGAGATAAACCTTGTGTTTTGCTTCTAGATGAGTGTGATTTTATTGGCAAGTCAAGAATTGTTGGTCAAGATGTTGGAGAAGTACCTCGAATAGTAAATATGTTGCTTATGCTTTTAGATGAGTACTCTTCACCTGGCTTATTAATAGCAACAACAAATCTTGAAACAGCGCTCGATAAAGCATTATTTCGAAGGTTCGATGAGGTTATTGAAATTACACGTCCGACCGAAAGAGAGATATCTTCACTTTTTAAGTTAACATTATCATCATTTAATGTTGTGACATCAATTAACTGGGAAAAAATTATTGAAAAGGTTAGAGGCTTTTCTTCAGCAAATATTGTGGCAATCGGTGAAAACGCTGCTAAAAAGAGTGTGCTTGATGGTTCAAATGTAATCACACAGGATCATATTGAGCATTCAATAGATGAGGTCAGATATTATTAATAAGTAGGGGTAACAAGATGAAATCAAATGATAACTTTAAGCATCTTGAGTTAGTGCTCCAGCGTGATGGCAAAAAATTATTACCGAAGAAAATTTCATTTCCTCAACCAGACAGTGTGAAATTCAATATTGCAAATCGCAAGCAACACAGTAGTAAACTATATGACCAAGCTACTTCAATTATTGATTTGTGGTCAAAAGAAGAAGTCGAAAGAGACACCAAGGGACTCCCAGTATTAGCAGAAGAAAAACCATTTTTGGTTCAGATACCTGCAGAATATATAGATATTGATTACTTGAGGAGTACCTTCGGTTTAGAAGTAGTTTGTGAGTATGAAGATGGTATTGTAATCGTAGCGACAAAACCAGAAGAGTTTCAAAAAGGAATCCAAGCGATATTGAATTTTGCTAATGAAATCAAGGGATCTGGAAATGTCGCAAAGCTCAACGACATAATTGTTGAAGAAACAAAAGAACAAAGATTGCAACGAATCCTCTCCGAACCCTTATATAAGGAGTGGGATAACCTAGTTCAGACACCAGAAGAAGAAATTATTGTTGAAATGAGCATAGAATGCCAAGGTACAATTAAAGTAGGCTTAAAGCCTAAAAAAGGAAAGGACGAGAATGAGGAGCACTTTTTAAAGAAATTAGCTCGGTGGGAAGAACGGAAAAATAATGCTTATGATGAATGGGATAATTTATGCCGCCAGCGTGAAGCAGCACTTGATAGAATAATATCCAGCTATGAAGGTGAAATCCTTCAAATTTTCGATTATATTGATGACTTTTCCGTTCAAGACAGTTTTGAAATTAAAGTAAGAATTACGCATAAGTGTTTAATTGACCTCGCTCAAAACTATCCGTTTGTTTTTGAAATTAAACAACCAGATACTTTTGAAAACAATATTTATGATAACGAAATAATTAAGCTTGCAAATCCTGAATTCACTATTGTTCCGCCAGATGAAGATGCCCCAACTGTATGCATTATTGATAGTGGCATACAAGAAGGCCATGCTTACCTTACAACAGCAATTAAATCCGATCTCTCTCAATGTTTTTTACCAACCACAAATGATATTGAAGATGAGGTTAGGGATGGCGGGCATGGAACACGAGTGGCCGGTGCAGTTCTTTATCCCAATGGTATTTCCAATTTACACGGGCAACAATATCAATTGCCTTGTTATATTGCTAATGCAAGAGTACTAAATGAGAATAATGTGATGCCTCAAGAAATGTTGCCTTCGAAAGTGATAGGTAGGATTATTAGAAAATATGCAGATGAGAATAATATAAGGCTATATAATCACTCCATCGCTGCTTCATACCCCTGCCTGAAAAAGTACATGTCTTCATGGGCATCGACAATTGATAATGCTACATATGAAAGGGATGTTCTCTTTATTCAGGCGGCCGGTAATTTGCCTGATGACAATCAAAACCCATTTAGATTAGGCGTGACCCAACATCTAACAAATGGGAGATACTATCCAGATTACTTGCTACAAAATTCATGCCGTATCCCTAATCCTGCACAAAGTATGCAAGCCTTAACTGTTGGCGCATTGAGCGTGAATGCTTTTGAAGACGATGATTGGATTTCTTTTATTGGTAGAGGTGGTGTTTCATCATATTCATGTACTGGTATGGGGCTTTGGGGAGCAATTAAGCCTGAAGTTGTTGAGTATGGAGGAGATGTTGTAATTAATAAAACTCAGTATTTATACAAAACAATTCCTTCTACTTGCTGTGAATTAATACGGGTATCGCCTCCTGCTTACGCAAGGGATGAAATTGGAACATCGTTTGCAGCCCCAAAGGTGGCATATATTGCTGCTGAACTACAAAATTTATTGCCAAATGAGTCAGTATTGCTTTTAAAGGCCCTAATAATTCAATCAGCAAGATGGACAAATTGGGCCAATGCTTTTCCCGATGATAGAAAAATGGACGTATTAAGACTGATGGGCTATGGTCTTCCTAGTATTGATAGGGCACTTAATAATAATGACTATAGGATTACTTTTATTACGCGA
Organism: Bacillota bacterium; assembly: GCA_023436115.1. GTDB lineage: Bacteria > Bacillota > Clostridia > Christensenellales > SZUA-584 > SZUA-584. The sequence continues at coordinate 41,962 of JAEZKQ010000020.1, read as the reverse complement.
GGAGAACGTACGATAGCAGCTGGATACGTTCATGTATATAGAGTTAAAGTGCCACAAAACATCCGCAACAGTAACAATATGGTGAGAATCGATGTAACCCTAACTTTTGCTTCAAAGCCACGTAGAACTCGAAAAGGTTTTAGGGGCTATTTTGCAACTTGGGTTGATTGGATGAGCAGTAAATTTCGTGAGGATTTAGATTCATTTGTTAGAAGAATAATAAGCGTCCCGGAAGAAACAGATATGTCAGATGAGACAGAGGAAGATAGAGGTGAGGGTATTCCTTGGATTATTGGCGCAAGAAAGAACTCGGGACAAATAAAAGACATATCTAGAAGTCGGAGTGCTTCACAAAAAGATTGGGCTGAAATAGAAGGTTATAACTTGCCAGAAGAGTTTTGCATAGCTGTCATTGGGCATAAAGGATGGTGTATGAACGGAGAATATCCGGCCAAATATTCTATGTGCGTTAGCTTTGAAGCGTTAAATAACGATATGGAGATTTATGAGTCCTTTGTTCAAGTGGAAATTCCGATAGCTGAGCAAGAAATAGAAACAGAAATCGAAGTTGATACAATTAATAAAACTGGACAATAAGCATTAAAATTCAGGAAAGAATATTGAGCGTTTGTTAAAAACAATCGCTTTTTTATTTTCGGCAGGTTAACCCCTGCCGTTTTTTATTACAAAAAAGGAGGAAAATCAATGACCAAAGTGATCGCCCTTGCCAATCAAAAAGGCGGCGTGGGTAAAACAACAACTGCCGTGAATCTCGGCATAGGCCTTGCCCGGCAAGGCAAAAAGGTACTTCTGGTGGACGCAGACTCACAGGGAAATCTGACGGACTCGCTCGGTTGGAAAACGCCGGATGAGCTCAAAGAAACGCTCGCCGCCATTATGACCAAGGTGGTGACGGATGAACCGCTCAGAGAGAGTGAGGCCATCCTGCACCATGAGGAGGGCATCGATCTGTTGCCGTCTAACATCGAGCTGTCGGCGCTGGAGATGCTGCTCAGTAATACGATCAGCCGCGAGACGATTTTGCGTAGCTATCTGCAAGGCGTGAAGCATCGGTATGATTATGTGCTGGTAGACTGCTCGCCGTCGCTCGGCTTGGTGACGGTGAATGCGCTGGCAGCTGCTGATAGCATTATCATTCCGGTGCTGTCGCATTACCTGCCGACAAAAGGAATGTCTCAGCTTATCCAGACTATCAACCGTATCAGAAGAACCATCAATCCTCAGCTTAAGATTGAAGGTGTTCTGTTGACTATGGTTGATAGCAGAACAAATTTTGCCAAAGACATTTCGGAGAATCTACGGGTAAACTGCGGAGACCGAATTCCCGTGTTCCAAACGGAGATACCACTCACGATTCGGACCGCTGAGGCCAGCTCAACCGGCATGAGCGTCTTTCTACATGCCACGAACGACAAAGCGGCAAAGGCTTATGAATCACTTGTACAGGAGGTAATGGCGAATGGCAAATAGCAGGGCAAACATTAAGCTCCCGACGGTGGATGATCTATTTACCACGCAAGCAGAACGCGAAGGGATGAGCGGTGAACGAGTGCAACTGATACCGATTAAAAACATTCATGACTTCCCCAATCATCCGTTCCAGATACGCAAAGATGAGGCCATGCAACGTATGGTCGAGAGCATTGCTGAAAACGGTGTGAGAATCCCGGCTCTTGTTCGTTCTTTGCCGGATGGTCAATATCAAATGGTTTCAGGACACCGCCGCAAAGAAGCTTGCCGGATGCTTGGTATCGAAAGCATTCAAGCTATTATCCGTGATATGACGGATGATGAAGCGACAATCTGCATGGTCGAGAGTAACTATCAGCGTGAAAGCGTCCTCCCAAGCGAGAGGGCGTTTTCTTATAAGATGCAGCTAGAGGCCATGAAACGGCAAGGCAAAAGAGCTGATTTAACTTCTGACCAAGTTGGACAGAAGTTGCAAGGCAGCACAGCAAGGGCTGAATTGGCGGCTGAATCGGGTAAAAGCTCAACGCAGATACAACGGTTCATCCGACTCACAGAGCTTATTCCTCCCTTGTTGATAATGGTTGATAAAAAAGAGATTGCTCTCAATCCGGCGGTGGCCCTGTCTTACTTGGCCGGGAAAGAGCAAGAGGATTTGCTTGAGACCATGCAGAGCGAGGAACGAACGCCATCGCTCTCACAAGCCATGCGCATGAAGGCGCTGAGTCAAGAGGGCAAGCTCGATATGGATGCCATCTTCAAGGTTATGACTGAGGAAAAAGCAAATCAGAAGGAACAGGTAAAGCTCCCGAAAGAGAAAATCGGGAGCTTTTTTCCTAAGAGCTATTCCATTAAGCAAATGGAAGACACGATTATGAAGCTGCTCACTGACTGGCAGCGCAAGCGAGAGCGGGACAAAAGTCTGGAGAGATAGTTTGTTTCTCCGGCTGGTTAAGGGCGTTGGTACACACATACCGACGCCCTTTTTGCATTTAAGGAGGTAGAGTGTGAGCAAAAAACAGGATATAGAAGTTATCGTGGCTCGCAAATATGCTGAAGGAACAGCGGATAAAGACGTTCTTCTGGATGCTTTTATCCGTGTCATTTTAGCTGAGCTTAAAGATGATGAGGCTATCGGCACCTTCGACAATGATGCTCAACCATTTGATAATGGTTAGGAACAAGTATTGAAAGGAGTAACTACAAAATGACCGAGAAATTGAATCGAACTGCGCTATATTGCAGACTGTCCAAGGATGACGACATCCAGGGCGAAAGTCTCAGTATTCAGAGCCAGAAGGAAACGCTGACTTTCTTTGCGAATCAGAACGGATGGAAGATCGTTGAGACGTATATTGATGACGGGTACAGCGGCGTTAATTTTGAGCGTCCTGCATTTCAGCGTATGATAGCTGATATTGAAGCAGGAAGAATAGACATCGTAATGACCAAAGATCTTTCCCGCTTAGGCCGAGATTATCTTAAAGCGGGGTATTACACCGAAGACTATTTTCCAAGCCGCCATGTTCGCTATATCGCTGTGAATGACGGCGTTGACACAAGCTCAGGAGCGAATGATATTGTACCGTTTAAGAATATATTGAATGAATTTTACAGCAGGGATATTTCAAGAAAGATACGTTCCACTTATCTTAACAAAGCGCGAAAAGGTGAATTCACAGGTTGTATGGCTCCTCTTGGATATAAGAAAGACCCCCAAAATCATAACCATTTGATCATAGATAATGAGACAGAGTGGATTATTCAAAAGATATTTACTCATGCTCGTGATGGTTGGGGGGCTCAACGTATCAAGACAGAGCTTGAACGTGCAAAGATACCAAATCCCTCTTGGTGGAACAGACAGCGCGGTATACGTAGTTACCATACTCGTTTTGATACAGGTGAGATCGAGGAAGGTTGCTGTACGTGGAACCTTACCACGGTAAAGAAAATACTCATGCAACCGGCTTATATCGGTAGCATTGCCTCTCAAAAGAATATCTGTGCTTTTAAGCTTGGATGGATGGGCTATCGCTCGCCAGAAGAATGGATCGTTGTTGAGAACACACATGAGCCTATTATCGACCGCGAAACATGGGATATCGTCCAGCTCAAAATCAATGATCGCAAACGTCCTAGTCACAATGGCGAATACTCCATATTTGCCGGTTTGTTGAAATGCGGAACCTGTGGAAAGACGATGACGGCGCGGTATAACAGCGCTCGTGAAAAACATTATTCATGTTTGACTTACAATCGATATGGTAAAGAGCATTGTACCCAGCACAGGACAAATGAGAAGTTAATCTATGATACGGTGTTGTCTGAGATAAAAGCCCTTGCCAAATTAGCTTTTGAAGATAAAGATGCCGCAATTAAGAAGTTGCTTTCACAAACGCAAAGTTTATCTCAGAAGGAGAGCGATGCACTGAGTAAGCGATATTTAAGCGCGGCCAACCGAAAAAAAGAACTCGACAAGATGATCGGGAAACTTTATCAGGACTGGACATCGGGAGTATTAAGAGAGGACAATTTTAAGCGTATTCTCGAACAAACGCAGACTGAACAAAAAGCACAGGAGAGCATTATTGCTGCTCATTCGGCTTCAATGCAAGAATCAGAGCATAGTATTACGGCTGCTAAGCGTGCTATTTCAGTTCTTAGCAAATATGCTAATATTACTGAGCTAAATGCAAAAGTTCTGAATGAATTAATAGAAAGAATTTTGGTGGAGGAGGTTGTAAAGAAAGACGGAAAAGCTAAGCAACATATGACTATTAATTTTCGATTTCCTTATTTTGAAACTCTGCAAATCCGTTAAGCTTATCTAAATACTTTAATAATCCGAAATTATTAATTGATTTTGAAAGCTTTTTGTGTAAACTATTACATATAAATACTAATTTATTTAAATAAAGATTTATCGTTACTAACCATTATTCCCGCTATAATAGGAGGAGTTATGTCACACGATTTATCAAAGGAACATATAAATGCAATTTATGATGAGTATAAGCATTTTAATATTATTGGGTTAACTGGGCGATATGGATCAGGATGTACAGCGGCAAGTAAGTTATTAAATGATTTTAATTTTGACCCCAATACGATCTATCCTTATAATGAAACTAGTGATGAGTATATATTTAATAAGGATAAATTGATATGCAACAGTGAAAGAGAAAGAAAAATCCTTCTAAATTTTGCAAAGAAAAATGATATTTTTTCTTATCATGTTATTCGAATTAACGATATAATTACATCATATATTCTTGAGGATCTATCATCGCTTTATTCTATTTTAGAAGCTACATATGAAATAATAGATACGAAAGATAAAATAGAAAGATTTATGCGAGAAGAATACAATCTAGAGCTAAGTTCATTATCCAATAAAAGCAAAGCCATATGGGCAACCCTAGCCGAAACTGATTTAATTTCAAGTATTAAAAAGATGTCTTTAGAAGATTACCATTTTCTCTTTAATGAAACAACAAAAATCAGTAAAGCATTTTTCGATTTTTTAGGTAAAGAGATTAATATAAAAGCAGCAACCATACTATATCAATATATTGGAAACGCTTTACGAATTTTTGGTTTTCTATCTCCAGATAATATAGATTTTAAAAGAAAATATGAAAACCCGTATGCAATTTCAAAAAGAATAGATATTTTAATAAAAATCCTGCATAAAAGGGATTGGATTAATGGGAAGAAAAAGAGATTTGACGAGAATTCTAGCGTCAGAGTTGTTATAGACAGATTTACTAATATTTTAGATGTAAACTATTTTAAATCAAAACATCAATCTTTTTATTTATTGGCCATAACCACAGATGAATCCCATAGGTACCATAGGTTGTTTCAAAAGAACTTTAGTGGCAATGATGTCAGCCTAATTGATTTTTGGGAACAGTCATTAAGAGCAAAGAAAGAATTCAAGAAAGTAAAATCTTCTATCTTAGAAATATATAAAAGATATGATTATAATCAACTCCACGAAAATTTGTTTAAAAATGAATCTTATCTTTTTAATTTAGCAAATGTCGATTATTGTATCCAGAATGCTGACATATTCATTAGTAATAATTCACGTATTGATTATTTGAATCAAGAACTATTTAGATATGTTTGTTTAATGATGCATCCAGGCCTTATTACACCCACAATTGATGAACGATATATGCAAATTGCGCAAACAGCTAAATTAAGCTCCGGATGTATCTCAAGACAAGTTGGGGCGGTAATCTGTGATGTTCGAAAAAACATATTATCTGTTGGGTGGAATGAGCCGGCAGCAACATTGGAAAACGAATGTATTCCTTGTATAAAAAGAAATCTCAGTGACTTATGTGAAAAAAAGGATAGCTTTGCATATAGTTTTTATGAGCTAAACAATATGGATTTTAGAAACCATATTAAAAATGCTATGTTAAATAAAATAAAAAAGAAAGGAGTCTCGATTAAAAAGTTGAAGTCTTTAGAATTATTTGATGTATATAAAAAATTTACTGAACTTTATGATGAAGAAATTGATGGATTACCAATGCTCTATTGCTTTAAAGATGTGTATTGCTCATTAATTGATGAAAATAATCAGGTTCATACTCGCTCACAACATGCAGAAGAAAAGGCATTTGAGAACTGTGATAAATTTAAAACAAAAGGCGGTACTTTGTATACGACATCGTCATCATGTGAACTTTGCGCAAAAAAGGCTTTAAGCTATAATATATCTAGAATTGTATATATTGAGCCGTACTCAGGGATTACAAATGAACATGTTTTAGGACAAAGAGTTGAACATGGTTATGGAAATGAATGTTTTACTGAAGAAGGGATTCCAACAACTACGTATAGCGTTCCCATTCAAGTCGAGTTATTTACAGGAGCAACCCAATACGCATATATAAAGCTATATGCGCCCCTATTACCAATGAAAGATGAACTTGAACTAAGAGGAATAAATATTAAATAAGAGTGGTGTTTGGTTGGAGGCCCATTTCTGACACATATCATTCTGGGAAGTAACTTGCTTTCTGGTTTATATATTGTTACTATAATTAACGACTAATATGTAGGTCGTCCATTAATCTTTCATTTAGGAGGTTCTCTATGAATGGGTCTGTGCTAAGCAATAGGGATATAGAAAGATATTATGGTAAAAAGATATTTATTTATCCATATTCGTTAGATAATATGAGAGGTGGATCTTCTTATAACCTTACAGCTAGTCAATTTGCATATTTTTCTGATAAAACAGGGGTACATTATGCGGTCGAGAATGGTGTAATAAAGGTTCCGCCACATACAACAGTACTTATACAAACTGAAGAGTCCATATTTGTATCTGATAATATTTGTGGAACCTATCATTCTAAAGTTAAATTGGTTAGCGATGGTCTTTCTCATATTGCTACAACTTTGGATCCAAAATATTTTGGAACATCGAAAATTGCAGTTCAAAATACAACAAATCAAGAAAAGACAATAGACGTTGGTAGTACTTTCGTTTCTTTAATGTTCTACAAAATGAAAAGAAAAGCAACTGCTAGGCATGATAATGGGCCGGGCAGGAACGATGTAATTCCAGTTAATATTGATAAGCTTGAAATTGATAATGAACAAAAACAAGTATTAAAAAGTTGGTTTGATAAGGATTGGAGACGCAATTGTGATAGTTTGATAGATATATGCAAAAGTACAAAAGATAAAACTGAATTAGGGCATAAGATAAAATTCTTAAAAAAGCTTTCACTTATTTTGGAGATTATATTTGTAACTATTCCACTGTTGCTGTTATTCATTCATTTTCTTATTGTAAAGATTCCCTTTATTGATACGATTTTTTCAAAATCTGAGTATATTTCAATTGCTGTATCTATTGTGATAGCCATAAATCCTATTAAAAATGGAATAATAAAATTACTAGAAAACAACATCAGGGGTAATTATTAAAATGAAATTGCTTATTAAAAAACTAGACAAACAAGCTAAAATTCCATCCTATGCGCATCCGAATGATGCTGGAATGGATTTGTATTCAATTGATGAATGTGTTATTAATCCTAATGAAATCAAGTTAATTCGTACTGGAATCTCAATTCAGCTTCCCGAGGGAACAGAAGCACAAATAAGACCGAGAAGTGGATTGGCATTAAAAGATGGAATAACAGTATTAAATAGTCCGGGAACAATTGATGAAGGATATCGTGGAGAGATCGGCATTATTCTAATTAATCATAGCAAAAAACCCTTCAACATTGAAGTTGGTTCAAAAATTGCCCAAATGGTAATAAAGCCTGTGATAAGAGTTGAAATTGAGCTAGTGCCTCAAATAAATTCGACGGATCGCGGCTCTGATGGGTTCGGTTCAACGGGGTCATAATTAGAAATAAAACAATTGAATTCGGTATGTTCATAATTTCGTTTGTAATAAGTGGTCAATCCAATTTATTGCACATATTTTTCATATTATTAAAATTAATTATTTACAATTCTCAAACTAACCTTAACAGAGCAGTGGGCGGCGGAGTTTTTGCAGCTTTACCCAAGCGCAAACATATTGGTGGCGACGAAGAAGGACTTTGAAAAGCGTAACAGAAAGAAGTTCTGCGGCAGAATCGCTACCGGCGACTACGACGCAGTGATCATCGGCCATAGCCAGCTCGAAAAGATACCGCTGTCCATAGAGCGGCAGAAGGCTGTGCTGCAGGAGCAGCTCGACGAGATCGTTTTTGGCATCGCGGACGCTAAAGCCGCCAAGGCGGAGCGGTTTACCGTCAAGCAGCTTGAGAAGACGAAGAAAGCCATCAAGCTGAAGCTGGATAAGCTCAACGATCAGTCGCGCAAGGACGATCTGGTGACATTCGAGGAGTTGGGTGCAGACCGCCTTTTTGTGGATGAAGCGCACAACTACAAAAATTTGTTTCTCGTCACCAAGATGCGCAACGTCTCGGGGCTCTCACAGACGGAGGCACAGAAGAGCAGCGATCTGTTCATGAAGTGCCGGTATTTGGACGAGCTGACCGGCGGACGCGGCGTGGTGTTTGCGACGGGAACGCCAATCAGCAATTCCATGACCGAGTTGTATACCATGCAGCGGTACTTGCAGTACGAGGCGCTGCGCAGGCAGGGCTTGCAGCATTTCGACGCATGGGCTTCGACGTTTGGCGAGACCGTGACGGCCATAGAGCTGGCGCCTGAAGGTACGGGCTACAGGGCCAAGACGCGGTTTGCGCGGTTCTACAACCTGCCGGAGCTGATCAGCATGTTCAAAATGGTCGCCGATATTCAGACTGCCGATATGCTGAACCTACCTGTGCCGGAGGCGGAATACCACAACGTGGTGATAAAGCCGAGCGAGCATCAGCGCAGCATCGTGGCGGAGCTGGCCGAACGCGCGGAAAAGGTGCGCAACGGCATGGTGGACGCGACCGAGGACAATATGCTGAAAATCACCAACGACGGACGCAAGCTGGCGCTGGATCAGCGGCTGATCAGCGAGTTGCTGCCGGACGACCCGGACGGCAAGGTGAGCGCCTGTGTGGGCAACATCTACCGCCTGTGGGAGCAAAACAGGGACAAGCGACTGACGCAGCTTGTGTTCTGCGACCTCTCGACGCCCCACTACGACGGCAGCTTTAATGTGTACGACGATACCAAGCGCAAGCTGGTGGAGCTGGGCGTGCCGGAGGATGAGATCGCTTTCATCCACGACGCCAACACGGAGATAAGAAAGAGCGAGCTGTTCGGAAACGTACGCAAGGGCAAAGTGCGCATCCTGCTGGGCTCCACCTTCAAGATGGGCGCGGGGACGAATGTGCAAAAAAGGCTGGTGGCCGAGCATCATCTGGACGTACCGTGGCGGCCTTCGGACATCGAGCAGCGCGAAGGCCGGATCATCCGGCAGGGCAACGACAACGAGCAGGTTCATGTTTTCAGGTATGTCACCGAGAACACCTTTGATTCGTACATGTGGCAGACCATTGAGAACAAGCAGAAGTTTATCAGCCAGATCATGACCTCAAAATCGCCTGTTCGTAGCTGTGAGGACATCGACGAAACGGCACTTAGTTATGCCGAGGTCAAGGCGTTGGCGACCGGAAACCCGTATATCAAGGAAAAGATGGATTTGGACATTCAGGTGGCGCGGTTGAAGCTGCTGAAAGCCAGCCATTTGAGCCAGCGGTATGCGATGGAGGATAATCTGTATCGGTACTTCCCTTCGCAGATCAGGCAGACCGAGGAGCGCATGCGCGGATACGAGCAGGACATCGCCCGCTTAAAGGAGATTGCGCCGGAGGATGGGCAGAAGTTCTCGCCCATGACGGTAAACGGCATCCGGTATGACGAGAAGGAGCCCGCTGGCAAGGCGCTGCTGGAAGCGTGTAAAGCCAAGACCTCGCCCGACCCGGCTGAAATCGGCGAATACCGGGGCTTCAAGATGATCCTGTCCTTCGATCCGTTCAACAAAGCGTTTCAACTGACGCTGAAGAATGCGCTCAGCTATACCACTATTCTGGGAAGTGATGTCTATGGCAACATCATGAGAATGGACAACGTATTCTCCGGGCTGCCGCGGGAAGTGGAACGCTGCCGGCGCGGTCTGGAGGATCTGAACCGCCAGATGGACGAAGCCAGGCTGGAGGTGGATAAGCCGTTTCCGCAGGAGCAGGAGCTTAATGAGAAGGCGGTGCGGCCGGCCGAGCTGGATGCACTGCTAAATATGGAAAAAGGCAAGCCGGAGGTGCTTGACGGCGAGCCGGAACAGGAGGAGGATGTAAGGGAAAAGGAATATATTACACGATAAACGACAGCTTTGATATGGCTCATGAGAATGAATACACTATTAGCAGGAATATTTGGGAAGGAGCGATTTCTATGGAGCCTGCAAAATCGGATTGGATCAATGAGCGGTACAGGGAAATTGAAAACGAGGTGGCCGTGAGGCTGCGCGAGGACGAACAGTATACGGCGCTCCGGCAGGAATGTGACAGGCTGATGGAGAAGCACCCCTGCATCTTGCAGGTGCTGGAAGGAAAGAACGCTGTCTCCATGAGCGAGGAGGAGCACGCCGCGCTTGTGCAATACACCATGCTGAAATACGAGGGAGAAAACATGGAGCGCCGTGAAATCTATTGCTTTGGCCACGCCGACTGCATTGCGTACCTCAAACGAGTCGGTGCGCTATGACCATGCCGGTAGCGGCAATCAGGCAGCATAGCAGCATCGGCGGTTTAATGGATGAATTTGAATCATAAGTCGGCATCAACAGAATAAGCGCGAAGGGCATCGGAATATCCGGTGTCTTTTTTTATACAAGGAGATAAATATGCCACAGAACATGCGACAAGGCCATGTCACCCAGGAGCAGATCAATAAAGCGAAGGAAATGGACTTGCTCACCTACCTCCAATCCTATGAGCCGGGCGAGCTGGTGCGGATTAACGCGAACGTGTACACCACCCGCGCGCATGACAGTCTCAAAATATCAAACGGTAAATGGTGCTGGTGGTCGCGGGGTATCGGCGGCAGAAGCGCGCTGGATTACCTTATCAAGGTGCGCGGCATGGACTTCGTGGAGGCTGTTCAGCATCTGTGCGGCTGTCAGGGATACGCCCCTTCGCCGCCTGTATATACGGCGAAACCTCCGGTCAAGCCACCGTTCGTATTGCCAAAACCATATGTCAACAACGAGCGCGTACTGGGATACCTGACAGGGCGCGGCATCGAGCCGGAGATACTGAAATACTGCGTTAATACCGGGCGGTTGTATGAGGACGAACGCCACAACTGCGTGTTCGTGGGTTTTGATGGCAGCGGGAAAGCGGAATACGCCATGCTGCGCAGCTCCAGCCCAGCGTCGGTATTTCTGCGTGAGGCGGACGGCAGCGACAAGCGGTACGCCTTTGCCCTGTCGTTCGATCAGGGCTTGGATACGGTGTATCTGTTTGAGAGCGCAATTGACCTGCTTTCGTTTGCCTCATTGCAAAAGGATGAATGGCGGCAATTCAATTACCTTTCGCTCTCCGGCGTTTACCGGCCTCGACAGACGCTCAGCGAGACGCCGTTGCCAGCCGCGTTGGCTCAGCACCTGCATGATCATCCTGAAATATGCCATATCGCCCTGTGCCTCGATAACGACGATGCGGGCAGGCTGGCCGCGCAGACGATCTGCGCGCTGTTGCCGGATCGTTATACCACGGAGCTGCTGCTGCCGGACAAGGGCAAGGATTACAACCGGCAGCTTCAGATCGAAAAGGGCTTATCGCCTGCCATCCGTATGCGCGGGGAGCCTGAGAGGTGATTAAAACCGCCACTGTAAGACGGTGGTATCAATTCTAAGGAGGAAAATATCATGACACCAAAAAAGGAAAAAGAACCATGCGCCATGACGCATGGCATGCTCAAAAAAACAGGTTTTGATATGGACGCGTACTCGTTCTTCCACGGGTCAGGAACAGTGGTCGGTACGCTCAAGGCCAAGCTATGGGGCAACGGCGATAATATCATCAGCTACTACGAGTTGCTCGACGGGAGCAGGATTAAGACCTCCACATGGGCGTCGGGCGATTACCTTTTCATTGACAGGATGCCGGTAGAATCGCTTGTTATGCTGACCTTCCAATGTGACAAGGGAAATCAGTCATCCTTGCGCGCCGCTGCGCTGTTGGTACGCCAGGCAGCAGGATAACACTTATTAATATTTACTGCATTAAAAATCAAATACCATGGAGGAATCTCAAATGAACGTATTGGTTGTGGAACCCATGAAAAAGCCGTATATCAAGGACATAGACTCCGGTCTCAGTTCCCTGCAGCACGAGGTGGGCGGGTACATCGAGGCAACGTATCCATATGAAGATTTGGTGGGGCTTATTTGTAACGAGGAAGGCAAGCTGGAAGGGCTTCCACTCAACCGTGCTATTTACGGCGAAGACGGAGAGATGGTGGATATTATCGCCGGTACGTTTCTCATCGTCGGCCTGAGCGAGGACAATTTCGCGGGGCTGTCCGATGAGATGGCCGATAAGTATGCAAAGCTGTTTGAAGCGCCTGAGATATTTTACTCGGCAAATGGGCAGATACGTGCGCAGAAGGTGGAGCCGGAGGCTGAACCGACACCGGAAGAAGCGCGTCAGGATATGCCGGAGTACCCGGATACCACTTCGCCGCGCCAGTTTTCAATATATCAGCTTAAACGCTCGGACGAGCTGCACGATATCCGGTTTGAGCCATACGATTATCTCCATAAAAACGGCATCTCGTGCGACATCCGCAATTACGATCTGGTATATTCCGGCCATATGCGTCCGCATGAATCGCTGGAGAACCTGTTCCAAAAGTTCAATATAGAGCGCCCGGAGGATTTCAAGGGACATTCCCTGTCGGTGAGCGACGTGATCGTCGTTCGGGAACGTGGAAAGAGCACCGCGTATTATGTGGACAGTATCGGCTTCAAGCAACTGGATCGCTTTGAAAAGAACCCTGTAAGGACGCACGAGAGCCGCGATGCGCGGGAATTCGAGCGGTGATTTCTTTCTCCCGGCAGGTATAGGGGCAGCGCTCTGCGTTGTCGCAGACCAACTAAGAATTTGTCAAGGGAAATATCTTCGAAAACCAGACTTCGGGGAGCCATACCGCTGCTCTTGACAAACAGCCCTTAAATGCTCCAGAAGCTCATCGAGGGCGAAGGGAACGGATTGGATGACACATTAAATCGCCCTCAAATGAAATAGCTTAGCATTTAAGAGCTTCGGTTTGTCAAGAGTTCGCTTCGCCAGCTGCTTCTTCCTCGGGCTTCTGCAAAACAGATTGGAAGCCGTCGTACTAGGGCTCAAGCAGCTTTATCGGTAGCCTTACGGGTTTTCATCAAGCGAATATGTTCTTCAGGTAAACGAAGCTCGAAAGGCTTCTGGTCCCTTAGTACTGCAAAGATGATGTTCACCATCTTATGCATACAAGCGCATAACGCCACCTTTGGCGGCTTACTTTCGCACTTTTTTGTAAAGTAACTACACAAAACAGTATTAGCAGATACCTTGTTTTTACCGGGATGTACTGCAACATGCGTACACAGATTTAGTACCCACCGCAGGTAGGATGAGCCCCTTTTGCTGATTCTGTTGTGGGTACCCACAAAGGATCCGGATTGCCGGACAGTAGGATCAAGGCCGCAGAAGGCTACCAACTGCTTTGGATTTGAGAATAGCGAGATATCACTTATCTCAGAAAGGATGACGACTGCTGAATAGTCGCCAATTCCGGGTATGGATGTGAGCAGTGCCACGTTACTCTTAATATTCGAATCTGCCATTGCCAGTCTCATTATCTCATTTTTGAGGTTTTCGGCGGAGGCTTGTATTGTATTGAGCATGGCAGCCGTCATGGAAATAAGAATATTAAAGGAGGTGCGACACATGCATATTTGTTGGGCTTCAGCTGCGATTTTCTTTAACGCATCCGCTTTCTTGTGAGCAAAAATGGAGTCTTTACCCCTTCCGCAGGCTTCACCGATGACCTTTCGCAGAGTATCTTTGCGCGCGCCTAAAATGGCCTCAGGGGTCGGGAAGCGCGCTAATATGGCAAGGGATGATTTTCCCTTGATTTGTGGAAATACCTTGGAGTATCCGGGGAAAGCCTGATCCAATAGAGCACCAAGCTTGTTGATATACCGGACACGCTCGGAAATGAGATCAATACGTTGACGGGTTAAGTCTTTAAGAACATTAGTTATGGAGTTGTCGAAGTTGGATGAATGGAGTACTTTTAAGCGATATAGCAATGCCAGTTTCTTAGCGTCTGCTTTATCGCTTTTTATTCTCCGGATACCAATATTTTTAATCGTACTGGATTGTAAGGGGTTGATTAGTAAGACCTCAAATCCTGCGCTGGTCAAGAACTGATGCAGGATTCGGTGGTAATGAGCTGTTGATTCCATAACGATCACCGGACTTTCACCATACGTGTCTTTCGCAGCTTGAAGCTTTTCTACAGCTCTGTTCATACTGGTTAAGTCATGATAAATCTTGGTTTCACAGATGACAGTATTGTTCGGAGCCAGAATACAGAGATCACTAAACCGCTTGCTGATATCAATCCCGGCCACAGGACGCTCGTTCATTGCTGTACCCCCTTAAATTTATGGATGACAATCATTCACATTAATTGAAGATCAATATGCTGGCCTGTAAAACGGGTAATTGACCAGGTCAAACCCAACCAACCGAAACATTGAGTTCTTCAAAGAATGACGGAATAGTCTACGACGTGGGTAATTTCATGTGATGTGAAAACCCTGCAAGCACTTTTTTCATGTGTCATCCAATGTAGTCAAAGTATATCACAATGATGCGTTCGACCTGGCAACTACCATATGCAGTGTACCAGCCAGCAAGCACTGGGTTTTGTCTCCCAAAACCCGCTTGTTAGGGGCTGGTTGCCCCTAAAACCCCATTTATCCGCATCGGAGGTGTACATATGAAATGAGAAAAAGGAATATTCGCGCACAGGTTTGGTTGAGTGAAGCTGAGAGCCAGCGCCTCCATGACAATGCGAAAAGAGCCGGATTATCACAGGAGAATTATCTGCGCTCTCTGGTCAATGGATATGCGCCAAAGGAGCTGCCGCCTATTGATTATTACAATATGATATGCGAGCTGCGTGCCATCGGCGGCAACATCAACCAGCTTGCGGCCAAAGCCAACACCACGGGATATGTTGACGAGGCGGGCTTTGAACGCGAGGCAGCGCATTTGCGTAAAGCCGTATTGGAAATCCATAAGGCAATAGCCCTGCCGGAAAGAAGGTGTTGAAATGAATACAAAGCAGGCCAGACTGATACGCCGCATCAAGCGGAATTTTGAGGATTACAGGGCTTCTGTTTTGAAGCTGGATAAGCAGAGGATTTTTGACAGGGCGAGCGAAATTGCAGCCTACGCACGCGTATCACATTATTTACAGAACATTCATGGATATGGTGAAAACGAACTGGATTACCTGCTGAGGTTTCAGAATCCCCTGGAGCTGATCACTGATCATTATAGGGAGCTGGCGCACGCAGAACTGCATACCGTTGTCGCCAGAGTATGCGACACCAAAGATCACACCGGCGATTATCCGCTCATGCCAACGCGGACAGATCAGGAACCGGAGCGGTGATGTATGGCGACAACGGCGATATGGGACATCAAGGGCAGGCTCGACAAGGTAGTCAACTACGCCAAAAATCCGGACAAAACGGACGCATCCGTGTATTCGGAGAATGAGCTTCAGGGGATGGGCGATGTTATGGACTACACGATGCAGGATCGCAAAACGGAAAAGAAGCTTTTTGTCACCGGCGTGAACTGCGATCCCGAAACGGCGCGTGACCAGATGGTCATAACCAAGCGCCACTTTTGCAAGGAGGACGGTATACTGGCCTTCCACGCGTATCAGTCCTTCGCCAAGGGAGAAACCACCCCGGATACCGCGCATGAGATCGGCGTCAGGCTGGCGCGGGAGCTCTGGGGACAGCGGTTTGAAATCATCGTCGCCACCCATGTTGATAAAGGGCATCTGCACAACCATTTCGTAATCAACTCCGTGTCGTTTCTGGATGGGAAAAAGTATAACGACTGCAACGCGTCGTACCGGCTGCTGCGGCAGGCATCCGACAGGCTGTGCAAGGAATATGGCCTGTCTGTTGTGGAAAACCCGGAGTGCGGCAGAGCCAGGCACTATGCCGAATGGAAGGCGGAGAACGAAGGACACTCCACATGGCGCAGCGCCATCCGCGAGGACGTGGATCAGGCCGTCATGATGTCCATGAGCTTTCAGGCGTTCATCCGCAGCTTGAAGGAAAAGGGCTACGAGGTGGTCACGGGCGGCAAATACATGAAGGTGCGTCCGCAAGGCAAGGAGCGTTTTGTGCGGCTCAACTCGCTGGGTGACAATTACACCGAGGAGGCCATCCGGCAGCGCATCCTGCGCCAACAGATGCCGACGCGACCGCCGAAACCGGAGCCGCCCACGGTCAGGCGCGTGAAGGTGCGCGGGGATTTCAGGCTCTATCGCATCACATGGAAGGGACTGCGCGCACTGTACTTCCATTACTTATATAAGCTCCGAATGGCGCAGCGCCAACCAACAGGCCAGGCGCCTTTTTTATTACGCGAGGACTTGCGGCTTATGGACGCTATCTCGGAGCAGGCGAAGTTTCTGCACAGGCACGCTATCGACAGTGACGAGCAGCTTGCCGGCTTCCGAATGGACACAGAGCAGCAAATCGCTGCCCTGACTGCGGAGCGCAAGGCGCTGTCGGATGAGAAGCGCCGCACATCCATCCCCGAAGCCCGAAGAACGCAGATTGAGGCCCGAATCAGCGTTATATCCGCGCAGCTCAAACCGCTCAGGCAGGATTTGAGGCTGTGCGACGCCATTTTGGAACGCTCACTTGTTATTAGGGAGAAGAACGAGCGGATGAAACAACAGGAAAAGGAGGAAAAAACATATGAACCGGACAGGGCATCCAAAACAGATATTGAACATTAATTAGGATGGTTGTGTCAGGCAATAATATTCTTGAGGTGACATTCTTGAAGAAAGCATATTTACTGGATGATGGTATCCTTTTAAAAGGTATGATCAAATATAGATTTTTCAAAAAGGTTTTTATACCGCAATCAAATAAGTGTGGTTTTCACTACCAACAAGTATGGAAAAGGGATATTGGTAAAACACTTTTTTTTAGCGAGATAGATATAAAAGCAGCCGGATTGGATCAGTTGCGAATTGTTGAATAGGCCGTAAGCATTAGAAGTTTAGCCTAAAAAGATTTATCGTTCGTATATAGTCTGCTTCTTAATATCACAGAAATCAAATTTGGACATTTCCCATTGGGATGTGTCTTTTTTTATCGAAAGGAGGAAAAGCATATGAACCAGACAGGAGACGCGGCGGAACAGATCGTGAATATGGCGACATCCATGGGGCTGAAAGGCGTTGAGGTCGTGACCAACCTCGCGGGTAAGGGCGCGCTGTCGCTCGCCACCTTCCTCATCGCGGCATTGAAGGATCAGAAGCGCACCAAGGGCAAGACGCGGATGCAGGCGTTCAACGGCAAGCCCACCAAAGTGTTCGTCATCAAAACGAGCGAGCTGAAACGCTTTGCCGAGGAAGCGCGCAAATACGGCGTGCTGTACGCCGCCGTAATCAACCGCAAGCAGCCGGACGGCCTGTGCGACATCGTGGTGAACGCCAACGACGCCGCCAAGGTCAACCGTATCGCGGAACGGTTCGCCCTCTCCACTGTGGATGTGGAAAAGATCCGCGAGGACATTAAAAAAGCGCGTGAAGCCAAAGCGAAGCAGCCGGATACCGAGAAAGAGCGCACTGTGCCGCCGTCCGAGAAGCCTGCGCACACCGTGGACGAGCATACGCTGGACGAAATGCTCAGTACGCCGCAGAAGACGGAGCACAAACAGCCCGCCGACGTGTCAAACCCTATCAAAGCGGGGATGGAGAGATCGCGTCCGTCCGCGCCTTCCTCAGAAACCAGAAGCGATACCGCCGGGGCTGAGCGTCCGTCCGTGCGCGGGCAGATCAGGGAAATCAAAGAGCAGCGGCGGGAAAACAATACGCCCGGCAAGCAGCCTGAGCGCCAGACCACGCACCGGCAGCCTGCGCGGAGCAGGAAAAACAATACGCCAACGAAAGAGAGGTAACCACATGGAAGACTTCGATAGTTTGTTTGAGAACCAAAACAGCGGCTCCGACCGCAGCCAGCCGTTTGACAAGGAGGCTTGGGCGGCGCGCAAGCAGGAGCAGCGCGCGTATCTGTATGAAACCATCGACGGAATGACGGATTTGACACTCTCCAGCCCTGAGGCGCTGTCCAAATATCTGGATATGCAGTCGCGGCTGGGCAGGACGAGCGTGGCCAACACCTTACTGATTCTGGCGCAGAAGCCGGACGCATCCTATGTCATGGGCTTTGACGATTGGCATGAGCGTGGTCGTTCTGTGAAGCGGAACGAAAAAGCCCTGCTGGTGCTGGAGGCTAATGGCGAGTATGAGCGCGAGGACGGCACGATGGGAACGAGCTTCGACGCGAAGCGCGTGTTCGACATCTCGCAGACGCACGGTAAGCCCATCCGCGAACGCGTGCAAGCGCCTATTCGCTCACGGCTTAAGGCGTTGGCAACGGACACGCCTGTTCCCATCAGGGTGTCCGACTCCGTTTCGAAGGACATCGGCGCGATGTACTCCGATAAGGACAAAACGATCTACGCCGCCCGCAACATGGAGGGTGAGACGCTGTTTGCTGTTCTCACCTGTGAGCTTGTTCACGCCGAAAACATGACCGGCGATGCATCCCGCGACGCGTTCATATCGAGCTGCGCAGCGGATATCGTCTGCATGCGTTATGGCGTTACTGTAGTTCCGTCGTGCGACCATATCCCCGAAAGCATATCTTCTCTGGAAACTACTGAAAAGCGCGCAGTACTTGGCAGCATCCGTGAGGCCGCCTGCGAGATTATGGAGCGCGTGGACAGGAACCTGTATGCTGAGCGGCAGCAGCAGAGAGATCAGCCGGAGAGGTGACAGATATGGAGGATAAACGCGTGATTGAGGTGGACGAATACCAGCAGCGGCTGATCATCGGCTCGCTCAACGACAAGCGCAACGAGCTGGTGGCACAGGGGCGTGATACCGACTTTGTGGACGAAACCCTGCTCGACGTGATGGATGCGCCCACCCGAAAAGAAAGAAAGCGCAATAAGGAAATGGTAAGATGAACAGACCGATTGAGAATAAGAAAACGGGCCTCATACTATGGAGTTTGGGGCTCCTCCCCGTAGTGTGGGCGGCGTTAATCGTCGCCCCATTTTTATCCCAGGGGCTTTCGGGCATCCTGACCGCTTTTACCAATGGCATAAACGACCCCACGGCCATATCGTGGTGCACCGACTCGCCCAAGACCATTTTCATATTTCTGCTGATCTACGGTCTGGGCATTGGTGTCTATTACGCCATGAAACGCAACTACCGCAAGGGCGAGGAGCACGGCTCCGCCAAATGGGGCGACCCGAGGCAGCTTTCCCGTAAATATGCGGACAAAAGCAAATCGGACAACATCCTGCTCTCGCAAAACGTCCGCATCGGGCTGGACGGACGAAAACACCGGCGCAACCTGAATGTCATGGTGGTGGGAGGGAGCGGGAGCGGCAAAACACGTTTCTATGCCAAACCAAATGTCATGCAATGCAACACTTCCTTCGTCGTGCTCGATCCGAAGGGTGAAATCCTACGGGATACGGGGCACCTGCTGGAACAGCAGGGCTACGAGCTGCGGATACTCGACCTCATCCATACGGAACGTTCCCACGGCTACAACCCGTTTACCTATCTTCGGGACGACAAGGACGTTCTGAAGCTCGTCGGCAACATCGTGCGCAACACCACACCCAAAGGCGCGCAGAGCAACGATCCCTTCTGGGAGCGCGCGGAGACAGCGCTCATGGAAGCGCTTATCCTTTACCTTGTTCACGAAGCGCCGCCGTTTGAGCAAAATTTCCCGATGGTCATGGAGATGATCGGGGCGGCGGACGTGCGCGAGGAGGACGAAGAATACGCCAGCGTGCTCGACGAGCTGTTCGAGCGGCTGGAGATGCGCGACCCGGAGAACCTGGCAGTCAAGCAGTACAACATCTTCAAATTAGCAGCCGGAAAGACCGCAAAATCCATATTGATAAGCCTCGGCGTGCGGCTGGAGAAATTCAATCTGCCGCAGATCGCGGGCGTAGTCTGCCACGATGAGATGGACTTCCCTTCGCTGGGTGAAAAGAAGGTGGCGCTGTTTGCGCTGATCCCGGACAACGACTCGTCTCTGAATTTCATCATCGGGATGCTGTATACACAGCTATTTCAGGAACTCTACTACCGCGCCGACCATGTGTACGGCGGGCGGCTGCCCGTCCACGTTCATTGCGTGATGGATGAGTTCGCCAATGTCGCCCTGCCAGATGAGTTTGACAAGATACTCAGTACCATGCGATCGCGGGAGATATCCGTATCCATCATCCTGCAAAACCTCGCCCAGCTCAAAGCCCTGTTTGAAAAGCAATGGGAGAGCATCGTGGGCAACTGCGATGAATTTGTGTATCTCGGCGGAAACGAGCAATCGACGCATGAGTACATCAGCAAGATGCTCGGCAAGGCGACCATCGACACCAACACCTACGGCCAGAGCAAGGGCCGCAGCGGGAACTATTCGACCAACTGGCAGATCACCGGTCGCGAGCTGTATACGCCGGACGAAGTGCGAATGCTCGATAACCGCTACGCCCTGCTGTTCATACGTGGTGAACGCGCCGTACAGGACGGCAAATATGACCTCCTGCGTCATCCAAATATCAGGTTCACCGCAGATGGCGGAACGCCGCCGTATATACACGGAAAAGCACCCCTTGCTATTGATACGGACGAAATCCTACTGGACGGTGACTATGCCGATTACGAGGTGCTGTCCGAGGATGACCTCAATAAAATTCTGATTAAAGAAACGGAGGAACAAAACAAATGAAAATGTCCAAAAAGACGAAGCTGCTGTTCAGCATCTTCTGCGCCTTGGTGCTGGTGTTTTCCTTCACAGCCACGGCGTTTGCCGCGGAGGATGATCCACTCGCCGTTGTCAACAACCTGTCGGAATTCATCTTCGGCCTGATCCGCGCCATCGGCATCATCCTGCTGGCGTTTGGCATCGTACAGGTGGGACTGTCTCTCAAGAGCCACGATCCGAGCCAGCGTGCCAACGGTTTCCTGACCCTTGCGGGTGGGATCATCATCACCTTTGCCAAAGAGATACTGAATCTCATTACAGGAGGCTGACGATATTGTTAAATAAAAATAAAGTTTGATACTTTTTAATAAAGTCTGATATTAAAAATAAAGATTGAAATTCAGATTGGTGAAAGAGTAACGAAAGCTGCCATTGTGTTGCGCGAATATCTTGAAAAACACCGATAAATGCTACTTTTTACAGTGACGGCAATATATCAAACTTTATTTTCATCGGCATTGCAAACAGAAAACAAAATTATAAGAAAGGTATTGTTAGAAAATGAAAACAAGAAAAATGTCAAACTTTATTTTGAAAAATCCCTTCAAAACAAGGCAATTTATATCAAACTTTATTTGGAGGTAACAGATATGTTTAACCTTCCAATCACAGAAGAAATGCACATTCACTCCCTGAACGGCGAACTGCGGGAGGCGACGATTGTGGAAAAGGTCGGGGACAACCGGTATGTGGCGGAGTTTGGCGGTGTGCGCTGCACCGCCATTTTCAATCCCTATGTTGGCCGCTTCTATGTGGATGACAAGTACGGCGTCATTAAGGAGAAAACGCCGCGTAGGGATGCGCCATGCCGGTAGGCCGCGCGGAGGAAGATAAAGGGCGCTTTGGCGTGATTCTGGCCGACCCACCCTGGCGCTATGTGGTGTGGAGCAATAAAGGAAAAGGCCGGAGCGCGGAAAGCCACTATCCGACCATGAGCTTGGACGAAATATGCGCGCTGCCCGTGAAAGAACTTGCGGCTCCGGACAGCGCGCTTTTCCTTTGGGTGACGTTTCCCAATCTTCCGGACGCCTTTCGCGTGATGCAGGCGTGGGGCTTCCGCTATAAAACCGTCGCGTTCGTTTGGGTGAAGCGCAACAGGAAGTCGGCGGGCTGGTTTTGGGGCTTGGGCTACTGGACGCGCGCAAACGCGGAAATCTGTCTGCTGGCGACCAAAGGCCACCCGAAACGGCAATCAAGGCGGGTGCATCAGGTTATCGACACGCCGGTAGAGGAACACAGTAAAAAGCCGGATACCACCCGCCAGCGCATCGTGGAGCTAATGGGTGACGTTCCCCGCATCGAGCTTTTCGCGCGACAGAAATGTCCGGGCTGGCACGCCTGGGGCAACGAAGTCCAAAGCGACATTCAACTATAAGGAGATGATAGAACATGGGTTCAGGCAACTGGATCATCGACAATATTGCCAATGCCCTCAATACATGGAACGCTAAGCTAACAGAGATCTGGCAGCTTATCACCCAGTCGCCAGAGACGTTCAAAGGCGGGGGTATTTGGGATGTGGTAACAGATATCAACGGAGCGCTCAAAGCCATAGGCTACGCCTTATTGGTATTGTTTTTTCTGGTTGGTGCCGTGAAAACGTGCGGCTCGTTTACAGAGATCAAGCGTCCTGAACAGGCGCTGAAGCTGTTTGTCCGCTTCGTACTCGCCAAAGCCGTGGTGACTTACGGGCTCGACCTGATGATGTCGCTATTCAACGTGGTACAGGGCGTTATCTCGACGGCCACCAACGCGGCGGGACTGAGCGCACAGACGGCGGTGACGATCCCTGCCGAGATGGACACGGCCATACGAAACCTAACCTTCCTGCAGAGCATTTCTGCGTGGGCGGTATCCCTGCTGGGCAGTTTGTTCATCATCGTGCTGTCGTTCATTATGATCATGAGCGTATACGGCAGGTTTTTTAAGCTCTATTTATATACCGCCATCGCGCCCGTTCCGCTGTCGAGCTTTGCGGGAGAACCGAGCAGCAGCATAGGCAAGAGCTTTCTGAAAAGCTATGCCGCCGTGTGCCTCGAAGGGGCGATCATCGTGCTGGCGTGCATTATCTTTTCCGTATTCGCGGCAAGCCCTCCGGCTGTACCAGCGGACGCCAGCCCTGTTACGATGGTTTGGAGCTACATGGGAGAGCTCATCTTCAACCTACTGGTGCTGGTTGGAGCCGTTAAGATGGCCGATAAGGTTGTCCGGGACATGATGGGGCTATAAGGTCTTGGAGCGGCCAACCGCCAATATAAAGGTCTTGAGGAGCTCTTCGGCTAAACCGACATATTCCTCATCCAGCTTGGAGAGCATTTCAACAATAGCGCTGGTGTCCGATTTCTCCGCCTTGCCAAACATCAGATAGTCCGCTGAAATAGACAGGCTTTTACACGCTTTGTATATTGTCATCGCTGACATGCTTTTTGCACCTGTCTCAATTTCCGCAAGATAGCGTGGAGAAAGCTGCATCTGCTCTGCCAAGACTTCTCTGGAAAGGTGCAGTTCTTCCCTTATCTCCCGGAGGCGTGTGCCCATACCGTTATCCAATTTCCTTTTCATACCATTAATCCCCCTTATAGCAAGATTGTATATAATGCTATAAGGCGTTAAAATGAGCATAAAGCATTAGATATTAAACTGCTGTAAGTAGTGTGCTCATGGTGATCACTGTAAGAAGTAAAATATGTTGTTTTACCGGACACAGACCGCACAAGTTGGCCTTCGGATATGACGAGGAGCATGAGGACTGTTTACTCTTAAAGATGAAGCTGTTGGTGGAGATTGAGGAGATGCGTAAAAAAGGCGTGGCTGCGTTCGTTTCGGGGATGGGTATGGGCGTGGATATATGGGCAGCAGAAATGGTGCTCGATCTGAAACAGGCGTATCCGACTGCGGGCATTCAGTTGGTGGCTGTCATCCCGTTTGAGGAGCAGGCCAGCCGGTGGAACGAAGCCTGGCGGGCGCGGTATTTCCGTATCCTGACTCAGGTGGATGAAACGGTGCTGCTCCACAACCGTTATACGAAAGGCTGTATGCACGAACGAAACCGGTACATGGTGGATCAGTCGGCGCACATGATCGCCGTGTTTAACGGGCATGAGGGCGGCACGAAATACACCGTGGATTATGCAACCCGAAAGGGCATCCATGTGGTGATTATTGATCCAACCGACATGATAAAAAAAGAAATCCCGCCTTTGCGGGACTTCAAGCTGATTGAATAATGAATCGATTTATTCCGGCATGGATGCTGAATACTCGTTTTCCCGCCGTTTACGCAGGATTCGCTTTCGGATTGTGAACACCCAACTCAGGATGACCAGCGCGATGAGTCCGGAAAAGATGAGAGTCGCCAGCGTCTCCTGCTCCTGCACCCAATCTGGAAAAAGGATCGGCACGGCCAGCGCGTAGAGCAGCGGGACACCCAGACGGAAAAAAGACGCGATTTTGAACAGCAAATTCACCAGAACCATGATCAGAAATATGACGATGGATGCGTACATCATAGCGGCATCCCTCCTTTCTCTTTCCATTTTCGGGGGTTTTGCCATAAATGTAAAGTCTGTCGCCAAATCAAGGAGGAAACATGAAATCCCATATAGATATAGAGCTGAAAGCCGGAAAAGCCAGACTGAACGCGCTTGTCGAAGAGGCTATGAAAAAAGGACTGCCCACATCGGAAAATCAGGAGATATTGGAGCAAAGCCGAAGGGTGGATGCACTCATTGCTAAGAAGCAGAAGCGGATGGCGAACAGAGACAGGCATGAGCCGTCAAGATAATGCTTATCCTTCATCAGCTATCTGCTCCAAATACTGTGCCGCTGTCATAGTCTTGGGGCGTTCTAAATCGAGCGACAGAAAGTGCTTATCGCCGGAAATAATAATGTCCACATCCGCCAGTATCGCGGCGTTGAGGATCGGCTGATCCTTTGGATCACGGATGAGCTTTTGTGGATGCTCCGGCGCGGGGACGAGCTCAAAGGCCAACTCGGCCAGGAACACCTCCAAATCGGGCAGCGCCTGCGGCGCTTTTCTGCGCAGCACGTCCCGAAGCTCAAACAGATTCCGGTCACATAGGATCAGCTCGTGATTACTCGCCGCATGAAGCAGAGCCGCGGCGGGCTTCGATCCCGGCCACAGCATTGCGGAAATCAGGATATTCGTATCGGCCATTATCCTCATGGCTGATCCTTCCCGTAGCGCACCTCATCCACCAGCGCCTGCACGTCTGCGTCATCCTTGACGCCCATCTTCTCCGCTACGCCCGAAAACGCTTTTTGCGCTTTGAGGATGGCGGAAGCCGAAGCGTTGTCCACGACGATTTCCCCGTTTTCACGCTGCAAAAACAACAGCTTATCGCCATCTTTGAGCTTTAACGCTCTGCGTATTTCCACAGGCACGGTGATCTGTCCGTTGGCGGATACCTTCGCAAGGTTCATATCGTCAACCTCCTTCCACGTTTGAAATCTCAAGAGTTCTTGAGGTTTCTATTTATAGTATATCCATTTGAGATGAAAAAGTAAACAAAACACTTATAAAAGGAGTGAGATTTTTTGGAAGTCAAAATCAACCGCGAGATACGCGATTATCAGGAGGCCATTTTCTTCGGTCTCAGCCTGCGCCAGCTTGTCTTTTCCCTGCTGGCTGTCGCCGTAGCCGTGGGCGTTTACTTCGGCCTGCGGGACGCGCTGGGAACGGAAACGGTGTCATGGCTGTGTATACTCGGCGCTGTGCCGTTCGGCGCGATGGGCTTTGTAAAGTATAACGGCATGAGCGCGGAGCAATTCATCGCCGCCTACGTCAAATCGGAATTCCTTATGCCAAAGCACCTGACTTTCCAGAGCGAGAACATCTATTATATGGCGCTCAAAGAAACCATCATAAAAGGAGGCAAGTATCATGATTAAGGCTTTACGCCGCATCTTCATGCAGGACAGAGAACGGATCAACATTCCGCGCAGCGTGCAACAGACCATCCCCATTAAACGGATATGGCCGGACGGCATCTGGATGGTTGGGAATAAGTATTCCAAGTGCTGGCGATTTTCCGACATCAACTACGCCATCGCAAGTAAAGACGACAAGACGGCCATGTTTCTCGACTATTCCGAGTTCCTCAATGCGCTGGACTCAAACGCCACGACGAAGATTACCATTTGCAACCGGCAGCTCAACAAGCAGGCTTTCGAGAGCTCCATCCTGCTGCCCATGAAGGGCAACCAATTCGACGGCTACCGGCGCGAGTACAACGAGATGCTGATGGGCAAGGTGACGGACGTGAGTAACAGCATCGTGCAGGAGCGTTACATCACGGTGTCTACCGTGGCCAAGGACATCGACGAAGCGCGCAGTTATTTTAACCGCGTGGGCGCTGACCTCACTTCCCACCTTGCGCAGCTTTCCTCCGTCTGCGAGGAGTTGGATACGATTGAGCGGCTGCGCATCTTCCACGACTTTTTCCGGACAGGCGAGGAGGAAAACTTCCATATCGACCTGCGGGACATGATGCGCCACGGTCACAGCTTCAAGGACACCATCTGTCCGGATGTGCTCAGCTTCGAGAAGGATCATTTCGTCATGGGCAACCGGTTCGGGCGTGTGATATTCCTCAAGGACTATGCTTCCTACATCAAGGATAGCCTGGTATCCGAACTGTGTGAGCTTAACCGCAATCTGTTTTTTTCACTGGATGTAATCCCGATCCCCACCGACGAAGCTGTGCGCGAGGTGGAGAACAAGCTGCTGGGTATTGAGACCAACATCACCAACTGGCAGCGCAAACAGAACCAGAACAACAACTTCTCGGCGGTTGTTCCCTACGACATGGAGCAGCAGCGCAAGGAGGCCAAAGAATTCTTGGATGACCTCACCACCCGCGACCAGCGTATGATGTTTGGGCTGGCGACTATCGTGCATACTGCTGACAGCAAGGAGCAGCTTGACCGCGATACCGAAGCGCTACTGTCCGTGGCGCGCAAACATCTGTGCCAGCTTTCCGTCCTGAAATACCAGCAGATGGATGGGATGAATACCGTGTTGCCCTACGGCCTCCGGAAGATAAACGCCATACGGACGCTCACCACCGAAAGCATGGCGGTGCTCATGCCGTTCCGTGCTCATGAGATCATGGATATCGGCGGGACGTACTGCGGTATGAACGCTATCAGCCACAACCTGATCATTGCCAACCGTAAACTGCTGATCAATGGCAACGGCTTCATCCTCGGCGTGTCAGGCAGCGGCAAGAGCTTTTTCGCCAAGCGTGAGATCATCTTCCTTCTGCTCGGCACGGATGACGATATTATCATAGGAGACCCTCAGAATGAATACGCCTCGCTGGTTATGGCTATGGGCGGCGCGGTGGTCAACTTATCGCCCACGTCGCTTAATCACATCAACGCGCTCGATTTGGCGCTGGGGTACGGCGACAGCGAAAACCCGCTGATTGCCAAAAGCGAATTCGTACTGTCGTTCTTCGAACAGCTCATGGGCGGCTCGGGCAAGCTCCGTGCCGTGGATAAGTCCATCATTGACCGTTGCCTGACGAGCGTGTACCGCGAGTACCTCGCCAGTGACTATACCATTCAGCCTCCGACACTTGTGGATCTGCACGCGGAGCTGAAGCGGCAAAGCGAGCCGCAGGCCAAGGAGTTGGCGCTCGCGCTGGAGATGGTGTCGCAGGGCAACCTCAATATGTTCGCCCATCAGACCAACGTGGACGTGCATAACCGGCTAATCGCCTACGGCATCCGCGACCTCGGCAAGCAGCTTCGTATGCCGGGTATGCTCGTCATGACCGACGCCATTCGCAATCGCGTGGCGCAGAACCGTGAGCGCGGCGTCCGCACCCATATCTTCCTCGATGAGATGCACATTTTCTTCTCCAACGAGCTGTCCTCCGTGTTTTTCGCGGAATCGTGGAAGCAGTTCCGCAAGGACGGCGCGCTTGCGACGGGTATCACACAGAATGTCGAGGACTGCCTGAAATCGCTGACTGCCCGTACCATGCTGGCCAACTCCGAATACCTTGTCATGCTGAACCAGGCCCCGACCGATAGAGCTGAGCTGGCGAAGCTGCTGCATATCAGCGACAACCAGCTTTCCTACATCACCAATGTTGGCTTTGGCAAGGGGCTTTTGAAATGCGGCAACAGCATCGTGCCTTTTGTAGATAATTTTCCCAAGCATACAAAGCTGTATAGTTTAATGAGTACTAAACCGGGCGAAATACAGGAGATTTTGGGGTAGAATCATGTATAGTAACAAAATAGTTTCATACTTTTAGTGTAAAGTCTCATAAAATACAACAAAGTCATATACAAATCGCGACGCCGATAAAAATATAATATTGTCACATACTATATGGTTAAAAACGACAATAAAGTTATATAAAACGGTTCCTGTTAGTATTATCGTATGCTGTTGTTGGAAATTACGGACTGCCCTAAACGCTGGTGTCGTTCAGCGATTCTATATGACATCAGTGTCTGGGTTTATTTGTATGAAACTATTTTGTAATTTCGAGCGAATGGTGTATGAAACATTATTGTATGTACACAAATCAGATAAGAAAGCGGCTGCTCTTGTGGAGTAGCCGCTTTCGCCTTTGAAGACACGGATATGATATAATTCTGAAAAACAGGCTCTATCTTTAGAAATCATAAGCATCCATGCAACCTTTTTGCTTGCTTGCTGCTCTATATAACAGATGATCATCAAAATATGGAAAGGAATACGTCTAAGCGATGATAGAATGCAATGACAAAGCATGGTTCAGTGATCATATCAGGCAAATGAAGCAGACCATGTTTCGTGTTGCATTTGTGATCCTTGGAAATGAAGCAGACTCCGAAGACGCGACAGGCAATGCGATCCTGACCGCCTATGAAAAGCTACCGCAATTGCGAGACCGGGAATTTTTCAGGGCATGGTTTATTCGGATTCTTAAAAATGAATGTTACCGAGTAGTAAAGAGACGTAAGAGAGCCGTTCATCTGGATGAGGAAATGCTTTTGGGATACGAGATGCGTATCCCCGACCCTGACCTGCATCGAGCCATCATGCAGCTTAACGGGGATTACCGTATTGCCATCGTCCTGCACTATACGGAAGGATACAGCGTCAAAGAGATTGCGCGAATTCTTGATGTACCTGACGGAACGGTAAAAAGCAGGCTGTCACGGGCAAGGGTGCAGCTAAAAAGCCTTTTGACAGATCGGGAGGATTCATAATGAATAGTGTTCAAATAAAAGAAAAGCTGGAGCAGGCGTTTCCGCCTGTTCCGGCAGGATATGATGATAAAATTAACGCCGTACTCCACAGCCTTGATGCGCAGCCTTTTAGACAACGGGGCGCGAAGAAGACCAGGCTTAAGTTTACGGTCGGAAAAATCGTTGCCGCTTCTTTGGCTTTCATGATTATCGGAAGCGGCTGCGCGTTTGTGGCAAGACCCGCTCTTGCGGCCAATATTCCGGTGGTGAACGAGATCGTCTATGCGCTTTCGCCCACGGTTGAGCCGGATGAAGAAATCCAAAACAGAATCACAGAGGCCGTACAGGAGGTTTTGTCCGGTTTTATTTCCAACGCAACATCGAAGGTCGGCGTGCGGTTTAAGTCGGGCGACAACTGGGCGCTGAACGAGGATACCCTGCTGGCCGCATATTATCTGCATTTTGAAGCGGCTTCTGCGGAACTCGTCAATGACGGCAAGACGCCCGCGCTTGCCAATATTGCCGTGAAAAGTATAGAAGCCGAGCAAAAGGGCTTCCGGTATACCGCAACGCTCACCTATGACATCCTTCTCGACAAAGAATACTACGCAACGGAAACGGTAATCGTCCGCCTGGAAGAAAACATAAACGGCTTATATATCACCTCTCTGGACATCAAGAGTGACGGTTTTGAAGCCTACAAGGGATATATCTCGCAATACGACCGCGCAGAATATGACGACGGCACGCTGGATGAAAATATCATCCATTACAACGCTTTTCTAATTGGGCGACAGCGCGCTCTGGATGAAAAGGAGAAGTATCAGACGACGGCTCCGGGAACGGAAATGACGCAATATGAGCAGGACAGGATTGACAATATCCGTGAACTGATTGAGCAGGTGAAGAAAGCAAATTATAGAACAGAAAGTGAACGGGAGGAACGCCTCAAACAGCTTGAGGACGAACTCGCGCAGTTTATAGCGCTTCGCACTCCGCGCAACAGACAGCTTGAAGCCATTGCATCCGAATTATGCTATCGTTTTTGGTCTGCTGCCAACGAAATGCCGGACATGAGCGATATCATGGAGCGCAACGACGATACCGAGCTTTGGTTTCTCGCTGTTCAACTTCGACTGGAGCAGATTAGCCATAATCTTATAACCCCCAGCGTCATGGTCGAAAAGGGATATGCGGAGATATTGGAGATTATCGACGAATCTAACGGCTTAATAACAGTTAAAGTATATGTCAAAACAATCATTGACGGTGGTATCGGGCAGACAATTCAGTTGACCTTCAAACCGGTTGGCGACACATACAGGATCGTGTTCTTCGCAAGTCCTTGGGACGATGGCTTGTGCAGGGTACTTAAAGATTTAGCTGATGAATATGTCAAAAAAGGAATAAGCCATGCGGAGGCCAACGCAAAAGCTTATGAAGCACTGTATGAAGAAATGACAGATTAGTTCACTTCCCGAAGCCTACGAAATTGTGCGGGCTGATGAGTACCAAACCGGGCAAGATACAGAAGATTTTGGAGTAAGCGAAAAACACGGCGGTTGTTTCATACAGCCGTCGTGTCTATTCAAGGTTTTCGTCTTTTTTCTGTTGCCGCTCTTTATTCGCAGCTCTGCGTTCCGCTTTGAGCCTCGAAGCGCAAGCTTTGCAAATATGCGCCTTATGCCCTTTACCGGAAAACCTCTCGTTAGCAAGTTGCCGCTGGCATATCTTGCAGTAATGTCCTTTCCAGTTTTTCGGCAAGCCCTGTTTTTGTTTCTTCTGTGTTTGCATTGTTACGCCTAATTCCTGTAATACGGCAAGGATTTCTTCCTCGCTTTCACAGAAATCAAGATCGGTATTCTCATGCAGCATAATATCGCCAGCCAGTTCCAGCAGCGCGCGATCCTTCTCCCGCTGCTTTTGCCCGAGTAATGCGTCGTGGCCGTCGAGCAGATTGTGCTTTTCCTGATCGGTAAAGGCATATCCCAATTCCCCAAGCTCCCGCAGGGCGCATTCGATGCCTACGTTGAACCTTTTCCGGTATGCCTTGACTACATGGCTACCGTTATATGTCGTCAGCCATTGCGCAGCTTTCTTCTTGCGCTGTTCTCTTTTCTGCTGTTTTGTAAGCGTCTTCTTTGGCATATGAAGAACCCCATTTTCATCCCATCGCTTTTATTATTGTACCATTTCCAAATCGAGGTGACTATGAATATGAAGGATATAAAGATAAAAAAGGCCGGAAGCGCCCCGCGAATTCTCTCGTCTGAGGCGCGCACTCCCAAGGAGCTTGCTCGAAACGCGGCGTTTTCAGCGAAGGAAAAGGCGCTGGAGAGTGCTGAGCGGCAGCAACCGCAGAGTGAATCACCGGAGCAATACGCCGAAAACCGTCTGGAACGTACTACCGACGATACCGTGCATCGTACGGGGCAGGAAGTTCAGCATCGCGGCAAGCAGCTTGCTCGGAAGGTTCGGGAAGCGCATAAGCAGCACGGATTCGAGAGAGGGACGGAAAGCCGTTCCTCTTCTTCATCTGGGAGTAACGCCTATCGCGCCGGTCAGGAACGTGTACGGCATACCGCGCAGAGCGCGCGTCGTGCAGCACAAAATGCACGGTATACGGGGCAATCCGCAAGGCAGACGACGCAGACTGCAAAAGCTACCGGCAAAGGCACGGTAAAAACCGTGCAAAAAACGGTGAAGGCTGCTCGCAGTACCGTAAAATCGGGACAGAAGGCCGTTAAGACGGCGCAGCATACGGCAAGGACGGCACAGAAAACGGCACAGGCGACAGCGAAAGCCGCACAAGTGGCTGCACGCGCGGCGGCCAAGGCGGCCGCCACCGCGACAAAAGCCACCGCTAAAGCCGTAACAGCGATTGTTAAGGCGATTATCGCTACGGTCAAGGCGCTCATTGTTGCAATTGCGGCAGGCGGATGGGTAGCCGTCCTTATCATTATTGTGGTGGCCGTCATCGCGCTCATCGTCGGTTCGGCGTTTGGCATTTTCTTTTCGGATGAAGCGGGCGACGGCATTCCGATAAGTCAGGCTGTCACTGAGATTAGCGCAGATTTTCAGGCGAAGATAGACGGCAAAATTGATGCTCTCTCTTCGGGCGGCACTTATGATGAGATCAAAGTCGTTTACGAAGGCGACGTGGACGGTGACAGCGCAACCGTCAACAATTGGACGGATGTGTTGACCGTATTTGCGGTCAAGTACATGGGCGAAAATGTGGAGGTCATCACCATCACGCCCGAAAAGGTGGACGAACTGAAAAACGTATTTTACAAGATGAATGAACTGTCCACACGCACCGATACGGAGACGGAGGAAACAACGGTGATCGGTGACGACGGCGAGGAAGAAACCGTCACACATACCACGCTGATCATCTATGTGAGAGTCAACAGCCTGACTTATGACGAAGGGGCTGCTGCTTATGGCTTCACCGACGAGCAGATAGAAATCGCGGACGAAATGATGTCCCCTGATTACTATACCCTTTACGCGGAGCTGCTGGGCGTTGATCTTCTGGGTGGCGCTGACCTGACGGAGATCATTTCCAACCTGCCGGTTGGTACCGAGGGCGCAGAGGTGGTGAAGGCCGCATTGACAAAGCTTGGCTCGCCTTATGTGATGGGCGCAAAGGGACCAAACAAGTTTGATTGTTCAGGTCTGGCGTATTGGGCAATCAATCAGGCTGATCCCGAGCTTGGCGCTAAGATGTATACCAACGCGGCGGGACAGGCAAAATGGTGCATCAGCAATGGGAAGGCTGTTGGCCGGAGCGAGCTTCAGCCGGGCGATCTGGTCTTTTGGCAGAACCTGAGCTGTCCCGGATGTGGCAGATGGAACGAAGTGCATCACGTTGGTATCTATATCGGGGATGGAAAAGCCGTTGAAGCGAGCAGCAGTCGGGGGCGCGTAGTGGTGCGCGATTTATGGGAAAGCGCCAGCTATCCAATCTATGCCTTTGCGAGGCCATATGTGTAAAAAGAGGTTGCCTTTTTAAGTATTTTGCCGATATATATTCCAAAGTGATTTTTTATCATGCTTTGCGAAACAAATAGGATAATAGGGCAGTCCTCTACAAAATGTAGGATTTGTTTACCGCTTTAATTCTGAACACCTATATTTTGAGAAAGGGAGATTGGAATGAGAATAGGAACATCGTGGTTGGATTACACTGTCTTCCTCAAAAATAGCCAAGCATTCGCAAAGTCCATATATTAGGGGCGTGCTTGAACAGACCAAAAACTATAAAATACGCTTGCCCGACAAGTCTTCCAATAACGCACGATAAGTGATGAGGCTAATCTATACTCAGTCAATCCGTCGCAACAGACGGAAAGAACGAGCCAACATCCAGCTATCAGATTGACGAAAAGCTGAGACGTTGGCCTCTGTATACGCTTTCTACGAAAAGCAAGCAGCATCATGGTTTGCCGGAGAAGACTATGACAAGGATAAAGCGACGCACAGTTTTTCCAGATGGCAGGGAGGCATACACGCGGATCTTCGGACAAGTTTTTGTATCAAAGGGAGCCCCCTTTGGATACCCCTTCAATAAAAAACGCTAGAAGGTATAATATGGACGAGGATAAGTAGGTTGGATTTACAGGGTTTAACCAGACTTTGCTATTTGCATCTTGACAAGTATAGATTATCGATATATCTTATATGTAGATAATCTATATACAGGAGGTGAAATTGTAGCTATGGATAAAGGATTGTTGGCAGGGAATACAACAATGTTGATACTTAAGCTGCTTGAGAATAAGGATATGTACGGGTATCAAATGATTGAAGAGCTTTCTGAAAAATCCAGTAACGTTTTTAATTTAAAAGCCGGAACATTATATCCAATTCTGCACAACCTAGAAAATGAAGGCGTAGTAAGTTCTTATGACGATAATGCGGACAGTTCGAGAATTAGAAAATACTATCACCTTAGTAGTAAAGGAAAAAAGCTACTCATTGATAAACAGACTGAATGGACGGCATATACTAAGGCAGTCAATAAAGTTCTGCGCGGAGGTGGAAGCTATGCAACCGTTTGAAAAGATTAAAGAATACTCAAAAGTCGTTTGTGATCAGATTAAATGGAAAAAAGCTCATTCAGTTATTACGGAAGAAATTGAAAACCACCTTATTGACCAAAGAGATGCTTATATCTCTAACGGCGCAGATGAAGCCATAGCTACTGATCAAGCCATTGCTCAGATGGGGGACCCCGTTTTCGTCGGAACAGAGCTTGATCGTACGCATCGGCCTAAACCGCAATGGAGCATGATAATATTAACGGCTATCCTTTTAATTACCGGGTTATTGATCCGAATATTTTTTATAAGCCGTGATGAACAATGGCTGGCACCTACGGTCATTTCGATGATTGTCGGGCTCGGACTGATGGCAGCTGCATATTTTATGGATTTCACCCTAATTGGAAAGCATCCAAAAACCATTTATTTTGCCATACTGGCTTTATTGGTTGCTGCGATTCTTTTTACACCGGTGATCAACGGAAGCTTTTACTATGCCGGGTTTTTAATGTTGCTGTTCCCGCTTGGTTTTGCTGCAATCGTGTATGCAACAAGAAACAAAGGTTACTGGGGAATTATTCTTTGCGGATTTTCCTTTTTATTTCCGGCTGTTCTTTCGTTTCTTATTCCCTCAACGTCGGGCTTGTTGCTTTTTACTTTGTCGGGACTGGTGATTTTATGCTTAGCCATTTCTAAAAAATGGTTCAAGGTAAAGGTTTTGTACGGATATCTACTGGTATTTATACCGGTCGTTATTGTTTTATTGTTGGGATTTTTCGTACTTTACGGAAGTTACCGATGGGAGCGGATACAGTCTGTATTTGACCCTGCGTCTTATCCGACGGGTATGGGTTATATCGCCTCCAATATTAAAGCGCTCCTTGCAGGCTCAAGCTTATTTGGACACGGGACTATCCCTGAAACGACAACTATAGCTTGGATGGGTAATAGTACTGATTATCTTTTGACATATTTGATTTTTAACTTCGGTTGGATTGCTTTTATCATTATTATGGGTTTATTAATGTTCTTTATCGTAAAAGGTTTCATGTTTTGTTTCAAACAGAAAAGCAGTTTAGCCTTATTTGTATCAGTATCTACCATGATGACATTTACAATGCAAGTAATGGGCTATGTTATAGTTAATTTGGGCTTTCCGATAATTGCTCCTATTTCTCTGCCACTTATTTCATATGGCAATATTGCAACAATTATTAATTTAACATTGATCGGTATAATGCTATCAGTATTTAGAACGGGAGATATCATAAAAGACAATAACATTAGCAAAAATCGAAATAAAACTTTTATTACATATAGTGAGGGAAAACTAATTATTTCTTTTAGTAAAAAGTTAATATAAGCTTAACTTAAGAAGTACTGAGTTGAACAAATTAAGTATCAGACAAACGAGCCAAGGCATTTTTTCAAATAAAGGTCAATGCTTTGCCTTACCTCATTAAACTGACGTAATTAGTTACGAAATACTATTTAATGGAGAGCTACGGTAGCAAATAGACCTACATAGAAAAAATACGCCGTACCTGTCATACTCCATATATAACATATTAAAACAGGGAAATTGACCATTGGATGTCAACCTCCCTGTTTTGTTGTCAGCAACCCGTCCCGCGGTTTGTGTTCGCCCTTTGTAAAGCGAGGCGTTGCATCATATATATGTGGTAGGAGGTAACGAATATGGTATTAAGAATAAACAAAAAAATATTTTTAAGTATCTGTGTTGTTATATTGGTAATTGTCTGTTGTTTTACAATATTCCGTATAAATCCATCAAACACCATTATTGCAGGGGGTAATCTTCATGCTGCTTTGCATATTCCAGATGGAACGTTACCCGTTGTTAATCAGCAACTTGACAAGATAAGCGAAAGGTTTACAAGGCCGTCAAAAGAGCTTCCATACCCTAACCCTTACTTGTTTAGAGATTTCCGCAAAGAAGATGAAATCCCGCCCTTGATTACCAGAAATCTCAATGATTCTGAGAACTTAATACTTGCTTACTTTGGAATATTGCAAGATGCCTCGAATATGGTTGGATATACGGGCGGGTGCGGTACGGTCGGGATGTCCCGCTCGCCTTACCCTTACGCATACGAGCTGTTAACGAAACAAAAGCAAAAAGAGATGTCGCTTGACCAGTTTATAGATTCTTTTAAAGGTATAGGCCATATAACACTTTTGAAAGTAGCACCG
The DNA here is from genome assembly GCA_023436115.1 of Bacillota bacterium. GTDB lineage: Bacteria > Bacillota > Clostridia > Christensenellales > SZUA-584 > SZUA-584. The sequence continues at coordinate 5,389 of JAEZKQ010000020.1, read as the reverse complement.
GCTTATGCTCCACCGGGTACACCGCCCGATAATATAAAATATTATATGGTTGAAATTGAGGTAATAACAGGGGTTAAAGTAAATACTGACGAAGAGTACAATCAAGGCAGCCAATTTGCTTATTACTACGGATTGATTACGGTGGAAAAAACCTCTGAAGGAGGTTGGAAGATAAAGGATACAAACTACATAGCCGAAGATTTCCTTTGTGCGCCCATGCACGGATGGTTTTACCTTTCAGATGCCATAGTACAAATCGTTTATGGTGATAATCTAAAACTAATCGATAAAATCAATAAAACAGAACAAGAAGGCGATCTGGTGTATATCTACGCATCCGGATCGGGGAAAAGCTATCGTTTTGATTTTATCAGGCTTACAAACGGATATGATATTCTTCTTCATGAAAACCTCCTTGAAAATGGAGTTTGGAAAGAAACTCAGTTGTTGACTGATAAATGGGAATACTTGAAGCTGACTATCGGCAGTTTATTGAATAAGAGTGGATAAATAATGAGAAAAACCAAAATCAGTTACAGAACTCTGCTTTTTATAATACTGCTCAATGTGGTGTATCATCTGATTACTTGCTTGATCGGACAAGCCCTTTCCTCATACCTGAATTAATGAGCATAGCCCTCCGAGCTTACGGGTTTGGAGAATATTTTATGCGTATTCCTCATGCCGTAAAAGCCTATCAGCCTCTACTGAACACGGCGCGGCGTGATGAAGCGAACATCATCACGTGGTTTGCTGTAATCAATAGTCATTTAAGAATCTGTCCGGAACCGAGGGGATGGCACTCGAAAGAGTTTATTGCACTTGGCTTAAAAATTCCGAGAGCTATGGAATGGAATCCAGGCTGCAACGAAAACACATACTATGCTTTTGATATGACAATGGTTGAGTTTGGAACATTGAATCATAACCGTATGGGCGTCCTAACTCTTGTTGCCAATCATGGCTTAGCGTTTGATCGAGCGTATACTTCAAAACACAGCTTATTCTTTATGTTCAATCTGGTCTAAAATCAGCCTTTGATATGGCCGGAAGAATCGCCGGATGACTACCTTCCGGCCATAGCTTTCTCCATGTTTGACATATATAAAAACGTTCTATACGATTATATGAATAAAAATAATATTAACAATAAGTTGCATGATTCTATTTTTCACCGTTTATTTTGTAATCTTGCTTACGTTCCGTACGCAATTACAATTCGTTTACAACCCGATGAATACCCGTTTACGGGGCGTATGGTAAAATAAAGCCGTGTAATATGATATTCCCGTTTTATACCTGACTGCAAAAGCGGATGTTAGGTTAAGGATAAAAGGGCTACGAAACGGCTTTGATAACAGCAACTTTCGTATTGTTCGGAAGAAAAGGATGGTTTCTCCGGCAGTTTTACTTGCTGCCGAGTTCCTGATATAATGAGCATATATGGAAAAGGAGACTGCTAATATGAGCACCGTGTTGATCGTGGAAGACGATCCGGCGATCTCGGAGCTGATTGCGATCAATCTGGAGGTCGCCGGACATAAGGTTATAACGGAATATGACGGAGCCACTGCCCTGAATGCTTTGGATCATGATATCGATCTTGCGATTCTCGATATCATGCTGCCCGGTCTGGACGGGTTTGAACTGCTCGGACATATGAAAGCACATCAAATACCGGTTATATTTCTGACTGCGAAAAACGAATTGCAGGATAAAGTCAGAGGTTTGAAAGACGGCGCTGAGGATTATATCGTCAAACCGTTTGAGGTTTTGGAACTACTAGTACGCGTTGAGAAGGTGCTTGAAAGGTATCATAAACCACAGGAGGTTTTTACCGTCTATAGTCTTGTAATGAATACGGCCACACGCATCGCAAAGCTGGACGGAAAGGCACTTACCTTAAAGCCTATGGAATTCGATCTGCTGCTCATGCTAGTAAAAAATAAAAACATTGCGCTTTCGAGGGAAAAGTTGTTGCATACCGTTTGGGGAGAGGATTTCCTGGGCGAGACAAGAACGGTGGACGTGCATATCGGGCAGCTTCGCAAGAAACTTGGCTGGAACGATCTAATCAAAACTGTGCCCAAGATCGGCTATCGGCTAGAGACAATTCCATGAAACTGTGGATCAAGCTGTCCCTTATCTGCATAATATTGTTTATCGTCATGCTGAGTATATGCAATTATTTGGTGCTGATTGAAGCGGGGCAAAACGATATTGACAGAAATATCGAAAGCGCGCTGCATGAGCACTATTTTATTTGCTCCAATCTATTAAAAGAAATTGATAAAGTTTCTGCAGGGGAGACGACTGAAACGGTAAAGTCAAGTCTGTCCCAGTACATTTTCACTCAATACGCGAGCACATACAGCGTAGCGGATTCGGAGCTTGCAATGGCCAAAGACGGTGAACTGCTTAAAAACACATCGAAATACAACTTCACGGTAGAATTTGACCGGTCAGACGCGAGCATACGCCAATATCTTATTAAAGACGTGAACGGAAGAACCATACTCTGCATAATGGACAAATCCGTATGTTCGACGAGTATTATGAGATATACCTGACAAAGGACATTACGGAGATATTTGAAAACATCTCTCAATTGACGGGAACGGTGACCATCATCAACGTTGCCTGTACTGCGGCGCTTGCCGGTATTCTGATGCTGATCGTGCACCTGACGCTAAATCCGCTGCGCCAGCTAACCAGCGCCGCCAAAAGCATTGCGCAAGGATCGTATGAAAAAAGGGTCAGGGCGATGCCAAAGGATGAGATGGGAGACCTTGCCGAGAGCTTCAACGCCATGGCAGACGCCATCCAGCGGCATATTCAGGAGCTAGAGCTGACCGCAGAGAAGCGCAGGTTGTTCATGGCAAACCTGACGCACGAGCTGAAAACGCCGATGACGTCGATTATCGGGTATTCCGAGACGCTCATGAAGGTTAAAATCAGCGAACAGAAGAAAGAGAAAGCCATCTCGCATATTTTTCATGAGTGTCGGCGCGTGGAACGGCTGAGTCAGAAGCTGATGCGGCTGCTGTTCGCAGATACACAAGAAGCGATAGCGTTGCAGCCGCAGCATGTGGAGGAGCTTTTTGAAGCCGCGAGGGAAAGTACAGGGCGGCTTCTGGAAGAGAAAAGGATTATGCTCAAAATATCAGCAGGCTTGGATACGCTGGACGCGGATGCCGATCTGCTTCTAAGCCTAATCATCAACCTCATTGAAAACTCAGTAAAAGCCTCCGAGCCAGGATCGGTGATTGAGCTTTCCGCCTATATTGACGAAAAACAAAAGAAGGTTATCGGGGTCAGTGACAGCGGCATAGGCATTGCGCCGGGAGAGATCGAAAAAATCACCGAGCCATTTTACATGGTGGACAAGTCAAGACACGCCAAAAAAAGTGGTTTTGGTATCGGCCTTGCGCTTTGCAGTGCCATTACCGAGCTGCACCACGCGGAACTAAAGATTGCCAGTACGCCCGGTAAAGGCACGAGCGTTCGGATAATTTTTGGGCAGGAGGAATTGCCTTGAAAATAAGAAAGCTGCTTGGATGGAACATACTGTACCTGGTATTGGCCATTGTTATCCTTGCGATGGCGCTGCTTTTACCGAGCATAGTCTCATCGACTCTTGATCAAAACAAGAACCGGGTATATACCGAGGAAAACGGCTCTGGGTATTCATGGATTAACAACTAATCTGCAAATTACATTTTATTTACATAATGCTGCGGATTTTATTACATATCTCTATATATCCTCTTGGTAATGAGCAAATTTGGGAGGAAAAAAGATGAAACGGATCAGATATATGATTTGTTTGCTGTTAACTATTATAACATTAGCTGCCTGCCAAGCTACCCCTGATAAAGACGTTGTTATTAACAAAGAGGGTGCGGAAGGCAACATTGTTCAAAACATTGTGACACAATCAGGGATATTCTATAATTTTCCGGAAAGCTGGCAGGATACATTCTCCTTCTATGGCAACAAGCTGATCATCAATATTGATGCAGCACTGGATGTGCCGGATGTCGATACATGGCCAGTGTACAATGTTAAGCTGACGAATTACTCTCAAGAGGAAGTGGATGCCATTACTTTCACTTTATTTGGCGATGCTGTATTATATAGCGCTACCCACCGGACAACAAAAGCAGAATATGAAGAGATGATCATAAACTGCAAATTAGCCATTGAACAAAAAAAGAATGGAACCTATCAAGGTGATGAAAGTTTGGAGGATCTGGAGGCACAATTGGAAATGCTGGAAGAATCAATGCAGGGTGCGCCTGAAACATGGAATGAAAATCAGGTCGTCACACCGGAGATGTTCTATGATGCTGATTTGGATGCTGATTTCCTATATGTTAATGCCGATTTAGGAAAGGCTAAAATGGCTACGCTGGATGTCAGATCCGGATGCAACCTCCCCGATTCCGAAAACTCTGTGCGGTTTATTAATACAGATACTGGATCGTGCTATGATACCTTTTATAGTTTTCAACCGCCTATTAAAGGGGTTGAACTTACGCTTGAAGAAGCAAAATCAGAGGCTGAGCAATTACTAGCCGATATGGGTATTGAAGGCTATGGATATGCTGCGATGAAGATTGGTTCAACAAGTGTATCTATGGAGGAAGAGACCAAGGAAACGATTGAGAGCAACACTAAACAGTGCTATCTACTATACTATACAAGAATGTACAATGGACTGCCAAGCACATATGAAGATATTGAATTATCAGGCAGTAAGAACGATAAAGAAAATGTATACTCTCCAATTGCATACTATGATCGTATCACAATTGCAATTAACGATGAGGGAATATTATCGTTTGTTTGGCAAGGAAGAGAAACCCAAGACGAAACACTGAATGAAAATGTACCGCTGCTCTCTTTTGAGGAGATTCAGAAGGTTTTCGAGCAGATTATTAAGGTCAAATACGCGTATGTAGAAGACGCGGAGAATGGCAACACCATTGAACTGAAGATCACCGCGATCACGCTGGGCTATATACGCGTGCAGCGCGCCGATTATCCGGGTCAATATATGGCCATTCCGGTGTGGGATTTTTACGGGTATAACATAAATGCGGAAAAGGAGTATGAAGGCACTTCGAGAGGACCGTCAAACTATTCCAGCTTATTAACCATTAACGCCATTGATGGCAGCGTGATAGATAGGAGCTTGGGATACTAAAAAATAAGCAAAAGCAGGCATGAGAAAGCAGGAAATACTGCCTGCTTTTTTTGTTATCCGATTCAGGTTCAGTCCGCAGGTTTGACATTATCATGATTGTTCCCTAACATGAAGCACAGTGACGATTACAATTCGTTTACAACCCGATGAATACCCGTTTACGGCCTATATGGTAGAATG
>JAEZKQ010000008.1 GCA_023436115.1 Bacillota bacterium | reverse complement strand
TAGTGCTGATTATATTTTCAAGGTTCTGCCCCCGTCGCTCTTGTCGAGTGACGGACTTGTATATTAACAAACCAACTCGGGTTTGTCAACACCGTTTTTACTTGCAATCTCTGGCAGTTACAGCCGCTGATTTTCAAGTTTTTTACTGCTGCCGTTTGACGGGCCGCAGTTTTATATGTTAACAAACCGCTTTGTGTTTGTCAACACTTTTCTCTCAATCTGCTTTGTGTTATTCTCTGCCATCGATTTTCAAGGTTCTGTTCCCGCCGCTTTCGCAAGCCGCGGATTTGTATATTAACAAACTGTTTACGGTTTGTCAACACCGTTTTTGTTTCCAACTTCAGGCGGTTATCTAACTGCCTTTCGCTGGTTTCCCGCCGCTCTGTGCGAGCCGCGGATTTGTATATTAACAAACTTCACTCTTGTTTGTCAACACACTTTTTTAACCCATTTTCTGACTCCTCAGCAAACGCTTTTTAGGCGTCCCCGCCTTCTCCTTTGCCGTTTTGCCACTGGGTTTTCAATGTTCTTTTGCGCGTCGCCGTCAAGCGAGCGCTCAAATATATTACCAAACCCATCTCTCATTGTCAACGCTTTTATGCCCTCTTTAATAATAAAAAAATATTATTTTTCTGATACAGTTTGAAGAGAGCATTTCGGGGCGCAAAGACACATTATAATGCCGCTTTTCGTTTCAACGGCAGTCTCTTTATGTTCCTTGCGCCCTCGCAGCAAATGTGGCCAAAGGCTTTTGGTGTATGGCGCGTTACACGATCTGTTTCGCCCACTTGTATTTTCTCACTCGCGCTAAGCTGATAGCCACCTTGACAAGCTCTTCAACGCATGTCATCAAAATTACTGTCGTGAACGGCAGATGCAACAGCATTCCGGCCAGCACAGTCAGCGGAACGCCGACACCCCAAAGCACGCCGATGTCAATCGCGGCAGCACCGAAGGTATCTCCCCCGGCCCGAAGTATGCCGTTCATATTGGTAAAGTTGATACCTCTTGCCCATATAATAAGCGCCGCCAACATCAGCGACTCCCGCGCGCTTTCAATGGCCTGCGGAGTCAGGTTTGGATAAGGAAGCAGCATCACATCGCGAAGCAGTATGAAAACCGGACAAAGCACTACCGAAGACAGCACAACCACCCGAAGCAGCCGCCAAGCATAATCCTTGGCATTTTTAATCTCACCGGCCCCTAACTCATGCCCGATGATGATGCCCCCGGCATTTCCCATCCCCAGGAAAAGCACATTCATAAACTGCATGAGCGTACCGTATACATTGTACGCTGCCGTAGCGGTGACGCCCAGAGCCGCAAAAGAGATACTATATACCGTAACCCCCCCGGCCCAAAGCTGATCCTTGGCAACAAGCGGCAGCGCTGTTTTTAGATATTTTTTTATCATTTCCTTGCCGGGCCAGACGATGTCTTTTCTTGTTGCCGTAATCGCGCTGCCCGAACGGCGAGCGAAAATAAGCAAAAGTATGAGCTCCAGCAGCGCGCCCGCGATCGTGGAAACCGCCGCAGCAGGAACGCCGAACTTCGGAAAGCCTAAGTTACCGGCCACAAAAACGCTGTCCGCAAGAATGTTTATGAGCGCAGAGGCAACGGAAGCGATCATCGGCAGTTTCGCAATGCCCATAGAGCGCAGCATGCTGGCGAGCACTGATGACACGGCCCAAATCGGATAGGCAAAACAGACAATGGAAAGGTACTCCGCGCCGATCTGGCGAACCCTGTCATCACCAGTTAATACACTCATTGTGGCATCCTGAAAGAAAAACGACAGTATAAAGAAAACCGATGCGAGCAGCGTGGTGAACATAAGACTCACAGTATACGTTTTACGGATACCCATTGCATCCTTGTCTTTTCCCCAGTATTGGGCGGCAAAAACCGCACCGGAGCTGAACAAGGCATTGAAGCCGCACCACAAAAGCAGCTGAACATTTCCCGCCTGTCCGACAGCTCCAATGTATTCATCACCCAGAGCACCGACGAACACCGTATCGAATATAAACAATGACGACATCAGAAATTGCTCAAGCACCATTGGCAAAGCCAAATGTATCAGTTTATTCGAAAAAGTTTTGTTTCGAGGCATAAAAAGAGCATTTTTCGCAAAAGTAAACATATTAATCCCTTATTGGAATCCTTTCGTTGCAATTTATAAAGTTGGCGCACTCAGAATCGCATTAAAAAACCCTGAAAGCACGTCGCCTTCAGGGCACAAAAGACATATATGGATGCAGCCGCATTCACATTATGAAATCAGGCGAGAGGCGATAATAAGTTTTACGGCAAAAAGCGGTTGTCACTATTGCCAATATACGAACGCTAGCACAAATAGTTTTTATACGATGCATCATTTGGGTCATCCTCTCACCTCCTTTGTTTTTTTATGAGTTGTATTTTATAATATATTCCACACAGATGTCAACCATTTTTTTGAATTTTATTGTTATATATGTCTCCGTTTCCCGTATGACACTCCAGGATTTATGACATAGAAACGCTAGAAAGCCGTTATTCTTACTCAAGTTTCCGGCCGTGCGGAAAAGTCCGAAAGTGCGTCTGCGATTAACGACAAAACTAAAAATCACGGATGCTTTTAGTCATCCGTGCCGGCTTCCTCTGTCCTGATTAAATCCTTAATTACCTCGCCCGCCAATATCAACCCTGCCACGGACGGCACAAACGCCACGCTGCCGGGCACCTGCCGCCTCACGGTGCATTTTCTTTGCGTGCCGGGTGGACAGATACAGCCCGTCTTGCAGCCTAGGGCACCATCCTCCAGCGGCTTGAGGGCCTCCTCTCGTGAGTAAACAACTTTGAGCGCATCGATACCCCGCGCGCGCAGCTCCCGCCGCATCACTTTGGCGAGCGGACACACCGACGTCTTATATATATCCGTCACCTCAAAACGCGTGGGGTCCAGCTTGTTGCCCGCGCCCATGCAGCTGATAATGGGTATACCCGCCGCTTTCGCGCGCTCAATAAGCGTCAGCTTCGACGACACAGTATCGATAGCATCGACGATATACGCGTAATGGGAAAAATCGAACTCGTCCGCGTTCTTTGCGGTGTAAAAGCACGCGTGCGTCTCCACCTGACATTTGGGGTTAATAGACAGCACCCGTTCCCTCATCACATCCACCTTGCTGCTGCCCACGGTATCCCTTGTGGCGATCAGCTGCCGGTTGATGTTCGTGAGGCAGACCTTATCGTCGTCGAACAGCGCAATGCCGCCCACGCCGCTGCGTGCCAGCGCCTCGACCGTGTACGAGCCCACACCGCCTACGCCAAACACCGCGACCATCGCATCCGAAAGCTTGTCCATGGCCTTTTCTCCCAACAGCAGCTCCGTCCGGGAAAAGGCGCCCGGCTTTTTATTTGTCATGGGCACACCGCCACCGCTTCGATTTCCACGAGCGCATCCTTGGGAAGACGCGCTACCTCGACACAGGAACGGCCCGGATACGGTTCACAAAAATACTGTGCATAAACCGCGTTAAACGCGGCAAAGCTGTTCATATCCTTTAAGTAGACGGTTGTTTTCACCACATCCTTCAGACTGCAGCCCGCCGCCTCCAACACCGCCTTTAAGTTGTCCAGCACGCGCGCGGTCTGCACCTCGATGCAGTCCTGCACCATCTCTCCCGTCGTCGGATCGAGCGGTATCTGCCCTGAAGTAAATACGAAAGAGCCTGTCTTTATCGCCTGCGCATACGGGCCGATAGCCCCGGGCGCGTTTTCCGTCTTGATCTGTTGTTTATCCATTTTTAATTACCTCATATAGACGATATGATATTATTATACGCTATATTAACGCAATTACCTAGCCTCAGCAATGATAATTTCCTATTATGTGAATATGAATTAATAAGATTTTAAAAAATGACACTGTATAAAAGAATAGGCACAATGAAATAGTATAACAACAACCATGATGTCTCATTCATGTACATGGAATGATTAGGCTTACTCATCATAATCTGTTTTAGAAACTCATCAGCCCCATCAGCGACGGGGACAGCAGCGTCTCTATTAGCACGCCCAATAGCCCGAACGCGTAGACTGCAAACATTCTTTTAAAATATGGCTTGGAAGCAATGAGCTTATCCTGCGTGGTCTTGGGAATATGCCTGTTTTTAAATATGGTGATTGCGTTGTTAAACCCCAGCACGCCCGCCTTGCAGATACACGGTATCAGCACTAAGTTGGGTAAAAACACACAGAAAATAATCGCAAGAAGACCGCCGAAGCCCATATTGAGCGACAATACGCCCACGGTAAAGCCAACGCAAAAGCCCTTGAAAATAAGCGTTACAGCTATAATGGGGATGCCCAGCATCATCATTGAAAATGCCGCGATCACTCCGAGCACCAGCGTATAATTCAAAAATGCGTGAAAAAAAATGTTCCAAAAATCGGGCTGGCTGGACTGAACGGATACAAAGAGCGCGTTCCTGTAGCTTTCCAGCGCCTCCTTGATTCCGTTTTGCATGTTGCTCACAGTAAACGTTCCGGCTGTGATACCCACAACCAAAAAAAAGATAAGCAACATATATTGCGCTTTATTATCAAGCACATCGGTAAAAATCTGTCTTTTGGCCTTTTCGAGCAAGCATACCGCCTCCGCATATTATCGTGTATTGATAAATATGCGGAGCGCCGTAAACGTATGCTAATCGACGTACTTGAGCTCTGTGTTGAGCTTGTCCGCCAGCATAGCGATAAATTCGCCGTTTGTGGGCTTTCCCTTGGTATCAAGTATGGTATAACCGAAAAAGTCTTCCAGCACCTCGATATTCCCGCGGTTCCATGCCGTCTCAATCGCATGGCGCATAGCACGTTCCACCCTCTGAGGTGTCGAATTGTGTTTCTGGGCCACAGATTTGTAAAGTCCCGTGGTTAACCGGCTCATGAGGTCAAAATCTTCGTGAACGAGCAATATGGCATCTCTTAAGTAGTAATAGCCCTTCACATTGGCGGTAATCCCCACCGTCTTAATGTGTTTGGTGACAATTTGGCTCGGGTCGGTTTCGCCTCTGTGTCCGAAAACACGCGTGCCTGTGTTTTCAAAGGTCATCAGCTCCAGGACACGGCGTTTGAACACCTCTTTATCAAAAGGTTTCAAGAACACGTAATCCACATTGTAGCTCTCCGCTTTTTTGAGGACAAAATCCAATCCGACCGCCGAGGTCATGATCACTTTGGTGTTAGCGCTGTATCCTTCCCGACTTAACTCTTCCAGTACCGCGAAACTGTCAAGTATGGGCATGATCAGATCAACGACCAAAAGATCCGGCTTGTTGTCGCGCGTTAATTCAAATGCCTGTCTGCCGTCAAACGCAAAATCGACGATTTCGAAAGCTCCCGTCTCTTCCAAAAATGTGGAGACTAACCTTAAGTAGTCCCGGTTGCTGTCTGCGAGAATGGCACGGTACTTGCCTTGTTTTGAATTTAGGTTCATTTGCAGCCTGCCTTTACCTTTAGTATGAATAATTCCCCGCCTACATATCTCTAGATAATTCAACAGCTACCATGAAAACCCTTCTTGTCTAAGCAATAAATACAAAATATTGCTTAATAATATATAAATCTACACAATTCGACACTTTGTTACTGCATTTGTTCGATCATCCAGTCTGCGAAGAGACCATAGCCTTTGGTCGGGTTGTTGATAAACACATGGGTCACCGCGCCCACCAGCTTGCCATTTTGAATGATCGGGCTGCCGCTCATGCCCTGAACAATACCACCTGTCTTTTCCAGCAATTCTTCATCCGTAATTCTCACAACAAGGCTTTTTTGCTCGGCTGAGTTTTGATTGTTTACCTTTATGATTTCACAGTCAAACTCTTTAACCCCCTCATGATCGATGGTAGACAATAATTTAGCGCTACCAAGCATAACCTCATCGGGATGGGCTACCGGTATGGGCTTTGCGAATTCGTTTAAATCTACATTGTCATACAATGTCCCGTAAATGCCGTAATCTGTATTTTTTGTAATCAGCCCCATATTACCCGAAGCGCTGGAAAAATAGCCTTTAATCTCCCCGGGAACACCGCTTTCGCCCTTGTTGATCTGTATGACCTCAGAAAAATAGATTTCGCCTTTTTTCACGCTTAAAACGCTGCCCGTATCCAAATCGCATATTGCATGTCCAAGTCCGCCAAACCAGCGGTTATTCGGATTGATAAATGTCAGTGTCCCCACGCCTGCCGTACTGTCTCTGACCCAAACGCCCAGACGCATTTTACCGTCGGAATAATCCGCCACAGGCCTCACATTAAGATTAAGCTGCCGTCCGTTTCTGTCCACAACGATATGCATCACACCTGTGGTATTTTCCAGTATCTTTGTGACATGACTCGCGTTTTCAATTATCATCCCATTAATGCTGACGATGACATCGCCCGGCAGCATGCCCGCCTCCCGTGCGGGATTCACCGTCGTACCGTTTTCCAGTTCAATACCTGTGATGCCCACCACAAGCGCACCCTTGGTATACAGCGTAACACCGATGCTTTGTCCGCCGGGTATCAGCATCATTTCATCGCTGACATTCACCTGAACCGTTTTCACAGGTACGCCTAAAATAGATAGTTGAATCGTGGCGTCCCCGTTCTCATAAGAAGATATCACAAGCGGGCTTTGCATACCCCGCGCTTCCTCCAACGTTTCCCCCGACAAACTGATCACATTTTTAGCGTCGGTGTCTGCTTTAACTGGAAGCCCCAGATCGATGGCCTTTTGCGTGCCCCGCTGTATATATATCTCATCCGGTATGCTTGAATAACTCTGCACCGCCGGCAAAAAATAAACAACACATAATAAAACGACAAATAATATGCCAAAAAATCTTAAAAACTTTTTCAAAAAAACACCTCTCACCGCTTAATGCTGACAGCATTATTTTTGTGAGAGGCACATGAATTTATGCTTTGAAATATTCCACAAGCTTTGCTTTAATTGTCGTTTTTAAATTCTCTGGCTTTTTTTAACATTTCCTGTGCATGCGCCTGTGTGACCTCCGAATCTCCGCCTGCCAAACGTGCGATTTCGCGTATACGGGCCTGCTCGTCCAATGCCAGCAAATATGTGCGTGTTGTGCTGTCGTCGCTTTCCTTTGTGACAAGAAAATGCTTGTCCGCCATACTTGCAAGCTGCGGCAAATGGGTGACGCAAACGACCTGCCGCCCGCGTGATATATTGGCAAGCTTTTCCGCGACAACCTGCGCAATGTGGCCGCTGATACCTGTGTCGATTTCATCAAATATCATGGTGGGAATGCCGCCTTTGTCCGCCGCGATGTTTTTAAGCGCCAGCATAATACGCGATACCTCACCGCCCGAAGCGATCTTACGCAGCGGCTTTGGCGGTTCGCCCCGGTTTGTCGACATGAAAAACTCCAGCGTATCAATGCCGTTTTTTGAAAAAGAACAATTTTCAATGTCCGGCGTGTCTTCAAAAGCCACACTGAACACCGCCGATGTCATGCCAAGATCGGCAAGCTCGTTAGTAACCAACCGTTCAAAAACGTTTGCCGCTTCACGACGCAGCTGTGAAAGCCGGACGGATTTATGATATAGATCAGCCTTTAACTGCGCCGCTTTTGCGGACAGCTCTTCCATCAGCTCCGCACTGCTTAAAAGGTCGCTCAGCTCCTGTTCGGCATTTTTTATAAAAACGCCCGTTACCGCGGGGTCGTCATATTTTCGTTTTAATCCGGCAATCAGCGCCAGACGCTCTTCGACGCGCTCCAGCGCATTAGCATCGAACAGGTCATCACCCATCTCGCCGCGTATCGCAGAGGACACTTCCTCCAGCGTATAATACGCTTCGTCAACACGAGACGCCATCTGCTCATACCGCGTGTCCACGTCGCCTATGCTTTGCAGCCTGCGGCTCACATCCTTGAGCGCGGCCAGCGCGTTAAACGGTTCCCCCTCATAAAGCGCCGCGTATGATGCGCTTAAAGCTTCCATTATTTTTTCGGCGGCATTGAGGCGCGTTTTTTGCGCGGTCAATTCCTCTTCCTCATCTTCGCCGATATTGGCCATTTTGATTTCATTAATCTGAAATTTGAGTATATCGATACGGCGTTCGCGGTCTCCGTCGCTACCGAAAAGAGTGCGCTGCCGTTTGACCACGTCCATATAACTGCCGTAAGCCTTGGCCACCTCGGCTTTGGCTTCCTCTATGCGCGCATCAAAGCCGTCCAGCATGACAATATGATTCTTTTCGCTTAATAGCGACTGATGTTCGTGCTGACCGTGTATATCCACGAGTCTGTCGCTGAGCTCTTTTAAAAGCGCCAGTGTGATCAGCGTTCCGTTTACACGGCAAACATTCTTACCTGTGGCGCTAAGCTCGCGGCTGATCACAAGCTCCGGACTTTGATCTATTTCCTGCGCAGCCAGAATATCGGCGACGCTTTCATTGACGCCGCTGAACCAAGCTTCCACAACGGCTTTTGATTCCCCCGTGCGTATCAGTTCCCTATCAGCGCGTTCACCCAGTACCAGATTCACCGAATCGATGATGATGGATTTGCCCGCGCCCGTCTCACCCGACAGTACGTTCATGCCATCCGTGAGCTCTACCTCAAGCTCCTCAATCAGCGCGATGTTTTTTATTATTAATCTGTTTAACATAACGCCCCCACCTTCAATGTTCCAAAAAGCTCGGAACTAATAAAGAAAACGAACGCTCAGCGTTTTGAGCTAAGCATGCCGTTTAATATTTCGACGACTTTTTTTTGCATACCCTCATGACGCACGGCCACGAAAATGGTATTGTCACCCGCAAGCGTACCCGCCACTTCGGGCATGTTCAGCTCGTCAATGGCTTCGGCGGCCGCGTTGGCACTGCCCGTCATGGTGCGCACCACCACGAGCGAGGCCGCTATCTCAACGGAAATCACAGTGTCACGGAAAACACGCTTAAAGATATCCAGCTTGCCCAATGCTTCCTTGCCGGATGCCGCATATTTATAAGCGCCGCCCTCCGCTTGAACCTTGATAAGCTTTAGTTCCTTAATGTCCCGCGATATTGTCGCCTGCGTTACCTCGTAGCCCTTATCGCGCAGCAAGGTTGACAGCTCGTCCTGCGTCTCGACATCATGACTATCTATCAGCTCCAGTATCATGCTTTGTCTTCCCTGTTTCATTCCCTTACCCCTCTTCTCATTTATCTCTGTCCCAGTTTCGGAATTTAGAACGAAGCAACGGATAAAAATAATTCTCCTGAAACCGTATAAAACGCGCAAGATGCCTTGACCTTTTTATCCGGACCATCTCTCCGTTATGGATCTGTCTTTGCTGCACACCATCCGTGGTCAGCACCATGCCGCCCGGCGCCGTGGGCCTTATAATGATCTCATCATCATCCGAAAACACAAGCGTGCGCGAATGCAGCGAATGCGGACAGATAGGCGTTGCCAGCAGGCATTTTAAATTGGGACTTAATATCGGCCCTCCTGCGCTTAAGGAGTAGCCTGTGGAGCCTGTGGGGGTCGATACCAGCATACCGTCGCACGATACATGATCTGCAACTGCGCCGCCAATTTTAAGCTCCAGCCGGATCATGCGCGACACGTCCTTTTTCAATATCGCCACATCGTTGAGCGCTTCCACTTCAAAAAGCTTTCTCTCACCGTTGTATATGGAACTGTGAAGCATGATGCGCTCTTCCACATAGAAATCATTATTTTGCAAACGAGATATTGCCGATTCAATATCCCCAAGCTCAACCTCGGTCAAAAAGCCCAGTCTGCCTAAATTGATACCTAAGAGGCTCACGCCGTACAGGCTGGACTTAAGCGCCGCCTTGAGCAGCGTCCCATCTCCGCCCAGCACAAAGAGGCAGGAGATTTTGTTGTAATCAATCGTCTCGTGCTCACCTTGCGGCATGCCGCCTTCATCAAAAAAGACATGGCAGCCAAGCGCTCTTAGACGCTGAGCGACCAGCCGTGTCCCTCCCATATCGGGGTCTTTGCCCGGATTGGCATAAATGCCGACATTCTTCATTTCCATATGTATAGTATTATAAATAACCTTGGATAATTATACAACACCAATTCGTGTCATCTTATATGAAAGTATCAATAAGCGCCTTCGTGCGCCGCGTCCACTATGCCCGCGATATCCGGCTGCACGGCTGCGCCGCTGTCCTTAAAGCATGCGAGATATTCAATATTGCCCTCGGGCCCCTTGATAGGACTGTAATCCAGACCGCAGACAACAAGCCCGGTTTCCGCCGCAAAATCCAAAATACCGCGTATCACATCGATATGGACGGATTTTTCACGCACGACCCCCTTCTTACCTACGTTCTCGCGTCCTGCCTCAAACTGCGGCTTAATGAGCGCAGCGATGGTAAACGGCGCAGAAAGCACTTGTGAAACGGCAGGCAAAATCAGTTTTAACGAAATGAACGATACATCGATGCTCGCAAAGCTTGGGTTTTTATCAAACATACCGCGTTCTAAGTACCGCGCGTTCTGCCGCTCCATTACGCACACGCGGCTATCCTGTCTTAAACGCCACGCAAGCTGACCATAACCCACGTCCACAGCATATACATAAGCCGCCCCGTGCTTGAGCATACAATCGGTAAACCCGCCCGTTGATGCGCCCACATCGATGGCTGTGACACCCGATAAATCGATGTTAAAGCTTTGCACAGCCTTTTCCAGCTTTTTGCCGCCGCGGCTCACAAACGCGTCGCTCGATTTAACGGATATCTGCGCACCCCCCGCCACCATAACCGAAGCCTTGTCGCAAACGCGCCCGTCCACACTGACATCGCCCGCCATAATCAGTGCACGTGCTTTTTCACGGCTTTCCGCATATCCGTTTTCATATAAGTAAATGTCGATGCGCTTTTTATCTGTCATATTATCCTTACCTGGAATCACGCACAAAGAACATCAGCACATAAGACACAAAGCTGACGATCTGCTTGTTGTTTTTTATCGCAATGGATTTGCCCGCTGCCTTGCCCGATACGGTCAGCGCCGCGATCAGGCTCGATATCACAAGCGTAATCACGATATCGGGTGTATTTTGCGCGTTTGCAATGATTTTTATCGCAATGGCCGCACCCGCCGCGCCGCTCACGATGCCACAAATATCACCCACCACGTCGCCGCAGATATTGGACACCACATCGGCGTTTTGCAAAAGCCTGATTGCGCTTTTGGCCTTTTTAATCTTGCGCGAAGCCATCGATACAAAGGGTTTGGTGTCGCAGGTCGCAAATGCGATACCGATGATGTCAAATGTGATACCGATGAGCATAATAAGCAGTATAATAAAGGCGGCCGCCAGTATGGACAGATTGTCCATGAGCAGCTCGGTGACGACGCTGATACCTGCTGTTAACACAAGAGATATGAGAAAGACCTTCAGCGCCCAAAACTTGAATTTTCTCTTTTGCTTCTTTTTGCCCAAAAAAATCTCCCAAAAGCTATCCGAAGAAAACCTTGGTTTTCAATTATTCCGTAAATAAAAAAACGGTGGTGATATCTTGGATAAACCTTGCAGCTTAGGTCCAGTAGGATTTCCCTTCAGAGATACTTCCCGTCGCCGATGAAGCGGTTTCCCTTTAAACCCTGAAACGCCCCGTCGCCGGACACGTGACTGGATTGCCGTTTAGACCACACTATAATCTCCAAAATATCTTGGTGCGTTTTAAGCGCACGCTACAGTCTAGGAGTTTTCCTCGACAGCACGCAAACGGTTTCTAGCCTCTTTTGCCAAGCGGGTTTCTCGCAGCGATCGTTCCCGGTGCGCGTGGCCTTAGCGCTCCGGAGCGTGTTCTGCAATAACGCCCCGCAAAACTCAAGGCAGGCTACGCTGTACACAGCTTTCGCCGCATAACAGGTTTCCACCCCAAGTAGTAACGTCTGTAAACCCATTACCTGCTTGGGTCTCCACGGAAGCGGGGTCCACGCCCACATGCCATTGCGGATCGCCCCACGACCTTAACTCCCAGCATCAGCTCCCGACTGGGCGTCAGCAGCCAACACAAGAAACTTCATCGATGTGCCAGTTAGCGGATTTTTAGGCCCGCCTTCGAAACCGTGGTACCGACTAGAATACTGCACCACCTGTTGTGATTATACACTAAAAAAAAGCGTTTATCAAAGGCATGACATAAAACTCGTGCTTATTTTACATATTATTCATTATCAAGGCTTTTCACCACGTTGCTGCCTAAGTTATATTCCTTGAGTATCGCGGCCTTGATTTCCTCGAAAACCTCGCGGTTATCTTTTAAGAACAAGCGGACATTATCCTTACCCTGACCGATACGCATGTCGTTGTATGAAAACCATGAACCGGATTTTTTGATAACGCCTATCGCAACGCCCAGATTCAGCACACTGCTTTCCGCTGAAATACCTTCGCCGTAGTAAATTTCAAACTCGGCGTTTTTAAACGGCGGCGCCACCTTGTTTTTCGCCACTTTGATGCGCGTGCGGTTACCGATCATCTCATCCCCGCTCTTGATGGTTTCTGTACGCCGTACGTCCAGACGCACCGACGCGTAGAACTTGAGCGCGCGGCCGCCGGGCGTTGTTTCGGGGCTACCGAACATCACGCCAACCTTTTCGCGAAGCTGATTGATAAACACACATACGGTGTTGGATTTATTCACGATACCCGCAAGCTTTCTTAAAGCCTGAGACATCAGCCGCGCCTGCAGGCCCACGTGAGACTGGCCCATCTCACCGTCGATTTCGGCCTTGGGCACCAGCGCCGCCACCGAGTCGATAATGATGATATCGATCGCGCCGCTGCGCACCAGCGCTTCGGTGATATCCAGCGCCTGCTCGCCCGTGTCGGGCTGAGCCACATAAAGATTATCGATGTCTACGCCCAGTCGTTTGGCATATGCCGGATCCAGCGCGTGCTCTGCGTCCACGAACGCCGCCGCACCGCCGAGCTTTTGAGCCTCGGCCACCATATGCAGCGCCACCGTGGTCTTACCCGAGGATTCTGGGCCGTAAACTTCAATGATACGGCCTCTGGGTACGCCGCCTACGCCCAGCGCCACGTCCAGCTCCAGACAGCCCGTCGGGATTACCGACACGGGCACACCCGCTGCGTCGCCCAGCTTCATCACGCTGCCCTTGCCAAACTGCTTTTCTATTTGAGTGAGCGCCATCTCCAGCGCCTTCTGCTTTTCGACCGACATAACCCAAACCCTCCTGTTTTTATAAACATATCATATCATCACATAGCAGCAGTCCAAAAAAACGGACATTAGATCAGCTCTTTAAGCATGTCTTTATTCTTGGTAAAGTAGCTGATGCAAGACAGCACCGAAAGCACCGTCCCGGCGAGCATCAGTATAAAACCGCCCGTGATGAACCATTGCTCAAAAAAGGTGCCGACAAACAAGCCGGATTGCAGCATGACCACCACGATAGCCACGATCTGTACCACGGTTTTTGCTTTGCCGAACATATCCGCCGCGAGCACCTTGCCGCCCGCTGCCGCCAGCAGCCTCAAGCCGCTGATCACGAATTCACGGCCTACCATAATAATAACGAGTATCTCGTTCACCCAGCCGCCCGCTTCGTCCGGCTTGGCAGTCAGCAGTATCAATGCGCTGCACACAAGCAGCTTGTCTGCTATCGGATCTACAAGCTTGCCAAAATTGGTCACGATGCCGTGTTTGCGCGCGAGCCGCCCGTCAAAAAGATCGGTCAGCGAGGCGATAATAAACACGAGCACCGCGTAATAGTTCCAGTACGGTATATCGATGTAAAAGAACGCAACGAACACGGGGATCAATATGATTCGGAACAGCGTCAATTTATTGGCAATGTTCATTCAAACTTCTCCTAACAGGTCATAATCATTGGCATCCGTTATTAGCACATCATGAAAAGTCCCCGGCGTCAAGTCTTTTTTTGTCGATATCAGCGTCATGCCGTCTGCCTGAGGCGCCTGCCCCATCGTGCGGCCGACCAACAGACCCGTCTCTTCACGGCCGTCAACGATCACGTGCACTGTTTGGCCGATCAGTGCCTGTCCGTATTCGGCCGATATGCCCGCCTGCAGCGCCATCACCTTTTCATAGCGCAGCATTTTGGCTTCCTCGCTCACCTGTCCCTTCATCTTCTCGGCAGGCGTGCCTTCCTCGGGAGAATACCGGAACACACCCAGCCGCTCAAAGCGTACCTCTTCCATACTCTCCAGCAGTATATCCAGATCGTCGTCCGTCTCTCCCGGAAAACCGACGATCAGCGACGTGCGCAGCGTAAACCCCAGATTGTGCAGCTTTTTGCACAGCGCCACCGATGCTTCGCGCGAATGCCGCCGGTTCATGCGCTTTAACACATCGTCCGAAAAATGCTGCATGGGTATATCGATATAGCGGCAGACGTTGTCGTGCCGCAGCATGGTGTCAATCAGCTCATCCGTGATGCCTTCGGGATAACAATAAAGCACGCGCAGCCAGCCGTCGCCCATAAGCGGCGCGGCTTTGTCAATCAGCTCAGGCAGCATCCGCCGTCCCAAGTCTTCGCCATAGCGCGTGGTATCCTGTGCCACGAGTATCACCTCGGATACGCCGCTCGCGCGCAGGTCGGCAATTTCACGCAGTACGCTTTCCATACTCCGGCTTTTCAATGGGCCGCGTATACGCGGAATCGCACAGTAACTGCATTGGTTGGAGCAGCCGTCCGCGATGCGTACATAAGCCAAATGAGAGCCTGTGGTCAGCACGCGGCCTTCCAGCTCGTCATCAAGACGCTCACAGCACACATATTTCTTGCCCTCCAGCACCATGCGTATGGCTTCCAGCAGATTGCTGTACGCATTGACGCCCAGAAAGGCATCCACCTCAGGCAGATCAATGGCCAGTTCGTCCGCGTAACGCTGTGCCAGACAGCCCGTCACGATAAGCGCCTGCACGCCGCTCTGCTTATACCGCGCCATCTCAAGTATCACATCGATGGATTCGCGTTTGGCTTCATCAATAAAACCGCAGGTGTTTACGATAATCACGTCGGCATCTTCGGGTGCGTCCACGATGGCCGCATTGCTGCCCGACAATATGCCCAGCATGTGTTCGGTGTCCACGCGGTTTTTGTCACAGCCCAGCGACACCACGTATATGTAAAGGTTCTCCATTTAGCTTTCCTCTCTCGGTCCAAACAATTCGTCATATATGTCCCAGGTAATAAGCACGCGCCGTGCTTTGCTGCCTTCGAAGGGGCTCACGAGCTTGCGTTGTTCCATCTCGTCCACGAGACGGGCAGCACGCGCATAACCCACGCGCAGACGGCGCTGTATCATCGATATGGACGCTTGTCCGTATTCCAGCACAATCGCAACGGCCTTGGGGAGCAGCTCATCGGCATCCCCGTCCGCTTCTTTTTCTTCTCCGCCCGCATAGATATCCGACATGATCTCTTCATCGAACTCCTGCGTTTCTGTACCTTTAGATACATATTCAGTTACCGCTTCGATGTCGTTGTCAGACACGTAGCAGCCCTGCAAACGTATGGGATGCGGCGCGCCTGTGGGGTGATAGAGCATATCGCCGTTGCCCAGCAGCTTCTCTGCGCCGTTCTGATCGAGTATCGTACGCGAATCCACGCCCGAATTCACCTTAAACGCAATACGCGAGGAGATGTTTGCTTTGATAATGCCTGTGATAACGTTCACGGACGGACGCTGCGTCGCCACGATCAGATGGATGCCCGCAGCACGCCCCAGCTGTGCAATGCGGCAGATGGCATCCTCCACCTCGCGCGGCGCGGCCATCATAAGCTCGGCGAGTTCATCGATGATAACGACGATGCGGGGCAGAGTCCCGGTCTCCTCGTCGGCAATGGCGTTAAAGCGCGTGATATCGCGTGCGCCCTTTTCGGCAAACAGCTTATAGCGCGACGTCATCTCACTGACTGCCCAGTTCAGAGCGCTGGCCGCTTTCTTGGGCTCAGTCACCACCGGCACCAACAGATGCGGTATGTTCTTGAACACCGACAGCTCAACGACCTTTGGGTCGATCATGACCATTTTGAGTTCGTCCGGCGTGGCCCGGAAAAGCAGGCTCGTGATCAGCGAGTTGATGCAAACGCTCTTGCCCGCGCCGGTCTCGCCGGCAATCAGTATGTGCGGCATTTTCGTAATGTCCACATAATAATTCTTACCCGAAATATCCTTGCCCAGCGCAAACGTGAGCGCAGAGGGCGAGTTCTTGAATTCATCCGCTTCAAGCAGCGGCCGCAGATGCACGAACGTCACATTGGAGTTGGGTACTTCGATACCCACAGCGGCCTTGCCGGGTATAGGCGCTTCAATCTTAACCGCCCGTGCCGCTAAGTTCATGGATATATCGCTCTCCAGCTCCTTGATGCGCTTCACGCGCACACCCGACGCCGGACGCAGCTCGTACCGCGTGACCACCGGACCTTTCACGATATGAACGACCTCGGCCTCCACGCCGAAGTTCGCCAGCGTTTCCTCAATAATCTGCGCGTTCTTGCGCTGCTCCTCCATGCTCGTGGTCTTGCTCTTTTCGGCCACCTTGGTGAGCAGTGAAATAGGCGGAACGGCATAAGATTTATGCGGTTTGGGACGCGGACGAGGCGTTGTATGCGAGGCTTGCGTCTCCACCGTTTCTTCATGCTCTTCTTGCTTTTTATGGTCAAACGTCTCAAACGATTCAATGATCAGCCCGCGCGGCTCGACCGGCTGGTCTTCTTCGGGCATCGGCAGATCTGCCGCTTTTTTGGGCACATCCACGTAGGTTTCGTCGTCGAAATAAGACATAGACTGTTTGCTTCTATGGCGGAAGCTTTTTTGGCCCAGTAGCTCTGGCTCATCCGGCCCATCGGGCTCTTCGGGCGGCATGTCGTCACGCAAGTCTTCAATATACAAGCGGCGCTGTTTTCTCTCCTCTGCCGAGACGCGCGCTCTTTGCACCGTCTGCTTGCTCACACGCGCCACATCCTGGCTCATCTTCTTGATGGATAGATTGGTGAGCACCAGCACGCTGATGAGTGCAAGCGTAATAAACAGTATGATACAGCCCACGTTACCCAGCAGCAGCTGGCAGGGATACACCAGCAAACATCCCAGAGCGCCCGAACCCGCGCCCGTCACGCCCATACGATAGGATTCGCCCACATATGAAAAAAAGCCGCTGCTCAAATCGAGCTTGTTGAGCAAAAAGGTATGCACCAGAGAAAATATCGCAAAAATCAGCAGCGCGACAAGCGCCGTCTTTCCCTTGTTGACATGTTTGCTGCGCGCCGCGATGATAAGTACGCCGATCACGGCAAATAAAAAAGGAATGAAATAAGTAAAAACACCAAAAAGGCCCAAAAGCACGTCGCGAAACGCGCCTCCGAGCAGCCCGGTGTTTGTCTTGATAAACACACAAACGCCGAGGAAAATGCCGAACGCGATAAATATGATGCCGGTCACTTCTCCAAGGTGTCTTGTCTCTTGTTTTACTGTGGTTTTCTTTTTTTTGCCTTTCGGCATGTGCTTCACCTCGGTAAGTATTATATCATACCGAGGAAATTATACAATCACTTGTGGCTTGGTGCAACACAGCCTTTCTTTTATACGGATAATACACTTACATTTTCCAGCCATGTGCATGCTTCAAGAATGTCTGTGACTTTCTGCGGATTGGAATAAGAACGATATATCAAGGCTTGCTCACGGAAAAAGCGAGCCAGTCTCTACACCCCCGCGAGCTCGCGTATCTTGGCCGAGGCGGCCGCGAACGTTCCGACTTCGTCGATGATGCCGCACTCCACCGCCTCTTTGCCTACCAGCACTGTGCCCACATCATTTGCCATCTCGCCCGTGAGCATCATGAGCCGGCGGTATTCCATTTCGCTGATTTTGGAATGTGCGCAGACAAAATTGACGATGCGCTGCTGCATCTTATTAAAGAAATCAAACGTTTGAGGTACGCCGATGATCACGCCGGTCATGCGGATGGGATGGATCGTCATGCTTGCAGAGGGCGACACAAAAGAATAGCTTGCGGAACAGGCCAGCGTTATGCCGATGCTATGCCCGCCGCCCAGCACCAGCGAAACGCTTGGCTTGCTCATGCCCGCCATCATTTCAGCTAGCGCAAGCCCCGCTTCCACGTCGCCCCCGACCGTGTTGATCAACAGCATAAAGCCGCGTACTGCCGGGTCCTGTTCAATCAGCACGAGCTGCGGCAATATATGCTCATACTTCGTGGTCTTATTCTGCGGAGGCAGATTCATGTGTCCTTCGATCTGCCCGATAATACTCACAACATGTATGGGCGATTGCGTGAGCGGCATGCCATATTCTTTTATTTCTGCGCCCACTTTAATGTTTTCGTTGTTCTGCGGCGTTTCCTCATTGGTGTTATGCATTGCGGCCCCTCTTACTTGATAATATAAGATATTATCCGCACAAAGAGCCCAGATTATAAACAGTTTTTAATTCGGTTCCAGCATAAGCGGCTGCATCTGCGTGCCTTCGAGCGCCAGCTGTGCCGCACGCTCGATCAGCGTCATATCCGCCACGATGGATGTTTGCTTTTTTTCGTTGTCGTCCTGACGGTACGGCACAAAATAAATATGACGCGTATTCAAAAGCAAGCCCAGATTTTTCGCATTGGCGGCCAGCGCGTCGTTAGTGGACACCGCGATGAGTACGGGCGATGCGTTGCGCAAATGCGCTTTGGCGGCCAGCAGCACCGGCGTATCCGTGACACCCAGCGCCAGCTTGGCAAGCGTATTGCCTGTGCAGGGTGCGATAATCAATAGATCGAGCAGATTTTTGGGGCCGATCGGTTCCGCATGATTAAGATCTTCAATGATCTCCCTGCCTGTTGTCTCGGATAAGAACCGTTTAAAATCCGCGGCTTTGATGAACCGTGTGTCCAGTCCGCCTGCATTGTAAGACAATATCGGTGTCACTTCAGCGCCCGTCTCTACCAACGACTTTATCACGGGCATAATTATCTTGTATGTACAAAACGATCCTGTGATCGCGAATCCTATTCTTTTTCCGGCCAGTTCCATAAACTAAAGTTCCTCTCTTTCAAGTGCATGCAGTATGGCTCTCGCGGCGGAAACGGGGAAATATCGTCCGGGAAGGTTCTGCTCAAGGCGCACATTGACTTGATATCTTTCTGCCAGCTTTAAATCAACGCCATACGGCGGAGATGCCAGTTCTATGTACATAGCCCCCTGCTTCATCGTGCACAGCTCCGCCTCTCCGAAAACATGGACAGGCACCGTGTTGAATATCACGTCCGCAATGCTTAAGACCTGCTGAATATCGCTGGTTTTAACAGCCAGCATACTCTCTGCTTGGATCAGCGCCAAATCGCTGCTTTTGCGCGCAGTAGCTGTCACGGATGCACCGTATGCCTTAAGCAGACGGCAGAGAAATTTTGATATACGTCCGTATCCCACCACCACACAGTTTGTGTCACAGAGCGCGTTCTCAGACGCCTTTTCATAAGCACAGACAGCAGCCTGAGCGGTCAGCAGTGCGTTACGAACAAGAAACGCCTCGTCGGCCAGCAGATCAAAACAACGTATACCTGCACCATCCACCACCGCTTTGGCCGCTTGATCGCAACCGCCCAGCACGTACGCACTGTTCGGATAACGGCGGACAACGGATTCCAGCGTCAGTGTCTGATCAGAATACGGCGTTTTGATGGTGCCGTCAGGATTGCGGTACGGTACCGGCAAAATCACATAGTCCGGCGCATCCATCTCTTCATCTGCTGCCCCCAGCTTGGCAAAACCCACAAGGCACACATGATGCTTCTTGCGTTTTAACATATCGCCCAATACAAACTGCCGCCTGTCTCCCCCGATAATCAAAATACGCTTCATAGGCCTAACCCTTCGCTTTCCATGTCATGCATACGTGGTATCATATGCATTTTTTTAGTTATGCGTGTATGGCTTAAAGTGCGTTTCCCAGCTTCAAAACAGATAGAAGTGACAACCCTTATGAAAAATTTTTTATTATCTGTCGTTAGGGGTATTGACAAATAAATATTACCAGTCTACAATTGTAGATGTAATATCAATAGTATCAACATGTACCATACAGGGAGGAAGTCATGAAAGAATCGTTATCACGTCATGAATGGATTCTCATGGAGGCTCTTTGGCACAATAGTCCCATGTTCCTGTCACAAATCATGGACGCAACAGCCAGCGTTGTGGATTGGAACCGCAGCAGTTATTTGACCTATTTAAAGCGCATGACAGACAAAAAACTGATCGGCTTTGATACCATCAGCGGCAACCGCAGCTATTACCCGCTTGCAGCACGTGAAGACTGTATCGAAGGTGAAAGCAACGCCTTACTCTCCAAGATGACCGCAGACAGCACCCGTCTGCTGCTGGCGAGCATGATACAAAAGAGCGGCCTGAGCGAAAAGGACAGAGACGAACTGCAGGAGCTAATTATAAGGCTGGGAGGCCAAGACAAAGAATAAAAGGAGTGTTTGATTATGCAGATACTGAGTTTACTGTTGGAAATCACCGTCTATTCAGCTGTCATCTTCGTAATAACAGTGCTTTTAAAAACAACGCTGAAAAACAAAATGTCACCATTTTTGCATTATGCGGTCTGGTTTGTCCTCATACTGCGGCTCATGCTGCCAGTCACCATTGAAAGCTCATACCACGTGTTCACAGCTCCAGCGCTGCCGAAGTTCGAAACGTCAGCCGATGTTCAGCCGCAGGCAGAATCAGCCGTACTGCCGCAGACAAATTCTGTTGGTTCATCATTCACACTGTCTCAAGTGCCCAGCACCAACACGGTTTCTGATGAAGCGGTTACCCCCGTTATGGCCACACCTTCCGCGCAGCCGGCTGTGCCCACACTGTCGGACATACTGCTTACCGTCTGGCTGTCGGGAACGGGTATCTGCCTGCTTTATCTGATCGCTGTGTATGGCAAGCTGCGCAGAAAAATTGACAAAAAAGCCGCACCGCCCACCGAAAGGCTGCTCTCGCTGTTTGAGCAGGTCAAAGCCGAGCTGGGCATCCGTGCAAGGCTGCGGCTGGTCTGCCAATATGAATACGGAACGCCAGCGCTGTTGTTCCCCCGTACGGTGCTGATGCCCATCGATGCGCTGGTGGCGATGGACGATGAGCAGGTCAGATTTGCGCTGCGTCATGAGCTCATGCATTACAAACGCGGCGACCATATTGTCTGCCTCGCTCTGTCGGCGCTCAATGCGGTCTATTGGTTCAACCCGATCGTGTGGTTGGCATTGCGTCAGATAAGGCTGGATATGGAAACAGCATGTGACGGCGCGGTGGTGAAAAGGTTAGATACCGGACAGCGCAACCGCTATGCCTCACTGATCGTAAAGCTGTTCGCGCAGCCAATACACAGACAGCTCGTGCTGGGTATGGCACAGGAGAATATGCGCAAGGTGGCCGAGCGGCGCGTACGCGGCATATTCATGAGAGGACGCAGCGGGCGCAGCGCAACAGTGTTAAGCGCGCTGCTGGCGGTGATATTGGCGGTCACATGCTTTACCACGGCCTGCCAGCCTGCTCTCCCAATGATAAGCATCACCGAACCTGCTGCAAAAACGCATATGAATGCCGTCATCAATCCAAATGACAATCTCACCATCAATGTCGATGCAGACGTTTTTGCGCCCGAAGACGGCCAGTATCCCACTGTGCGCTTAAAGCCGCTTAATCTGTCGGTTGAGCAATTTGATGCCATTACAAAAAGACTGACGGATAATAAACCGCTGTATTTTATGAGCTACGCCCACTATATGACCAAGGAAGAGTATGACGTGATTATTCCCAAGCTAAAGGGGTATCTGTCGAATGCCAGCCTTGAGCCCTATGAGAAATCGACATTGAGCGACCATATCAGCATGTTGGAGGAAGACCGAGAAAAAGCGAAAACCCTTGCCGAGGAGAAGCCCTATGACGGCAAGCTTTCGGAGACAACAGACAATTCGCGCTACAGCACCATCACGTATTTACGGTGCCATATGGACAAAGACGCAGCGGCAATGATCAATTTCTATCAGTCATTCGACGGAACCAACACCCAGCTCGTATTCAGCAACTCGAATTATGCCCAAGGCTACAGTAGTTATGAGCCGTATACCGGCGTGGATGCACCGCGTATTGACATGTCATATGAGGAAGCCAAAGCCATGGCGGAAAAGCTGGTTCGCGAATTTGACGGAGCGGATACCACTATGGCGCTGTACGAATCCTCCATCGGCTATCGGCTCCATGCGTACGAAGGCTACACAAAGGATACGGCGCCGCAGTCCTATATGTTCCAGTTTGCGAGGTGTTACCAAGGCATGCCCGTTAAACCCGTCGCCAGTTTATACACCTCCGGTGAAGGTATCGAATTCGATAAAACCATTGCACCTGAAAGTATGAGTATTATCATTGATAGTGACGGGCTTCTCTGGTATTCGTGGCTTAATCATACGAAATATATTGAAGACATCCAAAGCGATGCGTCTTTGATGGACTTTGAAGACATTCAGGATATTTTCCAAGATTATTGGAGCAATCCGACCGTATGGAAGCATCCGGACGAAATGCTGCCCGCAGACTTAGATATCGCTTTGAACGTCAAAAGAATCGAGCTGAATCTGATGCCCATTCCTGAAGACGAGAATATGACCAGCTATAAATCAACGCCCGTATGGGATTTCATTGCCGACATGGATTTTGGCAAAGAAGTCTTCTACGAGGACGGGGCTCCGATAGAGCCGCAAAAAAACATCAGCATTCTGACGATCAATGCATTAACCGGTGAGATCATCAGCCGAGAACAGGGATATTGATTCTATTCAGCGATATAAGGTATTCAAAAAGCGGGCTTTCATCGGCCCGCTTTGCTGTTTCTTTGTCCTTACCCGACCTCGTAGCCCTTTTTTTCAGACGTGCCGTGCTGCCGCGCAAAGTTCTCCTTGTTTTTATTCAGATACCGTTCATGCAGCTCGTCGGCGCTCATGCCCGTCTTTAAGCACATACTCACAAAGAAGTGCAGGATGTCCACCAGCTCGTCCTTCACCTTGTCTTCGTCGATGGGCTTAGGGTTCTTCCACCACTTAAAATTGACCTCGTCGATCAGCTCAGCCAGCTCAGACAGCATGGCCAGCGTTTCCTTTTGTATCCACTGCTCCATGGGAATGTCATTAAGGCCGCGCTTTTGCGCAAGCTCGGTGTCAAACTTATTCTGATGCGCGAATATGTTCTCCAGCTTGTCCATTTAACCCCTCCAAAAAATTCTCCAGCTCATTTTTCTTTTCTATCTTGCCTGCAAACACGGCAGACATGCGCTTATAGTCAAATATCTCATCAATCATAGCATTCACGCGATCCAGCGTGACGGCTTCAATCTTGCCTATCGTCTTCCCTTCATCGTATAGTTCGTCAAGCAGCAGCAGCGATTTGCCGATCGCGCTCATCTTGGCGTTGGTGCCCTCCATGGAAAGCATGTAGTTGCCTTTGAGCTGATCCTTGCCCTGTTTGAAATCATCCGCGCTAATACGTTCGCTCTTTAAACGGTCGATCTCCTGCTTCATCAGATGCACCACCGTGTCGGCATTGGCCGCCGTTGTGCCTGCATACAGCGAGAACATGCCCGCAAAGCTGTACGACGACGGGTACGAATAAACGGAATAGGCCAGTCCCTTTTCCTCACGGATGGACTGGAACAACCGAGAGCTCATACCGCCGCCCAAAACGTTGTTGAGCACGGCCAGCGCAAAACGATCGTCGTCCGCAAATGTGCAGCCCGGGAAGGCCAGACACAGATGCGTCTGTTCCACGTCTTTTTCCACATAAAGCGTGCTGGGCTTAGAGACAAACGGGCTCGTGCAGTCGGATGCTTCCTTGCGCGTACCGCGGTTATAGCCGCCAATGTACGTGTTGATCACATCCTCCAGCCGCGCTTCGTCATATTTGCCCGCCACTGCTACGATCACATTGGCGGGATAGTAATGGTCGTCAATATAGCGCACAAGATCGTCTCTGGTAAAAGCCTTTATGTTTTCCGCGGGCCCCAGTATGGGCTGAGACAGCGTGCTGCCCTCAAAATACTGCTCGGATATCTTCTCATGCGCGAGTTCTTCCACGTTGTCGTTCACCATGGCGATTTCTTCGAGTACAACGCCTTTTTCCTTTTCCAGTTCCTGGGCGTCCAGTGTTGAGCCGGAGAAGAGGTCTGAAAGCACGTCAACAGCCACATCGAGCTTTTCGGGCACCACGCGCGCGTGATAACAGGTGCACTCCTTTGATGTAAAAGCGTTAAGCTGCCCGCCTATCTTGTCCATATCCACGGCAATCTGCTTGGCTGTACGCTTATCTGTTCCTTTAAACAACATATGCTCGATAAAATGCGAAATACCGTTCTCCTGAGGCGTTTCACAGGTCGACCCTGTCTTGACCCAGATACCCACAGCAACGGAGTTGTAATTCGGCAACGGTTCGGCGATCACCCTTATGCCGTTGTCTAGTGTTTTTAACATGCGTCATCTCCTTTAAAGCATTTCTTCCACCTTTAGGATAGTATAACCTTTATCGCGCACAATTTGTACAACTTTTTCAAATTCATCAAATTGATTATCCGCATTAATGCGAATGAACATATCCCCGAATATGCGCTCTGCAAGCACCCGCTGCCAGTCTTTCAGGGTTTTCAGCTTGGTAAAATCGATAGACGGGCCGATATGGCGCACAGCACCGTCGTCGTTGTAGCTCATGACGGGCACACTGTACCCGTTTCCTATGTACATATCCGTTTCGCTTCCCTCGTGCTTCTCACACACATAATACCCCACACCATGCCCGCGCGAAATAACCCGGCTTATAATCTCACCCTTTTCTTTAAAGCATTCCTCACAGAAAAAAAACGTTACACTCACGCCCATGTCTTCCAGCCTATCTATGTAAGCATCCACATCGCTCTGCTCATCGACCATGATTTGCAGACCCACATTGTCCGCGCCAGTACACCCCTTAAGTGCAAGGCCCTGCACAGGGGTTGTAAAACCAAACGACGCCACATAAACCAGTGTGATAATGAGAACGAGACCTATGTTTGTCACAAGCGTGCGTCTTATTTTTTTCATCGTATCACCACCCGTATCTATATGTATTCACACACCTGCGGGTTCATAACCGAGGGCCGCGCACGGTTTGCATTTAATATATATATACGGGAATTGCCACGCGAATGATAACGACGTACAAAAAACAACATCCATCCTAAAAACTAATATGTGCGACGAGGCACTCGTAGACTTTAATACTATGTGAGCTTAGCGAGACCGACGTGATGCTGTCGGGCATTCAAAACGAATCATGTCGTGAATGACAGCAATATAATCACAGTTCAACGGCATCACGCGAAAGGCTCCCTCTAGAGAAATTTGTCAGTGTTTGCTGACCAAGGGATAGACTTCTTACTAAAAGTGCTGCAGGTTGAATCATAACCTGTCAAATCTCCCTCCGGCCCGCTTACGCGGCCCACCTCCCTCCAGAGGGGTCTCTGTGCCATGTCTCATGCGGCTTTTTACGCAATGCAAAAACCGGCCCAAAAGCCGGTTTCGTTAATATGTTCTCTTTGATATCGCTTACTGTGCAGGCACCTTGGCGTAAAGCGCGCCCTCCGCGGTGTATTCGGCCGCATTGTCGGCGTTCACCGTATAGATATCCAGCTGCTGATACTGAGCGGGCACATAAGCCGCGTTCTTAATAAAATTATCCGCATCGCTGACCGCTTTTTGCGTAATCTGGGCCGTATCAATGAACATCGCCGTGTCAATTTTTCCGGCGGCTACCGCGCTGATTAAATCCATATCTCCGCCATAAACCACAAGCGTCACTGTTTTGCCGCTCTCTTCGATAGCGCGCATCGCACCCCGTGCCAGCTCAGCACTTTGCGCGAATATAAAGTTCGTGCCGTTAAGCGACAGATCCTTTTTAACGGCTTGGTAGGCTGTTTCTTCATCAAAGCCGCAGTATTTCTCGGTCGTCAGCGATATGTCGCTGTCCTTACCGATCTCGGATATAAAGCCGTCCGACATCAACTGCATGATAAAGCTGTCATAATCGGTTTTCAGTTCGAGACACTTGCCCCCCTGCTCACCGTAAAGCGCAACGGCGCGCTCCCCTGCGCTTTTGCCAATCGAAATATAATCCGGGGAAATCAGCGTGCTCACATAGCCGTTTATGGAATCGACGATATTGATGACCGGAACACCATCTGATTCACATTCGGCCAATTCAGATTCAAGCGCGTCCACATCCACCGGTTCCACAACAATCACCGATACATTCGAGGACAAAAGCGAAGAAATGTCCTTCTTTTGCTGTTCGGCGCTGTCGGCAGCCAGAACATGCGATTCATAACCCAGCGCTGCGCAAGCTGCTTCCATATCGGCCATAAGCTGATCACTGAAAGCGGTCCCGTTCTTGAGACTAAACCCAATTTGCGGCTGAGACATCTCCACATCGTCCTCAGGGCTTCCGGTTTCCGCCGTTGACGGTGTGGCCGTGGGAGCTGTGGCGGGCTGTGCACCGCACGCACTAAAAATGATAAGCAGCAACGCCATGGCTGCCGCAATGATGAGCCTTTTCATGAGCACCTCCAAATTGTCTGCTACACAAGTTATTATAGCATATTGTCAAAACAAAACAAAGAGCAACAAATATCTTACATTTATGACACTGGGGCGCGGATTATGCTTAGCTTATTTAGTGGCCCTTATGCCTTTCTTTGCGTTTTAACTGGCGCTGCGCGAATTTTTGATCCTCTGTCTGTCTTTTGCGCGTGGTCTTAAGGCTCTTTAAGGCTTCTTTGCCTGCCTCATGCTGTGCTTTAAGCGCCGCCTGAGCCTTTGTAGACATACCGACATTCCGGACGGCTTGAGCAGCCTGGCGCTGTCTCCTCTTGGGATTCACCGCAATTTTCAATTCTTTTTCATGTGCTGCCGCAGGGCTGAAACGGAGCTTAAAATATTCGTGCAGTACAAAGTCCAGAATCTGCGCGTCGGTCGGCTGCGCCGCAAACACCTGCCGTGCCACACTATACCCATCATGATCATAGCGTTCAAACAACGCGGTAAAATACTGACCGTCATAAAAAACGCTGAGTGTAATGCCTGCTTTCTCCATAAAAAAATCCCTTCCATTTTGCAAAGCAAAATAAAAGAGATGGGACAACCACCAAACTGGTGGCAGGTTACTGGCGCTATACCGGGGTATAAATCGTATAAGCGCGCACGGACTACCATACCGCGACTGTGTTTTTATCTCTTAAACAGCTTTATGTTAGCACAAACCGTGTGCCCAATCAACGCTAAACGCAGACTGAGTCCAGGCCTATAAAAAACGAGCTGAGACCAGGCCAGCGTCGTTCATGTGTAAATCCTATGAGTCATTAAGAGATTCTTTATCAATTAAATTTCTTTTATTCCAATTTGGTTTAAGTATTTAAATGTTTCATCATAATACTCTGGTAATCTCGTATGATCGTTTCCGTCACCTTTAGGAATAAAAATAACCATACCTTGTCTTGCTCTTGTTAAAAGTACGCGATAAGCATTTTTTAAATATAATTGATCGTCATCCTTTTTTATTTTGTTCCATCGAGTACCTGTAAATTTGTACGATTCAAATCGGCGACCAACAATACGAAAATCTGCATCCCAACAAACGATTGTCCAATCAATTTCTAAACCCTGAATATCAAATTCAGTTGCAGTTTCCTCTAAGTAATATGATGATCTTACATCATCATGATCATTAAGAAACCAGTCCACAGCAGAAACCTTACTTTGAACCCATATCCCAAAACTGCGTAAACGTTTTGCCCCGGAACTAGCAATTAACCCATAGCGTTCATTTCCACGTGATTTAAAACGAACCCATTCACGTGCAGTATTGAGATCCCGTGTTATAACAATTGGATATTTTTGTTTAATCTCTAAGTTGAGCTCTTGAGCTATTGAAATGTTTGTATCTAGAATTGCTTTAACAAACGCAGATACTCTCTCAGTTCGAAAAGAACGCAAAGATACAGCTAAATGCAAATTATTTAGAATATTACCTTGTAATCCTTGCATCATTTGTGATAGCGGCATTCCACGTGTATAATCATGGTCAGCAATCTGTTTTGATACAAAAACTCTCCAATCAGAGAACTTTTCTCTTAGGGCTCGAAACCATGCAGGTAATCCAGCTTCTCCTGTATTTATCTCTTGGCCACCACCCACCAAACAAACAATAACAGCCCAATCTTTATGTCTATTCATAACACTAATCAGAAATTCTGGCTCTGACAATTTAAAATCGTAAATACCACGTTCAGCTAAAAATTTAGCAGTTTGCTCTTCTGTCCATGCACGTTGTGCTTCATCAAAAATGACCACCTTTTCCAAAGGTGCTTCTAAAGACTTAAGTGCTTCATCCCTAAAATGATGAATATTCTGTATAAACGCCTCTGCTTTTCTCTTTGCTTCCCCTTTTCGAATCGCATGCCCTGATCGCTCATATTCATCTCTGGCCAATGCCTCACGAAGAACAAGAACTAGAGGCCCATTTCCAGAAAGAAAAACAGCATGTTCTTTTCCATCGAAATTATGACGCTCGTTTGCTATATTTAACCCGGCAAGTGTTTTACCTGCTCCAGGCACTCCAGTTACAAAACATATACTTTTCTCATTCTTCGCCTTACTTCTCTCAATGATCCTATTAATGGTTTCAGTCGTTACGCTGAGATTATAGGCTTCAGAATCACTTCTAGATATTTCTTTAACATCATGTCCACGATATAAAGCCTGGGCAGCTTCAATTATTGTTGGCGTAGGCATGTACATAGAATTCAGCCAATCATTAAAATGTAGTGGAGTATCCACCAGGGTCTTGACTAACGATACAACCATGGGCTGAAAGGAATCTTTATTGCAACAAATCGGCTGAAATACTCCGTCGTCATGAGCCGCAATGATATTGCTTCTTAAGGGTGCTTCTGTACAAATAAGAATCGGAACAATTTTTGTATTTTCACTTTCCTTATGAAAGTATTTGAGGTCTAGCGCATAATCTATGACCTGATTAATAGCATGCCGTGGATATATTGTTTCCCCAACTTTAAACTCAACTAAATAAATAATACCATTGTAATAAAATATATTATCAATGCGATTCCCCAAGCGCGGAATAGTATATTCAAAGGCTATAAAACCATCTAAAAATGGGCTGAGAGTTTTCTGAAGGAAAGTAATTTCATATATCCACGTATTTCTTTGCTTTTGTTCTAAAGCGAACTGATTATTATGTGCAATCTCTCCTAGAACCTCAATTGGGGATTGTCTCGAAAATTCCTGTATACGATTTGAGTAATAAGCTCTCTCCATACAGCCCGAACCTCGTTAAGATAATATAAAAGTTAAACGATATTTTAATAGATATAGCTTAACTTATTTTACTACAATTTATTCTTTATGTCATTAGAACACCCGAATTGGGGGTTAATCGCACACTGAGTCCAGTGTTTCCCCTATGCTTTCATGGAGCACGAGGCTGGCACGCCTGTCATACGGGGTAACCGTTTTGTTGATGAGTATAAGCTTATCGCCCTGAAAATAATCGATAAGCCCCGCTGCCGGATACACAGCCAGCGAAGTGCCGCCGATAATCAGCACTTCAGCAGCTGCAATGGCGTTTATCGCGGCTTTGACTACTTTTTCATCAAGAGGCTCTTCATAAAGCACCACATCGGGCTTGATGATGCCGCCGCAGTTGCACTTTGGTATTCCCGTACTCGCGCGTATAAAAGCCGCATCATAGCTTTTGCCGCAATTTTGACAGAGATTGCGGTGCACCGAGCCGTGCAGCTCATAGACTTTTTTGCTCCCGGCCTTTTGGTGCAAACCGTCGATATTCTGAGTCACAACAGCCTTGAGCTTACCCTTGTCCTCCAGCTCCGCGAGCTTCAAATGCGCTTTATTGGGCTTAGCCTCAAGGCAAAGCATTTTATGCCGGTAGAAATCGTAAAATTCTTCGGTATGGCTCACAAAGAAACGATGGCTTAATATTGTTTCGGGCGGATAGGCATAACGCTGACTGTAAAGTCCGTCCATACTGCGAAAATCGGGTATGCCGCTCTCAGTAGATACGCCCGCGCCACCGAAAAACACGATACCACCGCTATCTTTAATTATCTTACGGAATGCATCCAAGCTCATCTGTCCGACCTCTGTGTCTTTTATCCTTTATTCAACTGGCTTGGCTTCACGTATCGTATAACGAAAAACCGGATTTGAAACCGCATCCACGTAAGGATTGGGTATAATCACAAACATATAATTCTCGACTTCTTCGCCGCTCACTAAAATCACTGCAACCTGTGTGGTACCGTCAACATCGATCGCATCGACAATCTGCGACGAGGAATCGCCGATATCCGAGGGCTCCAGTATGTAGGCATCGATGCTTTCATCATAGACAACTATTTGAGACAGTTCATCGGGTACATTCAGCAGATCACTGTAGTCCCCAAAGCAAGCTGACGCGAGCTCCTGCATGGCCTGCCGTGCTACCTTGATTTTGCCGTCGCCGGCAAACTCCGCTTTGCCTGTTTGTTCGCCGTAATTGGCCGATAGCAGATACAGTGTCGTCCAGAAGAACATTTCATCCTTGGGCGCGTAAACGCCGCCGTTTTCTTTCGTTGCACGAATCACCGAATCGAACACGGGAAGCATGGCGATAATGTCATCCCCATAAGCTTCATTTTCAGCAGGCTGCTCTTGAGCCGCCTCGCTGTCCTGAGGCACTGCGCTGGTTTCGGGCTCTGCCTCGGCTGTCTCCTGGGCTGCGCTTGTCTGCGTGGTCTTATCTTCTGCCGGCGTCTGATCTGCCCCGCCCGCGCAGGCAGCCAGCAGCATAGGAACGCTCAAAAGCACCGCTAACATTACTGTCCATTTACTGGTTTGTTTCATATCAACCTCTTTTCTGTCTCTATTATACACCTCACTGTAGGAGATAATAGATATTATTATTTAAACTGTATGATTATTATACTTTAAAAACCATCTGTCAAGAAAGGCTTAAAAATGCTTGTGAGCGGCAGTTGAACTGATCAGTCATTACTTATGAGTATGCGCGATTTGTATTTTCATGGCATATGACGCAAAACAAAAAACAGAGTTATTCTCGACTCTGCCGGAATATCAATAAGCTCTGTTTTGTCATCGATATTGCCCTAAAGCTCATGAAAACACTCTGCGGCCTTCCCATTCTGTTGTCGCTCTATCGGAATGACATATACAGCCTTTTTGACGATCTCCCAGGTTCTCAAACGTCTCTGCTTTTATCGTTAGTAATGATATGGAAGTGTCTCTAAGCTTTCTTGAGCTGGGAACCGCCGATAATATAGAGCACCGGCAGCACCAAACCAATCAGCGTAATCACATTAAAGCTCATGATGATGCTGATTAAAGCCAGTACGCACAGTATAATGCCCGTTGTGACGAAAAAGCCCCCCGGTGATGCGTCATTACTCTTCTTCAAACCGATGATACCGATAATCAGCTCTAAAACGCTCAATATCAATGCGAGTATCGTCGCCACCACAAGTATGCCGGCTAGCCCGCCTGTCGCGCTGGACAGCCATGCCGATCCCGCTAAGCCTATGATGGAAAAAACGGTCGCAATCGCGCCGAAAACGATAAAAAGTATACTGACCACCTTGAGCATACCCCTTGATGATTCACCCATTTCCTACCTCCCGATTTGTCATTCTAATCTTATATTGCCATCATTTCCAATTAGGTCTGCTTTTATAAGCATCAGAGGTTATATTTTCCTAAAAACATCCTAAAAAGCGAGCAAAAACAAAAAGCGCCGACCAACTAAGCGGCCGACCCTTTGTTTTCATTGAATAGTCCTGAGATATACAACGCTTTAAGCAGCGTTTTTGTTTTGTACACCGCCGATAATGTAGAGAAGCGGCAGCACAAAGCCGATTAGGCTCGTGACTTGGAAACTCATAATGATGCTGACCAGACCCAATACGCAAAGAACGATACCCGTGGCAATGAAAAAAATGGCCTGTGAAGGATCATCACATTTTTTGAGTCCAACGATACCAAGAATCAGTTCCAGTGCGCTTACGATCAGAGAAACAACCATGGCGACCATTAAAACACCGCCGAGCGCATCAACATAACCTAACAGTGCGGCAGAGCCCACCAAGCCGATGATGGAGAGAAGCGTGGCAATCGCGCCAAAGATGATGAATAAGATACTCACAACTT
Organism: Bacillota bacterium; assembly: GCA_023436115.1. GTDB lineage: Bacteria > Bacillota > Clostridia > Christensenellales > SZUA-584 > SZUA-584. Next base: position 127,428 of record JAEZKQ010000008.1, on the reverse strand, counting down.
TTAAGATACCTTTTCCGGGTGCGTTCATAGCAAAGCCTCCTGCTTATTTTTACAGTCAATCCCATTATGGGTGATCGACCATATTTCTATATATATGACATAGGGGCTAGACTATGATTATATTAAAAAAGAGCCGCTGCGCAGCCCTTTTCATCTAACTTAAAATTATGATGTCATCTCTTTGCCCATGAATATCACTGCCAATACGCCGGGGCCTGTGTGGCATCCGATAACCGGCCCGACATCCTGTATCAGGACTTCCTTAAACGGCACGTTCTCCTCGATCAACTCCTTCATTTTCACAGCTGCTTCCATGTTGTTGGCATGCAGCACAAACGATGTCTGCTCTTCGGGGTCTTCCACATTGTCCTGTATCACTGTCAAAAAGTACTTTTGTATCTTTTTTGAACCCTTCACCTTATCCGCAGCGACGATCTTGCCTTCCTGATTGAGCTTTAGTATCGGCTTCACGTCAAGCAATGTACCGATAGCCGCCGCCGCGCCCGAAAGTCTGCCGCCTTTTTTCAGGTAATTCAGGTCATCCACCGAGAACCAAGCATGGGAACGCTGACGGTTCGCAATCACCCAATCCCGAACTTCTTCGAGAGATTTTCCTTCGTCTTTGAGCTTCTGCGCATACATCACAAGCTGGCCCGCACCCATCGATATACGAAGCGTATCGACGATCTCGATACGGGCATCCGGTATCTCTTCGAGCACCATCTGCTTTGCCATTTGCGCAAGGTCAAAATGCCCGGAAAGCGCAGAGGAAAATGACAGGTACAGCACCTCTTTGCCGTCCTTCACGATATCGCGGAAAAAGTCGGCAATATCGATCGGCGGACGTGTGGAGGTGATGGCATCGGCACCGTTGCTGAGTTCATCATAGAAAGCGACAAAATCCGTGTTTCTTCCCAGATCGAAAAGCCGCTCCTCGCCATTCACGGTATATGGCATTAAAAATACGGGTATGTTGTACTGATCAGAAAATGTATAGGGTATCTCTGTATCCGAATCCGTGGCAATAACAAATTCGCGCATCTGATTCCTCCTATAATAATATGTATAAGGCCCGCGGCATCAAACGCGCCGCTTGTCTATATCTTACCATTCATCCGCGCTTTTTACAAGCCGAATAAAAAACTCCACACCGTCCCGCAGCGAATCAATGTGTAAGCGTTCGCCTGCGGCATGTATTGTCGCCAGATCGTCCGTCATCGACTTAAACGGCTGAAAGCGGTAAACACCGTCGGCCAGAACGGCATAGCGGCGGGAGTCCGTCGCGCCCACCATAAGGAACGGTGACACCACATAGTCCGGGAACATGGTGTTGATAGTTTGCGTGATGATACGGTACGCCTCGCTGTCCGTTGAGGACACCTCAGACGGCTCATACGCCTGAATGATCTCAATACTGATACCATCGCCCACCGTCTTTTTGATATGGTCTAGCAGTTGCTCCACCGTATTGTCGGGCGATATGCGAAAATTGACGACAGCTTCCGCCCTCTCGGCCAATGCGTTGGGCGCGCTTGATCCCGACAGCATCGTGGGAGCCGCGGTCGTACGCACGAGCGCCGCGCCTGTACTGCCTGCGCCAAGGACTTTGAGCAGCAACGGCTTTGTTAAGAACAGGTTAGATGTGATCACGTTCGAGGGGAACTTCATATAACCTCCTACCGCGGATAACATGTCCTTAAGCGGCCGGTTCAGCGTGGGCTTCATATGGTGCTTTTCCAACGCAACAATCGCTTTTGCCAGCGCGCCTACCGCCGTCTGTTTGGGCGGCCGTGAGGCGTGTCCGCCAGCCGACTGCGCGATGAGCTTTATATCGGCATAACCCTTTTCACAGATACCCACCGCGGCAACCATGCCTTGTACGCCCATTTCCTTGCCGTCCATCATCACGCCGCCTTCGTCAATGACAAAATCGAGCCGGACGCCTTTTGCAGCAAGCGTATCCACGATGCACTGCGCGCCAAAGCTGCCCATTGATTCTTCATCGTGCCCGATGGCGATATAGATATCCCGTTTGGGCTTATACCCTTGGCCGATCAGGTATTCCACGCTGTCCATCACAGCGGCCAACTGCCCCTTCATATCGATAGCACCGCGGCCCCACACATAGCCGTCAGCAATAGCCCCCGAGAAGGCTTCATACGCCCACTTATCCGCCGTACGCTTTTCCACGGGCACCACGTCCATGTGCGCCATCATGAGAAAAGGCTTTTTTTCGCTGCCAGAACCTGTCCATTTATACAGCAGGCTGTACGAATTCACGACCTGCTTTTCCAGTGTGCTGTGCAGCAGCGGATAGGTCTGCTCTAGGTATTTGTGCAGCCCTAAGAATTCGTCCTTGTCGAACCCCTCCATTGTCAGAGAGGTGATGGTCTTAAAACGGATCATGCCCGACAGATTCTTCGCCAGCTTGTCCTTATCCAGCTCAATCGGCTGCGCCGGAGCCGCCGTGTTTCTTGTCGGACGCTTGCTCATTGTATTGACTGCCATCACGCCGATAAGCAGAACGACAAGCGCGAGTATGACATACAGTACGATCATGCTATCACTTCCTAAATCAAATTCTTTTTAAACATCAGCCGCGCGATCAATACAGATACCACCGACATCACCGGGATCAATATACCGGATATGGAATATGTCGCGGGTATCAGCAAAAAGACAAGTATCATCAGCAGAGTAGGCACAAGACCGACCTTCCAGCTCTTGGCTAAGAATACCACACTGAGCGCACCGAACAGCGCCGGAACCACGTACCCGTCAGTTAGGTTGAATATGCTCGAAAGCACGGGGTCGGCGTTGATCCAGCCCGTAATCGGTATCACAAATATCAGCCCTGCGATCAGTATCAGGTCCGTCACGATGGTAGACACCGCCACCGCGATGGTGGAGAGGACCTCTCCCTCTTCGGTGGTGGCGCTCACGCCCGCTTTTTTCAGCGCGACCTGCGCAGCCGGCACCTTCATGTTTAATAGGTTGCCCGTCACAAACGCAAGATAAGTACCGCCCGATCCGATCATCGGCGAATAATTGAATACCTCAATAAGGCCGATCGCCCAGTACATCGGAATAATCGCTATTGCACCCTTAAAAAACGAATCCCATTCGGGGAGCACACCGTATATGATGCAAAATAGCAGCGGTACCGCCACAATGAGCAGCATAGCCGCCGCTGTCCAGATGCGTCCCAGGCGGTGTGTCATTTCCTTGTAATCATTAATCATAAGTCCTTTATCCTTTTTCATAACGCACACCTCCTAAAACATGCCGTGATAGATCACAGACAATACGATCGCGCCGATCATCGATATGGGCAGCGCGAAATTCTCGAGCCATTTGGCTTTGGTCAGCTTGATAACCAACCCGAACAACGCCATAATCACCACACCCGATACAAGCGTTAACAGCTGTGCTTCACCGTTCACGGTCAGCTTCTCCGATGCTGTACCCGCGAGTGCCGCTATGCCCTTCGCAACGTATTGGCCGCCCATCACGGCGATGATGCCCATGAACAGCGCGTCGATGAGTATCCCCGACCATTTGGGATCACGCTGCCCGATCTGCTCCAACTTGTTCTGATATCTCTTAAGACCGATGATATTGAATATCGGCCCGCTGATGATGCCGATTGTCATGACCCACATAATGCCCGCGTAGACGGACATTGTGATCTCACTTGCCTCCCGCGCCACTGCTGCGGCTGCCACCGTTTCATACGACATGGAGCCGATCACAGACAGACGTATCCACGAAAACGGCGCACCAATGGTGGCAGCCAGCGTAATCATAGCCAGCACGATGGGCACAGAAGGCACCACCGAGAATGTTGCACTAGATACGGCGGCGTCCTTCATGACCTTGTTCGAAAGGCCCAGCTCACGGCCCCGCCTGACCGCACGCACGAGAAAAAATACGGACTGTGCCAGCACCACCACAGCGATCGCTCCGCCGATAATGTACAAAAAGGCGCTGTTCATAAAATCCATAACCATCACCCCTTAATCATGCATTTAGTTTGGAAAAAACGCGAAATTTGACGGTTTCATTATACACCCGCCGTTATTGATGTGGCAATAAAGATACGAGGGGGGTTGATGTCTTTTTGCGTGCTTTTAATATGTTTAAGCTAATCTATACATACATAAAAACGGCACCGCATTTCGCGGTGCCGTTTTATAAGTGAGTGATTACATATTGTTGAGTCTGGCTTCCAGGGCATTCAGCTGTTCAACGAGTTCCTTAGGCATGTTCTCGCCGTATTTAGCGTAATGCTCTTTGATGGACTCCACTTCAGCCAGCCATTCGTCCTTTTCGATCTTTAAGAGCTCTTTCATATCCGCTTCGCTTACATCGAGTCCGTTCACATCCAGCGCATCTTCTGTGGGCATATAGCCGATAGGCGTTTTCTGCGCTTTGGCTGTGCCTTCCGTACGCTCGAATATCCATTTGAGCACACGGCTGTTTTCGCCGAAACCGGGCCACAGCCAGTGGCCTTCCTTGTCTTTACGGAACCAGTTAACATAGAAGATTTTCGGCAATTTATCCGCATCTGTCGCTTCTCCGATATCCAGCCAGTGCTGCAGATAATCGCAAACGTTGTAGCCGATGAACGGCAGCATCGCAAACGGATCGCGGCGAACCTGACCGATCTTCGCGGAGATGGCCGCTGCCGTGATTTCGCTGCCCATGATGGAGCCCATGAAAACACCGTGTTTCCAGTCGAAGCTTTCGTGTACCAGCGGAATCGTGCTGGGACGGCGTCCGCCGATAAGTATCGCAGAAATCGGTACACCGGCCGGATCTTCCCACTCGGGCGCGATAACCGGGCACTGGCCCGCTGGCGCTGTGAAACGCGCATTGGGATGAGCTGCCGGGTCCTTGGAGCCGGGTGTCCAATCGTTGCCTTTCCAGTCGATCAGATGGTCGGGCGCGTCGTAACCGATGCCTTCCCACCAAACATTATTATCGTCCGTTAACCCAACGTTTGTGAATATAGAATTCTTATCGCAGCTGTGCATTGCGTTCGGGTTAGAATGCATCGATGTGCCGGGCGCGACACCGAAGAAACCGTATTCCGGGTTGATCGCATACAGACGGCCGTCCTTACCGAACTTCATCCATGCAATGTCGTCACCAATCGTTTCCACTTTCCAGCCGGGGATGGTGGGGATCAGCATAGCGAGGTTTGTTTTGCCGCAAGCGCTAGGGAACGCGCCGGTGACATATTTAACGACACCCTGCGGGTTTGTGAGCTTCAGAATCAGCATATGCTCTGCCATCCAGCCCTCGTCTCTCGCCTGTACAGACGCGATACGAAGCGCGAAGCATTTTTTGCCGAGCAGTGCGTTGCCGCCGTACCCGGAGCCATAAGACCAGATCGTTCTATCTTCCGGGAAATGGCTGATATATTTTTGTTCAATCGGTGCGCAAGGCCAAGACGAATCCTGCTGGCCTGCTTCAAGCGGCGCACCCACTGAATGCAGGCAGGGAACAAATTCGCCGTCGCCCAAAGTATCCAGCACAGCCTGGCCCATACGCGTCATGATGCGCATATTGACTACAACATAAGGACTATCGGTGAGTTCAACGCCAATCTTGGAAATCGGCGAACCGATGGGGCCCATGGAGAAGGGAATCACATACATTGTTCTGCCCTTCATGCAGCCTTTATAAAGCGACGTCATTGTCTTCTTAAGTTCGTCAGGATCGACCCAGTTGTTTGTGGGGCCTGCGTCTTCTTTCGTTTTGGACGCAATAAATGTTCTGTCTTCAACACGGGCTACATCCGACGGATGGCTGCGGAACAGATAGCAACCGGGGCGTTTTTCCGAGTCAAGCTTTGTCGCCATACCGGAATCGACCATTTCCTGAAGCAGTCTCTCATTTTCCTCTTCAGAGCCGTCACACCAATAAATTTGGTCTGGCTGACACAACGCAGCGATCTCGTCTACCCATGCCAATAGCTTTTTGTTTGTCGTCATAACTTCTCACACCTTCTTTTTGAATTTTTTTAAAATCAAAAATTCCTTTTTGATTCGAAACTGTATCTAATTTCTCTTATTATACTCGCTTTTTGCCCTAAATGAAATCCCTAAATGAAAGTTTTTTTTCTTTTTCTTGCGTTATTTTCATAAGCGATGCGAAATATCCATATACTATTCTCCCAATCAAGCTTGCTTATACTCTTAATTTTAATAAAATCAGCAAGAAAAGCTCGTCCCACAACGAGGCATGTTTCACCCATTCAGCGCCGATTATTTGGATAATCAACAGTGTTTTTCATCAGCGTCATACCCAAATATAAATACCCACTTTGATAAAAAAATAACAGACTTGCTCAAAATAAAACTGGCTTTATTAATAGTTAAGTCCTGTCACCAAAAGTTTACTGATTCAGATCTTCCCGAGCCGCGATGTAGGATATAAGACTCCCGACAGATGATATAAAGTTTCCGAGTATATTCTGCTGTGTTACGGTAAGTCCGTCGGTCATAATGTTTGCCAATATGGCAGCTAAAATTGTACCCGAAGGCGACGGCAATATCTCCAGCCATGTTTTCGGGCTAAAATCTTTGCCTTTTTCTTTATCGTCATTCGTGATATCATTGTTGTCCTTCGTCTGGTCTAATTTAGTCTTTTTCGGCGATACGGCTTTGCTATAACAATTCATCATAAACCCCACGCTTTTTATGACAACAAAACAAAAGTTCCCGGCAGCATAAAATATCATATTCAAAAATCAAATATTTGTGTCTCATGAACGCCGCGTTAGAAAGGTGGCGCTGTCTAATTGGCTATTTATTCGCAATTGCACTCATTCGATCTTTATATTAAACTGTCATTAATATCATACCTCTTTTTTCCGAATGTACATGATTGCTGACAGGAGGCAACTCAAATGGCGAATTGGTGGCAGGATCGCATCGTTTATCAAATCTATCCGAGAAGCTTTGCGGATTCCAACGGCGACGGTATCGGCGATATCCCGGGTATTACCGCTCATCTGGACGCGCTGAAAGACTTGGGCATCGGCATCATATGGCTGAGCCCTGTATACCGCTCTCCCGACGCGGACAATGGCTACGACATCAGCGATTACAGGGATATCGACCCCAAGTTCGGAACAATGGCCGACATGGATACGCTGATCGCCGAAGCCGCAAAGAGAGATATCAAGATCGTGATGGATCTCGTGATCAACCATACTTCAGACGAACATGAGTGGTTTGTGAAAAGCCGCGATAAAAGCAGCCCTTACCGTGATTACTACATATGGCGGCCCGGTAAAAAACCCAACAAAAAACACGCTTTTCGGGGATCCCAAATCGGAAGCCCCCCAAACAACTGGACGAGCTTTTTTGGGGAAGGCTGCTGGGAATATGATGAAAAAAGTGATGAATATTATCTTCACCTTTTCGCTGTGAAGCAGCCCGACCTTAATTACCGCAACCCCAAAGTGCTCGAAGAAATCAAAGATATCATGCGCTTCTGGCTGGATAAAGGCGTTGCGGGCTTTCGCTGCGACGTGATTAATATCATCTATAAAACCTCTCTGGAAGACGGCAAAAAGCGGCTTGCGCTCACAGGCAGCGAGCATTACATCTCTCAGCCGGGCGCGCACGATATACTGCGCGAGCTGCGGCGCGATGTGCTATCCCATTACGACTGCTTTGCTGTGGGTGAAACTGTTTTCGTATCGCCTCAAATGGGCAAAGAGCTGACTGATAAAAGCCGCGGCGAGCTGGATATGATATTCTCGTTTGAACACATGGAGACCGACCAATACTATATCAAATGGTTCAAGCGGCGATTTCACGCGGGGCGTTTTGGAAAAACGGTTGCCAAGTGGCAAAACGCGCTGGAATGGAACGCCAACTATCTGGAGAACCACGACCAGCCACGATGTGTCTCGCGTTTCGGTGACGACGGCGAATATTGGGCTGCCTCCGCAAAACTGCTGGCCACGCTGCTGCTCACGCTGCGCGGCACGCCGTATATCTACCAGGGTCAGGAAATCGGCATGACCAACTTTGACTTCACAAGCTTGGAACAGATACAGGACGTGGAATCTCACAATATATACCGGTTGGCCAAGCGCCTGCACATCCCCGCGTTTTACCGCTGGCGTATGATACGCACTGCCTCGCGGGATAACGCGCGTACGCCCGTGCAATGGAACAGCGATAGCAATGCAGGCTTCACGACGGGCCGGCCGTGGCTGGGCATCAACCGCAACTATACGCGCATCAATATGGCTGCCCAGATGAACGATCCGGATTCCATACGCAGCTACTACAAAAAGATGATCGCGCTGAGGGCGCAGAGCGATGTGCTCAAATACGGCTCATTCCGTCTCATCAAAGCGACGCGCCGCCTTTTCGCCTATGAGCGCGAACTGAACGGTAAACGCATTCAGATATTGCTCAATTTCAGCAAACGGCCTCAAAAAGCACAGACTCAAGGCCGCCTTATCTTATCCAACTATCAGCGAGGCACCTATGACGGCATACTGTCGTCCTATGAGGCGGTTATTCTGGAGGTGTCATCATGATAGAGGAAAAGGACGGCCTGTTCCGCCTGACGACAAAGACGACGAGCTACTGGTTTCGCGCCACGGCTTTCGGGCACTTGGAACATATCCATTACGGTACGCGGCTGCGCGACCAAGACCCCGAGGGGCTGATATTAAAGCGCACCGCTCAGATCGGCAGCAGCGTTATTTATGATCCCTCCGACTCAACCTATTGTCTGGATACGATGGCCTTAGAATGGTCGGGCATTGGGCGCGGCGATTACCGTCACTCCCCCGCCGAGCTCAAAATGCCGGACGGCAGCTTCACCTGCGATTTTGTATACCGCTCGCACCGTATTACAGACGGCACAGCCGCTCCGCAGACCTTACCCGGCGCTTATGGCTCCGAGAACGAATGCCAGATACTCGAGCTGACACTGGAGGATGCTTCAAACAACGTTGAGCTTTTGCTCTACTATACGGTGTTTGAGCAAACCGACGTGATAACGCGCAGGGCCGTGCTCAAAAACAACAATGACAATCCGCTCGTCATTCGGCGGCTGCTAAGCATGATGCTGGACCTGCCCGACTGCGGTTTTCGCCTCGTCACGTTTGACGGCGGCTGGATCAAGGAAGCGCACCGTCACGAACGCCCCATACAGTACGGGCTTTATGTGAATTCGTCCACCACGGGCGGCAGCAGCAACCGGCACAATCCGGGCTTTCTTTTGGCCGAAAACGGCGCAACGGAAACACATGGCAACGTGTACGGCTTCAATTTTATATACAGCGGCAATCATTACGGCGCTGTGGAGCTTTCGCATCATGACATACTGCGCGTGCAGCTTGGCATCAACCCGCACTGCTTCGAATGGACGCTTTCGCAGGGCGAAGCGTTTGAGACCCCCGAAGCGGTATTAAGCTTCTCAAGCAGCGGTTTCGGCGGGCTCAGCGCGCATTTTCACGACTTTATCAATGGTCATATCGTGCGCGGCGACTGGAAGGGCAAGGAACGCCCTGTGCTCATCAACAACTGGGAAACGCATTTTTTTAAATTCAACCAGAGCAAGCTGCTGCGTCTGGCACGGCGGGCACGGCGCTTGGGCATCGAGCTATTTGTGCTGGACGACGGGTGGTTCGGCCGCCGCAACGACGACCACGCGGGTTTGGGCGACTACTGGGTAAACAAAAAGAAACTGCCGCGTGGGCTGCCCCATTTTGCGGACAAGATACGAAAGACAGGTATGTCATTTGGATTGTGGTTCGAGCCGGAGATGGTCAATGAAGACAGCGACCTTTTTAAAGCGCATCCCGAATACGCGGTGCGTACGCCCGGCAGAACGCCGACTCTGGGGCGCAACCAATTGATTCTTGACCTGTGCAACCCCGACGTGCGCGATTATATCGTGGCATCAGTCGGGCGCATACTCGACGAAGCGGCTATATCGTATGTGAAATGGGATATGAATCGTCACATCAGCGACGCCTATTCACCGCTGCTTGCCAATCAGGGGGAGTTTTTTCACCGTTATATACTGGGGCTGTATGATGTGCTGGAACGCATTTTCCGCCCCCGCCCCCACATACTCTTGGAAAGCTGTTCAAGCGGCGGCAACCGTTTTGACCTAGGCATGCTGTGTTACTCGCCACAGATATGGACATCTGACGATACCGACCCCATAGAGCGCCTCAAGATTCAGGGCGGCCTGTCCTGCTTGTATCCGCTTTCGACGATGGGTGCGCATGTTTCGGAAGCGCCGCATCAGCAAACGCTGCGCAATACGCCGCTGTCCACGCGCTTCAACGCGGCTTGCTTTGGTTGCCTCGGTTACGAAATGGATTTGAAATATTTAACGCGCGTGGAGCGAAAGGAAATCAAATCGCAGATCGCGTTTTACAAAGCGCACCGCAAAACGCTGCAATACGGACGGTTCAGCCGCCTGCCCGCGCGCAAGGACAACAAGGTGCATTGGCAGTGCACCGCGCCCGACGGCAGCGAAGCCGTGGCGGGCTTCTTTCAGACGCTGACGACCGCGAGCGAGGGCTATGACTATTTGCCGCTGGCTGGGCTTGACCCCGACGCCACATACACCGTCTCCACGCGGCCGCAGAGCCTTTTTATCAAGCGTTTCGGCGGGCTTGTGAAGCACATACTGCCCGTATCCTTAAACCCGGACGGCATCGTTTTGCGCACTGTGGGGCGTTTTTATTGTCTGACCGACTGCGTGGAAAGCTACGAGTGCCGCGGCGATATGCTGGGTGTCGGCATACGCCTTAACAACCAGTTTGTGGGCAGCTATTACAATGAACATACGCGACTGCTGAGTGATTTCGGGTCGAATTTGTACGTGGTGAAGAAGTCGGAAAACGCATAGTTTGGTGTTAATACCCCAGATTTCTGTCTATAATACTGCCATCAATCGCGTTGATAGTCAGATAGCTTATATCTTCGTTTGGAATCTGAGATGATCCTTCCTCAAGATATTGCGGATTCGTTATCGCCGCATACTCCTCATCGCTCCAAGTCGGCCCGATAAAATCCCACACGGGTATCAGTCTGTAGTTCGAGATGTCGCCCTTTTCGGGAATGGCCATATATCCGAGCCTCACCTCGTCAATCTTAATAATATCCTCATTCCCATCCGCTTCGTAAACGTTATATAATATCTGCTGCTTGAATATTTCCTTTATTTCCTCAATTGGCTTCAACGCCACGTTTTCGTTCACCGTCCGGGTGACGTTGCAAGGGGAAGTCCAATCAATCAATATCACACCTGTATCATTCACATAGATACATAGACTTTCTTGCCATAGCACGAAATTATACGTAAGTTCTTCCTCGGTACAAACACCACTGGAATTACCTTGGCTTGCATTAATCGCCGTAACCGGAATGCCGTCGAATAATCTATAAAAAACCAGCTCGTTGAATAAGTTATTCTTTTTTTCAGCTGCTAACGCGAATTCGCCAATTTCTAAAGAATTGACAACCTCCAACGCTGTCTCTCTGGCTTTTTCCGTACTAACCGGTTTTCCTTTACGTTCCTGAAATTCGTCAACATCCATCACCGCGATGAGAGAAAACTTCGGGCCGCCGCCATCGTTGCACCGCTCGAAACGTACCAGTCTGCTACTGCCATCGTTCATGTCAGCGGTAAAGCATACTTCCGTACGTTCTGGAAATCCAAGTTCCTGTTCAAATGTATAATCCAAGGGTTCGCCCGAAGTCTCGCCTTGTGCAAGCACTTTTGCGTATTCTTTCTCGTGTTCTTCCAGTTGGGCTTCCAATTGAGCAAGCCGTTCCTCTATCGTCATTTCATCATCCGGATCCAAATTTCCCGCTTTTGTCTGTGCAATTTTATTCTGAAGCCATACTATGCCTTCTTCTAAAGACTCTTTGGAGTTTTTGTCCCCATTATAGATTTCTTTTGCATCCTGCGCCACATAGTTCACAAATTTCTCCGCTAGCGGCTGATCTACCACTAGCGGCGAAACCTCGAAAACCGGATAGGACATCACATTCGGAACGATCACATCAGCGTCGATATTAACAGTGGTGAGCTTGCTCGCGGTGCTGTCCGTCCAGTGTTCGGTGACAACCATATGAGTGGCTTCATTCGTATTTTCAGTTTGTGTCGGGTTTGTAATGGGTGCGGCTGTGGCTGCAAGCGCACTCTCAAGCGTATCGTCAGCTTTACCTATCACTACAGGTTCCTCCGGTGTCGGCTGACAGGCTGCTATCATGACGACGCACAAGCAAAGGACAATAGCCAATGACAAAGCGGTCATAGCTTTGCTGAATCTTTTCAGCGACAGCACGCCTTCTATTCTGCGCTTCACGTTTCCCTTTGCAAATGCAAGCGCTTTGTCACTTGTTGTGTTTTGGTTCATATTCAGCGCCACATTTAAGAGCGAAATTGCATAGGCTTTTTTAGAATCTAACCCGAGCAGCCGGATCACATGCTCGTCGCAGGCGCGTTCCATATCACGCGAATACAGCGGGTCGGCAAACCATAATATCGGGTTAAACCAGTTGACATACAGCACAACGGTCCATAGCGCTTTGAGCCACATATCGCCGCGTTTCTTATGAACCATTTCATGCAATAGTACATGCTTAAGCTGCGTTTTGGACATATCGATAGCTGAGACTGGAAGTATGATTCTTGGACGTAATATACCAAAAAGAACCGGCGCCTGAAACTGTGCGGATATGCAGATGTCTTGAACACAATGGACACCAACCATCGCGGCACATTCTTTGGCTAAATCATGACAGTCAAGCGGCACAGCATCTTTAAGCCTTCGGCTTGTGTACAGGTATAAAATCGCGGTTCTGGACAACAGCGCTGCCGCACCGAGAAGCCACATCGTACCAAGCAATAGTGATGGGTCAAAAGTGTATTGCTGTGTCCGTTTTGAAGCGGTAGGGTTCGTATTGCTTTCAGATTTGATATTTTGAGATAGGTTTTGCGTATTGTCTGTCGCGGTCTGCCCATTATAATCTATATCTTGCAGACCGACAGTTACGATTTCCGATTCATCAGGCGTTTGAGTGCCTTGGCTTTCCTGTGCCTTTGAAAAATCAAATATGGTCGGCAAAGGCAGTGATACCGGAATCAGCAGCCGAATCAGAACAATACCCCACAGCGCATATGAAAACATAGCAGGAAATCTTTTCGCAAGCAACGCTCGGATGATAAAAACCACGAAAGCGATCATAGCCGCATAAAAGCTATACTCTAAAACATACATGAATGCGTTGTTAAGCCATTCTAAAGAGCTCATGTTACACCTCCGGCTTTTTATCGTAGTCTTCCAAAAGTGTGCGTATTTCTGATAATTCCTTTGCGGTCAGCTCCTCTTCTTCTAAAAAGCTGGCAAGAAACATTTTTCTCGACCCGTTGTAGAGCTTGTCCACAATTTTGCCGATATGTTCTTTTGTTATCTCTGATTTGGATATCAAACTCGTAATAATAAAGTCCGGTTCACTGCGCTTTATGATGCTACGGTCACATAGCCTTTTTAGCACCGTATAGGTCGTTGTGGTTTTCCACCCCAGCTCCCCCCAAGCCAAAGCCGCAAGCTCTTTCGCTTTAACTGGCTCTTGCTCCCAAATCAAGTTCATTAAGTTCATTTCGGCATCGTGCAGCAATTTTTCTTGCTTCATGTTAACACCCCCTCTATTCGCCACCCATTTCTTGGCACCATTCTATTACGGTAGAATGATTTTGTCAAGCTATAATAGTAAATCCAAGAATAAATATGAAACTATTGTTATAAATCTCCTGCTTCCCCGCATGCCGTGCGGCCTTCTCCAAGAGACACAAATAATGCAGGGTGGCTTTATCTCGGGAACTAAATTTGCACGATTGTTTATACAATATTGAGAAAGAAATAGGAATGAAGTAAGCATGTCATATTATAAGAAGCACACAGTTTATAAAGAAATCTCTTCACACTTAAAAAGCTGACCGTTCCTGATAAAAAACGATCTGTCAATCTTGCGAACTCTAGCTTTTCTTTATCGGTACAGACGGTCTTAAAATAACCCCAAATATGCTGCGCGGCGTTCATCGCATGGCCCGTATTATGTGGCTTTGCGAGTGACGTTTCTATGATGTCATAGAATTCTGCTGCGGGATAGTCTGATTTATCGTTAAGCAGCTGCCTGATGGCAGCATAACCGGACGGGCTCTTTTCCAGAACCAGATATTTATATCGGCTCCATTCATTCTCCAGCTTAGCAATATCATGCTGGTTCGAGATGCTCAGTGTACATTTCACAGCCGAAAGATTCTTGTCCTTCACCTCCAGCATCACGTCGATGTCCTTATCGGTTATCTCGTTATAAAACGAAAGAAATTCATGTATACAGACGGTCTGAGAATGTGCGCCGGGGCGTTTTGCATCATCCTGCTGTGAATAGTGGATTTTCTGCTTGCCGTCTTTTTCTTTCCAAGTCTGTTTGCAAAGCCAGAGCCAATCATTTTGCGTTCTATAACCGCGGCAGTTGTTCACGCTGTGGTGCAGCGTGTCAAAAACAACGGGCAAGCCCAACGCTTGGGCTATCTCCAGCACATCACCAATATGAAAATAACGTTCGTCGTTTTCCAGCACAAGACGGCGCTTCACCGCATCGTCAAGATATGCAAAATGAGTCTTGAATCTTTTTAAGGCCTCTTTCTTATTGCCGAAGATACCGCCGATGTGCAGCACGATTTTGCTTGCCGCGTCTGTCTGCAAACAAGTCAGCACGCGCTCGTGATAGTTTAGATCGTCTATCGTTCTTTGTACCACTTGCGGGCCTAACGAATTCAGCACATTATAGGGCCCTGGGTGCATGGATACGCGCATGCCCGCCGCTTTAATCTTTCCGCTTATGCGCGTAAGCTGCTCTTTATATTCATCCTGCCAGACAAGCTTGTTGGCTACATGCGAACCAAATGGGATCAGATCGGAGCTGATACGGTAAAGCGTGATGCCGTTGCCGATATTGTAATCAATCATATTCTCCAGCGCATTCAGATTCTGCCCGATGATGATCCGCAGCACTTTCGGAGATGCGTTTTGCAGCCTGCAAGTTCTTATTTTCGCATCTTGGACACCAAATGCCAGGCAAGCATAGCCAAAATTCATTTTGTTACCTTATTTTGCGTATTGTTATGTTTTGTTGGTATTTCCCATCATAGAGTCAAACGACAGCTACTTTGCTATTCTGCTGATTTCTGAGCCAAGTTAACCTTTATCATAATATTTCCCAATTTTTTATACCACTCTTTTAATTCGTGGTGAACTTAACATACTATGATCGGTTTGCGGAAGATATGTTTTATTTTGTTATGATATGTTCGTAATATTTCGGTTTATGATTGCGATCGACTGCAGCAGGCAGCGGGCTGACCTGCCGTTGACGAAACGCAAGCTGCTGAAAAAAAGAGAGCTCTATGTTCGTTGTCACCGCAATGGAGGATGGCTATGCCGTGGGTATGACGCGCATTGTATCTGACGGCGGATATTTTACGCAGGTCGTCTATGCCATCGTTCTCAAAGCATCAGCCGCGCCATGATGGGAAAAGCGGTGCCCTATATCGACTCACACCTCAAAACAGCCAGTGTAAAACTTGATGGCGGCCAAGGGCAAGGAGCCTTTCTCATGAGAAATTCGGCTTTATAACCCGTCCCAACGATCAATCTGGTGCCGGAACGATACAGTTATATTCGAAAAGCGGCCTAATTCTTAATGCCGCCCGCGAGCGTTCGACCCATATCAAATGCTTTCACACAGTCAGCCGGAAACTGATTTGCTCTTACATCGGCTTTATGCGCGGCGTCAATATTTGACGCGTTGTACTTTGAATAGTCATCGAACTGGTATGTGTCCGTCACGGTCATATAAACAGACGGTGCACCGAGCAAATTTAAATATCTTTGGTTGGACTCATAGAGATAACTGTAGCCCCCCGCTGCGCCGCCTGAAAAGGAAGCCCCATTGTGTAGATAAAGCCTGACGCGATTCTGCCCGGAAAGTACGAGCGCGTCTCTTCGCTGTAAGACACACTGGGGTAAATCAGGCGTTCTAAAAACGCGCGCATCGCGCTGGTGACATCGCCTAAATAAATGGGCGAGCCCAGCAGCAGCACGTCACACTGCGTAGTAATACGCTGGAGCAAATCCGTTAGATCGTCCCGCAGCGCACAATTTCCGGCGTGCTCACCGCCGCCTCTTTTGCAGGCAAAGCAACTGACGCAGCCACGGAAAGAGAGCTCGCAAAGATGCACCAACTCCGTTTGCGCACCCGCAGACTGCGCCCCTTCCAGCGCCTTTTGCAGCAGAATGCTTGTGTTAAAATTCTTACGAGGGCTGGCATTCACAGCAATGATTTTCAACGTTGCTTTCCTCCTTGCCAAATATGCTGTGTTTAAGTATATCGTACGCCGTTTCGAATATCAACGAAGCTTTGGATATCTAATGCAGTATGCTATAATAAGAGCATATTTGTAAGTATTTAGAGGGTTCCGCTATGCAAATTAGAGAAGCCGATCATAACGACCTTTCCGGCCTGCTTTCGCTGTATACACAATATCATTACTCGCAGATGCCCAAAATCGACAGCCGCATTCAAGCCATATGGAAACAGATCATGAACGACCCGAACCAGCATATCGTTGCGGGCGTTTTGGACGGTAAAATCGTATCCACATGCGTGCTCGTCGTCGTCCCCAATCTGACACACAGCCAACGCCCTTACGCCATCATAGAAAACGTCATCACAGACGAAAATTATAGAAAACAAGGATATGCCTCTGCCGTGCTGAATTTTGCCAAACAGATCGCTATGAAGAACGGCTGCTATAAAATCATGCTCATGACAGGCTCGAAACTGGATAGCACGCTTCGTTTCTATGAGCAGTCCGGATACAACAGACATGACAAAACCGGATTCATTCAGTGGCTGGATTAAGCCTTAGGGTCACTTTCGTTTTCAAACGGTGAAAACGCATTTGTTTTTGTATTAAGCAAGCATGAGAATCATTTAAAGCGGCCATATCTTTTTATTCTTATCCCTGTTATCTATCATGCGGCTGGTTTTGCTTCTAATTGGGAACGAGGCCGATACAGGAACACTATCGACCCCGTTTATTTAAGCTTAATGTTGGCACAAAGAAAAACCCTGCCTCTATTTTTCTTTCAAGCTGCCCATGGATAATGATATCTTTTCAATATAGTCAGCAACCTTGATGATGGACTGATCGACATTGCCGCTGGCCTTCGTGATCGATTCGATCGTCTTTTTTGCATAAAGCGTGGTATCCGCGACCTCGCTGACGGACTGCTGTGATTTTGCCGCCAGCTCACGTATCGCTTGCGCCACCACGCCAAAGCCTTTACCGGATGCGCCCGCACGCGCTGCCTCCACTGCGGCGTTCAGAGAAAGAATCTGCGTCTGCAAGGCCATATCGTTAACAAGCTTTGCCATCTTTGTGTACTGCTCAATGGCGTTCTCCACATCCCCGACATCACGTAATACATCTTCAAACAGCTTTTTGATATCCTCGACTTCCGCAGAGATGCGGCTTAAATTTTCAACACTGTTTCCCCTCTCATGGATGAACGCTTCATGCTCACGCTGGATCTCATGCCGCGTTTTTTCCATGCAATTATCGGGTATGTTGATACCCTTGGCAATACGCACTGCCATATCATAACACGTCTCACAGCCGCAAGCGTAGCAGTTGTGGTTTCTTTGTTCGTCGGTGGATTTGCCCAGTATCATAAACGCGTTCTCAATATCGTCCTGCGTATATTCGATAGCTTGCACAGAATGCGGTACATACTTCCTCATAAAATCCGCTATAGTCAGCCTGCTGTCGAACAGCGAAAAAAGCTCCGTCATGGCCGCGTGATCTGTCTTTTCGTATGTCTGCATGGCCTCGGCTCTCTGCTCGTCCATGATTCTGTTGATATGGAACATGGAGTTTTCATGGACGCATCCCGTTCCCACATTGCAGCCCTCCGGGCAGTTCAGCACATCAAACAACGGGGGCAGATTTTCTTCGGTTTCCTGCGCAAACGCGTCAATATGCCGATAAACGTTGCTTTGCCCTTCTGATTTATCCACACGCAATGCTTTGCCAAGATAAAACTCCACATTTTCTTTAAGACCGCCGGGCATCGCATAAATACGTCCCAGCGATGCATCCATATGATCGAAGGTAAAGTCAGCTTTTGGAATACGAATACCCCTTTCCCGTATGTATGCCGCAAGCTTCTTAAAGGTCACGTTGTAGCCCACAAGACCAGTTTCATCAAACTCATTTCTCTTGGCGGCGCACGGAGAAAGCGCGGCGATACTATCCGGTATTCGCAGATACTTTTTCATAAAAACAGCCGTACAAAGCATCGGGCTATGGACGGGCGACAGCTTATCAATCAGCTCCGGACGGTACTTTTCAACATATCCCACGATGGCCGGACACGGCTGCGTTATCAGCGATTGCGGCGCGCTTTTCTCAATATAGCGAATATGGGCCCATGTGCAGATATCCGCACCCAGGGACACATCGATCACAGCTGATACCCCTTGGGATTTCAGCCACGCCAGTATGGATGCCCAGTCGTCAAAATTCGATCTGAAAGCAGGTGCTACGATCAGTGATATTTTGACGCCGCGTTCAAGATCGGAAAAGAAGCGTTCGGTATCATCACAAAGCTCTCTCGCTTCATGCTGGCATACATTGAGACAAGCGCCGCAAGCGATACATTTACTCGGATCGATTTTGACTTTGATTTGGCCTTTTTCCAGATAAGCGACATTGGCTTCATGAATGGGACATACGCGAATACAACGGTTGCATCCCTCGCATTTTGCGAGATCCGTCGTGATGATTTCTTTCATGGTATCTCCTCTTAAAATTTAAAACTTTATCTTAACTTATATCGTGGTGTTACCTCTTTTACTTTAGACATAAACAATGTAGAATTATTTTTAGTATAAAATAAAGTTAATAATTGTAACTATAGTTAATTCAATACGAATATCGAATTAATCGTTTATAATAGCCCAAGGGAACCTATTGCATAGTTTTGCCGTCAAAAGTACGAAAGGACGAAAATATATGAAAAAGATATTCTTGTACATATCGGCTTTGCTGCTTTTATTGGCGGGTTGCGCTCATAATACCGCCCAGCCTTCGACCTCGGCCTCTCCTGTAACCGAGACTGCGCCTTTGCCCATCTCTATCCCTGAACTGGAAATGCCGTCTGCCCAAAGCGTCTCATATATCGACTATCTCCCACCCGATATGACCACGGCATCCTACTGCGATGAAAGCGAAATAACCATAATCCTGGACTGGCTTGACCAAATAGAACTGACGGCACCGTCTGACATGGAGACAGAGGCACCCGGCGACTGGAGCAACTATGTGATCCACTGTTTTGACGGCAGTGAATTCAAAGTGTTTTTTTCGGGTGATACCGTTTCATTCGGCGAAGGACGCTATACATATAAAAGCACCTTAGAAAAGCCGCTGACTGAGCGCGATATTTGGCTGTCTGCCGGGCAGCAAAGCTATGCGGTTACCGAAGAGATCGTGGTGGAGCTTTATAACCAAACAGGCGGCGAGATTGCCGTAACATTCGCTCCGAAGCTGGAACAAGCCACCGAAAACGGCTGGGTACACGTAAAATGTGAAGGTCTATTTTGCGGTACGCCCGACCCGGTAGATCAGTCTGTCACTCCCATGACGCTGCTTATGAGCGAATGGTATCCGAATATTCAAGCGGGTACTTACAGGCTCTCTCTGACGGCTTACGACAGCGATTTTGAACCGTTTACGGTGTCGTGCGTTTTCGTGCTGGAGTAAACGTCGGTTTGGTTTCTCCAGAGGAGGCAGCCGCTGTTGTTGCTTTTAATAAGGCTCCCTCTAAACGGAGCTGTCAGCGTTAGCTGACTAAGGTAGAGACTGATTCCTTATATCTCTATATAACAAAAAGCCGTTCCCTATGCCAAATCGGGGAGCGGCTTCATTTCATCTGACAGGTTTATTCCAGCACATAAGGTGTTTCCTGATAGACGTAGTAGTTGAGCCAGTTAGCGAAAAGCAGATGCGCGTGGCTGCGCCATGTGACTTCGGGCTGCTGCTTGGGGTCATCATTCGGGAAGTAGTTCTTGGGCAGCGCGATATCCAGCCCCTTATTAATGTCACGATTGTATTCCCTCGCCAGCGCCAGCCTGTCATATTCGGGATGCCCCATCACAAACACCTGTTTGCCGTTCATAGCGCTCACAATATAGATACCCGATTCTGTGGATTCGGAGAGTATTTTCAGGCGTTTGTCTTTGGCAATGTCCACATGGCGCACCTCGGTATAACGCGAATGCGGTACATAAAAGGTATCATCAAAACCGCGCAGCAGCTTGGTCTTTTCGTCGTTGTTAAACGTGTGCAGAAACACGCCGAACTTCTTTTCACTCAGCGCGTATTTGGGTATATTATAATGATAATAAAGCCCCGCCTGTGCGCCCCAGCAGATATGCAGCGTAGAAAACACGTTCGTCTTGCTCCATTCCATAATCGCCGTGAGCTCTTCCCAGTAATTCACCTCTTCGAATTCCATCTTCTCCACAGGTGCGCCTGTGATGATCAGGCCGTCATACTTGTGATGCTTGATCTCGTCAAACGTTTTATAAAACGTATCCAGATGCTCCTGCGAAGTGTAAGTCGACTTATATGTTGCTGTTTTGATCAGTACCGGATCGACCTGAAGCGGCGTATTGCC
The DNA here is from genome assembly GCA_023436115.1 of Bacillota bacterium. Lineage (GTDB taxonomy): Bacteria > Bacillota > Clostridia > Christensenellales > SZUA-584 > SZUA-584. The sequence continues at coordinate 106,613 of JAEZKQ010000008.1, read as the reverse complement.
GATCAGCCGCAGCAGCTGCGTTTCAGCCAATATTTTATCCGGCATGATATTAAGTATCACAATACGCAGCGGGCGTATATCCTGGTGCATGGCGCGCTCATCGGTCATAACAAATATGTTTTCCTTGCTTAGTACCCCATACGCGGGCAAGCTTTCCGGTATTTTAATCGGCATAGGCCTCTCCTTCCTTTTCGTCGCACTTGCTGCTCACCAGTTCCTCCAGCGACAGCGTGCTTACAACACCGCGAATCCTGCCGGACACGGTGTCCCAAACATTTTTACGAATATAATAGCGCAAGCTGGCTATATCGTTATCCTTCTCATCCTCATCCACAATGGACAGATCTCCCTCGAGCACTTGCAGTACATCGCCTACGCTGATATCAGCCGCGGGCTTTGAGAGCATATAACCGCCGCCCGCGCCTTTGACACTGCGGACAAGCCCGGCGCGCCGGAGCGCGCCGAACATGCTTTCCAGATAACCGTCGGACAGATTCTGCCGCTGTGCAATGCTGCTCAGCGCGACAGGGCCGCCGTCGGAATTCAGCGCGAGATCGGCCATGGCTCTCAGGCCGTACCGGCCCTTTGTGGACAGTTTCACTGCGCTTTCTCCAGCTGCTGCTCTCTGTAATTTTCAATGGCCTTTTTGATGGCCTCTTCCGCAAGCACCGAGCAGTGTATCTTTGCGGGCGGCAGACCGTCCAGCGCGTCTACCACGGTCGCGTTCTTAAATTTAAGAGCCTCGTCCACAGTCATGCCTTTGATGAGGTCTGTCGTGACACTGCTGGAAGCGATTGCCGCGCAGCAGCCGAAAGTCTTAAACGTGGCGTCCTTGATCACGCCGTCCTCTATTTTTAAGTACATGCGCATGATATCGCCGCAACGGGCATTGCCCACCTCGCCGACGGCATTCGCGCCCTCCAGTTCGCCCACGTTATGCGGGTTTGAGAAATGTTCTATCACTTTTTCGCTATACATGTATTTATCCTTTCTGGCACAAAGGCGACATGGCGCGCAGGTCTTTCACCACGCTTTTGAGCGCCTCCACCGTTTCATCAATATCCTCTTTTGTTGTCGTTTTGCCCATTGTGATGCGGTATGAGCCGTGCGCTGTTTCGTGCTTTAAGCCGATGGCCAACAGCACATGTGACGGTTCCAGCGAGGCGGACGAGCACGCGGAGCCTGTTGAGGCCGCGATACCCAGCGCATTCATACGCATCACGAGCGATTCTCCCTCTATGTAATCAAAGCTGAAGTTCGCGTTTCCGGGCAGCCGTTTCGTCCGGTGTCCGTTAAGCCGCGTATCTTCAATTTCACTCATCACGCGGTCGATCAAGTAGTCCCGCAGCTCGGTCAGCCGTGCCGCTTCCTGCTCGCGTTCCTGAGCCGAAAGCTTCAGTGCCTCCGCCATGCCCACAGCACCCGCCACGTTCTCGGTGCCCGCGCGCTTTCCCTTTTCCTGCGCGCCGCCGAATATGACAGGGCTAAAGCGCGTGCCCTTGCGGACGAACAGACCGCCGATACCCGCCGGACCGTAGAACTTGTGCGCCGAAAACGACAGCATATCGACCTCGGGCAGCGCATCCAGCGACATATCCAGCACGCCAACAGCCTGTACCGCATCAACATGGAAATAAGCTTTTGAGTTCGCTTTTATCAGCTTCCCTATCTCGGCGATGGGCTGTATAGTGCCGATTTCATTGTTGGCGGCCATGATGCTGACCAGTATGGTGTCGCTCCTCAGCGCTTTTTCCAGCTCGTCCATATCCACCAAACCGTCTTGGTCTACGGGCAGATACGTCACCTCAAAGCCTTCCTTTTCCAGCGCTTTGCATGTATTGCGCACTGCCGGATGCTCGATCTGAGATGTGATGATGTGCCTGCCTTTTTGGCTATTCGCTAAAGCGACGCTCTTTATTGCCAAATTGTCCGACTCTGTGCCGCCGGATGTTAAATATATCTCTTCAGGCCGCGTTTTTAGAACACCGGCAATCGTGGCTCTGGCACCTTCCAGCGCGCGCCGTGTTTCAAAACCGAACGTGTGCATGCTGGACGGGTTGCCGTAAATGCCGCCCATGTAGGGCAGCATAGCATCCAGTGCTTCCTGCCTTAAAAACGTTGTGGCCGCATAATCAAGATAGACCTTTTTTACCACTGTCTCCACCTCCAACTCAAAACTTTATAAATCCTATTGTTTTTATAATGTTTTGATGATAATATGAATATACTCCTCCGCTTAAATGTTGTCAAGAGCAAAACAACGGCTGATATGATCCATGTTTATGACTTGTAAAGGCTGGACATGCGCAGTTATAATAATATGAGAAAAAGGAGCGCACATGAAAATCTCTAAGAACGGACAATATGCGCTGCTAAGCGTCGCCGACCTCGCCATGCACATGGGGGACGGCCATGACAGCATTGCTAATATCGCCGAGCGTCAGCATATCGACCCGCGCTATCTGGGGCAGATCTTTTTTGCGCTTAAAAACGCCGGTATTATTGCGGCTATACGCGGAAAGAGCGGCGGCTATTACTTAAGCAAAGCTCCGGAAGAATTAACAGCGGGCGATGTGGTGCGCGCCATTGAAGGCGAGCTTGCGCCCACGCAGTGCAGCCTTGATGATAGCGCCGCGCAGCATTGCGAAACATACGACGCGTGCATCACGCGCACATTATGGCAAAGCATCGCGCGCGAGATCAACGATACGCTGGACAGCATTACTATTGCTGATATTATCGACGAATACAGGAAGGGAACGCAAACGAATGACGCTCAATGAATGGCTATCGGCCAATACTGTCGCGACGCAGCTCGCTAAACTCAATAAAGACAGCCTGTACGACGGCGACGTGCTGGGTTTCGCGACGCGCACGCAGGTTATCGACATATTAAAAAATCTGCGGTCTTTATTACTGCCCGGCATATTCGAACGCGAGCCCGTGAACCGTAAAAGACTAAGTGCCATTATGTCTTCGCAGCTTGCGCGTACCGGCATGCAGCTTTGCGATCTGATTCAGGGTGTACTTAAGCGTACATGCGAAGATGAAAGCAACGCCGATTGCCTATGCCGCGCGGAGCAGCTCACGATCCGCATTCTTGAGGGTCTGCCCGTTATCCGCGATCTGCTGAGCGGCGACATACAAGCCGCGTTTGAGGGCGATCCGGCAGCAAAATCCACCGAGGAGATTATGCTGAGCTATCCGTCTTTGGAGGCCATGAGCATATTCCGCATCGCGCACCATATCTATACCTGCGGTGTGCCCATCATACCGCGTATTATGACCGAGTACGCGCACCGCAACACAGGCATCGACATTCATCCGGGCGCAACCATCGGGCGCAAATTTTTCATCGACCACGGCACGGGCGTTGTCATCGGCGAAACGTGTACCATTGGTAACAACGTGAAGCTGTATCAGGGCGTGACGCTGGGCGCAAAGAGCTTTCCGTTGGACGAGCACGGCAACCCCATAAAGGGCATCAAGCGTCATCCCGACATCGAGGACAACGTGGTGATCTACGCGGGCGCAACGATACTCGGCGGCGATACACGCATCGGGCACGATTCAGTGATCGGCGGCAACGTGTGGCTCACGCAGTCTGTCCCGCCCTATTCCACTGTGTTCAACGCGCAGCCCTCCCCCGTCATCAAGCCAATTGAGGGGTGAATTCAGAATGTCTAAACAGGCCTAGGCGATTCCAATATCTTTAGGCCATATTGATGTGCTAAGACAGTTAAGCTCTGTTTTGTATAGGATTAAATTCGTTATTATTATATTAAATAACGGAATTATCTCCTAACGTACAGTAAATCGTAGAAAGGATAATGATATGTTCCCCCAACTGGATAATATTTTCACATATTATCCGTTATTGCGATATAATGTGAGCGATTTTTGCATGGAGCAACTAAAGATATTCAGGGTGATTTATATAATTTAACTGGAAATAGTAAATCAAAGAATAAATTAAGCCTGAATTTATTAAAAAACTATTGTTATAAATAATCATGCTTATGTTTAAAATAACGTCTCTGAGCTCTTGAAATACATCTGTGTCGGCATCAACCTGGCATGTCACGCTTGTTTGTGTTTATTCTCCGTCTTTATCATATCCCAGTAACAGACCGTTCCCCACACCGCTTTGGATATCATTTTTGTATTATCAGCATCGATCTGTATCCATATCGGATTGCCTGTTGAAGTCTTGTGAGCCAAGTCCTGCGCTGTGGCAGGGATTGATTTCATGATTTCTGCAAAATCATCATGGTAATCAGCGGCGTCATAGCACGCGTTAAGATAATGCGAGTAGACAATGTCACTCTCGGGATAGTAGTCAAAATCGGCACCCAGCTTGTTTGTAAAGCTTACGTATTTGCCTTGCTTATCAAATTCCACCTGCCGGGAACCCAAGATTTGTGACAGAATCTCAAAAACAGCTTTATAGGCTTGTTTTTCAGAGGCAAATCTGCGCTCACCCGCTGTTACCGTATAGGCGTATAGATCATCCAAATTATAGCCCGATGCCGTTTCAACAATCATATCCAGATCGTTCTTCCATAGCGCATACACGTGCCCGTCTTTTTCCAAAGCAAGCTCATTATAGCTGTAGCAAACATCATAGATGTCCCCGTCAATTCTCAGCCGTATATTCCCCCCGATATACGTGGGTATACTCGATACAGCGTTATTCTCAGCCTCAAACATAATATGTTCAGGAATATCCGTTTCTTTTTGCTCATCCACGATGATGACAGTGGCGTTGACACTATTGTCTGTTTCCTCGGGCACTTTCTGCGCTGCCGTTTCTTCAGGCTGCGTTTTTGTGACTTCGGGCTCTAAGGCTTCGGGCAGACCTTTATTGGCCGAACATGCGTTGACACAGAGTACGGTGATGATTATAAACAATACAAGTATTTGTTTCATTGCATTCTCCTCTCGTTAGCATTAACGCTTACATGGATGATTATGGCACATTCGCACCCTCATCACAACACTTTTTTTCCTATAAAAAAGATGACGCGGCCAACGTCATCTTAATTAGTTCTATTCAAAACTGTTTCAGCTGTACATCTCGCGCAGCTTGTCCACCTCTTCGTTCTCCAGATAGTCGTCGAAGCTCTCACGACGGTCTATGACATAGCCGGGCAGTATCTCGATGATGCGGTTGGCCACCGTCTGCATGATCTGATGATCGTGCGAGGTAAACAGCATCACGCCCTTGAATTCGGTCATGCCTTCGTTGAGCGCCGTGATGGCTTCTAAATCAAGATGGTTCGTGGGTTCGTCCATAATCAGCACGTTCGCGCCCGAGAGCATCATTTTGGCCAGCATACAACGCACCTTCTCGCCGCCCGAGAGCACCTTGGCGGCTTTAAGCGCCTCTTCCCCCGAAAAGAGCATGCGCCCTAGCCAGCCGCGAATCGTTGATTCATATTTGTCCTCGCTGTATTGCCTCAGCCAGTCCACAAGCGACAGGTCAATATCGTCAAAATAGGCCGAGTTATCGGCGGGCAGGTAGCTTTGCGTCGTGGTCACGCCCCATTTAAACGTCCCCTCATCCGGCTCCAGCTCACCCATGAGTATCTGAAACAGCGTGGTGCGCGCCAGCTCATCCTTGCCCGTAAACGCGATCTTGTCGCCGTTTTGCACCACAAGATCGAAATTATCCAGCACCTTGCGGCCGCCTACCGTTTTACTAAGTCCGCTCACAGTGAGCACGTCGTTGCCGATCTCGCGGTCGGGCTTAAAGTGGATATAGGGATAGCGGCGCGACGACGGCGCAAAATTCTCCATCTGCAGATTGTCGAGCATCTTTTTGCGCGATGTGGCTTGCTTTGATTTAGAGGCGTTGGCGCTGAACCGGCGGATAAACTCCTCCAGTTCCTTGGCCTTCTGCTCGGTGCGTTTGCGCTCATCCTTGGCCTGACGCGCAGCCAGCTGCGTATATTCATACCAGAAGTCGTAGTTGCCCACATACATCTGGATCTTGCCAAAGTCGATATCGACGATGTGCGTGCACACCTTGTTTAGAAAATGCCTGTCATGCGATACCACGATCACGGTATTGGGGAAATCCAAAAGGAACTCCTCCAGCCAGCGTATCGCCCGCAGGTCTAGGTTGTTGGTCGGTTCGTCAAGCAGCAGTATGTCTGGCTTGGCAAAAAGCGCCTGCGCGAGCAGCACCTTGACCTTGCGCGGACCGTCCAGCTCGGCCATCTTCATCTGCTGATACTCACCCTTTATACCAAGGCCGTTAAGCAGCATCTCCGCGTTGGGCTCGGCGTTCCAGCCATCCATCTCTGCGAATTCGCCTTCCAGCTCACCCAGCTTGATGCCGTCCTCGTCGTTAAAATCCTCTTTGGCATACAGCGCGTCTTTCTCCAGCATCACCTCATAAAGCCGTGAATGACCCATGATGACTGTTTGGATAGCGGTGTATTCGTCGAAGGCGAAGTGATCCTGCCGCAGCACCGCGATACGTTCACCGGGCGTCACACTGATTTCGCCGCTGCCGGGTTCAATTTCACCCGATAATATCTTTAGGAATGTGGATTTACCCGTGCCGTTTGCACCGATTAATCCGTAGCAGTTCCCCGAAGAAAACTGTACGCTTACGTTTTTAAAAAGCGCACGTCCGCCGTATTGTAGGGATACTCCCTGCGCACTAATCATCTTTTAATTATATACTCCTCAAAACAATAGTCTGTCTATCATATCACAACTCACGTGTCATGGACAACATATAAAAGGGACGGTCGCCCGCCCCTAAATTTTACGCTCCAAATTCTCGCCGCACGGCGGCCAGCGCCGACGCGACGGTCTTGTCCATGTCGTAATACCGGTATTCCGCCAAGCGTCCGCCGAATATCACGTTCTCAGACTTTTTTGCCAGCGTCATATACTGATCGCGCAGGGTCTCATTCTTTTCGTCATTGACGGGATAATAGGGCTCGTCCCCCCGCTGCCATTCCGAAGAATATTCCCAAGACACATAGGTCACGCTTTGCGTCCCAAATTCGAAGTGTTTGTGCTCGATGCTGCGTGTGTAGGGCGTCTCGCTGTCGGTAAAGTTCATCACAGCCACGCCCTGATAATTATCCGTCTCAAAGCGCTTTGTGTCAAACCTCAGACCGCGATAATCAAGGTTGCCAAAGCAGCTGTCAAAATAGGCATCCAGCGGGCCGGTATACACGATGCGCTCTGCCATGCCGCTCAGCCGTTCGCGATCTTTGTTGAAATCCACCCCCAGCTCCACCTTCACGCCGGAAAGCATCTTCTCGATGATAGCCGTATAGCCGCCCACCGGAATACCCTGAAACGGGTCGCTGAAGTAGTTATTGTCGTAGGTGTAGCGCACTGGCAGTCGCTTGATGATAAACGGCGGCAGCTCCTTGCAGCTGCGGCCCCACTGTTTTTCGGTATAGCTTTTGATCAGCTTTTCAAATATATCACGCCCCACCAGCGAAATAGCCTGCTCCTCTAAGTTCTTTGGCTCCCCCGTGATTTCGCTGCGCTGCTGCGCGATCTTTTCCCGCGCTTGCTCCGGTGTAATCACGCCCCAAATTTTATTAAATGTGTTCATGTTGAAGGGCAAGTTGTAAAGCTCGCCCTTATAATTCGCCACAGGTGAATTGATATAGTGGTTAAAATCCGCGAACTGACGTATATAATCCCAGACGCTGCGGTCACTCGTATGAAAAATATGCGCGCCGTACGTGTGTATATTGATGCCATCCCGGTTTTCGGTGTAGATGTTGCCGCCTAAATGATCGCGCTTTTCGATAACAAGGCAGGTCTTGCCCCTTTTATGCGCTTCATGGGCAAATGTGGCGCCGAACAGCCCGCTTCCCACAATCAGGTAGTCATACTTCATCGTAAAAGTCCTTTCAATCTTCAGGCATTCCAGTACTGTTTTTATAGATGTACAGCGTTAAGGATTATAGCATCCGTCGTACAAAAAAACAACATGCTAGCCCAACACCGGCTTCGTGCGCCGCGTACACAACATGGAAAACAGGCGCTGCTTTGCGTTCATGGGCAATCCTCCTGTTTTTATATAGATGAATGATAGAATGTGTGTTTATTATCTCATCTTTCATGAGCAATATCAATGAATTGTTCGTCTTTACACAATTTTAAAGGCATTAGAATTTTAACAGTTATTTCGTGCACAAAGAACGGTTTCATGTTATACTTGTGTTCGGAAAACAAAAGCCAAAAAAGGCCAACACTGTCAATTAACCAAGCGTGTGCCGGGTTCATCCGCGCATGCAGTTAAAAGATAAAATAATACAATAAGAAACGGATAAAAATAGCTAAGGGGTTATGGGCTCCTAAAGGCAAACGGGCGCCTTTGATTTCAAAGGGTCTTACTATAGGAGAAAGAAGTATCTATGGAGTTGCAGTTTAATAAAGCGGTTGCCGTATTGATTCCGGCCTATGAACCGGATGAAGGACTTTTAAGGCTGCTGCGAGAAATCAAGGATAAGACCCAGTATTCTGTTATCGTTATTGATGATGGAAGCTCTGAAAATAAGGCTTTTATTTTTGAGAAGGCAAAGGAATATGCCGTGGTGCTAAGGCACGCGCAGAATCAGGGAAAAGGGAAAGCCATTAAGACAGGGCTTTCCTACATTCAGGAGCATTTTGCCGCTTATACGGCAGTTGTGACGATGGATGCGGACGGGCAGCACAAAGTGGATGATGCGATTCGGGTCTGCGACGCGGCTATCCGGAACACCGACGCTCTTATTATCGGAAGCCGTGCATTTGTCGGAGATGTACCGGCGAGAAGCAAATTCGGAAATACTGTGACACGCGGCGTCTACAAGCTCGTGACCGGAACAAAGCTTCATGATACGCAAACAGGCCTGCGGGCGTTTTTGGCCTCTATGATTCCCTTTATGCTGGATATCAAGGGCGACAGATACGAGTATGAAATGAACGTATTGCTTGAATGCTCCAGAAACAAGATACCGATCGAGGAGATTCCGATCAAAACCGTTTATCTGCAAAATAACGAATCTTCCCATTTTGACACCATTAAAGATTCGATCCGCATATACAAGGATATCATTAAGTTCTCATTGTCCTCGTTTGCAGGCTTTCTTATTGACTTTTGTATATACAGCATCATGATTTTAATCACAAAGGGCATGGATACCGGGACAAGCATTCTTTTAAGCAATGTGGTAGCAAGAACCATAAGCTCCAGCGCCAATTACTATATTAACAGACGCTTTGTATTTAAAAACAAAGAGAGCGTGCTTAAAACGGCGACGAAGTATTTCGCTCTTGTTATCGGCATTCTGTTTGTCAACACGGTATTGCTGACCTACTTGGTGGAAAACATTCTTTCCAACAAGGTCATAAGCAAGCTGTTTGTTGAGATCACAATGTTTATTGTCAGTTGGCTGGTACAGCGCTTCTTGATATTTAAAAAGGCCAAGGAAAGGGAGACAGCATAAGAATGAGTGAAACAAAACCCAATTACAAAAGAAAAAGTCACTATCCGCCTGTCTGGGCCGTCGTTATTATTGATTTACTGGTAACAGGTATGATTCTGTGCGGATTTGCGCTCTTCCATCATGTGGTTCCGCGGTCTATGGAGCCGCTGAATATCGTTGTGGCCAACCCGAATACAGGAACGAGCAATGACACTAACGTGAGCGGTAACGACAGCGCCGCCCCTCAAGAGACCTTAGCCCAAGAATCCGAAGTACCCGAGGAAACGGCTCCTCCCACTTGGGCAGAAAAATTTGCCGATCATTTTACCGATACGGTAATTGAAACAGAAACTTCTTACAGCAGCCCGAAAGTATCCATAAACATCGAAAAAAAGACGATGGATGAAGGCCGGGACCTTGTCACATATTACGTAGCGGATATTTACGTCGCCGATATTGAATGCTTCCAGACTTATCTTGCCAAAGACACCTATGGCAAAGGTTACCGCGAGGATGTGCTGGATATGGATTTAGAAGCCAACGCGCTGCTGGCGATGACAGGTGATTTTTATGGTTATCAGGATGAAGGGCTTGTTATCCGCAACGGAACCGTATACCGTGCCGATTCCACAGACCTTGATATGTGCGTACTTTATTATGACGGCACAATGGAGACTTTCTCTCCGGATGAATTTGATCTGGATACCGCCGTTGCGAAAGGGGCCTATCAGGGATGGACGTTTGGCCCGATGCTGCTGGACAAAAACGGTGATATACCAACGCAGTACAACGCTAAATCAAAGCTGATGGATCTGAACCCTAGAAGCGGTTTTGGATATTTTGAACCGGGTCATTATTGCTTTGTGGTTGTGGACGGAAGAGACAGGGGCTATTCCCGAGGGGTGACACCGCAGGAATTCAGCCAGATATTCAAAGACTTAGGCTGTGTCGCCGCATACAACATGGACGGCGGAGAATCCGCGATCATGTCCTTCAATGATGAAGTGGTCAATCTGCCGTTTCAGGACGGACGGGGCCTCAGCGATTGTCTGATTATCAAGGAGGTTGGTGCATGAAAACACTGCTCAAGATTCTGCCGCATGTTCCTATGATTTTTTCGGTCATATTTATTGTCTTTTTAATACTCGACCAATATAATCCCACAATAAAATTTTTAAGCAACGACATATCCACCGTTTTCTTATGGATTCTTTGCGTCACGTCTATCATGAGCTCTGTGAGGGCCATCGCGAAGGACCGTTTGGAGAAATGAGCGAAATCATTGACAAAAGATAAAGCAAGTCATCAGACGACACATCATGCATATAACAATATGACTGCAGGCCAATGGCTGCTCCGCGTGGTGCATGGCGCGCTTATCGGGAGCGGTGCGATATTGCCGGGAATCAGCGGCGGTGTGCTTTGCGTCGTGTTCGGCATATACCAGCCTATGATGGCGCTGCTCGCTCATCCCATACGCTCTTTTCGTATTTACTATAAGCTTTTCATCCCCGTGCTCATCGGCTGGATCGCGGGATTTTTAGGCCTCGCCCGCGTGGTGGAGCTGCTGTTTGAAGCATCATCCGCGCTTGCCCTGTGGCTTTTTGTCGGTTTGATCGCGGGTACGCTCCCTTCCCTTTTCCGCGATGCCGGACGCAAAGGAACAAGCGGCGGCGCGTGGGCCGGTTTCTCGATCAGCGTCGTATTGATTTTTGCTTTCCTGTCGTTTTTACAAGCGGGTGAATCCATACATATCGAGCCAAACGGCTGGTGGTATGTTTTCTGCGGTGCTGTGTGGGGCCTAAGCCTTGTGGTGCCCGGGCTCAGTTCGTCTTCCATACTCATCATTATGGGGCTGTATCAGTCCATGACCTCCGGCATCGCTGATCTGAATTTCGGAGTGATACTGCCTTTGCTTGCCGGGCTTGCGGTGACTGTGGCTCTGCTGGCCAGAACGGTCAACCATTTGCTGGAGCACCATTACGCAGTCGTCTCTCATACCATTTTGGGTATTGTTGTGGCATCCACGTTACTTATCATTCCCGCTGAATATGCCGACAGCGGACAGGTTATATTCAGTGTGATCTGCTTTGCGGCAGGCTTTCTGCTGGCCTGGGGCATGGACAGATACGGTGAGCGCATAAAACCCCAAGAAACTAGATAGACTTTAATATGACGATAAAAGAGATTGCAAAGCCGGAAGGTATTCCTTCACAGGATACTAGGCACACCCATCGAAAAGCTGATACAATATCAGAATTTTAACGCGCCTTTTGAAAAATATGATTCTGCACAGCTGCTCATCGGCATGTGTATGGACAATCGCAAGCAAATCAAAAACCCGGAGAATCTCGCATATATCATCCGCACGGGCGGTGTGAACTTAAGATACAGTGAATTCAAGGTATCCTACTCAATCGCTGTAGGCTTATCGATTACATCGTCCTCACTGCGCACGACCAATGCGGCATGGTCAATCTTGCGTCCAAAATGCAGCCGTTTATCAAGGGGCTAGCCGCCTGCAAAATTGGGATGAAGAGAAAGCCAAAGACCACTTTTTAAACTATGCCCCTATTTGTAAAATCGAGAACGAAACAGAATTTGTGCTGGCGGAAAGCAAGCGCCTTGCGCAGAAATACAAAGGTGCGTTGTTCCTCTGTATTATACCTTGTCCGACAACAAATTGAGATTGAACGTTTAAGTGAAACAGCATCAAAGAAGTTGAAGAGACACTCGTTAATCGCTCTGGAGCACCTACAACAGCGCACGCTCAACCCCTTCCGAAGCACTGAGCATAAAGCCATCGGGGCATAATTTTCAAAAGAAGGGCGATAAGCCCCCATCTCTTGGTAACATATCCGCCTGGTTTTCTCTTATTGATGATTCTGAAAATTTGTTTTGCCGCTTTCTCCGGGGGCGCTACCCAGAACAAGCCCTCGCCCTGTGCCATGGCCGTATCGACGAAGCCGGGTTTTATGTCCGTCACAGCGATATTCTTGCCGTAAGCACCCGCTTTGCAGCTTAGCCCCTCAAGATAGTTAGACATATAAGCCTTGCTTGCGTTATAAGCCGGGCATATACCGCTTCCTCTCAGCGCGGCAACGGAGGATATCGCAGCGAAATGTCCGGAGCCTTGCTTAATAAAATATTGCATTGCGGCACACGCGAGCGCGGTAAACCCCTTTACGTTCACATCGATCGTCTCCCGTTCGTATTCCCATTTCAGGTCAGGGTTTTCATACCCCGCGCCCGAACAGACCACTAGCAGGTCGAGTCCGCCCATGGCTTGTATTAACTCTCTAAGCTTTATAACGGCTTCTTCCGGTTTGGATATATCCATGTGGCTAATATGTGCCTGCCCAAGCAGCTCTTGTTGCAGCGCCTCCAACAGGCTGAGTCTGCGCGCGGCCAAGCCGACAATACCGTATTCGTGTTTAATAAGCTTTGCCAGCTCTTTGCCTATTCCGCTGCTTGCCCCAACGATAATGGCTCTTTTCACATCGGTTTCCTCACGTTTTTCTATTATTTGAAAAGCTATGAATGACACATTGTCAATTCAGAGCCACTGGTGTAGAATGTCATATTAACATTTTTCATGTCTTAAAAGCAATTTTTTCTGGATAAAATTAATAAAGTGTTTATTTTTGCTTTTACAAGCGTTATATATAATGGATACCAAATATTTATTGTCTATGTATAAGCCCAATTCTTTAAGGGTAAAAAGAGTGTTGATATGCAATGTATCAAGGAGTCTTTATGAAAAAAAATTGGCTTTGTCTAATGCTCATTTTTTTTGCTCCCGCCGTCATCATCGTTTTATATACATTAGCAACGCAATGGGCCTATGACTATGCAGCGCGTTATTTTGAAGCGACTTATAAGTTTATCATACTCTTTGCGGGCAATCTGCTCATTGGTATTATGATTACGCTGGTCTGCATGAAAGCCTTCCTCCAAAAAGCTAAGCATATTCCTTTTGAATATGCGGCGGGCATGCTTCTGATTCCTTTCGTAATATTATACCACTATCTTCCCATTCTTCCGCCCGGTATTGTGATTATGGTGTACAATTATAGCATTCCCCAGTGCTTCATTATCGGCGCAGTATACACTTGCCTGTGCGTTTATACCTTGCGCCGCAGAGGTAAGGATTTAAGCGTCAAAGGTGATATCGCGGGCAGCGATGAATTGCAAACAAACAAAGTGACAATAGATTTATAGAATATCCCGTTCACCTTGACAAACAGCCTTGCATATCATACCATATGGATGATCTCTTTGCACTGCATGACATTCAACCAATACTTGAATCTGCCATTCAACAGTACAAACTGAGCAGGCGATGGACCGTGAGTCGGTTCGTGGGGCCGGGCCGCTCTTATGCGGCAACAGATGATTTAACGCGCATCTGTGGGACAGTTTATGATTCCACGGGTGCGTTTTTTATTTCCCGGGGATATCGCGCAAGTTGAAAAAGTGCCATGAGAGCTATCTATTATACCCGCGAAAGCATCATCTTTCGGGGGCATTACCGGAGGTAACTTTTATGGAGCGCAAAAAAAAGACGGATATTCAGATTGCCATGGGCGTGTCCGTCAGCGCCATTATCATTAACGTGATACTTAGCGCCTTTAAGCTGTTCGCGGGCATATTTGCCCATTCCAACGCGATGGTGTCCGACGGTGTTGAATCAATATCGGATATTTTCAGTACGCTCATCGTCATGGTCGGCGTAAAAATGTCGGGCAAGGCTTCGGATGAAAAGCACCCATACGGACATGAACGCATGGAATGCGTGGCCGCTGTGCTGCTTGCCGTAATTATCTTCGCGACCGGCATCGGTATCGGCTATTCGGGTGTGTTGCAGATCATTAACGGTATCAATGGCGATTTGGCAATGCCCGGCCTGCTGGCACTAATCGCGGCTATTTCAACCATCGTCATTAAGGAAGGCCTGTTCTGGTATATGCGCGGCGCCGCAAAAAAGATCAATTCCAGTGCGCTTATGGCAAATGCCTGGCATAACCGATCCGACGCAATATCGTCTGTGGGCAGCTTTGCAGGAATACTGGGCGCAAGGCTCGGCCTGCCGATACTCGATCCCATCGCAAGCCTTATCATCTGCCTGATGATATTAAAAGCCGCTTACGGCATATTCCGCGACGCTATGCGCAAAATGATGGACGAAGCGTGCGACGCTGCCACAGAGGCGGATATCCGCCGTGTCGTATCGTCGCAAAACGGCGTGCTGGGAATCGATTCACTTCGGACACGCCAGTTTGGAAGCCGTATCTATGTCGATGTCGAGATATGCGCGGACGGTACCGTTCCGCTCACACTGTCGCATCGTATTGCAGAAGCCGTCCACGACGCGATCGAAGCGGCTTTTCCCACCGTTAAGCATTGCATGGTACATGTGAACCCGCATATCATATGTGAAGATCCAGACGAAGCTTTGCCAGCCTCTCAGAGCAGCGGGCCGCCTGCTGCGCAATAAGGTATAGAAAGAATGAGCCCCTCTCATTGATGGGGCTCTGCTGATTTGCTATCGGAATGTGTCATTTTAAGTTATTCGACACTGAAAGTGGCGAACGCATCAAGGCTCCCGCTCTCGGATGAAAACGTTTTGACGACACGGTAATGTCCTTTCTCAAGGTTCCCATAGAAGTCTTTGATTGTGACGCTTTCTTCATTTGTGCCGCCCGGTTCAAGTATGCACGCTATGGCAATCCACATGATTTCTTCTTTTGGGGGAACCACATACCAGACGCCGTCAATCTCCGTCTCAATCTGCGACATCACGCCATACGTATATTCCGTGTCCGACTGATTTCTTATCGTCAGTGTGAGTGTGTCCACATCTGTTGACACAGTCTGTTCATTCACTGTCATTTCGATATCGTCGCTTTTTTGCTCCGAACCATAGGGTGACGGCTCCAAACTGACCACGGCCACGCTGCAACCCGCAGCCAGCAGCAGCAATGCCGCAACGACGAGTAATGCTGTTTTTTTCATTGTTATCAAGCCTCCTTTTCGTTTTTAGACGCTGTACAACATAAAAAGTTCCGGGGTTGTGTCATAACAAAAACAGGCAGAGGATTGACTCTGCCTGTTTAGTCTGTGGCTCGCTACATAAAACGTTCAAAGCGCTCCGTCCCCGCTTTGCATATGGGACACACGCGCGGCGGATTGTTGTTCGCGCAAAGATAGCCGCATACACCGCAGCGGTATACCGGGTAAGGCAGTGCCGCAGGCTGTGCTGTTTTGGTAGCAGCTGCCTCTTCGTTACGTATTGCGCGCCGCTGTTCAATAGACGGACGACGCTCCGGCGCTTGCTTGGGCTGCTTGCCTTCGGCTACGTAAAGCGCGCAGAAGCACGCCCCGTAATCAGCCAAGTCGTCGTCACGATAGACACACGGACAGACAATGTCCATATTATCTTCCTTTTCGCCGGTATAAAGACGGCAAGGGCAGCTTTCTATGCCATAGCGCTGTTCGTTGGCAATAAGCCCCGCGCACAGATCTTTGACAAATTCTTCGTCGGGATTGAGCTTATAACCGCCCGCAGCCGCATCACGCTTTAACTTCTCCAGCCTTTTGTCCAAACGCTCATCCATGTCATTCCCCTATTAATTTGCGAAGCGCGTCTTCGTCATAACCGATAATACAATCCTTTTCGGCAACAACGATCGTTGGAAAAGATCCATTCGGGTTAAACTTTAACTGTTGCTCGCGTACAGGGCTTAATTCGTCCCCCACAAGCTGATCAACGTCTATGTATGAAAATTTGATACCGTGATCCTTTAAATAAGTCTTTGTTTTTTTACACCAGCCGCACGTGCTGAGCGCAAATACCTTGATGTCACCAATGTCCCGTCCTTCGACTTTCGTAAAATCAGCCATCTGCCAGATTCCTTTCATTTGGGATTATCATTATTTTACCTCAAAAGATGTCTTGCCGCAACAAGACTCGTTTTCAAACTTATGTATGTTTTTCTTTTCAACGGAAATGATAAAGTTACCATCCTTGTGAAAGGTAAAATATATGTTTCGCAGAACAATCAAAGCGCTGCAATTTAAATATTATTGCAGCAAAAAACAGAATAAAGACGCTGCGGACAGCAACGACGACGAAACGAACGTGTCCAAGAGCCTGAAAAAAAATTTAGAGCACATCAGACAGACTTTGGGCGACAGCGGCGATGTGAAGATATACACCTTTTCTTTCGGACCGGATGGAAAGGTTCAGGGGGCATTGCTTTATATCGATGGGCTTGTCAGTACCACGACAATCACACAGACCATACTCGCCCCTATATTGGCGCACCGTTTTAAGGACAGCGGCATCCCCTCCTCAGTGGACGAGCTGCGCCGTGCGGTATTGTGCTCGGCGGATGTCACCGAAGAAAGCACCCTCGATAAACTGATTGAGGGGTGCCTTAATGGCGATACCTCGCTGCTCGTTGACGGTTTTCACTGCGGGTTAGTTATCAGCACAAAGGGCTGGGATAAGCGCAGCGTCAGCGAACCTTCGAGCGAATCTGTCGTCCGGGGGCCTCGTGAAGGTTTTACAGAGAATTTTCGCACCAATACCGCGCTCATCCGCAGACGCGTCAAAAGCCCGCAGCTGCGTATGGAACATATGGTGATCGGGAGAAAAACAAAGACAAGTGTCTGCGTGGTATATATTGACGGCGTTGCGGACAACAAGATCGTCGATACAGTCAAAAAGCGGCTGAAAGCCTTGAAGGTCGATTCCATTATCGATACCGGCTATATCGAACAGTACATTGAGGACTCGCCTTTTTCCATATTTCCGACAATCGGATACAGTGAAAAGCCCGATGTGGTGGCGGGTCGTATACTGGAGGGCCGCGTTGCCATCATTGCGGACGGCAGTCCGTTTGTGCTGACCGCACCGATGCTGTTTATCGAAAGCTTTCAGACAAGCGAGGATTATTATGTACGCACTATTTACGCAAGCATGATCCGTTTTCTTCGCTTTATCGCGTTCTTTTTGACGGTATTCGCTCCCGCGATCTATATCGCGCTGACCACGTTCCATCAAGAACTTATTCCCACCACACTGCTTTATACAATTGCGGATGCCCGTGAAGGCACCCCGTTTCCCGCCTTTATTGAGGCACTAATTCTCGTTTTCGCGTTCGAGTTACTGCGCGAGGCCGGTATACGTCTGCCCCGCCCGGTAGGCCAGGCCATCAGCATCGTAGGCGCTTTGATTATGGGCGAAGCGGCCGTTTCGGCAGGTATTGTGGGAGCACCTATGGTCATCACCATTGCCGTTACAGCTGTCGCCGGTTTTGTTGTCCCCACGCAGGCTGATGCCGCCTCTATCATCCGTCTAATCGCCATGATCTTCGCGACCATCCTCGGGGGATATGGCATTGCAATGGTGTTTCTTGCCCTGCTTATTAATCTTGCCACGCTGCAGTCTTTTGGCATTCCCTATTATGAGACCGTTAGAGCCACGAGAGATTTGCAGGACAGCTATATACGCATGCCGCTGTGGAAAATGAATCTGAGGCCGCGCCATATCGCACAAGGAGACATCAGGCGCCGCGATGGCATCAAGCCCCCGCCGGACGTCAGCAAGGATGGTTCCTCATGAAAAGACTGTTATGGCGTGTTTGCACACTGCTCATGCTGGCTGTCCTAACCCTGATGCTGCCCGGCTGCTGGGATGCGCGTGAACTGGATACCCTCTCGATCGTGGCCGGTGTCGGTATCGACACAGCAAAAGATGCCGGGCAATATGATTTTACAGTACAGGTGGGAATAGCTCAAAAATCCGGCGAAAAAGACGGCGGAGGCGGTCAGGATGAACCATCAATGATGATGACAGCGACGGATAGTACGCTGCTTCTTGCCTTTGAGCAGCTGCGGCTTAAAAGCAGCCGCGAACTCTTTCTGCATCCGAATCAAGTTGTCGTTATTGGCAAAGACCTCGCCAAGCAAGGTATACAGCCCATACTGGATATGTTTTTGCGTTACCATGAATCCCGTCTTCAGGTATGGGTTTTGGTGGCAGACACCACTGCCAAAGAATTGCTAAATACAAAAACCCAGCAGGAACCGATTACGGCCGTTGCTATCTCAAGGATATTGGATGACCAAGCAGGTATATCTAAGTATTATAGTACGAACATGATCGAGTTTACATCCCGTTTGATTGCCAAAGGAACTTCATCTATCGTACCCCTTATCGCTTCGCAGGGCGAGGAAGACAACCAGCGTTTGGCTTTGGTCGGCAGCGCTCTTTTTAACGAGGACAAAATGGTGGGCGAACTGAACGAGGAAGAAACTCTGGGTTACGTGATGGCGATGGGCGAAATGGAGGACGGCATCATTCAAGTCCCTATGGAAGAAGGCACTGCCGTGCTGCATATCACGTCGCTTGATTCGAATGCTAAGCCCAGGCTGTCAAACGGAGCTGTGACGATTGATCTGAAGATCAGCGCTGTGTTTGCGATAGGCGAGCTTCAGGGATTCGCCGGAGTCAAGATGGATGATTTGTTCCCCAAGATACAAAAAGCAGCACTTCAAACCGTTATGGACTCAATCGGCAAGACTTTTAAGAAAACGCAGCAACTAAAAACAGATATCTTTGGTTATGGGATTTCGGTATACCAAAACTACCCCAAGGAATGGAGAACAATGAAAGACAACTGGGACGAGATTTATCCGAACATCACGCTCAATATCACCGCTAAAGGGCAGATCACCAATACGGGTAAGATCAATGATTCACTGAACATGAAAGGATCGCAATGATGAAGCTGGATACAGACCGCATTTCACCGCTGCAATTTATGTTTGCGGTTGCTTTGTTTCTACAATCCTCTAGCATGCTGTCAGCTTTTTTCGTTCCCTTCACGCAGCAGGAGTCCTGGCTGTGTGTAGCGCTGGGTCTGCTTGTCGCTATGCCTCTTTTTCTGATTTTTTACGGGCTTATGAAGGACTATCCTGACAAAAACCTGATTGAAATCAATGAAATCGTGTTCGGACGTGTGGGCGGTATTCTTGTCTCTATCATCAATATTTGGTTCTTTATAACGCTGACCACTTACAATCTGCGCGATATCGGCCAATTCGTCAAGCAGACCATTATGGTGGATACCCCTGTTTTTGTGATCATGGTGGTGTGTATTGTTGTATGCGCTTACGGCGTTTATTATGGTCTGCGTGTTGTGACACGATACAGCCTCGTTTTTACGTTTCTCGCCTTAACCATTTTTATCACCGCATCGCTCCTGACGTTAAACCTGTGGGATTTAAACAACTTTAAACCTGTTTTTAGCCAACCTGCCATCAACTACATACACGGAACCCACCTTATCACGAATATACCCTTCGGTGAAATTGTGGTGTTTCTTATGATAGCGCCCGGCGTAAAACGCGGTAAAAAAAGCATGTATCGCTATCTTTTGGGCGGACTGCTCATCGGCGGACTGTCCGTGCTGCTGGTTGTGACGCGTGATATCGCAGTGCTGGGCAACACGATTACTCTGTTTACACTTCCTCCTTTTGAAACGCTGCGCATGGTATCGATCACGCAGGCACTGAACCGTATGGAAATACTGTTTGCCATTGTGCTGATCGTGTTGCTGTTTTCAAAGATCATGTTGTTATACTACTGTTCGGTCAAGGCCCTTGCACAGATTTTCAAGCTTCAGTCGTATCGGCCGCTCATACTCGTACTGGGAGCATTGTTGTTGGCCTATTCTTTTTTCGTTCATACCTCCAGCTTAGAGCACGCGGCATTCAGCCAAGAGCAAGCTCCGGCTCTGTGGACACTTTTTGAATACCTGCTGCCTCTAGCCACATTAATCGTAGGGAGGATACGAAAGCTGCCTCAGAAGAACATACAAAAAGGAGTTGTTTAAATGCTTTATGTTATTTTGATCTTTGTTCTTATGGCCATTATAAGCTTTCGGCCTCTTGTTAAACAGCGCCTTAAAAAAGACATTATTGTGACGATAATCGTTTTTGCGGTAACGCTGGCGATTTGTTTGATGCAGGTGGGTGGTGTCAATATACCCAGCCCCACCGTCGCACTGGGTGAACTGGTCAAAAGCATCGGATTATCCTATCCTCCTCTGAAATAAAAATAGGTAATTTTGGCTGGTTGTCATATTGACAATATCATCAGCATTATGCTACGATGATGCTAATAATATACTGTTAAACGCGATGATGAAGACGTGACGGGCATACTCCTTTTACAGAGAGCTTCGGGCTGGTGAAACGAAGTAAAGGCGCTGCGGCACTATCACTTTTGAGCGGTGGTTCTGACATGTAGGAGCCGGACGGGCGCTGCGCCGTTTCACGCAGAGGGCTTGACAGAGCTCTGACTAAGATGGGCCATATTTGGCCAATTTGGGTGGTACCGCGGATAACCTTCGTCCCATTGGGGGCGCAAGGTTTTTTTATTTATAACGAAAAAAATAAAGGAGAGTGGATGTTTTGGATGAAAAGATCATGTTGATAGCCCAGCGTTTACAGGCGCTGCGCGAGATCAGAGACTTATCAGCCCGGGAAATGGCGGAAGCCTTAGGGATGAGCGAAGCGGAATATCTCGACTATGAATCGGGCAAGAATGATTTCTCATTTTCATTTTTGTACTCAGCAGCAGGAAAGCTTGGCGTAGATATTGTGGACCTGATGTCAGGCGAGGCACCAAAGCTGTCGGTCTGCTCGTTCGTCAAGGCTGGGCAGGGTCTTAAAATGGCGCGCCGCAAAGAATACAACTACGAACATCTGGCCTACATTTTTAAAAACAAAAAAATGGAGCCATTCCTCGTCACAGTTGAGCCTCGGGACGTGGACGCCAAGTCTCACTTGAACGCCCATGAGGGACAGGAGTTTGACTATGTGGTGGAAGGCCGCATGACATTATACATCGACAATCAAGCGCTGTCTCTTAAGGAAGGCGACGCAGTTTATTTTGATGCCAGACATCCGCACGCTATGCAAGCCGAAGGCGGCGTGTGCCGGTTTCTTGCCATCATTGCAAATTAAGGGGGACATCCATGAGAATATTTGAAAAATACGTTAAGGCCGATTATGAATCCTACGAGGATTTTAAACAGAATTTCAAAATCAACGTACCCGAGCGGTTTAACTTTGCTTACGATGTGCTCGATGAGCTGGCCGCTGCGAAGCCGGACAAACGCGCGCTCGTCTGGGTACATGAAAAAGGCGAAAAGCACACGTTCACATTTGCTGATTTAAAGCGCCTGTCCGACAAAGCCGCAAACTATTTTCTGTCACTCGGCATAAAAAAAGGCGACAAGGTCATGTTGATATTGAAACGTCACTACCAGTTCTGGTATACTATTATGGGATTGCATAAAATTGGTGCCGTGACCATACCGGCCACCCATTTGCTGACCAAGAAAGATATCGAGTATCGTGTGAACGCGGCCGAAATCAAGATGATCGTGTGTACGTCGGACGGAGACGCGGCGGATCACGTTGAAGAGGCGCAAAACATGCCGACACTTCAATACAAGGCGATACTCGGCGGACGCGAGGGCTGGCTTGACTACACAGCGGGCATTGAAGCAGCGAGCGACAAGCTGGACACCACATCGTTTGAGCTGCCCGAAAACGACGACATCATGCTGTTGTATTTTACCTCCGGCACAACGGGTTTGCCCAAGATGGTTATTCACTCGTACACGTATCCGCTGGGGCATATCCCCACGGCGGTGCATTGGCACAATGTTGACCCGGACGGCCTGCACCTCACGATATCCGATACGGGCTGGGCAAAGTCAGTTTGGGGCAAGCTTTACGGCCAGTGGCTCGGTGAGACGGCGGTTTTTGTCTATGACCACGAAAAGTTTATACCCAACGAGATATTGGCGGCCATCTGCGACAACAAGGTGACGACGTTCTGCGCGCCGCCCACGATGTACCGCTATTTCATAAAAGAAGACATGAGCAAGTACGATTTTTCGTCGCTCAAATATACCACGATCGCAGGCGAACCGCTTAACCCCGAGGTGTTCAGTCAGTTTAAGAACGCGACGGGCCTTCGTATGATGGAAGGGTTCGGACAGACCGAGACGACGCTGTCTGTGGCGAACTTCATCTATGTGGAGCCGCGCCCGGGTTCTATGGGCAAGCCATCTCCGTTGTTTGATGTCGATATCGTTGACGACAGCGGCAATTCGTGCGGCTGGGGCGAATCCGGCGAGATCGTGATCCGCACCGCGGAAGGTGTGGCTCCCGGCATGTTTTTGGGTTACTACAAGGACGAGGCGCTCACCAAGTCCGTTTGGCACGACGGTATTTATCACACGGGTGACGTAGCATGGAAGGACGAAGACGGTTACTTCTGGTACGTGGGCCGCAAGGACGATGTGATCAAGAGCAGCGGATACCGCATCGGGCCGTTTGAAGTGGAAAGCGCGCTCATGGAGCATCCGGCAGTGTTGGAAACGGCGATCACGGGTGTGCCGCATCCCGACCGCGGGCAGGTTGTGAAGGCCACGATCGTTCTCGCGAAGGGATACGAGCCGTCGGACGAGCTGGCCAAGGAGCTTCAGGAGCATGTCAAGAAAGTCACCGCGCCGTACAAGTACCCGCGCGTGATCGAGTTTGTGACTGAGCTTCCCAAGACCATCAGCGGCAAGATTCGCCGTGTTGAGCTTCGGGAGAAGGATAAAGACAAGGCATAATGCGCTGTGCAGGGGAATAGGGAGATAGACGAGAGATGCCGCGATTTTCGCGGCGTTTCTTGTATGTGGGTGTTTTTCTCGTGGCCTGACGGCCACTTTCGAGAGCGCTGCCCTCGTGCTCCCGCCCAAAGGACATGTCCCTTGCAGAACCCTGTAGCCGAAAAAAAACATGCCTTTCAACCGTCTTTGACGGGGAAAGGCAACAATTCGATGGGTGGTCTTAAACGCACAAACGCCCCGTTGACGCGCGTTAGCGCAAGCGGGACGTCATTCGCTGACAAAACAAAGCTTTAAAGTTACTTATAGCTTTTCAACCGGAAAAAATAAATACAATGAGCCGTCCGTATCCTGAGGGCTGTAATACTCGTGTACCGCACCAATGAGAGAGAAGTTGTTCTTGGGCATATACACCTTGCGCATGTACCCGAAGGCGTCGTGATACGTGTCCTTCTCGCACTTGATGACCGCGTACCGGTACGACGGGACTACCCACTTCACCCAGCCTTGTGGCGCACTCTGCCCGTCTCTGACCTCGCAGCCCGCCAGATACGCACCCTCGCCGTTCCATGGTGCAAACGTATGAGCCAAGTCGCTCATTAAGCCCCAGTATCCGGCCAAATTGCCGTCTGTTTTCAGCTTAGCAAAGCTGGTGATCTCTTCGAAGTGTTCGCGTGCTTCCTGCCAAAGCGGCGGTATCCATTTGCCGCTCTCACTGGCCGAACCCTGCCCCTCTTTACCAAAAACCGTAAATGTACGCTTCGTCAGAACCTTAACCTCCATAGATGGCAACCTCCCGAATTCAATTTGAATACTGCGCGAGACGCTCATAGAATGAACGTTACTCTAACGCGCCTTGGGTGAATGCTCTTGCAGTACAGGTTAATCAGGCACTTTGGCCGTCATACGGCTCATCAGGCGCCCGAGTTTAAGACCGTATAGATACGCCATGCGCGTCTGTATGCGCTGGACAAACGAATGACAGATGATAAAACGCTTTTTGCCTATATTCTTGGCAAGCCCCTGCCCCACCTTCACCGGGTCTGCCATAAACTCCTGCGGAACCGGAAGCGGTCGTGACGACGTTGTGCGCGTCAGCGGCGGATGCAATATGTGAAACGACACGCCAAACGGCCTGTTTTCGATGTCCATGCATCTGGCAAACGATTCGATCGCGCCCTTGCTGGACGCATAAGCGCTTATGTTGACAAACCCCATCACGCCGACGCCGGAGCTTGTGAAGCACACTTTCCCTCTCCCCCGCTCTATCATAGATGGCAATACGGCGCGTGTTAAATTCACGGCGCCCTGAAAATTCACGTCGAAAACGTGTCGGTAATCATCGTCAGATGTGTGAATAAGATCGGTAAACAAACACAAGCAAGCATTGTGTATCGCAATGTCAGCAGCGCCCCACTGCGATTCAGCGTCCGAAACACTGCGCTTAACCGCTTCCGCGTCAGATACGTCACATGGATATACGAGAAGAGAATCTTTAAATTTGTCTTTGAGTGCGTTGATACGCTCCGAGGCAATATCAAGCACAGCTACACGATCGCCGCCGGATAGCAGGCACTCGGCCATATGGAATCCGATACCGTCATTTCCGCCGGTTAAAATGATATGTCTCATATTCCCCCATTCTTACAGCAGTCGAATAAAGCCCATGCTCGACTTAAAGGAATTTTATATGTCTTGCTTTGGAAAGTGATTAAGTCATCTAAAGCATATAATAACACATTTTTCTGCCAAAGAAAAGAAAATAAGCAGAATTTAGTGCATCAGAAATTGATAACGCCCAGATGCTCAAGCAATATTTTGATACCCATGAGAATGAGGATCACACCGCCGGTAATCTCAGCCTTGGTTTTAAATTTCGCCCCAAAAACGCTGCCCAGCTTAACGCCCAAAAACGAGATAATAAACGTAATCACGCCGATTGTCAGCACGGCAGGCAGTATGTCAACCTTCAAAAACGCAAATGTGATGCCGATGGCCAAAGCGTCGATGCTGGTAGCCAACGAAAGCACTGCCATTCTTTTAAAGCTGAACGAATTATCCTTGATCACATCGCACGAACGTGACTCACGTATCATATTGATACCGATGATAGCCAGCAGAGCAAACGCGATCCAGTGGTCTACCGATGTAATGGCGTTTGCAAATGATCTGCCTAAGAAATATCCGATAAGCGGCATAAGCGCCTGAAAGCCGCCGAAATAAGCCCCTGTAATGAGCGAATTTTTTACGCTATGCTGTTTTTGCGAGAGCCCTTTGCACACCGCAACGGCAAACGCGTCCATCGACAATCCGACGGCAATAACCAGCAGTTCTAAATAGTGCATCCATATCCCCTTGAAATTAATAAACTCACAGACAGCAAAACTGCCCATGAGTCTTGTTCTTTAAGGCAAACCAGATCTTATGTAGATCGGTATGTTGATTTGCCACACGGACATGCCGTGCAAACGACTCCCCCACGGAATGTATGCGTCTATCTTACTATATATTCTTAGGATCTGCAATCATTTTCAGCGGGCAGAAGAAGCGCTCTGTTATCCTCCTTGAGCTTTAATCTGCAGTATCTCTTTTTTTAGACTGTCTTTTCTTTTTGGAGGTCCACTCGCGAAACCGTACCATACCGGCCTCGAATTCCGCCTTTCCCTCAAGCGTACCGTGCTTTCTGTGGTATATCCAGTTCTTAAGCAGTATGCGCAGTATACCGAACACGGGCGCGGCGGCCAGCATACCCATCACACCGAACAGCGCGCCGAAAATGATGATAGAGAACATGATCCAAAATCCGTTGATGCCCATTGAATTGCCCAGCACCCTTGGCCCTACGATGTTGCCGTCCACGACCTGCACCGCGACGAGGATGATGAGCATATACAACGCGTATACCGGGGCAGTCATCAAAGCCAGCAACAGCGCGGGTACGGCCCCGATAAACGGCCCGAACGTGGGTATCATATTGGTCACGCCGACGATGATGGCAATGAGCGGACTGTATTTAAAGCCCATGATCGAACACACCAAGAATGTGAGTATACCGACGACGAGCGAGCATATGCCTTTGCCCACAAGAAAACGGAAAAACATGTCGTCCGCAATTTCCAGCACAAACATAAGCTTATAATGAGACTTACGGAATATGTTTTGAGACAGTGTACTCAGCTGGCCTTTGAGTTCGTGCTTGAAAAGCAGCATATAGACGGAGAAGAACAGGCCCAGCGCAAAATTATACAGGAACAGCCCCGTGTTTACAATAAAGCCGAAGACTTCCCCCGTCAAAGACTTAAGTAATTCGGTAATCTCCGTCCAAAACTCCGATATGATCGCACTGATAGAATGAGTTTTGGAAATATCGATGCCGACAAAATTAAAAACTCCGGTCATGCTTTGGTTCCGGCTTAAATCGTTAAGTAAGGCATCCACTGTTTTGGTATACTCGGGTATGTCCTTGGAAATGCTGCTAACGCTGTCCACGATACCCGGGATCACGATGTAGAAAAAACCGACGATAAGACCTATAAAAATCAAAAACGAAAGCAGCACACCAATGGCATGACAGATCTTCTTATGCTTATGCAGCGCTTTGATTTTACCGATAAGGCGTGCGAAAAAATCTGTGGGACGGCTTAGCAGAAAAGCAATGACAAAGCCGATCAGCACGGGCGAGAGCAGCGTGGTCACAAACCGGACGGCCACCACAACGCTATCGAAAACAAGGCCGATATTGTCGATAATGCTCATGATGGCATAGAGCACTGCGCCCGCGATAACCACGATGACAGCCAGCTTTATATGTTTATTCTGAATCTTTCTCACGGCCCTATTCCTTAATTGTCTTTTGCATATTGATTATCATATTATTTTACAATAATAACCGTTCAGTAGCAACTACAGATTCTCTATGTTAACCATATAAAAAGCTCCGACCTTTGTCAGAGCTTTTATCTATCTGTATATTACGTTCCGCAGAATGTACGGTACTGGCATGAAGAAGGCAAAGGCGGCGCAGAATATTCGGCTTGTTCTCGTGTATGCGCGTAAGGCTCGGAAAGAACGCGAAGCAGCTTTTCCATCACGCTGAAATCATCGCGTTTGACCGCCGCTTCCAACGCATCCTCCACCCTGTGATTGCGCGGGATGACCGCCGGATTATGCCGCCGCATCAGCTCCTGAGAAGCCGCTTCGGATTCCTGCTGCCTGCCGCGCCTTTTCGTCCATTGCTCTTGCCATTGCGTAAACTCGCTTGTGTCAAACAAAGGCATGTCCTTAGCTGTGCCAAACGTGAGTGCAATAAATGTATTCGTATAATCGGCTTTGTGCTGCTGCATCAAACCCAGCAGATTCTCGATCAACGAATCGTCTTCCGGTTCCTCATTGAACAGCCCCAGCTTGGCTCTCATGCCGGATAGCCAATGCCGCTCATACAATTTCGGAAAAACACCGACAGCGTCATTAGCCATTTTGATGGCTTCTGACTCTTTTTTGTGCATCAAAGGCAGCAGGCTTTCGGCAAACCGCGCCAGATTCCACTGACCGATATAAGGCTGATTGCCGTAAGCATAACGGCCATGTATATCAATCGAGCTGAAAACCGTTTTCGTGTCATACGTATCGATAAACGCACACGGGCCATAGTCGATCGTTTCTCCGCTCAGCGCCATATTATCGGTGTTCATCACGCCATGAATAAACCCGGCCAGCTGCCACTTCGCAATCAGCTTGGCCTGACGTTTAATGACTTCCAATAGCAAAGCGTCATATTGGTTAGCGTCTGTTTGTATGTCGGGGAAATGCCGCTTCAGCGTATAATCGGCCAGTGCCCGAAGATCGTGAATATTACCCCGTCCGGCGGCGTACTCAAATGTGCCCACACGCAGATGGCTGGCAGCCACGCGCGTCAGCACAGCACCCGCAAGTCCGGTTTCACGCCATACTGTTTCTCCTGTCGACACCACCGCAAGGCTGCGCGTGGTGGGTATGCCCAAAGCGTACATGGCTTCGCTGATAAGGTACTCGCGCAGCATCGGGCCCAATGCAGCGCGACCGTCGCCCCGACGCGAATAAGGCGTTTGGCCCGAGCCTTTGAGCTGTATATCAAAGCGTTCGCCCGAGGGTGTTAACTGCTCCCCCAGCAGCACAGCCCGGCCGTCACCCAGCATAGTCAAATGCCCAAACTGATGACCCGCATACGCTTGGGCAATCGGCTCGGCACCTTCGGGAACGCGGTTGCCCGCAAGAACGGAAACGCCTTCTTCGCTTTGCAGCCAGTCACCGTCCAGTCCCAAAAGCTTTGCCAGTGACTGATTAAAGATAACCAGCTTCGGTGAGCGCACCGGAACAGGATCGGTATGTGAGAAGAAAGCCTGGGGCAAACGCGCATAGCTGTTATCAAAATTCAACATTTTGGTCATACCTTCTGTCATCATGTTATTGCAGCTTCTTTCTGTTTTCAGATAACATTAGATTATTGTCATTTCGTGTTTTGTATACGAAACACGGCTTCCATTTTTTATAATAACGCGTCCCATATATTTTTGTGGCTCTCTTTAAAAGCTGTAGTTACATTCAGAATTTTTTAAGCATATAGTATTATAAAAGGAGTGGTTTGGTATATGCATACACATCAATTTCAAGGTGTTACCACTTATGTTGAAGGCCATTTGCATTTGTTTTCCGGCGTCTCCACCCCCAGCGAAGATGTGCCCGAACATACCCACAATATTATCGGAATAACCACTATAGCCAGCGGTCACTCACACCGTTATTTTATCATAACGCAGGGCCCCACCATTGTCGGCCCGGGGAAGCATTATCATTATTTCAAAGGGGCAACAGGGGTGACGCAAGGGCACAGCCATCCTATGGAAAGCACGACATTTGTACTGGGCGAGTAATGGGATAATCACAGTTCTTGCGAAAGATTCAGAGATAGGCGTTCTAAAGGTGAACGAATGACGTCAACCTCAAATAACCAGTACTATTTAATATTATAATAATGAATATACCATGATGCAAACTTCTTAAGGCCATCTTCCGTAGATGTTTTTGGCATAAATCCGACCGCATTCGTTATAAGGTCAGTCGATGCATATGTCACCGTCACATCTCCCGGTTGAATTGGTTGGTATGTTTTTTGAAATACGATCTCCCTTCCGGCTGCTTCCGACAGGCTTTTCTCCAGCTTCCCGATAAACACCGGCAGACTTTCAGGTTTGCAGTTTCCGATATTATAAACACAATGAGGAACGTGACCGGCCGGATAATAATCCAGAATTTTTTCTATCCCTTCAACCACGTCGTCAATATATGTATAGTCCCTGTATGAATCGTCTTCATTATTGCTGTTAATGGTAATCGGATCGCCTACAAAGTATTGGTTCGCAAATTTGAAGTATGCCATATCGGGACGGCCATAAGGGCCATATACCGTAAAAAAGCGCAAGCCGGTGGCGGGTATTTTATAAAGATAACTATATGTATATGCCATCAATTCGTTAGACTTTTTTGTTGCCGCATACAAAGATACCGGCTGGTCAGTCAAATCCGATTCCCGCGAAGGAGTCCTTTCTTTCATTCCATATACCGAGCTGGACGACGCATAGACAAGGTGTCTCACCGGGTTTTGCCGGCATGCTTCAAGTATATTGTAAAAGCCTATGATATTGCTTTGAATATAAGCATCAGGGTTAATCAGAGAATATCTGACTCCCGGTTGAGCAGCCAAATTGATCACGATATCAGGTCTGTATTCTTTGAATACTTGTTCAACGGCGAGTTTATCTGAAATATCATTTTTTAGAAATACAAACTTTTCAAATGAATTTAATAGTTTTAAACGATCATATTTTAAATTCACATCATAGTAATCATTGATATTGTCTATTCCCAAGACACGGCAGCCCTTTTCCAACAAGCTCCGTGATAATGAGAATCCGATAAAGCCGGCTGCTCCGGTAATCAGATATGTTTTTGCGGCATCTATGTTATTCATACATCGCACCCTCACGCTATCATGAGCAGACAGCCCTGCTTCGCTTGGCCGACCTAAACAAGGATGCTCTGTATGCTCTAGAACATCCTTGTATCGTCTTTCATTTCCCAGCCTCACATTCTAATCGTCTTCAAATTCATCAGTTTCATCTTCAAATTCCGCCGGAACATCCTCTGGCTCATCTATCTCATCAATAGACTTTATAACTCTAACGTTTAAAGATGTGAGGCCAATGATCTCAGCACCCAGTTCATATTCGACCTGCGCCAGCACAACCGCGCCTTCCTGCCCGTCTATGATTGATGTTTTTGTACACACTGGCGCTTTTTTAATCCATGCCCTGACTTCTTCGTCACTATATTTTTCTGCGCCCTTCGCATGGATCTTCACAATTTCCGATACCTTCGTACTGGCCTTTGAAACCTTTGTATCGTTGCCCATCCCATACCACAGGTGGGTATCAAATTTAATACTGACCTTTACAGCCTTCCCGTTTTCTATATCTCCCTCATAGGAACAGCTTAAGATTTCAGCATCAGTTATGATACATCCAAGAATTTTTGTGGGTCTTTTTCTCTCATAAGTATTAATATTGACACCTTTGCTGAAAGCTTGCGCACCTTGGCCATATGCAGCCTTTGCTATTATTTTTTTTATTTCGCTCATTAATTCTCCCTCTTTTCAAAACCTTGATTTCTATGATGACCTCGATAACCAGACTTGCGAACTCAAGATTATTCCATGACTTCAACCATAAGCCTTGAATCTCCCATAACGACCGTGGATATCTTTATTAATACCGTTATTCGAATTTTATTCCCCTCCAGCCCCACATCGGCAACTTTTGGGTCTTCGTCCATTTCTGCCGTTGCTACAACAGATCCTATGGGCTTTCCGCTCCTTTCCAATATGGGGATGTTCTCATGATACACAATTGTTGTGCTGGCCACACTCGTATCATGTCCGTCGTTAAAAGCATACCAGGCATCGATATTAACAGACCCTTTTACAGGCACATAATAACGGTTGTTTTCAGGTACTTTCCATTTAAGCGCTTTTGGCTTCTCAACATTCGTTATGGTGCATCCCATTATACGGCTAGGAAGTATGTCCTTTGGCAATTCAATATATTGATTATATTCAATGACCTTGAAACCCGATCCACAGATCGTTTTTGCGATTATTTCACGAGTCGCTTGATTATTTAATTCCACCAAAACTCCCCCTTCACTTATTTTATTTAGCTCTTATTCATCGTCATAATTTATCTGTTATATACTATTCGATATGCAAACTTATGTGACACACCCATTCATTTCACGCAAAAAAATCAGACTCATTCTGTTCCAATGAGCCTGATATCAATCATAAATAGCTGATCTATTTATTTGTAAATAGATCGTTCAGATCCTGCGCAACCCTTTCCCATGAATACTTTTCTTCCGCAAGTTTCCTTCCGGCCTTACCCATCTCGAGTGCAATGGATGGCTGATCAAGCAAATACGTGATTGCATCCGCAAAAGCTTGGGGCTGGTTATATTCACTTATCACAATACCGTTCCCGGCTCCCCGGACAACCTCGGCATTGCCTCCCTTATCGGTTGTGATAATGGGAAGTCCCGAAGCCATAGCCTCATAATGTACCCTTGCCAAAGGTTCTCTCCATTGCGAGGCACAAACGAAGATATCCCCCAGATAATAATGAGAAATGACCTGCTTTGGCGGAAGAAAACCGGTCATAATAATATTCGTATTCAGATCTTCAGACATCTGCTTGACCTGACGTACATAACTGTCTTCCTGATTATCGCCGTACCATTTACTTCCGACGATCACAAGCGCCGTATTGGGATGATCTCGCACCACTTCTCCGATCGCCTTTAGTAGAATATGCGCACCCTTTTTGGGGCTCAGCCTGCCTACAAAAAGTACGACATTCTTATCAGCTAAGCCGTACTTTTCTTTTAGCTGTTTTCTTATTTGAATGGCCTCATCCGACCATACGGGCGAATACCTATGAATATCGACGCCTGAGTAAATAACGTGTATCTTAGACGCAGCCTCTGGATAGAGTTTTTTTATCCCATCTGCAACAAACCTGCTAACCGTCGTAATAAATTTGACTCTCTGAATACATTTCTCACCATCCGCTTTCGAGATCTTGGATGGAAGAAACATCTCATTGTGTATACTTAAACTTAATGCGGCTTTCGGAAATTTTTCAGCAATAAGATTCACCCATTTTGGCCTGTTAAAAACATGTATCAAATCATATTCATCCTTAATCCGGCTGATGACATGATGGATATAATCCTGTTTCTGCATACTGCTGACCCGCATAATATGGATATGCCCATTATTCTCAACAGGCGGCAGTTCAGGATCTTCTATACAAAACACGCTAATATCATGTTTTCCCTGCATAAACGGTATGACGGCATCAATATACTGCTGAATAGCGCCGCCGCGAATAGGGGGTATGGGTAGTTTTTCCGTGCATATCATCGCAATTTTCAAGACTTTTCCCCCTCTATTAAACCGATTAAAATATTCTGCTTCGCCATTTCAAGCCGCCCTATTTGCTCTATGCTTGAAGGCTTGACGGATTTGTTTTTTTGAAATTGATTCTTGACGCTGCCAAAGAAACCGTGAGGAAACAGGCAGTCGATATAAACCATCTTTTTCTCTTCACTCGTCAAAGCATTTCCCCGCTCATACCAAGCCAATATTTGTTTCAAGATTTGTCCATCCCATTGGCTTTGTGTTTCCATTGTTTTGAGTATAATTTTTCTTAAATCTCTGGCTGCCAGTTCAAACGTCACGCCATCCAGATCCAAAACATATATGCCTTGAGGCGCCAGCAATGCGTTTCCCTTACCGAAATCCTGATGACATAAAACCACATATGGAGAACCCGGGCGCGACAATTCACTATACCCAAAGCGTGCAAGATATTGTATTGCTTTTTCTCCCAGATCAATGATTGGATTGACCCATTTCAAATAAGAGTCGTAAACAGCTGTCCCTGTATTTTGCTGAGAAATCTGCTTCCATTCACTCATCCTGTTTAACATGGAGCGGTGTTGATCCGGCCATTTTGACAGCTTCGTCGACACTCTCGCCTCTTCAGGCGGCTCATACCCTTTCGAATATTTATGAAAAAGTGCCAGTCCCTCCATCGCCGCCATAAAATCTTCCTTCGCATTAAAATTAAGCTGCTTACCTTCCACCCATTCATACAGTACAAAAAGCTCATCACGAAAAAAAGTGATCGGCTTTCCCTCTTTGTTGGCCATCACATCGGGGACAAGCCCCCCCTTTTCCTTTATATACTTTTGAGCTTCTACCGAGAATATCGCCTTTTCCGGTGTCTTGTTTAATCTTTTAAGGCACTTGATACCTTTATCGGACATGACCTTCCAGACAGTTTTGATGCCGCCTTGCTGAACAATTTGTATTTTCACCGGTTTGATATCATATTGCTGCAATACCGTGCGGGCAATATCCTCCAAACTCATAATTTGCTCTAACATCGTCTATCCCCCGTTAAAATAATTACCGAAACTCTTTTATAATCGTCTCGTACTGATTTAACACCTCTTCCTTGGACTGTTCGACCGCTATCATCTCCTTGAGGCGGCTTAGATATTTGCTTTCAGTCCAATCCTTTTCCCGTCGCCGATAATATTTATCCATAATTCCGATGAACAAATGCGGAAAGTTCAGATCCAATTTCACTATTGACCATTCATCAGCAGTCAGCGGATTGACTTCTTGATACCAGCTTAAAATATTAGACAATAACGATAAATCCCATTTCCCGTTTTTCTTCATTACCTTATTAAGCAGCTTTCGAATATCCCGGGCTGGAAGCTCGATCGTAAGTGAATCGGTGTCCAGGATATACACCCTGCCCGAAGAGTTCAGCAATATATTCCCTGCGGCAAAATCCTGATGGCACAAGCCTCCGTTTTTTGAGATTTTGCTTACCCATTCCGAATATGCGGGGCTGCTCAGCCCATCAATTGTGTCTTCCATTCTCTTTAAAAACGCCGGAAACGCCTCCAGAATAACTTTTCCGAAAGCTCCATGCTCCGCTTTAATCAGTTCTTCGCTGTAGAGGGTCTTTAGTCTGCTGACGTCCGCGCTGTAGTCCTGCAGCCAGTTTCCTAGATGCTGGCGAAGCTTTGATTCTTTGGGTGGCACAAAACCCTGGGATGCCAAGTGAAACCTTCCCATCTCCCGAACAAGGCTTTTTAATTCATTAGCCTTTTTATAATCTGGATTGACTCCTTCAACAGCGTCGATGAGAATAAAGCAGGTCTCATCAAGCTTGACATAAGATTCGCCGTTGCTTGTTCTGTTGATATTTGGTATATAAATGCCCTTTCTTTGCAAATGAGAAATAGCCGACAATAAAAAAAGCAGCATAGGTTCAGAATTAGGATGCTTTTTGAGAATCTTCATACCTTCTGTGGTATCCACCCACCAGACTCCTTTTTTTTGTTTATATGATTCCGTTCGAATGCTGTTTATAGAAAATGGGTATTTCTCTAAAACTTCATTTAACGGTTCGGAATTCAAATCCTTTATCATTTCTTGTCTCCTGTCCACATTATAATAAAAGGATGTTCTAACTATGTGGAACACCCGGCATAAGGAGCTTATTTTGGCTATCTTGACTGAGGAATATGATGACCATAATAAGCATCCCTATTTATGTATCATTATCTGCTGCTTTATGTATTAAATACTTTCACATCCAGTACTGTCTCAGCGATGACTTCTGCCCCCAATGTATACTCAATCTGTACCGCCATCAGATTGCATTCAGGGTTTGTAATCAGTGTTGTGTCAACACACTCCGGTTCCTCTTTCATCCATACATAGGCCTCTTCGAGACTCAAATCCTCCGGACCTTGGTTTGTGATCTCAATACTATCCACGACTTCAGTGCTCATTTTAGCAACGCTGGTATCTCCGCCCAACTGATACCAAATATGTATATCAAGTTTAATTTTTATGTTGATTTCTCTGTTTTTTCCTTTGCCTCTTTCTACGAAATAGTCAGATACATGTCCTCCGCAAACCGTACACCCCAATACACGGGGATGAGCTTCTTCTTCGTCTGATGTCATTCGTATAATCTTCCGAAACGTCTGTATTCTGCGGCCAATAACAACTTTTGTTACAATTCTTTTTGTATCTTCCAAGGGTTTACCCCCTTATAACAATTAATAACCTTTATCAGCTATTATGCCATGCATTTCTAATGACATTGTTTCACCCGGCAAAGCTCAATACTTTGCCGGGCAGCAAGTATTATACAATCGGCAACTATTCTTCTTCTTCCTCTTCCTCTTCTTCTTCCTCTTCTTCTTCTTCCTCTTCTTCCACTTCAGCGTTTACCCAGGAAACCTTAACAGCAACAGCCCCTTCAAATTCATCATTCTCATACTTAATTTTGAAAGTCAGTTCTTTATCCGAGGGTATTGCTGCTTTTTCTGTCTCGACAACCAAACTATTCTGCATAAACTTTTTGGGGAAGTCCTTTAGTAAATCATAGATCTCCTCTTGAGAGCCAACGTATTTATCTTGATATTTCATTTAAAAATATCCATCCTTTCAATAAATGTTATGTGATAATTCATTATATTCAGTGTCATAACACATGTGATTACTAATTAAGATACTTAGTTTATCTTCCTATACCGATATAAAGAAAGCCTTTATTTTCAATATAGTCACGGTCAAACATATTCCGGAAATCAAAAATAATATGACCTCTCATAAGCTTAAAAACCTTATCTATATCCACTTCAAGAAATTGAAACCAATCCGTAAGAATGACGATGGCATCAGCTCTATTTGAAGCTTCATACTCATCTCTACAGAATTTAACGCTTTCCTTCAAAAATTCCAGCCTCAAAGCGCCTTCCTTTTTACACTGAGGATCAAAAACATTTATCTTCGCTCCACGCTCTGTTAATTTTTCTATAATCGTCAGAGCTGGTGCTTCCCTCATGTCATCTGTTTCCGCCTTAAATGTAATACCAAGTATTCCTATGGTCTTTCCGTCAAGATCACTCAGCACTTCTTGAATCTTATCTGCCATCCGAAGCTTTATTCTTTCGTTCGCTTCAATTGTCTGCTGGACCAAAGAAAGGTTTACATCGTGGTCCAGCCCTATTTTGACAATAGCTCTTGTGTCCTTTGGAAAACAGCTTCCACCATAACCCGGGCCCGGCTTCAAAAAACCAAGCCCAATTCGTTTATCCGTGCCAATACCTTGCGCCAATTGCTGGGCATCGGCTCCCACCTTCTCACAAACATGTGCCATTTCGTTAATAAATGTGACTTTCATTGCCAAAAAAGCGTTGGACGCATATTTTATCAATTCGGAAGTTTGTATATTGGTAATAATATAAGGGACATCCTTATGGCATAGGTCCTCATATATTTTTATGATTAAGGCTCTGGCCTTTGGCGACTCAACGCCAATGATAATACGGTCAGGATTCATAAAATCATAGACAGCAGACCCTTCCCTCAAGAACTCAGGATTGGATACAACATCAAATGTATAGGGCACTCCCCGTTCTTTAAGCATTTGATTTACTGTGTCCTTAACTTTTTGCCCTGTTCCCACCGGTACGGTGGATTTAACGACAATAAGTTTATAGCCATCCATATACCGACCGATATTCCGGCTCACATCGAGTACATGTTGAATATCTGCACTGCCATCCTCCAATGGAGGTGTTCCAACGGCAATAAAAATAACGCTACCCGTATCAATAGCATCATGCATATCGCTGGTAAATCTAAGTTTGTTAGTATTTATATTTTGCTTAACTTTTCTTTCTAAGCCCGGCTCGTATATAGGTATATCACCTTTGTTTAGTTGATCAATTTTATCTTTATCTATATCAACACACGTCACTATATTTCCTATATCAGCAAGGCATGTTCCCAAAACAAGGCCAACATAGCCAGAACCTATCACTGTTATCTTATTCATTAAGTCTTTCCCTTCTGTCACTCCCAGCAACATATCGGTTATATGCTGTTTGCTGTCGAAGTTTCGTTAACAAGTTACTTTACAGTAATATATTCTTGAAATATGTTAACAGTGCTTACACGAACGTACTTTTGGCTTAACAACAAGTATACAACTTGATGCATTGCCTTTACTTGATTGTTACCTGGTATGGTGAGCAAAGTCATTATAGACTGTAACAGTAGAACTAATCTTGAATATATTAAAACTATGGAAGTCCACCTTCCATGTTACCTGACTATGCTACTATTATCTGTTTAACGCCTCTAAGGCCGTTTGCAATAGACGGCCTTTTTATCGATGATTAACTTTGCTGCCGGGGTTTCTTCCATGTAACTTCCCCTATCCGGGAAAGCCTTAAACTTTAACAGTGGAAGCTGTAATCATTCACTTATGACTCTTGACGATATCATTACTAAGTTGGTAACGATGCCGCGGCTATCCTGCCGATACCAATAGTGGTTCCCGTTTGCTCGCTTGGAGGCGATGATTCTGCCTACATCTTCCAGTATTATTGCTATATTATATTCCTGCTACCTTCTTCTGTATAGAGCAGATCAATACCGTTATAGAAGCAATCTGTCTCGTCACTGCCTGAAGTTTTTGCGTACGTTGTCCGTTTGCGTCATACGTAAATGTTGCCAGTGTGACGGGTCTTTGATCGATTGCTTTGTGACTTCTTGCAACCAGTTGGCTCATCATACGCGTACATGGTGATATTATGGAAAAGTGGTTTTTTGGCTTTATGATGCAAAAATAAAGCTCGAGGACATCAAGCATTTTTTTATGAAAATGATCGCTGGTTTATGGAGCGTAAAGACGCGTGAACATTATATGGATAATGTACAATTCGGGTATATCAAGCCTATTACGCATTATGGGTTAATGTCAAATTATATCGCGTTCACTAATTCTACAAAAGCTATTATTGGCTATTATCGGTTGGGCCAAAGCTCTGCTCTAATCCCATTTGGCGCAACATTTCTAGCCAAGCATACACGTTAGAGGGCAAACACTTCTGGACACCATGCTCGTCTATAACCTGTTCCATCCCTCTCGCCATAAGGGCATATTCATTTTCTAGGCATGTGTCAAACACTCCCTGATCGTCTGTATTTAT
Source organism: Bacillota bacterium (assembly GCA_023436115.1). GTDB lineage: Bacteria > Bacillota > Clostridia > Christensenellales > SZUA-584 > SZUA-584. The sequence goes on along the minus strand of JAEZKQ010000008.1, from coordinate 68,272 downwards.
GGATACAAACATACGCTGATTTTCGAAGTTTGAAAGGATTTCTCCTGTTAATACTTCTGCTGTTTTTCCTGCTTTAACAGCACTACTAAAACTGCCGTAACTCATAACTTTAATCTCCGCTACTGTTTTTGAGGTTTCTTGTTCCTCGTTCTAAATAGAAGTAGCGGGCTAAGCCAAAAGGCTACAGAAAAAAAGTGCGAATTTCGGAAATTCTGAAATTTTGGCGTGTATTTAGTTATACTACACATTTATGTTATAATTAATCATAAATAATGGTAGGGTGTAAAAGTATGCGTCAAAGAATCTATAAAATAGTAGAAAAAGCTTGTAATAAAGATATACTTAGTAAAATCTATGATATATTTATGATAGTATTTATCTTTCTTAGTTTAGTACCCCTAATTTATAAACAACAAAATAACGTATTATTAACTCTTGACTATGTTTGTACTTCCATTTTTATTCTTGATTATATCCTAAGATGGATAACTGCCGATATGCGACTTAATATTAGATTTCCTTTTCTGAAATACCCTTTTACACCATTTGCAATAATAGATTTACTCTCAATACTACCTACTTTTAATATCATAGGGCAGGCATTTAAAATGTTAAGATTGCTAAGAGCATTTAAAGTTATTAGGATATTTAAAGTATTAAGATACTCAAATAATTTTATAGTCATAAGTAAGGTTATTAAGAAAGACGCACCACTACTCTTGTCATTGCTTGTATGTTCTATAGCATATATATTCATTTCAGCATTGCTTATTTTCTCAATTGAACCAGAAAGCTTTAACAATTTCTTTGATGCTATATATTGGGCAACAACAGCTTTAACTACAGTTGGATATGGTGACATTTATCCTATTACCACTGGTGGTAGAATCATCAGTATGGTTTCTTCCATATTTGGTATTGCAATGGTTGCATTACCATCTGGTGTTATTACTGCTGGCTTTCTATCAGAAATGAATCATGCAAAGAAAAAAAGGAAAGTCATTCAGAATAGTTGTGCGCGCCTTCAGCTATCGTTAAGACAATAGCTGGCTATTCCTAATTCCTTAACTACCTTGCGCGCATATTACCCCAAAAGAAAAAAGGGTATAGTTTCCCCTTATACTAAGTAGCAATTCTAAGTCACACTTCTAAATTGAATTCAGAAGTGTTACTGTCTTTGTTTTATGTTTTAATCTATTCGTTATTGGGTTTACCAATTTTCTTTAGACTACTCCCATAGCTATCTTGCTTTCGCTATCCAAAAAGGAAAATGTTTAACGCAATATCACATAGTATATCACACAAAATAGAAAAAGCCCGTTAATAACGGACTTTTTTGGTACCTCCTAGGGGAATCGAACCCCTGTTACCGCCGTGAGAGGGCGGTGTCTTGACCGCTTGACCAAGGAGGCGTGTCGCGAAAGTTATTCTAACAGAAATGCGGCGATTAGGCAAGACTTTTTTTACCCCTACTTACGCGAAATGACCTAACCGCCGTATTCCTTCACAATCAAGGCAGTGCTAATTTTCAAGCAGGCTTTGCAGCCGCTGCTGCGCTCTTTGTTCCGCAAGATTAAGCGACGGCCAGTCCGTAACCGAATAAGAATCCAGCCGCTGCGATGCGATACTTCGGACTGATGCACTAAATTCCTCCGGATGGGTCTCTGCGAAATCGCATGTCTGTACCAGCGCATCTCCGGGCAGCGAAAACAGATACTCCATATCAATTTTACCCGTCTGTTCATAGCGCGATATGTTTGCACCCGTCACATAGCTTTCGGGGTTAACGGCCGCGACCACACAGAAGTAAACAAGGACTGCCGCCACAAAAAGCCGCACCAGCTTAACCTTATCAGAAAAAATGCGCGCCAGCATCACGGTGTTGAGTATCACAAGCAGCAGCATGAACGAGTGAGACAAGAATCTTGCCACGCTATAACCAAAGGCGTTCTCGTAACACTGCATGCGCAGGTGCGACGATGCCAGTATCACAAAGTTGAAGACGATCAGCAGCACGTAGAGCGCTTTAAGATACGGCTGCGTTTTGCCATCCTTTTGCTGTGTGAATCGCATAGCCACGAGTATCAGCACGAAATTAAGGCAAGTGATGAAAATCAGCTCTCCAAACCCCCTCACCGCGTAGATCGAGCTCGTCAGCCCCAGCACAGAAGCGATGGTTTCCTGAGGCGTAAAGAAGTAGCCAAACTGCACACTGGCAAAAATCACATACACCACCGCAATCATCGTAAGCGCTACGCCTGTGGTGCTGGCTTGTATCGGCCTTGTGTCTGTCACATTAATGGCTTTTCTCGGCCCTGTGCGCTCAGGTTCCAGCGCTGTGGACGCAGGCGCCGTGATGAACGATGCCCCTACGATGAACAGAAACACGTAAACGAATATGTCCCCTATCGCCAGCTGCTCGATAAAGCGGCCGAACATCTTTGACATATTGACGTCCGCGAATACAAGCAAGGGGACAACGATCAGCAGCAGCAGTACGCCAATGCCGAAGCCGATAAACACGCCGGATTTCTTTTTGCCCTTAAACAGCGTACCAAGACTGTCTCCCACAAAGCGGATAAGTCCAAATAAGAAGCGGTTAATGCTGCCTAAAACAAGATCGACGATGAAACCGCCTTCATCCCACTGATTCAGCGCGTTGCCGGACAGCGCGATATACTGCACATACATCACAAACAGTATAACCAGTACGCTTAACACGTTGAGCACGGTACTGGACGTAAACAACAGAACACTCAACAACAGCACCGGTATCGTGAAAAGATACATAAGCGTTTCCTGCCGGAAACTCCTTCTGATGATATAGGAGCTGTTGAAAACGGCGAAAATGTAAATGAGAAAAACAAAAAGCGTGAAGTTGAGTCCGAAACCCTGATTGGTAAAAAGCGCCGAAAACAAAATACCAAAAATCGCGGCACATATGAGCAGACGAGGCGGTGTCAGGCTGCGTTTTGCAACCCCATTAACGGCACAAACGCTGTCATTCCTGTCAGTCAAGCTGTTCATGCTTTTTTGCCTCCTCTTCCTTTTTCGTGTCCGTCTTTTTCGGTTCGGGGGCCTTTTTATCTTTTGGACTGTTTTGCACAAAATATTGATAGAGATAGCTTGTATCCGTCATAAAACAAATCCTCCCAATAGAAGTTCTTACAGGAGAATCGTAGCATGATGCCAAGCGCATGTCAATAATTAATTTCTGTTTTTCGATAATTTTTATTTGTTATATATGTATTATTTGCCTCATTTCAATACCATGTCAACGCAAATATAATTCGTCAAAAAGCATGAGGAACTGCCGCTCCACATCTTCAAAAGGCCTTTGCGAAAAATCATGCTGCATGGAAATGCTCGGCGGAATTTTGCTCATACGATAATCCGCCAGCGCTTCAAACTCATAATACAGCATCGCATCGTCTATCTCTTTGACAGCCGCGAGCTCCTGTTCACTTAAGTCATTAAGCCCAAAAGCCGAGAATATAACGCCGATCACATAGTCTTCTATCTCTTCGTAGCCTTTGAGACGGCGCTTCACAGGGCGCGTCACATCGGATATATAGCTTTCGGCCGCGTCGTGGAGCAGGCACGCCAGCCGGGTGCGCCGCTCAAGCCCCCTGTTTGCCGCTTCCAGCGCGCAGTTGACCGCATGCTGAGCCACCGAATAGAAATGGCGGATGTGGCCGTTGGCGCGCGATAGATATGACAACGAATGCGCGATATCGCGTATCTCCACCTGTTCTTTCTTTATGTAGTATGGATCAATGCATATGCCCGTGTAGGTCAGTATCTCATTTTTTGATTTTACGCTTTCCATAAAACGCCCTCCTGCTTTCTCCATATCATATGAGTTTTAACCAAAAAAATCAAGGCGCTCAACATAGCGCCTTGATGATCAGTTATTGAACTCAAATTTTACGTTTATTCAATCAGACCTGAGAGAATACGCGTTTGAACGCTTCTACAGCAGTATCCATCTGTTCTTTGGTATGCGTGGCGGTGTAGCTTGTCCGCAGCATGCATTCGCCGTCGTTTACCGCGGGCGGTATCACAGGGTTCACATAAACGCCTTCGTCGAACAGCATCTTGGTGATGATGAATGTGCGCTGCATGTCATAAGTGAACACAGGGATGATCGCCGTTTCGCCCTGGATGATGGGAATACCGGCCGCCTTTAGCTTGGCGCGCATATAGTTCGAAATATCGATCAACGCTTTCTGGCGCTCGGGTTCATCGACCATGATATGAAGCGCTTCGAGTGCAGCGGCTGCGTTGGCCGGCGGCAGCGAGGCGCTGAATATAAACGGACGCGAGCGGTGCTTGATATAATCGATGACACGCTCCTCCGCCGCGATGCATCCGCCCAGCGACGCAAACGACTTAGAGAACGTCGTCATGATGATATCGACCTCTTTTTCAAGGCCAAAGTAGTTGGCCGTGCCGCGGCCGCAATGGCCGATCATACCCGCGCCGTGCGCATCGTCTACCATGATACGCGCTTTGTACTTCTTGGCAAGCTCCACGATCTCAGGGAGCTTTGCAATATCGCCGCTCATGCTGAATACGCCGTCCGTGATGATGAGCTTACCCGCGTCTTCAGGCAGCCTTTGCAGCCTTTCTTCCAGGCTGTCCATATTGCTATGCTCATATTTGAGCACGTTTTTTACAAAGCTTAAACGGCTGGCATCGATGATGCTCGCGTGGTTTTCCGAGTCATTGATAATATAATCGTGACGCCCCACCACAGCGCTGATGGCGCCTAAGTTGGTCTGAAAGCCGGTGCTGAAAGTGAGCGCAGCGTCCTTATTAAAAAACTCTGCCAGCTCTTTTTCCAGTTGCTCGTGCAGCACAAGCGTACCATTTAAAAAGCGTGAGCCCGAACAGCCTGTCCCGTATTTCTCCAGCGCCTCTTTGGCAGCCTTGATCGTGCGCGGGTCGCTGGTGAGTCCCATGTAGTTGTTGGAGCCGATCATAATGATACGTTTGCCGTCCATAACGACTTCGGTATCCTGTGCGGTGTGAAGGGCATGAAAGTATGGGTAAAGCCCTGAAGCGATGGCATCTCTTGCATCGGTAAAAGCATAGCATTTTTCAAATAGATCCACGAAAAAAATCTCCCTTTCTATATTCCAAAGGTCTACACATGAGTATACATATAATTTGATAATCTAACAAGTTTTTTATTATTCAAAGTCAATAATGAAAAATCTAAAATTTTGGTGAGCGGAAAGGAAAAGGTCTGTTTTTTGAAGGTCAACAGTAATAATAGAACACAATTAAATACATAATGAGGTAATTTATGAAGTGGTATATATGGGTACTACTTGGCATTCTAGGCCTCATCCTTTTATTATGGGTTGTCATTATTTTAAATAATGATAGCCCATAATTATTAAACTAAAAAGCAACGTTTATATGCAAGCCAAACTCCAAGGAGAATGGAGAGATAGCTTAATCCAGCTTTGCCTTCTTCACGATGTAAACCGGCCTTTGCTTTGTTTCCAGATACGTTTTGGATAAGTAAAGCCCCAATATGCCCACGCAGAAAAGCTCCAGCCCGCCAATAAAAAGTATGAGACATATTGTTGAGGCATACCCCGCCACGATATCTCCCCAGAGCAGCGTTTTGGCAATAATCATGACGATCATTATCAGCGCGACAAAACAGAAGAACAGCCCCATCACCGAAGCCAGTGCCAATGGCGCTGTGGAAAAAGCAGCAATACCGTCCAGCGAGTAAATGAACAGCTTCCAGAACGACCATTTGGTTTCTCCCGCGGATCGCAACACGTTCTCATATTCAATCCATTTGGTGCAAAAACCCACCCAGCTGAATATACCCTTGGAAAAGCGGTTGATTTCTTTGAGTTGCAATATCGCATCCGCCACCTGGCGCGTCATCAGCCGGAATTCACGCGCGCCGTCAACGATTTGCGTTTTAGATATGCGGTTGATTAGCCTGTAAAACTGCCGCGCAAAGAAAGAACGTATCGGCGGCTCCCCGATACGGGACACGCGCCGTGCCGCCGCACAGTCAAAGCCCTCCTTTGTGACCGCCTTGTACATCTGTTTCAGCAGCTCCGGCGGGTCCTGCAAATCCGCGTCGATCAGCGCCACATAGTCTCCCATGGCGTGCTCGAGGCCCGCCCAAAGCGCCGCTTCTTTGCCAAAGTTACGCGAGAACGAGATGTATTTGACCCGGCTGTCCTTTTCGCTCAAGTACTCAATCACGCGCTGCGTGCCGTCACTTGACCCGTCGTTGATAAAGACCAGCTCAAAAATCGCGCCCATCGTTTTCATCACGTTCGTGATGCGGCTATAGAAAAGAGGGAGTGATGCTTCTTCGTTATAACAAGGAATAATCACACTGATCAGGCTCATAGAACGGCCCCCATATATATTTGGACAGCAACGGCCAACCGTTAAGTGGATGTATTCACCAAATGTATATGAGAATAATCAATGTATCAGAACGGACTTTTTAAGGCCTGCTTTTACTTATTTGATAGCCCCGGCTCTCGGCCGCGCTTAACAGCCCGCACGAGAAAATACGCAGATTGCACCGCACAAAAACGGCGGTAGCCGCGCCGGCGATGTATAAATAGGCACTGTTCATAAAATCCAGAACCATTACTCCTTAATCAGTATGTCATTGGTGCAAGCGTTTAATAGTGGTATTTTATATGCTTGGTGTGATATTCGGCAATAAAAGTGCTGAAATAATCCGCCCCCGTATGAAGAGTCAACCCAGAAGGCTATCCTATTCACAACAAAAAATGGCGATAGTTTTTACCGCCATAGAATGTGACGCCTTTATTCGTTATGCAGCCAAAGCATTGCCCGCAGATGACTGAGTAAGAATTAAGTCCGGATAAACGCCGCAAGCCCAGTCCATAACACTTAAAAGCTCTAAATAGTCGTCAGCATCCCGTTCGCTTAAGCTTTCGTCGTCAATGTTTTGCACGAGTTTGATCCCTTCATTAAAAACAATTGAAACATCTTCAAAATCTGATGTCTCAGTTGCAATAAGCATTTGAGTCAACATTTCTTTTACAAAAAAGATCTTGCTGTGTGCTCTTTCAATGTCCCTACTAAAAGTATCCTTAAAATTTTCCTCGTTAACAAAGGCCCATGCATACATCTGAGATTATTGCACCCGCCTTCTCCTGCTCAGAAGACTGAGGCACCTTTGTGCAACCGTTTATGAACAGCAGCATCCCTAAAACAATCATAATCATTATAGCAGTGAGATTCTTTTTGTACATATTCCTCCATACGCCAGCCAATAAGCGGTTTGTTTTGCAGACTGTGGTTACATTACGTTTTCGACACACCCTTCCTTTTCCCTTTTTTGGGAAACATAAAAAGCGCAAGAGCTTATGACCCTTGCGCTTTTCTGATGTATAAAAATTATTTTTGGCTTAATACATGCCCGGCATTCCGCCCGGTGCGCCGCCCGGCATCGCAGCACCCTTTTCCTCGGGGATGTCTGTGACGATGCTCTCGGTGGTGAGCAGCATGGAGGCAATGGAAGCCGCGTTCTGTATCGCGCTTCTTGTCACCTTCGTCGGGTCTATGATGCCCTTGGCTACCATGTCGCAGTACTCGTTCTTGGCCGCATCATAACCGAAGTTTTTATCGTTCGCGTTCTTGATCTTATCGACGATGACGCTGCCCTCAAGGCCGGCATTCGCCGCGATCTGGCGGACGGGTTCTTCCAACGCTCTCATGACGATCTGCAGGCCGGTCTTTTTGTCGCCTTCGGCGCTTTCCACAGCCTTAGCCACAGCGTTGGCCGCATACAGCGAGGCCACTCCGCCGCCCGGTACGATACCCTCTTCCACAGCCGCGCGTGTGGCTGCCAGAGCGTCTTCGATGCGCATTTTGCTTTCCTTCATTTCGGTCTCGGTCGCCGCGCCCACCTGGATCACAGCCACGCCGCCGGCGAGCTTTGCCAAACGTTCCTGAAGCTTTTCGCGATCGTAATCCGATGTCGTCTCTTCGATCTGGGCCTTGATGGAGTTGATACGGGCCTTGATCTCAGACGGATCGCCTGCGCCTTCCACGATCGTGGTGTTCTCTTTGTCAACCTTGACCTGACGGGCTTTACCCAGCATGTCGATTGTAGCTTCTTTGAGCTCGATGCCGACTTCGTCGGAGATCACTTCGCCGCCGGTCAGTATCGCGATATCCTGAAGCATCGCTTTGCGTCTGTCGCCAAAGCCGGGAGCTTTCACCGCTACGCATGTGAATGTGCCGCGGAGCTTGTTAACGATGAGCGTGGTGAGGGCTTCGCCTTCCACATCCTCCGCGATGATGAGCAGCTTTTTGCCCTGCTGAACAACCTGCTCCAATATGGGCAGCAGTTCCTGTATGTTGGAGATTTTCTTGTCGGTGATCAGAATCAACGGTTCGTCCAGTACCGCTTCCATCTTCTCAGTATCGGTCACCATGTATGCAGATGCATAGCCTCTGTCGAATTCCATACCTTCTACGACAGCCAGCTCGGTCTTCATTGTCTTGCTTTCTTCAACGGTGATAACGCCGTCGTTGCCAACCTTCTCCATGGCTTCGGCAATCAGCGCGCCGATTTCCTCGTCACCTGCGGAAATAGACGCAACCTGAGCGATCGCTGTGGTGCCGGTGATGGGTACAGAAAGCTCTTTCAAGCTGTCCACAGACACTTCAACCGCTTTTAAAATGCCCTTCTTGATAACCATCGGGTTTGCGCCCGCTGCCACGTTCTTAAGGCCTTCGCGGATAATCGCCTGAGCCAGCAGTGTGGCTGTGGTTGTGCCGTCGCCCGCTACGTCGTTTGTCTTGGTAGCAACTTCCTTCACAAGCTGAGCGCCCATGTTTTCAAACGGATCTTCCAGTTCGATTTCCTTCGCGATCGTCACACCGTCGTTGGTGATGATCGGCGAGCCGAATTTCTTATCGAGAACGACGTTTCTTCCCTTGGGTCCCAGCGTCACTTTCACTGTATCCGACAGTTGGTTAACGCCCGCCTCGAGCAAACGTCTTGCTTCTTCGCCATACTTAATCTGTTTTGCCATGATAAAATCCTCCTATAAATTGATTATTCCACCGTCGCAAGCAGATCGCTCTGGCGCACGATGATGTATTCCTCACCGTCAACCTTGACTTCCGTGCCCGCATATTTGGAGTAAAGCACCTTCTGACCGGGTTTTACGGTCATCACAACTTCTTTGCCGTCTACCATGCCGCCGGGGCCCACAGCCACGACTTCCGCCGTCTGCGGCTTTTCCTTAGCACTGCCCGTCAGAACGATACCGCTCTTGGTGGTTTCCTCGCTCTCAAGGCTCTTGATCACGACTCTGTCGCCCAATGGTTTTATGGACATAATAAAAACCTCCTTTTAGATGTGTTATATTTTACATAAGTTTTGCGTTTTGTTGTTAGCACTCACTTTGTTCGAGTGCTAACAGGAATAATAATAATATATTAGAGAAATGATGGCAAACCAAATAAAGTACTGAATTTGGTTAAAAATGATTCTATGAGCTGTTTATCCTTAAAAACATCCTAATATAATCAGGTATCACATGAATTCTTGATTATTCTTGGTTTTATAATTATTTCGTCTATTCATGCAGGACTTTAGGCTTACACGTTGAATTTATCAAAAGAATCCTCTTTTGGGAAGCTTTCAAACAAAGACAAAATCATCCATCCATACGACGCAGCGGCGCGATTTTTTTATCTGCGAGCGCTACACGATCAATAAAATAAATGAAAAGCGATGGCAAGCGGGCACAGAAAAGAGTATAATAGCCATGCACGCCAGCGTATTTGTTTGGAACATATACGCATTTAATGCGTTAATATTGGGGAGCATCAGCATGGATAAATGGGACAAGCGTTTTATGGACCTAACTCTGACCATTGCCAAATGGTCGAGCTGCTACAAGGCCGACCGCAGCATCGGCGCGGTCATCGTGAAGAACAAGCGTATACTCACCACCGGTTACAACGGCGCGCCCGCCGGTATCAAGAGCTGTAAGGAGAAGGGTGAGTGTCTGCGTCAGAAGCTGGGCATCGAGTCCGGCACCAAGCACGAGCTGTGCTACGCCATTCATGCGGAGCAGAACGCCATTATCCAAGCTGCCAAGCTGGGCGTGAGCATCGAAGGCGCCACGCTTTACTGCACACATCAGCCCTGCGTGATCTGCTCGAAAATGATCGTTAACGCAGGCATTTCCCGTGTCGTATACTTAAAGCCCTATCCGGACGATTTCTCACATGAGATATTCAACGAAGCCGGAATTGAGCTTGTCAAATTTAAGGGCTAAAACTCCAGTTCTCTTTTCTATTGATAACAACGGCCTTTTAAGGTAATATTATGTGGTGTATTGGACAGAATACACCACATTTTGTGATGGAAAAAGGGGAGGTCATATGGCCAAGGAATACACCGCGAACGACATACAGGTGCTGGAGGGCTTAGACGCCGTCCGTAAAAGGCCCGGCATGTATGTGGGTTCAACAGGCCAGAAGGGGCTGCATCATCTGCTCTGGGAGATCGTCGATAACGCGGTAGATGAGGCGGCAAACGGCTATGCCGATAAAATCAGCGTCACGCTGCACACGGACAACTCGGTCACCGTGGAAGACAACGGGCGCGGCATACCCGTGGGATTACATCCCGATTTGAAAGTTTCCGGTGTCGAAGTGGTGTTTACACAACTGCACGCGGGCGGAAAATTTAATAACGATACATATGCCTATGCGGGCGGTCTGCATGGCGTGGGCGCTTCTGTGGTGAATGCGCTCTCGCGCTGGGTCGTCGTTACTGTCTGTTCAGGCGGGCGCATCTATGAGCAGCGCTATGAAAGCCGAATGAAAAACGGCAAGTTGGAAAGCGGCCGGCCCGTCACCAAGCTCGAAGATATCGGGCCCACCAAAAACCGCGGCACCAAGGTGTCTTTCATGCCGGACGACCGTATATTTGAGACCGTAAGCTTTAACTTCGATACCGTCGCGTCACATCTGCGCGTGATATCCTTTTTAAGCAAAAACGTCAAAATCACACTCACAGACGAGCGTATACTAAAAGATGGCCGGCCCAAGAAGCAAGTATTCGATTATCAGGGCGGTATCGTGGATTTCGTGCAATATCTTAACGAAGAAAAAACGGTGCTGCATAAAACGCCCATTTATTTCGACGGCGAGAAAAACGATGTGCGCGTTGAGATCGCGCTGCAATACAACGATACTTATAACGAGAATATACTCTCGTTTGTGAACAATATTCTCACGGCAGACGGCGGCACACATGTGTCGGGCTTTAAGGCCGCCCACACCAAGGTCATGAACGATTACGCGCGCCAGGCGGGACTTTTAAAGGAAAAAGAGGCCAACCTCGCGGGCGACGACTACCGCGAAGGGCTCTCTGCCGTGATCAGCGTGAAGATGAAGGACGCACAGTTTGAAGGCCAGACCAAGGCCAAGCTGGGCAACACCGATGTCAAGACCATCGTGGAGAGCATCGTGCAGGACAAGCTTTCGCTGTTCCTTGCCGATCTTAACAACACCGCGATCGCAACCGAGCTCGTAGGGAAAGCCGTGAAAGCCGCCAAGGCCAGAGAGGCTGCCACCAAGGCCAAAAAGCTGGAGCGCCAGCGCAGCAAGCTGGAGGGCGCGCCGCTGGTGGGCAAGCTGTCCAGCTGCACTGGCCGCGATGCCGTGCATAACGAGCTTTTCATTGTGGAGGGCGACAGCGCGGGCGGCAGTGCCAAGCAGGGCCGTGACAGGCGCTTTCAGGCCATACTTCCCCTTCGCGGCAAGCCGCTCAACGTGGAAAAGAAACGGCTGGATCAAGTCATTGAAAACAACGAGTTTCGATCCATCATTACCGCGCTGGGGACTGGTTTTGACGGTGTGTTTGAAGAATCCGATCTCAAATACCACAAGATCATCATACTGGCCGATGCGGACCAGGACGGCGCACATATCCGCGCGATACTGCTCACATTTTTCTACCGCTATTTCCGTGATCTGTTGACGGCAGGCCATATCTATATCGGGCGTCCGCCGCTTTACCGCGTTCACAAGGGCAGTAAATCCATCTATGCTTATACCGATGCTGAGCTCAAAGCCGCGCAGAACGAACTGGGCAAGGAAGCGAATGTACAGCGCTATAAGGGGCTTGGCGAAATGAACCCCGAGCAACTCTGGGAAACCACAATGAATCCGGCACAGCGCAAGCTGTACCGCGTAGAGCTGGACGATGCCGCCGAGGCCGAAAGGCTCGTCACGCTGCTCATGGGCGACAAAGCCGAGCCGCGCAAGGAATATATCTCGGAGCACGCCAACTTCAATAAGGAAGACAGTTTTTACAAAGAGAAGGTGTTAAGCCATGTCCAATAAAAATGAAGCCATAGCCAGCGAAGTCACGCCTGTTTCCATGAGCGACATGATGCACGATTCGATGATACCGTTCGCCGAATACGTCATCATGGACAGGGCTTTGCCGCGCGTGGAGGACGGGTTAAAACCCGTTCAGCGCCGTATACTCTACACCATGCTGGAGCTTGGGTTAACGCCCGATAAACCGCACAGAAAATCCGCGCGTATCGTGGGCGACACGCTGGGTAAATACCATCCGCACGGCGACAGCTCGGTTTACGACGCGATGGTGCGCATGGCACAGGATTTCGTGATGCGCGAGCCGCTCGTGAACGGTCACGGTAACTTCGGCAGTATGGACGGCGACTCCGCCGCTGCGATGCGTTATACCGAAGCACGCCTTTCCCCTATTGCCATGGAAATGCTGGCGCATATCGAAAAGGACACCGTCCGCTGGACGTTCAACTTTGATGATACGCTTAAAGAGCCCGAAATGCTGCCCGCGCGTTTCCCCAATCTGCTGGTCAACGGCGCGGCGGGTATCGCCGTCGGTCTGGCGACCAATATCCCGCCTCACAACCTAGGTGAGGTCATCGACGGTGTGATTGCGCGCATTGAGAATCCGCAGCTCACGCTGGAAGAGCTTATGGCGCTGATTCCGGGGCCTGATTTTCCCACGGGCGGTTATCTGCTGAATCTGGATCAGCTTAAGGAGGCTTACGCCACGGGCCGCGGCAAGATTGCGCTGCGCGCCAAAACGACCATCGAAAAAGGCCCCAACGGTAAATCGCTGATCGTCATCAACGAGATGCCTTATCAGGTGAATAAAGCGGGAATGCTCGAAAAGATATTGCAGGTGACCGAGCAGAAGAAGGACATGTTCGCGGGTATATCGGATATTCGCGACGAATCCGACCGCAGCGGTATCCGCGCTGTCATCGAGGTGCGCAAGGATTACGATCCCAAGACGATACTCAACTGCCTGTATAAGTATTCCGATTTGCAGACCACATTCGGTATCAACATGGTGTGCATTGCAGACGGACAGCCCAAGCAGCTTTCGCTGATGAGCATCATCGACCATTACATCCGTTTCCAAAAGGAAATCGTCACACGGCGCACGCAGTATGACCTCGAAAAAGCGAAGCAGCGCGAACACATACTGGCCGGTCTCATCATCGCCGTCAAGAACATCGACGAGGTGATACGCATCATCCGCAGTTCGTCATCTCCCAGAGAAGCGCGAGACAGATTGATGAAGCGTTTTGACCTGTCACACATTCAGGCGCAGGCCATACTCGATATGCGCCTCGCGCGTCTGACCGCTCTGGAGATTGAAGCGCTGGAAAAGGAATACGCATTTATTCTGGAAACCATCGCACGGCTGGAAGCGATACTCGCGTCCGAGAAAAAGCTCATGGCTGTTATCGTCCACGAGCTCAGTGACATCAAATTAAAATATGGCAATAAGCGCCGCACAAAGATATTGGAGACCAGTCACGAAATTGAGATCGATGAGGACGAGTTTAAATCCGTGGAAGAGTGCGTGGTGATCTTAACGCATAACGGTTTCTTAAAGCGTATCAATCAGAAGTCCTTCCAGAAGTCGGCTCCGGCTGAAGGGGACAGCGTGAAAGCCATCGTCTCGTCGACCACAGACAGGCGCGTGCAAATGTTCACGAGCCTGGGAAATCTTTATACGCTGCCGGTGACAGATATCCCAGAATGCAAGCTTAAAGACAAGGGCAAGCCGCTCTCCGCTATACTCGCGGGCATCGATGCCAATGAATCAATCGTGGGCATTTTCTCCGTGGCGGAATACAAAGGTGCAGACGTGATGTTTGCCACACAAAACGGCCTTATCAAACGCACACACCTTGAGGAATATGACGTGCGCAACAAGAAGATCGTGGCGTGCGGCTTATCCGAGGGAGACAGCATCATATCGGTGAATCTGTTGGAGAGCACAAGCGACTGGCTTATCATCACCAAGCTGGGCATGGGTATTCGCTTCTCGTCTGCGGATGTGTCCGCCATGGGGCGCAGTGCCAAGGGCGTGAAAAGCATCACGCTGCAAAAAGGCGACAGTGTGGTAATGGCTTCCCCCGTTTCCGAGCAGGACGATGTGGCGCTGTTTACGGATCAGGGTTATGCCAAGCTCACGCGCGTTTACCTCTTTGAAATGCAAAAACGCAGCGGCAAGGGCTTAAAAGCGATATCGCTGCTCAAAAACGGCTCCACAGGCACATACATCGCAGCGGCCTTCCCGGTCTCCGAGCCATGCGGTATTCATGTGACGCTTAAATCCGGTCAGAGCTTTTCGCTCTCATCCGAGCAGCTGGAGCGGCAGGACAGAAACGCCAAGGGCACAAGCGCGGTCATCACCGTTCTGGGAGACTGCGTCGTGTCTGCAGGCCGGTCGTTTTTAGCCTAAACATAGCAGCAATGTGTCGAGCCGCCTTGCTTGATAGCGGGCGGCTTTTTTAATGCGCATAAAGGGCCGTCAGTCCCTCGCTTAAATGGCCTTTCCAGTTGCTCCAGCGTGGGTCTCCGCATACTTATTGTAAGTGACAGCATAGCCTTTGGCGATGAGCAGCTGCACCATCGCATCGTTCATCTCCTCGGTAACCTGTATCGTACCCGTTTGTATGCATAGCTTTAGCGGCTGAAACGGCGCATCATTGACGGTATTGAATATCTTCCAGTCCCTGGGCCAATAAGAGCCGGACTGCGTGAGCATTCTTTGAAACGTATGCGGCTTTTGAAACGCAATGTGAAAAGCTGTCAGGCCGCCCCACGATACGCCAATGAGCGCTCTTTGGCAGTTACCCTCGGTGCATTCTCTTTCAGAAAAAGGTATCAGCTCCTCTGTGACATAACGATAATACGGTTCATATATCGTATAATCCCGGTTTCTGTCATCAGGGTCAATCAGCACCGCCGCCATTTGAGGTATCTGTTGATGCGCGATCAAATAATCCAGCACGATGTTGATGTTGGCATAGTTCACATAATCCGAGCCATCCAATGCGTATAGAATATGCTTTGTTTCGCTCTGCTTAAAATTTGGGGGCAGATAAACATGGTATGTCATCTCCTTGTCCATGTATCGGCTGTCTAGCTTACGGCCCAAGAGCAATGTGCCTTGCGGGCACGTCTCAGACATAATTTTATCAAAATCGCTTCTATATCCCGGCATCATGAGCGTTGAATTCATACCCGCACCGACTTGAGTCGTGTTTGGATTCAGCGGGTCGGTGATCCAGTTGCCGTCTACGACATATTTATAGTCAAAACGCGCATTTACCGGAAACGTTTTTTGAATGCGCCAGATATCACTGTTATCTTGCCGAACCATCCAGTCTTCCAGCTCCCAGCTATTGTAGTCGCCCACGAGGCAGACTTTTTGAGCCTCTCCGCGATATATGAACGTCACCTTTTCTCCGTTTATGCGCGGAAATGATAGGGTTTGTTCTGAATTGTTATTTTCCATATGCTAAAGCAAACCTATAATTTTAACTTTATTGTCCCCCGGTTGCCCCTGTTTCATAAACAAAGTTAATCATCTGCGCGTTGCCGCGCGTCGCTTTGCCCTCAGCATGATATAAATCTAAGGTTAGCAGGCAAGACAAATAAAAAAGAACGGCAATCACCGTTCCTTTCGTATTTATCGTCGTTATCGTCTTATTTTATAGCTGTACTGAGGCTTGCGGCGCGTACTGTAACGTTTACGCTTCTTCCTGTTGACCGTGAACAAACGGAAGACGAGAAATACGATCAGGCCTGCGGGAATTAACAGCCACAACCATATACCCGAATTGTCGCGCTGTGTTTTAAGCTTTTCCGGTATAATGGGCGGCTGAGTCGCCACAGCCGTCCCGCCGCTGGCGTTGGGTTCGGTCCCCGCCTGAAGCACGTCGCGCGTGGCCACAAGATTATCGCTGCATACCACCTCGCCCGTGTTTTTGCTTTTATACTGCACCGTGCCCAGAATTGAGTCTTTCAGTATAGGCGCCTGCAGCGGACTGGTAAATGTCGGCACCGGTTCCAGACTGTCCGTACCGTTCAGCAAGCCTTCCACCACATCCTTGGGCAGCGTCTTATAAACCATGCCCGGTTCAGGCCCTGCAAATTCCAGCAGTCCTTCACTTGCATCATTGGCCGCGTAATTTTCTACCTGCGCCTGAACAGGCTTTACATCCACAAGCAGTTCCTGCAAATCAACGGTTCGATAGTTATCGAAGCCAAACTCAAACAGACTCCGCGCGTCCGGCCATCTGCCGCGTCCATCTTGCGAATCGTCTTTAAAAAGCAGCGCGATCAGATTCATGCCGTTCTTGGAGGCCGAGGCCACAAGGCAACCGCCTGCCCAATCAGTGCTGCCTGTCTTCATACCATTCGCCGCGCTGTAATAATACTCGCTGTCGCGGTCACAAAGCTTGTTGGTGTTTTTATATAATTGGCTTTGTCTTTTATTATCCGCCGGTAAAGTGTACGATGATTTATCGACGATGCCCATAAAAGTGGGGTTTTTCATCGCGTAGATGGCCAGCTTTGCCATGTCGGCCACCGTGGTATGGTGGTCGCCTTCTTCGGTATGCTTGCCGTGCACATTGTAAAAGTGCGTGCTTGTCATGCCAAGCTCCTGCGCCTTGGCGTTCATCATATCAACATAGCTTGAAGCAGAGCCGCTGATGTGCTCGGCCACAGCAGTTGCCGCGTCGTTGCCCGACACCATCATCATGGCATTCAAGAGATTCTCCAGATTGATCTCTTCGCCCTCAACAAGATTGCAGGTTGAACCCGAAATACCTGCCGCCTTGCGGCTGACAATAACGGTATCGCTTAAGTTGCCTTTTTCCAGCGCGAGTATGCATGTCATGATTTTGGTCGTGCTGGCCGGCTCTATTTGCTTATCAACGTTCCCGGAATCAGCTAGCACCATGCCTGAATCTGCATCGATAAGCATCCAATATTGAGCCGTCACATCATCAGTGTATGCAGGTGCGGCGGCAAAAACCGTTCCTGTTAGTAACGTAAATACAATAACAAATATAAATAAAAATGAAGCTAGTCTTTTCAAAATAACCGCAACTCCCAAACACCTGTATTAAGATAAAAAAGCCAAAATGTATGGTTAGTATAACAGTTTTGTAACACTTTGTACATACCGGATGATAGATTTTGCATCGCAAATCGGCAGCGGGGCTATTTATCTTCCGCCGCCTCTTGTGTTTCTGTATGCGCCGGAGGATCTTCTCGCATAGTTTCTGCGTGCTTTTTTCTTGCGTCCGCGCGCAAGATTCACGATTAGCAGAAGCACTGCCGCAGCCAGCACCACGGCCAGCACAAGCCACAGCCACGGGTCAGAATCGTCTGTGACGGGATAAGGGTTTGCCGCAGCATCTTCATCCAGCGGTGCCGGAGCCAGACCCGTCGCATCGGCGACATCGCGCGATGCCACCAGCTGTGCCTGTGCCACTTCTTCCCCGCTTTGCGCATGGTATTTCACAACGCCGACAGTATCCCCCGCCTTCACGGGCGCCCTAAGCTGCTCGCCGCTGCTCAGCTCGACTGTAGCGACAAGCCCCGCCTGCGCGACGCTTTGCGCAAGTGTCTTGTCCAGCGTAACCTCCGGAGCTCCTGCATACACAGCGTTTAAGACCAACTCGCCGCCGTGGGCATCATCCGCTGACGCATCGGCCACAGTCACACTCACCGGCGCGGCGCTGTCTATCGCCGACTGCAGGTTAACAGTCTGATAGTTGTTAAAGCCGTATTCGAACAGGTCTTTGGCAAGCGGCCAACGCTCCGTTCCATCTGTTGTTTCGTCACCGAAAATCAGGCACAGCAGCTTCATACCATCCTTTTCGGCAGAGCTCACAAGACAGCGGAAAGCCTTGGGCGTGGAGCCCGTCTTGATACCGGTCGCATATTCATAGTAATAGTTTGTCTCACCTTCGAGCACATTGCTGATGAGCAGCTTGTTTGTGTTCCGCTTGTCTTTCTCAGTCAAACTGCTCATCGAGGGAAAATCGTGTGAAGCGGAACCCACGATCTGCATAAACTGCTCATTCTTCATGGCATAGAGTGACAGCGTCGCCATATCGCGCGCGGTCACGTAATGGCCTTCCGTATCGGCGCCATGCGATGTGATAAAATGCGAGCCTGTCATGCCCAGCTCCTGCGCTTTTTGGTTCATCATATCGGCAAAGCCTTCCAGCGAACCGCCCACATGAACGGCAATGGCCGCAGCGGCATCGTTGCCCGATATCAGCATCATGCCATATATAAGCTCACGCAGGGAAAGCTGCTGTCCGTTCTTTAGGCCCATCAATGAATAGCCCGAGCCTGTCCAGTCTCCCTCTGGCCCTACTGTTACCATATCGTCAAGAGACGCGTTTTCCAGCGCCACAATACATGTCATAATCTTCGTCGTGCTCGCGGGCAAAATCTGCTCGTCCGCGTTTTTTTCGAAAAGCACCTGGCCCGTCGTCGCGTCCAGCAGCATGACCGCATTGGAATCAATATCGCCTTCATAGGGAGGAGCCGCCGCCGCCATGCCCATAAAAGCGGTAAAGACAAATATGACCATCAAAATAAAGGAAGCTGTTTTTTTCAAAATAATAACACTCCTTATAAGATTAAGTATTTTTCAGTATATCACTATATATGTATTTTGTGAAGAATAGCGATGGCTCAGATGCGGTTAATATTGATGTTTCCAAAACGCCGCCATACATGTATAATGTTGATATATATTATCATCTTTGCAGTTACACCGGAGGATAAATGGCTTATAAATTAATCGCGATCGACTTAGACGACACACTGCTCACCGACGAACTCATTATACCGCAACGCGTTAAAGAGGCTATAAAAAAAGCCGTCGATATGGGGATATATGTTGTGCTGTGTACGGGAAGAATAAGAAAAGGGACACAGCGGTTTTATGACGAATTTGGTCTTGATACACTGATGATCACCACGGGCGGCGCGCAGATATACGACGCGCAGGGCAATGCCATTTACACCCGCTCGGTAGACCCGCAGCTTGTCAGAAAACTGATCGACTACGCGCAGGAAAACAACCTGCATGTACAGGTATACTTAGACGGTGATCTTGTTTACCGTGAAAGAAACAAATACAGCGACGTATATGAGTCTTTCTGCGGATTTAAGGGCATTGAAAAAAGTGACTTATACGAAATGGAGACTATCATCACGCCAAAGGTTCTCTATATAACGGAATTGGAGCTGATGGATGATTTGAGAACCAAAGCGGAAGCACTTTTCCCGATGCTCAATATAAAACGATCCAAACCAACTTATTTGGAGTTCGCCAGCCCCGGAGTCAGCAAGGGTGATGCGCTCAAATTCGTTGCGGAATACTATCATATCGATAGCAAGGATGTCATTGCGGTGGGCGATGCCGACATCGATCTGCCTATGCTGGAATACGCCGGGCTCGGCGTGGCCGTTGCGAACGCCACACCCGATGTACTCTTAGCAGCCGACTATATCTGTCGCTCTAACAATGAAGGCGGCGTGGCCGATGTGATAGAGAAATTTATTCTGGAGGCGCAGCATGAAGACAAAGCTCAAGATCGATGATCTGGCGCGCGACCTAAACTTAAGCATTATCTATAAAGGTGATGTGGAAACCATCGAGATCAACACATCGGACTTAAACCGGCCGGGGCTGCAGATGGCGGGGTTTTTTGAATACTTCGCCGTGAACCGGCTGCAGCTCTTTGGCATGGTCGAGATGACATACCTGCAAAATTTAGACCCCGAATTAAAGCGCGAACGCCTAGATAAGTATTTCGCAAGCAAAATGCCTTGTGTGCTTATCGGCCGTAATTTAACGCCGCCAACGGAGATGATTGAAGCGGCCAAGAAATATAACACCCCCATACTGATGTCCGGCCTCACCACAACGAAGCTAAGCCACAAAACAACGGTTTACTTGGATAAGGTGCTTGCACCCAGTATTTCTCGGCATGCGGGCCTTATGGACGTTTACGGCGTCGGCATATTGCTTATGGGCGATTCGGGCGTAGGCAAGAGCGAAACAGCCTTAGAGCTTGTGAAGCGCGGCCACCGTCTTGTCGCGGACGACGTGGTGGAGATCATCAAGCTTTCCGATAACCAGCTCTTGGGGCAGTCTCCTGAGGTTATACGCCACATGATGGAGATTCGCGGGCTAGGTATCATCGATGTCCGCACGCTTTACGGCATCGGCGCAGTACTCGTGGAAAAATCCATTGAACTCGCGGTCAATCTGGAACTGGGCGACCCGATGAACATCGACCGTTTGGGACTTTCCTCAGAATACATCACATTGCTGGGCGTGAAAATTCCCATCATCACGATTCCCGTGCGCCCCGGTCGCAACCTCGCGATCATTATCGAAGTCGCCGCTATGAACTTTAGATTAAAATGCATGGGACAGGTGACCGCTGAACAGCTGGACAGCAAGCTGCTAAGCATCATTGCGCCCGGCAGCGTCTCATCCGGGCCTTCGTGTCCGACGACTTGACCCGTAATGAATTGGTATTAATATTTCATAGAATCAGGAGACTATCATGTATTACGCAGGAATTGATCTCGGAGGAACGGGCATTAAAGCCGGCCTTGTCGACGAAAACCTTTCGCTCGTCTGTAAAACAAGCATGCCCACCGGCGTGGAGCGCGGTTATGCGCAGGTGATCAGTGACATGGCCGGAGCCATTATATCCCTCGCGGGAAAAAACGGCATTCCCGTCAGCCAAATCAGCAGCATCGGCATCGGCATACCCGGCTTTGCGCGTAAGGGCATCGCCACAGCGGTCAATCTTTATTGGATCGACGTGCCGTTGGAATCCGAAATGAAAAAACATATTGATGTGCCGGTATTTGCCGACAACGATGCCACCGTGGCCGCAGTCTATGAATACCATCTGGGTGCTCTTCAGGGCACTGATGTGGGTGTGTTGATGACATTGGGAACCGGCCTTGGCAGCGGAATCATCATAAACGGCAAGCCGTTCAGCGGCGCGCACGGTATGGGCGGCGAGCTGGGCCATATCGAAATCGTACCGGACGGCGTGCCCTGCACATGCGGCAACAAGGGCTGTCTGGAGACGTATACCACCGCCACCGCGCTGATCCGTCAAGGCAGGCGCTGTGTGATCGAACGGCCCGAAAGCCGTCTGCACCATTTGACCGACGGCGACTTAAACAAAGTGACCGCCAAGCTGGTGCTGGATTGCGCCAAAGAGGGCGATCATATCGCGCTCGCGATTGTAGACGAATATGTGAAGCACTTGGCCATGGGTATCGGCACGATTGAAAACATACTCGATCCCGACGTGATCGCGCTGGGAGGCGGCGTTTCAGGCGCGGGCGATTTCCTTCTTAATAAAGTCATCGGAGCCAGCAAAAATAAAGGCACATTTGCGGGACAGAAATATGCTGATATAAAGCTTGCCGTTTCGGGCAACGACGCGGGAATCATCGGCGCGGCGATGCTGGGCTGTCATTAACTTAAGTTTTTTCAAGTATAAATAAGCAAGGGGTGCATCCATGAAGCCTGTTGCTTATTTTTTATGCGCTTTGGCGCTGATACTCATCTGTATTTCGCCATGGCTGATCATGTCTTTTTATGAAAAACTGCCCGAAAAACCATATTTTCAGGGTATTCTTTCTCTCTGGCATATTTCCGGCTGGCGCACCGGCGGTTCGTCAAGTGCAGCTTTTCTGGAAAAGCGCATCGCGCAGTTTGAAGGCAATAACCCGCATGTTTTCATTGAACTGAAAAGCCTGACCGCGGATGAAGCGCTGCAGGCGCTGCAAAACGGCGAAAAGCCCGATCTTATCTCTTATCCCTACGGTATTGACCTGCCTCTTGAGCTTGCTGCTCTCCCTCATACCGACACCTTATTTTCCGGCCTGCCGGATACCGCTTACCCCTATATGTGCGGCGGTTACTGCATACTTCTTAACACCGACCTCATGACTGAAAACAGCATTGACCCGGCCGTGAACGACGGTATACGTCCTGAAGCGCTGCTGGAAGCCGCAAAGCTGGGCGTGGCCTTTGATGCCGAGGCGGGCTATACCTCTCTGCCCGCCCTCGCGCTGCATACCTATCCCCCCGCGAGCCGCCCCAGCGTATCCACGTGGGGAGAGCCCGAACCGCCCGATGCCGCGCTGAATATACAGGGCAACTGGGAAAACGGCTTTGCCGCCTTCTGCGAAGGCAATACCGCCGTGCTGATCGCGTCTCACAGGCAGCTCTTTGAGGCCACTGACGATATGACACAAAGCAGCGTACCCGGCTTTACGGCGTGCGCTATCGGCCCCTATACCGACATGGTGCAGATGATCGGCGTAGCGAAACAGGAGGACGAACTGCGCATGGACACGTGCAAAAGCTTTTCATCGTTCATGCTGACAAGCAACGTGCAAAAGAAGCTGGAGGCACTGGGTGTTTTTCCTGTCATCGGCGGTCTGGAAATCTATGCGGAAAGCGATATTCACCAAGCGATTTATGAACGGCTCAGCCAAGGCGCGGCGCTGCCCGAGCCGGACAGCAAAGACACGTTGGATACGCTTGCCAAGGAAGCGTTTGCGGGAGACGAGAGAGCGCTTAACAAGCTGCGTGGCGCGCTGCGGGGTAAGCAAGACTAATTTAAATGCATTGCTTTTACAAAAGAAAAGCCGTACCCGTATAATGGGCACGGCATAGAGGTATAAAGTCTGTGTATCCGTTTTTTTGGCAGTGCTTTTTTCTGCCTAATTCTGCTGCTCAGTGACAAACTGCTCGTGATACTTATCAAAACCGTAGGCCTTGATAAGCGCTTTGATCGTGGCCGGTTCGGCTATGCCGTCCGGCACGAGGCCGTTTGTTTCCTGAAACAGCATCAGCGCTTCCATGGTTTCCTTACTGAATCGGCTGTCTACGGTAACGTGAAAGCCGATTTCATTAAGCATCGTTTGAATGCGCCGGACGCGCTCGCCCGGTTCACAGCCATATTGCGCATATTTGTATACACGCTCATATAGCCGGGGCGGCACATCGCCGTCTAAGCATCTCCCGCTGTAATCATAAGTATAGAAGCAATGTCCGGCTATCGATGTGTAAAATTCGCGGGTCTTCCAGTCTTTTCCCGGTTTCGAGTTCGACTTGAAGAAGTACACATCCTGTGGAATCACCCAATACTCATCATCCAGAACAGCCTTCGCGGCTTTCCGTGCCACCTTGGATGGCCTTCGGCTGCTATGGCCCGAATAAGCGAACTGTCCTGATTTCACCACACCCGTGATCGTGTTGTGGAATTCCTCAGTATTGAGCACACGGTTCATGACGACATTACCCACAGCCACCATACCCTCAAACGGCTCTCCCCTCGACTCAATGTCTATAATCTGCGCAAGCAGATAGAATTCGTCGTCGGTATAGTCGTAATAGTTGGTGGAGTACCCCAGTTCGTCGTAGTAAACGTCTGCCTTTCTCACAAAGAATTCCACAAGTTCATCGTTTGCAAGCTCTGTCGCAGCCTTTATGGCAACGGCAGGATCCGGTGTGGGCAAGGCTTCTAAATCGACCGTATCAATCACGGTACTGAGCTCCAAAGCTGCTATCACGGCCGTATCTTCCTGCGTCAGCGTGGTGGTTGTTGCCGCAAAAGTATTCTCAACTTCTCTGACCGATTCATTCACATCGGCTAATACTTTTGGCGTGCTTTGAACTTCCTCAATACTCTCGACGGAAAACGCCTCTTCCTTGGGTGCTTCCAGCTTCGCCGCTAAAAGCGTGGGCTTGGTTGCATCCTTGGCAGCAGCGGGCCTTTTTTCAATGCTTTGAGCCATATTGGCACTGACCGCTATTTTCTGCACCTGCGGCATCATTGAACCGCTGGGCAGAACCATTAAGGTCAGAACTGCCATAGCCATAAGCCCCGCGGCTGCACATGTCATCAGTTTAACTGTCGGCCTTTTTTGCTTTTTACCATGCATAGAGCCCCATGCTCTTGACCAATCCTCATTGTCATGGCGAATGCCGCACAGCCGTCTCCATAACCTTTGCATTTTACCGTCGCTTGGCGATACGTGAGCTTTACTTAATTCTCGCTTTGTTTCACCCTCTTTACTCTTCTTGGCATATACTGCCGGTGTTTCTTCCAGACACTCATTTGTATCCGGCTTTTCCGGTTTGAAGCTGCTTATCTCATTAGTGTCTTCGCCGATTTGGTTAGCCGCTTTCTTTTGCGTTTTAGCTGCGGCTTTAGAAAACTTTTCTTTGATCCTCTTAAGGGCACAAGTACCCATAAGTTTCGTCATTCAATCTCCCCTTTTGAATGGATACCTGACTTCAGTATCTATTTTAGCTTATTTATTGCGCTCTGTCAATAATTTTGTAACACTTTTGTAATATTTATACCTGCTCAAACCAAATTTGGAGAAAATCCCATGGTAATTTGGCCTTAAGCCCGATTCGAGCCAATAAAAAAGCCACAGCTTTTGTGCTGCAGCCTTCGCGGAATTTCTGGTTTCTATGCTTATTCCGTAAGGAATTCTTCATAATAGTTAACCAGCCCAAACTCGGTGATCAATGCTTCAATGGTAGCAGGACCGGCAACTCCATCGGCTTCAAGACCATGCGTGTCCTGAAAGAGCTTGATCGCTTCCATCGTGTCTTTGCCAAAATAGCCGTCTGTACCCACCTTAAAGCCCAGCGCCACCAGCATCTTCTGAATTCGTATCACGCGCTTCTCCGGCTTGCAGCCATAGCGCGCATATTTGTATGTCCTTTCAAACAACGGCCACGGTATCTCACCGTTGTCATTGCGGCCGCTGTAATGATGCGAGTAAAAATTGTGTCCTTTGATCCTGTCGTAATAGGTATGATTGCTCCATGCCGCGCCTGGAGCCAGTCCCGAATGGAAAAAATATATGTCTTGAGGCACGACCCATAGCTCATAGTCCAGTACATCACGGGCAGCACTCTTGGCTGCCGGGCCCGGCTTGCGGTTTTCATGGCCTTTGTATGCAAACTCGCCGGATGTCACGACATCGGTTATGTTGTTATCAAACTGACGACTGTTTAATACGCGGTTCATCACCACATTGCCCACGGCGACCATGCCTTTGTATGGCTCGCCGCGTGATTCGATATCGATGATCTGCGCCAGCAGATACTTTTCATCTTCCGTATAATTATAGTAGTTGCTGGAGAAGCCCATATCATCGTAGTAGACATCCGCCTCTACGATAAAGTCATCTATACAATCCTCCAGAACAACGGGCGGAGGCGTGGGCTCAGGCGGCGTGGTGACGATCGGTGTGGCCTCAGCCGTAGGCTCTATAGTTGGCGCTAACGTGGTCTGCGTTGTTGGCTGCGTCGTGACTTGCAACGGTGTGACAACCGCGTGCGCCTCGGAAGTGACAGATGCCACAGGGGTCGGCCCCGCTGACGATCCGACCGTTTCCCGGGAATCCATTTGTACGGCTTGAACAGCCGACGCTGTCAAATTGCTGCCGGGTGCCTGTCCGCCGCCTAAAACAAAAATAAGCAGCAAAGCCACGGCCAACAGTCCGCCGCCGCCATAGATTGCCATTTGCCTTCTGCGCTGTGTTCTTTTGCTGACCCGTCTGTGATTTTCGGCAAAATCCAGCGCCGCTTCTTCTCGGCTGCGTTTCCCCAGAATCGTGAGCGCCGTGTTTTTGACGGCTGATAAAAACCTGCCCTTTTTTCGCCGGGAACGGTTTGTCGCGTCAAGGCTCGCGGCGATTTGTTTCGCAAGCTCAGACGGCACATCAGAGCGGCTCCTCGTTTCGCCCAAAACACCGGATGGCAATCCGGAAGCACGTTTGGCCCGTAATTTCTTCTTGGTCTTTGTTTCAGCACCCAACTGAGAATGCTTTGCCATAAGCCAATCCTTTCGTGTTTTATTAGCGACGCTTCAAACTCCAAGCCTATTATAATAGAAAGACGGCAGCAGGTCAACGAAATCGTAATATTTCCGTAACATTTATGTCTTATCTTACTGCGTGACCCTTTTCTGTCAGCGCATCTATAGCCCGCTGCAAACTGTGCTGTTTGACCAGTATATAGTCCGTTTCATAGGTGGATACCGCAAACAGGCTCACGCCGGCCTGCGCCAATACCGCCGCGATTTCCGCCAGAATACCGACCAGCGAAAAATCCAGGGGCCCCTTGATCTTCAGTGCGCGCCACCCGGTTTCCGCCGTGCAGTTTTCCGGTGACTTCTCTTCTTCACATACAAGCGACACTTCACCGCCGCTGATCGTCAGCGAAACAAATTCACCGTCCGGTACATAGGGTGCGGTCAGTGCACAAACGGCATAGCTTTTCTTTAAAAGTTCAAACTCCATAATGACTCCATTTCTCTGATAAAAAAAGCCGCAGCATACTACCGCGGCTTTTAGCAAACTCGTTATTCAGCCAAGAAAGTTTCATAATATTTATTGAGGCCGAATTTCTTGATCAGCTTTTTCATTGTGCTCGGCCCGGCAACACCGTCAGCTTCAAGGCCATGAGATTCCTGAAACAATTTGAGCGCATCAACCGTATCCTGACCAAAGTAGCGATCCGCCTTGACATCAAAGCCCAGTTTATTGAGCATATACTGAATGCGGTAAACGCGCTTTTCGGGCTTGCAGCCATATTGCGCATACTTAAACGTGCGGTCAAAAAGCTTGGGAGGCGCTTCACCGCCCCGATTACGGCCGCTGTATTTATGTGTATAGAAGCAGTGCCCGCCGATTTGTGTATAAAATTTGTGGCTGCCCCAGTCTGAGCCTGCGGATGCGCCTGAACGGAAGAAGTAGACATCCTGCGGAATCACCCAGTATTCATCCTCCAGCACTTGCCGCGCCGCGCGCTTTGAACTGGAAGAGGGTGAGCGTTCGGGCTTCCATGCAAACTGACCGGGCGCTGTGATAACACCCTCAATGGTATTGGGAAATTGGTGACGGTTTAACACGCGGTTCATTACCACATTGCCCACGGCTACCTTGCCTTTCGATGATTCGCCGCGCGCTTCGATATCGATTATCTGCGCGAGCATATACACATCGTCTTCCGTATATTTATAATGGTTGCTTGAGTAGCCCATATCGTTGTAATAGGCATCCGCTTCCACCACAAAATACTTCACACACTCATCCACCGTAATCGGGGGCGGTGTTTCCTCGGGCGGCGTCGTAGTGATAGGCGTTTCCTCAGGTGTGGATTTCGGGGTCGACTCGGGTGTCGATTTAGGTGTCGATTCAGGGGTCGACTCCTCGGTCGGCTCGGTTGTGGGATCTATGGCAGGGTCTTTCGTCAGTGTTTCCAGTTCCTCAAGGTCTAACGGTGCTGTGAGCATCGCTGACACATCCGGCGGCAATGTGGCTGTGTGCGTCTCAGGCAGCCCGCCCTTAATATTCATGCCGCTTATATCCGCAACCATACTGATCTGCGGCGACGGGCTCTCCCCGGCAACCGACATCTCATCGGCCTGTCCTGATGCGGCTTGACCACCTGCAACCAATACAACCAGCAGTACCGCGACAATGACGAGAACACCGGAGCCTGCACAGACAAAGATCATCCTTCTGCGGCGCTCCCTCTTGCTTTTACGCTTATGGTTGACGGCAAAATCAAGAGCGGCGTTGTCAGCGGAACGCTTGCCGAGCAATATTTGCGTTAGTCTGTGAAATTTTGAAATCAGGCCTTTCTTTTTGCTCCGATAGCCGCGGCTCATATTCAGTCTCCCGGCTATCGGCTTTGCAGAAGCCCGGCTGCGCCGTTCACTGTCCGCCGTTTCTGACTGCGCGTAAGAATTGGAATGAACATCTTCGAAAATTTCCGAAGCATAAGAAGCCGAAATGATCTCGGGCGCATCGGAAGCAGCCGGTATCTCCTTTTCACGCGTGACCGCCACTTTGCGTGTTAAAACCGGCTCATTTTTCTTACTATTCAGGTTTTTAAGCTTGTTCAGAGCACGAATGCCCGAATTTTTTGCCATGCGGATTTCTCCTTATAAAAGCGGACAAAATAAAACCATTATGGTTACTATAACTGATAAACGTTATATTGTCAATATTTCCGTAACATTTCTGTAACATTCTAGCATTTTACTGTCTTTATCTGCTTATATGTGCTTAGCTATCTGTGCTGAAATGTGTTCCTCTGAAGCTGTCTTTCCCGGCTGTTCTCCGTGCAGACAAAACATCTGACTCACCTTTGCGCCGCGCGCCTCAAGCTTGCTCGCCAGCTTCCGGATTCCTTCAGATGCCGTTAAATTCGGGTCCGCCTGAAGCGCAAATATCACGACATCTTTGTCCTTGGCATCAAGGGCGCCCACGAACGTGTTGAGTGCGGGTACTGTACGCGATGCCCAGATGGGCGAGCCGATATAGATCTTCTCATACGCACCCATTTTGGCAGCTGGATTGTCCTTCAGACGACTCTTCTTTCCGAAAATGGCCCCGAACGCCGCCGCCATAAACGATGCCGGTTTGCCGCTTCGCTTTTTGACCTCTTCAAGTTCATAAACGTCCGCGCCCGCCTTCTGTGCGATAAGACGGGCAGCCTGCCTCGTGCTGCCATCCAGAGAATAATAAACAACCGCTGTTTTCATTTTCTTTCCTCCTTATATGTGTTACGAAATGGCCAGCAGCGCCTCCTTAAGTCCCAGTGTCTTTGCCGTCATTTCGCGTATGCCGCGTCGTGTTTCATCACTGTTTGCCGGGCCCATATGGATGTAAGCATCGATGCCTAAAAAGGCGATCTTGGCGCAAGCGGACGGATTTTTTATATAGAAGTCGCCTTCCTCGATACCCTCCGCCACCACATCCTCAAGCAGCGGCAGCAAAGCCAGCATCCGTTCTTCCGTCATGACTGTGCTGTACCATTCCGGTTCTAAGTCCTTAAAATAAGAATTGGCTTCGTTAGCCGTATGTCCCTGCTCCAGCAGCGCCGTTACGAAATACTCCGCCTTGGAGATAGGGTCATCCAGCGTTTCCATCTGCTCTTTAAGCTTGCCGCGATATTCCTGAAGCTGCATAGCCACAATATAGCGTACGATCGCCTGTTTGCTCTCGAAGTGGTAAAAAAACGTTCCCTTCGCGATACCCGCCAGCGCGCATATCTCCTCAACCGGCGTCTGGTCGTAGCCTTTCTCGGAAAACAATGTCCGCGCGCTGCTTAGTATCAGCATTTTTGTGGCTCTCTCACCTGCCATGGTTCCCTCCTTTGTGCGGTATCACCGCTTATACATTGATACGGTAATTATCGACTAAAGTCAGGATTTTATACCAAGCGGATGTATGAATTTTAAGTTTATATACTACATAAGCTGTGTCAATGTGGCAAACCCGTTTGTAATGAAAAGCTTCGCCCAGCCGGCCGGGCGGATGTCGTAGCAAAAAGCATGAGCCGTGTCGCCGTGCAGGTAATGAGACAATACCGCCATAATCACACCCTTGTGGGTGACAATAAGAGTACGTTCGCCCGTATGACTGGCGGCGATATCCGTCACAGCTGTAACGGCGCGCTGCAAAAAGTCTGCGACAGCCTCGCCGTTGGGGAAAACAAAGCTTTTGTAGTCGTCCATATAGCTTTGCCAAGCCTTTGGCATAAGGCGCTGTATGTCACCGGCACGAAGACCTTCAAAGTCGCCAAAATCCATCTCACGCAAAGACGGTAATATTATAGGTTCCATTTGCGGTGCGACAAGCTTTGCAGTCTGCAGGGCACGCCGCATATCGCTGGTATAAACGTACGCAGGCGCCATTGCTGCTATATGTTTAATTGCGCTGTTTGTTTCGTTAATACCCTCTTCGGACAGCGCCGGGTCGCTGCTGCCGCAATAAACACCGTTTGCAAGTGTTGTTCTGCCGTGGCGCATGAGTATAAGCTCAGTCATTCGGCGCGTTCCTTTCAATAAAGTATTGCTACTAAAAAAACGCTACAACAGTATGCAGCGTTTTGAGACTTTCTAATCCAGATTGCGGTTTTTGCGTCCGGCGCGCAGACGCACCATGGCTCTGGCCAGCGCGACCTGGTTTTGCATATATTCCTGATGACTTTGCGCCTGCCGCAGCCGTTCCTCGGCACGTTCTTTGGCCTCCTGAGCACGGCGTATATCGATCTCACCCGGCCACTCCGCGGTCTGGGAGAAAATGATCGTCTCATCCGGCCGGACTTCAACAAAGCCGTCCGAGGTGATGCATTCCATCCATTCCCCGTCCACGCAGAGCTTCATCGTGCCGATAGTGATCGCCGCTACCATAGGCTCATGCATTTTTTGTATACTCATGAAACCATCCGGAGCGGGAATGATGACGCTTTCCACCTCGCCCCGAAAGAATATCCTTTCGGGCGTGATAATTTCCAGCATATATTTTGCAGGCATGCTATCACCCCATTGCCTTTTTCGCTTTTATCTTGACATCCTCGATATCGCCCGCCATGAAGAACGCGCCTTCGGGGATATCGTCCACCTCGCCGTCCACCACCGCGCGGAAGCTCTCTATGGTACGCTCCAGTGGTACGTACTTGCCGGGTATACCCGAAAAAACCTCGGCCACCGACATCGGCTGCGAGAAGAAACGCTGTATCTTTCTTGCGCGGTACACGATGGTTTTGTCCGCGTCGGATAAGTCTTCCATACCGAGTATCGCGATGATGTCCTGCAGCTCCTTATACCGCTGCAATACCTCCTGCACACGGCGCGCCACGTTATAGTGCTTTTCACCGATGATACGCGGGTCGAGTATGCGCGATGTGGATTCCAACGGGTTGATCGCGGGGTAAATACCCAGCTCGGATATCTGCCTTGAAAGCACCGTCGTCGCATCCAGATGCGAGAATGTGGTGGCGGGTGCAGGGTCTGTCAAGTCGTCTGCGGGCACGTAGATCGCCTGAACGGATGTAATGGAACCAGCCTTGGTGGATGTGATGCGTTCCTGCAACGAGCCCAGTTCATGAGCCAGTGTGGGCTGGTAACCCACGGCAGACGGTATACGCCCCAGCAGCGCCGATACCTCGGAGCCCGCCTGTATAAAACGGTAGATATTGTCGATAAACAGCAGCACATCCTGATGTTCTTCATCACGCAGCTGTTCCGCAAGCGTCAGCCCCGTGAACGCGACGCGCATTCTGGAGCCCGGCGGCTCGTTCATCTGCCCAAAGGCAAGACACGTTTTTTCGATAACGCCCGATTCGCTCATATCTTCGATGAGCTCGTTGCCCTCACGGCTTCTTTCACCCACGCCTGTAAACACGCTGTAACCGCCGTGCTCTGTGGCGATATTGCGAATCAGTTCCATGATGAGCACCGTTTTTCCGACGCCCGCGCCGCCAAACAAACCGATTTTTCCGCCCTTGGCATACGGCGCTAATAGGTCGATGACCTTGATACCCGTCTCAAACAGCTCCGTCGCCGGATTCTGGTCTGAGAATTTCGGGGGCTGACGGTGTATGGGCAGCCTTTTTGGTGAGTTGATCGGCCCTTTTCCGTCGATAGGCTGGCCGATGGCGTTCATAACGCGTCCCAGCGTCGCCTGCCCCACAGGCACATTGATACGGTCTCCCGTATTGATGACCGCCAGACCACAATATAGGCCCTCCGTAGCATGCAGCGCGATGCAGCGCACTGTATCGTCGCCGATGTGCATCGCGACCTCCAGCCAAACCTCGCGGTCTCCAAGCCGTATCACGAGCGCGTTGTATATGGCGGGCAAATGTCCGTCATAAAATTTCACGTCCAGCACCGGGCCTGTGATTCGTATGAGCTCGCCTTTATTGACGATTGAATAATCCTCCATATTGTTCTCCCGCAACTATTTTAATGCGTCGAGCGCTCCGATGATTTCGGAGATCTCGTTGGTAATGGCAAATTGACGCGCCCTGTTATACTGCTTAGTTAAGCTTTCGATCATCTCTTCCGCGTTTTGAGTGGCGCTTTCCATCGCCGTCATGCGGGCGCATTGCTCACTCGCGTAAGACTGCACGAGGCATCCATAAACCAAGCCGATGATGTACTGCGGTACCAGCACATCAAACACCTCTCTGGGCGACGGATGGTAAAAAAGCTCCGCGTTGTACTGTGTCTCTTCACCGATATCGATAAGGTTAGACACCGACATGGGCAAAAGCTTTAAAACACGCGGCTCCTGCTTCACCACCGATATGTACTTGGTATACACCACATACACTTCGTCCATGATGCCGTTGTCGAAAAGCTCCAGCAAGTCGCTTGTGATATTGCGCGCGTTATAAAGCGACGGATTTTGCGACATATGCAGGAATTCCACGTCGACCATGTAATTTCGGTGGTCGAAAAACGCACGGGCCACCTGGCCCACGGTCAGTATATAGCGCTCCTTGCTTTTCTGCATATGATCGAAGGCCAGATTCAGTACATTGTGGTTGTAACCGCCGCACATGCCTTTATCCGCCGCGATCACCACATAAGCGGCCTTTCCTCCCTCGCTCTCGCCCACATAAGGGTGCGAAAGCTCCTTGGTATGCGTGAGTATATCCTTGAGAGCAGCCTGCACACGTTCAAAATGAACGTGGTTAGACTCATACTTGGCAATGGCTTTCTTCATCTTCGATGTCGAAATAAGGTGCATTGCCCGTGTGATCTGCTCCGTATCAGATATGGACCGTATGCTGTGTTTGATATCCGCCATGCTTGCCATTACGCATCAACCTCATTCTCGATTTTGATGCCGTTCTGCTGGCAGTAGGTCACAATAAACGTATCTGCCGCTTTCTTGAGTTCGTTTACAGCCGTATCCGACAGATCGCCAGTTTTGTTGATACTGATGCGTATATCGGGGTAGTTGGTATCCACGTATTCCAGATACCGCCGGTTAAACTCTTTGACATGCTCAAGCGGCAGCTTAAGGAGAAACTTGTTGACAGCCGCGTAAAGCAGTATGACCTGGCTGGCCATAGGATATGGCGAATATTGGGCCTGCTTGAGCGTCTCTGTAAGCCGTGCGCCCTGATCCAGCGTTTCTCTTGTGCTTTTATCAAGATCCGATGCAAACTGGGCAAACACAGCCAGCTCACGGTATTGGGCAAGATCGAGACGCAGACGCCCCGCAACCTTTCTCATGGCCTTGATCTGCGCGCTTCCGCCCACGCGCGACACCGACAGACCCACGTTAACGGCCGGACGCATGCCCGCGTTGAAAAGCTCGGATTCCAAGAATATCTGTCCGTCTGTGATGGAAATAACGTTTGTGGGTATGTAAGCCGATATATCGCCCGCCATTGTCTCGATAATGGGCAGCGCCGTTAAAGACCCACCGCCGTTCACGTCACTCAGGCGCGCCGCGCGTTCCAGCAAACGCGAATGCAGATAGAACACGTCTCCGGGGTAAGCCTCGCGGCCCGGCGGACGGCGCAGCAGCAGCGACATGGTTCGATAGGCCACAGCATGCTTGGATAAATCGTCATAGACGATCAGCGCATCCTTGCCGCTGTACATAAACTCCTCGGCGATGGCGCAGCCCGCATACGGCGCGATATATTGCATCGATGGCGCGTCGCTGCCCGTGGAGGCCACGACGACGGTATAGTCAAGCGCGCCTTCCTCTTCGAGGGTTTTTAAAATGCCCGCGATGGTGGAAGCCTTCTGGCCGATCGCCACATACACGCAGTATACATTTTTACCCTTTTGATTGAGTATGGTGTCGACGGCAACCGCTGTTTTGCCTGTTTGCCTGTCGCCGATAATCAGCTCTCTTTGCCCCTTGCCGATCGGGATCATACTGTCGATCGCCATAATGCCCGTTTCCAGCGGCTTTTTAACGCCCTGACGGTCGAATATATGCGGTGCTTCGGCCTCGATCGTACGGTATTTATTTGAAGCGATCTTGCCTTTGCCGTCCATCGGCACACCCAGCGGGTTCACCACACGGCCAATGAGCGCTTCACCCACGGGCACCTGCACCACCGTGCCTGTATTGCGAACGGTGGAGCCTTCGATAACGTCCCAGGAATTGTTTAAAAGCACGGCACCGAGGCTTTCTTTGGAAAGGTTCATCACGATGCCGTAGGCGTTGTTTTCAAATTCAAGCAATTCGCCGTATTTACAGCCTTCCAAGCCGGCCACATGTACAATACCGTCTCCCGCGTAAGTGACGGTGCCGACCTCCGTCATGTCAAGCGCGCCCGAATAACCTTTGATGCGGTCCTTCGCGGCCTGCCCGAACTCCTCGGCGCTGAAATCCAGAGAGAAATCGCCCTCTTCCAGCGCGTCCTCCTGATAAGGCGCATCGGAATCTATGATAAAGTTTTTAATCTTTCCCAAAGAAGCGCGAACGCTTCTGTCATAAACCTTGTTGTTTAATACCACAACAAAACCGCCAAGCAGTTCGGGAACCACTTCGGTTTTAAAATTGATTTCCGTGCCAACGAGCGCTTCAAAGCGTTTTCTGATCGACGCAATGGTCAGCTCATCGAGCGACACTGCGGATTTGAGTTTTCCTTCGATAGCCAAATTACCCCACCCTCTCGAAGAACTCGTCTATGATTTTATGGTTATCCTCCAAAGAAATCTCTCGCGCAAGCACCTTTTCGGCGATCTGTATACTCATCTCAGCGATCTGCGTACGCATATCCTGCCGCGCCTGGGCCTTTTCCACTTCAATTTCTTTCTTGGCTCTTACCACAAGGTCTCTGGCGTGTTCTTTTGCGTTGTCCAGTATCTCTCTGGCATGATCTCTGGCCATCTCGTTGCTTTTTGTAATAAGCTCCGCCGCTTCGTTATGGGCCTCAGCCAACATATGCTCGTACTGCTCTTTTTGCTGCAGCAGCTGTTTTTCACGTCCGTCCAGCGCGTCAACCTTATCGGAAAACGAATGCTCACGCGCTTTCATAAACTTAAGAATCGGTTTATATACCAGCAGCTTAAGCACAACGAACATCACAACAACATTTAATACATGCAGGCCGATCGACAAAGGATCTATATCCAGCATAATAACACCTCACTTAATGGTTGAAAAAACTTGCTCCCTTAAATCTTGCCCATCATAAGGATGGCGATTACGAAACCGTAAATGGCTGTCGTTTCCGCAAAAGCGAGACCGATGAGCAGCATCGCGTTGATTTTACCGCTTGCTTCGGGCTGCCGCGCCACAGCTTCCGCCGCCTTACTTGTGGCAATACCCATGCCGATGCCGGCGCCAACGCCTGTGAAAACCGCGATACCCACGCCGATCGCAATAAGTGCTGTCATTTTCCTATACCTCCGTAAAATTTATAATCTTATCACCTTTTTGACCCGTACATCACCGTTTCCTCCATAAAGGAAAGGGTCAGCACAAGGAATATATATGTTTGAATACCCACATGGAACAAATTAAAATATATCGCAAGCACCGCAGGCAAGCCCACGGCACAAACGCCGTAAATCAGATCCATAACCACCATGCCCGCAAACAGGTTGCCGAAAAGACGAAACGAGAGCGACACCGGTATCACCGCATGCGTGACGATATTGATGGGCAGCATGAAAGCCTTGGGCTTGACAAACCATTTTAACCGCCCGAAGAATCCCGTATAGTAAAAGCCGAACGCATTGATCAGCACAAACGACATAAGAGAAATAGCAATCGTAAAGTTGATATCGGTAGCCGGAGGACGGAAACCGAAAAGCTCGATCAGGCTTGTGCTAACGATCATAATCGCGACGGTGAAAATATACGCGGCGAAAGACGCGCCCCGCTTGCCCAGCTGCGAATTTGTGAACTTTTCACAAAACTCGACAAACATCTCAAGCACATTTTGTATACCCTTTGGAACGGTCTTAAACTTCGGGATAACAAAAACGCGGATGATCAGCGCGGCCACTATCAGGACGAGCATAACAATCCACGTGACTAACATTGTCTCACTTATTTCAAATCCAAATAGGTTTATGCGCGGCGGCGTGATTGCCACTTCCTCAGTCTCTAAGGCAAAACGCCCCAGTCCGGCTACTAGAGTCCCACCCATTGATATATCCTTTCCGCCCGTGTTTCCGCGGTCTATTGTGTCTTTTTCTGATCACGCTTATTTATGACTGCCAATGTAGCGATCAGCCCGATTAACATACCGCCTGCCGTCCATATGACATGGGTGAGCGACACGGTGGAAATCAGGTAAAGTATGAAGACAATTAGGGCGATCTTGACCATCAGCAGCAACACGCCTAAAGGCTTTGCCGAATCGTTATCCCCAAAAATCATCTTCCCAAATATTTTCAGCCCCAGCACCTGCAGAAAGCCGATAACGAGCCCTACAAATAATCCCCACATAATTAACTTATTCTAATCAATAGGCCTCGAAAATGCAAGTCCTCCTCGGAACAAAAAAACGGCCCATTTTTTCAGCGTTTAAACGGCTCGCACCGCAGTGAACAAGCAAGGCAAGCTCATCAATTGTAATCTTGCGGCTGTTGCCGTTGCTTACGCTGTTCCACTCGGCAAAGCCGTCCTCGATATCGAACTGGTTTAACAGCGGCAGCGCGTCAAACGCACG
The DNA here is from genome assembly GCA_023436115.1 of Bacillota bacterium. Lineage (GTDB taxonomy): Bacteria > Bacillota > Clostridia > Christensenellales > SZUA-584 > SZUA-584. The sequence continues at coordinate 31,353 of JAEZKQ010000008.1, read as the reverse complement.
AAGAAGCGCCTGCGCGTCCACAACACGCGCCATGCCATGTTTCACAGCCGATACCCCTTCCCGGGCGGGAATATGATATTGCACACTGCTATACCCAAGAGACAGCACATAAGCCAGCAACGCGCCGATATCCTCCTCGTCCGCATATACGGCTTCGATGATCTCGGCCTTATCCTTAATCCCGTAAAAGAGCATATAGCTTTGAGCGCTTCCGTTCTTTAACAGCACCGCACATTGACCGCCGTCGGAACCAAGCTCACCCAGCCGCCAGTCCCATTCCCGCTCGCCCCGAATGACATACCCGTCAAACCCGCGCATCATACGGTTATAGAGCGGCGCCAATACGTCTTTGTCCATCGTTTCGATGATCTCGGCCCCGCAGCGATGCGGCACAGAATTCACCTCCAGGCGATTCACATACGAATAAGCGGCCCATCCGAATGCCTCGTAAAACGCATGGCTAAACGGATAAAGATGCGTCATCAGTATACCACGCGTTTTCAGCAGCGCAAGTGACTCAAGCAGCATCGTGCGCATCAGCCCCTCACCACGCCTGTTCTTAGCCGTTGCCACACCCGCGATAAACGCAGACGAGAGCGGCCGGCCCTGAACACTGATCGTATATGGTATCATATGTACGATAGATATCAATTGCCCGCCTTCAAACATGCAAAGCGAATTTCCGGGCAGTATCTTGTTGGCAAAATACCAATCGATGAAAGCATCCGAGTCGTTGAACGCTTCTTTCCAGAGCGCCTTGGCAGCACCTCGTTCATCGTCGGCAAGCAGACGAATATCCTTGCTCATACGTTCCTCACACCCGTATATTTTTCTTTCAGGCAGACCGGATAGTAGGACATCTTGGCTTTGCGCAACCCTTCGATGCCCATATCCTCTTCGCGGTTGATGTATTTTAAGTCGCTCCATTCGTTGCGCGCGAATTCACGGTTGATAAGTGCGAAAGAACCTTGAATATCCGGATTGGCCTTCTCGAAATGGATGATAGCCATATCATCAAATTTTTCGCCGATAGAAAATGCCTCCAGTTTTCCGTCGATATAAAGCAGACCGCATTTAAGGCCCAGCGTATCGATATATGTCAGCGCGTCTTTACACGCGAGCAGCTCGTTCTCATAGCCTTGGGAAACGCCGCCCTTGTTTTGCGCCCATTCATCGTAAAGCGCAATGCACGCGTCGTAATCCTCCTTGGTATACAAACGGTACTCAAACGTATGGTCTTTAAGCAGCTTGTTGATATGGTTGCGCTTGGCGTGGTATTTCTTGCCCTCCAGATTGCACATGTCCTGCGTGTCGTATATATACTCAAAGTTGTCACGGTCTGCCGTAAACGTATACCAGCCCGGGCAGTCCCGTTCTATTTTTTCCTTGAGCTCTGTGGTCACGCCCTTTAGAATCGGCTTTTCTCCACGCTGCTCGAAAAACTTATCATAGCGCATCAGCGGCTCTACCATGCTGGTGTCGCAGTCTTCCAAAAAAGGCGGCAGTACAAACGAAACGCTGCCGTTGTTTAAATAGAGATACAGCGCGAGCTCGTCTGTGGCCATCTGTATGTTCCACGCGCGCCGCCATATAAAAATATTCGCAAAAGATGCCTCCAAATTGTGATAGCCGTGGCACAACGTGTATTTTTCAAAGTTCGTTTTGTCTTCTAGTTCAATTGGTCTAAAGCTTAGCATGCATTCTCCTGTTTGATAATTTTTCTTATTATATACCAATTTATATTTTTTTGAAAACGCTGAATCATAAAGATTGGTAACGCAAACACGCGCCCATTGTCTTTATTCGCGTTATTTCATAGGGGAAGCGGCTTTATGGCTTTAAACAGCGTTTCTTATACGTTACAGGACGGAATACTTGTTATTGGAAGATAACAGCCCAATGACCTTTTCGCTGATACGCTTCCATCTTTGGATGGCGGCTAAGGTGTTCCGATTCAACTTGAAAATTTAAAAAAGAGCGTCGGCTTTGCATACGCTCTTTTGCTTCGTCATCTTTATATGCATCAGTCTTCAAGTATATCCCCGTCGGGCGATATCACGGTGACGTGCCACGGTATCATCTTGCCGCTGTTTATAAGCGCCGTCTTAACGGCATTTTCGATGCCGCCGCAGCAGGGCACGCTCATGCGCAGCACATCCACGCTCTTGATGTCGTTATATTTGAGTATCTCGGTCAGTTTCTCCGAATAGTCCGCCATATCCAGCTTGGGACAGCCGATCAAAGTGATCTTGCCGCGCATAAACCGGCTGTGCACACCCGCATAAGCGTAGGCTGTGCAGTCCGCCGCGATGAGCAGCTTTGCGCCATCGAAGTAGGGCGCATTCACGGGCACCAGCTTGATCTGGCAGGGCCACTGCCGCAGCTCAGACACAGCTTCTTCCCGCTGCACCGCAGGGGCTGCCGCTTGCCGGTGAATGGCCGTTGCGCGCGCGGACGGGCATCCGGCGGGAACAGCGCCTTGCTTTTTTTGCGCCATGTGCTTTTCTACTGCTGCCTCATCAAATTCGGCCGCTTCGCGTTCTTCGATTGTAATCGCGCCTGTCGGACACTCGGGCAGGCAGGCACCAAGTCCGTCACAGTACGATTCAGAAATCAGCTTCGCCTTGCCGTCTACCATAGCGAGCGCGCCTTCATGGCAGGCATCCACGCAGATTCCGCAGCCGTTGCATTTTTCCTGATCTATGGTAATGATATTTCTTTTCATTGCTTCACACTCTCCTTGCTTTTATGCTCTCATTATCGTATATTGTAATCAATACGTCCGTTGCATTTGCAACATTTGCAGAGGTTTTTATGGATATAGCATCGATACATGCCAAGAACATACCGCTTTTTAACGGAATAAGCAGCGACGAGCTGGAAACAATGCTGCTGTGTCTGGACGCGAAAACTGCGTATTACCGCAAGGGCAGCTATATATTGATGGCAGGCGAAGCGTTGCGCCATGTAGGCATTGTACTCAAAGGTCAGGCTACTGTCTACAAAACCGACCTCTTGGGCAACCGCAGTGTGCTCACGGCGCTGACACCGCCTCATCTTTTTGCCGAGACTTTTGTGTGTGCCGGTCTTGAAACAAGCCCCGTCACGGTGGAAGCCACAGCCGATACACAAATATTGCTGATTTCATTCAGCCGCATCATGCACACCTGCACATCCTGCTGCTCGCACCATAGTGAGATGATTGTCAATATGCTGCGCATCGTGGCGCAAAAAAACATCAAACTGGGAGAAAAGCTGGATCATATCGCACGCAAAACGACGCGTCAGAAGCTCGCCTCGTATCTTATGGATCAGGCGACGCACAAAAACAGCCGCCGCTTCAACGTTGATCTGGACCGGCAGGCGCTTGCCGACTACCTCTGTGTGAACCGCAGCGCGCTGTCCCGTGAACTGTCCCGCATGAGTGAAGTAGGCGCGGTGGATTTCCAGCGCAACAGTTTTTTCATCAAAGACCCCGAGTTGCTGGAAGAAATGCTGCTGCAGGAAAAATAATTGCTCCGCAAGGATTTTCTACGATGTACTTTCAAATTGAGTACATACCCCCAAGTTGTTCTTATATAAAGCCGCTGTTATGTGGTAGTATTCAATAACACAGGAGACCAAGCGATGATAAAAACGCAGATGTCGCAACAAAACCGACGAAGCCGCTCAAGACGTACAAAACAGCTTTTGTGGTCAGGTGTTATTTTGCTCACTGTTCTGGCGGCTGTGTTACTGATCACGCGAATTCATGGAGCGGACAGACAAACGGATAGCTTAAGTGAGGCAGAAAGCACCTTGACCGATCATCCAGGCGCTGTCAGTACCGTTTCCGGTGCCGTTAATGAGGAAACCGCCGAAGTATCAGCCGTTCAGCCAGCCAGCCAACCACCGATACAAGAAAAATCAAACTGGGATTTTCAAGAGGTGCTTTTGCCGCAGTATATCAAAGATTTTCTTTCGGAGAACTGGGAGGCGGACTACCGCAATATCATCACCGCATTGTACAAAGGCGAGAGCAGCGTGCAACTCACGGCCATCTCCACACAAAAGGAATGGGAACAGATGCGCCGCGCCGTGCAACTGACATTCCCGCCGAGAGCTCTGCTGTATGACGCGCAATATTATAACAATGATGGACCGTTTTCATTTGACGAGAAAACAGGTGTTTTATCTATTCGCTACGGCTGGGAGCAGGAGATCCCTTCCGTGGCTGACCGGGATTCTTATCTGCTTGAGGTGGATGCTTTCCGTCAAAATGTCACCGAGATATTCGACAGATATGTCACTGATGTCTCGGATGCAGAGAGTACAGCAGGTGAGTTGTTCGATTATGTGGCGTTGACGCTTCGCTATGACTATGATATGAAGCTGAACTTGTATGACGCCTTTACAAAGCATATAGCCTATTGCCAAACCTATTCGCAGATGTATCAGTATCTCATGTGGCAGGCCGGTTATGAGTGCTGGCTGTACACCGGCGGTAATTTTGACCATGAATGGAATGTGATCTGGCTGGATGGTATCCCCTATCATGCGGATGCCACATGGCAGTCGAATGACGATTATACCGACCGATACTTTTTCGCGATGAGCGATGAGGCTGCTAAGGCCACAAATCACGGATCTGCTGACAGTTATATGCGCACGGATGTTTTGCTCGACAGCGATGAGCGCGTATACTGCACCGACCGCCGATTTGATGAAATATACCGAAAGGGTATTTAGGGTTTTTGCTATGTTTTTACACAGCCTGTGCTATAATGAGGCGTAATTGATACGAAAGGGCATATTCAAATATGGAAAACGGCAGCGGCGTGACATACGCCAAAGGATTTACGGCAGCGGGCGTGGCCTGCGGCCTCAAAAAGAATGGGAATAAAGATCTTGCCATCATTAAATGCGACTGCGTTGCTTCGGCCGCCGGTATATTTACAAAGAATAAAGTGAAAGGGCACTCTCTGGAGCTGGCACGAAAGAACGTGCGCAACGGACGCGCACAGGCTGTCATCATCAACGCGGGCAACGCCAACGCGTGTATGGGAGGCAGAGGCGTTGCGGATGCACTGCGTATGGCGCAGTTAACAGCGCATAAGCTCGGCTGTCTGCCGCAGGATGTGCTGACAGGTTCCACGGGCGTAATCGGCCAGCCGCTGCCCATAGACCTTGTTGAAGCGGGGCTTAGTAACGCCGTGCTCACGCGTGAAGGCGGGGCGGATGCCGCAGCGGCCATCATGACCACAGACACCGTCATGAAACAGGCGCAGACCAGCGTGTTGATCGGCGGTAAAGAGGTCAGAATCGGAGGTATGGCCAAGGGCAGCGGTATGATACACCCCAACATGGCCACGATGATATCGGTGGTCACGACAGACGCGTCCGTTTCGGCCAAAGCGCTCAAAACAGCGTTAAAAAACGTCGCTGATGTGTCTTATAACCGCATTTCGGTGGACGGCGACACCAGCGTTTGCGACAAGGTACTGCTATTGGCATCCGGTGTTGCGGGCAATGCTCTGATTGAGGAAGGCACAAAGGATTACGAGGTATTCTTTGATGCGCTTAAGGAGGTTTGCATACAGCTTGCCAAGATGCTCGCGGCCGATGGTGAGGGTGCAACCAAGCTATTGACCATTAAGGTGCGTCAGGCGCGCTCACATAAAGCGGCGCATACCATCGCATCAGCCATAGCCAGATCGCCCCTGTGCAAGACGGCGGCCTTTGGCAACGATGCCAACTGGGGGCGGTTGCTGACTGCAGCCGGTTATTCAGGCGCGCCTTTCAACCCCGCCAAGGTCAATATATATATCGGAAGTGTTCAGGTTTGCGAAAACGGCGGCGGGCTCCCGTTTGATGAAGCCGCGGCGTTGCGTGAGCTGAAAAAGAGCGAAGTCATCTACCTCATAGATCTAAATGACGGCGATGCGTCGGACACCATGTGGACGTGCGATTTTTCGCTCGACTATGTGCGCATTAACGCGGACTACCGGACTTAAGCTCTATTCGTAGATTTTTAACAGACGGCGCAACCACTTGGCTTCGCCGTTTTTTATTCTCCCTTGGGTCAGCGATAAAAACAGGCCGTCTTAAAAGACAGCCTGCCGAATTTTAATTTTTAAATGTTTTATATACTAAATCACATCAGCCACGTTGTTGCGGCGGCGAAGCTTGAAGCTGCCGCTGTTATCCATTCGGTTGGAGAGCAGCTGTACCCGCGCCGTCCAGTAAAACTGAACAAAAAGTCCGATCGCTGAGAGTATAATGGACACACCGCCTATCAGATAAGCGTTGGAGATCAAAAAATACTCGAACGGCACAAGCAGATTGCCGTACATCACAAAACCCGATCCATCCACACCCACCAGATACAGATACAGCCCCAAAAAGGCTGCCGTGCATCCGCCGAACAGCGACGTGAAAATCACGACTCCCACGCGCTCGTATACAAATGTGAGCAATCCCGACAACACGCAGAGCGTTAAGAAAATGGGATAAATCAAAGGCAGCTGCTGAAGACCGGCCGTGTAGATCACAAAAAGCAGAAAAACTGCGCCTCCCGCCATACCCGTGAAAAAGCTCGCAAACCTTTTAAAGAAGAAGAGTATCAGATAGATGGCGATACCGCCGCCCACGAAGAAAATCCATGTGCTCATGGTATCGAGCTTTAAGAGGTCGTATACGAACACATATAATATGCCCTCAATAAGAGCCAATCCGCATACCGGAAGCAAAAACCGCCCCAGCTTGTACCCAAAAAAGCAATGAAGCAGACTAACCACGAGCGCGACACAGCCGATAATGAGTATTGTCAGAGATAAATTCATGATCTATCCTTTCCTTCGTTCTTTACAGTTTCCTTTTGCTGGTGAGCGCCAATTGCACGATAAGTCCGCCAAAGAACAGCACCACCAGAGCTATCAGATAAACCGTAGACGAAAATGCGCTGTAAGTGGCCTGCTGGTCGTACAGCACAAGTGATTGTGTGCCGATGCCGTTCACGATCTGATCGACAAACTGTGCCAGCGCCGACGCACCGATAAACGAAGTAAATATGGCGATGAATATACGCCGCTGGTTCAGCGTGAGCGCGCCGAGCACGCAGCAGATAATCAGCGCGGGTACAAACACGACCCAGTCAAGAAGGTTTAAGCTCAGCACATCCGCAAGCAGCACGCATAACATGAGTCCTCCCCCAAAGCCAATGAAGAATACACCCAAGTACATTAAAAATACAAACAAGAGTGCGCCCACAACACCGACGCCGAGGCTCGCAAGCAGCATCGCGGTATCACCGAAAGACGTAAGCATAGGAAGAAGTGTATTGGCCAGTATAAAACCTGCGGCGAAACCGTATATTGCTAAAATAACCTTAAGCCATCTGTTGCCAAAAAAACAAAAAACGACGCCCAGTGCCAGATCGATAATCAGCACAAGGATTGCGATGAGTTGAGTATCCATAGTACCCTCCTAATTCTTATTCTACCATACGGAAAATACTTGCATCAATAAAATGTTATCAGCCTATCATCAACTGCATACCGGCACAGACATTTTCCTGCGGCCCCAGGCCGTTTATCTCGCGAATCCGGCATTCGGGAATGCCATACGCCTGCGCGATGCCGGAGAGCGTCTCGCCTTCGCGCACAAAATAGATTTGCCCCGACAGCACAGGTATGCTGAGTTTATCTCCTTCGCGTATGCTATCCGGCTCGGTTAAGTTGTTGGCCTTGCATATAATATTCATCGTCACACCGTGCTGCTTGGCAATGCTGAAAAGCGTATCACTCGGCTGTACGGTGTATATGATGCAGTCTGTTTTTTCCCCGCCGCTGCAGCGATTGCAGTAGCACCGTTTCGGAATATTGATCTTGCGGCACTTCGCAAAATCATTGACGGTTTTGATTGAATTGGCACGCATGATCATACACACCGGCACGCGGTATTGCGCGCTCAGCGTTTCCAATCTGTCCGTGCGCCTGACGTTGTGAACCGTCAGCATTTCCATAACACCAACTCCCGCTACAGCATATGCGAAAGGCTGAGTATTATATGAGTGAAAGTATAAATTTTTGGCACGTCTCGCGCGTAAACGTGACGGGATTCTTTTTCATGGAAGACCCCATCGATGCATCGACGATATCGCCAACAAGCTCTTGCGTCACACCCAGACTACCCAATCGCTCGGGCAGTCCCAGATCGGCGCAAAGCGCGGCCACAGCATTCGCAAGCGCCATAGAAGCGGCTTTATCGTCGGAGAATGAGCGGCCGCATACGCTCTTTGCCAGCTGTGCGTATTTTGTCACGCCGTGTTTTGTGTTATAGCGCATCACATGCGGCAGCAGCATGCCGCAGGCCACACCGTGCGCCACGCCCAGCACCGCGCCAAGACCCGCGCCGATACCGTGCGCCGCACCAAGGCCGGTATTTGCAAGGCACATGCCGCTGACGAGCGCCGCCAGAGACATCGTTTCACGCGCTTCCAGATCGTTTCCGTCCTTATAAGCACGCCGCAGCGCAGCCATCGCGCGGGGCGCATGATAAAGCACCATCGCGTCACAAAAGGGGTTAGCCTGTGTTGTTGTCAGGCTCTCGATGAGCTGGCAGATCGCGTCCATACCCGAAGCCGCCGTTACAGCCGGCGGTACACTAAGCGTGAGCTCAGGGTCTACCAGCGCCAAACGCGCCATTAATCTGGAATCACGCATACTGGCTTTAAAATGCTCACCCATGGACATAATCACCGCGTTTTTTGTGACCTCGGTGCCCGTTCCCGCCGTGGTGGGAACGGCGATAAAAGGCAGCGGATCAGCTATGACCTTTGCGCCACTGCCCACGCCTTCCAGATAATCGCGCACACTGCCGCCGTTGGGAATCACCCCCGCCGCAGCTTTTGCCGTATCCATTGCACTGCCGCCGCCGATACCGATCACGGCATCCGCACCCGCCTGCAAGCCCAGCTTCACAGCAGCATCCACAATTTCGGGCGTGGGCTCGCCGACCGCACCGTCGTAAACCGTGCATTTAAGGCCGTTTGCTTCCATATCCGCCATCAGGCCGCCCAGCACGCCCAGACGGCGCAGTGAAGAGCCGCCCGTCACAATAAGAAAATGCTTGCCATAGCCCCGAACGAGCGAAGGCAGCTTCTTAATGCTGCCGCTTTCAAAAATAATACGCGGGGCTGTGTAAAATTCAAATCCCATGTCACCGCTCCTATTCTTTGCGCTGCAATGAGACAAGCTCTGGTGCGCTCACGCGAAAGCCCGCATCTCGGCAGAACTGTTCGGTAAACCGCCCTTCTGTGTTTTTACCGCGGCCCAGCAGCATAAAGGGCGCACTCTCTCCGCCATGCCCGCCGCTGTCTGAAAACGTGAAGTGATCGGATGCGATGAATGCACTATACGGCTCTTTCACTGCCGCAAAAAACGGCTGTATAAAGTGCTCGTCGATTTGCTCGATCGCACGCATTTTCTCCAAAGGCTGCAGCTCATGCGAGAGGTCATCCAGCTTTTGTATATGGATATATGCATAATCGTAAGTTTCCAGCGCTTCCAGCGCTGCTTTGGTTTTGTCCTGCAAGTACGTTACAAAGCCCTTGTCTTCGGGGAGCGAAATGCAGTCAGTGCCCGACAGCGCCGCGATACCGCGCATCAGTGAGGTTTCCGCAAGTATCACACGCCGTCCTGCAATGGGCGCTTTAAACTCGGGCGCATACGACGCGCCCCAGAACCAGATACCGTTGGCCTTGGTATCGTTGTCGGCTTTGAGCACCTCATGGGCCTTGCGCATCATGTCAAAGTATTGCTGCATGATGGCACCGCCTTTGGTATGATCCGCCACTCTGCCGCCGATCAGCTCGTGCGCGGGCGTAAACAACAACTGCTCCGCCAGCTCAGCCGCACCGTCTACAACGAGTATGTTGCGGAACGTATCGATATGGATCAGCTCAAAAGGCGCATGAAACACCTCTTTATTAAGCCTATGCGTCAAAGGACCCGCCAGATGTGTCTCGATATCGTGTGCGCTATAGCTTTGCATCACACTCGTTTCGAAGGTATCTCCTTCGAGCGTCACAAAATTACAGCGGACATAAAGCGCGCCGGGCTTAACGGGAAGACCCGCGCCTGCGGCCTCGATGACCGCACGGCCTTTATACGTCTTCGCCGGGTCGTATCCAAGCAGGTTCATGTTTGCCACAGCGCTGCCCACCTCAAGCCCCTCAGGAATGGTCTGCACCGTGCCGGGCTTTGAATTCGCATAGAGCGCGTCCAGCCCGGGTGTATTTGCCGCCTCCATAGGCGTTTTATCGTTGAGTTTTTGCTGCGGCCTGTCAGCAATGCCGTCCAGTACGATGGTGAATTGTTTCATTGTCCTCTCCCTAAATCAGTTAAAACATATGTTTGCACCTACAATTGTGTAACGCGCTGTTCTGGAACGCTTTCGTTTAAAGGTATTATAACAGATAAAAACCATTTCCCATAGACAAATGAAAAAAAGCGTACATTGATATACGAAGATTTGTGGTGTCTAAATCCATTATATTTATTAGTTCTGTGTTTTGGCGGATATAGTCTGGTTGCATTTATGGCGGCGGGTAAAAGCTGCTCCAAGTCGGAAACGGGAAACGTTTCTCAGATTAATAATGCGCGTCATAAAACAGTTCTTCCCTAGCCCTTAGCGCTGTCGTGTCAACGTATACGACTCTTCGTTTTGATAAACATATATTGTGATTGTATTTAAGTCAACACACGTAAAGCCGTAAAGGGGCGTTTGCGTGCCGCTGCTTTCCACGATATAAAGAACCGCATCGCGTATCACATAGCTGTTTCCGTCATGCCAAGGCAGATTGCTGCTGACACCACCCCCACTATCCATTTCAAAGGTGTTGCCCTGCGCGTCCTGCCAGCTTCCTTCCAGAAAATAACCGATCAGCGCATCCTGCATGAAATATGGCTTTAGATCGATACTCTCCGCACACGAAAGCATTTCGCCATAGTCATCTCGCGATAATCTTTCTCCGCTTTGCGTCTTCGTCAGCACGGTGCACAAGCTTAGGTAACCGTCCGCTTGTTCATAGCCGGGTATAGCCCCAAAATATGTGGCTGCCGTTTCGGTCTCTCCTGCCCCCAGCGCGTTGACCGCGGCGTCATAGAGCGCGGCTGTGGCTTTTTGAATCATATCTGCCGCATCTTTATAAGAGCCGATGGCCTTAAGCGCATCAAGCGCGGACAGGTACATGGACGCCTCCATATAGGTGTGCGCGTTCTGATAAGCAATCTCACGGCGCAAGTCCTGAGCATCCCTGTAATCGCCCACTGCAGCGAGCAGTTCACCTGCCTGCGTGTAAAGGCCGTTTTCGATATTGAACTGTGCGTGTCGGTAGGCCGTTTCCGTCACCATGTCGGGGGCATTGCGGTATTCTCCCAAAGACGCGAACAAGCGGGATGCCGCATCGTATTCGCGGTTTTCCATTTTGAGCGCCGCTTGTGTAAACACAGCAAGCTGCTGCGTATCCTTATAAAAGCCGAATACGCCTTTGAGGCTTTTCCCCGCTTCGGTGTATTCCCCTGCTTCCACATGCATCGCGGCTTGCGCATAGTTGACTTCCGTTACAAGCAGCCCTGCGCCCAGCACCAATACCAATGCGGCGGCGCATAGCACGACTGTGCGTTTTTTGCCGTGCTTTTTGGAAGTGGCTTTTTTCGGTTTGCTTTGAACAGATATTCTTTCAGACGCTGATATATGGACGCTCCTAGCCGACTGAGCATCTGCAGCTTTTACCGAAAACGGCATAGGGCTGTATCCGGTCAGACAAGCCTGTATCTGCACGGACAGCATATCCAGCGGCGGTCTTTGCGCGGGTTCCAGCGATAGTCCCTGTGCCACCACGCTCGCCAGTGCCGTCCACTTTTCGGCGATACCGCAAAAGCTGATATCGGCATCTTTGCGTTCAAAAGCAGGGGCAAGCATTTGACCTGTCAATACGGTATGCAGCAAAGCGGACAGGGCGTAAACGTCTGACCACGGGCCCGCCTGTATGCTGCCCGAATATCGTTCGGGCGCGGAATAACCGGGACTCGCGGTGATTTTGCCGCCGCTGTTCATTGCCACGCTTTTCACGCGCAAAAGCGCGCCGCTATGGGTCAATGTTATATTTTCGGGACAGATGTCTATATGGTAATGCCCCTGACGATGCAGCTTTTGCACTTGTGTCATAAGAGGCAGTATCGCGCTGAGCTTGTCCTCAGTCGTTCTTGAGGTATCGGCGACAAACGTGCTAAACGTATACCGCGGCACTCCGGCGCCACGCCGACGTTTCAACACAAAAAACACCGCCACCGCAGTTGCTGCCGCGCCGGCCGCAGCAATCAGAACGGTCTGCCATGTATCCCCCGCCGCTTCCTCCGATACGCTTTTGTAGGAAATACCGCCCGCATCAAGCAAACCGGTCAGCGCCCGGGCGCTCACAGCCAAGCCAAAATCCTGTTCCGCTTTTGTATTCACGCCCACAACGTGCCCGTTTTCATTCAGCAGCGGGCCGCCCGAGCTAAAAGCCGCGTCAGTCTGCATCAAAGCCACTTCCGCGCCGTCTTCGGCCAGCACACCGGATTTCAAAGCGCTGATGATACCGTCCGTAACGGCCGCATTAACCGCACCAGGCATGGTATCCGATGCGGGGGAAAAGCCCAGTGCATAGACGGCATCCCCCGCCTTCGCGCTGCCCGTATCGTCGATCGTGAGCGGCTGCAGATCATAAAGCGGCGTTTGCAGCTTTAACAGGCAAAGGCCGGCGTTTTCATTCTCAATATAAACAGACGCGTCCACGCTCAAAGCGTTTTCGCAAAGCACCGTGATGTCGCCCTGGTCTTTGACAACATCATGGCTGGTCACGATATATTTGATGGGTGAGCCTTGACCCACAGCAAAGCCTGTACCGCCGGATACGTTCCCGTCCGTTTCACAGTACACGCGTACTATCCCTTCTCTGGCATCCAGCACCCTTTCGGGAACGGCACCGGCACAGAAAGTCTGTAAGGGAAAGATCAATAATACCAGCAACGCAAAAAAAGCAGCGCGCTTATATTTCATACGGCTTTTCTCCAAAATATACTATTTTGTATGATTATATCGAATTTTGCCGTCATTGACAAGAAAAGGATGTTTTTGATTAGGCCGCTGCCTAATCACTGTGAGCGCTTTCTGCGCGGCTTGATGGTGATTTCGCGCAGCGTCACGCCGTTGACATACACCTTGATCAGGTAGTTCTTTTCCGCCGCAATAGGGCCGAAAACAAACTCGCCGTCGTCGTCGGTGAATGTGTCCATCACCGGCTCATTTTTGTCTTCCGCGCACGCAAACAGACGCACCACGGCATCCTTCACGCGGCGGCCATCCAGATCGTACACCGTGCCGTGCACAATGCTTCTTTGCTCCTTAGGCACGGTCACCACGGCCTCTATTCTTTCATTCTGTCCTGGCGTAAAGGCGAAACGCATAGGATAAAGCGGCATTGGCATTCTCCTTACAGTGATTTGTTTCATATTTATTCATTCGCTTGTGTGGAAATGTATGTTATAATGAACCATCGTACTCAAAAACTTAAAGTTGGGGAAACAAAAGAAAGCAGGAAATCGTATGGTATTTGGCACGAGAGACGTTCGGTATGACCTTGGCGTTTTCAGCAGCGAAAAGTGCGCCGCATGCAAAGACAGCTATTCATACCGCTTCATCAAAATCACCCGGTATATCGTCATCCTTTTTATGAATCTGATACCTCTAGGCTCTCATTATGAAGCCGTCTGTGAAGACTGCGGCGATGTGATGGCGGTAGACAGCAAGACCGGCGCCGGAATTGCGAAGAAGAATTTTGGCAGAGCCCATCGTAAGCTGACACTCAAGACCGTTTTAAAGCTCGCCGCCGCGCTGCTGGTGGTGGCAGCTGCTATTGCGCTCCCGCTGACGGTGCGTTTCCCGCTGGATACGCGCCCCGAGACGATTAAGAGCCTGGTGAGTGAAGACGGCGTGTATACCGTACAGAACGCCGACGGTAATGTGCTGGGCATTGTCGACGTATCCGAAGGAGTCAGCAGGCTCACTTACTACGACCAGGTTTCCGTGCTCACAGGCGAGCCCGGCGCAGACGGACGCTTTATCAAGCATGAATACCGTCAGGAGGCCACCAACGAGGCAGAACAGGAGGGTGAGGCAGAGCAGGACAGTCTTTTCCTCGTGCGCATACCGGACAATCCGGGCATTTTAGAGGATAACTACGGCACAACCGTGCGCGTTTACCATTATGATACCGCCAGCGACACGCTGGGTTACTCAAGAGGCGTGCCGGACTTATCCGCGATCGTTTACGAAGCCGGTAAAATCACATATCCATTTATGTATTACACCTCCGATCAGGAGCCCACACCATTCTATCTGGTGCTTTACATAAACGGGGATACGCAATATGAAGCCACTTTTATACCCGACCCCGCGGCTGCCGGAGCCGACCAGCTTGTGATGCTGGGGCAAAGAAGGTTAAACAGCGGGCGTATCGTTTCCGAGAGCATCTACAACCTTGACGCGGACTTGCTCACGCTGGCAGCGGAAAAAGGGCTGACACACGAGAGCACGCTTGCGGATTTAGAGGGCTTTATGGATGAAAACAAGCTCGCTGCCTATATGACCACAAGCTATGAATATTATAAAAACACCAAGGTGGTCAGCAGGATGAGCCTGTCTATGCAGGATGCTAACGGCGTCACGCAGACCGCGTCTCAGGACTTTGACGTGACCGAGAAAAACGGCTATTACATCATGCAGCCCACGAATGTAACGGAATAGCAATAGACTTGGCGGAAAGCCTGTGGTTTTTCGCCATTTTTTCCGACTTTGTACGCTTTGCCTCGTTTTCCATGCTCGAAACTGCGCAAAGCCGCAAGCTGTGGGCTGCTGCGCAACGTCTGCATTTCCCACAAGATCCTTTATTAAATCTATTGCGACCGGGAAGTTCTTAAACGGCTGACAGAAGCAAAACTCTGTCAGCTATTTTTATTTTTTTGTCTTGCAGCCAGACTTTTCGTTCAAGCATTCTCTCACACGAGAGATTATGCACACACATTTATGAATAAGATGCTTATTTAAATATACCGTCTCACTTTTTTCATGTACGTTATGTACTCTTCCCCAAATTCCTTGACACACCAGCTTTCTTCGCTGAGTATGATCCAATGAGAAGATATTTGGAAAACCAGTAATATGGCAAGCAATACGAGTGATTGAGTAAGCAACACGCAGCCTAGAAAGTAAATAAAGAAGGCGACGTACATGGGATGGCGCGAAACGCGATATAGCCCTTTTTGATTGACGCCATTCGCGTTTGGCCTTGCGAAATTGATGATTGATACGGCATACAATACAGTGCCCAAAACAAAGAGAATGAGTCCTAAATAAAACCAAACGGGCACGATTCTAATTTGGATAAAAAACAAATACAGGAACAGAGCGATGTTTGAAATCAGATAAATCCACAGCGTCGCTCTCTTTTTTCCGTCCATCGGCGGAAGGAAGACTGCGCGTTTTAAAGCCTCTTTGCTTAACCCGCCCAGAAGAGCGTATCTTAAAAGCAGAATGGGTATTAACAGTATGATCGCGTTCATATTGGCTCCGTTTGAAAAAAGGCGCGCCGTTTTCCGGTACGCCTTTGATTGTTAATCAACTAGTTTTTCATGAGTAATCGCCGCAAGTTGTTGAAGTAGAACGTGGCCACCTTGTCAAATATGAAGTCATAAATCACAAACGCGACTTGGGCCAGCACCGCAAACAGCCAGAAAGCAATGCCGGTATCTAATACATCCTGAAATATGATTTCCCGGGCCAGCAGGTAAATCAGTGCGAGAGCAATGTTATAGTATAATAGCTTTAATATGTAGCGGACAACCTTGTCCTTCACGCGCGTTTGTATATAATACTTGCCGATACCGTAGTGCCCGAAGAACAGCACATAAGGCACCACGCGTATGATATTGGGCATAAGCAGCAAAGACATCAGCGACACGGCGATATACATGAGTATCGCAAGTCCGATCTCTTCCTCGATGACCAGACCCATCACAAACACGGAGCTTAGAAAATACATCGCAATGCGCATCGTGGGCAGCACGGAAGCTAAGTACAAGAACAGCAGCGACATGGCTGCAAACATGGCCGTTAAGCTGACACGGTGAGCGGTGCGGTGAAATCGCGGCATGTAGAATCCTCCCTTTTTAAACTTGGTTTATCAGCAGCAGGATATGCAGTCTCCGCCCATGCATTCGCAGCAGCAATCTGCACACAGCAGTCCGCCGCACAGATTGCAGACATTGGCGTTGTTGGTGCCTCTGTTGCCGTAGAAAGTCTGGCCGTATCCGGTGGCGCTTCTGTTCACGGTGTTATATGCGTTGGCGTATTCGGGGTTTCCGGGTTCCATACCGGCCGCGGTCGAGAAATGCTGCCGTGCGCCGTCGTACCAACCCTTTTTAAGCAGCACCATACCCTTTAAATAATGCCATTCGGCCGTTCTGTTGGATATGGCGTCCAGCATCGCTTCGGCGCGTGTTAGCTCGCCGCGTTGTATGGCGCTTCTGATATCGGCAAACTGTGCGGAGCCGGAATAAGAGCTGCCGCCCGTATTATAGTTATTGGAATAAGAGCTGCCGCCGCCTGACGCACGCTGTTTTTGAATCATTTCATAGGCTTCGTTGATTTCTTTGAGACGCTCACCCGCGAGGTCCTCCAGATCATGACCCCTGTATTTGTCCGGGTGGTATTTCTTTGCAAGATTTCTGTACGCCGTTTTGATTTCGGCGTCTGTCGCGGTCGGACTAACCCCCAACACTTTATACGGATCCATTGGTATCCCCTTTCAAAACATCTTCCGTTTTCTTCGCGAGCCCCAAATACATGATGTTGTCGAGCAGCTCTTTGTCTCTTTTTATATCCAACAGCTCATAGGCCTTGGCGGCCTCGGCCAGCGACATATTCATATTAAACGCAGCTTCCTCGGTTATGGCCTTGCGCAGTGCCGCCACATCCGTGTATTCACGCTCCAAATAGACATTATAGCTTTTTGATTTGTGGTCTTTTTCCAGATCACTTACCGCATCGGCAATATAGATCCAGCGGCCAAGGTTATAACCGAAATGCCAGAGCGTTTTTCTTGCCATCTCATCGGTAAAATCAAAAGGGGCTTGTGAAAACACCGCGGCCAGCAGCTGTGCGAACTCGTCTGCAACCGCGTCCACATCGGCGCACTTTTGCTGTTCCAGCAAGTGAAGGTTCGTTAATCGTTGCGTGAACTGCTGCGCAAGCGCTTCGTGGCCGTTTCTGGCTTTCCCTCGCACACGGCGGAAAAGCAACGCGAGCATTTTTGCGGAGAGCTTTTTGTCGTCCATTGCCGTGTCCTCGATCTTGGCACAGCCTAACAGCACGTTGACCGACGCTGCGTAAGCGGCTTCATCCGCATGCACAATGATCTTTTTCTTAAGCGGACTGGCGATACACCTTTCCTGCGTGACTTGCGGCATTTTATCGCTCATGGAAGCCAAAAGCAAGTAAAGCACGGCGCAATCGTAGTTTAGCATAAATCGCGCGCCGTGTGTATAATTTTCTCTTATCGCCTTGCACAAGCCGCAGTAGTAGCCCTTGAAGGCTTCATATTCCTTGACTTTAAGCTCCGGCTTCAAAGGCTGTACATATCCGAACATGTCCATCTCCTAAGCAATAATATTACCATGCGCTGTGGATTTTAACAATCGCACGCAAAAGCAATTTACGTTTCATTCACAATTTCTCACATACGCGGCAAAAGCCACATAGAATATAGCAATAAAAATGGGGAGGATATATCATGAACAGCGGTTTTTATAAGAATAAACGCTGTAAGTGCGCAGCCAAAGCCGCACCAGAGCCGTTGGGCCTCTCACCGCGTTTGCGTTATGCGCTACTTCATGACCCTGAAGACATCTATGACATCCCAAACGACAATATTTTATCGCGTCACGACAGCCGAAAGCCCCTGTCTGCCAAGGCCTATCTGCTCTCTCGCATCGATGCCGCGCGCAAGGCTGAGCGCAACAGAATTTTTCTACCCGATACATACAACGCGGACGGACACGACTGAATACATAAAAAAGAGCGACCCTCTTCTGCCGCTCATGTTGCCGATATAAGAAGTACACTTGATATTCATCAAGAACCGCCAATGCTACCGCTCGCAATACGGCAGACTCTGGCGCGAATAGTGATATTCCTTGCATTCGTCGCACTTTTTATAGCGCGGGCAGTTTTTCTTTTTGCATGAACAAGCGTCGGGGTTCCATCTCTCTTTGAGCTTTTTCTTTTTCATATCGATTCTCCTCAACCGCTGCGCGTTGACCATGGCCGAACCAAGATAAGACCAGAATGCGATAAACGCATTCCACTGTCTCACTTTCGAAACGGGCGTAAAATGAATACAGCCCGGCGCGTTGTCGGGATGTCCGGGGCAAACGTCTTTTTCCTCGCCGCCGATACTCACGCTCAGCCAGATATGCCCCGATATGTGCGGTTCAATATTGACACCCTCAAACTGCTTTGCGGGAATACGATTCTTCACCGCGTGCACACGGCGGCTGTCTAGCCCCAGCGCTGACAGAATCTTATTGAGCGCATTGGCTTGATGCCAGCAATATCCCCTTCCCTTTTCAAACGCCGTGGCCGGAAAATCAAACGAGTTGGAATACGAATAACTCATTTGACCCGAAACAAGCTTTTGGGCATATTCGACGAGAGCCCAGCCCGAAAGACCGGTTTCGCGGCATTGCGTCACTGCGTCCCCAATTGTCATGTGTGATACGCTCCTATGGACGGATTTTGCCGTAGACATCTTCACGGCTCCCATAAAAAAATATGGTTAAATCATATATTGTATTCATATTTCTGTCTAGTATCACACATAAGTCTTAAAAAAACAGCGGACTGAGCCGCAAAAGCTGCCTCTCTGTCCGCTGCTTATTGATATTATTAGCTTTTCGTCTTAGCTGGGGAATACGACGATAAGCAGCATCTTAAACCGTGCCGCCGCCTCCACAGCGTGCGGTATGCCCGCAGGCATCACGATGGTCTGCCCCGCTTCCAGCGCGTACACCTTGCCGCCGATGGTGATGGATGCGCTGCCGTCGAGAATATACACCATGGCATCGCCATGGGATTCATGAGAGCTGATTTCCTCACCCGTATCGAAGGCAAACAGCGTGATGCTGACCGCCTTGTTCTGCACCAGCGTGCGGCTCACGATCTGCCCCTCCTGATAAGAGACGAGCGATGCCATATCCAGCGCCTTTTCAAATTCGATGTTTTTTAAAATCTTGTTTTCCATACCGCTTTACCCCTTCCTTTATTATATATCCGACACAAGACGCTTTTCGCCGGTGATCTGCTGTATCGGCGCGATATCCTGCGTAACCTCAAGTGTGCCCATGTATTCGCCGTTTTCATCTCGTACCGCGAAATAGCGTATATACACGAATTTTTCGCCCATGCGTATCCAAAAATCCTCGTGCGTTTTCTTGCCCGACTTAAAGTCGTTCACGATGCCCTCCACGATATGCACGCTGGCGGGCGGATGGCAATTCGAGACCTTACGCCCGATGATAGCGCGTGTCCGCGGGAATACACGTTCCGCCGTCTGAGAGAAATAGCGCACTGTATCATCTTTGCCCACAAATGTGATATCCACAGGCAGCGTGTCCAGCAGGAACTGTAGCTCCTTGGGCATCAGGAAACCCGTGGGCATCGCGATAGCATTGCCGTCCGGTTTCACGGGCGCGGCCTCTGCTTGGCCCTCCGCAGGTTGCCATGACGGCGGCGGGTCGATCAGGCAAAAGCCCAAGTCCGCACTTTCGTCCGCGATGCGCTTCCATTCCTGAAGCGTCAGCGTATCCATCAGCATGGGCAGCAGTATGTTTTCCTCTTTGAATATCATCTCTTCGACACGCGTGATCGCCTCTTCAAGTTTTTCTGTCAGCGCCTTGTCTTTTGCCGTCGCGAGAGCCGCCGCTTCCTTTATAAGGGCGCGAATCTCATCGTCTACACCCCACATCACCTTGGGCGGCGCTGTGATACCGTACTGCTCCATATATGGGAACAGAAGGTTTTCCTTGCGCAGATAATGCTTATCGATCTGCATAAGCAGCTGGATATCGTCTTTAAGCTGATCTGCCGTATCCGTTCCGTCGGCAAAAGCCTTTAAATGCGGGCGCAGCTGTGTTTCAATAAGCTGCTGTAGCGCTTTGTTCTCGGCCTTGAGTGTATGGGCGGGATGTCCGGGCGTTTGAGACGCGTCACTTGGTGCATGGATCTCTTCGATCGAGCCTTTGAACACCGCCGAGTGCACATCGCACAAGCGCTGAACCTCCTGTACCGGAACGCCTTCGGAAATCAGCGCCTGCTCCGCGTCCGAAATCTCAGACGCTGAAACGCCGCCGAACGCTTTTTCAAACTGCTGCTTCACTTCGTCCACGGTTTTGCCTTCATGGAGCTGGGCAAGCAGGTCTTTGATGACCTTTTTTCTATACTCCCTGTTGTTAATCTCCTGACTCATAAGTCTTCCTCCCTATTCGCTGACCTGAAAGCCATGCTCGGCCAGCATCGACCTGACCACGCCGAGGTCCATCCTTTTAAGCGCCGCACCTTTGGGTATCGTCATAAAGCGTCCCGCCGTCGCCAGCATGCCCGGCTTTGTGATATCCGTAAACCCAATCTGCTTTAAAATCTCCGCAAGCTCAGGATACTGCGTGCACAGCGTATAAACCGATTGTTTCAAATCTATTGTTTTGCTTTCCATTTCATTTTATCCCTGCAACAGTTTTTCCGTATTCCTCACATTTTGCAAGCGCGGCATCATCCGGCACCCAAAGCGTTTTGATCCCCTCGTCGGACACGCGGAAACCCGCATCTCCCAGTGCTTTTGTGAGCTGCCCCACGGCTTCGCCGCTCCAACCATAGCTTCCGAAAGCCGCCGCGTTCTTGCCCGTGAATTTAAGCCCCTTTATCATTTCCAGCAGCCCGCCTATGGCATACAAGTAGCCGCGGTTGATGGTGGACGAGCCGACAAGCACCGTCTTTGAACGGAAGACCTCTGTGATGATATCGTTCTTGTCATGCTTGGCCGCGTTCATCAGCGTCACTGTCACGTCTGCGTCCGCCTTTTTGATGCCCGCCGCGATGGCCTCGGCCATGCGCCGCGTTGCGCCCCACATGGAATCATAGACGATGCTGATGCGGTTCTCCTTGTAGGAATCCGCCCATACCAGATACTGACGCACGATCTGCGTGGGGTCGTCCTTCCATATCACACCGTGGCTGGGGCATATCATATCCACAGGCAACCCAAAGCTTAGCACCTCGTTGATCTTTTTTATCACCAGCGGCGAGAACGGTGTTAAAATATTCGCGTAATACTTGATGGCCTCGGCATAAAGCTCCGCGTTGTCCACCGCGTCGTTATACAGCGATTCGGTGGCGTAATGCTGTCCGAATGCATCGTTAGAAAACAGTATATTCTCGCCCGTTAGATAACAGAACATGCTGTCCGGCCAGTGCAGCATCGGGGCTTCTACAAATATAAGCTTGCTGCTGCCCAGCTCCAGCGTATCCCCCGTTTTCACCGTGACAAAATTCCAGTCCTGATGGTAATGCCCTTTTAAGGACTTGACCGCGTTGGCCGTGCAATAGATGGGCGTATTGGGGATATGGCGCATCAGCTCGGACAGAGCGCCGCTGTGGTCGATCTCCGCATGGTTGGCCACGATATAATCAATATCTTTAAGATCGATCTCTTTTTGCAGGTTTGAAACAAATTCCTTATCAAATGGCTGCCAGACCGTATCGATCAGCACGTTCTTGCCATCCCTGACGAGATAGGAGTTGTATGACGAGCCTTTGCGTGTTGAATATTCATCGCCATGAAACTTTTTAAGTTCCCAGTCTACCTTACCGACCCATGTGACTTTAGATGTTAATGCTCTTCCCATAACCATAACCTCCCGTTTTTTATCTGTTTTTAACTTAGCACAAAAGGCGCGGAATATACGTTGCATTTGCAACATATTATCATTTCTTCATGAAACCTTGCCGTCTGTCCAAAAACATTTCTACTTATTATTAAACACAAACGCTATATACTTAAACATCGCTATATATTTGACATGATAAATATGAAAGTGATACCATGGCTACTATAAAAAGGGAAGTGTGGAATAATGGCAGCAATATTCTTTTCCGCCCTCGCGGTGGGTTTTTCGGGCGCGATGATGCCCGGTTCATTACTGACGTATACCATCAGGCAGGCGCTTTCTGCCGGGCCGCGCAGCGGCTTTATCATCACGCTGGGTCACGCGGCGCTGGAGCTTGTGCTGCTCATTCTCATATTCTTAGGGCTAGACATTGTGCTGCAGTCAATCATCGCGCAGATTGTTATCGGCTTACTGGGCGGTGCGCTGCTGATTTATATGGGCATCGATATGATCGTTTCTTCCGCCAAGAACAAAGTCTCCGTGCAGATGGACGGCGAAAAGGCCGCCGCGAAAAGCATGTTCTTTTCGGGCATCGTCATCAGCGCGACGAATCCGTATTTTTTGCTGTGGTGGGCTGTGATCGGCCTTGGGTTCGTGATGCAGGCTTACAGTGTGCTGGGGTACTTGGGTGTCATCCTTTACTTTCTGGGGCACATACTGGCCGATTTCATATGGTACGGGGCGATATCCGTTTTTGTGGGCACGACGCGCCGTTTTTTAAAGCCCACGCTCTATCGCATCATCATCGCCATACTCGGCACTTTGCTCGTGTTCTTCGGCGGGAACTTCATTTACGGGGCGGTTGTGCAGATATAACTCGAGAACCTATTATATATAATGGATAAGCTATTATAGCAATAATAGACAGGATATTGGAATCATGTTGTCATACCATTTTTATATTACGGAGAGTTAACGTTATGGATGATGAACTGAAAATCAAGATGAGCGCATTTACACTGGACTGTAAATACCCGCATGAACTAGCGAAATTCTACGCGGTTCTGCTCAAATGGGAAATACCATTCTATGATGAAGACTATGCAATCGTGGGCGCTCCGGGGACAAAAAAGGGGGCGTATCCCGGTATAACACTTCAGCGTAACCCCGAGTATAAACCGCCTGTGTGGTCGGAAGAGCCTCAAGCTCAGCAGCAAATGGCGCATATCGACTTCGCAGTTAATGATTTAGAAAAGGCGGTTCAATACGCAATCCAATGCGGGGCAATAATTGCAGATAAACAGTTTTCTGGCAGGTGGACAGTTATGTTTGACCCCGCCGGACACCCTTTTTGCTTATGTCAAATGAAACGTATCTTTGAGAGTCCCCATTTTGCGTTGCTATAGAAAGTTTGTTAGCATTAAATAGTATTAAGAATGAGAAAACGCGGGGAGCGTTATGCAGTTACGAGACAGGTACTTTTCAGCCAACTACGAAAGCTTATTGCTAATATAAACCACTTTATTCTTGCTGCTGAAATGATAACACCCCGTTTATTTTCAAACGAGGTGTTCATTGTCAATTCCAACCCAATATGTACACCAAAGATTCTTGTGTCTTTGCCTTAACGGTGTAAAAAACCCGCTTCAAACGAGCAATGTGTTCTTACGACTTGGCATCTATGGTCTCTTCCGTTACTACTTTATTGGCTTTGTGCTTTCTGAAAAATACGATAAACATTAATCCAATCAATATTGCGGGCACAATCATCGCAAGTAGTGCATTGCTGTATGCATATGCGTCGCTATTTATTAGCACGGGGCTAAGCTGCACCGGTGTTAGCATAAAGAAGTTTACCAGCAGACCGATCAACACGTTTGCCAGTGCACCGGATATGTAGGTGGTCATGGTGAACATACCAAATCCCACGCCGCTTTCCTTTGGCGAAAGTGTATGGGATACACTGTTGTTCAGAGCAGTCTGCAGGAACACCTGGGCCATGCAGAAAAATACCATTAATATAGCTGTAAAGATCATAGACCAACCGCAGGTCACGGCCAGAATAACAAGCAAAACAATCATGGGTATTACCGATATCTTAACCATAAAAGCATTGCCCTTTTTGTCGATCAGCCGCCCCCCAGTGCGTGCCACCAAAGCCGCTATAACCGTTCCCGGGAAAATGACGAGGCTGATCGCCGCCGCGTCCGCCGCTTGTATATTGGCTAACATAAGCGGTAGTATGAACGGTATGCCAAAGCTGAGTATACCGAACATGACCGTAGCAACCAATAGAATGATAAACTGTTTATTTGCAAATATGGATAACTGCAGGAAGGGCTGCGTTGAGCGGCGCATCCAGAATACCAATGCCACAATCAGTAAGGCTGTAACCAAAGCCATCCATATGTTCAGCAGCGTAAACGTAAGCATTAGTGATGCCACAGTGAGCAGCAGTAGTAGCCCCCCGAACCAATCTATACGCGTCTCCGGGTGGAGCGGTGGAGCTTCACCGCGAAGGTTATGACGAAATACGGGCAGCACAAAGAGTACGATAAGCGGCATTACGAACAACCACCGCCATCCTAAAAACGTCGTGATGACGCCGGACACAAGCGCGCCTAGCAACCCACCTAACGCCATGCCGGCGGCAACGAGACCTAGCGCCTGACCACGTTTATTTGCGGGGAACAAGCGGTAGGGTATGAGTTGGCCCATTGTAGGCATAACAGAGGAGCCAACCGCCTGAATGAGACGGCTAACGATCAAAAAAGTAAAGTTTTTGGTAACCAGACCAATAATCGATCCGATACATAGCGTCACAAGGCCGAATGTAATCAGCGTGGATATCTTAAATTTTTCGGTAAGTTTACCGTATGTTAGTGTGCCGACTGCAAAAATCGTTAAATAGGCTGTGCCAATCCAGCTACCCTGAAGCATCGATAGCCCCAGATCCGATATTATCGTTGGCAGTGCAACATTGAAGACAGTACCGTTCATCACGGTGATAATAAGAGTCAGCACAAGAACATAAAGGGTGCTTTTGTTTGCTTTCTCGTTTACAAGGACATTTTCGTTCTCAGTTGTTTCGTTCATCAAATAGCCTTTCCGTTGTGTCGACAGGATATAATAAAAATGATACTGCCAAACATTTAAACTTGATTTTTTATTTCTTTGTATTTTACCTGTGCATTTTTTGCAGCCTTGCCGCATAATTGTGCAAACTGCTCAATTTCTTCTGCTGTAAATCCGTCGATCAAAACTTCCTTCCATTCCTTGGCGACGGACTTGATTTTACCGTGGATGCGGCGGCCCTCATCTGTCAAATAGACGTTTTTTTTGCGTCTGTCATCGGAATTCGTTGTGCGGCACAGATAACCGAACTGTTCTAAACGTGCCAATGATTTTGTAATGGTCGCCTTATCCAGCATCATATAGTCCGCGATCATTTCTTGGTCAACATCGGTATGTGTATCTAGATAGTCCAACACCATAAAATCGCCGCCGTGCACGGAAGTGCCCATAAGCCTATCCGATATGTAGATAAAGCCATAACGTTGTATGGCCCAGACATCCCTCATAATCATATTCATGCCTGCTCTCTCATATTATTAGATGGATTAGTTGCCAGAGCCACTATTTTAATGGCGTTTTATTCACCTGTCAATTGTTTTTTAAAACACGACAAATAAAAAAACGCTGAAAGAGTGCTTTCATATCACCGTTGTTAGTGTTTTTCGGCGGAAATTTTGTGTTTGGAGCGGCTGTGCAGTTATGGTTAAGCAAATCAGTTTAACCTAAGAATCTGATTATTCTTATATGACTTGATAGTCAGCTATAGCATAATGCTACCCACATAAGCCCTATATGATTCTCTATTATTTCATCGATAGGTTCACCGTAACAGTTAAGTTATAGGCAAAATATCGAAAAATCGGTTAAGGTGTATGGGATATTGAAATGTCTTGCTCACTTCTTCGCTTGTTCTTTATCTTCCTCCAAATGAATTCCATGCTTTATTAGTATTACAGTTATCGCAGCAACAGCAGCGGTGAGCGCAGCAGCATCATCAGCAAAACCGACACCAGGAAAAACATCAGGAATCTCGTCGAATGGGCCTGATAAAGTATATTAGTGCTGCTATAGCTATGGCCTTAACCTCGAACGGTGTTCTTGGGTCAGTCATAGCGCTATAAAGGAACTTATAGTGTCAATAAGCCCCTTCCCAATCTTTTTACCAAGACGCTCAACATATTTAAAAAGATTCACAATTTCTTCGTCACGTTCAGCCTTTGAAGCATCATCTTGGTAATCGTTGCCCGCTGATTTATTTGTTGTACAGCTTTGTTTTCTATTTGATTAATGGTATTACCATCATACTCCGGCTTGTTCTTCAAGTTATCCATAATTTTTTCCTCTATTTTTCGCTATTTTTATCTAAATAATAACATTTTTTACTGTATATTAATATATAAATAAAAAAACCACTAAAGTGGTAGGTTCTGTTCGCCTTTCGGTTCGGGCTTAAAGTTTTCATCTGCGAATTGAATTTCTTGGTCAAGAAATCGTGTTACGAGGTCTAACTTTCCAACTATAACCATGAACCAACATAACGCTCACTCCTTGCATATGTAGTCAAAGAAGATGCACATTATCATATAATCTATCATATACTCAGTGCCCTTCTACGCATGCAAATCTTTTAATGCGTATAATCCAATATGATGATGTCGTCGCCAACCGCGCTGGCCACACAGTCTTTCATCTTCTTGGCAAACGGGCACGCAAACCCGATCGGCGTTCCCTTTTGTATGCATGACGCAAAGGCAATGGTATCCGCGCCCCGGGTTTACGAGTTCTTTCGCTCTGAGCACCGCTTTTTTGCCGGGACAGCGGCCGCAGGAAACCATACCGACGATTTCAATATCCCCTTCTACCCCTTTAAAAGCACCCTGCTTGTTTTTTATCATAGCGAAATCCGTCGTTCCCGGACAGTAATCTTCCGTTTGCAGACACCTTATCATGCCAACCTTCATAGTGAATCCCCCAATTACCCTTGTCTAAGTAGTTTTACAGATGCTATTACAGCCCCGCGATGATCTCTCCTAACTCCTTCGCGATGCCGGGACACGCCGCCGCCGCACTGATGCGCTGCCCGATCTGGTCAAACGGTGCAAGCGGGTTTCCATCCTCGTTCAAAAGCTTCGCGCCCGCTTCCTTGGCAATCAGCAGCCCCGCCGCGCTATCGATAAACGACTGACCCCGGCCGACTGCCGCGTCGATACGTCCGCACGCCGCATAGCAAAGTGCAAGAGAAAACGGCGCGCCACAGCGCACATGCTGGGCTTGCATGATAAGGCCGCGCAGCGCCTCTTCCTTTCCCATACGCAGTGTGCCATGGTCAACGGACAGATACGCCTCCATGAGACTTTTTCTGCCGGACGCTTTAATGCTTTTGCCGTTTAAGTATGCGCCCAGGTTCTGCACCGCGTGAAAAAGCTCTGCGTGAGCCGGGTCGTATACCATGGCGGCTTTAAGCTCCCGATTTTCCAGATACGCAACAGCCACGCAATAGTCGCGCAGGCCGCGCTCATACGCTGCTGTGCCGCTCAGCGCCGCTACCGCAAAGCACGGGCCGTCGTGATACGCGAGCCGCTGGGCATAGTCTTCAAGCTGTTTTTCGCTGTGAGCCAGCACCGGCACGGGCAGCCCGTCGGCCAGCACCGCGACCGGTTCGTTCTGCTTCGCGAACCACCCTCTAAGCAACGCTGCCACCGCCGCGTCGCACGCGCCGCCCGCATTTGTGCCACCAAGCGCGTCTGCTGCCACAAAAACAGCATCCTTCATATAATAAATCACAGTCGTATAATCTTGCATTGCTTTTTCCTCATTAATAAAATCTGCCATCATTATATCATATTAACCAACGCCCCGGACACTAGATACAGTATGTAGTATAATTTGTATGTGCAAGTCTTAAAATAGCTTTTTATGGCAGGCTCTCTATGTTATAATCATACATAATTAAGATTTCTAATTCTTTGGAGGATTGTATTATGAATCAGCGTATTAAAGGACTCATCATTATATCTCTTATCGCGATGCTGACAGCGGCTCTTGCGGGCTGTCATTTCTACATCAATCTGGATAATATGAAAACCGTCGTCGGAAACGGTGATATGGAAACAAAAACGGTGACACTCGATCAGCAACTCAGCGGCGTAAAAAACATGGGTTCCATCGACGTCGTGATTGACCCGAGCCTTACGGGTGAAGCCATCATTGAGGGGGAAAGCAACCTCATCGATCTCATAGAGCTGCGACAGGATACACGGGGCGTGCTATCGGTATCCTATGAAGATGGTACCAGCATTGTGCTGAGCAAAAGAATGACCGTCACGATCCCTGCTTTCAGCGGCGGTTTGATTGAATCGAACGGCAGCGGGTGCATCACGCTGGCCGGGAACGAAGCGATGAAAGGCCAAACCTTTGACGTGCAAATCGGCAGCTCGGGCGATATTGCGTTAAAACTGGAAGCTCAAACGCTGTCGGTCAATATCAACGGATCGGGCACTGCCGAATTGGATGTGACAGCGAAGGCTTTAGACGCGGGCATAGACGGCAGCGGCGATATCGAGACTGCAGGAACAGCGGATGAGATCAGCGTTTCTGTCAACGGTTCGGGCTGCTATAACGCGTTCAATTGCGCCACCAAGAATGCCGATGTCGGCATATATGGCAGCGGCAATGTGAATTTAAATGTATCGGGCAAGCTGACCGGCAGCGTCAACGGCTCCGGAGATATCACCTATGAGGGCAGCCCGAGCGTATCCGTTTCCGATCAAGGCAGCGGCGATGTGCAGCCGCGCTGATTTTACAGAGCTAACCGATATACAGACAGCAAAAACGCCCTGCCTCGTTCGTGAGATACAATCCTATGAAACACCTATAAGGTTATAAGCAGGTGTCGCTTAGCGTATCCAAGGATAATCCCGCGCTGCGCTTATATGAAAGACTGGGGAGGCTGTCGCTGAAGAGCCGCTCGATTATATCATGGCGCTTACTCTTTGCTGCTAAAGGTTCAAAGTAAAATTGGATAACGAAAAGATAAGGCTGCACCCGTGATGGATGCAGCCCTTTATATACCCGTATTCAAGATTCTATTTTTCTTTCAGTTCAACCTTCTCTTTGCGTCTTTTAATTTGCCATTGCACTGTTGAACCGGCCAGTACCACTGTCTTAAAGACATCATTATGCTCGCCCTTTTCAAATGTCACGGGCGGCTGGCCTGTCGTGACTATTGCGCCTTTAACGGCTGTCAGCAAGGAATCTTCTTCCTCCACTGTGTATTTGCGCAGTTTCCTGTTTTTATAGCCCCACTGTATTGTGAATGTACCGTCGGCATTCGCGGTTATGGCTTCTGCCACCGGAACCACTGTAAGCCAAGCCAGCAACAGCCAGAGCAGAAGTCCTATTACAGGGATCAGCAGCAGCCACCACATCCAGCTATTGCTGTCTACGTTGACTTCAGGAATCGGCTCATCCTCTACTGTAACCGGTATTTCTTCTGCTTCAAACTGCTCATCAGTTGCAGCCGGTACTTCTTCATCCGCCAACACCGTCATCGCCTCATATTGGGCTGTGACAGTGATATCGGAAGTTACAGCGTCAAACGGGATATCCCATCCGGTAAATGTAAATCCATCCCTTTCGGGCACTGCGGGTGCTGTCGCCCCGGTGTTCCAATTTACCGTGGACTCGGCCAGCACCGTTCCGTCATAGTCCGCAAAAGTGACTGTATATGTATTGATTCTATAGCGCGCTGTAACTGTCATATCCTGCGTCACGCCGCTAAGCGGGGCATTCCAGCCGGTAAACGTATAACCCTGACGCTGCGGCGTTGCGGGTGCGCTCACGCTGCCGCCATACAGCACGTTTACTGTACCAAGCGGTGTCCCGTCATAATCCACAAACGTGACGGTATAGGTGTTGGGTGTATATTGCGCCACCGCCCTAATATTTTCACGAACATTGCTTAAGCTTGTCTCGGCTGCCTCATCGTCTCCGGTTAGTGCCCACCTGCTGAATGTTTGGCCTGCTAATGCCGGTGCTGTCACAGGCGCGGCAGCGCTGCCCCAATTGACCGTCTGCGCAGAGCCAAGGGGTGTCACGCCATCCACAGCGTAGAACACGACGGTATATGTTTTAATGGCATACTGCGCCGTTAATGTGACGGCACTTGTAATGTTATTATAGCCCGCGCTCCAGCCTGTGAACGTGTAACCTTCACGTGACGGAGGGGCTGGAGGCGTTGCGTCTTCACCGTAAAACACCGTATCCGTACCCAGTATGTTTCCGTTAAAATCTACAAAGGTAACGATATAACTGTTGCGTGTGTAAGCCGCATTAAACGTTGCATTTCCTATAACAGTAGCAGGCATGGTCGGCCATCCTGTAAATGTCCAGCCCGCCTTGGCCGTTACGTTGGGTGCGGCCGGGAAAGCATCCCCGAAATGCAGACCTGTGTATGTAACAGTGTCGCTCGTTGTTCCGTTTGCTCCAACATTAAACGTTACAGTATATACATTCTGTGTGTACTGTGCGTTATAGACAACCGTACTGGTTACTTTGTCTGCCACAGCCGGAGACCAGCCGGTAAATGTCCAGCCAACGTTGGCCGTTACACTGGGCGCAAGGGGTGTATCATCATTGTAATGCAATCCCGTAAATACGGTGGTATCGCTCGTTGTCCCGTTTGCTCCGATGTTAAACGTTACAGTATACTCATTCTGTGTGTACTGTGCATTATAGACGACTGTGCCCGTCACTTTGTCTGCCACAGCCGGAGACCAGCCGGTAAATGTCCAGCCATCGTTAGCCGTTATACTGGGCGCAACGGGTGTATCATCATTATAATGCAACCCTGAGAATACGGTGGTATCGCTCGTTGTCCCGTTCGTTCCGATGTTAAACGTTACAGTATACGCATTCTGTGTGTACTGTGCATTATAGACGACTGTGCCCGTCACTTTGTCTGCCACAGCCGGAGACCAGCCCGTAAATGTCCAGCCATCGTTGGCCGTTACACTGGGCGCATCGGGTGTGTCATCGTTGTAATGCAATCCCGTAAATACGGTGGTGTCGCTCGTTGTCCCGTTTGCTCCGATGTTAAACGTTACAGTATACGCATTCTGTGTGTACTTTGCATTATAGACGACTGTGCCCGTTACTTTGTCTGCCACAGCCGGAGACCAGCCGGTAAATGTCCAGCCCGCCTTAGCCGTAACCTTGGGCGCAGCGGGTGTGTCATCGTTGTAATGCAACCCCGAGAATA